>NZ_CP117877.1:2404574-3606861 GCF_028736115.1 Mucilaginibacter sp. KACC 22063 | reverse complement strand
CATTGGTGAGGTGTTTTTATGCTTAACTAATTTATCATCAGTGTTATTTTCGAATATGTTATGAAATACAATGCCAATACCGTCTGGTATATCCGATTGGCCGGTTACGCGTGTAAAATCATTCATCACATAAAATGAACCGAAGTGCATGGCCATGTCTGGCAAAAAGGTAAATCCTTTAAAAAAGAGGACCTGAACGTGTTGCAGCACGTCCTCCAGTACTACTCCTAATTTATTGGTGAATTCAAGTATACTCCTTGGATGATAATCACTTGATTTAGAATTCATTTTTTTCGAGTAAAAATACTATTTTATCGAATATTTTACTTGTAGAGCTAACATTAGTTTTGCCTTATCAATAATGTATTAAAGCAAAATAATTGAAGCAATGAAAAAACAAGTCTTAATATCCGGTGCCAGTTTTGCCGGATTAACGCTGGCTTACTGGTTAAATAAATTCGGTTACGGAGTAACCATAGTTGAACTGGGTAAAGAGCTCAGAACAGCCGGCTCACCTATTGATGTACGCGGTGACGCACTGAACATAGCGAAGGAAATGGGCATTTATGACCAGATCAAAGCCAATGAATTCATCCATACTGATGAGATTGTGGGTGCAGAAGATCAAACACTGGCTAAATTCGCCATCAATAATTTGCCTGAATACCTGGGTGATATTGAAATACATAGAGGCGATCTGGTTAAGATCATTTATGAGGCCATTCCGAAAGATGAGGTGGAGATAATTTTTGGTAACAGTATATCTAATTTAACCCAGCATCAAGATCATGTGGAAGTATCCTTTGAGAATGGTGAAAATAAAATTTATGATCTTGTATTTGGCGCCGATGGCACTCACTCCACAGTCAGAAGACTTGTTTTTGGTCCAGAGGATGAGTTTAAAAAGTTCCTGGATGTTTACTTTGCATTTGCTGCCGCAGATCATATCGAAACGGGTCGGCCAAAATCAACAGGCATTGTTTATCGTGAATTGGGCAAACAGGCAGTGATCTTTCAGTTTAAAGATGCCGCGAATGCCATCCTTGTATTCCGTTCACCCAAATTAGATTGGCATTATCGAGATCGCGAACGGCCTAAGCAAATTTTAAAAGCATTTTTTGAAGATAACTCCAATTGGAAGATCCCGCAGATATTAGATGCGATGCTTAACGCCGATGACCTTTATTTTGACGAAGCTTGCCAAATTCAAATGCCAAGCTGGACAAAGGAGCGTGTTGCCCTAATAGGTGACGCGGCATACGCCCCAAGCTTTTTCACCGGTATGGGTACCAGTTTGGCTATGCAAGGCGCCACATTATTAGCGAAGGAATTGCACGCTAATGGTGATTATCAAACTGCTTTTGAGAGATATAACGAGCTGTTTAGGCCGTTTGTGGAGAGCGTTCATGCGCGTGTGGACCGCTCGTTAAGGGTACAATTACCAGAAACGCAGGATGAATTACAAGCATCTATTGGGGCATGGACTAATCAGTGATCATAGAAGTAAGCTTCCTCACTTCATCGAATACCGTAAATCTTTAAACGCCGCATTTTTTTATAACTATAGACGCATTAGATATGCGCCTTAATTTCATTAGTACTATTCTAATAATTAACTGGGCTTTTTCATGCTAATTTTTCGCAAAAAGTTAACCCCGCGATAATATTATCGCGGGGTTGTTCGTAAAAGTATTTGCAGTTCCATGATCTTAAGAAAGTCCCTTTTGAAGTAGTTGAGCCAGCCAGGAAAGTTTGTCTTCGTAATTCGGAAAACGGCCGAAGAGTATAATTTCCATTTCAAAACTTTTGAAAGCGGTGTGTAGCGTTTCAGCTAAAAAAAGGCGGTCTTCATCACTAAGAGATTTGATGTCATCGTTTTCCATTGCCCATTGTATCATGGTTCCCATGAGTAATAATTCGTCTTCCAGCATGGTTCTCGATTTGAGAATAATTAAACCGGGATCAGTTTTCAGGTCATTTACCAATAATTCATAATCACTCACCAGTAATTTGATGTTTTCCAGTTTACGGCGAAAGTACTGATCAATATTTGCTGAAAACGAACGTCTTTTACTTACAACTGTTGAACAGTCTTTTAGTATCGCTGACATAATTTTCCCCGTTACTGCATTCAACACCTCGGTTTTATTGTCAAAGTATTTATAAACAGTACTGCGTACCTTTTTAGCTTCTTTAGAGATATCCTGCATGGTTACCCTTGTATAACCATATTTTTTAAAAGCAATTTCAGCGCCTTCAATAATCTCCTCCTTTACACGGTCTGTCACAGCTTCGTTCTCTTTTTTCAAAATATCCTTATTCATATAATCCACTACAACCTAAACAATAAAAGGCAGGGTGTTTACAAAAGTGTAAAAAAAATATCAATCAAAAGTGATAAAAAACAAAAAGACAAAAAATGTTATTTTGTATTTTTAATTAGAAGTTGTTTATATATTTGCAGCGGATAATCAGATATTACAAGACATATATTAAATACAAAAAGCAAAAACTTGTCCAAAAATGAAGTGCTTTATATCACAACGAAAGACGATCATCATCGTAGCCGCAATTGCCATATCAACCTTGATGAGCAGCTGTAGTCATAAAAATAACACGAAGGCAGGCCCTGATACACTTGCTGTAGAAGTGATCAATTTGGGTAAAGATCACAACCAGGGGACACAGCAAACTGATTATGACGGCACCCTTCAGGCCGACAAGGCTATAGACTTAAGTTTCCAGGTTTCAGGTACTGTAACTTCATTTCCTGTGAAGGCGGGTGATTATGTCAACAAAGGGCAACTGGTTGCGCAGGTAGATGAAACCACTTACCGCAATCAATATAATGCGCAGTTGGCACAGGCTAAGCTGGCCGAAGAAAATTATCGCAGAATGGATGAGGTCTATCGTAAAGGAAGCATAGCGGAGATTAAAATGCTTGAAGCACGGTCAAACTTTGAACAGGCGACATCGGCAGCTAAGGCAACTTACCAAAATATTGTGCATACCCGCCTTTATGCCCCCCAGTCGGGTTACATAGGTGATAAAAAAATAGAAGCCGGAGGCGTGGCGAACCCAGGGCAGCCGATTGCCCAACTATTGGAAACCGGATCTATACAAGCCCTGGTAGCAGTGCCCGAGAGCGAGGTGAACCGCTTTCCAAAAGGCACGCCAGCTGTGATAAAAGTAGATGCACTGGCAGGCCGTGTATTCAATGGCGTAGTTTCAGAAGTTGGCGTGCTTGCGGTTAATGGTACAGCCAATTACAATGTAAAGGTTAAACTAACCAATGCCGACCATGTGCTTAAACCAGGCATGCTGAGTAAGGTTAATTTCCTGTCTTCTAAAAAATCAGTTGATACGGCTGACAGTGCTGGTGTATTGGTGCCGGTACAGGCCGTTCAGGTGGATGAGCAAGGTAACAGGTTTGTGTACCTGGCCGGAGCTGATAATAAAGCTGCACGTAAAATGGTGAAAACAGGCCGGCTTTATAGCAACGGCATTGCCATTACCGAAGGCTTGAAAGGCGATGAACGGCTGATCACCTCTGGCTATCAAAAGCTTTCGGATCAAACCCCAGTAACCATACTCAATAAATAAGCCGCTATGAAAGAAGAAAAAGGAAGTATGATTGACTGGGCCATGAAATATCATGTGCTGCCGGTAGCCTTCGCAATCATCCTGTTTATACTTGGTATAGCAGCGCTTTTTAACATGCCGCGAAATGAGTTTCCTGATTTTACGATAAGGCAGGGTGTTATCATTGGCATGTATCCGGGTGCATCTGCCAAACAGGTAGAACAGCAAATGACTAAAAAGGTAGAAGAATACCTTTTCAGCAATAATGAGGTCGACAAAACAAAAACCTATTCCTATTCAAAGGATGGGATGATGTATATATTCCTGGAAGTATCAGATAAATACAACGATGTTCAGAGCAAAGCCTTCTGGAACAAGATTAAAAACGGGATGCTCATTTTACAGAGCCAGTTACCTAAGGAAGTCCGGGGCTTTTACGTCAACAGTGATTTTGGCAGCACATCGGCCTTATTAATGGCTGTTGAATCTAAAAGCCGCCCATATAAAGAGTTACTGAACAATGTAGAATACATTGAATCGCAATTACGCCATGTTAAGGATGTAGCCAAAATATCGCATACCGGTAATCTTGACGAGCAAATATCAGTTTACATAGACAACAACAAACTACAGCAGCAGGGTATTTCGGTAAACACCATTATGCAGGTGTTGCAAAATGCAGGTGCTATCAGTTCAGCAGGTACAGAGAAGGGCGAAGTCATTGATCGCCCGATACACCTGAGTACGTTTTACCAGACCGAAGCGGACCTGGCCGAGCAGATTGTCCGTCAGGATAATAACGGGAATACGGTGAGGCTGCGTGACGTTGCTACCATCAAACGCAAATATCAGGAACCGGATAGCTATGTAACCTCGAATGGGACAAAATCTATCATCATTTCACTGGAGATGGTGAGCGGTAAAAACATTGTGCAATTCGGTAAAAAGCTTGAAGAGCGGCTGGATGTCGTGCGTGAGCATCTGCCTAAAGATATCCAAATGGTAAAGCTGGCTAATCAGCCGGAAGTGGTTGATGAGTCCATTACCCACTTTATGAAAGAGTTTGCCTTTGCACTGGTTGGGGTAATCGTCGTAGCGTTGTTATTGCTGCCTTTCCGCGTGGCTGCTGTAGCTGCGGCAACAATTCCGATAACCATCGCCGCTACATTGGGTATTATGTACCTTTTCGGTTTGGAGCTGGATACTGTAACCCTTGCAGCATTAATTGTCGTGTTGGGTATTGTTGTAGATGACCCTATTGTGGTGATAGATAACCACATTGAAAAATTGGATCACGGCATGTCAGTCTGGGATGCAGCAAAAAGCAGCGCATCAGAGTTGTTCCCTTCGGTATTTACTGCAACGCTGGCCATATCCGCCACATTTGTGCCGCTAATGTTTTTCATGACAGGTACTGCAAAAGACTTTATCAGCGTTTTCCCTTTTACCATCATTATCGCATTAACACTGTCGCTGGTTATCTCCATGATGCTGGTGCCGTTCTTTAACACGCTCTTTATTAAAAAGGGACTTTTGCACGGTGAAAAAAAGACTGATAAAAAATCTTTTTTGGATTACCTGCAAGACTTTTTTAATAAGCATATCGGCAATGCCATGCACCATTACAGGCTTACTGTTTTATTTGCAGTATTGTCTGTTGTAGTAGGTGTCATCTTTATGGGGTTACTGCCACAGCAGTTATTCCCTAAGGTAGAACGCAACCAGTTTGCCGTGGAAATCTACCTGCCAAGCGGCTACAGCCTTGCGCAAACAGATAGTGTGGTGAAGGGTATGGAACGCATACTGGCAAAAGATAAGCGCATCGTAAATTATACAAGCTTTATAGGGTCCAGCTCGCCGCGATTCCATATGGTATATGCACCTAACCTTGCTGCAAAAAATTATGCACAGATCCTTATAAATACAACTTCAGAGGATGCCACTGAAGAAGTGATCAAAGAATACATTCCTAAATACAGCGAACGTTTCCCATCCGCTTATGTCCGGATGAAGCAACTGAATATGGTTAATGCACAGGCGCCGATTGAAGTAAGGATATCCGGAGATAGCATATCTGACCTGAAAAAAGTTGCTCAACAGGTAATGGCAATTGGTAAACGCAACAAAGAGGTGAACTGGGTACGTACTGATTTTGATGATATGCAGCAAGGGCTGAATATAGATGTAAAAACAACTGAAGCTGCACGTCTTGGTATCAGTAAAAACGACATTGCAAATACTATTGCTGCCCAAACAACCGGTATCAAAGCAACACAACTTTGGGAAGAGACCTATCCTATAGATGTAGAGATAAAGACACCGGATAAGGTGCGCATGGACATAGCCAAGCTGAACGAGCTGAACATTGTATCACCTAAAACCAATGCAGCTGTGCCTTTAAGACAGGTGGCTAACATTACACCAGACTGGAATGAGGGCCAGATTGTACGTCGCAACAGTATACGTACGCTCACCGTTAGGATGGATGTATTGCCTGATGCTGTTGCAAACGGCGTATTGGCCAAATTGCAGCCGGATATTAAAAAAATAAAACTTCCTGAAGGTGTGGAAATAAACTACGGCGGGGAACTTGAGCTGCAAAATGAAAACATGGGCCCCATGGGTATGGCCTTAGGGTTAAGTGTTATTCTGATCTTCCTGATCCTGTTATGGCACTTTAAGCACCTTAAACATGCGGTGCTGAGTATTACCACCATGCCGTTAAGTATACTTGGCGCATCATTTGGATTGTTGGTTGCAGGTTATCCATTCGGTTTCACGTCCTTTTTAGGTTTGCTGGCACTTTGCGGTATTGTAGTTAGAAATGGAGTGATCCTGATTGACTTTGCAGAAGAACTGCGCCACCATGAAGGCGTATCCGTATTTGAAGCAGCGAAGCTATCGGCCGAGCGGCGAATGAGGCCCATATTCCTTACATCATCTGCAGCGGCTGTTGGTGTTATACCGATGATCCTTAGCCGGTCATCATTATGGGGGCCGCTGGGTACCGTAATCTGCTTCGGTTTATTGGTTTCCATGTTACTCACGCTGTTTGCTTTACCTACTATGTATTGGTTGTTTTTCCATAAAGAAGACCAGCAAACGGCCCATAAAGAAACAAGCCTCAACGCTTAATGTCATTATTATGAAAAGATTGATTTTAGCCTTAATCATAACGGTTATCAGCCTGCCTGTATTTGCTCAGCAGCATATAGTATCGCTTAAGCAAAGCAAAGAGGCAGCACTATCATACAGCAAAGCTTTAAAAAACGGGCAATTACGAACCGAATCTGCAAAAGCCGGTGTGTCTGCCGCCAAGGCAGACTATTTACCTTCGGTTAGCGCAACCGGGTTGGGGTTGCTGGGTTTTAAAGACTTTATTTCTGCCATGCCTCCCTTACTTGAAAAGGGCATTAATAACTTTTACCTGATTGGTGTTACAGGCACGCAACCAATTTATGCCGGCGGAAAAATACAAACCAGCAATAAACTGGCAGGCCTGCAATTAGATGTAGCACGCATACGCATGCAGCAGTCAACCGACTCGGTGCTTTTGCTCACCGAGCAGAAGTACTGGAACTTGGTGAGCCTGCAGGAGCAGCAAAAAACTGTAGCTGCTAACGAGGTGCTGCTTAACGGACTGCTTAAAATGCAGAAAGATATGCTTGCTTCGGGGCTTATTGCACGTAATGACCTGCTAAAGGTGAAGGTACAGCTTAGCCAGTTAATGGTGCAAAAAAGTAAATTACAAAATGGGCGGCGAGTAGCCTTACTCGACTTCTCTATGTATACAGGTATGCCTTTTGATTCATTGATGACCATGCAGGATACCTTGGATAAAGAGCATATGCCTGTATTGCCCGGCCTGGCACCCGATACTTTACTTGCAAAAAATTATGATTACCAGTTACTTAAAAAACGTGTAGATGCACAGTTATTGCAAACCAGGTTATCAAAAGGTGATAATCTGCCGAGTTTGTCAGTTGGGGCTAGCGCAGCACAGACGGGCTCATTTAATAATGCTTTCGGCAGTTCATTTGTCCCTTCGGGATTTGTAACATTAAGTATCCCTATATCCAATGGTTTATGGGGCCGGGGCAAGCAAAAAGTGAAACAGGAAAAGTTAAATGAAGCCATTGCTGCCAATGATTTTCGCGATGGTCAGGATCAGATAAAGTTGGGTATTACGCGCTACTGGTATGAACTAAAAGATCAGCTTACGCAAATCAGCTACGCACAGGAAAACCTGAAGCTTGCCGTTGAAAACCTGAAAGTAAACAAGGATAACTACAAAGCAGGCCTAAGCCCTGTAACAGATGTGTTGGATGCCCAGGCCAGTTATGAGCAAGCTGCCCAAGTGCTTACTACCGCTTATGCCGATTATAATAACCAACTGGCAGTTTACCATTATCTCACTGCAACGGGAGAAAATTATCAGAGATAATCACAATTAATAGTATCAGAAATGAAAGTGGTGATCATTGGAGCCGGATTTGCAGGACTGCGGCTGGCCAGGAAACTTAGCAATCAAGAAGGTGTTGAAGTACTGCTGATAGACCGGAATAATTTTCATCAGTTTCAGCCGCTGCTATACCAGGTGGCAACAGCAAGCCTCGAGCCAAGCAATATTTCCTTTCCGCTGAGAAAGATATTTCAGCACAGTGAAAACGTGAGGATAAGGATAGCTGAAGTGACAGGGTTGGATACGGTGCAAAAGCTGGTTTTAACCGATATCGGCAATTTTGAATATGACCAGCTGGTTATTGCAACCGGCACGGTAACAAACTACTTTGGTAATGATGCCATAAAACAGCACACGCTTCCAATGAAAACAACATTGGAGGCACTGCAACTGATGAATAAGATCATCAATAATTATGAAGATGCACTGGATACTCAATCTCCATCAAAGCGGTCTTCGTTAATGAGCGTTGCCATTGTTGGCGCCGGGCCAACAGGTGTTGAACTTGCAGGTGCATTAGCAGAACTTAAGAACAATGTATTGCCCAAGGATTATCCCGAGTTGGATATAGAGCTGATGAACTTATATCTGATCGACCGCAATTCGCGTCCGTTGAAAAATATGAGCGAAAAGTCTGGTATTGACGCCCTGAATTACCTTACTGATATGGGGGTGAATTTTATGCCCGCAACAGGGGTGGAAACCTACGACGGTAAATTGTTGCAGTTAAGTAACGGACAAAGCATTGAAGTGCGTACCGTGATATGGGCTGCAGGAGTAAGCGGCGACATACCGCCAGGTTTAACGGGGGATGTAATAACCAGAGGTAATCGACTCAAAGTAGACCGGTTTAATATGCTGGAAGGGGCAGATGCGATATACGCTATAGGTGATATCGCCCAAATGAATGCGCCCGGTTACGAGAATGGGCACCCGCAATTGGCCAGTGTAGCACAAAGTCAGGCCGATAATCTTGCCGAAAATATTGTCCGTATGCTTGAGGGGGAGCAACTAATAGCTTATGAATATTATGATAAGGGGATTATGGCCACTATAGGCAAGCGCAAAGCCGTGGTAGATCTTACTTTTCCGAAATGGCATTTAAAAGGCAGGCTTGCCTGGTTTACCTGGATGTTTGTGCACTTGATGCTTATTCTGGGGGTTAAAAACAAGGTGCAGATTTTTATTAACTGGCTTTACAAATATTTCACTTCCGATCAAAACCTCCGCCTGGCGCAACGTGCCAATGGCCGAATAAAAAGCTTAGAAATTATCGGAAACCAGATTGATTGAGTTTGAGCGTTAATGAAGCTTCCTCTGGCATTCATTAGCAACGCCAGGTACTTTAGAAAATATTAGATATGAATCCTCTAAAAAACCTTATTATGCCTAACCAATATATTAACAATTACGGGAACAGTAAATCGGCAAATTTTATCATTGGGCATACCATTGCGCTGATCAGTATGTATGGATACGACCATGTAACGCTCCCTTTGATTTGTTTTACAACAAAATGCAGTAAATCAACTATCATGTCAAAATTTGGCGGACTAAAAAATGTTTTGCAGGTAAGCCTGATTACGTGCCTTGATGATCTTGTAGATAATTTAAAAAGGCAGTTGAGGACAAACGATACGTTAATTACCTCATTAATGGATATATGGCATCAGATTAACATATATAATTTTAACCATACGCACGAAGCAAACGTACTTATTCAATACCTGCGTAATCCCGGGGTTGTTGCAATTCCTGATCTGAAAATGCGGTTAAACGTTTTATTGAAGCAAGCATTTGACAAAACGGAAAAGAACCTTACAGAAAAAAGCAACCCGGAAATCAGGTTTCTGGCTTTTATGTCGCTCTGCCAATCAGCAAATTATTTCACGCAGAAAGTATGCAAATCTTCAGGCTTTACCGATATAAAAGAGAACGAATACTATGATAAGCACATCGCACCGGAAATAGAGAAAATATTAGCGTTGCCCGTGTATTAGTACGGGCAAGAAAATAGATTTAGAAGTTGTTTTCGTAGCGCTCCAATGTCTTTTTAATCTGTGCCCTCATTTGTTTAACCAAAATTCTTGGTCCCAAAACTCTTATTTTTGAACCAAAACCTAAAAGTTCGCGCTCTAACTCAAAATTCATAATTACACGGATGCTGAATGTTTTTCCCGTTTCGTCTTCACTTAGCAGTTTTTGAGTATGATGTAAAGGTTTGGTGATTACATAAGGTGCGTTATCTTTATCTATCCAAAACACTACTTCGCAATCGCGCTGGTTGGGTGTTTTTGTTACGCCTATTACATTGTTGTAATAAGTAGCAAGATCTAATTCAATGTTTTCGCGGTAGCTTTCTGTGTGTTCTTCAATGGTTTGTATACGGTCTAATGCAAGGGTTAATAGCGGGCTATTGCGGCGGTGTGCCCTGCCAAGCACAAACCAACGGTTGCGGTATTCTTTTAACAGGTAGCCACTAAAGCAAAAGATACTGGCTTCGCGTGCTTTGAACGACTGATAGGTAATACACATCGTTTTTTTCTCTACAATGGCCTTTCGTATAACTTCGATCCATTCCAGGCCCTTCAAATTGTCGTTTTTTTCAAAGTCGATAACCGGACTGAGCTGCGTTTTTTGAGTGTAGATCTTATCTTCCAGCTTACTCACCATTTCGTTAAGGTCGGCAAAGTGGTTAAAACCTTTGAATTGCTTCAGCAGTCCCGAAACCTCGCCAAGCACCTGCATATCCTGTGCGCTGATGGGGCTATTGGTAATGCTGTAGTCCTTATCTGCATAGGTGTAATATTTTTTATCGACGACGATAATTGGCGCTTCATAGCCCAGCTTATTGCTGCGCATCATTTCAATATCTGCCTGTACGGTGCGGCGGCTTATGCCGGTATCAATACCCTGGTATTCGTAAATGGCATCACTGCAGGCCTCAATCAGGTCGTCAAGCGTCCATTTCCTTCGCCTGTTTTGCAGACATTGGTCAATAGTTCGGTATCGGATAAGGGCATTGCGGTTAACAGGCATAAGATGATGATTTCGAAATTCGTGGATTGGGTTTGAGATTTAGTTAATAAATATTAGAAATATTTTCTTCTGCGCAAAGCAAGTGCGTACATATTTATTGTGAGAAGCAAAGGTTACTTGTTGCAGGCTTTTGTATAAATGATAAAGCCTATAGTATGGAAGAGAGAAGAACCGCAGCATGGGTACTTGGTATCTTGGCGTTTACCACCATATTTTTTACGGTGGTTCTCCCTCAGATACGTCATAGCAGTACACAAGCCCTAACATTTAAAAGTTGTACAGTTCGATTTAAGTATGATATTAAAGGCCTGGAAGGAGATATTACAGAGCCAATCAGAACCACCTGGCGCTTTGTTTATGTAACCTTTACAAAAGGAAACCTGATACCACAATTGCAAATAAAATCATAAAGATCTATAGAGATTATGACAGGTATAATGATTTCGATAGCACAATTGTTAAAGCAAATTATAACTTAGACAGTATCATCAATCACAAAAAACAGGTATTTGATACATTGGTTATTGTTGATTAGAAATACAGAAATATCTGTATTTAGGCAATAGCCCTCCCTTACCCGCTATAGCATTCTAAAATGACTTAAGCAGTAAAGATGTTTTCCAAAATTAAGTTTTCCTGCATGGATTCGAACCACGATCTTCTGAACCAAAATCAGAGGTGCTACCGTTGCACCACAGGAAAATACATTGTAGAACGTAAAGGACTTGAACCTTTAACCATCACCGTATAAGGGTGCCGCTCTTACCTAATTGAGCTAACGTTCTATTATGATTATCAGTAGGGTAGCCCGGACTCGAACCGGGAGCCTCCACATCCCAAATGTGGTAATCTGACCAATTGATATACTACCCTGAAATTGACTTAAAACAAAAAATCCCCTTAGATTTATCTAAGAGGATTCTGAATATCTTGCTATATTATTTCAATACATACCCATTCACCTCTGATAAATCAGTTGCGGCAATTGTATCTGTATTAATTGTGTTTTCATGCTGCAAGTATACAACTTATTTTTTTAAATCAAGAAATTTCTGTAAAAATATTTTTAATTTTATTAAGCGGTATATTTTTAAGCGGGTTCAGGTATTTGGGATTTTCGTATTCATCCCATCGGTATCTAAAGCACCTTCCTTTTATTTTAGAGAAACGATACATTAACCGGCTTTCATATAAGACATAATTCAAGTGATCTATTTCCTGCTCTAATATGGCATCTCCCAGTTTTATCTTATCTACCATGTAAGGTAGTACGGCTATCTCAAATAACTCAGGTTTTGCAAACGCATATTTATAATCCCAACGATACCATTGCTCGTCCCAAAACTCCACGCGTCTGAAACAGTCGCGCTGCTCTTCGCTTAGTTCAAGTTTATTGTAGATCCAGTCGTGCCGGCTAATTGTTCTTAGTTCGGGCAAGCTGGTATAATGATACCGGTGCCGGTGTTTGTTCCGTTTTGGTTGTTTAAATGATTGATCATAATGCCGCTGGCTCGAATTGATCTTATCCAGTATTTCCTGGTAAAACTCCGCTTTTTCACTTTTTTGTATCTCCGGCCTCAGTACAAACTTGCGCACCCATCCTTTCTGATAAGGCTTATCTAAAGGCACCAGCGGTTGATTGCTTTTAATATCCTGTAACCGTTTTAGCTCACGTTCCGTATGCAGTAGCTGCTTATCCAGATTCTTTTTTTGCAGTTGTTTCTTTCTCCTTGCCGATTTTAAACGGTAAGGCCATAAAGTAGTGTCCATTACACTTGTCCATATAAAAATTTGATTGATTTAATAATTCAACATTCATCCCTGGCAGGATGCCCTTGTTTAGCACTTGAAAAATAACGGCTGTTTGCCGGCACTTTTAGACAAAGTAAATCGGTTGGCCTAATAGGCAGTGCTTGGAAAGGGTTATATGGAAGTATGCGAAGTTTTCATTGCTGAACGCAGAACAAATATCAGAATTTTTATATAAATATCTAAAATATTTTCTTCTACGCAAATACGCTGCGCACTTGGTGTTTCTCTTTGTACTGTCGAAAGGCTGAACGCGTTCACGAACGCCCCCTCTCCCGATTTGGGGAGAGGAGTTTGTTAGGTCTGGAGACTTTAAATTATTAAATGATACTTTCAGTATAAATACGATGGAAAAAGAAAAGATCAGCAATAACGAGTTAAAGGCTTTAGGTATAAACGAGGTGGACTTACTGGTGAGCTTTAGCCGCGTGGCTAATGGTTTACTGAAGCACCATGTAATGAGCAAGGCCGAAATACTGGCCAACCTGGAAGCCCTGGTTGACGATCCGATGCCTTATGCTTTGAAAAAAGGCGGTAAGTTTAAGAACCTGGCCGAGGAGGTGATTGCCCTGCGTAAAGAGGGTAAGTTTATAAAACAGGAACGCGCTAACTTTAAACTGAAAGAAGAGATTGCCGATTTCCCGGTGTGGGGTTTGGAGAATATTGAGATAGGTGCGCTTGCACAGATGCGTACTGCCGTACAATTACCCATTGCCGTTGCCGGCGCATTAATGCCCGACGCACACCAGGGCTACGGCCTGCCTATCGGTGGTGTGCTGGCCACTACGGCAAATACCATTATTCCGTTTGCAGTTGGGGTGGATATTGCCTGCCGTATGTGTTTAAGCATTTTTGATTTGCCTGCTGCGGCTGTTGATAACGAGAAAGATAAGCTGAAGAATATATTGGTGGATAACACCTATTTCGGGATGGGTTGTACAACCAAATCTTACTTCGACAGCTCGTTGTTTGACAGTAAAACCTGGAGCGAAACTAAGGTGATCCGCTCGCTTAAGGATAAGGCTTATGCGCAGTTAGGTACCAGCGGTACGGGTAACCACTTTGTGGAATGGGGCGAACTGACTATTGCCGACGGCGCTATGCCCGGCATACCGGCAGGTAATTACCTGGCGCTGCTTTCGCACTCCGGTTCGCGGGGGTTTGGGGGCGCCGTGGCCGACCATTACAGCAAAATTGCCATGACTAAAACCAAACTGCCGGCGCAAGCCAAGCATTTGGCGTGGTTGGATCTGGATAAGGATGAAGGGCAGGAATACTGGATAGCCATGAACCTGGCTGGCGAATATGCCAGTGCTAACCACCACGAGATCCACAACAAGATTGCCCGTGCCTTAGGCGTTAAACCAATGGCGATGGTAGAGAACCACCACAACTTTGCCTGGAAAGAGCAACTGGCCGATGGTACCGAGGTAATGGTACACCGTAAGGGTGCCACCCCGGCGGGCGAGGGCGTGTTGGGTATTATACCGGGTAGCATGAGCACCCCCGGGTTTTTAGTGCGCGGTAAAGGCGATGCGACAAGCATTAACAGCGCCAGCCACGGTGCAGGGCGTGCCATGAGCCGAAGCGCAGCTTTTAAAACGCTAGATAGAACCGCTATTGCCGCCAACCTGGTTGAAAAGCGTATTACCCTGCTGGGTAGCGACGTGGACGAAGCGCCAATGGCCTACAAGGATATTAACGCCGTAATGGCCGCCCAAAACGACCTGGTAGAAGTGTTAGCGAAGTTTGAACCGCGAATTGTGCGCATGGCAAACCCAAAAGAGAAGCCGGAGGATTAGACTTGTTTTGATTAAGACGTCGTAGGCAAAGTATTATTTTAAAAAAATGATTTATATATTCGGATATAAAACTTATCACTAATTATGGCACCAACAACTAAATATCCTCCTTACATGGACGCATATAATGCGGTACCCAAGGTTCTAGACGAGATAAAAAAGGCTTCTGTACCACCAAAATTCACACTTGATTTCCTCGCTTCCGTCTTAGGCCTTGGATCATCCAGCTACCGAGCAATTATTCCAATTTTAAAGAAATTAGAATTTTTAGACCAAGCAAGTGTACCTACTAATATTTACAAAGAATATCGAGATGACACAAAATCCTCGTCTGTCCTAGGCGTTCAAGTAAAAAAAGCTTATGCGGATTTGTATAAAACTGCGGAATACGCTCATAAATTAAGTAAAGACGCCTTAACAACTAAATTAAAAACGTTGTTAGGAGTTGGGGACGATGACAAAATAATTCCAAAAGTTGTGGCTACCTTCCAAGAATTTGTTAAGCTGTCAAAATTTGATGGCCCGGTAGAGCCTGTAAAAAACTTGAAAGTTGAGAGTGAAAATAACTCTGATAATGATGTTAATGAGCCGGTAAAACCCGAGGCGGCATTTAAGATAAATAAGGCTTTTGGAATTTCTTACACAATAAATTTAAACTTGCCCGCAACTACAGAGATAGAAGTTTATAATTCAATATTCAAAGCATTAAAAGACAATTTATTAGATGAATAATTTTAGTAAAAAGTTAGAGCATTTTGCTTTTAAAAACTTGATGTTAGAAACTGACCTGATGAAAATCGAAGAATCAGGAGTTGATATACAACATATTGATACAGTCTCTAAAAAGGAAATTGTGGACACTGAATTATTTGAGCATGAAATTCTCACTTCTGCACGAAAAATGGCTCGATTTTATGTTTATTACTTTGCATTTGAGAACTCAATTAGAAGCTTGATATCAGGAAGACTAGAAGAGAAACATGGCATTAATTGGTGGGACATCAAAGCTCCGCCAGGAGTAGCTAAAAATGTTGCAGACAATCAGGCAAAAGAGAAAGATACTGCAATGGCTATACGATCAGAAGATCCACTGTCATATACAAATTTCGGAGAACTAATTGACATCATCACGTATAACTGGGAGGATTTTTCAGATACTATTAGAAGTAAAAAATCTATGGAATCGGTCGTTAGTCAATTTGGGAAAATAAGGAATGTAATTGCTCATTCATGTGAATTGGAAGAAGACGATATTATTAGGTTAAAACTACTGATAAAGGATTGGTTTAGGATTCAAAGTTAGGGCGACAAGAATAGTATATATAATTAATCGAATGGGAATTAATAGAAGTTGGGAAACAACTTTATCATTTAGAAAATTCAGGCAAAAGACGAGTGATTTGTCTCGGATTTATTGGACACAACAAATGTCAGCAGATTGTTTGAAGGATCTGTTAACGGGCAAACCCGCAACTGATATTTCTACTCAGGTTATTGGTAGTAGTTTTAATTGGCGTATGCACACGCAAACAGTTGAGGAAACCTTAAAATGGCTACCAACCTATATGGAAAGAAATAGATTACACTTGTTAGTAATTTATACATCTTTCCTTGAAACATATCTTAAAGAGGTTACATTTTTTTATATTGCTGCTCAAGGACACGTCCTTAATCCGTCTGAAAAAAACACTCAATTAAAATTGACAAAAATAGGTGAAGCAATATCTTCTCCTATTTTAAAATCTTCTACAGTTCCTGAAATGCTTAAATATGCAGCCGAACTTTTTGAGATAAATTTCGGAAGAAATGCTACTGAATGGTTAAAAATATATAAAGTAAGATGTGCAGCTGCTCATAATGGTGGAATAGCGACTCCCAAATTTTTGCAAGAAATAAGCGGAATGCCTCTTGCCCTTAATCCCCAAGTATATGAAAATATAGGATTAACGTGGGATGAATTACGCTTAGCCATGAAATATGCTGACGAAATAGCTGCATTAATAGATTCAAAAATAACCTCTTACAATATGCGTTTATTGGAAACAGATCAAACATTAAGAGAATTAAGCGAAAAAAGGAAACTGCCTAAAAAGGCAGAGATATGGCAGTTTCTGCATAATAAATATCATTTATTTCCTATCAAAAGAATAGATAAGAATAAGATCTTGGCTAAGTTTTATTAATTTGAATAGTTTTTCTTCATGTTTTAGCTATCACATTTGTTATGGGCACGCATGCCCCATATGTTTCTACATATTGATTGCAGTAAAAGAGTAACGGCGCCGTTATACTTATCGTTAATTGATAAGCTATCAGTAAGCACAAATAAAAAGCCAATTATCAGCAGTATACCTATTACCTATTCTCCTTTCCCTTTATGTTGAATCAAATGTGCAAGCATTTATAAGTAAATATAGCTTTCATAATAATATTTTAAAATAATTTCACGTACGCAAATACACTGCGCAGTGCCTCTTTTACTTTGTATCAACAATCAAGAAAAGGGAGTTCAGGATGAAATTTAACCTGTTAAGCAAAGCCAATCCCGATAGCTATAGGGAAAAGACAGTTAACCACGAGGGTGCTGAGGCATTTAAGCTGTCGCCAGAAATGGAGTTGTACACTGCTGTGGTTACCTGGAGCTTGAATGATTCCTTTTACGAGAAAAACGAGGAGCGTTTGCTTCGCCTGCGCAACATGATCACTAAATGCAACCCTGTTTTTGTAGGTAAGCTGGCTATATATGCCCGCACTAAAATGTATATGCGTTCGGTACCGCTGGTGCTGGTTACCGAATTGGCTAAGCTGCACTCGGGCGATAATCTGGTCGCCCGGGTTACGGCCGGGGTAGTTAACCGTGCCGACGAAATTACCGAGCTGCTGGCCTGCTACGAATTGCTGAATGAACGTAAAGGCACTAAAAAGCTGAACCGCCTGAGCAAGCAGTTGCAAAAAGGTTTGCAGGTGGCTTTTAACCGTTTCGACGAGTACCAGTTTGCTAAATACAACCGCAATACAGCTATCAAACTGCGCGATGCATTGTTTCTGGTTCATCCAAAGGCAAAAAACGAGGAGCAGCAAGCGTTGTTCAATAAAATAGTAGCCGATACTTTGCAAACGCCATATACCTGGGAAACGGAGCTGTCGGCATTAGGTCAGCTCAACTTCGATAGCGACGAAGCCAAAGCCGAAGCGTTCCGCGCCAAGTGGGAAGAACTGATCGATACCGGTAAACTGGGTTACATGGCGCTGCTGCGGAACCTGCGCAACATACAGGAAGCAGGCGTTAGCTATGCGCACTTTAAAAAAGTATGTGCACGTTTAGCAGATGCTGATGAGGTTGCAAAGGCAAAGCAGTTTCCGTTCCGTTACCTGGCAGCCTACCGTGAACTGGTAGCTACAGAAACTATGTCGCCTGTAAAGGGCTTAACCAAAAAGCTAAGCGCAATGCTGTTAGGTAATAAAGGTTACACGGGCGAACTGCTGGATGCCTTGGAAAAAGCTGTGCAAGCAAGTGCTGCTAACATCAAAGGTTTCGATCATGAAACGCGTGTATTGTTGGCCTGCGATGTATCTGGTTCAATGCAAACGCCCGTATCAGCAAAATCTAAGATCCTGCTGTACGATGTGGGCTTAATGCTGGCGATGCTGCTGCAGTCGCGTTGCAAAAACGTGGAGGTAGGTATGTTTGGCGATAAATGGAAAACGATATCCGTACCGCGTAACAACATCCTGGGTAACGTGCAGGAGTTTTACCGCCGCGAGGGCGAGGTGGGTTATGCCACCAACGGCTACCTGGTGATCAAAGATCTGTTAGCGCGCCGTGTAAAAATGGAGAAGGTTTTTCTGTTTACCGACTGCCAGTTGTGGAACAATTCATCTACCAGCGGCGATCATATCCATCCGTTGTGGGTGCGCTACAAGGCAGAGGTGTCGACAAACGCGAAGCTCTACCTGTTCGACCTGAAAGGTTACGGACAAGCGCCATTGCAAATACTGCGTAATGATGTTTATTTGATCGCCGGCTGGAGCGATAAAGTTTTCGAAGTGTTAGCTGCTCTGGAAAATGGAGGTTCGGCATTGGATGCTATTAATAACATAGAACTATAAATAAAGGATGGGGAGGCTAAAATCCCGTCCTTTTAAAGAAATTAAAAATAAGGATGCCGTAGAAACGGGTTACTTCGCTCGCACAATATGGGGGCGGTCAGTAGATGCAATCAACTGAGGGTTCGAGTCCCTATGCGTTCCCCCGGCCCGCGTTCGCCTGTTGCTCCTTAACCTCACGTAAAGTCCTCTCCCTTGGGAGAGGACTTTAAAGATAAAAAAGGTGTCGTAAACAAGTGTTACTTCGCATTTAACGTCCAGGTCGTTGGTTCAAGTCCAACCACTGGTTAAGTCCAGTGTAGCTCAGCCCGGGTAGAGCAGGAGCACCCTTAAGGTGCAGTCACTTGTTGCTTGTTACCCTTTTTTAACATAAATGAAAGATGCCGTAGGTTGGTGATACTTCGCCGGTGAAACCGCGAAAGCGGGCGGGTTCGAATCCCGAAAGGCACCTGCCGCTTGTTGCTCTTTCATCTATGTTATAATTTAATTTTTAGCTCAACTTAAGGTATCCATTACCTTTATAAATCTTGCCTGAAATTGCTGTAAATTCCGGTGTAGCTTGTATTAGAAAAGAAAAAACCGCGAAAATCTTGAAGATTTCGCGGTTTTCGGTAAAAGTTCGTGGAGCCGGAGGGAACGCTGAAAATGGCGAAACAAGCTCTCTTTCGATATCTATTTGTCGGTTGATAACCCTGCTCACCGGGCGCTCACCAAATGGCCACTAATTGACCCTTAAATTATGCTACTTAGTGTATTGAGTTAAAGTTAAGCATTATTGTAATGACAAACAACTAAATTTTTTGTTAAGGTAAAAGCTTTATTATTAATTGTTTATTAGTGATGCTTTATTAGTCGGGTCGGTTTATTATAACCTGTGTGCCAGGATCATATTGATAGTCGACGATCTCGCCGCTAATAATAAATTCAATTGCTTGTTCAATTACTTCTAAAGGGGCAATGAACCACTCGCGGGGGCTAAATCTTTTGCCCTCGCGGTCGTAGATGTCAACACTCAAGCAAGAATTCCCAAAAAAAGTGTGTAACAGCAATTCGAGTTTTTGAGTGTTCATATTGTAACATTTAAATGCTGATACAATTGCCACGGAAGCCATTAGGTAAGTGGGCTCGTTGACTGCATTCTTGATGCGATCTTCCACAGAGCCAGTAGAAAAACCAATTTTGTAGAGATTATTGATCGACCTGATTTCCGGGTCCTTACTCAGCGACTGCAAGATGTATATGTACCCGGATTCCTGATCGTCCGAAGTAATCGTATGCATCTCGCTGAGCAGCTTTTCTGTATGTTCAGTAACCCTACGCCCATTTTTGTAAAGCTCCGCTGCCAAGGACCGCAAGAGCATGTCTGACTCCGTGCCATTTTCAAAAATACACCGCAGGCGGGCATTCACTTTTCCACCTGTTTTCTCCTTTTCGGAAACTTCTGCTACATAAAGTAAAATGCCCTTTAATACGAAAAAGTAGCCCTTCGCGATCTGTTGCTCATTCTTGAATGGGTAGAGCTTTCTTTTCTTAAGACGAATGTCGGTATGACAGGCAAGAAACAAATGTTCAAATTTTTCAAAGTCAGGGCAAGGCTTACGGGATGCCACATATTCCGGCATCGTCGTTTCTTTCGGCACATGTTTTAGATTAAATATACTTTCGGCGTCATCGGCTAGGAGGCCAAAATCGTCATCCTCTAAGATATCGGCTATGGTTTCTACCTTCTTTGGCTTGACGTCAAGCAGGTGGTAACGATCGAAGGGCGCTAACGTTGCTGCTTTTAATTCGTCTGAACGAATTCCATTTAATCTGGATCGCAGCTGATGCTCATGCACGCCATTGCCCGCAGCGGGTTCGCGATTATGTTTGGCGTAAAAGGCGTTAATCTCTTCGAAGGAAGCTATCAAACGCTCATCGGCATTACGTGTAGGTGTAGTCGGCGCTTTAACGTCCAAAAGACCAAATGGATCGTCGTTAAATATATCTTCTAAAGAACCCTTAATTGCCATTTTGCTGTTTGCGCTTCTCGTTTCTTAAATAGATCAACACTTCGGCCATTCGTTTTTCCAAGCTGTCCAATGAGGCGATACTTGGCTCCCGCCCGTGGGTTGCCCTAAAATCTTTGATCTTTGGCCACAGAATGAGCGCTTCTTCTTTCGTTACTTGTATTCTTGTCGATTCGATGCTCTCCTGGATCAATTTTAGAACGTGGGTAGTAACCGATTTTGATAAGACCTCAAAGGCCTTTTGGAATGGATTTACACGGTCAATAAGATCAATGTGTAAATCATCAATGTTAACAAAGCTATCTGCCATCCGGATGAATCGCTTATCACCGACTTCCTTAATCTCGCCATTTTTGATCACCGAATCAACCACTACATGCTGGCGTAATTCTTCAACCTCCTCTTCTGATAGGTCCGGGTATTTAACCTGAATGATTTTAGGGATCAAAACTTTGTTGATCACTTCCGGATCAAGATTGCCCGGCATAGCCTTTAACATCGTATTGTCTTGTAAGATAGATGCCTTCAGATCATTCAGATCGGATTCAATAATATCCCGCACTCGGTTTGAACTAGGCTCCTTTAGCCCGCGGATTTTGATTTCACCTGGCTGTGCTTTGTCTTCATCACTGAGTTTTGTTTTAAACTTAAAGTTCGGCGCCAAAACTTGTTCCATTAGCAATGAGGCGGTAATAGCCTTCAGCATATTATTCACTGAAAGTTGAACATCTTGCCGCTCCGCATCTGGTTCCGCAATCAGATTAGTGAATTGCGCATGCGTCTTATTCGCACTATCACGGGTGCAGCGGCCGATGATCTGGATAATCTCAGTCAGTGAACCGCGATACCCCACTGTGAGGGCATGTTCGCAATAAGGCCAATCAAATCCTTCCTTGGCCATTCCGAGTGCGATGATTAAATCCATATCATCAACAGTCTTCATCTCGCGCAGATACCCAACGATCTTTTCGCGATCCCTTGGATTGTCGTTCACCAAATCTGCTACCTTGATTACCTCACCATCGGCAAAGCGTTTGATATAGATTACTCCTGTTTCACTATCCTGATGATCAATCTCACCAATCGCATCCAAAATAAAACCTACTTCCTTCTCCTTGTCCTTTGTTGACTCACCGGAGTTGACGTTAGGAATATGAAGGATGGTCTTTTTTGTAGTGTCCAAGATGTCCAATATCGCTGTTGTGTACCGTCCCTGGTAGAAGTGATAGCCTATACCCAGCGACTTCAGGTAGGTGTAGCCGTTCAGCTGTTCATAGTAATTGTAGGTGATTTTCGTAAACCTCGCTTCATCTTCAGGTAATAATACCGGAACACTGTCTCCTCTAAAATACGACCCGGTCATCGCTACAATATGCGCACTGGACTTTTGCATGATTGCCCGAAGATGCTCACCCAAGCGACTGTCCGCATCAGCGGAAACATGATGAAATTCATCAATGGCCAACAGAATATCATTGAACTTGCTTTCGTCTAATTCGTCAACGGCAAAGCGCAGGGTCGCATGAGTACAAATAAGAACTTGTTCGTTATTTTCAAGAAAGTTTTTGAACGATTGTACTTTGCTTCTGCTGCCGTCGTCTCCTGGTGTACACAAGTTAAAGGCGTCGTTGACTTGCCAGTCAGCAAAAAAGCCATGCTCTTTCAGCCGGGTTGACCGGAACGAAGCACCAATTGACTTTTCGGGAACAGCTACAATCACTTTTTTGATACCTTGATTGATCAATTTATCCAAGGCAATAAACATCAATGCCCGGGATTTCCCAGAGGCCGGTGGGGCTTTTAATAACAGGTACTGTGCATCCCGGGCCTGGTAGGCCTTTTCTTGCATCTCGCGCATACCTAAAGCGTTAATGCTGGAGCTATTGCCGGTTTGCGCATAAGTCACGTGGACGATATCAGGCATTTTTTAAGGTTTTAGATTTTTCTTTTTTGACCTGGAATATTGTTCCATTCAATTTTTCTTCGGCAATCATTTGTTCATAAAGCTTGAAGAGATATTCTAAACGCTCTTCATCACTTTCAAACGGCCTGCTCCGATAGCATCTCTCTACAGCAAAGTCCAGTTGTTCGTGTGCGGCCAATAAACCAGCTGGCATTTTCTGTGGATCATAAAGTTCTGACAGACTTCTCTCGGAGTAAATTTCTCTTTCTTCGAGAACTCGGTACACAAACTTTGACAAGTCTTCTCGTTGCGTTTTTGATATAGCGGGAAATGGAAAGGTATTATAACACATTCCAGAGGAATATCTAAAATCAGATTTTAGCCTTCCAGCAAATGTTTTAACCCATACCATATGCATTCTTGAAGAGATGATTGCAAATACGTGGGGAGATTCGGAAGGTATCGTGTAAGCGAGGTTGGAAATGATTGTTTCGGGATCAGAGTATCCTATCGGGATATAATTTCTACGTTCAGAAGTCGTACTAGGTACGACTATCGAGGTCGTTTCAATATGCCGTATTTGGCCGAATAAGTACGGGGTATCGGCTAAAAGCTGGGTTGATAAATTTGAACTCTGTAATCGCATCTCCCTAACTTTTTTGATACGGTCTTTTACCGGTAAAATACTAACTGCTTCATCCTTCAATTCCGGATTAATCCAAAGGCACCATCGGTATTCATTTTTCATAAATTCAACTGCCCCTATGAACTTTCTCAAAAATTTTTGCGCTCCCGGGTAAGCATCAACTAAGGCAATCTTTTCATCTTCAGAAAGAATCAAATTTCCGCCATCAATCGGCATATCCCCTCGTATCATTTCTGGTAGTGAAGATAAAGGAGTACCACGCTTTTCGACAATGGTGTTTCGTTCCGCAATCAAGTATGCATTTATATTTCTCACCTTTTTTGCAATACCATTTGAGAAAATAAACTTGTCCCGGCTAGACACATTTCGCACTCCAACGATTACGACAAAAACCGCTGCGTTCGATCTCGCATTGTTATTCCACTTAAACGATTGGTGTGCAAATTCAATTTCAAGAGATCTATCAAAAATATGCGGCCAAAGCAATGCGACTTGTTCCCCTTGGCAAATAGAGTTAGTACTTACAAAACTGTATTTTGCGGAGATGGTCTCAATATATTTTGTTGCCTTAAAAAACCAGCAGGATATGTAGTCAAGCCTTTTGTAATCCAATTCGTTTGAAAAGACAAGTTCCATGTCTTCTTTCTGCATTTTATTTTGAAGACTAAACCCTAAATAAGGCGGGTTACCTAAGATATAAATTTCATCCCCATCCCTTTTCGGACAAACTTCCTCCCAGTTAAGCCTGGTGGCGTTCCCATGGGTAATATTGCCGCTTTCCCGTAATGGCAGGGTTGGATTGCCCTGGCCAAGAACTTCTTTGAATCGCATGTTCATCTGGTGTTGTGCCAGCCACAGCGAAAGTGTCGCTACCTCATGTGCAAAATCGTCCAGTTCGATGCCATAGAACTGGTTGAGCTGAATGTTCGAGAATAATTGCTTCTGAAACATCGCTGCCAGGCTTTGCTGAGCTTTAGGAATGAGGGCCAGTTGCTTTTCCTCAAAGCCGGAGGTCGCTTGCTGCAGGAACTCTAGCCGCTGAATGATCTTGATCTCCAGCAGCCTCAATTCTTTGTAAGCTATGATCAAAAAGTTGCCGCTACCGCAGGCTGGATCGAATATTTTGATGCGGGATAGCCGGTACAACAGGTTGGTTAGCTTCTGCGGCTGGTGCTTCCCGTTTTCGAATTCTTTGTAAAGTTCGTTTAGGAAAAGCGGCTCGATCACTTTCATGATGTTCGGCACCGAGGTATAATGCATGCCCATGCTGCCCCTGTGTTCGGTGGAAACCACCGCCTGAATCATGGAACCGAAAATATCGGGATTGATGTCTTTCCAATTCAGCTCGCCGCATTCTACGATGGCAGCATGGGAACGGTAGCGAAAAACAGGAATCGGATAACTATCCCGGAACAGCCCGCCATTTACATATGGGAAGGCATTTAAAAATTCTGGCAACTCGCCTCGTTCCGGGTAGTCGGTGTTCAAGATCTCGAAAAGTCGGTCTAGATAAATATGCAGGTCACTGCCATCAGCCTGAGTATGCGACTTGATGGAATTGGTAAAAAGGTTCGTTGGGAAGATTTCCGTGTCCTCCGCAAAAAAACAAAAAAGCAGCCTGGACAAGAAAACATTCAAACTGTGTACGGCTTCTGCCGTTTCCGCTGGATTGTCCCTGCTGATCTCATCATACAGCTTGGCCATTTTTTCTGCCGCCTTTACATCCGCAGGATTTTCCAGCTTGAGTTGCGCCTTTTCCATGCCTGCTAGCGGCAGGAAAAAATCAAAATGCTGCGGGAGCTGATCGAATGCAATGTCAAGCGTATCACCCATCTTGTTGTCTACCGCAAGGAAAGACACATAATCAGTAACAATGAGAAAGCGAGGCGCATGTGAATTAACCTTGACGTCCGACTGCAATTCGTCAATGGTTTCATGCGTGTCCCCGCCTGTTATTACTTTGAAAAATAGCTTCTTTTTCCACAGCACTTCGCCGGCGGTAGCAGACAAGTTCAATGCCCCTTCTTTCAGCCTTTTGATAATCGATTTAGGGGTATCGTAGGCCAATAAAAATTGATAGATAAAATCGTTCCGGTCAAGCGTTTTGACCAGTTCCGCGACATTATTTTCAATTTGAACAATATTCATATAATCTTTTTTCTCCTGGCACGGGTATTATAAAATTTAAGATAATCAGTAAATATAAGCAATCATAGGCGTTTTCATAAGTGCTACCCTTCAATCAAGCCGTTTAGCTGGGAAAGGGTTTATGACTGGAGTGGTTATGCTCAACTTAAAATCGGCACCGAAATCTTAATACTATCAAAGCTCCATTTCTTTACAGCGAATTCATCAACTATCTTGCTGTGACGTTGGTCTATTGCCGCCATGTTCCATTTGTTTGGGAATTCCGGGTCCACGAATGACCGGATCTCCGCCTGCTGCTTGAGTAATGGATTCTCCAGGTATGACTCTAGCTTTTCCCTAAAAGGTTTATTCCCGATGGAAGCATTATGTGATGGCGAGATGAGCATCAGATTGCCCAGGCAGTTCAAGTACTCATCGAGGAAAACCTGGTCGTATTTGCGTTCGTTGTTTGTGTCGTAGCCCGATTCAATAGCGTCACCATTTGTAGGAGTTTGCGGAGAGATGTGCTCAATCTGTTCATCCTTGATTTTTACACTGCCGATGTGATAGCCCCTGTTTTGAATAGAATTTTCATATTTCCAGAGTAAATAGGATAGCACCTTACTATTGTACATATAGCCATCCAAGTATTGCTTGATCCTGAAATCTCCCCAGTACCAGGCCTCGTTGAACTTATCCCGGAAGTTTAGGCGGAGTTTTTCCAGATTGCCCTTGAAGGCCCCAAGTATCTCATTGAGCCGGCTGATTAGGTCTGCGCGGGAGTTGATGAGCCGATACCGGAACACGACGATCTCCAAAATGTGGTAGAGCTGATCCAATGCCTCTTCGTCCTCACCAAAATATTTGTAGCCCTTGACCACGAAGGGATAAACGAAACCAGGAATGGAAAGCTTGCGAAGGTCCTTTAAGTATGGCAACTTTGACCGCTCCATCTTTTTAATATTCGAAAATGAGGTGTGCAGTTCATTGATAAAATCTTTTATCCACTGAATTTTATCGGCCGACGACAACAGCACTTCTTTGATGTCCTCAATCTTCCTGTAGCTGTATCCTTTCAAATATGCTTGGCAATGATAATTTAAAACGTTGTCTTCCGTTAGTGTTCGCAAATCATTAATCAACAAATACATCATCTTAAATACATTCGAAACGTACTCAATATTACTATTAGTTTCTTCTTCCGGGCTATACACGTACATCTGATACATGAAGTACGATTTCAGGCGTTCCATATTGGTCAGGTCCTTACCACGGTTGTTCTGCAGCTCAAACATGAGCGCTGAATCTTTTTTATTTTGCAGTTCTATTGCTGTAATGTCGGTTCTTTCTAGCTTATCAAATACCTGCAGCAGCGTGCCGGTTGTTAATTTCGATAATTCCCTAGTGAAATGGGCCTTCGCTTTAATGATCCTTTCCTGTGACGGTGTGGCGCTTTCATAGCGATCCCGGCCGTCGATGATCACTGCGTCAAAACAAGCGCGGTCATATTCCACAGGCCGTAGTTTGATATTTCCGCCGGCTTTCAAGTAAATAAACTTCTTAAGTGTCAAATCAACATCGATAGCCTCTTTCTTTTCGCGGCTTGTCAATACGTCGATCATCGCACGCATAAAGATCATCAGGGTGGTTAATCTTTGCTGGCCGTCAATAACTTCGTATTCTACATCCTTGATGATAGTTTCTAACAAGATGTTGCCCAGAAAATAGTTATTGCCGCCTAATATCTGTTCCTTGAGGTCATTTAAGAACACATCGAGTTGCTCCGTTTCCCAGGAATAAGCGCGCTGATAAACGGGAATGATAAAATGTCGTTGGGTACTGTCGAAGAGTCCAGATACGGTAGTGGATTTAAAATACATCATGATATAAGGTTTTGGGGTAATCTGGCGACGGTAAATATATGATTTCCGCGGAATTGTCGCTATCTATCCTGCAGTAATGTTCATTCAGCTGGACTCTGGGCCTTGCACTATTTGGATTACTTCTATGGGACAATACCTAAAACAAGAACAAGCCGTCCTGCATTAGGAATCAAGTGCCATTCGCGTTGTATTAATCCAAATTATCTATGTACAACAGAATGTGACATGGAAAGGAATATCCATAACAACAATAGGCTTGAAGGTATGAGCCAAAGTAGCCAAGTAATTAAACAAAGTCTGCTTTTTTGCTTTTGCAACTCATTATCCACCAGAGTGAATTTTTCTGCAAACTTAAGGATGTTACTTTTGGAAAATGTTTCCTTATAAGAATCAATGTTCGCTGCTGTGAAGTTTAATGAACTGTATTGATTATTAAGGAAAATTTGTATCAATAGAGCGAAGATAAATAAGCTAATGATTGCAATAAAGTTTTTTACGGAATTCAAATCTTTGAAGTCAAATGCAGCAAATACCAATACAAATGCAGTGGGAATGGTGACTAGTTTAGTTTGCGAGTCATTAATTACCCCTTGTATTTTTTGGGTGAACTCCAGCGCCTTCGAATCAAGTTCGATTTTTAATTTATTGTAAGAAAAATCCCGTAAATAATACTGGTAGGCATCATGGCATTTATCCGTAAAATCTGAGATTGTTCGCAATAATGTATCAAATCTGACGGACTCGCTCATAGGCGTAAGATAACTGATCAGTTCATTGATAAACAGCAGTTTTTTTTCGGTACCCGCATCTTCAAAAACGCTAATTATTGAAACAAGCTGTCCAACATCCTTTGACGTTAACTCATTGAGCTGAGGCACACCGTAAGTCAAGGGTAGCAAAAGCGCCTTATCATCACTAGTAATCAATGCGAAATTTACATCAACATCTGTGTAATTATGTTTAGCGACAAGCTCAATGGCTTGAATGAAGCTTTGTACGGTAAATAGATTGGTGTAAAATTGAACAGCCGGGTCGTCACTAAATTTACCTAGCTCAGCAACATAAAATATATCAGTTGGGTATACATATTTATTTTTACGTACTAAATCCTCTTTTTTGTAATAGTACCCAATACTGTTAAGCCTGGCTAAAGAAAGTTCAATATTTATCGTTTCTCCCAGCTTATTGACATAGTCGCTATTTTCAATAATATTTCGCAGCTCAAGTAGCTCTATAATTTTTTTGAGTAATATTATCTATTAGCACATCATTGCAAAACAATGTACCTTCCTTAACACAAGTTCGAGCTTTGGAAATGAGCTCTACAACATCTTGAAGCATGACAGATTATTGAATTTGCTTAGCTAATTCGTCGGGAATCCTTTTAATGGTAAGTTCCTTCTTTTGGGTATTGTAGAAGATGTCCTTACCTAAAAGGTCGGCATCGAATTCAATCGTGTATTTATCATTTTTATACATGACGTATTTGATCCGTCTTAGTACAGCTCGGTCACCTTTTATTGTTTCACTAACACCGTATTTTTCGTCAGCAGCGAAACCTAAAAAGTCCTCCACGTTTTCGGGATCTATCAGTGCCGAAATTGCGGAAAGCGATATTTCTCGTTTTTCTTTCATACAGTCTGCGCAATAGTCACCAATCAAATTTTTAAGCTTGATCTTTTTTTTTCGGTCATATCCTTTTTCATCTGCGTAGGCATCGATAGCTTTTACTAAGCGCTTACTTGACTCTGTATTGGTAGTTTTATTATCACAGTCAATAAAAGTTAAAAAGTAATAACTTACGCTTTTATTGCCCCTGACAAAGGAAAGATAGGTTTTACTATCTGAATCAATTCCCGCCTCAATATCTTTCCAACGTGTTAAGTTGATCATGCAGGCAATATCTACTTTGCTAATGTCCAGATTTCTGATATCTTTTATGGTTAAATCGGTTTCGCTCACCACGTAACCATCTTTGTTGTTGATGGTCAATACTAACATGTAACGGTTTTTGGTGTCAGTATTGACAAAGTCAGCAAATATCAAAAACCCGCCAGTAGCGCTGATTGTGTTTTCCAGGGTGATTTTATACCTTGAGGCTGCTGCAACCGAAAAATCATAAAAATCTTTTTTGGAAAGATACCCGTCTAATGTATCCTTAAAAGCAGGATCAACACCTGCGAATATGCCGTAGGTGGGGTTAGATTTCTTATGATAAGCCTCGTTTAGCTTTCCGATAAAAATTTGTTCCTTCTCACCGATGTTTAAAAGTTTGCTGGCTTTTTTAAACCCGACATTCCGGTCATTTGCATTTTTATTTAACTGGTGAATAACGATTCCCTTAATATCGAGATTGCTGCCTATCTTTTTAAATTCCATGAAGTGCTGTGAATTAGGTATTAAGTACTATCTCGCAATGTAAATAATAATTAAAAAAATAAGGGGCTTATCGCCCCATTATTTTAAGCTAACTGGATTAGCATCCAGGTAACTGCCTTTCCACCATAAGGTGGCATTCGATTACCTTTTGCTATCGGTGCTGTTGTGGATGGGCTGCCTTGGACTTTCCAAACGCCACTTTCTGGACAGGTTTCACCTGTACTCGCTGTTCTACCTACTGGCATGATACGTTGTTTTTTGTTTACCTGCAAAACCGGGAGTGCAGGCATCTCCCGAAATACTAAGCGCATTGCGCTGTTGATATACTATTCCGGGTTTATAATTAAAGTTCGACAACGTTCAGTATTAAATTTAATCAACCATTAATAATTTGCAAGGCGATGGGTCTATAGCCACTAATAACGACCTTGAAAGACTCGGAGCAGATACAATGGCTTGCCCGGCAGCGAGACTAGGCAAGCGATTCCATAGGCCTTGGTCTACACCGCCGATAGATCTTTTAAGTTGGCTGACAACATTAGCATCACTGATTTTATGTAAAATAAAACTGTTTATTAAGCCAAGCACCTCGTCAGGTAAGTGTTGTGGTAATTGTGTAACAAACACAAGTCCTAACCAGCGCTTACGTCCCCGGCGAGCAATCCTTGCAACCTGCTGGAACAAATTAGACATTTTACCTATTCGTTCTTTAGAAAGGAATTCGTGGGCTTCTTCTATAATAATCGATACAGGTGTCGGATTTTTATCGTCTCGAACCGCCTCATCGTAAGCCACCTCCTGAACCACCTGAATTCCTTTTAGTAAATTAGCTATTACGATATTGTTGATCATCGTAGAATCTGAATCACTCAAATCAAAGATTGTGAGCTTGCCAGGCTTGATCAACTCTGCGAAAGGTATTGCGTTCGCACTAGAATTGTCGAAAACTTTGGTTCTTGCTAATTGCCAAAGTTTACTGAGTAAAGCACCCCAGCTTATTTCATGACTCGTATCAACAGCAGCTATTCGTGCCTCTATTTTTGGCAGGTTTGATTTTAGTGCGCTATTATATGGGTTAAGTGTCTTACCATTCATTTTGTCTAAAATCATCCCGGCAACATCTATCAATATTGACAGTGTAAGTTTGGGCCATCCCTGCTCAAACTCATCTAATTGAAGCGCTTCTTGTTCTTCAGGACCTTTTTTGGGGTAAACTCCAATGTCTTTCATAATCAGTTTTGCAGCATCATAGGCTTTGAAGAATCTACTGAACTGAGCTTCGTTCAAACCCAGTATATCAGCGGCAGCATAAGGTGAAAGACTTGAGAACTCTAGTGTAAAAGTCCTCACAGGAGTTGTACCTTTAGCTCTGGTTTCTCTACCCACCATATGAAATACTTCCATGTTAGCGATCCCTTTTGCATCTATCCCTCTTTTTTGTAACAACTTTATCATGTTAGAGTCAGTAGTGGACTTATCTACATGGGTATATTCACCTTCAGTGTCGATGACGATGGTCGCGATATCATGTTGTTGAAACTGGGACATAAGGCCGGAGATTGTTGTGGATTTACCGCCGCCTGTCGTTCCTAAAATGCCAATGTGTCTTGGTATAACCGTTTTCTTGTTAGAAGGTATTTTAACCTCGATATCATCGTGACCGATAGCCATACCGAGGGTAATGCCGGGATCGGGATTAACCTTCAAAGCCTTTGCGGTCTCCTCTTTGCTTAATACAAAGACAGGGCTATTTGGCAACGGGCGGAAACGTGGTGGCATCATGACCTCACCGGACATTTCCCCTAACAATTCAACTTGCACTTTACCATGGAAATTAGGCATGAAGATCGCTCCATGAATAGTAGTAGTGATCATCATATGTGCGTCGGCGCGTATACCATCTGGTTCATGAAATGGCCCAGCGACAACAATACCACGGTAAATACGACCGTCACCACCATTTTCCTGTTCACGGCTACGTATTTCTACCAAAGAGTGTGCCCCGATATTGCGAATATTCTTTTTAGGTAATAATACGGTAATTAGGTTATCCTGGCTGCCGGGAGTATCGAACATGGTCATCCCATCCGCGCCTTTACAATTGGCATCTTCTTCCCAGTGACCACCATTAATCTCTATTTCTTCATTAATGGTATCCATTACAGATTTCTCTTCCATAAATTAGTTTTTTAAATTCGTTAACACTTCAGCTTTTGTATAGGCTTGTTCAATGGACGCGATGAAATCGCCTTTTCCAAAAGCAGTATTGCATAGGCTATCCGCCAGATCCAGCAGCATAGGTGAGCCAAGGTGCATTTGTAGGGCGCTGTCTGCCATAGCGATATGAGCTGCTATGTGAACATGATCCACATGGCAGTAGAAAATTCTAGGAGCTGCTTGGCGCGATACGCGATAAAGTCCTACAGCAATCTGGGGACCGACCTCCGCCGCGAACTTTTGATAAGAGTCGCGAAATTGACTACGCGTACCACCAACCTCGACCATGTGAGTGAGCCGCTCTTCTAAGGTATCGATGATCAAATATTCATAAGGTTTTAGGGCGTTTCCGAAAGTCCATAGTTCTTGACTTCGTTCACTTCCTTGTACATAAATGAACTTTCTATGCTCGGTGATCATTTTTCGCATTAAAGCGATCGATCGTTCTTTCATTTCGGGTTTACTTGCCCAAAAACCAGTCATCAATTCAAAAGGAGCCGGTGATCCTCCGCCTAATAACCAATTTGAAGCGGAACGTTCCAATAATATCGCCCGTTCAGCATAAGTGCGTATGCCGCGTATCGCCAAATTACTTAGTTGCGATCGGCTGGCATCGGGACTATCATTGCGTCTGCGCCGTTCCAATAGATCAACCGCTTCTTTGATCGGATCATCACCTTTAAACCGAAGGTCGCGTCGAAACAAGCGGTGAGAATAACTTCCATGCTGTCCTTGATAATTTACCAAACAAACCCCGATTTGAGTAATCGATATTGGTAATGAATCATATACTGCGCTAACACTGCCACAGGCTGTTACAGCACCATTAAATAAAAATCCCGAATGGATTTTTTCGATCATCGCCTCATTCTCTATTCGATGCAGGCCTGCATGGGGTACATGCGCTAGCTCTTTGATTTTCGGGAAAATGGTCTCCCTGAAGGTTTCCTGTGTTTTCAGTTCATCTTGCCGTGCCTGGATGAGTTCCTTTTCGATCAATGGGTAAAGATGGGCGAGGTTTTCTCCTATTCGCCAAGTGTCGATATCAATTGCTTGTGTAAAATCCTCTCCATAGGCGCGTTTAAAGTCGTCCACAGACGCATTTGTAGTGACGCTATGTTCAGCTAACTTATGATCTGATACTTCTTCTTTATCATCCATACGTTTCGGTTTAGGTTCTATTCCGGGCTATTTTTTTAAGTTCGACATCAAAATCCAAGTTTATCCATAATTGACGGCCCTCCCGTTGCTCTATAGGCTAGGACTTTAGCATAATCCGTAGCGATTTGTGTAGGAAGTTTGTAACGGTGCACCAACAGTTCGTTGCAGATTTTGCAGAAGTCAGTATGGGAGAGTTTCTTTTTCTCTTTGAGTGTTTCTGCTTTTATTCGGCTAGCTGGTGCTAGTAGTTCCAGAGCAAGTGTATCAGCATTATTTTCTGCGTAATACACTTGCAAGTTTTCAAAGGAACCGTCACCTTCTTTTTCTAAGAGATGTGTGAATGGTTTTACCGCAACATGCTTAATAATTCCCTCGACCATTTCTTTACTTGAAGGTTCTCTAATACCGTCCAAAACCTCTTCGACTTCGGCCCCCAATTTCTTTATGATCTTGTCACGAGGTATTTTGTAATCCAATAAGAAATGGCTGACCTCGTGGGCTATCGTATAACGACGTTCCTGCTCATCATCCGTTCCATTAATGAACATGAAGCCAACGCCACGACTGAAAACAACAAACCCATGTAAGGGCCTATCCTGTACATGGGTTTGAATATTCACATTTCGAGCAGAAAACCAGTGGTCTATTTTAGCGGTACTAAGTTCTGAAAGTTGAACAATATCAATCGGAAAGAGTAAACTAACGGCTCCTGCGATATCGAATGGGGGCTCGGTACTTAATCCCGTTGCTGACCAAAATTCCTTGGCCACTGAAACCGCGTAATTATTGACCATGCCCATAGATTTATTTTCCTTTATCCCTCGCCGCCAACAACGCAGATTGTGTCGTTGTTCCGCTAAGTTTCACAATCGCAACTGCCCTTTTTAGTATTTGATTTAGGGAAATCGCTGAAATACCGATATATCCGGAGATCTTATTCAACTCACTTAGATAGTTTGACGCACCAACATCTGGAACGGTACAAAGACCCAATCGATAATAAGCTTCCATTTCACATTGAAGTAATGTTGCAACCGCTGCCGCATTTATACTTTCAGCTTCTTGATATTTCGTAATAAAAAAAGCGAGAAAGGCGCTGTCTGTAGCAGCATTCTCAAAAGCCGTTTCCAGTAATCTTAACTTGCCGCTCATTTTAAAAACTGTTTAATTTTATCTTCCACGTCTTTTCTTTCTAAAACCTTTTTGATCCTATCTTTGACACGTTTCACCTCATCCTGCTGCTCTGCTGCCGTTAGTTCGCTTATTTGCAATACCGCTGCGTAGGCTCGTGTTTCACGTTCGCCAGCAATAATCATTGATGCCAATACGCGATCTGTGGTCGAGTCAAAATGATTAGCCAGTTCTAAATCAATCAAATTGATCGTTTCTTTCTTGATCAGTAGATTTTCCGGCTGCTGTTGCTCCTTCACAATACTATTCCAGAATTTTTCTTCAAGTTCGACATCATCTGGAAGGTTTTTCTTTTTACCGTGCCTGGCTTCTTTTTCCAAAATGTTTTTTAAATCACGCTCCGCCGCAATTTCTAGAAAACGCTGAAGCGTGCTTTTCTCCGGATCAAAAGTGCCGGGATTGCGATGATAACCAAAGAAAGCTTGGTTGACAGCATCATAGAGCTGTGCGTCATCCTGTTTTGCAACTCCGGGATACCGAGCACTGAGCAAATTAATGATATGATCGCCACATAGATCATAAAGTTTAGTGAGTGCTAAGCTATCGCCATTGGAAACTAAAATATGTAAGTCGAGCTCAATCTTGCTTGCCTTCATCTACATTATTTTTTTGAAGGTCATTACCGCTTCAGTCCGCATACGGGCATTAAAACTCGAAGTGGTAGTATCTTTTGGTGGAGGTAAATACCGCTTGTTGGGAGGTATTTCCCGCTCCCTACTGTGGATCAGCTTCAGTCCGCAAAGTTCTGCGGCTTGTTCCGTGATCAATGTGTTTTCAATATATACGCCTTGCAAGCTTGAGTTTCCAACGACAAAAGTGGCGTTTCTGTTTTTTTTGAGTACCCGCGCAGATTCTCGCAAAATATTCTCCATATCCAGGGCGTAACGGTAGATCATATTAATTTTACGCTGCGGAAGTGTGTAAAGGCCATTCATATTGCGTGTTATTTGCTTAGCCTGTAAAATATTATCAAAATTGTCAGGCGCTTTTTCCGCTCCTACACTGTTGCCCCTAATTGATTTCAGTTCACCAATCTTATACCCAAGCCAAACCAATGATAATTTATGACCACGCATGTAGTCTAACGCATTCAGATAAGGCGGCGATGTAATGATCGAATCGATCGAATTACTCTTGACCTGCGATAACTGACGAGCATCGCCACGATTCACTTGTACACTGCCGTGTAATTTTTCAGGAGTAATTGACCGGGCCAGTTTATTACAAGAAAGTTTAAACCCATCGAAAACATCAAAATCATTTACTTCACGTACTTTATGAGGTCTGCTGTGAGAAACATCCGCAGCAAGAGAGGCCCCTGACGTCTTAGTAATTATTAACCGACTTAGCGCAATTTTAAAAAGATCAGTAAATTCGTTCAGATTTTGATGAATAATAAATGTAAGTCTCCTTAAATCAGCGATTTGCTCCGCGCCGAACCAAAAAGCAATAAAATCCTGTGTTTCTTGATCGTCATCAATCCATGGTAAGAAAATATGATCAGAATTCAATTGCAATGCTGTATCGGTTAAATTTTTCGCCTGAGCCAAAAAAGATTTCGGGGCAATTTTTGAAGTCCAGGCTTTTGCCATTAATACAGCAAGTGGATCAACATCAAATCCAAGTCCTTTGAAACCCAATTCAGAAATCGTCCTTAATACCGTTCCCGACCCTGACATTGGATCAAGTACCAATGATTTTGGACGAAGCCCATCTAACACCTCAAAGGCAATTTCAGGAGCCATCCGGGCGGCAAAAGGGTGAACAGGCTTTATTTTCATATTTAAGGTTTTAGGTTACCAACACAAGCGCAGATAACAAACAAATATATTATTAAAATTGATTGTTGATGACAAGTCTTAGCTTGTGTAAATATTTGAATATTGGCTGATAATCAAGACCTTTACAAGGTACATATTTGCAAGGAATGTTTATCGAATTTCAATTTAAGAGTTTAGGATAATATCGTTCGTAAGAAACAGACACTCTTTCGAATTTGCCTGGTAATGTTGGTAGCGTTCTAAATAAATGACTGCCTATTCCGCATTTAAACCTTAGCCCTGCTCTTTTATCTCCCGATCGGTAAATATTCACTCAAAGCTCTGTCAAGTAAATTTAGCTGAGGAAATACGCCCTAGTGTCTTGGCTCAACCATTATAGGTTTCCCAAAAGTTGGATGCTTGACATATCCAGGCGGCCATGCTTTGAATAGAATATGCTTATTGTCAGTAATAATGAAATCGAAGTTTTGAGCCTCCTCCAATTTCAATAAGGGAATCTTCACAATCTGTGTATTGAACATCTGCTGTCCAATATACTTATAAATGGTTCTCAGGTTGGCATCTTTATAAGGCGAAACTGCCAGTGATCCGCCGTAAAATCCCGTATTACAAACTATAACATTACAATAGTCTGGTAAGGGACTCAGCCATGGCGAAGTAAGTATTTAAATCTTTATTCAATGCGATGATGAATAAATGATGTATACGGCCTTGATAAAGCATGATTCGTTCAACATCGAATATGTCAGAACAGATGATCACTCCAAAGTTGCCTAGTTCAGCTGACTCAAAAATATACATGTTTTGCTCAGGATCCGGCTCACAAGGCCCTAAGCCGATTATTCCGGCTTTGAACATACTCCGTTCCATATAAGTAAAATAGGTCTTGCCGAACTGCATCGCTGACATCCGTAGCGATTTCGACAACGTTCCCATAGCGCTTGGGAAACATATAATTGCCCGGTTACGAATTTTCGTCTTGACTCTGGCATTAGGTTGAAAATCAATGCCGCTTATGATTACAACATTATTGTCCTTACTCATCCGCTTGATGGTTTTAATGTAAGAAACCGGTAAATGAAGTTCCGGAATTACAATGATGTCTGGTTTCTGCTCTACCCGAAACATCTCAATCAAGCCAACCCGAATTTCCTCCCAAATCCGCTCCGCTGATAGGGGATCGACGTTAAGGCTGTATTGAGGTAACAGTCCCCAGGCCGTGTCTGGGTCAATTACCGGTTGTATAATTCCTACGGAGATAAATTCCTTCATATAAGCGTTACGATGAGAGTAAGATACAGGCGAACATAGATGAATTGAAAAAGGTAGTTATCGATATGCCTAAGGTCATTACCGTCAGGAATACCCACCATTTCGGTGTCTGGTCTAAAAGTTTGATCATAGGTGTCGTGATTGCCTTTGTTTTGACTGCCGGTTCTGTAGGAACAGCGCTTTACTTCATTCATCAGAATAACCGGCTAAATAGTGAGGCTTATAACTTTTGGTTGGTTAGGGCATTGTATCCCGACGTGTCGAAAACTATTGAAGGAAAGTTGGCTGAAGATCCAAACGCCTTTATACAGCAAGCAGAAAAAGCTATGGTTAAACAACAAGCTATTATCGCAGCGGAGGCTGAAGCTAAGCAGGCCGAACAGCAACAAAGAGCAGCTAAACAAAGGCAGGAGAAGATAAAGTCAGAGAAGTAGAAGTTTACGATTGCTCCTAATGTGGCTGCGGCAGATTATTGCATTGCACCACGCGCGTCGCGCCGGGTTCCATTTCGCAATCAGCCTTGCCCACTCCACGCAATCAGCCTTGCCCACTCCACGCAGGCAGGTATTCGTACCTCATACACGCCTGCCTCTCCTATAATGTTAGAAAAATGGTCACAGCATCGCCTTCACAAAGATAGCTACGCAGGAAAACAGTCAAGGGTGTATAAACAACGGCTATCGCCGTTGCCCTTCACAGTTTTCCTGCTTATAGCTTCGGCTGTTTAAGCGCTGCAATGACCTGATGTGTAATGATGAATCGGTAAGTCATTATGAGGTTACAGAAGTAGTTAGATTTATCCGGGAACGTAAAGCGGGAACCAAACTTATAACAGCTTAACTTCAATTACTTACTATTTTTTAGTAGGTTGATTATCTCAGATTCTCTTGAAAGCAAACGCTCATAAAGCTTTTTATTCTCCTCATGCAATTGCTTAATTTCGTCCAACGATTCCATCCATTTTTCCATTGGGTTGATCGTGCATTTATAATATTGACTATAGGCAACAGCCTCATCATTAAACGTGTTGGCAATTATATTAACCGCTTTGTCCTCATCTAAATTCTTAATGGCCTCAACAGGTACTTTAAGTATAGTAGCGACTTGAGTTAGGATATCTTCTTCAATAGTTTCTTTTCCTTCCAACAGAGATACTCGTTTTTGGCTCCAATCATCACCTAAAGCTAAAGCAAGCGCCTCCTGCTTCAATCCCAGCATTTCGCGAAAACGTTTCACATTGCGGCCTTGGTGAATATTTTTTGGAGTGTCGGTAGCTGTACTCATGACAAAAACGGTTGGTTAGGCAAATGTATGAAAATTTAAAGTTTCAAGTTAGCTGTTTTATAGAGCCTGCACAAGCATAAATTATGCTAATGCCACACTTCGTTAGAAAGCTACAGAATAGGTTAGAAATGTGCGCATGCGGTCATTTGTCTTGTTAGCAACAATGCGGCAAAAAGACCATGAGTATGTATCTAGGCACCATTGCACCATGGGAGCAGTATCCCAAACATTTGCGATTCAGCGAGATCGTAAATCCCTTAAAAGTCATCACCGATTTCTTCAGTTCCGGCTGGCCAAACGACCATCGTCAGGATTTAAAGGTATGGCGGTATTATGTATTAAATGACAAGTTCTTCAAAGACCGGCACGGCCCTGGCCATGTGTTATTCATCTATGATCAAACCGTGCAATTAATTGAAGCCATGCACTTGTTATTGCTTAAAAATAGTGATAGGTGGCCGAAATTGCCGGATGTTTCTGAAGAGCAGATTGAAGAGGAAAAGAAGGATTGGATCTATTTCCCAAAAAATCTTTCTGCAAAGGAGATCGCCAATCCATACAAGGCAATCAAAAAGTGTTTTAAAAAGATCAGCCCACAGGAGTATCGTGATTATTTGAAAGAATGGTTGCACGCTGCATTAGATAACAGTGCTGCTGACGAAACTATGATGGCGGGTGAGATCATCGATGTGTATGATAATATCCGTAAACTTTATTCGGCAGCCTGGCTCATTAACCAGCGCAAAACGGGTGATACTATAACACACAAATCTTGGGGGAAAAGCAAAGTTGATAAAGATTTGGCAACTACAACTACTCCCGGAGAGCTTTCACCCTTAAAAGATCTTAACCCTGAATTGACGAAAGCCGAAAAGTTAGGTGTTGAGGAAGTGAAGAATCTCATAATAGAACGTGTGCCTTCGGTATCCATGATATACCTGATTGGCACACATCCTGATCCCTTTACTTATTATTTACTGGTACTGATTGATGACAAGGAGAAAACGCCGGAACACGAGATTGCCAATAAAATAGAAGACAATTGTCGATACTTAGCATCGGTTTTTGCGATAGTCCATAAGCTTGCCAGTGCCAAAGAGGCATTAACTAAGGATAGACGCTTCTGGCATAATACGCTTTACAAAAGCATTAATATTTACAGAGCAGCCGATGTGGAACTTACAGACGTACATGCCATAGACAACACCGTATGGATAGAGCGGGCACAGCTTAATTGGAACAGATGGGGTAATCAGGGTAAAGATTTTATAAAAGGCGCGGTAAGATATATTGAGGATGCAAATTACAATTTAGCTCTCTTTTGTTTACATCAGGCAGCTGAGAGCAGTCTCATTGGAATTATAACGGCCGTTCTTGGCTACCGTACTAACGGACATAGCCTTGCAAGAAAAATTAAGATGACCTTACTTTTTACAGATGAAATTAAAAATGTGCTTAAACTTGATACACTCGAAGGAGTAAGATTATTTACACTACTGCAATCAGGTTATGCCGAAGCAAGGTATAAGAGCGATTTTAAAGCGGATGTAGAGTCAGTGAAAGTATTGAAAGAAATGGTGGATTTTCTGTTAGAGAAGATTGAGCGGGTATATCAAGAATTCATAAAAGACAAGACCGCTCCCTAAGTACCGCCAACTAGCAGCGGCAGGCGACATGAGTTTCTCAGGCCGCCTCGCTTGCTGCTATAATAGTGTATAGAATATCCTTGCTTGGTCAACTTTATTTTGAAACTTTCTATGTTTATGAAAGCAATAGTTGAGACTATCGCCATTTGTTCTATAATTATTATTGGAGTAATTATGAATTTTGGTAGTCTATCAGTTTGAAGACTGCATTGGATAATGCACTGACTCATATTCTTCGATTAGTGAACTTAGTGACTCAAGTTCAGTCAACACTGTTGAGCCTTCTTCATTATCAACTTGCATAAGCTCATACACGCGAGCTAAAGCATCATTATATTGTTCCTCGGTACTTATTACTCTTGACATAATACTCAAATATAATAAACTGGTTTACTTAATAAGGTTGAATGGTTAATTATATAATACCAAGGGGTCGCAAAATGCGACCCCTTGGTATTATCACAAAATGTGATGCCTTACTTTTTAAATTTGAATCCTATAGGCTCACGCGGCTCATTTTTTTGTATTATCAACTGCTTTAAAGCCTGAAATATGGCAGTGATATCATTATCATGCTGAACAACTAATTTTTCAAGCTGTTCGAACTTGAGTAGTAAGTCTTTTTGAGAAATAAGCATCTCTCTGAATTTCACAAAGACTTCAATGATTTTTATACTCATTGCTATTGCTCGCTGACTTTTGATTACATTGGCAAGCATCAAAATTCCATGTTCAGTAAAAGCATAAGGCAAGCTACCACCTAAATGCTTTCGAGAAGGTATCGCATTTTGCGATACCATAAAATCTACCTCCTCGTCTAATAACTGGAACATAAAATGGTCAGGAAAACGTTCCGAATTGCGTTTAACTTGTTCACGCAGTCGAATGGGCTTTACATCGTACATCTCTGCGAGATCTCTATCTATCATTACTTTAATTCCTCTAATAAGATAGATTTTTTCTGCTATCTGTTGATCATTACTATTTAGCTCTTTCATTACTTAAATGTTATGGGCAGTTTTAATTGAATTAATTAGACTGTAATTTTCTTCGTAGCGCTCCCATATCCTCCCCAACTTTGAGGTCTAAAATCCGCGCGTAGTGCTGAGTTGTTTTAATATTGGTATGTCCAAGCATTTTCGAGACACTTTCTATTGGCACACCATTTAATAAGGTAACGGTGGTTGCAAAGGTATGTCTGGCAATATGAAAGGTTAAATCTTTATTGATACCGCACAGATCTGCTATTTCTTTGAGATAAGCGTTCATTTTTTGATTGCTTAGTATCGGCAAGAGCCGGTCCTCATTTTCGCATTGTGGATGATCCCGATATTTCTCAATGACGGATAGTGCATAAGGTAATAAAGGAATTCGTGATGGGGTGTCAGTTTTTTGACGGCTGGTAAAGATCCATTGCTCGCCATCGAAACCCCGAACAATCTCTGAACGCTTTAGCTTTTGTACGTCCACATATGCCAAGCCAGTATAGCAGCTGAACAAGAAGATGTCCCTAACCTGATCCAACCTAGTACCTACAAATTTCTTAGACGCCATTACGTCAAGCTCGTCTTTAGAAAGGAAAGGACGATCGACTTTTTTGATCCGGATCTTGTAATTTAAAAATGGGTTGATAGTTATCCAGCCGTTAGCAAGGCAGATACGTACAATCTTTCCGAAGTTCTTGATATACTTAAACGCCGAGTTATTGTTGCACTTTCTTACCGACCGGAGGTAAAACTCAAATTCCGTAATAAAATGGTGATCTATTTGTTTAACCCGGATGTCTTTCTTATTGTACTTCCATTGCATAAAGTCAATGGTATGTTTTAAGGTGGTTTCATATCGGGTTGCCGTTGCGGGGGCAAACTCACGATTGACCAGAGCCATCACTTTTCGGTTATGCTCTTGAAATACTTCCACCAACATCATCGGTTTTTCAATTTTACCTAAATATCGGTTTTTGATTTTCTCAGCCGTAATTTCTTCATCGTAATCCTTGAGATAGCGGGCCGTGTCGTTAATCTTCATCTCCAATCTGTTTAGAGTAGAATTAATTTCCTCGATCTCAGGAGTCCTTCCTTTGGCTCGTCCTTCACTTGGATCCCATGACCTGGGTTCAATTCTTTCACCGGTTGCAATTTCCACACGTTGTCCGTCCACAGTTATCCTCATGTAAACCGGAACTTTCTGCTCTTTGGCATTTGCTCTCTTTTTTAAATAAAAGAGAATAGCGACGTTTTTAGTCATAAAAAAGCTGTTAAAAGTTAAACAAAATTAACTTCGCAGCATAATTCAAACAAGATGTTCACTCGCTGAACATGTTGATAATCAATTAGTTTGGCACCCTCTGGTGAGCAGCTTAGTGTTAAGTGACCTGCTCACCAGAAAGGTCACCAAAAAGGTGATTTCAAATGAACAAATTGACCTTCTTTGACAATAAAAAACCCCTCAAACGTAGCGTTTGAGGGGTTTTAGTGGTTTTTGATACCGTTTTAGTGGAGCCGGAGGGATTCGAACCCTCGTCCAAACATGGTATAAGGTAAGCTTTCTACATGCTTAGCTCTGTTAAATTGTCGGGAAGGGGAAGGTCAGTAGCTCACCTGTACCTTCTTCCGTAGGTGCTTTATCTTACCCGCTTATCACACCCTAAGCAGGCCAGTTTCATCTTTCGATGCCCCATATACCGATCCGATGAAACGGAAAACCGGCGGGACAAAAGCTATGCTAATTCTAAATTAGGCAGCTAAGGCGTAAGTATTTTCGCCATTTGAAAGTTTGAGCGTTCAGATTAAAGCGCTAATTCACCCAACGCGCTGCATGCTTACTTATTTATCTCCATCCTGTCAATTCCGGTCGACCCCATTATTATTAAGAAGTCAAAAGTATAAAGTTTTTAGTTAAAAGTGACTCTCGTACGAAATTATAAACTTTCAACCTTTAACTTATCACTTTCAACTGTCCTTCCCGAATATTCCACCAGGGCTTTTTCCAGGCAGATCATTGCGTTCTGCAAGTCATTACCATTCAAAACGTATGCCATTCTTACTTCATTGCTTCCGGCGCCATTTGTGCTGTAAAAACCAGTTGCAGGTGCCATCATCACTGTCTGATTGTCATGGCTAAATTCTTCCAGCATCCATTGGCAAAACTTATCGGCATTATCAATCGGGAAACGTGCCACTACATAAAATGCACCACCAGGGTTAGGGCAGTAAACGCCTTCCATTTTGTTCAGTGCATTTACCAAAACATCACGGCGGTAGGTATATTCTTTATTTACGGCTTCAAAATAGCTATCTGGGGTATCAACTGCGGCTTCGCCTGCTATTTGTTCAAGCATACCCGGACTTAACCTTGCCTGTGCAAATTTCAAGGCTGTTTTAAGTACCGCTTCATTTTTGGTGATCAGGCAGCCTAAGCGTGCACCGCAGGCACTGTAGCGCTTGCTTACCGTATCCATCACAATTACATTTTCATCTAACCCTTCCAGGTGCATCGGTGATACAAACTCCCGGCCATCATAGCAAAACTCGCGGTACGCCTCGTCAGAGAATAAATAAAGATCATGCTTAAGGCATAGTTTCTTTAATTCTTCTAATTCTTCTTTCGAATATAAGTAACCGGTGGGGTTATTAGGGTTACAGATGATGATGGCCTTTGTCTTTTCTGTGATCAGCTTTTCAAAGTCAGCTATGGCAGGTAACGCAAAACCATTTTCAATGTATGATAAAATGGGCTTTACAACAATATCGCTCTGGCAGGCAAAACCATTATAGTTTGCATAAAATGGTTCAGGAATAATCACCTCGTCACCAGGATTAAGGCAGGTCATCATGGCAATAGTAATAGCCTCAGAACCACCTGTGGTTACAATAATATTTTGCGGGGTGATGTTGTAGCCAAGCTTGTTGTAATATTCGCTCAGTTTCTGGCGGTAAGATAACGTCCCTTCCGAAGCCGTATAAGCCCATACCTTAAAATTACTTTTATGTATGGCATCAAGCATGCCTTGCGGCGTTTCAATATCAGGCTGGCCGATATTTAAATGGTACACTTTTTTGCCCTCAAGTTTTGCTTTGTCGGCAAAAGGGGTAAGCTTGCGGATAGGAGAGGCGGGCATCTGCTCGCCTTTGAGCGATATTTTTGGCATAAGGCAAAGTTAACAGATATAGCCCAAAACAAAAAGAGGCGCAAAAACTTGCACCTCTTTTCAAAATCTTTTAAATTAAAATTATTTGCTACTTGCAGCAGGTGCCGCAACTACCTCACCCACAATGTTTAAATATTTTTGTGGCGTTTTAGCGTTTGATGTAACTACAATGGTTTTGTTAAACGGTGCAACCACCGCAGCGTTGTAAGTAATTTTAATCTGGCCTGATTCGCCTTTTTTAACAGGCGTTTTAGTATAGTCGGCAATAGTACAACCGCAGGTAGGTTTCACTTCTGTAAGTATCAAAGGCTCTTGACCAACATTGGTAAATGTAAATACTGTTGTAACTGGTTTACCCTGAGGTATTTTGCCGAAATCGTGCTTTTCCTCATTAAATTTAAATTCAGCTTTGTTGTCTGTTTGGGCAGATGCATTTAGGGCAAATCCTAAAACAACTGCGCATAATATCATTAACTTTTTCATATCCTTGTAAATCTTAATCACAAATATAGAACAATTTATATTATGCAAAAGTTTAATCAGTTACAGCATTATTACATTGTTGTTACATGTGATTACAAAATTCAATTTTATAACTTTGCCTTCTAAACAAAATAAAATATGCCTCAGACCAAGCTAAATACTACCAGCAGGTTTGATACTGCTGAACTGAATTTTGAGGATTTTAAAAAAATCGTCATTAACGATTACCGTATAGGTTTCGAAAGCCGCCAGGCTGCTTTGCTTGGCCGCCGGGAGGTACTTACCGGTAAGGCTAAGTTCGGCATATTTGGTGATGGTAAAGAAGTAGCGCAACTGGCTATGGCTAAGGCCTTTAAGCCGGGCGACTGGCGCGCAGGTTATTATCGCGATCAAACCTTTATGTTTGCTACAGGCATGAGCACGCTTAAAGAGTTTTTTGCGCAACTATACGCTCATCCTGATATTGATAAAGACCCGGCATCCGCAGGCAGGCAAATGAACTGTCACTATGCCACAAGGTACGTAGATGCCGACGGCAATTGGATCAACCAGGCCGAAACCATGAACTGCTCGGCAGATATTTCTACCACCGGTGGGCATATGCCGCGTTTACTGGGTTTGGCTTATGCCTCAAAATTGTACCGTGAAAATCCTGAATTGCACCAGCAAACACAGTTTTCAAAAAAAGGGAATGAGGTGGCTTTCGGTTCAATTGGCAATGGATCTACATCTGAGGGCTTATTCTGGGAAAGCTTTAATGCAGCGGGCGTTTTACAGGTACCCATGGCCATTTCGGTTTGGGATGACGCTTATGCTATTTCTGTACCCGCCAAACTGCAAACTACCAAAGAAGACATATCAGAAATATTAAAAGGTTTCCAGCGCGAAGATGGTACCAACGGCTACGAAATATTTAAAGTTCGAGGTTGGGATTATGTTGCCCTGTGCGAAACTTACAGCCGTGCCATAGAAGTATGTCGTACCGAGCAGGTGCCGGTGTTAATCCACGTTACGGAGATGACACAGCCGCAGGGCCATTCTACGTCAGGTTCTCATGAGCGTTATAAGTCTAAAGAGCGCCTGGCTTGGGAAGCAGAGCACGATTGCCTTTTGCAAATGCGTAAGTGGATGATCTCTTCAGCCATTGCAACCGAGCAGGAAATTGATAAACTGGAAGCCGAAGCAAAACAAACCGTGCGTAACAGCCAGAAAGAGGCATGGAACGAACTTGCTGCTGAAATTAAGGCCGAACTTGATGAAGCTGCCAACTTGATAGATGATCTGGCGCGCCAATCTGCCGAGCACGAAGAATTACAACAAATTACTGCTGAACTGCGCTCATGCCTTGATCCAGGCCGACGCGATGTTATTGCTGCTGTTCGCAAAGCGCTGCGTTTGGTAGCACGCGAAAACCTGAATGTCAAACAGGAGCTAATCAGCTGGCTCAACTATCAGAAAGAAGTAAACGACGAACGCTATAATTCAAAGTTATTTACCGGTACGCCGCATTCGCCTTTGAATGTGCCCGAAGTACCAGCGCATTATACACCTGATAACAAAATGGTTGACGGTCGCGAGGTTTTAAACGCTTGCTTTGATGCCAACTTTAGTCGTGATAAAAGCATTGTTGCCTTTGGTGAAGATGTGGGTAACATTGGCGATGTTAATCAGGGATTTGCCGGTTTACAAAATAAATACGGTGATTTAAGAATTACGGATACCGGTATCCGCGAGGCTACCATTATAGGGCAGGGGATGGGTTTGGCCATGCGTGGTTTAAAGCCTATTGCTGAGATCCAGTATCTCGATTATCTCATTTACGCCATGACGGTTTTAAGTGATGATATTGCCAGCCTTAGCTATCGTACACGTGGCGGCCAGAAAGCGCCTGTTATTGTACGTACACGAGGCCACAGGTTGGAAGGTATATGGCACTCCGGTTCGCCGATGGGCACTATCCTTAACTCTATGCGTGGCTTGCATTTGTGTGTTCCGCGGGATATGACACAAGCCGCAGGTATGTATAATACCCTGCTGCGTGGTGACGAGCCTGCTATTGTTGTGGAAAGCCTGAATGGTTATCGACTTAAAGAGAAATTACCTGCCAACCCGGGTGAGTTTACCGTGCCGCTGGGTAAAGCGGAGATATTACGAGAAGGTGCTGACATCACGGTTATTTCTTACGGTTCAACTTTACGTATTGTACAGGAAGCAGCCGCTGAACTTGAAAAGTTAGGTGTGGATATTGAGATCATAGATCCGCAAACCTTGTATCCTTTCGATAAAGATGGCATCTGTATCAAATCGCTGCAAAAAACAAGTAAGCTGCTTATAATAGATGAGGATGTACCCGGTGGCGCATCTGCATATATCCTTCAAAAGATATTAGAAGCACAAGGTGGTTATTACCTGATGGACAGCCAGCCACGTACGCTTTGTGCTAAGGAGCACCGCCCGCCTTATGGTTCGGATGGTGATTATTTCAGTAAACCATCTCTTGATGATGTTATTGAAACCGCTTACCAAATGATGAACGAGACCAATCCGGACAAGTTCCCGCCGATATACTAAGGAACTACTTATTTATTCTTCATGCTGTATTGTTAAAATCAGCTTGAAAAATAAATATTTCTGCATTCCACATGCTTTAATATTTATAAATTTGGCATGTACTGTAAGCTTCTGAATTGCAATCTTCGGATGTCATAATTCTTTATCAAGATTTATTATTTAATTAAAGTTAAGTTCATCTCTTATTGGGTGAAATTATTTATCTTTATAGTGTTTCTTTATTAAGAAATAAGATATTTCTGTAGTGTGTAGCCAGGGTTTATAACAGTTTTGCTTACAATTTATTTCCACAGATAATTAATGAAATTAAACTATTGCACCAGCGAGGTGGCACAAGCGGTTAACGACCGCTTTGAGAGGGAGGTGTATAAGTTTTTAAAAAAGTGGCTGAAAAAACATGAAGGCGAAACGCTGCTTTGGTTTGATCAAACATTGGACGAATATCTGTCAAATGACGCCTTACGAGATTTTTTTCTGAATACCGAGTACCCACTTCAGGAACTGCTGAAAAAGCGTTATATATTTCGCCATTTGAGTCGCAGTACCAAACGTGTTTACTTTGATGAGATAACCGGTGATCCGTTACTATCAAAAACAGAACAACGTATTTATAACCTGGCGCGGCGTATGGAAAGTGAGCGCATGCACGTTCCATTTCGTTCTATACACCCCGATAAGCAAACAGCAGCCGGTGATGTAGCCGATATCAGCACTTATCCGGAAGGTTCAGAAGAGTTGCGTTATAACAGCGGTAATCACTTTTCCAGCCGCCCTGCTAATAACAATGTTTTTGATGAAAACAGCAGGCGGTGTGTTTCAAAGGCTAATGGCAGGTTGCAGGTAATGTTCAGGCGTGGTTTTTTAGAAAACCGCTTGCAGGATGTTAAAGTATTTACCGCAGCTATGCAGCAAGCAGGTCAAATGCGGGATACGGTTTTTGTGATTTATAGCAGGCATTCGCCTAAAGAGGGGCATTATGGTGTTTCTTTGGTAGTGATGGATCCGGCCAATCCGGATTTTCCTAAACGGGTGCTGGTGTGTGACACACTGCTTAAAGACCTGCCACATCACCCGCGTTGGTGGCCTCATTTCGTCGAAGAGTTTTCGAATGTATTTGGCGTAGCCATTGCAGAGATCATAGAAGATATTTCTCACCCGCTACAGAAAGTAAATATTAAAGGAGATGATCCTTACAGGCATGATTGGGATTGCCCTTATTATGCAGCAGCCATGGCCGATGCTTTAGCAGACCTGACATTGAATAACTTACCCCTGATCTTAAACGGAACGTTTACTGAAATACACAGTGCTATGAAAACCCTGATGTCAGATTATTATCATCCGGGCGGGCGGATTAAGGACAGGCAGTCGATCCAGATAGTTAACAAGCTAAAACGCTGGAACAGCGGGCGCGAGCTAATAAAGGACCTTGCCATAGAAGTAAAGCCTAAATCTGCTTATGAATATTAATTTTTTGCCGAAACTTACCTACTATACTTACATTTGCCGCAAAATTAATATCAATGGATAATCAGGATTTTATAAGTATAGCTTCTGTTATTAAGAAACGCCGCACCGTTAAACCAGCAATGTTGAACGGTAACAAAATACCAAACGGGCATATTGCTGCCATTTTAGAACTGGCTGATTGGGCGCCTACACATGGTTTAACAGAGCCCTGGCGCTTTGTAGTGTATGAAAACCCTGCAGACTTTTGTAAGGAACATGCCGAATTGTACAAGCAGTTTACCCCGGCAGAAAACTTTGTTGAAACTACGTACAACAACCTTACCCACATGGGTGATAAGGCTTCGCATATTATCATTCCGATCATGAAACGTGGTGATCTGCCTAAGATCCCTGTTTTTGAAGAGATTATCGCTGCTTCTTGTGCTATACAAAACCTGCTTTTAGGTGCAACTGGTTTAAATATTTATACTTACTGGGGTACCGGCGGCATGACTTTGAAACCAGCCATGAAAGATTTCCTTAAATTAGGTGATGAAGACCATGTGCTGGGTATCCTGTACTTAGGATATGCAGACGAAATTCCGGAAGGAAGAAGAAAAACCCCGCTCGAAGAAAAAATTAGCTGGAGATAAGAATTTGCACCGGTAGGCGTTATTAACCTTACCGGTGCTTAAGTTGCTTTATGATTAATGATATTTTAATGATGATTAAAATTAAGTTAATTATTATATTTGTATAACAATCACAACAATTATATCCCTAACTTAAGCCTGCTTACTTTTTAAACTATTAGATTAAAAAATAACAGCGTATGAAAAAAGTATTTTGGTTGATTACAAGCGTTTTATTAATGCTTGCCGTTGTAACTACAAGCTTTTCGATTTCTAATTTTTCTAAAAAGAATACTCTAAATTCAGGTAGCGAAACAGCTGCTAACTCTACTTTAAACCGTTTTGGCCAGTTTGTTACTAATATCTACCAGTCTGCCGGTTTACAGGCTGCAGGCCTTGACGAAAGCGTGTTTCAAAAAGCACTTACCGGCTATTACAATCTTAAATTAGCTCATAAATTGCCTGAGAACAGCAATACGCTAACTGTAGTTGACTTTAGTAAACCAAGCCACACCAAACGTATGTGGATCATTGACCTTGCTTCTAAAAGCTTATTGCTTAATACATGGGTTGCCCACGGGCAAGGCAGTGGTGATGACATGGCAAACCAGTTTTCTAATAATAATGAATCGCATCAAAGCAGTTTAGGCTTTTATGTAACTGATGATATTTACTTTGGTAAACATGGCCGTTCTTTGAGGCTTGATGGTATGGATGCTGGTTTTAATGATAAGGCCCGTCAGCGTTCAATTGTGGTTCACGCAGCTGATTACGTTTGTCAGAACACCATTAACCAATTAGGCCGCATCGGTCGTAGTTTTGGCTGCCCTGCTGTATCGCCTGAGGTAATTGACCAGGTAATTACCAATTTAAAAGGCAAAACATTGCTTTTCATTAATGGCAGCGACAGCCATTATACTTCAAAATATTTAAATGAAAACCTGGCTGCTTCATTAGCATTACCGGATAGTGCCATTAACAACGCACAAACGTTAAGAGCAGCTGCATTATAAGATAACTAATAAGTAAAAAAAGAAAGCCATCTGCGTTTGCAAGATGGCTTTCTTTTTTGGTAACCTGCTGATTAAGCAGTTGCATATTTCTGTAAATGTCCGTATAGTACAATGTCTAAGCCGTATACATCAGGCCTGAACTGCAAAGCACCATTCTGATCTGCCCAGCAGGTAACATAAGTGATATATACAGGTACCTTTTTATTTAAAGCTATGTCTGTAGGATTGGGAGCATCTTCAGAAGTAAGCTTCTGGATCATGCTAAACTTAGGTCCGTCGCCAAATATAGCATGGGCAAAATCAACAGGTTTTTCCAGACGCACACAGCCATGACTAACGGCACGCATAGTTTGGTTAAACGCGGCCTTTGCAGGAGTATCATGCAGGTAAACGCTGCTTTTATTAGGGAATAGGAACTTTATTTTACCTAATGAATTATCATCTCCCGGCTTTTGTTTAAAGCTGTAGTTTGAAAGATTTTCATTCGACCAGTCAATCCCCTCCGTATCTTCTATTTTCTTATCGCCACGGTATACTTCTATATTATTATTAGCTAAATAGTAAGGGTCATCTTCGGCATGTTTAACTATCTCTTTGCTTACTATGCTTTGCGGTATGTTCCAGATCGGATTAACCTGCGCCTCATAGATCATGCTATTTAATTGCGGTGTTTCGCGGGAAAAAGGGCGATCCACTTTATCGCTTTCGTCATATTCGGTAAGGTTGTTCTGGTTGTCCTTGTTACGGCCTTCGCCTACACATACCTTCATGTTAATAACAGAGTTGCCATTGTCCATTACATCTAAACGATAATCTGGAATGTTAACAATCACATATTTGGTTTCTGATGGCTTATTTTTCCAGCGTAAGCGTTCCAGGTTAACAATCAGTTCGCGTTGGGTTTCTTCCTTGCTCATACCCGGTGCTTGTACACCTTGTGCCAAAGCCTTTTGAAGGGCCAGGTATTGGGGATTTTTAGGTTGTATGCTATCTAAAAATGTTTTAATGTTACCTACCTTTAGTACCCTTTTCATAGTACTGCTATCGGGGCGAATGGTTTTTGTATAGTAACGTGCATAAATACGGCGCGGACTGATGAGGCCATATTGCAGGGCGTTTGCATAGTTTAAGTAGGCATTGGCGGTCATCACCTCTAAACGGGCCATATCCTGGTATGCTTCATCGGTAGTTTTAATTGCTTTTTTATCGTAAAACTTATTTAACAAGCTGTTATAAGCTTCAGCATTAAAAATCTTAGGATCAAGACCATGTTCGCCTGAACGCGAAAGGTAAGCGCCAAGCGCCTTCAGATCGCCGTTTTTAAGGTGATCCATTACAAATACGGGATCATTGTCATGCTCCTGGTAAAAGTCTGCAATTACCTGCGGATTATTCATCTTTGCTTTTTCATCGGTAAGTACTTTTTGAAAAACCGGGTCAAAATCATCGGGGGTAATATTTTTAAATATCTTATTCTTGGTTACGTCATACATTTGCTTGCCCATATCAGACCGGGCCTTTTTTTTACAGGCACCAAGTGTTAATAAAAAAGCAGAAAACAGTATCAGTAAGCCATACGTATTTCTTTTGTAGTTCCTCATTGTAAAATGTTGTTTCATGGATGTTTCAAGTATGTGCCAAGTAAAGCAATACCTATACCATGATTGTATTATATAGAAAAGTAAGCAAGTAAAGCATGACTGATAAAAATTTACCAGAAGTTTGGATGCGTGGACCGATTGATGCTGTACCTGATTTGGTACAACCTGTAGCACACGCCTTGTTACAAGCCAGTGAAGAAATTGAAAAAATGATGGATAATTTTCCGGATAAAATGCTTTGGGTAAAAGTAGCAGGCATGGCTTCGCCGGGTTTTCATTTACAACACATGAAGGGTGTTTTAGACAGGCTTTTTACTTATGCCGAAGGTAAGCCCTTAACAGAGGAGCAGCTCGCTTTTTTAAGTAATGAAGGGAAGTACACCGAACACCTTAATGCCGCTGATTTGGTTACTGCTTTAAAAGATCAGATCAACATATCACTTGAAAGATTAAAGCAGGTTGACGAGGCTAAGCTGAAAGCATACAGAGGCGTTGGACGCAGACAGTTGCCATCAACCGTAATTGGTTTGCTGGTGCATGCTGCCGAACATACCATGCGCCACATTGGGCAGTTGCTGGTAACTGTAAATGTATTAAGAAACTGGAATATCACAATTGATTAATGTACTCGATCATTTGGTCTACATCGAATATATGATCAACTTTAAGGCTTTGTATAGCAGATTTAGGCATGAATGGCACTTGGGCGGTAGACGGGTCCTGGGCTATGGTAGTGCCATTAACGCCTTGTATAGCAATTAAGCCTTCAACGCCATCGGCATTTGCACCCGAAAGCAATATGCCTGTTGTACCTGCGCCATAAGCCTCTGCGGCGGTTTGAAACGTAAAATCTATACTTGGGCGCGAGAAGTTTATTTTTTCGGAACTATCGAGCGAAAAGTGTTTTTCATTCTCTATCAATAAATGATAATCAGCTGGTGCTATATAAGCTTTACCTGCTTCTATAGGATCTTTGTCATCAGCTTCTTTTACCGGGATGCGCGATTTATAAGCCATTAATTCGGCGAGGCTGGATTCTGAATCATTTTTACGGTGAAGCACAATAACCACAGGCATACCAAAATCAGGGCGAATGTTTCCTAAAATTCTCAACATGATATGGAGGCTACCTGCAGATCCGCCGATAACTAATATTCTTTGAGTATTGCTTAGTACACTTTTCGCCATATTTTTTCTTTTCCTTCCTGCCTGTATTTGCTGATAATAGGCGCGAGCTTCAATGTTTCCTTACTACCAAGCGCCAGGTACCCCAGTTTATCAAGACTGTCGTCAAACAGTGCAAAAACCCTGCCTTGCAGTTCCTTTTCAAAGTAGATTAGCACATTTCTGCATACGATGAGCTGAAACTGGTTAAAAGAGCTTTCGGACACCAGGTTGTGTGTGGAAAAAACCATGCGCTGGCTAAGTTCCTCATTAAACTTAGCCATATTATAGCTTGCCGTATAATAAGTTGAAAAATCTTCCTTGCCGTCTGATGCAATATAGTTTTCAGAATATTGCTTCATGTGGCTTATGGGAAATATACCCGAGGCCGCTTTTTGCAGTACCTGCGGGTTAATATCAGTAGCGTAAAGCAGCGATTTATGTAATAGTTTAGCTTCTTTCAATAAAATCGCCATGGAGTACACTTCTTCGCCGGTTGAGCAGCCTGCATGCCATATACGTATAAAAGGGTAAGTAGCCAGTACCGGCAGTACATGTTCTCTTAGCTCTTTATAAAACACCGGGTCACGGAACATTTCGGTAACATTAACTGTAACCTGTTCTATAAAGCGTTTCATGTAATCGGCGTCTGAACGTATCTTGTACCTGAATTCGGCAAAGCTTGGAAAGCGGTCGAGCGTAAATAACCTGTTGATACGCCTTTTTAAAGATGCTTTGGCATAATTAGTAAAATCGTATCCGTAACGTTCAATAAGATCATTTAAAAGCAATTCTAAATCCTGCTCGCTAACCGGGCCTTCCATCTAATGTATCTGCTATAAATATGTTTTCAATATATCTGCCAACGCATCAACGTTAACAGGTTTTGAGATATAGGCTGTTGCTCCGGCTACCATGCATTTCTCACGATCGCCCGGCATGGCCTGAGCAGTAACGGCAACTATGGGTATACCTGCCAGTTGCTCGTCGGCCCTGATGCGGCCCATTGCTTCATATCCGTCCATCTCCGGCATCATCATGTCCAGCAGTACAATACCTATGCCATCGTCTTGTTTAAGCATGGCTATGCCCTTTGCAGCCTCATTAGCCGATACAACTGTATACCCTTTTGAACGCAGCGTAAGGCTTAACGCAAAAATGTTCCGGCTGTCATCGTCTACAATTAAAATTTTCTTCTGGTTTGTTGTCATAAGGTTTAAATTGCTTTATCATACAACCATACACGCAGGAGTGATATCAGCTGATCAATGTCTACCGGCTTTGAAATATAATCAGAAGCACCGGCCTGTATACATTTCTCTCTATCGCCCATCATGGCTTTTGCGGTAACGGCTATCACCGGCAGGTTTTTGAATTTAGGGTTCTGACGGATTTTTTTAGTGCTTTCATAACCGTCCATCTCCGGCATCATCATGTCCATTAAAACAATGGCAGTGTCCGGGTTTTCTTCCAGTTGTTTTAATGCTTCGCGGCCATCCGTAGCCGAAATAACATTCATTTTATGTTTTTCAAGCGATTTGGTGAGCGAGAAAATATTACGGACATCATCGTCGGCAATTAATACAGTTTTGTCATGCAATACTTCATTCAGATGTACAGTGGTAAGATTTTTAGGCTTAAAATCTTCCTGTTTGTTTTCCTCGATCAGGTGCAGAAATAAGGCCACTTCATCAAGTATACGCTGATAAGAATGTGCGGTTTTGATCACAATAGAATCGGCATACTGTTTAATGCGGGTTTCTTCAGAAGATGACAGGTTTTTGCCGGTAAATACAATGATCGGTAAATGCTCAAGCCCTTTATTCTGCTTTACCAGGTCTAATGTTTCATAAGCGCTTTTATCAGGAATGCCCATATCCAGAATTACGCAATCTACCTGTTTGTTCTGCAAAATGCTTACGCCGTCGCTTACGCTGCTTGATACTGCCGCAGAAACATTAAAGGTTTCCAGGAAATAGGCCAGTGCCTGGGCATGTTTAGGATTTTCCTCAACAATCAATACCTTTTTAGGGCTGCGGCTCAAGGCATCTTCCAGCCTGGAAAAAATTAGTTTCATCTGCTCAATGGCTACCGGCTTGTTGATAAAGTCTACCGCACCACGCAGGCGGCTTTCTTTTTTAGCTTCCATTGAAGACATGATATGTACAGGGATAGGTTTGGTAACAGGGTTACTTTTCAGCTCTTCCATTACTTCCCAACCATCTTTTACCGGTAACTGTAAATCGAGCAGGATGGCAAGCGGACGATATTTAATGGCATATTCTATACCTAAGTCGCCCCTTACGGAGATAACACCCTTATAACCGCGCTGACGTGTAAAGCCTAACAAGGCTTTAGCAAATGGGGTATCATCCTCAATGATCAGGATTACCTTATCATCATCACCTATGGTATTGCGGTCATCTTCAACATCGCCGGGTATAACAGGCGCTATGTGGCGTACACGGTCATCCTCTTTCTTTTCTTCGGTTTTTGCAGGGATTACTATAGGCTGGGGCGGAACAGGCAGTGGCACTGTTGCCGGCTTATGCCGTGGTATAATCACTATAAAATTACTGCCCTTGCCCGGTTCGCTTTCCAACCTTATCTCGCCTCCTAAAAGTCGGGCAAGCTCGCGGCTGATGGACAGGCCCAGCCCGGTGCCGCCAAACTTGCGTTTAGTTGAACCATCGGCCTGTTTAAAGGCTTCAAATACCAGCTCCTGTTTTTCCTGCGGTATACCAACACCGGTATCCTTAACCGAAAACTCAATAAACGAATTATCAATAGTTGAAGGGCGTATGCTTAATTGTACCGAACCTTGTGTTGTAAATTTAAGCGCGTTGCTCATCAGGTTTTTAATCACCTGCTCCAACCGCATCTTATCGGTTTCAAGTGTTTCGTTGCCCTTAAAGTGATTGTCTAAGATCAATTGCAGATTTCTATCGCGCGCAATTGGCATAAACAACGAGCGCATATCAGCCTCAATTTCTGCAAGCGGAACCTGCTCATATTCCAGGTCCATTTTGCCGGCCTCAATCTTAGAAAGATCCAGCAGTTCGTCTATGAGGTCGAGTAACCCGTTACCCGAATTGAGGATAACCCTTGCAGATTCAACCTGTTCTTCAGAAAGATTATGCTCAGTGTTCTCGGATAAATATCGCGATAAAAGCAAAATAGAATTTAAAGGCGTGCGCAACTCGTGCGACATGTTTGCCATAAATTCTGATTTGTATTTAGTGGTTTGTTCCAGTTCTTCGGCTTTGCGCTGTATTTCGGCATTACGGTCGTTAATAATGCGGTTGCGCTCTTCCAGTTCCTGATTGGTTTGTTGTAGTTCTTCCTGCTGTACGCGCAGTTCTTCTTCTGAAGTTTGCAGGCGCTGGGTATGCTCTTCCAGTTCGTTGTTCAGGTTCTCCAGTTCGCTGTGCTGTGCCTGTAGCTCTTCAGATTGTGCTTGTGTTTCTTCAAGCAGCTCCTGCATGCGCCTGCGGTTTTGCGAGCTTACCAGCGCAATGCCGATGTTGCCGGATACTGCCTTTAAAAACTCGAGCTTGCGTGCCGGATACTCATTTAAAGTGCCAAGCTCGAGCACGCCGTGTACCTTGGTATCTTCAAACAGCGGAACAATGATCAGGTTTTTAGGCTTGATACTGCCCGACGCATAATTTACCGAGATATAATCCGGGTCAATATCTGACAGGAAAATAGGTTTGCCACTCTCTGCAACCTGCCCTAACAGGCCTTCGCCGGCCTTAATGATTTTAGGCGCAGTTGATGATAAGGCATAACCACTTTCTAAATGAAGGGTCTTGTTCTCAAATGTATAAAGTGCACCAACCTGGCTTTTGGTGTAATCAGCAATAAAGTCTAAAATATCTTTTGAAAGTTCTTTCAGGTCTTTTTCGCCTACCATACGATCATTAAGCTGCGCTATACCGGTTTGCAGCCATTCGTTATCAGATATCTTATTGAAAGAATATTGCAGCGACTCGGCCATTTTATTAAGCGATACGGCAAGGCTGCCCAGTGTATCTTTTTCGCTGGCATCTACACGTGTGCTGTAATCGCCATTTGATACCTTGTCTGCAATACCCTGAATAACATTGATGCGATGCTGTGTTTCCTGGTCTTTCTCTTCAAGGATACGTTGCAAACGATTGCGCTCGGCAAGGTCTGAGGTTACCTTTAAATAGAAAAAGCCGGATATTACCAAAGAAAGTATAGCCGCAAATACGATGACGATAGGGGTGAAGGATGAAAACTGGTTTAAGCGCTCAATACGCCCTTTCAATATTTTATTTTCAATTTTTTCCGTTTCATCAACAGCTTTACGCAACGAGTCCATATATAATTTACCCGTACGCAATTCATCAACTGTGATCACCCCGCCCGCACGCTTTTTATCAATCATCTTTTGCAGGATAGACATACGCTGAAGCAGGATATCTTTAATCTCCTTAATGTTCTTTTGCTGCTGAGGATTATCTTTAGTAAGGTTTTGTGCTTTATTAGCTTCGAGCAAAGCCCTGTTATAAGAGCCATTGTAGGGTTCTAAAAACTCGTTCTGACTGGTTAGTAAAAAGCCACGCTGTCCGGTTTCGGCATCCTTCATGGTAGAGATCACATTCTCGAGCGAGCTTACTACTGTGTTACTATGATCAACTCTTTCCGAACTTTGCAGCAGGTTGCTGATACTTACATATGAAACCACAGAGCTGATGATGAGCAACAGCAATGAGAGTCCGAATCCTATTTGCAGGTTACGGGTTATGGTTGTTTTCATTTAGGGAGTAATATTTTGAATAAGTTTATATTAGTTTTCAGACTTTACCGGTATGGTAAAATAAAATGTTGAACCTTTACCTGGTTCGCTCTCCACACCATAGGTGCCGCTATGCCTGCGGATAATCTCTGCACAGATGTAAAGGCCCATCCCCAGCCCTTGAAAACGATTTGACGATTCCTCAACACGATAAAATTTATCAAAAAGTTGATCCTGTTTTTCAAGCGGAATACCTATACCCTGGTCGCGCACTTTAATATTTACCTTGTTGTGCGGCATCAGCGCTACATCTACAAATATCTCGTCGTTATCGGGCGAATACTTTATGGCATTGGTGAGGTAATTTAATATAACCTGTTCCAGCCTTAGCGGGTCGCCATGAATTCTAACATCTGCAGTGCCATTTTTAGTGATGTTTTTATGAGGGAACGACTGTTTGATAATATCAATCGCACTATCTAAAAAAGGCTCGAAGTCAAACTCCCTGAAAGAATACTCAAGCTTGCCGGATACGATCTTTGATGTATTAAGAAGGTCTGCAACTAATTGGTTTAACTTATTCAGCTGCGTTTTGGTTCTGTCCAGGTACATGCGTGTACCGTCTTTATTGTCTTTTTCAAAGGACTTTTCGGCCAGTTGCAAATAGCCTTTCACAGAAGTGAGCGGCGTATTCAGTTCGTGGCTTGCAATGCTGATGAATTCGTCTTTTTTGCTTTCCGCTTCCTTACGATATTCAATTTCCTCCATCAGGGCATGCTGTACGCGGTTTAATTCGTCGGTTTGTTCGTAAAGCTTAATAAACGTGCGCATTTTTAGCACCAGTATGTCCGGGTCAATTGGCTTGATCAGGTAATCGCGGCCACCTGATGCGTAACCTTTACTAATAAATTGTTTATTTATCTTAACAGCAGAAAGGAAGATGATAGGAATGTCTTTGGTTTTGCTATATCCCGAAATGGCCTCTGCAACTTCAAAGCCATCCATGCCGGGCATCTGTACATCCAGTATAATCAGCTTGTAATTATATTTTAATACTTTTCGTAAAGCTTCTTCGCCAGACAAGGCAGTATCCACACTAAAGTTGTGCGTTTCAAGGATTTTTTTCAGTGCAATAAGATTCTCAGACTTATCGTCAACAATTAATATCATGGAATCGGCGGTAGATAGAAGATGTAAATATAATGTACTGTAGTCTGTTAATCAAAAATTAATTTCCAATACCATAAAAGTTCTAAGCATATAGTCAATTTTTTATTTAAGTATTAGCTTACAACCCTAATGAGTATAACAATGTGTGTTGCATTTGTTTTAGGTTTTTGAAATGATGTTAAATTGATAAAAAGCAGTTGTTAAATATATAGATTTGTTAATCTCATTTATTATGGCATCAGACTTTTCGCATATCGACTCCGAAACTCATCAGCCAGCAATGGTTGATGTTGGTAATAAGGTAATTACCAACCGCGTAGCTGTTGCACAAAGCATAGTTGTTTTAGGTAAAGCTATTTTGAGCCATTTGCAGGAGAACGATATACGTACCAAAAAGGGGCCGGTGTTTCAGACCGCAATAATTGCAGGTACAATGGCAGTAAAAAGAACTGCTGATCTGATACCGTTATGCCACCCCTTGCCGTTAGACGGGATTAAGATAAACGTAGAGGTCATTAGTGAAAAAGAAGTAGCTATACAATGCCGTGTTGCTGTTACTGCAAAAACCGGTGTTGAAATGGAAGCCCTTACCGGGGCAAGTATAGCGGCCTTAACCATTTATGATATGTGCAAGGCCCTATCTCATGATATTGTGATTAAAGAAACCAGGCTGATTAGCAAAACAGGGGGGAAGAGTGACTACCAAAGCAAATGATAAGCATCAAAAACATGCGGCGCTTGCACGGCCTCAATCGGGCGAATTTGCCCGTAATGAATTAGGAATACTTGGTGCACCTTGCAATATCATAAATGCTTGTGCTGAAAAATGGATCAGCTTACTGCATGAATATCACATTGCCTATGTAGATGCCGACCATAAAGCAGGGGAAGATGCTCCCGGTGCAAGTATTCGTTTTACTGATAAAATCAGCTACAGGCGGATAGATACCCAGCAGAATTTTAATTCTTTCACAAATAGGGTATTATTTAATAATCAGGACATTGTGCTGGTAAATAGCAATCATTTTAAGGCTGATAAGCAGGTGGTTATAGTGCACCCGGATAAAACGCTTGAACATAAACTGGAAAAGCTAACGGATGTGGTTTTGATATTGCTAAGCGAAGGGCAATCCGTTCCCTTGTATCTTTCGGCTCATTTGGGCATTGATATGCCGGTAATGGAATTAAGCGATGATAGTGGTATTGCTGCTTTTATCAAAGATTTACTGGTTAAAAGTATTTCCCCTTTAAACGGGCTGGTATTGGCCGGTGGTAAAAGTTTGCGTATGGGTACAGATAAGGCAGAGATCAGTTATCATGGCATTCCACAGCGTGATTATATGCAGCAATTGTTATCGCCCTTATGCAAGGACGTATTTATTTCTGTTGCAGAAGGTGAGGGGCAAAATGTAATTGCAGACAGGTTTATAGGATTAGGGCCTTTCGGTGGGATTTTATCTGCCATGCAATATAATCCTAACACGGCATGGCTTACTATTGCCTGCGATTTGCCCTATCTTTCATCAGCTACGTTGGCATATCTGATTGAACATCGTAACCCTTCAAAAATTGCTACTTCATTTTTAGATAGTGATGGCCGTTTCCCTGAACCTTTAATTACGATATGGGAGCCGCGTGCTTACCCTGTAATGCTGAATTTTCTGGCGCAAGGATACTCGTGCCCTCGCAAGGTATTAATTAATAGCGAAATCGAACTTTTACAAGCGCCTGATGTAAGTGAGTTCAGAAACATCAACAACCCTGATGAAAGGGAAGAAGCCCTGCGTTATTTTGGGATGAAGGCTTAATGATATCCGCTCACGTCATTGCGATCCGCTTATGGCGGAAAAGCAATCCCCGTCGTAAAAAGATTGCTTCTTCGTTGTCACTCATCGCAAAGACAAGATTGATTAGTATTATTTCTTTTCCACCAGCTTCAGCAACAGTTTATAATTCTGTTCATGGTAATCAGCGGTGCCGGTTTTAAAGCGGCTTTCAGGGTCATATAAGTATGTTTTGATCTTTAGTTCTTTTGCAGCCTTTATTTCAGATTCAGGATCATCGCCAATTACCAGCAGGTCTTCCTTACTGTAACCGTGCTCATCCATAATCTGCTGAAAGATATCTTTCTTGGTAATTGGCCTTAGTTCGGGATCAACAATATGTACTTCTTTAAAATCGCCTCTGATACCCAATGCATCAACTTTACTGTTCTGTAATTTGACGAAACCAAAAGTAACCAGATATTTTTCAAGTGGGATGGATTGTATCAGTTCATAATCTTTATAAGGAGTGGCAGTGCCATTGTAGACGGTTTCTTTCAGTATTTCAATACCTTTTTCTTTAAACCCCTCTTTAAACGGATAATTGTCGGCTATTTTCTGAAATGGCGTACGCGAAAGCTGGTCCCATATTTCATCCAGTTGTTCGTTGCTGATGTTGCCGCGGTACTCATGCATCAAGGTTTTAATTTCGGCGAATACATCATCAGAGATGGTCTTACTTTTAAAAATGGTATTGTCGAGGTCTAAGATCAGTGCTTTATACATGCTATGTTGTTTGGTAATATAACGTGTATAAGCTTATAAGTGTTTTTGCGGTAATTACGCTAACTGCTGTACTGCTTTGCTTTGAAAATAGTATTTATACAAAATGTAATAACCTAAACAAGCTAAAGCGCATACGATTCCTAATGTCCACCACAGGGCATTAAAACCCGAAAATGCAATGATCTGACTGCCAATTGACGGTGCCAGTATCTGTGCGGCAGACCAGGCCATAGTATACAAAGCGGCATACTGCCCCCGGTTTTTATCGTTTGTACGCTGTACCCAAAAAGCATTCATGAATGGCATGCTAAACATTTCGCCAAAGGTAATGGTGATAATTACCATCAACGCCGATAACGCGGAGGCAGGCAACCAGTTTACAAAGGTTAAACCAAGGCCTACCATAGCTACGCCACTTACAATAAAAAGCAAAGGATGCCTCCTGCCTTCGAGCCTATGGATCAGGATCATTTCTACAAAGGTGATGAGCAAGCCGTTTAATGCCATTAATGCACCAATGAGTTCCTCGTTAAGGTGCCATTTTATTTTATAAAATACCGGCTGCATGGTAAACAGTTGGAAGAAGCAGAAGCCATACATGCAGGTAAACAGAATGAACAGCATGTAAACGGTATCTTTATAGGGCGAAGCTTTTGTATCCTCTGCATGGTGTGATGCAGGCTTTTCCTTTTTTACTCTCGGTAATAGCTTCAATAACATCATGCCCGATAGCAGGTTGGTGCAACCATCAACCCAGAACAGTAAGTGATAGTTGTGAGCTGCTAAGAAGCCTCCCAATGCACCACCAAATGCCCAACCCAGGTTTACGGCAAGCCGGTTGAGCGAGTAGGACCGGGTTTTATTATCGGCATCACTGTAATGTGCAATAGCTGACGAATTTGCCGGGCGGAAAGCATCATTGCAGGCGCTTAAAATAAATACCACAATGCAAATGGGGTAGAACGATGTTTGGTAACCCAATAAAATGAACAACAGCCCTGCACTAAGCAAAGAGCCTACCTGCACATCGTAAAAGCCGAAGCGGTCTGTTATTTTACCGCCGATGAATGCACCGGTAATTGATCCTGCACCGAATAGCGCCATGATAGTACCTGCCTGCACAATACTAAAATGCAAACGCTGGGTGCAATAAATGGTCATGAAAGGTAAAACCATGGTACCGCTGCGGTTGATAAGCACCACAAGCGAAAGCAGCCAGCTTTTTTTAGATAGCCCCGAATATGCTTTGCGGTAAAGTTGGATCATGGTTTAATTTGACGATTTGAAAATACGCCGATTTGAGCAATTTGTAAAAGCTTCGTTTAAGAATAAGATCGCTATCCGGTCAGGATGTTACAGCGTTCGTTTATTTCCTCAATAAGCTAACTATAAAATCAACCTTTAAACAACAGCTGTTTTATTTCTGAGCCAGTGGTCGGCAATTACCAAAGCCGCCATTGCTTCAACAATTGGAACGGCACGGGGTACAACACAAGGGTCGTGGCGGCCTTTGCCTTGTATTTCGGCAGCATTACCATCCGCGTCAACAGTTGCCTGATTTTGCATAATGGTGGCCACGGGTTTAAATGCCACTTTAAATTCGATAGGCATGCCGTTACTGATACCTCCCTGTATACCACCCGAGTAATTGGTCAGTGTTTTAATTTTGCCGGTACCGGGTTCGTTTACAAAGCGGTCGTTATGTTCAGATCCCTGCATTTCGCTGCCAGTGAAACCTGAACCATATTCGAAACCGTGAACCGCATTAATACTTAACATTGCCTTGCCTAAATCGGCATGTAATTTATCAAAAACCGGTTCGCCCAAACCAACAGGGCAGTTGGTGATGTAGCAACTGATCTTACCGCCGATGGTATCACCCTGTTTACGAATGCGATCAATTTTTTCGATCATTTCTTCGGCGGTAGCCGGGTCAGCACAACGTACTATATTCAGTTCTCGTTGTTCAATAAATTCCTGCGGATTAGTAATATCAACATTAGGAGCATCAATTTTACCTACGCTGCTTACGTGCGCAATTACATTAATACCGGCTTTTAGAAGTAACAATTTGGCAACAGCACCTGCTGCTACGCGTGCCGCAGTTTCGCGTGCAGATGAACGGCCACCTCCACGATGGTCGCGGATGCCGTATTTAGCATGGTAAGTATAATCGGCATGCGATGGGCGGAAAACATCGGTATTATGGCTGTAATCCTTTGAACGTTGATCTTCGTTAGGAATAATCATGGCAATAGGTGTGCCTGTGGTTTTTCCTTCAAACACACCCGATAAGATTTTTACCGTATCACTCTCTTTGCGTTGGGTAGTGATTTTAGACTGGCCAGGTTTACGCTTATCCAGTTCTGCCTGTATAAAATCAATATCTATTTCCAGCTGTGCCGGGCAACCATCGATAATTACGCCTATAGCTTCGCCATGCGATTCGCCGAATGTTGTTATTTTAAAAAGCTGCCCAAAGGTATTGCCTGCCATTTTATTTGATGTATTGAGTAATTAGTATCGAGTATCAGGTATCAAGATACCCTTCGTCATTGCGAGGTACGAAGCAATCCCAAATTGTGCAGTTCCATATGCAGGGTTGCCTTGTAAGTCGGTGATTGCTTCTCCGTTTGTTTATTATCCTTTATGTCATTGCGAGCGTTAGCGTGGCAATCTCCTTTTTAGCATAGTAAAGCATATCCAGAGATTGCTTTCGTCGTACCTCCTCGCAATGACAAATATCATATTGTCATGCTGTCCCGATAACCATCGGGATTGTTTCGGCATCTCACACAAATGTTTTACTTAGCATATGAGATCCTGAAACAAGTTCTCCGAAGGAGTCCTTTGGACAGGATGACACTTATTCTGTTTCAAATCCTGCCTTTTCCAGATCTTTCCAGAAATCAGGATAAGATTTTTCTACCACTTTTTCTTCTTCAATTTCCAGTTCAGGAATAACTAATGCCAGCGGGGCAAAAGCCATAGCCATGCGGTGGTCTTCGTAAGTAGCAATGGTCATTTTTTCTGGGATAAACTTTTCGCTGCAGTCCAGTTTGTAAACCTGTCCTTTTTCAACCAGTTTAACACCCATTTTGCCAAGTTCATTCTGTAAGGCAGCTACACGGTCAGTTTCTTTGATCTTCAAAGTTTCCAATCCGGTAAATGTAGCTTCGTGCCCTAAAGCCGCGCATACCACAATAACAGTTTGTGCAAGGTCAGGGCATTTAATCATGTCAAATATCTTGCGCTGAATTGGCTTTGGCTCTTTTTTCAGGTAAACACCGCCATCCTTAAACTGCGATGTAATACCAAAATTAGCCATTATCTCTGTTATTGCGCTATCTCCTTGTAAGCTGTAAGCTGTTAAGCCTGGCAAAAATAACTCCGCTTCTTCGGCAAGCGCTGCAATAGCATACCAGTAAGATGCTGCGCTCCAGTCAGGCTCAACCCAGATACTGGTTTCTTTAAATTCCTGGTTAGCTATGCTGATGGTATTGTCTTCCCATTGGTGCTGAATGCCTGCCTGTTGCAGCATGCTCAAGGTCATTTCCACATAAGGGCGTGAGGTAAGCTCGCCTTCAATCTGTAGTTTTAAACCTTGTGGCAAACGTGCAGCAATAAGTAACAGTGCGGTAATATACTGACTGCTGATATCGCCTTTAATGGTGATCAGATCTGTTTTTTGTTCAAACCCAGCCTTGATATGCAATGGGGGATAACCATCGTTTTCTACATAATCAATATCAGCACCTAACTGGCGTAAAGCATTAACCAATATACCAATAGGGCGTTGTTTCATACGCTCGCTACCGGTAAGAATAACATCCTCATTGCCAATAGCAAAGTAAGCCGTTAAAAAACGCATGGCAGTGCCTGCAGGGCCAATATCTACAGTTGCGAGTGATTGAGTTTCGAGTTGCGAGTCACTTTCCTGATTCTTGGCTCTTGACTCTTGGCTCTGGTTTCTTAATATCCCTGCCAGGGTTACCGTATCAGCAGCATCAGAAACGTTAGTTACCTTAACGCGGCCATTGCTCAGGGCCTCGATAACGAGTGCACGGTTGCACTCGCTTTTCGAGCCTGTAAGTTGTATAGTGGTATTAATATGTTTACTGCCGCTGCGCAGTATGATGTTTTTTGCCATCATTAATTATGCGTGTGTCAGGTTTTCTTTGATACCTGAGTCAGAATTCATGATTTCAGTTTGCTTGCGGATTGATTCGCTGTGGATCAACTCTAATAACTTTTCGGTAAAGTTTTCATCCAGTTTTAATGCTTTGCCATAACGGGTACGTTTTTGCAGGATCTCGTCCCAACGGTTAACCTGAAGAATGGTAATGCCGTTATCTTTTTTGTAGTTACCGATCTTTTCAACAATCTGCATACGCTCAGCCAGTTTTTGGATTACCAGGTCGTCGATTTTGTCAATTTGGTTACGCAGGTCAGCCAATGCATCTTTTACTTCTGCGCTTTTGATCTCTGGTTTACGCAGGGTAAGGTTGCCAACCAGTTCGTCAAGTGCCGATGGAGTTACTTGCTGTTTAGCATCAGTCCATGCAACGCTTGGGTCAATGTGCGATTCAATCATTAAGCCCTGCATGTCCATATCCAATGCTTTTTGAGCAACGTAAGGGATCAGGTCGCGGCTACCGGTAATGTGGCTTGGATCATTGATGATCGGTAACTCAGGTGCATGTGTTTTCAGGTTAATAGCCAGATCCCACATCGGCTCGTTACGGAACGCCGATTTTTCATGAGATGAGAAACCACGGTGGATACCTGCCAATTTTGTGATACCTGCATTGTTGATGCGTTCAAGTGCGCCAATCCATAAACTAAGGTCAGGGTTAACCGGGTTTTTAACCATTACCGGTACATCAACACCACGCAAAGCGTCAGCAATCTCCTGTACTGTGAAAGGGTTAGCGGTTGAACGCGCACCTACCCAAAGGATATCTACGCCTGCTGCTAAAGCTTCTTCAACGTGTTTGGCGGTAGCAACCTCAACAGCGGTTGGTAAGCCGGTTTCTTCTTTAGCGCGTTTTAACCATTGCAGGCCAATGCTGCCAATACCTTCAAATTCTCCCGGACGGGTACGTGGTTTCCAGATACCGGCACGCAATGCGCTTAAACGGCCTGTTTTAGCTAATAAATGAGCAGTTGCAACTAACTGTTCTTCAGTTTCAGCACTGCAAGGGCCTGCAATTAATAATGGCTGATTTTCCTGAGCCGGTTTAATCCAGGTGTTTAACGGTTGTATTTTAAGATCAAGTTTCATACTGTTTTGGTGTTTGTCCGGAAGTCGGTTGTCCGAAAGTCCGGAAGATTTGTTAATATCTTGTTTGTTTAATGTTAGTTTACTTTCGGACTTGCTGACACCGGACTACCCGACTCAGATGATTCTTCCACATACCTTTTATATTCGCCCAATATGTTGAAGTTATGTGTGTATTTTAATACCTGGCGAATGGCTTTATCGTAATTGGCCTGTGTTTCCCATTCAACGTCTACATAAAAATTGTACTCGTTACGTTTACCCAATACCGGCATCGATTGTATTTTGCTCATGTTCACGTTTTCTTCGGCCAGTATGTTAAGCACTTTGGCCAGCGAGCCAACCTCGTTACTTACCTGGAAACATAGCGAAGCTTTATTGGTGGTCGTATTTTTAGCGTTTTCATGATGGGTTAAGATCAGGAAACGGGTGAAATTCTTTTTGTTGGATTCGATACGGCGCTCTAAAATTTCCAGATCATACAGTTTGGCTGCAAGGCTATTGGCAATGGCAACAGTATCAGTTAATTCCTCTTCACGGATGCGTTTGGCGCAGGCCGCAGTATCTACGCTTTCAACCACATTCAGGTGCGGGTATTCGTTAAAGAAATCATCACACTGGCGAATAGCTATAGGGTGAGAGGTAACTGTTTTAATGTCCTCGAATTTTACACCCGGTAAAGCCATTAAGTGTAGCTGAATTGGCAGGTAAACCTCGCCTACAACCGGAAAATTATAGCTAAGCAACAAAGAATAGTTAGGCAAAATGCTGCCGGCAATGCTGTTTTCAATAGCCATTACCACGTAGTCGGCTTCGCGGGCCTGCAACTTCTGAAAAGTTTGTTTAAACGAGTTGCATTCAACGGTAACGATGTCTTCGCCGAAGAATCTGAATGCTGCCTCTTCGTGAAATGAGGCGCGGATGCCCTGAATTGCTACTCTTGGTTTTTGCGTATCCATAATGTTATTAAAGCAAAAAGTCCCGGCTGTTGGGCCGGGACTTTGCTTGTTTTATGTATGTCTTTTAGGCATATCAGTCCCGGCTCTTACCGCTAAAGTAAAAGAAGAAACCAAAATAATATGCGCCTGTGTATTTCATTGTTTTATTACGCTGGTAAATGTACAAGGAAAAATTATATTGTCAATACAAAATTTTATTTTTCTTAAAATTATAAGGGTAAACCAAATAATATTTGTTGATGAGAAATAAGTTAGGGCTATTTGTCATTCTTTCAATTTGCCTTTAACTGCATTAGCAGATCAGGAAGAGGTACTTATTCCGATCTTTATTACTATAATATCGGTCATTGTTTTTTAGCCTTTATGTTATTTGTAAAATTACAGGCGGCATACAAGTGGGTATTAAGCTTTATTTACTTCGGTTCAATGACTTTGATTTATTGCTTTATATGTGATCTTCCTTTCATAGAAAATATGAAAGGATAAACTATTCAGTTGGAATAATACCACCTCTTTTTACCTTGGTTTCTTATCTGTATGTGAAATTCTTAAGAAAAGAGAATGATTAACAAATAAGGGCGTTCCCTTTGGTCGGGCTATCCGTTGCAAGTCCTCATTGCGCTTCGCTGCATTCCGGGCTTTCCACTACTATCCCTAACGCATTAAACCTCACTTAATCAACTGCTCACTATTCACCATCTGATACCCCCTCTGCAACATTCTCGCCGTTTGTGTGCTGCCATCATGGCTCCAGCCCGGTGGGTTAAATATATAGCCTAATTTATTTCGTAGTCCGGGGGCGTTTTTTACATCGCAGGCAAGCGCTTTCCATTCGTGGAAAATGGTGTTAATGGTGCCTGTATCTTCTAATGGTTTGGTGATGCCATAGCGTATCGGTTCAGGCAAATTCTCCTCACGGAAAGTGCCGAACATACGGTCCCAGATAATGAACATCATGCCCATGTTTTTGTCAAGATAGGGGATGTTTGATGCATGGTGTACCCTATGGTGCGATGGGGTTACAAAAATGCGCCCGTACCATATTGGCAGCTTAATATCATATTGTGTATGTACCAGGTTGCCGTAAAGCTGGGTAAGCAAATAGGCATATAATATATCAACAGCACTAAAACCCATTAATGCCAGCGGCAAATAAAAGAAGACACGGTAAAGTGGTTCAAACACGGTAGACCGGAAACCGGTTGTAAAATTAAAATGCTCTGACGAGTGATGTGTTACATGCATGGCCCAAAACAGGCGGCAATAGTGCCCGGTATAGTGGAGTACCCAGTATAGAAAGTCTTGCGTTACAACCAGCACAAGCCAGTATATTACTGCATTCTTAATGGTAAAAAGCCTGTAATGCCAGGTATAATCGAGTACAAAAAAGGTAAAGCCTTTAACGCCAAGATTCAAAAAAAAGGTGATGGTGGTAAGATGGATGTTAGTCAGCGTATCATGCTTTTCATAGTAGTGGCGGTTTTCGCGGTAGCTTAACCACATTTCAACCAAAGTAAGCGTGATCAGCAACAAAACCAGTACGACAACAGCATCGTTTTTTGGGGTAAGGGGAATCATAAGCAAAGTAACTGTAAAGTTAACTACATGTTTGCTTTGTTGTCAATACTATTTAACAAGCTTAACAATAGGATGATAAAGCAGTGGGAAATTAGTTTCATGTCATTGCGATCCGTCGGCTGACGGAGAAGCAATCCCAGGCTATGCGGAAGCATTGATAAGGTAGTGAGTCAATGTCTGCAGGTTTGAGCACGATGGGGCAATCCCTTTATTCGGTCATGCCGAACTAGTTTCGGCATCTCATAGCAATCGGCATGTACCTGTCCTGTGAGATCCTGAAACAAGTTCAGGATGACAAGTGCGAGAATTATTAGATACTTCGACAAGTTCTCCGAAGGAGTCCTTTAGACATGATGAGAAGTAGGAGATTACAAGCCCTTATAAAATCTTAAACTGTCAAAAAGCTCTTCTACGGTACAGATTTGATTAATTACGCAGGTGCCAATATCACTTAATAAAGTACAATTGATCTCGTCGCCTTCGTTCTTTTTATCTTTCTTCATCAGTGCAGCAAGCTCATCAAAAGAGGCATCATTAACCTCATATTTCGGATACATGCGGGTAATTACGCTCACAATCTCATTCAATACGTCCTGACTTAAGCCTGCTTTTTTATAGGATAACCAGCTTTCGCAAATCATACCTATGGCTATGGCTTCGCCATGTGTAAGGTGGTTTTCGTCATTATCCAGCGAATAGGTTTCTACCGCATGGCCAACGGTGTGGCCAAAGTTCAGGCTTTTGCGCAGGCCCTTTTCATGCGGGTCTTCAAGTACCACGTTGTTTTTAATGCCAACAGAGTGGTAAACTAACTCCTGATTAGGGATAGCTACAATATTGTTTTTGAGGCGTTCCCAATACGATTTATCTGCAATAAGCCCGTGTTTCAGCATTTCTGCCATACCCGAAAGGATCTCGCGCTGCGGTAATGTATTTAAAAACTCATGATCGATAAATACCGCTTTTGGCTGGGTAAAGGTGCCTATAATGTTTTTGATGCTATCCATATCCACGCCGGTTTTACCGCCTACAGAGGCATCCACCTGCGATAATAGGGTAGTAGGGATATTTACAAAATCGATACCTCTTTTAAAGGTAGAGGCTACAAAGCCACCAAGATCGGTTACTACACCACCCCCCAGGTTAATAAGCAGGCTGCGGCGATCGGCGCCAAAGTCGATCAGCATTTTCCAAACGCCGATACAAAAATCTATATTCTTGTTTTCTTCGCCTGCGGTAATTTCAATCAGATCGTAAGACCTGTTTTCCAACTTTGAAACAACAAGCGGCAGGCAGTACTTGCCCGTGTTATCGTCTGTAAGGATGAAAATTTTTGAGTAGTTGCCTTGTTCAATATAGCTGACAAGTTGGGTAAGGCTATCTTCAAAAAAAACCGAGTAGCCAAGGCTTTGTATTGCGTCCATAATTAAATAACCCTGATCGATGTTCCGCGAAACTCAACCACATCGCCGCGTTTTACTTTTAAACGCTTGCGTGTGTCAATATTGCCATTGTAAGTAACTTCGCCTTCTGATACTACAATTTGCGCTTCGCCGCCGGTTTGCACCAGGTTAGTAGCTTTAAGTAATTGTATCAGCGGGATAAACTCTCCCTGTAATTCAAACTCAATCATGAGAAGCAAAAATAAACTATTCAAATCATATTGAGTTATCCTTATTCATTTTCTAATTTTGTAGCATGTTAAATCGTGATGTTCCTGCTTCACCCTCAAGGGGTAAACTATCTTTTGATAACACCGAAATCGCTTTCAGGCACCTTTCCAACGCAGACTTAAACCGGGCTTACTGGTTGTTTAAAGCCATTAATAATAACACACTTGTTAAAGTTGGCCCACCAATGACCAACTTTGCCATGAAAATAGGTCTGCCGATCAAAGGCATTATCAAGTCGACCATATTTAAACAGTTTTGCGGCGGCGAAACCATTGCCGAGTGCGACACGGTAATTAAGAACCTTGCCGAAGGCGGTGTAGGTACCATACTTGATTATTCTGTAGAAGGGGAAGATGATGAGCAGGTATTCGATCATACACGCGATGAGATCATCCGCACTATAGTGCGCGCAACCGGCGATAAAGCGGTGCCTATCACCGTATTTAAAGTTACCGGTGTTGCCCGCTTTGGCTTACTGGAAAAACTGGATACAGGCGCAACCCTGACCGTCGAAGAAGAAAAGGAATGGCAAAAGGTACAGGCACGTGTATTAGCTATTTGTGAAAAAGCATTTACAGCAGGTATACCTGTTATGGTAGATGCTGAAGAAAGCTGGATACAAAAAACCATCGATAAGCTTGCGCTGGATATGATGCGTAAGTTTAACCAGTATAAAGCTATCGTTTATAATACTTACCAGATCTATCGCCACGATAAGCTGCAATCATTAATTGACGATGTGGTAACTGCTAAAAGTGCTGGCTTTATTTTGGGTGCGAAATTGGTACGTGGTGCTTACATGGAAAAGGAGCGTAAACGTGCTGCGGAAATGGGCTACCCATCACCGATACAACCGGATAAAGCAGCTACAGATAAAGATTATGACCAGGCACTACGTTTTTGCACAGATCATATTAATAAAGTAGCGTTTGTTGCCGGTACGCATAACGAAAACAGTTCGCGTTTACTGACCGAACTGATGGAGCAGAAAAATATACCGCATAACCACCCGCATGTGTACTTTTCGCAACTGTTGGGTATGAGTGACAACTTAAGCTTTAACCTTGCCGATGCTGATTACAATATTGCCAAGTATGTGCCTTATGGTCCGGTAAAGGCAGTACTGCCATACTTGTTTCGCCGGGCGCAGGAAAACACAGCCATTGCCGGACAAATGAGTCGCGAGTTAAGCCTCATTGTTAAAGAAAAGCAGCGCAGGAAGTTGTAATTGATTTATGATCATATATTGAAGCCGCCTTATATTTATAAGGCGGCTTCTTCTTTTAAAGGGTAACAGGTTCTGTGATTTTTTCCCGTGCCTGTTTGGCGGCACTCACCATATTGATAAGTGCGGCTTTGGTCTCCGGCCATTTACGGGTTTTTAATCCGCAATCGGGGTTTACCCAAATATTACGTGCAGGTAGTAAGATTGCTGCCTTTTCAAGAAGGCTTAACATTTCCTCAACGGTTGGTACACGCGGCGAGTGAATATCATATACACCCGGGCCAATCTCGTTCGGGTATTCAAAATCTGAAAATGCTTCCAGCAGTTCCATTTGCGAGCGCGATGTTTCAATCGTGATCACATCGGCATCCATAGCGGCTATATGTTCAATGATATCATTAAACTCGCTATAACACATGTGCGTATGTATCTGCGTTTCGTCGTTCACGCCACTTGCTGAAATACGGAATGCCTTAACCGCCCAGGTAAGGTAAGCAGGCCAGTTGGCGCGCCTTAATGGTAAACCTTCGCGAATGGCAGGTTCATCTATTTGTATAATACCGATCCCTGCCTTTTCTAACGCGACCACTTCTTCGCGGATAGCCAATGCGATCTGGTTAGCGGTGGTTTCGCGCGGTTGATCGTCGCGCACAAACGACCATTGTAAGATAGTGATAGGGCCTGTAAGCATACCTTTCATCGGTCGGTCGGTTTGCTGCTGAGCGAAACTGCTCCAGCGCACGGTCATATCTTTCGGACGGCTGATGTCGCCGTAAATCACAGGGGGTTTAACACAACGGCTGCCATAGCTTTGCACCCAACCGTTTTGAGTAAACAGATAACCATCCAGCTGTTCGCCAAAATATTCCACCATGTCGTTACGCTCAAATTCGCCATGTACTAATACATCAATGCCAATTTCTTCCTGCAAGCGTATAGTTTCAATGGTAGCTTTTTCTAACGCTTGTTCATATTCCTGAAGACGAAGTTCGCCTTTTTTATACTTTGCCCTTAGCTGGCGTATATCATCCGTTTGAGGGAAAGATCCAATGGTAGTTGTAGGGAAGTGCGGTAGTTTAAAGCGTTGTTGCTGTAACTGCTGCCTCACCGGAAATGCGCTGTTACGGGTAGCATCAGCATCGGTTATAGCCGCAATCTTTTGCTTAACGGTGTCTTTGTGTATCACCGTTGAGGTGCGGCGGCTTTCAATTGCTTGCTGATTGTTGCGCATCAGGTCGGTATTACCCTGGATGATCTGGTGTAATTCGCTTACCTCGTTCAGTTTTTGCTTAGCAAAAGCCATCCAGTTTTTAACGCCATAGTCGATAGCTGTTTCCAGGTCAAGATCATAAGGGGTATGCAGTAAAGAGCTGGAAGGGGAAATCATGATACGTTCGCTGCCTAATGCACCAATGGCTTTGGTAATATGGGCAAGCGATTTTTTGTAATCATTCTTCCAAACGTTACGGCCATCGATAACACCTAATGATAATTGCAGATTTGCAGGCATCAACGCTAATACTTCATCTAACTGTTCTGGTGCGCGTGCCAGGTCAATGTGTAATGCCTGTACTGGCAGGTTAACTGCTAAAGGCGCATTATCAAGCAGGGCATCAAAGTAGGTTGCTACCAATAGCTTTACGCCACTTACGCGATTGGCTATTGCACGGTAGGCGTACTCAAAGGCCTCTTTCTCTTTTTTGCTGAGGTCCATTGCCAGGTAAGGCTCATCAAGCTGTACCCACTCGGCGCCATAATTTTTTAGCCTGTTAATTATGTCGACATAAACCGGAACCAGCTTCTTGATTAAATCTATCTTGTCGAAGCCGGCCTCCTTTTCTTTACCTAATAACAGGTAGGATACAGGGCCAATGATTACAGGCTTTGCTGCACCGCCAACATATTGTTTGGCGTGGTTAAACTCGGCGAACAGCTTTTCTGAAAACAGATTAAATTGCTGATCGGCAGTAAACTCAGGAACGATGTAATGATAGTTGGTATCGAACCATTTTGTCATTTCCATGGCCTTAATGTCGAGGCCATCTTTCTGATAACCACGTGCCATGGCAAAGTACATGTCGATCTCCTCATTACCTTTTACAGAAGCAACTACCGGAGAGTAACGTGCAGGGATTGCGCCAAGCAGCAGGCTCATGTCCAGCACATGGTCATAATAGCTGAAATCATTGCAGGGGATAAGATCGATACCTGCATCGAGCTGCAACTGCCAGTTGGCCTCCTTAATTTTGCGGGCGGCAGCATAAAGATCTTGCCTGGTGATTTTGCCCTGCCAGTACTGTTCGCTGGCTTTTTTGAGTTGACGGTGGCTGCCCATGCGTGGGAAACCAAGATTGTTTTTTAGCATACGCGTAAAACTTAGTTAAACATTAATTGAATTGATTAATGCTCCTTACGTTTCGGTATGCTTTCGGAAATGGGTAGAAATAAACACAACAGTGCAGCATAATACCGCCTGCTTGTCCATCGACTACTGCTTCAATCGCGAAAGCATTGGTCTTTTAACAGTACGGCAAGTATCCTGGCTTGTCCTTTTACCGTTACCTTCCCAACGCTTTGTGAGCGATAGTGGCTATTTACGGCGGCCTTTGTTAAGGCGGACTTACAGTTGCGCGACAGCCCATGATTTACACATGGTTCCTTCTTAGTCCCGGCGTTAACCGGAAACCTGTACTGCTGGAAGATTTTTTCTTATTGTAAAGAACGTTTAACAAATGTAAGTGATTTGCAGATGAAAAGATAATGTTTAGTTTGCGTATGTACTTTATGGTTTGAATAAGACTTTCTTTTTCTCCCCAAAAGAAAGTCACCAAAGAAAAAGTCGTGACTTTGGCCTTGTTGCTTTGTGCCAAAAGTAAGTTAGCAATACCTGTGCTTGCCGCAACAAGCCCGAGGTCACATTTAAAACGGTTATGTAAAGACAGTAATGAAATAAATTAAGGGTACAACCGATATATATAACAGCAAGCAGCTTCTGGCTGAAAGCCGGTAGATCTGGAGCGAATGCCGTTGTGGCGATTCCGGGATCGGACGGCTTTGCAGGAATAGCCCTGTGCGACAAAGAAGCCTTTTGCTGTTTTGGCCTTTTGGTTACTTTGTGGCTAAGACAAAGTAACAAGGTTTGATTTTCTTATTCATCAAACACGATATACCACTTGCTGTCATCATCTTTTGCATAGATCAGTCCGTCGCTCATTTCAAAAACGTCGCGGCCCTGCTTTTCACTAAACCATTGTTTCTTTTCATAAATGCGGATGCCGCCGTTTTCGCGTTGCAGGTATACCTGTAAGGCATGCATGGTTGGCGCAATTTCGTGCAACTGCTGGCTGTCGCCCTCTCTTACAAATGCTGAACTCATATTAAGCTAACACAGGCTATTTACAAATGTTGCCGATTGTTATTGAATTTGTATTTTTAGCAATGCAGCAACAAACAGCCGAAAGATCACAACTGGTTAGGCAACGTATTAAGTTAGTTATTGGTGGATCTGTCGGCAATTTGGTGGAGTGGTATGACTGGTATACCTACTCGGTGTTTGCGCTGTATTTTTCGGGTGCATTTTTTCCTGATGATAACGAGACTGTACGCTTGCTGAATACAGCAGGCATATTTGCCATCGGATTTTTAATGCGGCCTATCGGGGGGTGGATAATGGGTGCCTATGCCGACCGTAAAGGGCGTAAGGCAGCTTTAACTTTGTCTGTTGTGTTGATGAGTATAGGCTCGCTGATTATAACAGGCATACCCGGATACAGAACCATTGGCATTGCCGCACCTATCGTTTTGGTACTGGCGCGTATGTTACAGGGCTTAAGCATAGGCGGCGAATATGGTACCGCAGCCACTTATCTGAGTGAGATTGCTCCTAAAAAACATCGTGGCTTTTATTCAAGTTTCCAGTATGTAACTACTACAATGGGGCAGCTGATTGCGCTGCTGATACTATTAATCATGCAGCGGTATTGGTTAACAAGTAAACAGATAACCGACTGGGGATGGCGCATCCCATTTGGGTTAGGTGCTGTACTGGCGGTGTCGGCCTTGTATTTACGCCGAAGCCTTGCCGAAACTGATTCCTTTAAAAAAGAGCGTGTGGTTGAAAGTAAACGCGGCGCGTTTAAAGAACTGTTAAAGTACCCGAAAGAATTGTGGATCATTATCGGCTTTACCATTGGTACTACCGTGGCGTTTTATACTTTTACGACTTATATTCAAAAGTACCTGGTTAATACAGCAGGGTTCAGTAAAGACCAATCAACTATCATCACCATAATTGTTCTTCTGGTATTTATGCTTGTTCATCCGCTCTCCGGGTTAATCAGTGATAAAATTGGCCGTAAGCGGGTAATGATTATTTATGGCATAGTAAGTTCAATTACCACAGTGCCCATTATGATGGCGCTTGGAAAGACGCATAATGTATGGATTGCCACATTGCTGATTATTGCTGCGCTTGTGATTTTAAGCCTGTGCACATCTATATCAGCCATTATTAAAGCCGAACTTTTTCCGGTTAATATCAGGTCCTTAGGTGTTAGTTTACCTTATGCACTTACGGTAGCCATATTTGGCGGCACTGCCGAAACATTGGCCTTAAAATTTAAATTGATGGGGCATGCCAATTGGTTTTACTGGTATGTAGCGGCTTGTTCGGTAATCTCCCTGGTTACCAGTTTATGTATTGGAGATATCGACAATAATTCTAAGCTGGATAAAGATTTGAAATAGCTTGCGTTTCAGTTATAATATCTTTTCTTAAACCACAAAGCAAGGTTTACAAGCGCAATTAAGGCGGGTACTTCTACAAGCGGACCAATCACACCTGCAAAGGCTTCGCCCGAATTAATGCCGAATACGCCGATTGCAACAGCAATAGCCAACTCGAAATTATTACCGGCTGCTGTAAAAGCTATGGAAGCGTTTTGAGTATAGTCTGCACCCAGTTTTTTGCCAATTAAAAAACTTACCACAAACATAATGGCAAAATAAATAACCAACGGCAAGGCTATGCGCAGCACATCAAATGGTATCTGTACTATTAATTGTCCTTTAAGGCTAAACATTAACACTATAGTAAATAATAACGCGATAAGTGTTAAGGGTGAAATCAGCGGAATAAACTTTTGTTGAAGCCAGTCGGTACCTTTGAATTTAATAATTGCATACCTGCTGATCAATCCGGCTGCAAAGGGTAAGCCCAGATATATAGCTACAGATTTGGCAATTTCGCCGATGGTTATATGAACAGCAATTGCCTTAAAGCCGAAAACTGGTGGTAAAACAGAGATGAATAGCCAGGCATAAAAGCTGTAAAGTAACACCTGGAAGATACTGTTTAAAGCTACCAGGCCGGCAGCATATTCGCGGCTGCCGCCAGCCAGTTCATTCCATACAATAACCATGGCAATACACCTTGCCAAACCGATTAAAATCAGACCGGTCATGTAAGATGGCTTGTCATGCAAAAAGACCAGTGCCAGCACGAACATCAGGATAGGGCCAATAATCCAATTTAAAAATAATGAAACGCTGAGTATTCTTGAGTTTTTAAAAACTTCGCCCAAACTTTCGTATCGTACCTTAACAAAAGGCGGGTACATCATTAGGATAAGGCCGATAGCCAGTGGAATATTGGTAGTGCCGTTAGAGAAGTTGTTGATGATTTTCGCGGTAGAAGGCACAAAATAACCTAAGCTAATGCCTACAGCCATTGCCATGAATATCCATAAGGTTAAATAACGGTCGAGAAAGCTAAGCCGTTTTCGTTCGGCGGCAGGTGCACAGTTATTAACGCTCATGATAAATACTGGTCGATAAAATTTTTACTGTAAGTTTTGATCATATCACGTGTGGTACGGAATGATTGTATGATTTCATCTTCTGTGCCGGTTGCCTTTGCCGGATCAGGAAAATTATGATGGAAGCGTTGTACATTACCCGGAAAGTATGGGCATGCCTCGTTGGCATTATCGCAAACTGTTATGACGTAATCAAAAGGAACACTCATGTATTCGTCAACGTGGTTAGAGGTATGCCTCGATATGTCTACACCATCTTCTGCCATAATTTGTATCGCTTTTGGGTTTACACCATGTGTTTCAATTCCGGCACTGTAAATATTGGCTTTCCCGTTAGCAAATAATCTTAAATAGCCCTCGGCCATCTGGCTGCGGCAACTGTTGCCTGTGCACAAAACAAGTATGTTTTTCATAATCATTAATTAGCAACATCCGCTGCCGGGTGTGCAGCTGTTACCACCGGCGGCTAAATTTTTTAATTGAATTTTGGGTTTAGGGCCGCAGCTTTCGCCTCTGTCATTTGCTTTGCATTGTACAGTATCGGGCCTCAGGTCAACTATCAGGTTATCGCCATCTGCATAAATTTTCTGAGGCAACATCTGCCTTGTATCAAAATTGCTGTTGCCAAACTCAATTTTTACTATTGCATCTGCATCAAGTACTAATGATTTCTCTACAAGTTCAATGATTGACAGTGCTTTGCGCGCTTTCATGGCACGTTCTTGCTGTTTAACCTCCGGTTCCCAAAGCTGAACGACCACTTCTGTCCATTTGTTAACCACGCCGCCGCAATCTACAGAGGTAATGGGTGCTTGTTTTATTTCAGTAATGTGGTATGAGGGCGACACCCACTTATTCTCCGCATATTGAAATTGCAGGTCGAGCGTCTGATTTTGTTCAATTGTCTGCTTAAACGTTTGCCAGTTCATTGTTTCCATATTCATTGTAATATTGCGATTGATAAATGCAAATTTTTTTTAACAGCAGGTATTAACAGGTTTATAAGCGCCAAAGAAGAGGCTTAATTCATTTTGTAACAGCTTCCAGGCATTGGGTTCAATACAATAACAGGTGCTGACGCCTTCAATTGTACCCTGTATAATTCCGGCATTTTTTAACTCTTTTAAATGCTGTGAAATGGTGGCTTGTGCAAGTCCCAGTTCATCCACCAGATCGCCGCAAATACAAGCATTAGCTTTGATGATCTGTTGCAGAATGGCAATGCGTGCCGGATGTGCCAGCGCTTTCAGCATGATAGCCAATCTGTTTTGTTCATCGGTGAATATTTCTGACTTGGTAGTTCCCATTTATATCGCAATATTACGATTGATATTTTGAATTTACAAATGATATTTAATGTGATAAAAATAGGATGTAGTGATTTAATAAAATGGATTATACCTGATGTTTACTTTGCAGTTTTTTTACTTCTTCAATATTCGGCGGACTAACTACACCTTTAAGCGTAAAAGAAAATGCAGAACCCACACCTAAAGTGCTGCGCACACTGATGGAGCCGCCGTTAGCTTCTATAAATTCTTTACAGATCATCAGGCCAAGACTTGTGCCTTTTTCGTTATAAGTACCGTTACTACTGATATTGCTTAAGCTGAAAATGCTGTTTACACGGTCGGGCGCAATGCCTACACCTGTATCTTCAACAGTTATGGTTACCTCGTTATTACGATTGTTAAAAAAGCATTTGATGAAGATACTACCACCAACTCCGGTAAACTTAATTGCGTTTGACAACAGGTTTCGTATTACAAATTCAACATGGTCAGGGTCTGCAATCAATTCTACGTCTTCATCTACCAGGTTACTGATTTCAATATGCTTAAAATTTGCAGTGCCATTAAGTAACAGCATCACGCGGTCTAAAACCGGTTTAACCGCAAATTGCAGGGTATTTAAACGAAGACCCTTGATTTGCATTTCACCCCATTTCAGTAAGCCGGTAAGTGTTTCAAGGGCAGCCTTACTGGTAATGCCCAGTTCATTGATCATGGCCTGGCGGGTGCTGGCAGGCAGGTCTTCATCATCAATCAGTTCCAGCATATTAATGACAGACACAAATGGTGAACGCAGGTCATGACCCAGAATAGAGAACAACTTATCTTTTACCTGGTTAGATTCGTCGAGGTTTTTATTCGCATTAACAAGTTTCTTATTCAGTATACGGTTGCGATAATCAGAGTAAGCAATAAATGCCAATACCAATAATGCCCCTACGGCAACCGCCAATATAATACGGCGTTCCAATACCTGGCGGTTGTTCATAAATCTAAGCTCTTGTACCTTAGCACGCGATTTGCTCAATTCATAGTCGGCCTGCAGGTTATTAACCTGCTTTGACATTTCCTTATAGAAATATTTATCCGCCAGCTGGTATGCTTCTTTCTGTGCTTCAAGAGCCGCTTTGTAGTCGCCTTTTTTGTTATGCAGTTCTGATATACCTTGCAATGACTCTATGACCTGTTTGTATGCCTGGCGACCTTCTGCCAGATCTTTGGCCCTGTACAGATAGTTAAGGCTGGTATCAATATTAATGTTCTGGTAGCTTTGCGCAAGGCCGTTAAGGGTTTGCAGCTCCCTGATGTAATTATGAATTTTTATAGCCTTTTTTAAAGCTGCTTTCTGTAATTTGATAGAATAAGCCGCGTTACCATCTTTGGCGTAAACCGTTGCCAGATTATTGGTAAGGGTAATATTAAGCCCCTGGTATTGCGTTACGTTGCTTTTTTCAATGCCTTTTTCAAAATAACTTTTAGCTTCTTCAAGCATACCAAGTTCGCGGTAAGCAATGCCAAAGTCATTGCACAGGTTTAATGACAGGTTTGATAGCGGCAGCTTTGCATTGATGTCTTCGGCTATTTTAAGATATTTTAAAGCAATATCATATTTGCGCTGTCCCGTGTAAGCTTCTCCCAAAGTGATATTAGCCTCCATAATACCGAAACTATCCTTTATGCTTTCGCTGTACTTTAATGCTTCAAGGAAATAGCCTACTGATTTATCATAGTTACCTTTTCGCATTTCAACCACACCAAGCCTTATGGTTTCGCTGGCCATGCCCTTTACCTGGTTAAGGGATTTGTAAAGGTTAAAAGCTTCGAGATAGTTTACGCGTGATACCTCAAATTTGCCGCGGTTATCATTGATCATGCCAAGCTGATTAAGCATAAGCGCATGTGCAGCCATATCTTTATGAGCAGAGGCATAAGCAAGGCCGCTATCAACATACATTAACGCCGAGTCGGGATTTTCGTAACGGTAATAACCTATTAATTTATTATACCGCTCAATGGGAGTTGCTGTTTTTCCGGAAGGCAGTATGGTATTTTTCTGTGCATTTGCAATGTACACAGTAAGTAAAATCAGGGAGGTAAATACTACTTTACAATATGGCATATTTGGCCTAACACTATAAATTATAAGGTAGACTACACAAATATGAAAACAATTATGGGGAAATCAAAAGTTAGGCATGAATATATTTCTTAATAAGAAAAAAATAATTGCAATTGTTGATTGCGTGAAGTAACTGCATTAGTACAAAAAAAGAAAAGCTCCAGCAAATAACCGGAGCTTTTTATAACGGGGTAAAACAAACTAAGATTTTTTGTAGAAGAAAACAGTTACTGCAAAAAGCACAAGTGCTGATAGCAGGAAGCCATCAGCAGGCCAATACATGTGGCTGTTAAACAGCAGCGAACTGATAGTAAGACATACGCCCATGCTACCAATCATGGAGAGGCCGCCTTTACGCGTAATGTTTTCCAGAAAATCAGTTTTAGCATAACGATCAAAAGAGTAGCCCTCGTCGTTTCGCGTTTCTATAACCTGAATATTCCTTTTTACCAGTTTAGTTTGCGGCGCAGGGTAAGCTGCAATTTTTTTCAAAAAAGATGACTTCATTAAATAGCCATCACGGGGCGAATAAACGTCCCTTTTTAAGCGGGGGATAGTCAACATAGTTTAATTTAATTAGGTGTTACCAAATTAATAAATCCAACTCATTATTGCAACATTTACGTTACAAAAATTCATCAAAACTTCATGAAAAAAATAGCAATAATTTAGTGTTGTGCAGGTGCCTTTTATTCCTGTCATGTGGCACTAATAAGCTAAGAAAGCTTACCTGAACAGCGTTGATAATAATACGAAAAATATTTCTTAAGAATTGCAATTTTTTTTAATGTATTGTTAGTATTTTATTTCTAACGAAATACATTAAAAGCGGGTTTTATGAGGCTTTAGCGGTAATGCTCTGGCCAAAAATTTTTCGGTGATTTAATTGCGCACTCAACGGCATTTCTACAAAAAAGCATGTGCCGCTTTTGGGGGCGTTTTCAAACCAGATACGTCCATGCTGTACTTCAGTAAATTCTTTGCACAGTACTAACCCAAGCCCTATTCCTTTTTCATTTGCTGTACCGTTTGATGATTCTGAATTAAGCTGGAAAACTTTTTCCGTTAATATAACTGGTTTTCCGTTACCGCTATCCTTAACCATTATTATACACCTGCCTTTATCTATTGATGCGGTTATAATGATGAGGCCGCCATTTGCGGTAAATTTTATTGCATTGTTAACCAGGTTGCGTATGACCAGCTGAAACATCGCCTCATTTCCTTCAATTTCAAGTTCAGGGTCTATAGATATATGTATACCAATGTTCTTATTGTCTGCAATGTTTTTAAAAAGTGTAAGCGGTAATTGCAGCTGGCTGTTTAATTTAATAGGTCCAAGCTTCACACCGGCACCAACCATCTGGTTCCTCGACCACAGCAATATATTGTTCAGCATGTCTAAAGTGCTCCGTGTAGATTCAAGCAACTTAGCCTGTATTTCTTGCTGTTCATAATGACCCATTTCTACATCAATCAGCAGTTCCAGATAATTCTGTATGTTTGAAAGCGGTGCGCGCAAGTCATGCGCTATAATAGAAAATAACTTGTTTTTCTCGTCATTGAGTACCCGCATCTGTGCTGCCTTTTGTTCTGATGATGCCCGCTCCATATCATAATTTTTACGGATGGCATAATAGGTAAATAATGTAAGCACCATTACAACCACATAAGCAGATGAAAGATCGAAGAACTTATCACCCAGGTTTGCATAAGTATAAGGCACTTTTTCCGGGTAAAAGTATTGCAGGTAATGTAAGCCTAAAACAAACACAAGGTTTACGAGTACCCATATCCAGTAGTGCCGTACTTCAACAATGGCTACCAGTAAGGTAACCGTCATTAAAAAAAACAGATCGGTTGGCCCATCTATCCCAGAGTTTAAAAAATAGTTAGTGGCAAACAGCAGGTTGCCCAAAATGCAGAAGATGAGTTTGGCAATTGTTTTTTTTCGCTTGAATCTCGAATAGTAATAAAGTACTCCAAATATCAAAAGGCTTATACCGCTCAAAAGGGCAATAAAAGGTAATTTAACAACAAGATTTAAAGGGACGTTGTATGCCAAAGCTACAAGGGAAACCAGGCAAACAGAGTGGAAAATGCGATCTGGTAAAGTAAATTCTTCAGACGAACCTACAAGCCAATGCCAGATACGCATAACATTGGGTTTCATTATTTAAATTATTAGTACTCAAACGTACAAAATTGATTTGAGTGTTTCAGGATAACGTTAAATTTATCCCGCATGGAAAATTATAGCGTGATCATATTTATAATGATGGTAATGATCGGCTTATCGGCCATAGCCGATAAGATCAAAATTCCATATCCGGTTCTGCTGATCATTGCGGGGATAGCAATTGGTTTTATGCCTGCTGTACCCGATATTGAGCTTAACCCTGAAATTGTTTTCCTGATATTTTTGCCGCCTTTACTTTATGATGCCGCCTTTAATATTTCTTTCAGCGAGTTTAAAACCAACATAAATACAATCAGTACACTGGCTATTACGCTGGTGTTCATTACCGCATCGGGTATTGCCATAACTGCGCATTATATGATTCCTGGCATGACCTGGCCTTTATCTTTTGTGCTTGGCGCCATATTGTCTGCAACAGATGCTGTTGCTGCCATGAGCATTACAAAAGGATTGGGCCTGTCTCATAAAACCAATACCATACTCGAAGGCGAAAGCCTGGTTAATGATGCATCGGCTTTGGTAGCCTACCGTTTTGCGGTAGCTGCGGTTACCGGCAGTGCATTTATATTCTGGAAAGCCGGGTTACAGTTTTTGTTATTAATGGCAGGCGGTTTTGTGGTGGGATTTATCGCAGGCCATATACTTGCATTTGTTCTTAAACGCGTAAAAAATGATGCATTAATTACTATCAGCTTTATGATGATCATGCCATTTGTAACCTACCTGCTTGCCGAAGAATTACATGTATCAGGTGTTATAGCAGTAGTAGTATTGGGATTAGGCATTTCAAGATTCAGTAGTGCAGTTTTTCCTCAAAGTTTGAAAAAACAATCCAAAACGATCTGGGAGATTATTATTTTCCTGTTAAATGGTTTGATCTTCGTTCTGATCGGTTTACCATTTCCTTCAATTGTTAAACGGCTTTCAGGCGCAGAATTGGTTACTTATATAGGTTATGGCTTTATCATTACCATTGTAGCGTTGGCATTGCGCACGGCCAGGGTGTTTTTGCAGCAGCTTAATCTGCAGAATGCCTTTAAAAAAGGCAGAAGGCGAATTACAGAAAACGCTTTACTGGATTTTAAGACCAGCTTAATTATCAGTTGGTCTGGCATGCGGGGTATTGTATCCTTAGCTATCGCTATTGGTTTACCCGCAACATTGCAAAGCGGTCAGGCGTTTCCGCAGCGCGATACCATAATTTTTGTAACTGTAATAGTAGTATTGTTTACGCTGATAGGGCAGGGGCTTACGCTGCCTCTGGTTGTGAAAAAGCTAAATAAATAACGCTTAGGCAGATAAATTCTGATGAATGATTGGTAAGGAAATATAAAATACAGAGCCCTTCCCTTCAGCTGCTTCCAGCCATATTTTGCCGCCATGTTCTTCAATAATTTGCTTTGACGTATAAAGGCCTATCCCGAATGATTCTTCACCCATTGTGCCTTTCCGTTTTGCATTGCTGAATAAGTTGAAAATCTTTTCCCTATCTTTTTCGGGTACCCCGATACCCTGGTCGCGCACAAATATAATGGCGTTTGAAGCTTCTGTTTTCCAGCCGGTTTTTATAGTCGTATTTTGGGGACTAAACTTAATGGCATTAACAATAAGATTATTGATAACCCGCCAAACCCGTTCACGGTTCACATTAATCAAAACGCTGCGGCCGGCTATCAGTTCAATTACCTGCTGTTTTTCCTTAGCCCTGAATTGAAGTAATGTTGTACTTTCTTCCAAAAGTTCGCCTAAATCTACGTTTTGCCTTGCTGTATCATCTACAATGGTTTTTGAAAAAAGCAAGTCGTTGATAATGGTATTTAAATTAACACTGCTTATGCAAATCAGATCCAGCATTTCTATGTCTTCTGTGCTGCGGCCTTTATCGGTTTTCATTAAGGTACTGATGCCGTTTATTGCATTGATCGGGTTTTTAAGATCATGTGCCACCACGCGCATCAAATGTGCATATTCGTGGTTACTATGCTCCAGAGCATCAAGAGTTAACTCCAGTTGCCTATTATGTTCAATTGATAAAGTGGCTGCTAATGCTGCCTGTTTTCGGCTTTTGAAGGTGAGATAGGCAATAACGCCCAGCATAATACAGGCAATTGCAACACAAATCAGATAAAATGTTTTTGCATCATCCTGCCGTTGCAGTGATTGTAAATTATACCGGTTTCGCAGCAAAGTAAATTCCCTGTCGAAGTCGGTAGTAAGCAGAACACGGTTAACCTTATTAAGGCTGTCTACTTGTTGATCATATAAACGTAAATAATGGTATGCCTCGGTGGTATTTTCGTTTAGTGCGGCATAATCAGAGCGCAGCTTGGTCACCATCATTTTATATTGTGGCAATGTCAGTTTTTGCTCGGCCTTTCCAATATTATTTATCCATTGTTTGGCATCATTAATTTTTTTCTCTTTAACGTAAAGATGCGCCAGCTTCACTTTGGTAATTAAAGCATCCTCATTAGCGAAGCCCGGTTTTGAGTTGATGGCTATACTTTCCTTAAATTTTTGCTCTGCCTGGGTAAGGCTGTCTAATTGCGAATAGGCTGTGCCAATATTGCCATATATTACACCAAGGTAGGTTAATGCCTTTACACTATCATGCTTATTTTTAGGCTTTAATTTCTTAATTAATAACAGTGCTTTTTTGTAATAAAAAAGGGCGCTGTCTGCAATGCCTGCTCTGCTAAAATTCAGGGCCAGATTATTCGTAGTGCCTATACGGTCGAAATTTATTTTAGCTTCACTAATGGTGCTTAATGCCTCAACAGCATTCTTATTTAAAGTTACGCCTTCCAGATAGCGGCCTTGTTTGTAACAGATATCTGCCAGGCGCATATTAAACTTATACAAAAATAATTTGTAGCTGCGTGATTGCGGATCAGGGATGGCCAGGCTTTTACCTACATAGTATTGCAGATAGGTGTCGTTATATTGCTTCATCCTGAAAAGGACATCGCCTTTATAAAGGTGTGCTTCGGCAAAGGATAAATTATATTGCTTTTTATTGGCAAACGGCTTCAGCACGTTAATCATGCTGTCTGTATATTTCAATGCATGCGTATACATTCCAGAATTTGAATATATCGTACATAGTAATACATATTTGATATACAGGTCACCCGGGCCAGGTTGGGATATTTTGCTAAAAGATTCTACAACGTAGTTTTTTGCGCGGGCCGGATCTTTTTCTGCCAAAAGCAACGCGTTTTGGTTAATCTGATCAGTAATATCCGGATGGTCTTGCGTGGAAGTATGAAAACGCGTGCACCCCAAACAATACATCAGCACAGCCGCAAGGAGAAATGCAGGCCATTTTAGTAATGATTTGGTCATGCGTTTAGTAGTCGGTTTAATTCCTAAACTTACACAATTAAAGGCGCATATAAAATGTTTTTTCTTTAGGATTATATTTCAGAGGCTAAAATTTTCTTTAAATCAATATATTATTCAGTCATTTAAGTGGATTATTGAAATCGACAATATGCTGCCTGAGTTGTCTTTTGTTATGTTATTGTTAATAAATATATTTTTTATCAAAAGCATGTCAATATGTTTTAATATAGATACGTTTATTTAAAATAGCTATACATTTGAATTGAAAGACAGTGCTATCATTGTTTTGTCAACTTTACCTTAAATAAAACAAAAATACTTCTGCAGCCTTCTTTTATAGAGAAAAACAACATAACATCTGGTAATATGAGCGATACAACATTCAATTCTTTAGATCAACTCTCAGTCGACACCCTTCGTTTCTTATCTGTCGATATGGTGCAACAAGCTAATTCTGGCCACCCTGGTCTTCCGCTGGGTGCTGCGCCAATGGCTTATGTACTTTGGAGCCGCTTTTTAAAGTTTAATCCTAAAGATCCGTTTTGGCCAAACCGCGATAAATTTATTTTATCAGCAGGCCATGGTTCGGCATTGCTATACAGCTTGTTACATATGTCGGGTTATGATCTTTCGCTGGATGATCTGAAACAATTCAGGCAGATAGGTTCAAAAACACCAGGCCATCCCGAGTCTATGATGACACCGGGCGTTGAGTTTACCACCGGCCCGCTTGGCCAGGGATTTGGTAACGGCGTTGGGGTTGCTATGACAGAAGCCCACCTTGGAGCAATATTTAATAAAGACGATAATAAAATAATAGATCACTACACTTATGGTATTGTGAGCGACGGCGACCTGATGGAGGGCGTTGCATCTGAAGCTGCTTCACTGGCAGGCCACCTTAAATTAGGTAAGCTGATCTATTTATATGATGATAATAAGATATCGTTAGACGGTTCAACCAGCCTGGCATTTACTGAAGACGTACTTAAGCGTTTTGAGGCTTACGACTGGCATACCCTAACCGTTGAAGACGGTAATGATCTACAGGCTATTAACGATGCCATCATCGCAGCGCAGCAGGTAAAAGATAAACCATCAATTATCGCAGTAAAAACGATAATTGGTTATGGTAGCCCAATGCAAGGCACCAACAAAGTGCATGGTGCGGCTCTGGGCGTTGATAACGTTAAAAAAACCAAAGAAGCATACGGCTGGGATCCTGAAAAAACATTCTTTGTTCCTGATGGCGTTTACGATCACTTCCAGACGCCCGGTAAACATGGTGGTGAACTACAGGCCGCTTGGGAAGAGCAGCTTAATCAATACGAGCAGGCTTACCCTGAAGAAGGTAAAAACTTCCGTTTAAGCTTCGATGGCAAATTACCTGAAGGATGGGAAAAAAGCCTGCCTGTTTTCAAACCGGAAGAACAATTAGCCACACGCCAGGCATCTGGTAAAGCATTGGATGCATTAAAAGGCGTTATCCCATGGATATTTGGTGGTTCGGCAGATTTGGCAAGCTCAAACGAAACCCCGCTTAAACCGGATGTAAGTTTCCAGCCCGACCATTATGATCAAACCAATGTTTGGTTTGGTGTACGTGAACATGGCATGGGTGCCATACTGAACGGTATCTCGTCATACAAATCAGTACGTACCTATGGTGCTACATTCCTTACCTTCTCTGATTACATGCGCGGTTCTATCCGCTTAGCCTCATTAACACAGGCAGCAGTAACTTATATATTCACACACGATAGTATTGCACTTGGTGAGGACGGCCCAACGCACCAGCCTGTTGAACAGGTAACTGCTTTACGCGCTATTCCTAACTTAATTGTATTGCGCCCGGCTGATGCCAACGAAACAGTTGAAGCCTGGAAGATTGCGATTTCAAGGCCAAAAGGTCCGTTTGCGCTGATCCTTTCTCGTCAAAAACTGCCGGTATTTGACCGTACTAAATTTGCACCCTCAGAAAATGCACAAAAAGGTGCTTATGTATTAAGCGAAGCAAAAGGTAGTATAGATATTATTCTGATTGCAACCGGATCGGAAGTTAAACTTGCCGTAGGTGCGCAAGAGGAACTGGCTAAAGAAGGTATTGCTGCACGTGTAGTAAGTATGCCATCATGGGAGTTGTTCGAAGAACAGGATCAGGAATATAAAGACAAAGTATTACCTCCGCATATTCATCAGCGCCTGTCTATCGAAGCAGGTGTAACCTTCGGCTGGTGGAAATATGTTACCGCAGAGGGTGACGTATTAGGTATCGACCGTTACGGTGAATCAGGCGAAGGTGAAGCAGTGCTTAAACATTTCGGCTTTACAGTTGAAAACGTAGTAAGCAAAGCCAAAGCCGTAGTTGCTAAAAAGAAATAATCCGTTTGCCATGAAAATAGGTGTTGCAGCAGACCATGCCGGTTTCGAGCAAAAAAACCAATTGGTTAAAGAGTTAACCGATGCCGGTTATGATGTAAAGGATTACGGTGCATACAGCTACGATCCGCTTGATGATTACCCTGATTGCGTGCTACCGCTTGCAAATGCTGTAGCAGCCCAAGAGGTTGATAAGGCCATTGCAGTTTGTGGCAGCGGGGTAGGTGTATCAGTAGCGGCAAACAAAGTGCCGGGTGTAAGGGCGGCATTGGTTACTGAAAGTTATTCAGCGCATCAGGGTGTTGAACACGATGATATGAACATGCTTTGCATAGGTGCAAGGGTTATTGGCCCGGCGCTTATCAAAGAAATTGTTGATGCTTACCTGAAAGCCGAATATAAAGGCGAAGAGCGCTTTGCGCGCCGTTTAAATAAAGTACTTGCAATTGAAAAACAGCATATACAATGAAAAATCCATTAGAAAGAATAGGTGACTACGGCCAAAGTGTTTGGCTTGATTATATCCGCCGCAAGTTTATTGCTTCTGGCGAACTTAAAAAACTGATTGATGAAGATGGCCTGAAAGGTGTTACTTCAAACCCGGCTATTTTTGAAGAGGCTATTGCCCGCAGCGATGATTACGCCGAATCAATTTCTGAATCTGCAAAGCAGGGCAAATCGGCACAGGATATATTTTTAGACCTGGCTATTGCCGACGTGCAAAGTGCAGCAGATGTATTTAAAGATGTTTACGAGCAAACCAACGGACTTGATGGCTATGTGAGCCTGGAAGTATCGCCAAGCTTAGCGCTTGACCCGGAAGGCTCAATGACCGAAGCTCGTTCGTCATGGGAAAGGCTTAATCGCCCTAACGTGATGATCAAGATCCCAGGCACCAAAGAAGGCATTCCGGCGATTAAACAACTGATTAGCGAAGGCATCAATATTAACGTAACCTTATTGTTTAGCCTTGAACGTTATGAGAAAGTAGCAGAAGCCTATATTGAAGGGCTTGAAGCACGTGCCGCTAAAGGCGAACCGCTTGACAAGATTGCTTCTGTAGCCAGTTTCTTCCTGAGCCGTATTGACTCGATGGTTGACCCGATGCTGGAAGAAGTAATCAAAAACGATCAGAGCAAAGCACTTGCAGCTCGTAAATTATTAGGTAAAGTGGCTATTGCCAGCGCACGTGATGCTTACCAGATCTATAAAAGATTATTCGGCAGCGACCGCTTTAAGGCACTTGAGGCTAAAGGTGCAAAACCACAGCGTTTACTTTGGGCAAGTACCAGTACTAAAAACAAGGCATATAGTGATGTGATTTATGTGGAATCGCTTATTGGGCCGGATACGGTGAACACGATGCCGGTTGAAACGATGAATGCCTACCGAGATCATGGTAACCCATCTAACCAGTTAGATGGTAACCTTGAAGAAGCCCGCTATATACTTTCAGAACTTGTGGACGTAGTTGAGATCAACCTGAACGACGTGACCCGTAAACTGGAAGAAGAAGGTATAGATAAATTTATTAAACCTTTCAACAGCCTGCTTGAAACCATTGATTCAAAACGTGTGGAGGTTGTAAAATGATAGACCCGGGATATGACGGCACCCCGATCAAAGCTTTATTTATTGATCTGGGTGGCGTCTTTCTTACCAACGGCTGGGACCGTAATGCGCGTAAAGAAGCTGCCGAAAAGTTTGGACTTAACCTTGATGAAATGAACGAACGCCACCGTGTGATCTTCGATTCATACGAGGCTGGCCGCACTACCATGAAAAACTACCTGGACCTGTTGGTTTTTTACCAGGAGAGGCCGTTCACTCAGCAGGAGTTTATTGATTTCATGTACCAAACATCGAAGCCTTTTCCTGACATGATCGAGATGGTTAAAAACATCAAGCGTAAATACAACCTGCAGGTTGTGGCAGTAAACAACGAAGGTCGCGAGCTGAACGAATACCGCATACATCAATTTAAGCTGAAAGAGTTCATTGACATATTTGCATCTTCGAGCTTTATTAAGGTTCGTAAACCGGATAAGGAAATGTACGAGCTTGCACTTGACCTTGCACAGGTAACGCCAAAAGAGGTAGTTTACCTGGACGATCGCCAGGTGTTTATTGAGGCAGCGCAGGTGCTGGGCATCAATGGCATTTGCCATAAGGATATAGCCACCACGCGCGAAGGCTTAAAGCGTTATGGCTTAACCGAATAATAAAGAGAATACTTAAAACCTAATAACATTTAAAGTTTATGGAACAATATGATTTTGGCATTGTAGGGCTTGGCGTAATGGGCCGCAACCTGCTGCTGAATATGGCTGATCATCATTTTGCTGTTGCCGGTCTTGATCTGGACGAGCAAAAAGCACAGGCGCTTGAAAAAGAAGCCGATGAAACGCATAAAGTAAAATCTACTACATCTGCTGAAGAATTTGTTGGATTAATTAAAAAACCGAGAGCAATTATGCTGCTGGTACCTGCGGGCAAACCGGTTGACTCGGCTATACATAGCTTACTGCCATTCCTTGAAAAAGGCGATATCATTATTGATGGTGGTAACTCTTATTTCCCTGATACTAACCGCCGTATTGAAGAGCTGGATGCACAAGGTATCCACTTTTTTGGTATGGGTATTTCAGGTGGCGAGAAAGGTGCGCGTTTCGGCCCGAGCATGATGCCGGGTGGTAATAAAGATGCTTATGAGCGCCTTCGCCCTATATTTGAAGCTGTTGCAGCAAAAGTAAATGGCGAACCATGCGTTGAATACTTAGGTAGTGGTTCGGCAGGTAACTATGTAAAAATGGTGCATAATGGTATTGAGTATGGCATTATGCAAATGATTTCAGAAGTTTATGATTTGCTAAAACGTGGTTTCGGCGTTAGCGATGAAAAGTTGCAGCAATTGTTTACCGAATGGAACCAAAGCGAGCTTCAATCATTCCTGGTTGAAATTACTGGTATCGTACTTAACAAAATCGATGATGAAACAGGCGAGCGCTTAGTAAACCTGATCTCAGACCAGGCTAAAGCAAAAGGTACAGGTAAATGGACTTCGCAAAATGCAATGGACCTGCAGGCACCTATCCCGGTGATTGATGCGGCCGTTGTAATGCGTGATCTTTCAAAATATAAAGAAGAGCGTGTTGAAGCTTCAAAACATTATGCAAGCTTAAACACTCCATCTGCTTCAGGTGCTGATGACAGCCTATTCGAAGCTGCAAAACATGCACTGTTCTTTGCCATGATTGCTACCTACGCACAAGGCTTATCGCAGCTTACACTTGCTTCAAAAGAGTATAACTATGGCTTGAATCTGGAGCAGGTGGCTAAGATCTGGAGAGGTGGCTGTATCATCCGTGCGGCAGTGCTTGAGGATTTCCGCAAAGCATTTGAACGCAATGCAGAGCTACCTAACCTGTTGCTGGACGAAGAGATTGGCAAACTGATGACCGACAGGGTACAGAGCATTCGCACCTTTGTTAAAACAGCTATTGATAAAGGTATCCCGGTACCGGCAATCTCTGCGGCATTGGGTTATTTTGATGCTTATAGAAGCGAAAGGCTGCCAACTAACCTGGTGCAGAGCCAGCGCGATTACTTTGGTGCGCATACTTATGAACGTACCGATAAACAAGGTACCTTCCATACCAACTGGGATTAATTGCAGATACGATTCAACCTTAAATAGATAATAAATGAAAACAGGTAAAAAAAACACCCCCGAAGTAATTGTTATTTTCGGTGGTACCGGCGACCTGGCCAAAAGAAAGCTGATTCCGGCTTTTTATAATCTTTATCTGGAAGGCTTTATGCCCGAAGATTTTGCCATCATAGGGCTTGGACGTTCTGAGTTTAATGATGAACAATACCGTAAAAGGCTCGAAGAGGGCGTTGCTGAATTTTCAAGAACCGGCAAACCTGATGCTGAAAAATGGAAAAAATTTAAAGAATCAATAGTTTACTGCCAGTCAAATATTAACGAAGAAGCTTCGTACGATAAAATTGCAGGCGTAATCAAAGGATTTGATACCAAGTTTGGTACACGCAGCAATCGTCTGTTTTACCTATCTGTCGCTCCGCAGTTTATTGAAAAAGCTACGCTTAGCCTGCACAAGCACGATTTAACCAGCGACGTTCAGGCTGACCGTATCGTAGTTGAAAAACCTTTTGGCCATGATAAGGCTTCGGCTATTGAACTGAACAATGTTTTAACCCGCACTTTCGACGAAAGACAGATTTACCGTATCGACCATTATTTGGGTAAAGAAACGGTACAAAACATCCTGGCTTTCAGATTTGCAAATGCATTGTTTGAGCCACTTTGGAACCGTAATTACATTGATAGTGTACAGATCACCGTTGCCGAGCAGGTAGGCGTAGAAGACCGTGGCGATTATTACGAAGGCGCAGGCGCTTTACGCGATATGATCCAGAACCACCTGCTGCAAATTATGTGTATGATTGCGATGGAAGCCCCGGTATCATTTGATGCTGAAGAGATCCGTAACCGCAAGGTTGATGTTTTACGCGCTGTACGCCGTTTAAAACCAGAAGATGTGCATCAAAATGCTATCCGCGGCCAATATGGCGCCGGATGGATGCAAGGCAAAAAAGTGCCGGGTTACCGCGAAGAAGATAAGGTAAGCAAAACTTCAAACACAGAAACTTTTGCTGCTATTAAATTCTATATCGATAACTGGCGCTGGCAAGATGTACCTTTCTATGTGCGTACCGGAAAACGTATGCAGGAGAAAACATCATCTATAACCATTCAATTCCGCCCGGTACCGCATTCAACATTCCCGCGTACCAAAACGGATAACCTGATGCCCAACCGCTTAACCATCAATATCCAGCCGCAAATGGATATCAGGTTAAGGTTCATGACCAAACGTCCCGGCCTTGAAATGGATTTAAACCAGGCAGACATGATCTTTGATTATGATACCTGTTCAACCCAAACGCCAGAAGCTTACGAAACTTTACTGCTGGATGCTATGCGTGGTGATGCTACCTTGTTCATGCGTTCAGACCAGGTTGAAGAGGCATGGGATGTGATTACCCCGATATTGGATGCCTGGACTTCACGCGATTCTATTGACTTCCCTAATTATGCCGCAGGTACCTGGGGCCCGGAAGGCGCTGAAGCGCTGATTGCACGTCAGGGGCACGTTTGGGCCTTAAATTCACACAGTATCGATAATAAATAAATCGGTTATGCTGAAGATATTTAAAGATGCCGACGAATTAAGTGTTGCCGCTGCACAGTTATTTGTGCAGTCGGCAGCAGAAGCCATCAGCCGCCACGGAAAGTTTACGGTAGCGCTTACAGGTGGTTCATCACCCGAGAAAATGCACCGCCTGCTTACAGAGGAGCCATATGCTAGCCAGGTAGATTGGAGTAAAGTGTTTGTATTTTGGGGCGACGAACGTTGGGTACCGCTTGATGATGACAAGAGCAATGCTAAAATGGCTTTTGAAACCTTGTTGAACCATGTGCCTATACCAAAAGAAAACATCTTTGTGATGTGGGCAGACGGTTACCAGCCAAAAGAATATGCAGCAAAATACGAGTCGTTCCTGAAAGAAAATTTGGGTGACGACCCGCGTTTCGACCTGATCTTTTTAGGTATGGGGGATGACGGCCACACAGCTTCATTATTTCCGGGACAGCCAGTTATAGATGAGAAGGATAAGTGGGTTGATGTTTACTGGCTTGCTCCGCAGGATATGTACCGCATTACCTTAACAGAGCCTGTTTTAAACGATGCCCGTAAAATTGTGATGCTGGTATTCGGCACTAAAAAAGCGAATGCTTTGCACGAAGTTTTGGAAGGCGAGCGCAACCCGCATCTTTACCCATCGCAGGTTTTGGCGCCAAAAAACGGCGAAATATTATGGTTTGTTGATGAAGCAGCAACCGAAAAATTAAATGATAAATCACAAGATTAATCGTACAAACGATGTTCCCTACAATAAATCCAACTACTACTGGAGCCTGGAAGCAATTAGCCCAACAGGCTGAAGCGGCTAAGGCAACTACGATAAAAGACCTGTTTAAACAGGATGCAGAACGTTTCGGTAAGTATTCATTCACGCTGAATGATATTTTCGTCGACCTGTCAAAAAACCTGGTTACCGACGAAAACTTAAAAACGCTGTTACAACTTGCTGAAGAAAGTAAATTGACCGATGCCATTAACGCCATGTTTAGCGGCGAGGTTATTAATCGTACAGAAAAACGTTCGGTATTGCATACCGCTTTACGTAACTTCTCTGGCCAGCCGGTTTATTCGGAAGGTAAAGATGTAATGCCTGATGTGCAGCGTGTACAGCAGCAAATGAAAGCGCTGTGCGAAAAAGTGCATAGCGGCGAATGGAAAGGCTACACCGGCAAAAAGATCAAATCTATTGTTAACATTGGTATAGGAGGTAGTGATTTAGGGCCTTTAATGGTTACCGAAGCATTGCGTCCTTACTGGGTTGAGGGTATCCAAGCTTACTTTGTTTCAAACGTTGATGCTACCCACATCGTTGAAACGCTAAAAAAGGTTGATCCGGAAGAAACATTATTCCTGATCGCTTCTAAAACATTTACCACGCAGGAAACCATGACCAATGCCCAAACGGCTAAAGATTGGTTACTGAAATCAGCGAATGATGAAAGTGCTGTTGCCAAGCACTTTGTGGCATTGTCTACCAATGCAGAGGCGGTAACAAAATTTGGTATCGACGAAGCCAACATGTTCGAGTTTTGGGATTGGGTTGGTGGCCGTTATTCTTTGTGGAGCGCTATTGGCCTTTCAATAGCTTTAACAATTGGATATGATAACTTTGAAAAGTTGCTGAAAGGTGCTTACGAAACTGATACGCATTTTAAAGAAACTGAGCTTTCAAAAAACATCCCGGTTTTATTAGCGCTGATCAGCCTTTGGTATATCAATTTCTTTGGTTCACAGACAGAAGCTATTTTACCTTACGACCAATACCTGCACCGTTTTTCAGCGTATTTCCAACAAGGAAATATGGAAAGTAATGGTAAGAGTATAGACCGTACAGGTAAACCTGTTGATTACGCTACAGGCCCTATCATTTGGGGAGAGCCAGGCACCAACGGGCAGCATGCCTTTTATCAATTAATTCACCAGGGAACTATCTTAATCCCATGCGATTTTATTGCACCTGCGCAATCACATAACCCGGTTGGCGATCATCATCAAAAATTGATCTCTAACTTTTTTGCACAAACCGAAGCCTTGATGAATGGTAAATCGCCGGAAGTAGTGCAGGAAGAATTGCGAAAACAAAATAAATCAGAAGAAGAGATCGCATACTTAACACCATTTAAAACATTTGCAGGTAACAAGCCTACAAACTCGTTTTTAGTTAAAAAGATCACCCCGGGTTCATTAGGCCGCCTGATTTCCTTATACGAGCATAAAATATTTGTACAAGGGGTAATCTGGAACATATTTACTTTTGACCAATGGGGAGTAGAGCTGGGTAAACAATTAGCCAGCAGTATTTTACCAGAGCTGAAAGGTGATGAAGATGTTACTTCGCACGATGCTTCTACCAACGGACTTATTAATAAGTACAAAGCCCTAAGAAGCGAATAATATTCTATAACATATTATTGATCCCGGTTTTATTGCAGCCGGGATTTTTTATTTAAAAAAATCGTACTTCTTATTTGGATTAATTATAAATAATTCCAACTTTTGCATTAGTTATGCAAGTATTGGTTAAGCAAAGTCCATCATTTATAGAAGTGTTCACCACTAAAAATGGGGCTATTTATCAATGCGATACCGAGCGTTGCTGGTATGTAGATTTTGCAGGCAAATTAGCCCGTTTTGATCATCGTAACCTGTTAAAACTTCGCAAAGCAGTTTATAATATTGACATTGAAGCACTGCTGCTTGATAATACCAAAACCCCTGATCTGGAAATTATTTTCATCTGTGCATGCGACCATTGCTATGTGCTTAGCCTGTTGCAGATCATCGCATTAAAGGAAATTTTAGAAGGTGCGTTTGTCATGTTGGAACTTAACAGCATCATCAGTCAGCGCCTTGGCACCGCCCATATCTGATTTAGATTAATTTCATATACGCTTTTTTTCATGCCATCAATACACTTTAGCATTATAATTGTAATGATGTAGCTGTTTACGTCCTTAAACTTTGCAATTATGAAAGATCTGATGCGTATTAAAAGCTTAATTTCAACCGAAATTGAAGCGCTTTTAAATAAACAAGTACAGAAAGAAGCTCAATCATCAGCCATATATTTAGCTATGGCATCATGGTGTAACCGCAATGGTTATGACTATTCGTCAGCGTATTTCTTTAAACAAGCCGAAGAAGAGAGAGAACACCAGCTTAAATTTTTCAAATATATCCTTGATATGGGTGGCAATGCCATATCACCTGAAATAACCGGTATAAAGCAAGAATATAACGCATTCCGCGAAGTTTTTGAAGATGCCCTTGACCAGGAAATCAGCGTAACACAATCAATTAATAATATTTATGGTACCTGCCTTCGTATGCAGGATTTTGTTACCATGGAATTCTTAAACTGGTTCCTGAAAGAGCAACGCGAAGAAGAATATAAAGCACGCCGTGCATTAGAGTTATTTGAAGTGATTGGCGAAGAAGGCACCGGCAGGTGGCAGATTGACAAACACGTTGGCGATATCAAATACGACAGCGAAGCTTAATCGATCAGCCCCATCAGCTGTAAAACTTCTTTATGATGATATTCTTTTAGCCAGGTATTGCTTGGTTGTATGGCACAGACGGGTGCAAACTTGCAGCGGTCTGTGCATTCTGTTTCTACCACCTCAATTGTATCTTTCAGGTTTAAATGCTTAATGTACGACTTGGCCAGTTTGTACATTTCCTTTCCGCCTCTTTTGCCGCATTTGCTTCCGGTGCAAACGTAAAGCACTTTTTCGGGTACAGTAAATTTACTCATTTTTTAAATACCAAATTTACGCCTGTCTGTTTTGTGTTAGGGTAATATTACCCTTTGTTTAAACGCCTTTTTACTCTCTGTAATTTATCAATAATTACATAAATTTATATCAATGCGCTATATATCAATTGTATTCAATGTATATGCAGCGTTTGCTAATTAATTAACCTTAAAAATCTTATCTTATTATGGATCAATCAACACAATCCGATCAACCCTTTTACATTGGTCTTTGCATGGCAGGGGCGGTATCAGCCGGTGCATATACTGCCGGAGTTATAGATTATTTATTAGAAGCCCTTCAGGAATGGGAGAAAAGACGGGGAGAAGCAGGGGTACCAACACACCGTGTAGAAATTCCGGTAATAGGCGGCGCTTCGGCAGGAGGAATGACCGGTATTATCGCTTCTGCAGCTTTACAACAACAACTTACACCCTTGGATAAACCAACGCCGGGAGCAATTTTAGCCGAGCATCCTGAAAATGTGCTTTACCACTCATGGGTGGACCTGGTAGATAAGAATATGTTTCCGCTGATGCTGGAGAATTCGGACATTGAAAGTGCTGGCGATGTAGTGTCAGCACTCAACTCTGATTTTATTGATAAAATTGCACAGCGTGTAATAAAACCCAGTAAACCTGCATGGAAAGACTTGCCGCCGTTCATTAATCCTAAGCTGAAGGTATTTGTTACGCTTAGTAACCTGGAAGGTTTCTGCTACGATATTAACTTCAAAGCCAATGGCCCTGACGAAAGGCATCCGTATTATATGCTGATGCATAATGATTATGCCTGCTTTGAATTAGCTGATAAAAGCAACATAGCACCTACACCCGGATGGATACCGCTCGACCTCAAAAACGGCCTGAACTCATCTATAGCTGTAGAGGCAGCCATGGCTACGGGGGCTTTCCCGGTAGGATTAAAATCGCGTGTGGTGAAGCGAGACAGTAATGATGTGAACCATAATCCCTGGTTAAAGGACATCCTTTCTATAAATCCTGTGCCTGCAGGCGATTATACAACTTTAAATGTTGATGGCGGCCTGATTAACAATGAACCTTTTGACCGTGTACGTGATGTGCTGACCACCATTACAGGCCAGACAAATAAAAGCGACTACCAAAGCTACAGCCGCTTTAAATCAACCGTTTTAATGGTGGCGCCGTTTCCAAGTGTAAAGCCTGCACCAATCAACATCGTACAGAAATTATTAAACGTGATGGGGCTGACCTTATCTGCCATGATCAGCCAGATGCGCTCGAAACCAATACATCTTGTTGAGGCGATGGATGATGATTGTGCCGGGCAGTACCTGATTGATCCTGCCCGTTTAAGGCCGGATAAGAATGGTGTAGTTGAAGAAGTACATGGTGAAAAGGCTATAGCCTGCGGAGCTTTGGGCGGCTTTAGCGGTTTTCTGAATAAAGAATTCCGGGTGCATGATTATTTTCTGGGCAGATATAATTGTAAGATCTTCTTGCGCGACTATTTTACGCTGTCGGAAAGGTCATTAGAGAAAAATGAAATATTTAAAAACGGCTACGCAAATGCTGACATAGATAAACATCGCTCTAAAAAGGATGGCAGTATCCAGATTATTCCTGTTTTTGATGATGTGGACTATACTTTCCCTGATTTTAAGTTCAGTTCGGGCAGCAACTGGCCGGCAATAACACAAGCGGACATCGATGTATTTAGAAAGCCGCTTCGCGGGCGGGCAGATGCTTTGATTATGAATATCAAGAAATTTGGCATGTGGACTAAGGCGCTGATTTGGGTAGGGGTAAAGGTGGTGCTTGGCGGCTTGTTAGCCGATGCAGTAATAACTGGTATTACAAATTCGCTTGATGAGTGGGAACTCATCAGAAAAAAGAATGATTAAACCTTATTAAACTTAAACTTATGATCAAAAAGCAATTTGAAAAAGAGCTGGTAATTTCTGCCACCTGCTCAAAAAGCACAGCCAGTAAAAAAGCCGATGTATTGAAGATTCAATCATGGCTTAATCTATTTGCACTTACACATCCTGATTCGGGTACCGCAACGGCTATCGACGGTGATTTTGGCCCTTCAACAGATAAGGCAGTCAAAAACTTTCAGAAGTTCTATAGTCTTAGCCCAAACGGTGTGGTTGACAACGCTCTATTCAGCCGCATGGCAGACCCACTTAACAAAGCCTTCACTGCTAAAGGCAAAGCGACAGATCTGCGCAGCCTGATTGTCGAAATTGCGCAGGCTCACCTGGCGCAACACCCTTATGAGTTGGTGATCAATAACCAGTCTAACTCAGGGCCGTGGGTGCGCAGCTATATGGATGGAAACGAGGGAAAAGAATGGTACTGGTGTATGGGCTTTGTACAAACCATACTTGACCAGGCTGCATCGCAATTAGGCAAAGATTTCCGAACGCTGATGCCGCTTACTTACAGCTGTGATACGGTAGGTGTAACAGGCATCCATAAAGGCTTACTGATACGCAGTAAAGATGTGCGTAACAATCCATCTTTAGTTAAGCCGGGCGATATTTTCCTGCTTCAAAAATCACCGACGGACTGGTACCATACAGGGTTTGTAACCGGTGTAGACAACGACATTTTTGAAACTATTGAAGGTAATACCAACACCGATGGTTCGGCAAATGGCAACGGTGTTTACAAACGGACGAGAAATTTCAGAAAGCAAACGCTGGATGTGTTTTCGATAAAACCATTAGTTTAAAATTCAGAACTTGATTTAAATGCGCCTTTTTAAGGGCGCATTTTTTATTTTAAGTAAACCTATCTTTGGCATTAGTGTTAATCAAAGCTTAGTATGCCAGTGAATGTTGCTGTAGTTATTCCTGTTTATCAAAATACGATTTCCGATTGGGAAAGTATTGCCTTGCAGCAGTGCAATAAAATACTGGCAAACTACCCGAAAATTGTGGTAAAGCCGCAAAGCCTTATACTTTCTAACGAGTTTAGTAGATCAGAATATACCGCTGTTTATGATTTCGATGATGCCTATTTTTCAGGGATAGCAGGTTATAATAAATTAATGTTATCTGCAGATTTCTACAGCCATTTCTCAGACTATGAATTTATTCTGATTTACCAGATGGATGCCTTTGTTTTCAAAGATGAATTAAATTATTGGTGCGATCAGGAATTTGATTACATCGGGGCACCCTGGATAAGAAAAAAGCAGGATAAAAATCCAATTAAGAGAATTACAGTTGAAGCCCAGCAAAAGATATCAACGGCTTTAAACCTCAAAAAAAACGGCGTACCAAATAAATACCAATTTGAAAACAAAGTAGGTAACGGCGGATTTTCACTGCGTAGGGTAAGTAAATTTTTAGAAGTAGCTACCAGCATGCGCACAGAAATAGAGTCTTATTTAGAAAAAATAGCTCATCAATATAATGAAGACGCTTTCTGGAGTATTGAAGCAAACAGAAAGAGAAATAATTTAAATATTCCAGACTGGCAAACGGGCTTAAGGTTCGCTTTTGAAACTTATCCTGAACGTGCTCTTCAGCTAAACAACAATGAGTTGCCTTTTGGGTGCCATGACTGGGATAATTATCCTGATTTTTGGCGGCCAGTGTTTAACAAATTTGGTTATAACTTTTAAATATGATCTACATCGTAATACTTATTCTCTTAGTTACTTTGGTTGCATGGTATTTAAGCAGCAACAAACGTAAGGTACCGGTAACTGATGTTGCTGCCCCTAAATCCAGTTATAAAGACCTGCTTAATGCACATGTTGAATATTACAACAAGCTTAATGATGCTGATCAACTACGTTTTGAGCGTTTGATAAGTGAGTTTCTGACAGAAGTAAATGTGGAAGGTGTTGGTGTTGAGGTTACCGATGTGATCCGTATACTTGTTGCCGCAAGCGCCATAATCCCTGTGTTTGGTTTTAAAGAATGGCGATACCAAAACCTGACCAATGTAATTGTGTACCCTGATACCTTTGATGCCGAATACCAGTTTGAAGGAGAAAACCGTAACATTATGGGTATGGTAGGTACCGGATATATGAACGGGCAGATGCTGTTATCATACTCTGCTCTTTTAAAAGGTTTTTCAAAAAGTAGCGGAAAGGAAAATACCGGTATCCATGAGTTTGTGCATTTGCTCGATAAATCTGACGGTGCTACAGACGGGGTGCCTGAAAACATGATGAGCCACGAATATGCCACGCCATGGTTGCAAATGATGCATAAAGAAATGCACCGCATCAAAGAGGGTAAATCGGATATTAACCCTTATGCGCTTACCAACGAAGCAGAGTTTTTAGCCGTGGCTTCTGAATATTTCTTCGAAAAACCAGACCAGTTTAAGGCTAAACACCCTGAACTTTACGAACAGTTAAGCCAGGTTTTCAGGCAGGAACCTGCAAATGACTAAGCATCTTCACCATCTTGCCCTACAAGGAAATAACGGCGTAGTTTTTCCTCTTCAAGGTCAAGCAGCTCCATTTGTTCGCGGATAATATCATCGTTGATGTTATCCTTTTTGTTAATGGTTCTTAGAAACTTACGTTGCTCGTCCATCAGGTTTGCCATAATATTCCTATAGTCGTCATAAAATGCTTCGGTACGTTCGCGGTTGCCTTCTTTGTCCCAATCATGCAGCAATTCCATATCAGCAGCCAAACGTAACTGAAGCGCCTTTACCATATCGTTTTTCTCTAATTGATCGTGGTACTTGTCTTCAAGTAGTTGCAAAGATAGCTTATGCAGCTTTTTTCTTACTATTTGCTTCTGCTGTTCGAAAGATATAGTAAGGTCAGGGTCGGGCATATCAACCAGTTTGATAAATACAGGTAAGGTTAACCCCTGTATAACCAGTGTGGCTATAATTACGCTGAAGGTGATAAACAGAATGAGGTTACGTTGCGGAAATGGCTCGCCCGAATGCAGTGCTATGGGTATGCTTAATGCAGCAGCAAGCGATACAACGCCACGCATCCCTGTCCAGCCTAATAAAAGTGGGGCTTTCCATCCGGGCCTTGGGTCGGCGGTAGTGATAAACCGGCTGATAAAGACAGTAAAAGCAGAAGCACCAAAAGTACTTGCAAAGCGGGTAATGATCAGCGTAATAATAATGATGAGGCTATATTTAATTGCGGGACCGATGCCGCCTGGTCCAAGCGCTTTTATGATCACCGGAAACTCCAGCCCGATTAAAATGAATACAAGGCTGTTAAGCACAAAAGCGACAGCTTCCCAAACGTTAAAGCCTTGCAGCCTGCTTCTGTGGCTAAGGATCTCATGCCTACGGGCTGAAAGAAATAGGCCGCCGCTTACTACCGCAAGCACCCCTGAAAAGTGGAATTCCTCCGCAATGATATACATGGCATAGGGGGTAATAAAGGTTAGGATGATATCCATGATGGGGGTGGTGGGTAAAAACCTGTGTATCGCGTAAAACGCCAATGCCACGGCAAGGCCTGTAGCTATCCCCATTACAATTACCAATACAAAACTGGTGGCGGCTTCTATAAAAACAAATTTACCGGTTAGTATAGCTGCCAGTGCAAACCTAAAGATCACCAAACTCGATGCATCGTTCATCAAGCTTTCGCCTTCTACAATGGCAGTAAAGCGTTTAGGCACCTTTACATTTTTTAAAATAGCAGTTGCAGATACAGCATCGGGCGGGGAGATGATACCGCCCAACAGAAAGCCTGTTGCCAGTGTAAAACCCGGAATAACGTTGTTTGATACATAGGCGACAATGCAGGATGTAAGTATAACGATCAGAAACGCAAAGCTGGAAATCACCCTCCGCCATTTCCAGAAATCTTTCCATGATGTATTCCACGCGGCCTCATACAGCAATGGCGGAAGAAACACCACAAAAATAATATCGGGCTTAATCTCAATGCCCCTTAAGCCGGGCACAAAGCCCAACGGCAAACCAACCAGTACCAGCAGGATGGGATACGCAATTTTTATTTTTTGCGCTATCATAACCACGGCAAGGATGATAGCCAGCAGGCAGGTGTATTGTATAATTTGTTGATGCATCGGCAATAGGTCTTCAGCTAAAATAACTATAAAAACAAAAAGCCTCCGAAAAGTTTCGGAGGCTTGAAGTAACGATTGAGATACTTACAAAGAAGCTTCTGCCTGTTTTTTATAATTGTTTAAGATGGCCTGCCAGCCACCTTGCTGCATTTCGCACGGATTTGTGCTTTCAGGATCAAAGGTTTCGGTCACCTTTGTTGCGTTTTCTTGCGGTTCAAACACTACGCTTACCTTTCTGCCATCACCTAATGTATATTCAATAAGCCGGTGTGTTTCTACATTGGTGTAAGTGCCTTCAAAATCAAAACTAAAGCTGCCATCTTTAGCGGCCATGGTATTTTTAAATTTACCGCCTGTTCGCAAATCATTTTCTGAATACGGTGCATGCCAGTCGTCTGAGGCAAATGCCCAGTTTTTAATATGTTCAGGTTCGGTAAATACTTCCCACGCTTTTTCAACAGGAACATTTACTACTGTTTCTACAGTTATCGGGCTTAAATCTGGTGTTTCCATACTGGTTGTATATTGTTTTGTTAATCAAATGTATGCAATGCCCGTACCGGTGGCAGTGGGCAAATGCGACAATCAGGAGTGTCATTTGCAACATCAACGGTGTAACTCAGATTTGTGTGTATAGCCGTTTAGCTTGCTGCAAACAGTTCGTCAAGGTTACCAAGTCCCATGCTGAAACCTTCTTTGAAGCCCATTGCTACAATCTTTTCCAAATCATCTGGTTTATCAAATGTAAGTGCTACATGTATACTTGTTATATCGCCATTTTCTGTAAATACGGTATGCCAGTTCATCACCGGGGCGGTATCAGTGGGGGTTCCCTCTGCATCGGTAAATAAGGCTGTAGACTTAAAGCTTTTCTGCGGAACTACTTCTTTTATATCCACCCTACACCAATGCTTTTCGCCTTGTGGGCTTACCATTGCATATCTCCATGAGCCGCCAGCAGTAAAGCTTAAACTTTTGGTTTCTGCTTTCCAGGGTTTTGGTGCCCACCATTGATCGAGCAGGTCGCTTTCTGTCCACGCTCGCCAAACTTTTTCTAATGGTGCATTAAAGTCTTTTGTAACAATCAGTTTATTACCCGATGCGTCTTTGCTTATTTTAGTTTCATTATTGCTCATATTGCTTCAAGATATAAGTATAAATCGAATTTAGATATTAATGCTCTTTATAAATGTCGAAGCGTTCAAATGCTACCTTTCCAAAGTTTTTCTGAGTCAGTACTTTAGTTTTTGAATTGTCAGGGTCGCTTGCATGGAAGCTTTCACCCCCATCTTTATATAAATACCAGTGCTTATCGGCAGGGTTATATTTAAAAGTAATAATGCGGGTCCACCGCCAGCCGCTACCGCCATAATGCTCAACAGAGAAGTAACCGTTTTTAATAGTTACAGCTTGAAAAGGATCGCCCATCATACCACCGCAATTAACACAATAAACCGCATTATCATTACGTGCCATTAATTTAAAATGGTGATCTGCAGTGCGGGTAAATAGCAATAGCGGCCTTTTTTCAGGATGGTCTACAACGTCTGAAGTTTTATCTTCATTTGGCTTTTTTAAAATAATAACCCAGTCGGGCAAAGCATCTTTATTTAAGTCCCCGGATGTTGCATCCAGTATTTCATAGCCTTTTGGCAACTGATTGGATATTTCAGGAGGTACGGCAGGCTGTTGATGCAGCGCTTTTACAAAACATGTGAGTATGGCTATATACAGAATATTCATATAAGTACATAAACACAAGAGCCCGGCTGCTGTTTTGCGTTGGCAAAATAGCAGCCGGGCCGGATCATGTAAAAATTTCTGAATTAATTAAACCTGTAGCCAATACCAATACCAACTACCCAAGGCTTTATTTTAACATCTGCACCAATGTTTCTCAGCACAGGCGCCAGTGAAGGGCTGCCTGCAGGTGTTAGGTTAGAAGCATCAACGGTAACATCTGTATTGAGGAAAAGCTTTTTAATATCGATGTTCAGAAACACCTTTTTGCTCAGGTCAATATCAGTACCCAGTTGTGCAGAAAAAGCAAATTTGTTTTTGTAATCAATGCCCTGTACCGTGGTTCCTTTATCCGCATTATAAAAGATGGTGTAATTTGCGCCTGCTCCAACATAAGGTTTTAAAATTGTCCCGGTGGGTAAATGGTATTGCAGGTTTAAGGTAGGCGGCAACAACCATACACTGCCTAAGTTAACATCTGCAGACGCAGGGCCGCCTATTGCCGTAAGGTTTGACCCTGTTGTGTGTACCTTATGTTTTGACGTTCCTAAAATAAGTTCGGCCGAGAAGTTTTTAGCGAAGTAGTAAGTGAAGTCGAGTTCAGGAATATAGGCATTGCTGATATTAACATTGCCACCTATAACACCTATCGTCGCACTTTCTTGCGGAAGTATACCCACTGCACGCAGGCGTATATCTAATTCATTTTTTTGTTGTGCAAATCCATTCAAACTTGCGGCTAATAATACGCCGAGGATAGATAGTCTAAGAATTTTCATAATATTAATTGTTTAGTGAACGCTCAAAAGTATAATGGCTTTATAGGGTATACTTTGATAGAAAGCATGTTCAGATATGATCTTCATCACCGGTTATGGGCTTGGCCGGCCTTAATTTCCACCGCCGTTTTTTTGAAATTTTACCCACAAAAAAAGCCTTGCAGTTAATGCAAGGCTGATATATCGTGATGGCAGTCACGTTTAGTGACTGTACAGGCTTTAAGCTTAAATTATTATAAAGGCTTTTTAGCCAGGATATCTCTTATCTCGGTAAGTAATATTTCTTCTTTAGTAGGAGCGGGCTCAACGGTTGGCGCAACGGCTTCTTTCTTTTTAAATCTGTTAGCCGCTTTTATAATTAAAAATAATGATAAGGCAATGAGGATGAAAGATATGATCTGGGCAATAAAGTTTCCGTACTTAATGGCTGTACCTGGTATCATCAGTTCGCTCAGGTTTGATAAGTGCGCGGCCTTTAAAACAGGCGTTAAAACTGCAGGCGTAATAATATCTTCAACCAGCGAACTTACAATTTTGCTGAATGCGGCACCAATAACCACAGCAACGGCAAGGTCTAAAACGTTTCCTTTAACAGCAAACTCCTTAAATTCTTTAATGAAACCCATAATACATGTATTTAGTTAACTTGTTAAAATTTAAGGAAGATAAAAAAGTTAAATGATTTATAAAAGCTTAAAACAATTATGCGCTTTTAGCTTTAATGTATCAAACCCGAAACCAACTTTTATTTTATAGTTAATTGATGTAATTTTGGCCGGGCCATCTATTATGTTAAAACAGAATCTTCAGCAAAAACTTTTACAAAAACTTTCCCCGCAGCAAATACAATTCATCAAATTGTTACAGGTGCCTACCGTATCGTTGGATACCCGTATCAAAGAAGAGCTGGAAGAAAACCCTGCGCTTGAAGATTTGAGCCTTACCAACTTAAATGAGCCGGAGGAGCAATACCCCGACCGCGATCCTGATGATGATTACAACAGCAGCGATGATGAGGGTGGTGACTACGATGAGTTCAACATAGACGATTATCTGCAGGAAGATAACGTGAATGAATACGGATCAAGGTATGACCAAAACGGCGACGATGAGGAAGAACGTAAAGAGATGCCTATCGCCATTCAAAGTTCTTTCTTTGAAAGCCTGCAGGCACAATTAGACCTGCTGCCACTTACCGACCATGATTTTAAGATAGGCCAGCAGATCATCGGCAGCCTTGATGATGATGGCTATTTACGAAGGCCTATTATGTCGCTTACGGATGATCTTGCCTTTTCGCAAAATGTTATGGCGGAAGACGAAGAGGTAGAGGAAATGCTGAAGGTAATTCAAAGTTTTGACCCGCCTGGTGTAGGGGCACGTACTTTACAGGAATGCCTTTTGCTTCAGTTGCGCCGTAAAGACCTTACAGATCCGGTTGTTAAAAAAGCCATACTGGTAGTACAAAATTATTTAGACGAGTTTACACGCAAGCACTACGATAAGTTAGAGCGATCATTGAACATGAACTCGGACGAGTTGCGTGCCGTGGTAAACGAAATCTTAAAACTTAACCCCAAGCCGGGCGACTCTAATACTGTAAATACTAAACAGCTTCAGGTAATACCCGATTTCCATATCATTAACAATGATGGCCGTTTGGTACTTACACTAAATGCTAAAAATGCTCCTGAGCTTCGCGTAAGCCGCTCATACCAGGAAATGTTTGAGCATTACGACAAGGCATCGCAAAAGGATAAAAAGATGAAAGAGGCGGTGCAGTTTGTTAAGCAAAAGCTCGACTCGGCCAAATGGTTTATTGATGCCATTAAACAGCGCCAGCAAACGCTGTTAAAAACCATGAATGCCATTATGCAGTACCAGTATGATTTCTTTATTACTGGCGACGAAAAAAATCTGCGCCCGATGATCTTAAAGGATATTGCCGACCGTATTGGTATGGATATATCAACAGTATCGCGTGTGGCCAATTCAAAATACGTGCAAACAGAGCATGGTACCTACCTGCTTAAATCTTTCTTTTCTGAGGCTATACAAACCGAAAGCGGCGAAGAGGTATCTAACAAGGAGGTGAAAAAGATATTGGAAGAGTGTATTGGTGGTGAAGACAAACGTCATCCGCTTGCCGATGAAAAACTCACAGAGATACTTAAAGAACGTGGCTATAATATAGCTCGCCGTACCGTTGCCAAATACCGCGAGCAAATGAATATCCCGGTTGCAAGGTTACGCAGGGAAGTATAATTTAGTGTATCTGCTTAAAAGCTGCGCATAGGGCACGATACCTTGTAGCGGTTGTTTAGTAAGATGCCTAAAATAAACTCGTGTGTTCCGTTGCTTACGGTGTTAAGGTTGGACGTGGTAAAATCATACGAATAGCCGAAACTGAGAAACGAGCTGATGTTAAAGCCAATAAGCCCGGCCACAGAATCATTGCGGCGATAAGCGCCGCCAAGCCAGAACCTCTCCCTAAAGGCAAATTTACCTGTAATATCAAAAGTATTGGGAACCGGTTTAATTACCTTGAACATGATGGATGGCATAAAGGTGATATCATCTGATACAAAAAGTTTTATACCTGCTGTAAGGAAATAATGCGGCACTGTCTGGCTTTGGTTATAAGCGTTGTTAGCGCTAAAATATAATGTTTGTTTAAGCAGTTGCTGTACCGATGCACCCACATAATAGGTTGGCGAATATAGCCAGACCCCTGCACCCAAATCAGGGTACCACTGGCTGGTATTGGCATTTGCAATAGCCGGATCCAACGGGTTTTCCAGCGTAATCATTGATGTATTTAATCCCATGTGTGCTATACCTGCAGATACGCCCACTGCCAGGTTTAACCGGGGCGCAAGTCCAAGATGATAAGCATAAGTAGCATCAATATTGGTTTGTGTTAATGGCCCTGCCTTATCATTTACAACCATTAAACCAACACCATGATGCGGTTCTGCTGCCATATAATTTTGTACATAAGAACGGCTCATGGGGTTCTCGCCGCCACCTGCAGGTATCGCCGTTGCATCACCGTTTATAAAATTACTACCCAGAGGCATGTTTACGGTGAGGTATGATGTAGTCGGAGCGCCATCTAAGCCGGTCCACTGCTTGCGGAAACCTGCTTTTACATCGGTATAATTTTCGATACCGCCAACGGCTGGGTTTAGCAGATAGTTGTTAAAAACATACTGGGTATATTGCGGGCGTTGCTGTGCTGTTATTATGTGCGAAAACAGCATTAGCAGCAGGATTAGTTTAAAGCACTTATTCATTATCTGATAATTGTGATAGAGCCGCTCATGGTTTTGCGGCCGCTTTTAGGGTTGATAATATAATAATAAACACCGGCAGGCAAATCCTGCCCTTTGTAACGCCCGTCCCACAGCACATGATAGCTTACAGAATAGAATACCTTTTCACCATTTCTGCTGAAACTTCACGGTACAATCAGGATGGTCTTCCAGGTGTTTAATATACCATAAATCGTTAACACAACCATTGTTTGGTGTAAAAGTGTTGGGTATTTCGGGTAGTTTTAAAACAAAGACATTTACCTGCAAATAATTTACGCAACCATCGGTCGAAGTAGCCGCCAGGGTATAGGTGGTATTTCAAGTGGTGTTGCTACTGGGTTTAAAATATCATCGTGGTCCAGCCAGTAACTCAATGCCTTTACATGTTGAATTTTTAGCGCATACAGAAGAGAGCCACATAGCGTTAAATGGCTGCAACTAAAAATCGCACCAGGAGGTTCACCTTAGAATAGTTTAGTAATTAGAGTGCATCAGAATGCATGACCAATATACATAACTTATATGAACCAGATACTTTTTATTGTGATTTCATTAAAGCTTCAAGCTCCATATTGGCCAGCTTAAGTTTTTGGGCAAGCTCTTTATTCTCTTTGCGTAAATGATAGATTTCCAGCGAGTTTTGAATGTACATTTTCAACTCTTCATTTTGCCAGGGCTTAACCAGGTATTTATAAACCTGTCCGCGGTTAATAGCATCCATAACGGCGTTAATGTCAGCAAAGCCAGTAAGAAGAATACGAATGGTATCAGGGTAAACGGGCAGTATAGACTCTAAAAATTCGATCCCGGTCATGGTTGGCATGCGCTGGTCGGTTATGATTACACCAATTTCATTAGTGTCTAATATCTTTCGTCCTTCTTTAGCCGATTGTGCCGTAAAAATATTGAAATCGCGCCTGAATGCAGCCTTAAAGCTGTTCAAATTATTAATTTCATCATCTATATATAATACGCCGTATTCCATATTGCAAAATTAGTTAAGGTTAAGCACAAACACTATTTTTAATCATATAATAAACGTTTTGTTTATTATTATCTTGCATCGGTGTATACAACGATGCCGGTATTAATGAAAAAGTTTCTGTTGTTCGTTTCTCTTATCCTATGCTGTGCATCTGTTTTTGCTGCTGATACATTGGTTATTCATAACAACGAATCAAAACTTATTCCTAATACTACATTCACCCAGTTAGAAGATCCGGACGGTACGCTTACTTTTTATGATGTATTAAAAAGCAATTCATTTCATAAGGTTAATCAGCCTTTACCGCATATTAATTACACCACCTCTGTTATTTGGTTAAAGCTTACTCTTAAAAATAAAACTACGCAACCCTATCTCCCGGTCAGCATCCGCAGCAGTGTAATTGATGAATTTGACCTGTATTACCTCAATGCCAGCAAACAGCCTGTCAGGCTTGTGGCCGATTACCCGCACCTCAGCTTAAGCCAGTTGGAACAAAATACTACGCACGTCAACTTCGTTATCCTACCCGATTCCAGCAAAACCATATATCTGCGTGTAAAAAGTAACGGGACTACAGTTTTACCGGTAGAGGTTTACAGTGCCACTTCGTTTATGAAAAGCGTCAATTTCCAAAACCTGGTGATAGGGGCATTCATGGGTGTTATCGTAATTATGGCGGTATACAACCTTGTGCTGTTCTTTATAGTAGGCGATATCAGTTACGTTTATTACGTATTGTATATTATTTTTCTGGGCCTTACACAGATCTTGCTCAGGGGGTACGGTACAAACCTGATCAGCGGTGATAAACAAGTTATTAATGATATTGTACTGCCGGTTTGCCGCGTCTGTTTCGGGTTTTCGATACTGTTTTTTGTATATGAGTTTTTGCAGATCAAGCAGCAGGGGAATATCATTTTATGGAGTTACAGGGCCATGTTTGCAATTTACACATTGCCATTGCTTACCCTGATGGCCGGTTTTATACATCTTACTTATACGCTTATTGCATTCAGTGCTTTAACTACTTCTATATTTCTGCTGGTTATAGGCTCCATGCTTTACTTTAAGGGCTTTAAGCCAGCCAAGTATTTCATGTTCGGGTGGACGTTGTTCTTCCTGTCTATTATTACTTCTATAGCCCGTTCACAGGGGTTTGTGATATACAATACACTTACGGTTAATATTATTTTATATGGTTCGGCGCTGGAGCTTATTTTGTTTTCGGCTGCACTGGCCGATAAGATCAATTTTTATCGCCAACAGATCAGCGAATCGCAGATTGCTGCTCTTGCCATCGCAGTTGAAAACGAGAAGCTGATTACCCAGCAAAATATCCTGCTTGAAAATAAGGTAAGCGAACGTACCCGCGAACTGATACAAAGCAACCAAAACTTGTCGCGGAGTATCGAGAACTTAAAGGCTGCCCAAACTAAATTGGTGGAAACCGAAAAAATGGCCTCATTGGGGCAGTTAACGGCAGGTATAGCTCATGAGATTAATAATCCTATCAACTTTGTAAGCGCAAGTGTAAATCCGCTGAGGATGGATTTTGTGGAGATTTTTGAGTTAATTGATAAATACGTTGCATTTGAAAGGGTGCCGGATAATACCGAACTGCAAAAAGATGTTGCCCAGTACCGCAAAAAAATAGATGTTGATTTTGTTAAAGATGAAATAACAACACTGCTCGATGGTATTGAAGAAGGAGCGGGCCGAACCAAAGAGATTGTTGACAGCCTGCGCACCTTTAGCCGTACTGATGAGCAAAGCTTAAAGCCGGCCGATATTAATAAAGCAGTGTTGAGTACTCTTGTGATTTTAAGAAGTACTACACCGGCTTACATTTCAATAACTCCTGTATTAGATAAGTTGCCGCTGATCAATTGCTATCCGGGTAAAATAGGACAGGTGCTGATTAACCTGATTACCAATAGTATCCACGCTATTGAAAGCAAACCCGTGCATAATGACGAGAATATCCTGATCATTACTACCGACCACGAAAACCATATCAGCATAGTGATACGGGATACCGGTATTGGCATCAGCGACGATGTGAAGCAACACATATTCGATCCCTTTTATACCACCAAGGATGTTGGAGAGGGTACAGGCTTAGGCTTATCCATTGTGTTTGGAATTATAGAAAAGCACAAAGGGAAAATAGAGGTGCAGTCTGAACCCGGAATGGGGGCAACATTCCTGATATCGTTACCTAAAGACCTGAGCTAAGATAATACCATTTGTAAAGGCGGAAATGAAAGGTGTTTATCCTTCAGAAAATGGCATTATGATTTATCGGTTAACAGTTTATCTGGGTTAGGGACAAAATTCAAAAATGACTCAAAGTTTTCCAGATACTCCTGCTGGTTTAACCGGTAATAAAACGCGCCTTTTTTTGATGACTGCTTATCCTTTTCATCAAGCTTAATTAACAAACCGGTTGACAAAACCTTACGGCTGAAATTACGATCGTCAAACTTGGCTTGATAAATACCCTCATAAAGTGCCTGCAATTGCGGTACAGTAAATTTATCGGGCAACAGGTTAAACAAAATTGGATGCAGCGCAGCCTTATAACGCAATTGTTTTTTTGCCATTCGCAGCATTTCTTCGTGGTCAAAAATTAAAGGCGGCACTTCTGTCAGTAAAAACCATTCGGCATGGTATTCCTCATTCAACTGCTTTTCGTATTTATGAATGTCAATTAAAGCAAAGTATGCTACAGAGAGTGTACGCTCTACTGGGTCACGATCGGGTTTGCCAAAAACATGCATTTGTTCCAGGTAAATATCTTTAAGCCCTGTGCGCAGTTCAAGTACCCGGTTGGCTGCATTGTCAGGTGTTTCATCGGGTTGTAAAAAGCCGCCCATCATACTCCATTTACCTTTATGCGGATCAATGGCTCGTTTAACCAGGAGTAATTTAATGTTGTTTCCGTCGAAGCCAAAAACAATGCAGTCTACAGCGACGAGCATTCTTTTTTGGCCAGTGTATTTTTGCATAATTGTAAGTTAGTAGGTTTAAGTATTTAAAGATTATTCTTCTATAACAAATTCTTTTTTAAGCCTGATATCTTCTGATGAGCTGCCGATCATTACCTCAAAGGCTCCGGGTTCAACAGTCCAGTTCATGTTTTTATCCAGCAGGGCCATATCATCAGGATGAATTACAAAGTTTACCGTTTTGGTTTCGCCGGGGGCAAGGGTTATGCGTTCAAAACCACGCAGGTCATATTCGTATGTAGTAACACTGCTTACCTTATCTTTCAGGTATAGTTGTACTACTTCATCACCCTTTACCTTGCCTGTATTGGTTACATCAACACTTACGCTGATATCAGCCTGGTTTTGGGCTTTGTCCGGTGATACCTGTAAGTTTTTATATTCGAAGGTGGTATAGCTTAAACCATAGCCAAATGGATAAAGCGCCCCGTTAACGCTGGTTTTACCGTAGCCATTAGGGCCCGATGTTGGCTGGTTAGCCTGTGAAGCTGGCTTGAAAGGAAAGTTAAACTCGATTTGGCCAACGGTTTTTGGAAACGTAATAGGGAGTTTGCCGCCAGGGTTGTTGTCGCCAAATAAAGTTTCGGCTATTACCCTTCCGCTTTCCGGACCTGGGAACCATGCCTCTAAAATAGCAGGTACAAAACGGTTTTCCCAATTGATGGTAAGCGGCTGCCCGTTAATCATTACCATTACAACAGGTTTGCCTGTTGCCTGCAATGCCTGTATCAGCTTAAGCTGGCGGCCGGGTAGGTTAAGCCCTGTACGCGATAAGCTTTCGCCTACGCGTTTAGCGTCTTCGCCTACAACGGCTATCACCACATCAGCCTGTTTCGCTTTTTCAACAGCTTCGTTAATGTCTGCCTGTTCTTTATCAGTAAGCGGCGTTTCAATAATTTCACTTTCGGGCCAGGTAGCATCTATAATATCGCAGCCTTTAGCATAGTTTACATTGGTGCCTTTACTCACATAGTTTTTTATACCATCAAGTACATTAGTAACCGGGTTGTGCGATGGCCCGTACCTGCTGATGGCATAGTTGGTTTCTGTAGCTAAAGGACCGGTTACCAATATATTTTTAAGATTAGCCTTATTAAGCGGAAGCAGGTTATTGGCATTTTTAAGCAATACCATGCTTTCGCGATCCATTTGTATGCTGAATTGTTTATCGGCATCAGTATGCACGATTTTATCAGCTGCTTTCGGATCAGCAACATATGGCTGATCAAACAAACCTAATTTGAATTTTACACGCAGTACATCTGCCACACGTGCATCAATGGTTTTCATAGATAGCTTCCCCTCTTTTATTAATTCGCGCAAAGGCATAATAAAAGTTTGCGGCATGGTGAAATTGGTACGTACGTTAAGCCCGGCTTCTACTACCTGGCGCACCGCCTCTTTGTAATCCGCGGCAACATGATGTTTGCTGAAAAGATATTCAGCCGCCTCACTGTCAGAAACCACATATCCGTTAAATCCAAATTTTTCGCGCAGCAGTTCGGTCAGGAAAAAGTGGCTGCCGGTTACAGGTACGCCATCCCAGTCGTTATAGCTACTCATTACCCCAAGCGGATGTGCCTCTTGTATCACCCTGCGAAATGGGTACAGGTATAGCTGATACATTTCGCGTGGTGCCACATGCGGATCGGTACGGGTATTGCCATCGCGGCCGCCTTTTGGCACGCTGTAAACTGCAAAGTGCTTTAATGTGGAAGCAACGCCCTCTTCCTGTATGCCAAGTGTCATTTGCTTACCTAACTCAGCAATATGGAAAGGATCCTCGCCATAACATTCAACCACACGTCCCCAGCGCTGGTCGCGGGCGGGGTCAAGTATCGGAGCGTAAACGTTGGTATAGCCTAATGCCTTTGCTTCACGGCCTACAATTTGTCCGGCTTTGCGTACCAGTTGCTTGTCCCAGGTGCTGCCAATACCAATTGGGGCAGGCAGGGGAGTGGCTCGGTCATGGTTGAGGCCGTGGATACCTTCATTAGTGAAGTCAACAGGGATACCCATCCGTGTTTGCTCAACAAACCACTTCTGAATGGTATTTATTGCCGAAGCATGTTTGCTGAACGGATATGAATATTGTGAAGTTGCGTTATCTGTATAAGATGTTAAGCTATTTAGTTCCTCATCAATGTTGGCAATGCCATCTTTCCAAACCTCGTGTTTCCATGATTCGGTTGGCATTTCCTCTTTTAAAACCCTTTTGTAACCGTAAAGCGTAGCCATCTGACAGGTTTTTTCCTCGACGGTCATTTGCGCTAATAAGTCGGTAATACGTTTTTCCACAGGCTGCTGCGGATCTTCAAAAATGTCCTTCTTGCCATTTTTGTTGAAGTCTATCCAGCCCTTGTGGTAAATATCATGACTTTGTGCCGAAATATTTTTATAGGCGCATAAAGCCACCAGGAGTAACAGGCAGGTTTTATTTCTCATTAATAAAGGTTAACTTACAATTGAATTGCAATTTAAATCAATTTGTTAAACCTTCAAATTTATAGGACAAATAAGTGTGATTGTTACACACTGCTAAACCATAAGTATTGATTAAACGTTAGTGCTTGTTTAAGTTAATACCGTTGGAAGCAATACAGCCTTATATTTTAACTTTACGAATGGATGCCGAAAGCCAGGCGTTTTTCGATAAGCAGCGTGAACTTTATTTCCCGCGTGAGAGGAATTTCCTGAAAGCACATATTTCGCTTTTTCATCAGTTGCCTAATGATACTTTTACAAAACAGCAATTGAAAGATGTGAAGCAAGCGCCCGTTGCATTAAAAATAACAGGCATGCAAAACCTTGGAGCAGGTGTGGCTTATAAGATTGAATCAGACGCGTTACAAGATTTACACCGACAGTTGTCTGCATGTTTTAAGGATGAGTTGATCCCGCAAGACAGGCAGCGCTATCGCCCGCATATTACCATACAAAACAAGGTAACATTAGAGCAGGCAAAAGCGCTGATTGAAAAGTTGAACGCTGATTTCGAGCCTTTCGAGATTACAGGCATCGGCTTAGATTTGTGGACTTACCGCGGAGGCCCCTGGGAATTTGATGTCTTTTATCCGTTTAAGGGTTGATTATACTTTTAGTCCACCGAAAATACTGAACGCCATCACCATCAATACAAAAAGGGTGATCAGTACATACATGCGGTCTTTCTCAATAGCAAATCCAACTAATGAAAACATGATACGCAGCAATGGCGTAGCCATCAGTATGACTACACCGAGCGTAATTATTCCTTTTGCGCGGAAATGTATCACCGCCTGCCATATTGCGCTAAAACTGGTCAGCTCGGCTTTTTCACCACCAAAATGCGCGTAAGATGGAAGCAGGCTACCGCCCGACTGGATGAGGTAAAGTATGCCGCCTATTAATACGATAATACTTGCTGTAACCACCCCGGCACGTAGTTGAATGCCTATTAATTGTTCAATATCCTGATCGGCAAGTAAATGCTTTGAAAATAGCTTTTTCATGAAGTTTAAAATTTATGGTTAAAACCGTTGAACATCATTTCGGCAGCAACAAATACAATGGCTACACAGAAAATGTACTTTAAAACCTTTGCATCAATTTTTGAAAGTAATTTTGACCCGGTAAATGCGCCGCCAAGTACACCTAACACAACGGGGAATGCAATACCAGCATCCATATAACCGCGTTGCAGGTAAACAATAGCACTTGCTGTAGCGGTAACACCTATCATAAAATTACTGGTGGTAGTACTTACCTTAAAGGGTATACGCATGGTTGAATCCATGGCCAATACTTTAAGAGCACCTGATCCTATCCCCAGCAATCCGGAAAATACGCCTGCCACTGTCATGATACCAAAACCAGCCCCAACGTTTTTCAGCTGATAATTAACCGGGCCTTTAGCTGTAGGGTAAGAGTTATTGAGTTTTAATTTTGCCGCGGCCGGACTGCCTTGTAGTAAAACCTCGTGGTTTTTTTTACGGATGGTCATTACCGCAGAAAATAACAAGATGATGCCGAATAGTATTGCAATGGTATTAACCGGTGTATAAACAGCCACTATTGCGCCTACAACTGCGCCTACGGTTGTTGCAATCTCTAAAAACATGCCCAGCCTTATATTAGTAATACCTTCTTTTACATAAGCGCTTGCTGCGCCCGATGAGTTGGCGATTGATGCGAGTAAAGCCGCACCTATGGCGTAGCGTATGTCAACGTGGAATACAAGGGTAAGCAGGGGAATGATGACAACACCGCCACCTAAACCGGTTAGCGAACCTACCAGCCCTGCCAGATATGCACCTGCAATTAACAGCAGGGTAAATGTTAAAATAGTCATGGCTTTTAATAATTATTGTTAAGAATATTTTTAATGATCTCTGATGCCTGTTTTTTCTTTTTACTGCGAATAGCCAGGTACAAATCCTGGTGAAGGTGATGGCTCATGGCAAAATGTGTGATGCCATGCTTTTCCCTCTGCGAAAAAAAGGCACGTATGGTTTGTGTGAAGTACTCGTATAATCCGGCTAAAACAGTATTGCCCGATGCATGCGCAATGGCCATGTGAAAGGCAATGTCAGCATCTGTACAGGCCTTTACATCTTCGTTTTCAATGGCCTTTTTACGTTTAGCTAACTGCTCGGCTATCGCCTTTAAATCATCGGCTGTGTGTTTTTCTGTGGCAAGCTGTACAATTTCTTCTTCCAGCAGGATGCGAACCGCGTTTATATCATCAAAATTTGAATTGCGCAAACGCTGCTCAATCGGAAGTTGTGCTGCCATTTGATTAACATAGGTGCCGTCGCCCTGCCTTACCTGCAAAACGCCAGTCATGGCAAGGCTTTTAATGGCTTCCCTTATAGATGAACGGCCGACATTATAAAGCTTCATCAATTCCGGCTCGGCAGGAATTTTATCCCCAACGTTGAATTTTTTGTCTTTAATGTCCTGCTTTATTTTATCAGCTACTATTTCTGACAGCTTCTCTTTTTGCATAACTAAATAATAACAATACAAACATACGATGTTTATTTAAACATCAGATGTTTAAAAAGAAAATTTACATTTTAATTGAGATCGGTAAAATGTATTTAAAGATAATAAGGTGTAAGATGGTCGATCAGCCAGGTATTATTATATCTTGATAAGTAGGTATTGATTCTTAAATGCTTACCAATGCCTAATACTATGAAGCTGCTTTTACTCTTATTCCGGATGGTAATTACTTTCATTTCATTGAGATGATTTATTATATCATCCGGTTCCTGAATTTTATATATCAGATCATACTCAAGGCCATCTATAGGTCCGTCATATTGTTTAGTGCGTGATAACTGTATACCTGCATCTTGGTAAATTTGATTTAAGTCGCTTATGAAAATATCAGATACAGGAAGTGTGTTTTTTAGACTTTTGAAGTAAAGCTTCAACTTGTTTTGATCCAATTTATACCTTTCTGTCGAGTCTCCCGGATGCCCATCGAAAGGATAGAGATGATTTAAAGAAGATTTTTTCAAATCATATCTTTTATATATTTCGGCTACTACTCTGGCTTGCAGCGGTAAATTATTTTGTTGGAAATAGTTTGAATGCTTCCCAATACTATTATTGAAGCCGCAAATATTGGCAGCTATCAGAAAGAATAACGATATGGCAGTTTTCATTTAAGGCTTCTTGCCCGAATACGATGAATAATAAACTATTTACTTCGACTTGGAAACTGTAATTACACGCGTAGGGCTAAGCGACATAGTATTAGCTGCTGTAATGTGCAGGTCGTTTTTGTTTTGGACGTATAATATCAGCTTAAATGGCTTTCCAGATAAATCCTTTGGGATATCAAGTTTGATCTCACCGCTTTGCTTAGATTTTACAGTTTTAAAAACACGCACCACATTTATATGGCTTAGCGTTGCGCCTTTATTTTCACCGGCGCTGATGCGGTCGGTTGCATGATCTTGTACAAGAGCTACATTAACCAGGTCGTTGTCATCAACAGAATGTAGTTTGTAAGTTGCGGTTAAGGCAAGGTTTTGAAAGGATGCGCCTACACTAATCGCATTCTCCGGCATTATTTTAAGAGAAGCGTTGATCAGGTTGTGTAGCGTTCCGCTTTGTGAGCCTATTAACTCCTTTTTGCCATTTACAATAGCCTGTGGTGTGTAGGCTTGCGCATTTAGTTGTTTGGCATAAGCCTTTTGTCGGTCTGTATAGTCTGGGTTGCTGTATGGGTCTTTCCAGCCCAGTTTGTCCCAGTAATCCACATGAAAACTTAGCAGGTAAACAGGCTTGCCTGCGTACTCTTTTGCCAGTCGTGCCAAAGCTTCATCTGCCGGTGGGCAACTCGAGCAACCTTCAGAAGTAAATAGTTCTACCACTGCAGCACCCATTAATACGATCTGTTTGCGTGGTGCTGCAGGTTTAAATGAGGCACTTAGAAATAGGCTGGCGATTGCCGCAGTAATAATTAAGTTTTTCATGGTGAATAAGTCTCCTGATTGAAGTTACTTATTTACACTTAAAACTTTACGATAATAAGCCGTTGCGTTCGAAATATTTCTGTATAGTGTCCGGATAAGTCATCAGGAAAGTATTGATGCCTAATTGCTTAGCCGACTCAAGATGCTGCGGGCTGTCGTCGATAAACAAAGTTTCTTCCGGTTTAAGGCCATTTTCATCAAGTACCTGTTTAAATATTTCAGGTTCGGGTTTGCGTTTACCCACCAGGTGCGAGTAATAGGTTTTCTCGAAAAGATGGTCGTTGCCATCAAAATCAAATTCGCGCTTCAGGTAATCCATTATCCATGTGTAATGAATTTCGTTGATGTTGCTTAACAAAAAGATGCGGTACCTATCTTTCAACTTCAGCAACAAATCATGATTACCCTCAGCAATACCTATCAAAATGCTGTTCCAGGCGGCATCAATTTGCAGATCACTCAGGTTTGGATTATCTGTAATTTCACGGATATGCTTGCGGAATTGTTCGGCAGATACTTTTCCGCGGTCAAAATCATCAAAAATAGGATCCTGTTTCAGGTGCCCGAAAAAGTCAGCTACATTGCTGACCCCCAATTCTTTAAAAGAATTTTGTACGCGGGCAAAATCAATAGAGAAGATTACGTTGCCATAATCAAAGATGATATTTTTAATGTTTTGCATATTGTGTTTGGGTAATTCGACGCAAATATGTAAAATTGCACCCGGAAAACGCAAGTTTTTCAACCGCGCCTATAGCTCAGTCGGTTAGAGTAGAAGACTCATAATCTTTTGGTCCCTGGTTCGAGCCCAGGTGGGCGCACGAAACGGTAAATACGCCGGTATAAAACCCTCTAAATCAGCGATTTAGAGGGTTTTGTCATTAATTATCCTTTCCAACCCTCTGTAAAGCCAAGGTTCTCGTTACCTATCCGACTACCTGTTTTTTGTTTTTAACTTAGGTAACGCAATTCGATTCAAGTTGCTGAAATACATTGAGTTACGGATGAAAAAGTTGTTCAAGCAGCTGTTTTAAATTGTGTTTGTGTTACCTGTGTTTACCTCAAAAAATGGGATGAAGTATGAAACATTTAAACTCAAAAATTTAATTTATGCAAACATCACAGTCGAAGTGTTCCTCTGGAACCATAAACCCAAAGATCACCAGAAGCCTCTTAATAACAACGGCGTTATGAAACACATCATTCGTCTTAAAAAGATGGTAAATCTTGCGCTGAATTTACAGTGGATAAACAATGATCCTTTCGCAACTTACAAATTGAAAATCAAAAAGTGAACAGGGAACAATTATCCGAATTGGAACTGAACGTCCTTCTTGGTGTGGACAGCTGTTTTGTTGGTAGATTCAGATTTCTGGGTTGTTTGAGGACTAGCAAATGTGGTACTTATACCTAAAAAAGTAATCGCAAATAAACTAAGTATCTTTTTCATATTTTAAGGTTTTTAATAAATACGGCATTAATTCGATTAAGGACATGATCGGAAAATAGATGGATCAATTGTTATTTTTTATAAGTAGGAAAAGTAGCTATAACCTTGCCAATTACAGATTTAATGGGGATAAATCCAATGTGTCTGGAGTCAATGGAGTTGTCCGATTGTCTCCAAGAACAAAAAAAAGATTAATCCCAAAAGCAGCCATAAAAGGCGCTAAAAGCATACCCACTAAAAACCAAAATCATCATTTTACCAACCCGGCTGGGTAAGAAGTTATATCGCTTCTTAAAAGCCGATGTGAAATGATGCGCATTTTTGTAACCCACCATTTCTGATACCTCACTAACCGTTTTTCCTTCTTTTAATAATTGGTAAGCCGAATTCATTCGTAACTCGGACAGGTAACCAAATACAGTATGCCCAAAAAGCTCTTTAAAACCTTTCTTCAGTTTAAAATCATTCAGCCCTGTTTTGCGGGCAAGTTCAATGAGGGAGCAAGGGGTCTGGAGGTTTTGCGCTACAAGATTTTTGGCTTCCTCCAACCTCGAAATATCTTCTTTACTAAAGTTGCCGGGCGAGAGTGGTTTGCTTTCCAGCCTTTCTAATTGCAACGACAACAGCTCCAATATTTTGGCTTCGAGAAAAATCCTTCGGATGTAATCCGGCTGATCAGCTTGTATCATTTCTTTGATCAGTACTTTAAACCGGCCGTCGTAGTATTCGTCAGTGGTTACCAAAGTAAACGGCTCCGGACCACCGCCTTCAAAATTAAAGGACATAACCTGTTTGCCTAATAATTTACGGATGAAGCGCTGGGTAAGGCATATGGTAAATACTTCGGCGGGGCCGTTTACCATTAAATCCGTATTTAAGGCCGAGCAATAAAAGGTATGATACCAGCCCTTTTGTAACTTAAGTTCTATATCCTCCGCGTTTGATTTTACTACCAAATCACCATCCGATACAAAATTCATCACCCAGCAAAAACTATCGCACTGTAATGTCATTGCCAAAGTGGCATTCGCATTAAAGCAGCTGTTTAACAAACAGACGCCTTCAAACCATAATTCTTCGATTTTTAAGTTTCCCAACTCAGCTGCCGCAGATGTGGTACGATGTTCTATAGGTATAGTTCCGATGAATTCCTTGGGATAAACCAAATGAAGTTGTGATTGCCGATAAAGCTGTGAGGTAAAGATGATTTTCATAAAATCCGTTTCGCGTTGTATTAAATCCGTTTTGCGTTAACTGCCAAACGTATGATTCGCACAAATTTGCATTATTGTTTTTAATTAGTCTAAATAAATGAAAGAAAAAATTATCTGTGTGTTGATGCTAATCTCAATAAAGATGAGCGCACAACAGATAGATACTGCTGCAAGGGATACCGGCAAAGCGAAAAAATTAAAAGAAGTTATCGTAACTGCCACCCGGTCGGCAAAAGATTTAATGACGGTACCAATGCCTGTCAGCACGATCAGTAATAAAGAAATAAAAAACAGGGGATTAGTAAGATTGGACGAAATATTAAACGAACAAACCGGCTTGTCGGTATTACCGGATGCACATGGCCAGGGAATCCAGATCCAGGGTTTCAGCGCTGATTACACCATGATTATGCTGGATGGGCTTCCCATCATCGGCCGCACTACCGGAATATTAGACCTTGCCCGCATTACCACGAACGGCATTGATCGTATCGAAGTGGTAAAAGGCCCGGTATCTTCATTATATGGCAGCGAGGCAATGGCCGGTGTGATTAACCTCATATCGGCAACGCCACCATTGGGTGCGTCTGCTTCTCTAGCAACGCGTTATGGTACCAATAAAAATGCCGATGTCTCTTTAAACGCGGCTTATGCCACACCAAGGTTATCCATAGCCGGCTTTATTAACCGTAACAGCAGCGGTGGCTATTCGCTGATCCCATCTTCGGGAAGCCCGACAGTCTCCCCTTTTTATGGCTATACCGTAAATGGAAGAATCACCTATCAACTCACACCTCATACTGATTTGCGTTTACTGGTAAGGAATTACACCAACACGACAGATAACAATTATCGGGTAGACAGCGGGCAAGTAGCAGGCAGCGGGACAGAGCATAACTTTAGTATTTCGCCATATATCACCCATCTTTTTTCTGAAAAATTTGCTGGTGAATTAAGGCTATACCGGTCTACCTATCAAACTACTTCGCTGCTTAATTATACTACTACGAACGCGATTTATGATGAAACTTATTTTAACCAGGCTTTTAACAGGGCCGAAGTACAAAGCGATTACCGGGTTTACGCTAAGCTCAAATTAACATCAGGCGCTGGCGCCCAATACGAGACGGTGAATGCTACCCGGTATGATGCCAAACAGTCATTCACCTCGGGATATGCTTACGGACAAGGCGATTGGACACCTATTAAAAAGCTGAACGTGATTGCCGGCGGGCGCTTTGATGCACACAGCGTTTACCGGTCACAATTCAGTCCTAAACTGGCGTTAAGCTATCAGTTATCAGATAAGTTCGTGATTCTTGGGTCAACAGGTAAAGGTTACAAAGCACCCGATTTCCGTCAGCTCTACCTCAATTTCACGAATGCGGTGGTTGGATACAGTGTGTTTGGTTACGAAGAGGCGGCCGCACAGGTAGCAAAACTCCAACAGCAGGGACAGATCCAAACTATATTGATCAATCCAAATAATCTTCAGCCTTTAAATGCCGAGAGTTCTACGGGATACAACTTAGGTTACCGTTATGGCCCGGTAAAATCATTCATGTGGACGGCTAACTTTTTTCGCAATAATATCCGGGATCTGATTGATGCGCAACCTATCGCTATCAAAACAAACGGACAATCGGTTTACTCATATTTCAACATCCACAGCGTATATACACAAGGCGCGGAAACAGACTTTAGCTATAATTTCCTGAAGCATTGGACTGTAGCAGGCGGATATCAATACCTGCAAGCTTATGATCACAATGTGCTCGACCAGATCAAGGCAGGAAAACTGTTTGGTATTGATCCCAAAACACGTGAAACCGTCAAAATAACTAAAAGCATGTATGGCGGTTTGCTAAACCGCTCAAAAAACATGGCTAATGCCCGTCTTAACTATCAGGATGATCAAACAGGCATTATTGCATCAGTAAGGGTTATTTACAGGGGCAGATACGGCTTCTCTGATCTCGATGGCAACGGCATTGTCAATCGCGACGATGAATATGTAAAAGGTTATGTGCTTTTTAATGCATCGGTATCAAAGCTATTTTATCATAACCAGATCCGGTTTCAGCTAACAGGTGAAAACCTGGGCGATTATAAACAGCCACTAACCATTAGCAACCTGCCGGGGCGATTGCTTTATGCTGGCTTCACCTATAATTTTCACAAACAATAACCATAAATCGAAACAAACAAATAAGATGAACAGACTACAGACTTTAGCATTAGGACTATTAAGCAGCTCTTTACTTTTAATGAGCGCCTGCAGCAAGAACAATGATGATAGCGTTGCGCCCGCAGCAACCTTAAAAACCAACACAGTTACAGATCTCGATGGTTCAAAAGGTAACGTTTACTACAGCCTGGCGAACAATGCAATCGTAACGGGCGCAGATACCACCGGGACAAAATGGGATATTAAATTTTCAGGCACCAGTATTTTCGTCAACGGCGGTTCGTCCGGTACAGGTACAACACAAGCTCAGGTAGTTAGCAGCACTTTTACTGATTTAACTACTGCGCCAGCAAGCGGTTACAAGTCAGACGCAATTGGTGCAGCAGCCATTACGGGCTGGTATACTTATACAGCGACCACAGCACCCCAGCATGCTATTTTAATGGTTCCCGGTAAAATTATCGTGGTGAAAACCAGTTCGGGTAATTATGCCAAAATAGAAATGAAAAGCTATTACAAAGGCAACCCTGATACTACCACGCCAGCCTTTGCCGATTTAACTACCAGGCCGGCGTCAAGAATTTACACTTTCCGTTATGCTTACCAGTCAAATGGTACCACCAGTTTACAATAGTCAATTTGAAAAGTATCAGAATAGTTGGTTCATGTTCCGTAAACCGCGAGGGTGGCGGAGCATTTAAATTTCTAAAACATGAAAGTAAAAAATACTAAATACTTGTTATTTAGCTTCATCATATGGATGATGAGCTATGCGCCGCGAGCCAGGGCACAAGTATCGCCCAAAATTGTATCAGTAAATGGTACCGTGAGCGAAATATTGGCAGGCATTGGTATGGAAAGCAATATTATTGGTACCGATATTACCAGTAATTATCCTGCCAGCCTGAAAAGTAAACCTAAAGTAGGACATAACCGCAACCTGAGTGCTGAAGGCATTTTGACCCTGCAACCGGATGTGGTAACGGGCTTATCAAGTGAATTAAAGCCCGAACTGGTATCGCAACTTAAAAGTGCAGGCATTAAACTGGTTTTGTTTACGCAAATCTATTCTGCCGATGGCACTCGTAAGCTAATTAAAGAAGTAGCGGCCGCTTTTGGCAGACCGCAAAAGGCTGATCCGCTGATTAAGCAATTAAACAGCGACCTGGCTGCAGCTGCAAAAGTTAAAAAGGTTGGTAAACCCAAAGTATTGTTCATTTATGCCCGTGGCACCGGTACCATGATGGTGGCTGGCGAAGGCACACAAATGCAGCAAATTATTGAGATGGCGGGTGGCATTAATGCGGTTACCGGCTTCAAAGATTTTAAGCCCCTAACGCCCGAAGCTTTAGTTGCGGCTAATCCGGATGTGATCTTATTATTCAGCAGTGGCATGGATAGTTTGGGTGGTGCAATGGGTTTACTAAATGTACAAGGTGTAGCGCAAACCAATGCAGGTAAAAACAAGCGGTTTATAACGATGGATGGCGAACTGGTGAGCAGCTTTGGCCCGAGGTTAGGATTAGCGGTTGGTGAACTGGCACAGAAAATCAACTAATGGTTCTTAAAAATCACAGCTACATACTGTTTGGTTTATCGGTGTTGCTAGTGCTGGTTGTTATCGCTTCGATATGCATTGGAGCCGTACACATCCAGGTTCATCAACTCTGGTCGATGATCAGTTATCATACCGGCTTAAGCCATAAGGCCGGGTTTACATCGCAGCAACTGGCTGTAATGCTTAACCTGCGATTGCCAAGAGTATTATCGGGTGTGTTGATCGGTGCGGCGCTGGCCATTGCAGGTGCAGCAATCCAGGGTTTATTTCGTAACCCATTGGCTGAGCCGGGGCTGATCGGCATTTCATCCGGGGCTACATTATTTGCTGCCTTAACCATAGTATTCGGGGGGAAACTGTTAACCATGATCGGTAGTACCTACAGTTATTACATGCTATCGGTAGCGGCATTTTCAGGGGCATTGGTTACAGCTTTGGCCGTTTATAAACTGGCGATGCGCAAAGGGCGCACCATGATTACCGCCTTACTGCTAACAGGTATCGCTATTAATGCGCTGGCTTTTTCTTTTACAGGCTTGCTGACCTATATCTCAACTGATGAGCAACTTCGAAATCTTACCTTTTGGAGTTTAGGAAGTTTAGGTGGCTCAAGCTGGCTTTCGGTTGGCAGTATATTGCCTTTTATTGCAATACCGGTTCTGGTATTACCCTTTATGGGCAAGTCGCTAAATGCCATAGCCCTTGGTGAAACACAAGCCGGGCACATGGGCTTCAACGTTAATAATATAAAGCGTGTAGTACTTTTATTGGCTACCATGTCTGTAGGAGCGTCAGTGGCCGTTGCCGGTATCATCAGCTTTGTAGGCCTCGTCGTGCCGCATATCATCCGCATAGGCTTTGGCGCCGATAACAGACTGGTTATACCCGGCTCTGCTATCCTGGGAGCGGCCATGCTCACCCTTGCTGATCTGGTATCACGCACCCTGGTAGCACCTGCAGAATTACCCATCGGTATTGTTACTGCATTGGCAGGTTCCCCGGTATTTATTTATATGATCAGCGCACAAATTAAAAAACAACAGGTATGATCAAGGTTAACCATGTTTCTTATTTCGCTGGAAAGAAGGAGATCTTAAGTAATGTTTCGTTCGAAGTGAAGCAAGGCAAGATCATGGCAATTATAGGTGCCAATGGTGCAGGTAAAAGTACCCTGCTCAAATTACTTTGTAACGAGATGCGGCCGTCATCCGGGAAAATTCAGTTTAATGGTAAGAATCTGGACGATTATCCTTTAAAGGAGCTTGCTCGCAAACGGTCTGTGTTAACACAGCATAACACCATCAGTCTTTCATTCACCGTTAAAGAGATCGTATTAATGGGCAGGTACCCGCACTTTGATGGACAACCGACCGAGCACGATATACAAGTGGTGATGGAAGCTATGCAGGCTACAGGAATCACCATAATGGCCGGGCGAACCTATGAAACCCTGTCAGGTGGCGAGCAGCAACGTGTGCAGTTGGCTCGCGTCATTGCACAGATACAGGATGTACCAAATGGCTGGCTTTTGTTGGATGAACCAACAAATGGCCTCGATCTGCTGCACCAGCAACAATTATTGACTCAGGCAAGGGCTATGGCTGATCGGGGATATGGCGTAATCTGTATTCTTCATGACATCAATCTGGCCGCTGCCTATGCCGATCAGATCATGATCCTGAAACAAGGGAAAGTTCAGGCTCTCGGTAGACCCCAACAGGTGGTGACCTGCGAAAACATACACAATGCCTTTGGCATCAGGGTGCAACTGATGAATAATGAAAACTTTAATTGCCCGCTGGTCATCACTGCCGGGCGATTTAATTACAACACTTAAACTAAAACGACATGGAAAGTACGATACAAACGATAAAAGCGCAATGGGATGCTTTTAAAGAACAAAATCCTAAGGTTCGGATCCGCGACGCGGCAAAACAATTAGGTATGAGCGAAGCGGAATTGTTAAATACAGGTATTGACGTAAACGTGATCAGGCTGAATGATCGTTTTCCCGAACTGCTGAAAGAAATAAACACTTTAGGCAAGGTAATGGCCCTGACCCGTAACGACTATTGCGTACATGAGCGAAAAGGCATCTACAAGAAAGCCTCTTTTAACGGCCATGTTGGTCTGGTGGTTACGCCCGATATCGATCTACGTTTATTTATGAACTATTGGGCTTTTGGCTTTGCCGTTAACGAGTCGGACCGCTATAGTCTGCAATTCTTTGATAAAAGCGGCGAGGCGGTGCACAAAATTTATTTGATTGAGGAAAGCGATCAACAAGCTTACCATAATTTGGTAAAAAAATATACAGCAAATGATCAGCAGGAAACGTTAACGGCATTGCCAGCGTCTGCCCCTGTAGCCGAACTACCTGATCACGAGATCAACGTTAATGAGTTTCAGGAAAGTTGGAAAGCATTGCAGGATACGCATGATTTTCATCCCTTATTAAAAAAGCATCAACTCACCCGCACGCAAGCCCTGCGTTTGGCACCAGAGGGATACGCGTTCAGATTAGAGTTAAGTACATTAAAGACCATTCTTGAGAACGCAGCTGCAAGCGGACAAGAAATCATGGTTTTTACCGGCAGTCCGGGTTGCATCCAGATCCATACCGGCCCAATTGTAAAATTGGTAGAAACAGGTCCCTGGTTTAATGTACTTGATCCTGATTTCAATATGCATTTGCGCATGGATGGCATAAATGCCGTTTGGCTGGTTAAAAAGCCGACTATTGATGGCTGGGTACATAGTATCGAAGTATTTGATAAAGATGGTAATACTATCGTCCAGTTTTTTGGTAAGCGTAAGCCCGGCATTCCTGAAAGCGAAGGATGGAGAACCCTGCTTACAGACAGCACTGCTATCATTTAAATTAAAAAAGTCCTGGTTACCTGTGGCATAGCTAATAAGCGCCACAGGTAATGCAGGCGACAAATCAAGTCAAACAATGAGTGGCTTATGTTAAAATGAAATATGGAAAGCAAGCGTATCTAATTAACAAATGCCTGATCACTTGAATTGCACCCGAAAAGTTGACGATTCCTGCTTCATCTGTGCCCTGCATACTGGCACTTAGTTGTTTTAATTCAGATCCTGTTATTCGGCTTTGTTTTTCATCATCATTAATAACGAATACGCACCTTTAGTCACGAAAACAGCGTTCGAGGTCATGTCTTTTGTCGGCGAAAGGATTTCTGTAAACCCATTTTCACTTTCACCGGTATTTACCGGAGTCATCTCAAACTGACGGTTCCCAATAACTTTATAGATATACTGTTCGCCCTCAAACTGCACAATGGCTTCGTTGCTTATGGCATAAGCCCGAGTATTTCTGACCTGTATGTCGGCATTCATATAGGTACCGGGCACCAGTGTTTTGTCATAATTTTCAAAATGACAGTGTACATCCGCGTTTCTGTCGCCAGAAAGATCACGGCCGATCAGTAATATCTCGGCATTATGCTTTTTTTCAGGCTGATTGTTGGTATAGGCCACCAGCTTTTGACCGATGTATAATTTATCCAGATCCTTCTCGTACACTTTCAGCGCCAGGTGAATATCTGTAGGGTTAACCAGTTCAAAGAGTACTTCAGTAGGGGATACGTATTTGCCGATATTAACATTGACCTTAGATACAAAGCCGCTGATCGGCGAATAAATATTCACACTCCGCGATATTTTTCCTGCACTGATGTTTCGTGCGTTGATCCCGATAAGCTGTAGTTTCTCGGCTAAAGAACTGATTAAAACCTGCTGGCTCCTGTATTCGGCTTCGGCTTGCTGAAAAACTTTGTCGCTGCTGGCTTTACTCTGGTTAAGGTCTCTTTGACGGTTATATTCATTTTCAAGGTAGCCTATCCTGGCTTTCGCGGTCAGGTAATCCTGTTGTAACTGGATGTATTGCTGATCTTCGATAATCGCAATTGCTTCGCCCTTGTTCACGTGCATGCCCGGTAACAATTTGGTGGATTTTAAATATCCGCCTAAAGGCACACTGATGGAAACCATGTTTTGCGGCGGGACATCAATCTTACCGTTGAGTTTTAATATGGACGATATTTCCTTTTGCCCGATCTTACCGGTGCTGATAGCCGCATTTTCCAACTGTGCGGCTGTAAGCGTTACGATATTAGGATTGCCTGTCTTGTCCGTTGTTGCTGTTGACGGTTTTTTATCGCCGCAGGCGGATAAGGTTAGCACGATTGCCGATAAATATATGATGGATTTCATGGTCTGAATTTTTAGTTATTGGAAAAATAGTTAAGTTGTATGACCGCTTCGTTGAGATTGCGAACAGCCTCCAGGTAATCATTTTTGATCGCGATGGCCTGGTTAACCAGTTGTACCCACTCCAGGTAGTTGATATTGCCGGCCGCAATTTGCTGATTGGCCGTATTGGTAATCAGTTCGGCATTTTTTAAGGGTTTGCCTTCAAAATAGGATACCGCCCGAAGATATTTTTGGTATTGGAGGTCTGCCGCCCGGTAAGCCGATGTTATGTTTTGTACCGTTAGCGCAAGATTACTCTCTGCCAGCTGTTTGTTCACGCGGGCGCTGCTGATCCTGGCTTTTTGGGCACCGGCGAAAATGGGGATACCAATGCCCACCTGCACCGAATTAAACCGGTTCGCGCCATTATAAAGCTTGTTATCAGCTCCGATACCCTTTATACTGGTATTATTATAGCCGATGGTCAGGTCAGGTAAAAGCCTGCTTTTTTCAACGCGGATCGCGGCATCCGCAATTTGCTGTTGCTGTGCTATTAATTTTACCGCCGGGTGTTCCTTTAAATTAAGGCTGTCATCCATAGCAATCAGACTTAATTTATGACTGGCGCCGGTTGTTGTGAACACTTTCGTAGAATTCAGCAACAGTTGGAACTGCAATTGCAAAAGGGCTTCATCTTCTTTCAACTGGTTCAATTGCATTTGTACCTGCCCCAGCAAGGTTTCGGCGCTGGTTTTCTCCAGTATATTGGTTTCGCCTTTAGCCAGCCGCAACTCAGCCTTTTTATAAAACCCCAGGTACAGGCTATCGGTATGCTTTAGTAGCTGCTTTTTTTGTTCTGTATAAACCAGCGCATAGTACACCTGGCTCACTTGCTTTTTTAACTGCGCTTCATTGACGGCAGCGCTCAATACACTGTTTTTCCAATCGGCTTTTAAAAGTTCCTTTTGCCTGCTGTAAACCGTAGGAAAGTTGAATGCTTGTGATAGGCCAAACTTAGTGTCCGTATAGCTACTGTTAATCTGCCCCGCCTCGCCAAACAGGGTGGCTTGCGATATGTTAGCCGATGTGCCCATCAGCATTTGCTGGTATTTTGCCTTTAACTGCTCATGTTTCGCCTGCAAATTGTTTTTCAAGGCAGTATCAATAGCAGCTTTAAGTGTAATTGGTGTTTGCGCGTTGGATGCCTGGCCTATCATAGTCAGCAGAAAAATGGACAGCATGGTGGTTGTTTTTTTGCCCAGTACCATCTTAAACCCTTTTTCAAACATGATGTACAAAACGGGCAATACGAATAAAGTCAGAAAAGTGGCAATCAGCAGCCCGCCTATCACTACTGTAGCCAAAGGCCTTTGCACTTCGGCGCCTGCACCGTTACTGATAGCCATAGGGAAAAATCCCAGCGAGGCTACAAATGCGGTCATGAGTACCGGCCTTAGCCTTACTTTGGTACCCATTAACACGATACGTTTCAAATCGGTCATCCCTTCTTTTTTTAACTGATTAAACTCAGAGATCAATACAATGCCGTTAAGCACGGCTACGCCAAACAAAGCAATGAAGCCCACACCTGCACTTATACTGAATGGCATGCCCCGCAGGGCCAGGAAAAGGATACCCCCGATGGCTGACAAAGGAATTGCGGAGTAGATCAGTAATCCCTGCCTGATGGAGTTAAAAGCGAAGTACAGCAGTAAAAAAATAAGCAGTAGCGAAACCGGCACCGCGATCATCAGGCGCTGTTTGGCAGCATTAAGGTTTTCAAAGGCACCACCGTAGGTTACATAGTACCCCGCCGGGAATTTAAGTTGCTGATCCACCCTGGCCTGCAACTCGTTTACAATGGTTTGTACATCCCTGCCGCGAACATTAAATCCCACTACAATACGGCGTTTAGCATCCTCCCGCTGTATCTGGTTGGGCCCATCTTTGATCTGCACGTCGGCCAATTGATACAAAGGGACTTGCGTACCTCCCGGTGTCGGGATCAGTAAATTTTGAATATCCTTCAGATCTTTTTTCTGTTCACCGCTTATCCTGACCACTACGTCAAAGCGCTTTTCGCCTTCAAACACGGTTCCGGTGCTTTGCCCGGCCAGCGCCGTGTTAACCACTTTGTTAATATCGGTGATATTGAGGTTGTACTGTGCTATGGCGCTGCGATTATAATTAATGATGATCTGCGGCATACCCGCAACTGCCTCCACATATAGGTTTTTAGCACCCTCAACCGTATTGATGATCTTACCCAGCTTGTTGGCATAAACCGCAAGGGTATCAAGGTCTTCGCCGAATATTTTACAAACTACATCCTGGCGTGCGCCGGTCATCAGCTCGTTAAAGCGCATCTGCACCGGGAACTGGAAGCCCGCGGTAACACCCGGAACAGCCTGCAAAGCCCTGCCCATTTTTTCAGAAAGCTCATTAAAGGTTTTGGCTGATGTCCACTCATCCTTGGGTTTCAGGATCACCATCATATCGCTGGCATCCATCGGCATAGGGTCGGTGGGCACCTCGCCACTGCCAATTTTGGTGACCACTTTTTCTACTTCAGGGAACTGTGTTTTTAAGATATGGGCTGCTTTTTGGGTATTAGTGATAGTTGTATGCAGACTGCTGCCCGTTAGTACGCGGGTATCAACGGCAAAATCACCTTCTTCCAGCGCCGGGATAAACTCGCCGCCTAGTGTGGTTAAAACATAGGCCGAAAATAGGAACAGGCCGATAACAGCTAACAATACGATTTTCGGAAAAGCGATGATACGGTTAAGGCCTGACTGGTATGCTTTTTCTACTTTAGCCATCAGCCTGTCTGAAATGTTCGGTTGGTGCTTTATCTTCTTGCTCAGAAAGACTGCACTCATCATAGGGATTATAGGTAAGAGATAAAATAAAAGCGCCCAATAAAGCAAATGCTACCGTTTGTGCCATAGGCTTAAACATTTTACCTTCAATGCCCTGTAAAGTGAAGATAGGCAGATACACCACCAGGATAATGATCTGGCCAAATACGGCGCTGTTCATCATCTTGCTGGCAGCGCTGTTTACCTCCTTGTCCATATCATCCTGTTCCAGGGTTCCAATACTTTTAAATTGTTTACTGTGGCTAAGCGTGTGCATAACCGCTTCTACAATAATAACGGCCCCGTCTACAATCAAACCAAAATCCAGCGCCCCCAGGCTCATCAGGTTACCGCTTACGCCAAACAGGTTCATCATGATGATGGCAAACAACATGGCCAGTGGAATTACGGAAGCGACGAGCAACCCGGCCCTGAAATTGCCGAGGAACAATACCAGCACAAATACCACAATCAGTGCGCCTTCCAGCAGGTTATGCTCTACCGTACCGATCGCATTGTTCACCATTTTGGTCCGGTCCAGGAATGGCTCGATCACCACGCCTTCGGGCATGGTTTTCTGGATCTGTACGATGCGCGCCTTTACATTTTTAATCACTTCGCTGCTGTTGGCGCCTTTCAGCATCATTACCACTGCACCGGCAACTTCACCTTCGTCATTATAACACATCGCACCAAACCGGGTAGCGTAGCCTATTTTAACATCAGCTACGTCTCTGATAAAAATAGGTGATCCGCCGGTGGTGGTTTTGATCACCGTATTATTGATGTCTTCTATACTACCGATCAATCCCTGGCTGCGGATGTAGAGCACAGTCGGTCCTTTTTCGATATAAGCACCTCCGGTGTTCTGGTTGTTATTCTCCAGTGCTTTGAATACATCGGTAATCGTCAGATTGTGCGAAAACAATTTATTAGGATCAACCTCGATGGAATATTGCTTCAGTTTGCCGCCAAAACTGCTTACCTCGGCCACGCCTTTAACACCCAGAAGCTGGCGGCGGACGATCCAGTCCTGTATGGTACGCAGGTCTGTTTCGTTGTATTTACCTGCGTAGCCTTTTTTAGGGCGCACCACATATTGATAAATTTCGCCCAGCCCTGTACTTACCGGGCCCAGCTCGGGTGTGCCGATACCGGAAGGTATCTGGCTTTGTACTTTTTGTAAACGCTCGGACACCTGCTGCCGCGCCCAATAAATATCGGTGACATCGTCAAATACGATAGTGACCAGTGAAAGGCCGAACCTGGAAAAGCTGCGGATTTCTTTAAGGCCCGAAATATTACTATTGGCCTGTTCTATGGGGTAGGTAACTAAACGTTCGATATCCGTAGCTCCGAATGACGGGGCCACGGTAATAACCTGTACCTGGTTGTTGGTTATATCAGGTACGGCATCAATGGGAAGCCTGGTAAGCTGGTAGCTTCCATAGCCAATCAGGGCAATGACAAAAAGCCCGATGATCAGCTTATTCCTTACGGAAAAAGCGATAATATGGTTTAACATAATAAGATATTGAAAATTAGTAATTCAGAAAGTACCGCGTAGCAGAAATAGCCATGCTAAGCACGATAAATAAGCTTGAAAGAAAGACTAATTAACAGAATTTTGGCGGTTGCCAAATGCCGGATAAATAAACGGAATAATTAAACCCGGAATTGAGGGGTTCTAATTTTGTTTCTGCCGAATATATCACGGGAAAGGTGAGCGCCGGTAATACTTGAGGAACCACCACCGGTGATATGGCTGCCATGCAATTATCCGCAGTTTTGAAGGGCAGCTTCATGTCTTCGCTGTAGTCTTTGTCCCTTGGGCTGCCGTGCATGTAGTGCATATCCAGAAATTGTAGGAATGAAATGCTTTTGTTTTCCTTTCGGTGTTCGGCAAAGTGTTCAAAAACCATAGGCAGCTTCAGCAACTGATGCAATTCAGTTGTCGAAAACAGGAAAACCGTTAAAAGCAATATGGCCGTGAGCTTTTTCAAACTTCACAAAAGTAACAATTAATAGTCAATTGTTTTTGATGCAGATCACAATCAAACGTTAATCAGAATCAATTAAAAGAATGTCTGAATACCACAGGAGACATTTTTACTTTGTTTGAAAAGAGACGCGTAAAGGACTGCGGATGTTCAAATCCTAACTGGTAAGCGATCTCCGCTACAGAACGTTCCGTAGTTGACAACAGTTCTTTAGCTTTCTCGATCAATTTATGCTGTATCAGCTGCTGCGCATTCTGGCCGGTCAGCGTGCGTAACATATCACTTAAATAGCCTGGTGAAAGATTTACCTGGTCAGCCAGGTATTGAACGCTCGGTAAGCCCTGTGACACTGCTTTGTCGTCATTTAAATAAGCATCGATTATCTGTTCTATCTTAAGCAATTGTTCATTCACTACCGCCTTGCGCGTAATGAACTGACGTTTATAGAAGCGGTTGCTATAATTCAGCAAAAGCTCGATTTGTGAAATGATCACATCCTGGCTGAAGTCATCTATACGGCCGTTTAACTCTTCATCAATAATATCGAACACCTTCATGATGATTTTCTTTTCCTGCTCGGAAACATGCAGCGCTTCATTCGCCGCATAAGAGAAGTAACCAAAGGATCTGATCGTATTTGCCAGCTGATAAGATAATAATAAGTCCGGGTGGAACAGTAACATATACCCTTCAGTAGGCGATCCCACCGGGCTTTCGAAGACCTGCCCGGGCGAAGTATACACCAGGCCGCCTTCGCCGAAATCATAGTAATCCTGGCCATATTTGGCCCTGCCGCAAAGGTTATTCTTGTAAGCAACCTTGTAAAAATCCATAATCAATGATGAAGGCAGCGCTCCGGGCTCATAACGCATATCCGCGATATTGATAAAACTTACCAGCGGATGCCTGGGCGCTGGCAGCCCAAACATCCGGTGAAAGTCTGTCAATGAGTGTAGTTTATGCAATGACGCTTCTCCCTTTTTCATAACCTAAAATTAAGTATTTATTACCATGGTGTATCACCCGTTTCAGGGTTATATTCATGGGCAAGGAATTTTCCTGTGGGGCCGTCAGGGCCGATCATCGCATATCTTGCTATACGGCTGCCACCTTCCTGAACACTGCCGGTACCAAGATGACCATTAAAATCTGTCGCTACAAAACCGGGACACACCGCGTTTACCTTAAACGGCGTATCTTTCAAACGGTAAGCCAGATCAATCGTATACATATTCAATGCTGCTTTTGATGATGGGTACAGTGCTGCTTTATGATCATAATACTTCCATGTGGGGTCACTATGCAGGGTAAGTGAACTGCCGCTGGAAGATACATTGACAATGCGGGGTTCAGGTGACTTCCTCAGCAGGTCAATGAATGCCTGGGTTACCCTTACCACCCCATACAGATTAGTATCAAATACCGCTTTATACTGGTCGGCACTTGCTTCGAGGGAAGACTGCGGGAAGCCCCCGTTAATACCCGCGTTGTTAATTAGTACGTCAAGTACGGCTGTCTTGCTTCCGATGGCTGCTCTCGCAGCTTTAACTGACTGGTCGCTCGTTACATCAAGTTCGATGACCTCTGCCTGATCCAGGCCATCAGCTTTTAATTGATTAAGCGCGGCATTGCCGTTTTCTTTTGTTCTGCTGCCCAGGTATACATAATAGCCTTGTTGTAATAACTGGCGTGCGGTTTCTAATCCGATACCTTTATTGGCACCGGTGATCAATACTTTTTTCATGGTTAATTATTTTTGGTGATAAACTTTTGCGAATTCACGGGCGAAATCCCTGAACTTGGTTTTGCCGAATTGCGGCTTGCTGCGGTACATATCTTCATATAAAGAACCGCTTCCTTGTGCAGTCTGCATGTCCACAAAGCCTTTGGCAATCCACTCATTCATGCCGGCATTTAACATACCGTCCAACATTTGCGCTTGGGGGATAACCTTCCATTGCAGCCCCGGAACGCCGATGGCTTCACCCAGTATGCCGGCAACTTCATTGGGCGATACTTCGTCACTGGCGAGGTAGCGCACAGTTCTACCCGCAAAGGGTAGTTCCATTTCTTCGGCAATAGCTTCTGCGATATCCTCCGCAGCTACCCAGGGCTCTTTGCGGTCACCGCCGTAGGTGGAGATGATTGCTTGTTGTTTTTTTATGGAATCGAGGTTTCGGAATAAGTTACTGTAAAAACCTACCGGCCGCATGAATTTTATGGCTACATCTCCCGGCAGCTGGCTAAGGATGCATTCTACTTTATGATGAAGATACAGGCTGCCGGTACCCTGATCGGTATGAGCGCCGATACTGCTTAAGTGAATGACCTTTTTTACACCTGAACGTTCTACTGCTGTTCTGTAATTATTGCCTATGGTCTCAAAGGCTGCAATAAAGTCTACGTTGTTGTCAAATATACTGCCGATGCCTTCCCAGGCTTCCATCAGGTAAACGATATCAGCGCCGTTGAAAGTGTTGGCAAGAAAATCTGCGTCAAAGAAGGTTCCTGCCGCCGCCTTCGCTCCGAGGGCTTCTATCGCGGGGATGCGCTCCGCTTTGCTGGTAATAACAGTAACATGATGTCCTTTTTGGACGAGTATAGCTGTAAGTGGTTTTCCGATATGGCCTATAGAGCCGGTGATTACGATATTCATGGTGTTCAATTTTGTTAGGTCAAAATTGGACATTGTCTAATCCGGCTAACTAACCATATCCGGGGAATGATTAACCGTATTGGGGAGCAGGTAGCAAACTTTCTCTCTTCGATCAAAAAAACTGATTACCCACAGTTTTGGTCATACTGATTAGCTTAACTTCTAATTTAAAATAGCTCAATTTGTTTATTGAGCTATTTAACTCTTAAAGCTATGATTTATAGCGCTAATAATCACTTTGTTTTAATTAACAGACAAAAATGAAATCCTTAACATTAACTATAAGTAAAACAAAGTGCTCCTTTTCGGTGTAAAATACGTATATGATACGTATATTGATAGCTGATGACCACCAGGTAGTACGCCGCGGCTTGCGACAGGTATTGGAGCAGGAAGCTGACTTTGAAGTAGTGGGAGACGTTTCAAGCGGCCTCGGAATTCTTCAACTTTTAGAAAATGGCGTTGAGGCAGATGTATTGCTCACGGACCTTAGCATGCCTGTAATGGATGGATTTGAATTAGCTCAAAATATCACATCAAAATATCCACATTTAGAGATTATACTGCTTACGATTCAGGAAGAGGAAAGCTATGTTCAGCAAGCTTTTCAGGCGGGTGTAAGGAGTTACCTTTTTAAAACAGCACATGAAGAAGAGGTTGTATTTGCTATCAGGCAAGTGGCGCGTCACCAACCTTATCTTTGCGCAGGATTATCCGATAAAGTGATTAAACGCATGGCAAAATCAACGGATTTAAAAGTTGCGATGGCGGCTGACGTCGAGTTTTCTGAACGAGAAATGGAAGTGTTACGCCTGATAGCAGCTGGTTACACAAATGAGGAAGCGGCCGAAAAACTTTTCACCAGCAGGCGTACAGTGGAGGGGCACCGCCAGTCCATGATCGATAAAACAGGAAGTAAAAATTCGTTGGCCCTCGTCTCTTTTGCCATGCGGCATGGCTTATTATCCTGATTTTATTCAGGTACTATCCTAATACATTTGCTTTGTTGACAATTACTTCGGTTTTGTAGCGGCGTACAGATTGTTCGTCTACAAAACAAGTGGTTTGCAACTTTCCCTCAATATGCAGCAATTGCCCCAGCTTTAATTCTTCTTCTAAGCGATGCTCAGGTATTTTAATTATATGTTCTTCTGTTTGCTCAATCTTATTGCCTTTTTGCTGATGAGTTTCAAGCGTTGTCAGCACAAAACAAAGTACGGTACCATTCTGATCGCTCTTATGCCAACGGGGCGTGCGGCTGATCTGACCGACTAAAAACACTTTGTTTATTCCACCATTATTATTATTCATATTAACTAAAGAATGTAAAAATAATCGACGTAATTTTTCCGCCATCTGTATAACTACGTTAATTTCACTGGATAAATACTGATTTACAGCCTGCATGATCTCTAAAAACTGCGAATCATCGTCTATCAGCAAAACCTTTGCTTTGCACATTATCGAAGCTTCTTTTTTTACCGCAAGCACATGTAAAACTGCATTCAATAAAAAGCCTGTGCGCAAAGGCACCTGCTCCGCCATGTTTAATCCTTTTGCAGGCGGCAGATCAAGAAAGGCCGTCATTTTACGTATAATGATATTTTTTAGTCCCCGGCAAAGCGTAATATCGCTTACAAACCGCCAGCTGCAGTCAGCATTAGTTTAATTAAGTTTATTTTGTGGATAAGGTAAACGTATAACTACACTGGTACCTTTTCCGGGTACCGATGTAATGTCTACGCTGCCAGTCAACAGGCCTACCTTGCTGCGGATGGAGGCCAGCCCGATGCTATCTTTTTCCTGTTTGTACGTATTAATCCCGCGTCCGTTATCACTTACACGTAACAAGATATTACCATCTTCCAGGCGGATTTCAGCTGCAGCCTCTGTAGCCCCTGCATGCTTAACTACATTAAGCATCAGTTCCTGTAAAGTCCGGAAGATGGCCAGTTGCATGTATTTGTCAATACGTTCATCGTCCACGTCGACGAAACAAGTGAACCTGACACCATCCTGCATTTGCTGGCATACGTCTTTAACCGCCGCCTTTAATCCAAATTTTTCCAGCACTGCGGGCATAAGTTCATGAGAGATACGCCGGCTGTCGCGAATAGCATCAGACAATAGATCGCTGGTATAACGTCTTGAAATTTCATACGCTTGCGGATTCTCAGCAGCGCGCTTAGCGCTCAGCTGGCTAAGGCTCATTTTAACGCCGTAAAGCATTTGTCCCAAACCGTTGTGCAGGCTTTCCGAAATGCGACGCCGTTCCTCTTCCTGGGTGCGCAGCGTCACCTGAAAAATTTCCAGTTGCCTTTCATCTTCCATTCTACGTATTGTCTCCTCAGCGGTACGCATGGCGGTAATATCCATATCTACACCCAATACCCGTTCTGCATGCCCTTGATCATTTCGGACAACGGCCGCTTTCAGATGCAATATTTTGATCTTCCCGGAAACAACAATCTCCAGCGTTTCCTCGAAATCGGTGTGCCCCTCCCTGATATGCTGCACCACCCGCTCAGCGGATGGTCTTCCGCTTTCGGTAGTATATTGCAGGTAAATTTCGGGCTCAATTTCCTTTCCGTATTCAAGGTCGAAAAGCCGGTACATGCCATCCGACCAGGTAAAGGTTTTCGATGTCAGATTGTAGTCCCAACTTCCAAGCGCAGCCAGGTCTTCAGATTGCTTTAATAAAAGATAGTTTTTAAATCGCTCTTCTTCGGCCTTTTTGCGGGCAGTAATATCCATATTAGTTGCTACCACACCATCATCCAGTTTAACGAACATGCAAGAGAACCATTTATTAAACCCTTCGTAGGGATAAAAATATTCAGTGGCCTGCGGTTCTCCGGTTTCAATGGCTTTGACAATCAGATCGAATAAACCTGTAGTTTTAATGCCAGGATATTCCTTTGCATAATACTTGCCAACCAAGTCTTTACGTCCGGTCTCTTTTTCCAGTTCATGGTTTACGGCTTTTATTTCAAGATCAGTGATAATGCCTTGTTCATCCCTTAATGCCTCCAGAATAGACATTTGCACTAAAGTAGTGTCGAGGATAGACTGCAAACGGTCGCGGCTTTCCGCAAGGTGCAGTTCGGTTGTCTTACGACCGGTAATATCAGCCGTACTGGTGGCCACGCCGTCTTTGAGTTTGACTACTGATTGATAAAACCAGCCGTTAAACTGTTCAAAAATGTAATGGCGCTCGTACTGCTGAGGAATACCGTTTTCCGTCACCTCTATAAACTTATCTAAAATACCTGCTTTTAGCACACCCGGATTATTTTGCAGCAGGCTTTGGCCGATCACATTACCATATAGCTGTTCAGCAGCATGATTATTCAATAGCCAGGTAAAGTCAACAATTTTCCCTTGCTCGTTCCGTATGGCCTTAAACACCTGGACCATTTCTAACGAACTGTCTAAAGTCGCTTGTAACAGGTTACGGTTCTCTTCAAGTTCAAGTTCGGTTTCTTTGCGGGGCGTGATATCGTCTGTGGTCATAATAATGCCATCATCCATTTTAACCAGGCTTTGGTTGAACCAGCCATTGAATTGTTCATGACTATAAAAGCGTTCCTTCACTTTGGGAATACCGCTTTCCAGTACTTTCTTCATGTCCGCAAAAATGCCGGTCTGTATAACTGCCGGGTTCTGCGCCAGCAATTGCTTACCGGTCATATCACCATTCGCATCGCTAAATCCCTTATTTGTCATTACCCAAATAAAGTCGGTCACTTCTTTATTTTCATCCCTTACCGCCTTGAACACCTGGATATGGCTTAAAGAGCTGTCGATGATCGTTTTTAACAACAGCTGGTTTTCTTTTAATTCCGTGGTGCGTATTTGGATCTCATTTTCCAGTTGGATCAGGTAATTTTTTTTTGCGTTTTCTAAGGCAACGCCATATACTTTAACCACCTGGTCGTATGGATCAGTAGGGCGGCGGCTCTCTCGCACATCTTCTACGGCTTTTTCCAGTTTGGCTGCCTTTTCGGCCAGTTCGCGGTTGATCTTGTTTAAAGCCGCTACCTGGTTTTTACGAAGCAGCTGCTCATCTTTGAATAGTTGCTCATACTTGTTACTCATCAGGCGCAGGCGTTCCAGTTCATCCTTCGGGGTATCCTTGCTCTCCTGTTTATCCTGGCCCTGTTCCGACATCATTCTTTTATTTATCCTTGTTCAAAATCAATTCGCAAGCAACAATTTAATAATGTAATTATCCTTAAATTGTTTATTAACTAAATTCAACTCAGCCGTAGAGGTAATTCTACGGCCAGTCTTGAAAAGCTAATTAAACTTGTAAAACGCGAAATTTATATTCAGGGATTAGGATTAGAACTTTCAAAAGCAAACAAAAAGGCGATTTTGATATTGTTTCTATTATTAAAAGTTTAAACACAGGCGAACACCCGACTAACCTTTCGGACGTTGGCAAAGCCCCTTGTGGAGCCTGTTTAATAACTTAAAAGAACATAAATTCGTAAGCAGTGCCTGTTCCTCCTTGATAATACGGCATTTTGCGATGGGCCCCTTTCAGACACAGCGTTTGCTGTTTTTAATGAATAGAAGAATTTAACTTAATGGATACACGTGAAATCATTACCATAACAATCGTTTTAGCAGCAGTCTTCGCCTACATTAATCATCGCTTAATCAAGTGGCCGCCAACTATTGGCATTATGGCTCTTTCGCTTATAAGCTCGGTTGCATTAGTTTTTCTGGGTAGTTCTCGTTGGCTACTATCTGCAAAAGCATTGCAATTAGCTAATTCAGTAGACTTTCAGGATGTGTTGATGAACTTTATGCTTAGCTTCCTGCTCTTTGCAGGAGCCATCCACATTGATGCTGGTAAGTTGAAGAAAGAGCGCTGGCCTGTATTATTGCTGGCAACTATTGGTATCCTTATATCAACCTTTGTAGTGGGCGGCGTGACCTGGATCCTTTTTACATTGTTTCACCTACCTGTACCATTTATTTATTGCCTGCTCTTTGGCTCACTTATTTCGCCAACCGATCCCATTGCCGTTTTAGGAATTTTGAAACAAGCAAAAATACCTTCATCATTGGAGGTTAAAATTGCCGGTGAATCCCTTTTCAATGACGGTGTGGCAGTTGTTATATTTATAAGCATTGCACAGATTGCACGCTCTACAGGTGGAAACTTTAACGTATTAGATGTAGGGCAGTTATTTTTGCAGGAAGCGGTAGGCGGTTTAGTTTTTGGTGCTTTACTTGGTTATATAGGTTTCTTAGCGCTGCGTTCCATCGACGACTACAAGGTAGAAGTCCTGATTACCCTTGCCATTGTAATGGGGGGATATACCCTGGCATCACATTTACATATTTCCGGGCCGCTGGCTATGGTCATTGCAGGAATTATTACAGGAAACAAGTCTAAAGAATTGGGTATGTCTGCTCAGACAAGAGATTACCTGGGTAAGTTCTGGCATATGGTAGATGAAATACTGAACGCTGTTCTCTTTCTGTTTATCGGACTTGAAATGCTTATCATCAAGATTAATCCAACTGTGATGCTTATTGGTGTTGTCAGCATCTTAACCGTTCTTTTAGCACGTTGGATCTCTGTTATTATACCTGTTAGCCTGTTGCGATTTAAGATTAAGTTTGAGAATAATGCAGTTGCTATTCTAACATGGGGTGGTTTACGTGGGGGTATATCGGTTGCTTTAGCACTTTCATTAAGCAGCGAGATGTACAGGGATCAGTTTGTACTGATCACCTATGTAGTGGTAGTTTTCTCAATTTTGGTGCAAGGTTTAACCATTGGTAAATTAGCAGAGAAACTAAAAGTTCAGAATTAATGACTTATGAACGAAATTGCTAAACGGATACAATACTTCCTCACACACCGTTTTAATTTACAGGAAGATAAAGCTGACGAGGCGGAGATAATTACGAGCATACGTAAGAATATTGATTTTCGAGGTGCAAATCTGTGGGCACTAATTTTCGCCATATTTATTGCCTCTATCGGCCTCAATGTCAATTCTACAGCAGTGATTATCGGCGCTATGTTGATCTCGCCGATAATGGGGCCAGTAATGGGCATAGGTTTGGGTATTGGCATCAACGATCTTTCTATGGTAAAGAAGGGGGGCAAAAACCTGCTGGTCGCAACCCTTGTCAGTATTATAACTTCAAGTATCTACTTCTCCATTACTCCACTTCACGAAGCGCAGTCTGAATTACTTGCCCGTACATCGCCTTCCATCTGGGATGTGTTTATCGCTTTCTTTGGCGGTTTAGCTGGTATGGTTGCCGCGTCGCGGAAAGAAAAGAATAACGTAGTGCCAGGTGTAGCTATCGCCACTGCGTTAATGCCTCCACTTTGTACAGCAGGATTTGGCATTGCAACCGGTAACTGGCTATATGTTTTAGGTGCATTTTATCTTTATTTTATCAATAGCGTATTTATCGCCATTGCAACTTACCTGATGTCGCGTTACCTCAACTTGCAGCGTACACATTTTGACGATCCCGCCGTCCAGAAAAAAGTAAGCAGGTATCTGATTATTATTGTGATATTAACAATCCTCCCAAGCATTTACATGGCCTATCGTATTGTTAATAAAAGTATTTTTGAGAATAACGCCCGCAAATTTGTGGAGGAAGAATTTCACTTTCATAATACCCAGGTGGTTTCCAAAACCTTCACGTATACTAACGCTCAAAAAACCATCGACATTTTATTGATAGGCTCTGTATTGGATAAACCGGTAATCGACTCCCTGAAGCACCGAATGAATAATTATCGTCTGCGTAATGTACAATTGAAAATTCGTCAGGGGCTTAATGCTAAACAGGAAATCGACTTTTCACAGATCAAGGCCAGTATTCTTGAGGATATATTCAACAGCCGAACAAAGCCTGACACGATCAGGTTAGCGCCAAAATCAGTTAATCAAGATAGCACTGTGCTTACAGAGTTAATGGTGCTTTACCCATCAGTAACCAATTTTGGGGTTAGTAAGGTCGCTGTTCAACGTCCGGACACCAACCTGGTAGATACCCAGCGTGTCGCACTGATTCGGTTTAAAAAACCACAACGTAACGCAGACATTGAAAAATTACAACTTTGGTTACGAAAGCGATATCGTTCACCTCAACTAAAATTGATTACTCAATGAAATCATGTTGCAGCAAAAGGTATCCTTTTGCTATGTAATTACAGGATCCCACGTACTCCGTGTCGCGGGGTCTTCCATCTGGGCTCCCCAATCATGCATGGCTTTTAATACAGGTATCAGCGTTTTGCCAAGATCGCTCAGTTCATACTCTACTCGTGGCGGCTTTTCCATGTAGCTGTGCCGTAGGATCAAACCGTCTTCCTCTAACTCTTTGAGTTGCTGTGCAAGTATCTTCCGTGAAATGTCGGGCATTTGTACCGCCAGTTTACCAAAACGGACCTTTACACCGGTAAGTATCCTGATCAATACAATGGGCTTCCACTTGCCGCCAACATATCCCATGGTACGCACAACGGCGCAGTTGTCGGGGTTCTGAAGTGCTTTTCTCATTAGTCACCTTTATGTTACCACTAATTGCTTTTAGTTACATCAGCGTAACCACTAATATCGGGGATATCCCAAAATGACTGGTTAGGCTTTAGTTTCTTTGCGAAACAAAAGTAAATTAATTTCAAGAATATGAATAATCAACAACAAGCGGAGCAGGATATTGCAGGTAAAATCGCATTGGTAACCGGTGGTACGAAAGGAATTGGTAAAGCCATTGCAGACAGGTTAGCAGCAGGGGGTGCTACCGTAATTGTTACGGCACGTAACCAGCCGGATGAGGCAGAGTTTCCTTATCACTTCATTGCTGCAGACCTGTCCAGGCCGGAAGATGTAACGAATGTAGCAGAAGAAATTATCGCACAATTTGGCAGCATAGATATATTGATTAATAATATGGGTGCAAACACATTCCCCGGAGGTGGGTTTAGTACGCTGAATGATGAAAATTGGGATCAGGCATTTCAAGTCAACCTGTTCTCATCCGTAAGGCTGGACAGAGCCTTGTTACCTAAAATGCTGGAACGAAAAAGCGGAGTCATTATTCACATCTCATCTACCAGCGGCCAGTTTACTATCTGGGAGTCGACCATGGCTTACAGTTCGGCTAAGGCTGCTCTTAATGCTTACAGCAAAGCACTTTCTGACGAGGTAGCGCCACAGGGGATAAGGGTAGTAACTGTATCGCCCGGATTGAACAAAACAGAAGCCATGTCCAATTTCCTGAATGACCTGGCTAAGAATGCAGGAATTTCGGTAGAAGAGGTGACACAGAATTTTTTTAGCCGCGTGGGCGGCGTACCACTTGGCAGAATGGCCAGGCCGGAAGAAACGGCAGAACTGGTTCACTTTCTGGTGTCGCCTAAAGCATCCTATATTACCGGCGCAAATTATTTTATCGATGGTGGCAATTTTCCGGTGGTAAAATGATCATCCAACAGATGGTTGTGTTATCATACTGCCTTCAAGCTTTTTCAATAATTGAAATTGGAACATTATGTTCCAATTTCAATTTGCAATCGCCTGAAATTCATGAGCTTCTGAACCCTGACCGAACCGCAATAACGGTCGCTGAAATTATGGCGATGACAGCAGTAAGGTATAAAGCTGCAGGACTGTAAACATAAATACCTGCTGCGGCCAGTGGCACCAGCACATTATTGGCCGATTGCAAACTTTGGTTTACCCCTTGTAATGTCCCCTGCTCGCTTTCGGCTACCGACCTGGATAACCGGCTGTTATAAACCGGGTCGAAGAGGCCTTCGCCGATAATGATCAGGCTCACCGCCAGCGCGATCAGTACAGATGCATGCCAATAGCTGCTAACCAGCACCATTACAAGGCCAATGGCCAGCAATGTTAGGCCCGAAACAGCCACCTTTTTTTCTTGTAAGCGTTTCAGCAGCAGGGGCAGCAGCCAGGCCCTGGTAAGGATATCGCAGATGCCGACAAAGGTCAGCACACTGCCAATGGCCACCGGCCCCCAGCGGTAAATATCCTTCAGGTAAACGGTAAAGTTGAACTGGAAGATGCTCAAGCCAACATAAAAGAGAATGCCGGATAATAGCAACAGCCGAATGCCACGTAAACTAAAGACATTTTTGAAATGGGCAAAGGTATTGAAGTTGCTTAGGGTTAAGTGGGCGGTTCGTGATTCTTTCGCCAGTGATTCCGGCAGCAGCCGATAAACGGCCAGCGCAGAAATGAAGATCAGTCCGGCAGTGACGTAAAATGGCAATCCGATATTAATGCTGCCCAATAGTCCGCCCAGGGCGGGTCCGCCGATCTTGCCAATACCCATGGCTGCCCCGATATAGCCAAACCATTTGGCCCGTTCTTTAGGTTCGGTAGTATCTGCGATGTAGGCGAACAGAATGGTGATATTACCTGCGGTAAGGCCATCAATGATTCGCCCCAGGAAGAGCACCCATAGTGCCCCGCCAATGCCAAACAGCACATAACCCAGTACTGAACCGAGCAGGCTGATGATCAGGATATACTTTCGGCCGTAACGGTCACTCAGCGCACCAAACACCGGCGCGGCAAAAAAGGTACATATGCCGAAGACGGATAGCAGTAAGCTCATGCCCACCACCACCTGCCCGGGCGGCAGGTATTTGCCCAGCAGAAAAGGCAGTAACGGTAGCACCAGTGCTAACCCGACCGAGTTCAGCGCTACAATAGCGATAATGACCCACAAACGGTATTGGGTGGACCGTTCGGTATTCGATGTTTTATAAGGTACCTGCATCATAAGCCGAATAAAAGGTAGGATAACAGGGGCGATAACCGAGTTCTTCCCTGATCTTGCGGTTGCTTACCATCATTTCCCAGGGATCCACCACCGGTGCTTCGCTACCCGAAGGTAGCTGATGTAGCTCCCGCAGTTCTGCGATGCTCAAAGGGGCATCATCGGTAACGTTATAGATGCCTTTTGCCCGCTGAACGATACACCGCTTTATTGCCTGCGCAATGTCGGCATGGTGTACCATCTGCATTCGCTTAGCCTGGGGCCAGTCTTTCAGGGCAGGGATCGTTTCTTTAAGGTGAGTGTCGCCTTCGCCGTAGGTTAGGGAAAGCCGTAAAATGCAAAGCGACGCTGCCTGATCCTCGAACAGTTGGATGAGCAGATCTTCAGCAGCAACTTTGGCTACAGCGAACCGGTTGTTCCCCGGTTCTACGGGATCAGTTTCCCTGACCATTTTGCCACGGCCTGCACCATAAACACGATTAGAACTGGCGAAAATAAACTGCCGGACACCCGTATCAATGGCGGCCCGGGCCAGTGCAGCGGTACCATTAAGATTGGCTGACCGCGATTGATCTTCGGTAGCGCCTTGGTAAAAAGTAGCCAGGTGTATCACCACGTCCATGCCTTGGACGGCGTTCTTCAGCGAATCCGGATCAAGGAGGTTACCGGTAACAGTCTCTACGCCGATACTCCTTAAAGCAGATGCGCCACCGGCATCCCTTACCAGGGCTCTTATAGTATAGCCCCATTGCAGCAACCGCGGCGTTAACCGGCTACCTATTTTTCCGGTCGCGCCGGTAATCAGGACCTTAAGGGTATTTTGATTTTGTTGATCTAACATATCTTTGATTTTTAGATTATGTAAAGATCGTTGCTATATTGGTGTTAAAATAGCCACTTTGGTTTTAAAAATAGTCTTATCAGATCATTATGTATGCAGAACAAGAGCAGAATGTACCGGACATTTTGATCCGGCTGGCGGAGCGGTTAGGAACGAAGTTAAAACACGGCCGGCTGGATATTCCTGAAAAATTTGGCCGTGGTTATTGCGCAGGTTTTGTATTTAACGCGCATATCCGCCTGCTCATCAGTAATTATGAACTGCATGAGGATATCGTAGTGGAGAATCCGGAAAGAAATCCTTTTAAAAAAACGATCTTTTTCAAGTTTCAGCATGTGTTTCCAAAAACGGAACCTGTTGCCATGCCTGCTGTGCTGATCGGCACCAGCCGTATCAATACGGATGAGGTTATTGCTGTACATAGTAATGCCGGGGTGATCAATATTGAAGTTGATGCAGATTACCTGAACGGGTTGTTCGACCTGCCCGAAAGGCACACCGTTCTGCAAAGCCTGCTCGATAACAAACAACCGTTGTTGTTTGAACAGGTGATCAATCCTGCCTTGCAGCCAATTGTTGATGTGCTTGTTGAGCAGGCGGTAGACGATAAATTCAAACTGTTCTTCCTTCGCATTAAAACCGAAGAACTGATCTGTCATTTGCTCATGGCGCTGGAAGCACGGGACAGCCAGCACCTGTATTCTTTAAATAACAGGGATATCGGGGCTATTTACCGGCTCAGGGGCCAATTGCTGAACCGCCTGGCTGATCCGCCGGTAATCGCTGATCTGGCGGCTGCCGCCCATATGAGCCCTTCGAAATTGAAGCGTCTCTTCAAACAGATCTTTGGCGACAGTATCTTTACTTATTACCAGGCATTGCGGATGAAAGAGGCCGCACGACTGCTGCGCGAAGAAAAGCTATCGGTAAAAGAAACAGGCTATCGGCTGGGTTTTACTAATTTGAGCCACTTTACACGAGTCTTTGACCAGCACATAGGCGTTAAGCCTAAGAAATATTCAGTCTTGCAGAGTCCAGTTGCCGGGTTGTATTTAAATTGATCCGCGTTAGATTTGTGAGGGCAGTATCATTCGTCAGGATAAGCGATGTGCGGCTCCTGCTAAAATCCATGAACGATAACTTTACTTCCAGTATTTTGCTACAAGAATCTTGTGCCTTTGTGATAGACCTTTGATCAATAAATTAAACAGATCATTAAACTTATCAAGTTATTAATAATATGAAGCTTTTGTACGCATATCCTTTACAACAATCAAATTTAAACAGATCTGCTGCCGCAAGAGTGTGTCGTTTACAAAGGGCGATGGATCCGGTTGAGGCCGGACAAACCTGCCTTGACAAGGACGCACCTCAAAACTTAAGTGACAGGGAAGCGTCCATGCGCGGGTTTTTGGTTGTTATGCTGCCCTTGATTATAATCCTTTTTTTCGCTTATTCCCCTGTATTGCTTGCTCAACCTGTAGTTGGACCCGCACATTGGATATCTGCTACCGAAGATAATGTTGACAAACCAAATAGCTGGATTGCCTTTCGCAAGGATGTTGTGTTAACTACCCAACCGGCATCCCTTACTGCTGTGATAGCTGCTGATACCAAGTACTGGCTATGGATTAACGGAAGGCTGGTTGTTTTTGAGGGCGGGCTTAAACGGGGACCTAATCCTCGTGATACCTATTTCGATCAAGTCGAATTAGGGCCTTACCTAAAAAAGGGAAATAACAAGATTGCGGTTTTATTGTGGCATTTTGGTAAAAGTGGATTTTCACATGTTAATAGCGGGCGCGCCGGATTGTTATTTGCGGCGAGTAGTAATGCAGTGCATATTTACAGCGATAAAAGTTGGATTTGCCGGCTTCATCCAGCTTATGGTACTGCCGACAAGCCCGATCCAAACTATCGCCTTGCAGAATCAAATATTTTGTTTGATGCACGCAAAGACATACCAGGCTGGCAAACAACGTCTTTAAATAATCTAAATGGGTTCATGGCTGCCAAAGAAATCGGCCATCCCGGTGACGCACCCTGGAATCAACTGGTTAAGCGTCCCATTCCCCAATGGAAAGATTTTGGTATTAAACAGGTAAGCTTTAAACGCATTAAAGGTAAAAGTGTAGACACCATTGTTGCCAAGCTGCCTTATAACATGCAAATGACGCCGGTTATTTCGGTCAGTGATACAGAAGGCGGCCGTTTAATACACATTAATACCGACCATAGTAAGGCCGGAGGAACGGATAACTTACGCGCTGAATATATAACAAAGAAAGGCGATCAGGAATACGAATCATACGGCTGGTTGAACGGTGAGCATATGCTGCTTACCCTTCCTTCTGATATGGAGGTAAAGGCCTTTAAATACCACGAGACAGGCTATGATGCAGAAGCTACGGGAACATTTAACTGCAGTGACGAATTCTATAATTTGTTTTGGAAGAAAGCGAGGCGAACCCTGTACCTCAATATGCGGGATAATTATTTCGACTGTCCCGATCGGGAACGGGCGCAATGGTGGGGTGATGCTGTATTGCTGATGGGCGAAAGTTTTTATACTTATTCAACGTCAACCCATGCCTTAATGCGTAAAGCGATTTCCGAACTGGTGGACTGGCAACGGCCAAGTGGTGTGTTATTTTCACCAATCCCGGGAAACTTCAATACAGAGCTGCCTGATCAGATGCTGACCAGTATTGGCGATTACGGATTCTGGAACTATTACATGAATACCGGCGACCGCCAATTAATAGCAAAGGTTTATCCATCGGTAAAAAAGTACCTTGCCTTATGGAAAACTGATGAAACGGGCTTAACCGAATTGAGAAAAGGGGATTGGTTGTGGGGAGACTGGGGTGATGATAAAGATCTAAGATTGATATTAGCTGGTTGGCATTACCTGGCATTGGATGCCGCATCTAAAATGGCAGATTTGAATGGCTTCACTGAAGATGCCGCTAATTACCGTAAGATTATGCAACAGGTAAAAAGTGGTTTTAACCAATGCTGGAACGGGCATGCCTACCGTCATCCATCTTATAACGGTGCAACAGATGACAGGGCGCAGGCCTTAGCCGTACTTACCGGTATTGCAGATACTTCTAAATACGCCGAACTGTTTAATACCTTCCAAAAAGAATTTCATGCCAGTCCGTATATGGAGAAGTACGTCATGGAGGCTTTATTTGTTATGGGCAAGGGCAGTTACGCTTTAGAAAGAACAAAACTGCGTTTTGCAGAAATGGTAAATAACCCTGATTACACCACCCTGTTTGAAGGCTGGGGCATTGGAGAACATGGCTTTGGCGGCGGCACTACCAATCATGCCTGGAGCGGTGGCGCACAGATTGTAATTGCTCAAAATCTTTTTGGTATTAAACCACTGCAAGCGGGCTATAAAACTTTCCTGATAGAACCCAACCCGGCAACATTTAAGTCCGGCTCCATTCGCATACCTACAGTAAAAGGTATGGTTAGTGCGGCTTTTCAGAATGATTCAAAGGGTTTTAAGTTAGGGATTACTGTTCCGGCCGGTTCCAAAGCAATAGTGAAATTACCAGTTGGGGCTAAAGTTTTATTGAATGGTAAATCTATGAACAGCGTTTGGGATCGTCAGGCTGATCCAACTAATAAAAGCCGTTTTACAAGCCTAATCCTTACTCCGGGTAATTATAAGATTGAAAGATCATTAGCATTAGAATAGACTGCTAAACTTTAACAGATTTAAACGAATGTAGTTAATTGGAAAAAAAGTCAGTTAGTTAGAATAATACAAATTCAAATACCGCAATAGCGGGCTGGTCGTTGTTTATATCCGCTTACATTTGCCAACCTCTTCAACAACCAGCCTGCTATTGCGATTAGGTTTAGGCAATGCAAAGTAGTAAAGCTATTACCACTATACAAACCAACTTAGTTGCAATTGATCGTTTTTTGACGAATCTCCCTTTATTGTTTACGAAAACACTAATTCCTTACAGGAAATAATATTTTTTTGAAAATAAATGTTTACCATTGCTTTTGGCAGATCCACATCTGCCAATTGTGATAAGGTTTAGGTTAAAGCATCAGGCAGCGAGTGCCGGGTGCTTTTATTTTTTATATTAAAAATCGTTTATTTATTTTGAGGCTATGTTAGGTTGTTTTGTTGTTGATGATGAGCCAATGGCTGTTAAGAAAATGTGCGATTACATTGAAAAAACGCCAGGATTCAAAGTGATAGGCAGTAGTATGGATCCTGTAATCGCGGCGCTCGAAATTCAGCGTTTAAAGCCGGATGTAATCTTTTCTGATATAGAAATGCCTGAACTGAGTGGACTTGAACTTGCCCGGATCAGTGGTCAAATGCCTTTTGTCATCTTCGTGACGGGGCATCCGGATCATGCCTTGTCAGCATTTCATCAAAATGCGTTTGCTTATTTGCTGAAGCCTGTTTCTTACAGCCGTTTCCTTGAAACGGTTCAACGTATCAATCAATTCAGTATCAACAATGATCAGATTGCTTCCGATACGCTGTTTATTAAAAGCGGCGGTAAAGGCCGTATAGAGAGCATCAGAATCAGCGAAATTCTTTATCTGGAAAGCAACGAAAACTACACCACTGTTGTCACCGTCAATGACCGGATTGAAGCTTATATGAAAATTAGTGAAATGACCGATCTGCTACCTGCACAGTCTTTTACACGTGTTCACCGCTCATTTATCATACAACATTCTTTTGTGAAAAGCATTATGCTACAGTCGGTAATTCTGAAAGACGAAACCCATATTCCTTTGGGTGAATCCTATAAATCTGCCTTTATGGAAAAAATTAAGCCCTTAATGGTGGTATCTACCCGTACGAAACAGTAGCCTGTTAAGCTGTATTTCCCATATCCCCACGTCGAAGGGTATTCTTTCTGATCTTTGAAAAAAAAGGTTCGCGATATTTAACTCCAATTGGGAGAGCGGTAGGCGGCTGTCCAAAAAGGATGACATGGCCTGATTCGATAGTTTTAATTTTTCTGTCATTAATCAGGTATGATTTATGGATGCGCGAAAACTGATCAGTGGGCAGATAGCGTTCGATTTCTTTCATCGTCAGATAAGTAATAACCTTCTCATCGCGATGATAAAGAATAACATAATTGTTCAGGCTCTGAACATATTGCAGGTCATCAGTACTGATTTTAATGATTTTGGATTTCATGTCTCCCTGGATATAAAAAAAATTAAATGGGGGAGAGGGAAGGGCGGATTGATTAACTTTAGTTGCCAGCCTTTCGACACATGTTTTAAAACGATCATAAGAAATGGGTTTCAGTAAAAAATCGTCCACTTCCCGATTATAAGCGTCTACCGCATGATTAGGGTTGCCGGTTGTAAAGACAATCCTGATGTCGATGTTAAGTTTATTCATAAATTCAAGTCCGTTCATGGCCGGCATGTGAATATCAAGGAACAATACATCGGGCTGAAGCTGTGTAATCAGTTTTAACGCAATAAGAGGTTCGGTCTCATAACCGGCCAAGTCTATGCCGGCGGTTCTTTCGATATACTTCCTTAGCACATCGATCGCATGTTGCTCATCATCTAATATGAAACATGTCAGCATCCTGCAGTGCGATAGACAATTCGAGAATAAAGTTTTGACCGTCGTTTTTTATTTGAATGGAATGTCGTCCCGGGTAAGATTTTTCCAGCCTCAAACGCGTATTAGATAAACCAATGCCATTACTCTCCGTCTGAATGCCGGATGCTACTGCGTTGCATGTCCGAAAAAAGAAATTTGAGCGAGTAGCTTCAATCAGTATCTCTGCTGGTTCTGTTTTCAGCGCGCCATACTTAAAAACATTTTCTACCAGCGTAACCAGCAATAGTGGTGGTATAGCAATATCACCAGAAGAAATTTTTTTGACAAGATTGATGTTCAATATTTGATCATAGCGTAATTGCACCAGCTTGACCATATTTTCTACTTGTTGAATTTCTTCTTTTAGAGATTGTTTGCCGTACTGATCAGTGGTTTTTAAAGAATACCTGCTGATATCTGCCAACAGTAATACAGCTTCCCCTGCATCATCAGACAGGTCACTCACAATGTTGTAAATAAAATTTAAGGTATTGAACAGAAAATGCGGATTGATCTGTGCTTTTAAAAATGCATTCTCGTTAACAATTACTTGTTGCTGTAATTCTAACTCCCGTGTTTTAGATAATAATTGTTCTTCGTATAACAGATCTATCTTAACACGAGACCAGTAAACGTGCACTGCCAGCCAGTATGCAGAGCTTAGCAGCAAAAAATAGATACATCTCCATGTACTGGCAGCTACGAAGGTAATCAACTGGGAAACGGGAAAGGCTGTAAGGATACTAAGCCGGGTTTGCAGTGCATTCAAACAAAAGTTGATACTGTTGTAGCCGATGATCACGAGTAACATTGCAACCACAATACGGTATTGAAAAAAGGATTTTGAACGATACGCATGCGGAAGAACGTACAAGGCATTGAGATAGAATAAGCTTGCATTTAATATATAATGCAGGATGAGATCCGGCGCTGAAGATGGCCTTTTAGACAAAAACTTTACTGCTACCAATTCATAAGTGATGAATAACGCCCATCCCACAGCGTGATAATAAATCGTTTTTTTGTTGAGTTCCAAACCACGATCATCTCCCATTTTACCCTGTGTTTCGTTCATTTCACGTAAAGAATTTTCAGTCGCTTCCAGTATCCATAATTTCGGTTTAAAACGAAAAAAATGGAAAAGCAAATCTACAAACAATTAAAGGTCAAAACCCGTACGGTTGCCGTATTTAATGGTCAGTTTAAAAAGCGCTGGACAGGCATCAGCGATCCAACTGCCACCGCTACTGCTACTGTATCTTCAATTGCCAGAAATTAAATTTAGTCAGCGCTTTTCAATAAGCGCTGACTTTTTTTCTATTTATAATGTCTAAAGTATCTTTCTTTCCTTTTCTGACAATGAGAAGCCCGGCTTTTCCTGTTGACGATTATGGTAGCTGCAGCCTTCAGGATTTATTAAATGTATCCGTATTTCGTTCTGCTATCGCCACTGCCAGCCCATCCTTGTTTAATGAACTATTGCAAAGTAACTTTGAATTACAGCTCCTGTCGCCGAAAGCAAAACTCAGCGTTGAAAAATATGCCAACCGGATGCATTACCGCGCTACACCATTTGGGCTGTTTGCACATGTCTCATCCGTGAAATGGGGGCAAGACGCTTTAAGTATTCCACAATCGTTTCAGGCAACAATTGAATGGAGCCAACCCCGGATCAATCATTACTTTAAAAACTTCATACAAAATGATCCGGCAATGAAGCTCTACCCCAATCCGAGTATTTACTACTTTTCAGGCAGCATAAGGTTCATCAAAACATATTGGAACGATCAACGGTCTGTCAAATATTCAGTCGAAGAGATACAAGGGAATGAAGTGCTATCCGCAATGCTAAATGACTGGGATGAAATACGAACTTTAGGAGAAATAGTGAAGTGGCTTACGGAAGCGTATAAGCTAAGCAAAAGAAAAGCGCAGCAATACATCGCTTCACTTGCCGAGTCGCAACTGCTATTAACCGAAATTCATCGCCCGGTTATCAGTAAAGCATCTGTAGATGTGGAGGCAATCAATGCACTTATACCCGGATGCCGGTATAAGTGCATCATGAATAATATAAATCCATCAACTTTAAATCGGGATATTGATCGTGAATTATTGAATTCCTCATTTTATATCTATAGCTCAGTGCATGTAAAAGGGGAGGTATCTGCAACACTACAAGCTCCTTTAACTAATGCCATCGCGTTACTAAATAACATTTTGCCATTTTCACCAAACCCAGAACTTGAGTTATTCAAAAAAGCTTTTATTAAACGCTTTGATCAGCAGCAGGTTGCGCTAACAGCCTTATTTGATCCGGATGCAGGTATCGGATATGATCATCTCAACAGCATTGAAAATGGTAATATAGCGGCCGCCACACTTCCATTTGATAGAATTGAAGAGGCGCCGGCAGTCATCAACTGGACAGATCTTCATCGTTTCTTAATTGAGAATTGGCCGGGGCAGACGAGTTTTGAATCATTCATTGATCTGCAAAAAATGCAACCTTCTCCTGGAGTATTTGCGGGTTCCGTGCCGGTATTGCCAGCAACACTATCTGTCTTGTTCAGGCCTTTGGAAAAGGGAGTGTTGATGGAAGCGGCCGGTGGATCGTCGGCTGTAAATCTGATCAGTCGATTTGCACATTTTGATAACGAAATTTTACAGTGTGTGAAAGCCATCAACGAGTATGAGCAGCAGGAGTCACCGGATATGATATTTGCAGAATTATCAATTCTTTCCTCACAACACACTGATAATATTAATCGCCGTCCAGCGGTATTTCATCATGAGATTTGCATCAACACCCTTCCCTCGGGAGGTAAAAATGTATTGCCACTCAAAGATCTTTACGTCGCTGTACGAAACAATAAAGTGCAATTGTTTTCACGCTCACTTGGAAAAGAAGTGCATCCGAGGCATACCAGCGCATTTAACACTGGTATGCATGATCTTCCTTTATTCCGTTTTCTCTGCGATCTTCAGTTTCAGGACATCAGGGGAAATTTAAGCTTTGATCCGGAGTGGTATCTGCCGCGCCTGAAATGGTACCCCAGAATAGTAATAGGAGAGGTGATTGTAAGCCCTGCAAAATGGTATTTAAATAAAAAAGATCTGGCAATGGTAATCACTTTCGCTTCGCATTATAAGGGGAGCTATTTGCCATCGGTCAGGCAGCACTTTGGCTTGCCGGAAATAATTGTTTTGAAGGAAGCTGATCAACATTTGGTTATTAACCTGCAAGATAACAAGGACGCCGGCCTTTTTAAAAGCTTTATTTTAAATAAGGAAAGCATATGTATTACAGAATATTTGCCAACGCGTACTGGTTTGTTCAAGGACCCTAAGCAGGTAAGGGATAGTCAATTTGTCGGCTTTCTAAAGACCAGCAGATCTATTATTGAGCAAAATACGATGCAAACAAGTTTACAAGCCACACAAAGGATGTTTCCACCTGGCAGCCAATGGTTGTATGTTAAAATTTATTGTAACGAAGGCGCTGCAGATGGCCTCATTTCCTTACTGAAAGAAATAATTGATAATAAAAAGTGCCGTGAAATTAAAAAGTGGTTTTTTGTCAGATATTATGATCCTGATCATCATATTCGTTTGCGGATCAACTATCTAACAGGGGATGTTGGGCGCTTGATGACTACGCTTAATTCTATGCTGGCGATGCCGCTTGCAGACGGTGTAGTTAGCGTTTGGCCGATCGATACTTATCAAAGAGAACTCGAACGCTACGCACTTGTCGATATTAATCTTATTGAGTCTCAATTCTGGAAGAGCAGTGACCTTATTTATCATCTGATCAGGAATGGCCATTCATCAGATGAGTTTTGGCAGTTACGTTATGTCTCACGGATGTTCTTTGATCTGGCAAAGTGCTTTCTTCCAAATACGGAAGATCAGTTTCAGTTCTTTAAAGAGCGATCGGAAAAACTTCTTGAAGAAACAGGGAATTTAAAACAGTATTTTTTACAATTTAACAGTGAGTTCAGGTTATATCAAAAGCAGATAAAGTCATTTCTATCCACAAATGATCAACAAGGTAAATGGGTGGCTCAAAGATATTACAAATCGTTTCTACAGTCTACGTTAAATGTTGCGCATTTCAGTCGCTTTGCTAAAAAGGATGATAATCTGGTACTGTTATCCGATCTTATTCATATGCATGGCAACCGATGCTTCAAAAGCCAGCAACGCTTGCAGGAAGGGCGTGTATGTTACCTGCTATCCAGGTTTTTAAAAAGTGAGTTGTATAATAAAAACTAATATATCATTTAAGAACCAACTCTTGATCTAATCAATAAAAATCCAGCTAAAACTACCTAAGTTGCCGAAGGCGGGCAATAGCCCGCCCGTTTGGTACATCTACTGTTTTTTATAATCCACTGTCGTCCAATGCAAAAATATTTTTACGCGTATTCCACTTCCCTTTGGTAAAATCAGGAAACTCCAATGTTTTGTTGCCCTCTTTCAGCGATTGTGTAGAAAGAGGTGCAATTACACTCATGGTCACAGAATCATATACATCAATTGGTGTTTGCTTCTTTTGCTTTACTGCCTGTATAAATGCGTTAAAAACAAACCAATCCATACCGCCATGGCCCGCACCTGCCGCGTCGCTGGCATACTTTTTCCATAAAGGATGGTCATATTTTTCGAGCCACGGCTTTGCTGGTTCCCACTCATCATCTTGTTTAGACTGATGGTCAATATAAATACTCTGGTTTACATCCATCCAGATTCCTTTTACACCATCAATTCTGAAACCCAAAGAATAAGGCCTTGGCAAGTGTGTATCATGGGTAATCAATACCGTTTCACCGTTAGCACAATTGATCATGGTTTGGGTAATGTCGCCATTTTTGTAATTTAATTTAGCAGCAGGGTTACCCGGTGCTTTTTCTTCTACATAAGCCGCTAACCCGCGTGCTTTGCTGCTGAATGATACCATACTGGTAAATCTATTGCCACGGTTAATATCTAAATATTGAATGCAAGGCCCCGCACCATGGGTTGGATAAAGGTCGCCGTCGCGGTCGATATTATATTGGGTACGCCATTGGGCTTCGCTAAGCGCGTCCTTTCCGTATTTCAGGCCATGCCCGTAGTAATGCTCGCCATCGTTAAAAAGTACATCGCGTAAATTGTGCTGGTAACCGCCTTCAACGTGCAGTAATTCGCCGAATATACCCTGACGAACCATGTTAAGCGTAGCCATAACATCGCGGCGGTAACACACATTTTCGAGTGTCATATAGGGCATACCTGTTTTCTCAGATGTATGCACGATATCCCAATGTTCGTCAACGGTAAGCCCGGCAATTACTTCGCAACCCACATATTTGCCTGCTTTCATGGCATCAACGGCCTGTGAATGATGAAACTCCCAAGGTGTTGCTATTATTACGGCATCAATATCTTTATGATCGAGTAGTTTTTTGTAGGCATCAGTGCCGCCTGCATACTCTTTGGCTGTTGGGCGCCCCTTTTTTGCGATATATTCTCTGCAGATTTTCAATGATCGTTCCTGGGTATCGCATATCGCTACAATTTCAACGTCATCTCGTAAACAGCCTTCAGCAATGTGGCTCATACCTCTGGCGCCTACACCTATATATCCCAGCCGGACTTTACCATTTGCTTTGGCAAACAAACTGCCCGACGGTAAAATTGTGAACCCGGCAGCCGCAATGGCACTGCTTTTTATAAACGCTCTTCTTTCCATTATAAGTATCTGTTTAAAGTTAGTTAATTAAACCGCAGTTAATTACCGGCGGTAGCTGTTTCAAAACTATATATTGTTGTACTGGTATAGCCTTTACCGGGCCATAAAATAGTAGTAGGGAAATGGGGGTGATTCGGTGAATCGGGATAATGCTGCGTTTCAAGGCAAAACCCGCCTTGCCTACTATAAATTGCACCTGCCTTTCCTTTTACATTATTCAGGAAATTCCCGGTATAAAAATGAACGCTTGGTTCAGTGGTATAAACTGTTAACATTCTCCCACTAACAGGTTCTTTTACTTTTGCTGCTATTTTAAGGCCTGTAGTTAATTGTTCTTCAATTACCAATGTGTTATCATAACCCTTTCCCGGTGCTAATAAAGTATCATTGATGTGTTCACCGATGGTTTTTTCATTCCTGAAATCAAACGGAGTGTTTTTTACTGAGACTATTTCACCTGTGGGGACATGCATTTCATTCACCGGTAGATATTTATCTGAATTAACCTGTAATCGGTGTGATGATATGTTACCGGCAGTATGCCCTGCAAGATTAAAATAAGGATGATGCGTAAGGTTTATAATAGTAGGCTGGTCTGTATCGGCAAATAAGTTAATGATGAGATGGTTCTCAGTTGTTAACAAAAAGCTTACCTCGACATTTAAATTGCCTGGAAAGCCTTCTTCTCCATCAGCACTTCGATATCGCATGGTCACAGAATTGGAAGTACAGCTGAGGGTGTTCCATACCTTTTTATTAAATCCTGAATTTCCACCATGGTGATGATAGCCTTCAGGTTTGGTACTTAGCTGATAAGCATGGCCATCAATAGAAACTATTCCTCCTGCTATCCGGTTGGCGTAACGCCCAACAAGGCTACCCATGTAATGTTGATCGTTTGCGTAATCTTCAAGGCTATCGTATCCCAAAACGATATCATCAGTTTTTCCATTAGCATCTGCAACCATTATTCTGGTTATCGAGGCGCCAAAGTTTGTAATGCTTACAGTAGTTCCATTAACATTATGTAAATGATACTGAAATACGCGCTGGCTCTGATAAATCCCCCAATTATCTGTTAAGTTATCTTGCAGAAGCATTTACATCTTATTGTTTAGTCAATCCATGTCCAGTTAACTTATCGGCTGGATTTATGAAGTTATTGATGATTTAGGCGAAATGCATTTTAAACATCAGCGCAAACGTTTGATTTACTTAGTTTAAGTATTACCTTTTATGCAGATTTGATAATAAGCTTTTTTAATCAAGCATGAGATCGAAACCTGCTACTATAAAAGAAATTGCGCACTTACTAAAAGTTTCCGTTTCAACGGTGTCCCGTGCACTGCATGATCATCCGAGCATCGGTATCAGTACACGCGAAAAGGTAAAGGCACTTGCAAGGGAATTAAACTATGAGCCTAACCAAACAGCTATATTTTTACAGAAGGGCAGTACCCAAACATTAGGTGTAATTGTGCCCGAACTATCTGAGGCATTTTTTTCATCAGCCGTAAGCGCTATAGAAGATACTGCTTACAAGCGTAACTATACGGTATTACTCGCCCAATCGCATGACGATGAACAGATGGAAAAGCAGCTGGTTGAAAAAATGAAGAACCATAGGGTAGATGGTCTATTAGTCTCGGTAGGGAAGAATACTTCATCTTATTCACACTTTGAGAAGTTGAAGCAATACAACATACCTATTGTGTTTTTTGATCGTATTCCTACAATCCCCAACATTCATTATGTGGCCTGTAATATGGAGACAGGTACTGTTGAAGCCGTTAGTTACCTTTTAAAGAAAGGTCATCGTACCATTGGTTTAATTAACGGTCCTGCTACAGTTTTTGCCAGCAGCGAAAGAAAAGGCGGCTACATAAAGGCCATGACAAAAAACAGGTTAAAATATGATCCGACATTGATTGTTTCATGTGACCTTACCGAAGCAGGAACCCGTGCCGCAATGGATCAGTTATTAACCAACAAACGTAAACCAACAGCCATAGTTACTTTTAACGACTACGTAGCCTTATTTGCTATTAGGTACGCTAAAGAATCAGGCTTAATTATTAACAAGGATATGGAGTTGGTAAGCTATGCTAATTTGCCCATTATCCATTTTATGGAGCAGGTGCCCTCGGCCTCCGTAGAACAGTTTCCGTACCTGCAAGGCCAAAAGGCTGCTGACATTTTATTAGATCTTTTAAGCCATAAGCAAAGAGGCATGCCAGAGCAAATGGCTTATTATAAGATCATAATTGAATCGCAGTTAGTAGAAAGTAGCAGGTTAAAATCTTAAAGCGCTAAAAATAAAACAAACGTTTGCGCAATGCTTTAAGTGCACTAATGGGTATGTTTGAATTAAATGGATCAGCTAACATTGGCGGCGGTATTACAGGCATACGGCCTGAACCCACATTATTTTGAGATTAAGCCTTTTGGATCAGGGTTAATCAACCATACCTGGAAGGTAACAGGTTCAGAAGATTATATACTGCAAAAAGTTAATACAGATGTATTTAAACACCCAGAACTGATTGCCAATAATTTAAACCTTCTGGACCAGCATTTGAAAGACCGCGCTCCTGAATATCTTTTTACAGCCCCTATAGCCGCTCAAAATGGTGATGGTTTAGTTAAGCTAAATGGTAGCTTTTACAGGTTGTTTAATTTCGTTAAAAATTCGCACACGGTTGACTTTCTTACAAAAAGCGAACAGGCATATGAAGCCGCACGCCAGTTTTCAAGATTTACCTATTTGTTAAGAGATTTTGAGGTTTCAAAGCTGAAATATACCTTACCAGGTTTTCATGATCTTTCTGCAAGACTAAAAGCTTTCAACTTAGCCTTAGCTAAGGCAACTGATGAACGAATTAAACAGGCAAAAGTTGAAATTGAGCAGATAAAGCAACTTGCTGGTATTGAGGCTACTTATAGTAGTATTGTAAAAAATCTAGATATCCCGCTGCGTGTTGTGCATCATGATACCAAGATCAATAATGTGTTGTTTGATAATGACGATAAGGGGCTATGTGTAATTGACCTCGATACCGTAATGCCGGGATATTATATCAGTGATGTAGGAGATATGATGCGCACTTACCTTGCCGAAGCAAATGAAGAAGAACAAGACCTTGATAAAATTAAAATCAGAGAAAACTTTTTTATTGCTATTTATAGAGGTTATTATGAACAAATGGGCAGCATCTTAACCAAAGCTGAAAAAGAGTTGTTCACCTTTTCAGGTAAATTTATGATTTACATGCAAGCCGTCAGGTTTTTAACTGATTACCTTAACGGTGATATATATTACACTATTAAATATCCGGGACACAATTTGCGGAGGGCAAAAAATCAGCTACGCCTACTTGAACTTTATTTATCACAGGAGGTTCGCTTTAAGGAGATCATTGCTTCTTTTCAAAAGCCTTAAGCATTCAGCAAAAGTAATTATCATTAAAGACGTTTAATTGCCACTTCTGAGGCATTTGAAGGGACACAGCCTTTTACTATTTATATGAATATCAGGTTACAAATAGCTAATGCCATCATAAACTGATTTGGGGTAGTAAATGGGGGTAAATGGCTCCTGATCCAGTAACTCGCAGTTTACTTTTATGTAGCTGCAAAATACATCGCCGAATATGCTGGCAATGGCAGCGTCTGCAGCGTCGCGGGCACTGGCAATCTTTACAAGCCCGTTTAAAGGTGCCAGCTTCGTCGCATCAAACAATACCCATTGGCCACCCACATAGGCCTCAAAACAGGCATGAAAATCCTGTGGTACAAGCTTATAGGCATACCCGGTAAAGTAACGTGCAGGAATAGTAAGCGCGCGGCAAAGTGCTATGCCCAAATGAGCAAAATCACGGCAAACACCGGCCTGCTGCGTAACTGTATCGTAAGCAGACGTTTCTGAATTGGTGAAGCCACCAAGATACTCAACATTGGTATGTACCCAGTTGGTGATCGCAACTACCTTATCGTAATTGCTTTCGATATAACCAAAGGTATTTTTGGCTAAGCGATATAACTTATCCGACTGGCAGTAACGGCTTGGGTTAAGATAAGTTAAAACCTGCGGATCAAACTGATTTACGGCTAACTCGTCGTATTTTTTAAAGTTTCGTAGCTGGTAACAATTATCTACGGTAGCTTCATATTTGATGTTAACAGGGCCTGGGTTTGGGATATCTACCCTTACAAAGCGGTTATCGCCGTTTAGTGCTACAAACTCCTCCGCTTGTATATATGGATCAATAATCAGCTTTTCATCTAAAATGGTTTGATGCCCGTTTTTTAAAGCATGGATGTTTAAAATCAAAGTGCTTGCCGACTTTACGTCATAACCTAACTCTGCCGAAACTTTAAACTTCATGTTTTGCTTTAGGTAAGTTTTCAAATGCCGTATTCATCCATTCCTCTGGTATATGCTGCAATGCCAGCTTTAATTCTTCGGCCCATTGTGCTGATATATGGGCCATATCCTGCTGTGTATAGCGTTGTTCGCCTAATTCAAAAGCGTCTTTCTCATAAAGCACCACATCTATCGGAAAGTCCACATTGTTGCTGCTTACCCTGGTAGAGTCAAATGATAAAAATGCGCTTTTAAGCGCCAGCCGCATATCAGAATCTTCATCCAGTATGCGGTTAAGTATCGCTTTGCCCTGCCCCGAATTACCAATGATAACAAATGGCACGCCCTGGCCAAATTCTACCCAGTTACCTTCGGGATAAAGCAAGAAAAGTTTATGCTCATCATCACCCTTTAGCTGCCCCCCGATTATCGTATTCAGATCAAACTTAAAACCCGATTTTTCAAGGTAGTCCTTGTCTTCTTCGGCTACCCGCCTTACCTGCTGCCCAAATGCATTTACTGCTTCGTAAAGATGAGTGAAATTTTCTGTTTTTATTAACTCATTGAAGTAAACCACAGCCTTGTCTCGTACAGACCGCAATCCGCTGGTCATGATAAAAAGCGTGCCGCCATCTTTTTGCATGGTGGTTATCTTCTTTTTACTGGTAGTTTCGGTGCCTGATGTAATGCGCGTATCTGCCAGTGCTATGAGGCCCGTTTTAACTTTTATTCCTAAGCAATAGGTCATTTTAAAGATGTGTAAGTACAGTACCTTATTATTGCTGCTGCTGTTGTTGTTGCTGTATCATTTCCATATACCTTTCGTAGCTGTTGCGCAATGCAGTGCCTGCAGGTTTATGAGGTACCGATGAAGCTGTAAATATATCTTTTTCTTCTGGTAAATGGCTGTCTTCGTGCCCAACGGATACAGATACCTCGAGCCTGTGCTGCGCCGAGCCTTTGTATACGCCCTTAACCGGGGAGCAGTCAGAAAAGTTGCGGCCCACTGCCAGCCTTACATGGTTCTCATTAGCTATGCAATTATTGGTTGGGTCTATACCAAGCCAGCCATAGCCAGGTAAATAGGCCTCGGCCCAGGCGTGGGTAGCACCTTCGCCTCGCATGCCATTTTTATTGGGGCATATATAGCCGCTAACATACCTTGCGGGTATACCTGCCGATCGAAGCATCACCATCAGCAGGTGGGCAAAATCCTGGCAAACACCAGCTTTTATTTTCCAGATCTCGTCAAGGGTAGTTTCTACAGTTGTTACCCCCTTTATGTATTCGAAATTTTTGTAAACATATTTTGTAAACTTAAGCGCTGCACGGTAAGGTGTATCGTCAGTCTGCTTTTCAGCATTTACAATTTCTGTAAGCTCGCTCAGCCCCTCAAAATACTCCTGTTTTAAAAAATCGATATAAGGAACAATGTATTTCAAATTATATAGTTCATTCCACTGTTCCGTTGCAAACATATTGTCAATAGGTAGCGGGCGTGGGTATGTAACCACAGATAGCTGTGAATTGATTACTAAAATATTATGAGGCTCGATATAGGTAAAGCTGCCCACCTCGTTACCATAATAATCTATATAAGTATCTATCTGCGGGTTGCCGGTAATCCGCAGATCATGCTTCAGAACTTCCTGGTACTTGTCGGATATGGGATATAAAATGATCTTATTGGCACTGTCGCGCACATTATTGTTATAGGTATAACGGGTAATATGCTGTATCTTAAATTCGGGCATGATATTTAATTAGAAAAAATTTAAAGATGCGATAACTTGAAATTTAACCTCCAATGCTTCTTATATTATGAATTTGCAAAATAGTACTCGTTCAGTGAACTGCCTATTTTGTAAAGGTCATCTTTTGTATGTGTTAAAAATTGATGCAGCCCAACCTGGCCAATGCTTTTTACCGAACTGTACTTGATGTTGCTTTGCAGCTTGCCTATATGGAAAGATATCTCTCGGTAATCGTTCACGTTACTGTTATTCTTCAACCTGTCAAAATACCGCTGAATATTGTTTATAGAGTAGATAACCGAGCGCGGGAAATCGTTATTTAACACCACCTGTTCAATCACATTTTCGGCTTCCAGGCCGTTTCGGTAAGTTTTTTGGTAAAGCTCGTACCCGCCGATGGATTGCAAAAGATGTTTCCAGTAAGTAATATCCGTCAGCAGGTTGGGATTATCGTTTATCGAGCCATATTTTACATCTAATATATCGATAGATTGTATGGCCCGCTCAAGATACTTGCCTATATTCATGAAACTCCGGGTTTGTCCCCGTTCCATTGTTATCTCTGCTGTGCCATAATAAAGCATTACCTGTTTTATCAATACATCCAGAATGCTTATGGGATCGTCTTTTTTTAAGCCGGCTGCAATACGTGGTTCTTTCACGGTGTGGTAATACTCGTTAAGGCATTGCCAAAGGTCCTTAGGAATATGCTCCTGTACACTGCGCGCATTTTCGCGGGCAAGTGTAATTATATTTAATATCGAATTGGCGTTTTCTTTATCAATTACCAGGTACTTCAAAACTGCACGGCTGTCATTCTTAAGTCTGTTAATCAATTCCTGGTCCGGACCCGAAAAAATGCGTATCACCGGCTCCCAGCTAAACCCCTGCACTGAATCCTGAGACGAGGCATAGTTTATCTTGAGCATCCTCAGGATACCGTCGCTGCGCTCTATGTATCTGCTTAACCAGTAAAAACTTGCTGCTACCCTGCTTAACATAGGTGCCTCCTAACCCCCCGAAGGAACTTTTGAATAATGTATTTTGATGTCTCAACTGCCATTTTTAAATTTTTAATCATCCTGCACTCATTGGTCAGTGGTAGGGTTTAGTACCCATGTGTCTTTACTGCCGCCGCCCTGTGAACTGTTAACCACCAGCGAGCCTTCTGTGAGGGCTACGCGCGTTAATCCGCCGGGTACAATCTCTATGCCATCGGGGCCACAAAGGGCATACGGCCTAAGGTCAATCCGCCGTGGTTGCAGTTCGCCGCCTATATAGCACGGTGCTGAAGAAAGGCTGATCGTGGGCTGCGCAATAAAGCTGCGCGGATCTTTAAGTATTTCCTGCTTGTATTTATTTATCTCTTCATCGCTGGCTGCATGCCCCATCAGCATACCGTAGCCTCCGCTTTCATTGGTTTTCTTTATCACCATTTTATTGATGTTCTTAAACACATATTCGCGGTCGTCGGCATTGCTAAGGCGGTGCGTTGGTACGTTTTTCAGGATGGGCTCCTCATTAAGGTAATACTTAATCATGTCTGGTACATAAATATAGGTAGCCTTATCGTCGGCTACACCATTACCTATGGCGTTTACTATGGCTACATTTCCTTTACGATAAGCCCCCATAAGCCCTGCTACGCCCAATACACTGTTAGGGTTAAACACAAGGGGGTCTAAAAAGTCATCGTCTACACGGCGATAGATTACATCAACCTGCTGCAAACCGGTTGTGGTTTTCATGTAAACAGTATGGTTGTTTACTACCAGGTCGCGGCCTTCAACCAGCTCAACACCCATCAGGCGGGCGAGTGTGGTATGCTCAAAGTAGGCTGAGTTGTATATGCCCGGACTAAGCAGCACAATGGTGGGATTGCTCATTTGCCGCGGCGAAAGCGACATCAGGTTTTTATAAAGTATAGATGGATATTCGGTTACACTGCGCACGTTGCAATTAGGCAACAGGTCCGGAAACAAGCGTTTGGTTATCTCACGGTTTTCCAGCATGTAGCTAACTCCTGATGGTGTACGCAGATTATCTTCTAACACGTAAAAGGTACCATCATAGTCGCGTATGAGGTCGATGCCGGCAATGTGTACATATACATCATAAGGTACGTTTAGCTGGTACATTTCGCGCAAAAAGTGGGGGCAACTATAGACAATGTCTATTGGTACCACGCCATCTTTTATAATGAACTGGTTATGGTAAATATCCTTAAGAAACAGATTAAGCGCAGTAAGGCGCTGCTTTATACCCCGCTCTATAAAGGCCCATTCTTCGGCTGTAATAATGCGCGGGATTATATCAAACGGAAATATTTTTTCAATGCCCTCGCCGCTGTTGTAAACCGTAAATGTGATGCCTTGGGTCATGAACAGCCTCTTGGCTAATTCTTCTTTTCTGCTCAGATCTTCGGGCGATTCCTGACTCAAATAATCGATGACTTTTTGATAATGCCCGCGAATCAGATGGTTTTTGGCATACATTTCGTCCCAAACGCCATTTAATAAATTATATCTTTCAAAATGCTGTGAAGAATGCATAAGCAAACTGCCCTTTATAATATTCAACAATAAAAATTAATTACAGCACCTGGAAATTGCTTATAATTTTGTTAAATTATGAATTTATAGTATAAAACTGTAGCATTTTATATAAATATTTAAGTCTTATCTTGAAAATATAAAATAATGGACAGGTTTTTTTAATCAGATTGTGAATTGCTTGAAGAGGTGATGAATTACTTATATCAGATCACAAAATGTTCAACTGTGTTGCAGACCTTTTCATAGGTGTGAACCAATCTGTTTCCTCACATAGCCAAAGTATAATAAGGTTACGCTGTTCAGTACTAAAGGCTTAATTTCAAGCAATTAATTTTGTTGCAGATCATTATTGTTATTTACTTCGGGTTTTAACTGATTGTCAGAATTGCCGTTGGTCAAAAACTCACGCAGCCTGGATAATTTATCAGTATTAATTAGGTCTACTCCGCATTGTAATAATTGATGCCATACTACAGGGCTGTCTGGTGAATGCCATAAACGCACTTTGGCGCCGCATAAATGCGCTTGTCTAACATAAGCCGTCAGATTCAAGCGGTCTTTTAATGATAGGGCACCTGTTCCTTTCCACTTTAGAAGTTTAGAATATTTACAGCTGGCCATGGCCAGCAGCTTGTCGTCGGCCGCGGTGCGGTTAATTTTACATAAATCGGCATCAAGCGTTACCAATTTGGTGGTATCGGCAATTACCTGTCCGTATGGTTTGTTTCCGGAAAGCACAATGCTCACTTGTCCGTTAAGCGCTGCATGGTATTTCTCCAGCAACGGTTTCAGCAACTGATAGGTTTTTACCGGATCAGATTTGATGTCAATCATCAAGGTAACCGGTTGATTGTAGCCTGGATAGATCTGTCCGTTGTTGGCGCTGATATATTTGGCCAGTGGAGCAAGGTATAAACCCTCTAACGTGCGATGGTGATGAATAAGAGGAAGAACATGCGTAACTACCAGGCGGTTCTTGTGCACATATACATCAGCCTCAATATAAGTATAACCGTTATTAAGCGCTTCAAAAAGCGGTAGTTTATGTTGGTAATCGTTATGTGAAAATGCATTTGCCAGCGGCATGTTTTGAGCACGGCTATAATCAGTTACAAAAAGTAAAATTAAGGCCGTCAGCATCAAAGGTATTCCGCAAAATGTCTTCATCATTCATTAATTATGGGAATCTAATTTATTTACGTTTCATGAATTTATGATGATGATTTTGAAAGTAAGATGAATTAGATCACAGCATTGCCTGGCTGGGATAAGTAATCCGCCAATTAGAAGCGCCCGGCCAAAGGCTATCTCAAGATTGAGATGAGCTTTTATTTCACTTAAGCAACTAAAGTTGCAAGAAGATATGTCCTAATAGAATCTATTATTTCTAATAAACATTCGTCAAAGTGCTTAGTACTCATTATTCGGTAAAATGCGGCTTTTTTGATTTTATATTATAAATTGTTAATGCTGATTAATTGGGGTTAACATTTGCAAAAATTCCAGAAAACTCTGAAAACTGACTTCACCTATTTCAATGAGTTTGAACCCTATTAAATGCATAAATTTTACCGCACATACAATAAAAAGCGCCATAGATACGACAGACTTGAACACTACCTTCGACTGTATTATTAACAATCTATAGTCAACACTAATCATGGAGCAAAAACTTCCATTGCCACCCTTCACTTTTGAAACGGCAATACAAAAAGTTCAAATGGCAGAAGATGCCTGGAATACACAAGACCCTGAAAAAGTATCTAAAGCTTATACTGTAGACAGCGAATGGCGTAATCGTTCAACATTTTTAAATGGCCGTGAAGCAATTGTGAAATTTTTGACAACGAAATGGGAAAACGAACACCAGTACAAACTTAAGAAGGAGCTTTGGGCCTTTACAGATAACAAAATTGCAGTACGTTTTGAGTATGAATATCACAATAACGAAGGTCAATGGTTCCGCGCATACGGAAATGAAAATTGGGAGTTTGATGAAAATGGCCTGATGCAAAAAAGGTATGCCAGTATAAATGATGTACCTATTCAGGAGTCAGAGCGCAGATTATAAAAGAAGTCGGAGGATGTTTTAACATAAAAGCCGTTTTCTGATTCAGAAAACGGCTTTTGCATGGTATAAGATATCAGTAATTACTACTTGTATTTAAGCCTAATTTACTTGTATTCGATGACAAAATCTTCAACCGGGTTGCGGACCTTTTTCATAGGTGCCAGCCAATCGGTTTCATCACGGTAGCCCAGGTATAACAAGGTTACGCTTTTTAGGCCTAAAGATTTAAGATCAAGCAATTCATCAACCAATGCATTGTTAAAACCTTCTGCCGGTGTGCTGTCAATCCTAAGTTCGGCAGCTTGTGCAATAGCTAATGCAAACCCGATGTATGATTGCCTTGCCGTATGCACAAAGTTTTCTTCCGCAGTTTCATTCAGGTAGATATCTTTGATCTTATCTGTATAGCTGCTGAATCTTCCTTGCGGCAAACCTCTTTCATCAGTGATACGATCATAAATGGTATCTATCCGTTCGGCAGTGTACCTGTCCCATGCGGCAAATACCAGCACATGCGAACAATCCACCATTACCTCAGGGTTAAGCGAGCTGGGGGCAAGCTTTTCTTTAATCTCCTGGTTTGACACAACAAGCACCCGAAACTGCTGCAAGCCTGAAGAAGTAGGCGCCAACCTTGCGGCTTCCACAATCTTATCTATATCTTCCTGGCTTACTTTTTTAGTCGGATCATATTTTTTAGTGGCATATCTCCACTTTAAATCTTCTATTAATGACATTTTCTGAATTTTTAGTTATTAGTAACTGCTAATTTGACCTCTATATTGCCACGGGTGGCATTAGAGTATGGGCACACCTGGTGTGCTTTAGCTACCAGTTCGTTCGCCTTATCCAGTTCAACTCCTTTAACGTTAACGTCGAGCTCTACAGCCAGGCCAAAGCCACCGGCATCATTTTGACCGATACTTACTTTTGCGGTTACAGTGGTACCTCCGGTAGTCACATTTGCCTGTTTGATCACCAGATTGAGTGCGCTATCAAAGCAGGCTGCATAACCAGCGGCAAACAATTGTTCGGGGTTAGTATAGTCGTCATTGGCGCCGCCAAGTGCCTTAGGCATTCTAACCTCAATATCTAACACGCCGTTACTACTTTTTACATGGCCGTTACGGCCTCCGGTTGCGGTTGCATCCGCAGTATATAATGTTTTCATTTTTAGTTAAATGATTTATGATGGATATTATTTTAAACGTTCGATCATTTTTTCGGCAACACTTTCAGACGAGGCCGGATTTTGGCCGGTGATCAATAGGCCGTCCTCAACCACGTGTACGCCCCAGTCGGCCACTTTGCTATAGTTCCCACCTAGATTTTTTAGTTCATCCTCTACTAAAAAGGGTACTACATCGGTTAATTTTACCGCTGCTTCTTCTGTATTTGAAAATCCGGTAACGTTTTTATCTTTTACAAAAGGCTCGCCGTTTTCAAATTTTACATTTTTAAATGCACCCGGCGCATGGCAAACAGCACCCACTAATTTGCCGCTGTTATAAAAATCAAGGATCAGTTGTGCCGATTTTGAATCGTTAGCCAAGTCCCAAAGCGGGCCGTGGCCTCCCGGATAAAAAATGGCATCAAAATCTGATGCATTTACTTCTGCAAGCTTATGGGTATGAGCGATGACATCCTGTACCTTGGCGTCATTATAATAGCGTTTGGTAGCATCTGTTTGCGCTGAAGGTGCTTCGCTGTTAGGATCAATTGGTGCCTGGCCGCCTTTAGGGGTAGCTACTACTACCTCATAACCGGCGTCGGTGAATTTGTAATATGGTGCTGCAAATTCTTCTACCCAGAAACCTGTTTTGTGGCCTGTATCGCCCAATTGATCATGTGAGGTAACTACAAATAAAACTTTCATTGTTGTTGTTTTTAAATGATATAATTATTTCTTTTTGAGCGCGTTGGTACTCCATAGCGCCCATATAATAAGGACAGGTTGAAAAAAGAGACGTATTAATCGCGCCTTATCAGTATTAAGGCCAAAGGCATTAATTTTATTGACATACTGTGCAATGTTTCCCGGAAAGATCAGCACAAAAAAAGCCGCAGTAATTATGCCAACCCATTTTTTGTTTTTGATTATAAAAATGAGTGATAAACCCAGGCTGATCTCTACTATTCCGGATAATATGACCGTCAGGTCCGGATTGACAGGAAGCCACTGAGGTACCTGCGCCAAAAATTCGGACCGGTTAAATGTAAGGTGGCTTATACCTGCAAAAGCCAGAAAAGCACCTAAAATGATGCGGGCAATATTTTGTATTATGGAAGTACGCATCTATTTGTTTAAAACTTTATTTAAAAGGCCTTTTAGTTGAAGGAGTTCGTCAATGGACACATTCATACATTTGACCAATTCCATTGGGATGTGCTTCGCTTTTTCTTTCAGTTGAATGCCTGTAGCAGTTAAAGAGATCATTACCATACGCTCATCCTGTTTACTGCGGGTCCTGTTTAGTAATGCCTTTTGTTCTAATCTTTTTAACAGTGGTGTAAGGGTTCCCGTGTCCAAGTACAGTTTTTCGCACAATTGATTTACCGACTGCTCTTTATGCTCCCAAAGCACCATTAGCACCAGGTATTGCGGATAGGTGATATCCAGTTGAGCCAACAAAGGCCTGTATAAATTAGTCAGATTCCTGGAGAATGCATATGCCGGGAAACATATCTGATTTTCGAGCTTAAGTAAATCTTCCATATTAATATAACGATACAAATTTATAAATGTTTTGCACAATATAATTTTGTGCAATGTAAGTGAATTTAAATAAGCAGACACCATGATTTAGCATGCGCAGCAGTGGGGGTATGGATTATTTCTTAGTAGTTTTTGAAATGGCGCAGTTAGCTGCATATTTGGTCAGTTAATAGTCGATAGAAACTGCAATGTGAAAATTCAGGTATTCACGAAATGAATACCTGATAGTGTTTACTCTTGTGTCAGAAAGAGATTATACAAGGAGGGGGAGTCAATAACGATTAGTCAACATCGCTTACGGCGTTGAGCCATTCTTTCTTTTCGCATACCGGGCAAATGGTATCATGGTTGGTTACGGTTTTTTCAGGATGACCGCAATAACCGCATACGCTCATCTCTTCCTGGCGAAATTCAGCCGCCAAGTCGCTGTCAATTAATGGAACAACCGATAAACCGGGCTGCGGCTCTTCATTCTTTACCAGGGTAAAAGTGCCGTTAGCTTCCATATATAAGCGTTTAACAGCACCCAGGTTCAAAACACCTTTGCCGCGCAGTTGGGCAAAAACCTGTTCGCGTGATATGCCAACTTTTTTCAACTCATTTACACGGATCACCTGGTCGCTGACCAATAACCCTACATTGCCTTGTGCCACGCGTTCAAAAAGTTCGCTTTTGGCGGAAAATCTGGCCACAAGGCGTTCAACCATTACCAACACAAACGCAATAACTATGGCAGGTAATATTCCACGGTCTGGTGCCATGAGCGGAACGCCTACAGCAGCAGCGAGTGAAACCAGTGCAGCCATTTCCGTACGGCTTAACTGCGAAGACATGCGTTTGCCCATAGCCCGCATAGATAGCATCAAAATTAAATAGACTACAGCACCACGAATTACCAGTTCGATAAAAAAACTGGCAGGCACTTCACCTATAAACATTCGCTGCCAGTCGCCAAAATAAATGTCTTTACTATCCATTAGCAAACTGCAGCCTCCCAACTGGTACAATGACAATCCATGCAGGGCCTACTTTCGCTTTCTTTTTTGCGAACAACACCACAGTTAATGCAAGCTTCCAAGCCTTCTTGCAGCTTTGCGCCGAACAATTCACGTTCGCCGGGCGGCAGCACCGACAAACCCGGGTGATCTGTTTTAGCCGGATAAATGCTGAACGCCCCCGAGGCCTCTAAATAAACCCGACGCACTTTTCCAAGATGATAGATTCCGCTACAGCGCAATTGCCCAAAAAGCTGTTGTTTGGAGATCCGGCAAAATTGCATTTCAGGCAGTTGCATAATACCTTCCTTAACAAGGATATTGACATCGCCATGAATCACTTTTTCTACTTTCGCGCTTTTAAATCCCAGATAACCGAAGCCCCGCTGAAAGCTGACCGTAATCAGTAAGACGATTACACTGAGCAATATGCCCCGGTCCGGTACTTGCATTGCAACCGATACGATGGCACCAAGCGCCAGCATCACTGCCATTTCCATAATCGTAAGCTGCCCGCTCATTCGCTTGCCCAGCCAGCGGACCACCACCAGTAATATGATATAGGTTAATAAAGTACGGATGAGCACCTCCAGTAAAAACACCGGAGGTGCCTGCCCAAAAAGGATACGGTTGATATCTCCTAAATGGATTTCCTGTTTTTTCATTTTTGCCGCCTGATCAGCCAGGTGATACCCGCTGTTACCAGCAGCGACCCGATAGTTAGTTTTGCTATCATCTTTTTAGGGTTGTGCTGCATTTCCACTTTCCAGCCGCGTTCTTTAAACATATTTGGCAAATGGCCGTGTAACGCATCTTCAACTAAGCCCTCTATCACATTCACACGGTCTGCAAGAATCAGCGGTATCCAGTGACGGTACCGGTCCTCGCTATTCTTGAAAGCGTAGCGGCGTATCATACCGCTCAAACCGGATGGCGGCGCTGTATTACCATAAACCCGCGTGATGGCCGGGCGCTCATTAGATATTAAAATTTCAACGGTATCCTGTTGTTGTTCAGAACGCTCGTAATTGGTGCGGTTATGGTCATCACCCGTCCAGTTTTTGATCGGGTATGTAGGTTCATTCTCCGGGTCGGCATCCATGCCCCAGCCGGGTATGTTTTTATAGTCTTGATTATTTTTCATGGAACAAGTACGGTTTTAATAACATTATCCAGTTTAGAAGAGAAAAGCCGGTAAGCGTCTGATACCTCGGCCAGCGGTATCCTGTGCGTAATAAGTCCTTTGGGATTCAGACGCCCGGACTGCACATGGTCAATCAGCTTTGGCAACAGGCGTTTTACAGATGCCTGGTTAGCCCTAAGCGTAATGCCTTTATTTACAATGTTGCCGATAGGCGCCAAGTTAAATGGCGGGCCGTATACGCCAACCACCGAAACTATGCCTCCTTTTTTAACGGAATTAACTGCCCATTGAAAAGCCGTGGCCGCACCCGCCTGCATCAGTGCCACACGGCCGCTGAAGGTTTGCAGGGTATTGCCTTCGGCCTCACAGCCCACGCAATCGATACAAACATCGGCGCCATACCAATCGGTGGTTTGCTTTAAGAACACCACCGGGTCAGCCATTTCCTTAAAATTATAGGCTTCGCACTTCGCATAATTTTTAGCAAACTCCAGGCGGTAATCGATATGATCGATAATAATTACTCTTGCAGGCCCGAAAAACCAGGCACAGCGTGCGGCCATGATGCCGATTGGCCCTGCACCGAAAATCACGACCGTATCACCTTCCTTAATGCCACCCATTTCTGCAGCCTGATAGCCCGTTGGTACCACGTCTGTGAGCAGTACTGCGTCATCCGGATCCATATCCGGTGGAATCACCGTTGGGCCTACATCTGCGTAAGGCACACGCACATATTCTGCCTGGCCGCCGTCAAAACCGCCGGCAGTATGCGAGTAGCCAAATATACCACCGACCGCCGTAGCCATCGGGTTTGATTCATGGCAATTGCCATATAAACCCTGCTTACAAAAGTTGCATTTGCCGCAGGCGATATTAAAAGGCACCAGTACATGATCGCCAACTTTCAGGTTTTTAACCAGTGGGCCTACCTCTTCAACGATACCTGTAAACTCGTGCCCGAAGGTAGAGCCTACACGGGTATCGGGTACCATGCCGTGATACAGGTGCAGGTCTGACCCGCAGATGCAGGTTCGTGTTACCTTAACAATCGCATCTTCGGGATGCAGTATCTCTGGCATCGGTTTGTCTACGGTGCGCACCCGGTATGGGCCGCGGTAATTCATTGCTAACATATTTTAATGTGTTTAACTGATTTGCAACATCTGTTCAACTGCCCAGCCAGAAAATTTCCGTCTTTCCATCGTCCAGCTTCCCTACAATTTTATTGTCAATAGCATCAATCAACTCTCCTTATCTGCCAAGCGAAGCAACCCCTCCCGGCCTTGCAAAAAAGGTTCATCGATGCTATTGTCCTTTGTACAACTAAAACGTAGTGAATTATGTTTTATAGTTAAAAAAATTATTTAGAATGAAATTATGTACGTAGTAATCCTAATATTCCAGTTAAGACTTAGTGTTTAATAAGTTATGTATGATTGGTAAATTAAGGACAGCAAAACGGGGTTCTTAATTGAATTTATAACAAAAATTTTCAAGACATTTATGAAAGAAATCGTGTTTGATTTTAATGTAACGGTGCTATAACCATCTGGCATTAAAATATCTGCAAGTATCCGGGCTATTTAAAAAGAAACATGAACTGGAAGTTTTACAAATCAGTTATCGACGGCCATGACCTTTTTATTAATGGTCTGAATATCTGGTCATACGAATGGCTTGACCAAAAGCAATACGTTTGGGTCAAGGACCCCATATATGGTGAAGATCATGTTATGGGTATTTACGAGATCACTGATGGGGTAACCATCGTCCGCTTCGCTGCTGGCGAATTCTCTAATTTGGTATGGGGGATATATCTTCCGGATGAATAATTGGATCACCTGACTTTTAACCCTGCATAAAAACAAACTTCTTGCTGTCTGTTCAACCGCCTTTTTCTGTTAACTTTAGCTGCTGATAATAAGTATGCTGGCAATAACCAATAATATTCCGGTTAAGGATAAAATGGAAGCCGACCTGGAGATAAAGGTTAGTTTGATGAAAGAGGTCATTAAACCAACCCGGCCTCACCGGCATGCCAATTATCATGAACTCATCCTGCTCAACCAGGGTTCGGGCTTTCACGAAATTGACGGTCATCAGTTTGAGGTGATATCCCCGGTAGCCTACTATCTGCGCCCGGGCCAAACCCATTGCTGGAACTTCTCTTCTTTGCCAAAGGGATTCGTAATACTTTTCAGGGAAGAGTTATTATTAAAGGAGGATATAGAGATCCTTTTCAGGTTTCCGGCTCAGATAGCGCTGTCTGCGGCAGATCATCCGCTATTTGATTTGGTAAACTTATTGTATAACGAGTTCAAGTCCGCTGCTCCTGATACTGGAACCTACAGGGCCTATCTGCATTTACTAATCGCTAAATTACGGCAGTTGTCAAAAACCGGCAAACCGATATTTAACGGTGCCGATCATCTTTTTCAGCAGTATAAACGGTTAGTTAACGATCATTTTGCTCAAACGCGTGAACTGGGATTTTATGCAGAGCGTCTGCATGTCACTACGGCTGTTTTAAATGAGACCTGTAAAAAAGCGGTGTATAAAACCCCTGCCGTAGTTATTAATGAGCGAATTTTGCTGGAAGCTAAACTGTTGCTGAGTGCCACTGGCAAATCCGTACACGAAATAGCTACTGACCTTGGCTTTACCGATTCGCCGCATTTCATTAAGTTTTTTAAACAAAACACTAATCTAACCCCTGGTGCCTACCGTGAGATGGCTGTAACAAAAGGGTAATCTACAATCGTTCAGAAGTATTGTACAATGTGAGTAAAGCCGGTGCAAAGTATTTTTGTGTCGCGGCATTATTTTCATGAAAAACATTACGTTTATCCTTTTTATAATTCTCTTATCATCTAAATCATTATTTGCCCAAAATGCTTCCGTTGCCGGCATAGTGGCTGATGAACAGACTAAACAACCGGTTGAATATGCCAGTATCGCCTTACTTAAAGCCAGCGATTCGTCTGTTGTTGCAGGGGTACTGACTAAATCCAATGGCTCTTTTGTGTTTTCAAAACTGGCTGCGGGTGCGTATGTGATCAAAGTAGCTTTTATAGGTTATCATACTAAACGTACGCAAACTTTTAACCTGACAGCTAACAGCCAGGTTAATGCCGGTACGATATGGCTTTCGCGCAGTCAAAAGCTGCTCAGCGAAGTGAAGATAACCGGCCAGCGCGACAATGCTCTAAATAAGATTGATAAACAAACTTACCGGGCCGATCAGTTTGAAAGCGCCCGCGGCGGTACAGCTATTGACGTATTGAGAAATCTGCCTTCGGTTACGGTTAACGGTGAGGGTGATATCAGTGTGCGCGGTTCTACCGGCTTTCTGGTACTGGTGAATGGCAAGCCGGTATTCACTGATGCGCAAACGGTATTGAGCCAATTGCCTGCCAATAGTTTGCAAAATATAGAAGTGATCACGTCTCCTTCGGCAAAGTATGACCCGGATGGGAAAGCCGGTATCATTAACATCATCACTAAAAAAGGAGCGAATGATGGATTTACCTTGGCTGCGAACGCCCAGGGCGGGTTGCCCAGTACGGGCGATTATGGCAATAAAGAAAAGCCGAAACGCTTTGGCGGCGATCTGACATTGAATTACCGTAAAGGTAAATGGGACCTGTCGGCCAGTGGCAATTACCTTCGGACAGATGTAGCTGGCTACCGGGAGGGCGACGCCTACACCAAAAACTTCACCAACAATACCATTACCCGTTTCCCTTCCAATGGCGAGCGGAGCTTTGATAAATATAATTATGCAGGCCGGTTTTCTGCAAATTTCACGGCCGATGCGAGCAACTCCTTTTCGGCTGGTTTGTTTATCGGGCACCGTTTTCAATCGCGCCTGGCCGACCTGCTGTATAATAACAGCACGGCCGATCTGACAACAGGGAAGATTCTCAAAAGCACCACCTATTTCAACTCTAACCTGCAAACCAAAGAAGGGGACTTCTCATTAGGCAATTTAGATTACACGCATACCTTTAGTAACAAATCAACACTGACCACATCCTTTTTGTACGAGCATGCAAACCTGTATGGTGACACTAAGAACCGGAACCTGCAGTATCCTAACATAGTAGATACCATACAATACGTATATAACCCTTACAAGAATCCTATTAACGGTTACCGGTTTAAATTAGATTATGCAGCCATTATCGGTAAGGGCAAACTGGAAAGCGGTTATCAGTTCAGGTATGATACACAGGACGGGCAATTCGGTTATGTTGTTACGCCTACCATATCACAGCCGGATGCTGACCGTTTCAGGGGTGGCGCCAGGGCAAAGAATCAGATCAATTCGGTTTATACACAATATTCAGGTAAGCAAAATAAGCTTGAATACACGGCAGGTTTGCGATATGAATACGCCGCCCGTACCGTAAATTTATCTTATGATCCGGTGCCGCACCAACTTAATTTGTCTAATCTGTTCCCGTCAGCTAATTTGCTGTATACTTTTAACGAGGGTTGGCAGGCTAAAGCCGGTTATAGTAAACGGGTGCAGCGCACTACCAACTTTGAACTGAATCCTATTCCCGAGAGGGAGCATTCTGAAACGTTAGAGCAAGGCGACCCTGATCTGAAGCCGGAGTTTGTGGATCTGGCAGAGTTAGGATTGATCAGAATGCTCCATAAAGGTTCATTCTTTACAACGCTGTATTACCAGAACGTAAAGAACCCCATTCAGCGGGTAAACAGTGTATATGCCGATACCATTTTAAACCGGGTGTACACGAATGCAGACCGCGCACGGTCTATAGGATTGGAAGCAGGAGTGAATTTGCAGCCGCTTAAATGGTGGAGCCTGTACCTGGGTGCTAACGTTTATAATTACAAGATCAATGGTACGCTCAACATTGTAGGCGTAAACTCTTATGTGTCCAATAGCAATTGGGTATATTCCGTTAATGCTAACACCAACTTCAAGCTTGGTACTACCTGGAACCTTCAGGGAAATGTGAATTACTTGTCGCGCAGGCCTACAGCACAAGGTGAAGATTCGCGCTTCCTGGTGCCCAATACCTCGCTAAAGAAAACGTTTATGAACGGTCGTTTTGCTGCTATGCTGCAATGGCAAAATATAGATCTGGGCTGGCACCAATCTAACCGGCAGCGTATTACCACCTCGGGACCTGACTTTTATACTACTACTAACTACATCTATGAAACTAACGTGATAATGGTAAATTTTAGCTTTAACCTGAACAAACTGACCAGTAAGCTAAAACTGCCCAATAGCGAGTTTGGTGATAAAGAGTTTTAAGGATAAATAAATAGTGAGCGGCATCAAAATGATGTAATGAATTTGTTCGCAAACTATTTTTTTGCTTTTACCGTTTAGTGAGAAATACCCCTATGAAAATTCATGCAATTTATCGCATAAGCCTGCTTGTTTTGCTTGGCTGCGTTATGTTGCCATTTGTATCAATGGCAACAGGTTTTAAATTTCGTATCACTAACCCCGGAAAAAATAAGGTGGCCGTATTTTACCGCATCAACCAGCATGCCGGCGAAGTGCGCGTAAAGCCATTGTTTAATCTGGATCCTGGTCAGGTTAAAGAGAAAGAGCTATCAATAAGAAAAGGCGATACCATCGCTTTTTACGGACAGGACAGCGAGGATCAAACCTCAATTACCATCCGGCGCGATTTTGCAACCTTAGATAAACAAAAAAGTACGGTTCAGAACATCCAGATCATTGTACCTGAAAAAACCAATACCAGCTTTGAATCGCTGGAAGGATTAAGTGTAAAATTGGAACATAATAAAGTACTTAACTTTTTGTTGAGGCTGGATTCCACATCGATGAGCAGCCTGTCCATGCTCGAAAAGAATTTTCAGAACGTTTATCCTTTGGGTACTTTTGTTTTTGTCGACGTTAAAACAAACCGGTTGTTGCTGCCGCCCCTTGAGCCGTCTTTTTGGAATAACAGCGAGAACTACCTGACCATACAGGACAGCCTGCAAGCTATGGTAGATAAAGATAAGCGGGGCATGGCCAATGCGCAGGTGGCTTACTTTGTTGCTAAAATGTTTGATTCATTACGGGTAAATAGTACTGCCGAACTGGAGTTTAAGGCCCGTATCTCGCTTGTGCGCTGGAAACCCACTGCGCAGGCCAATATTTATCAGATATTTAATGATAAATCATTTCAGGATTTTTTGCAAAACTGTTATGCACAGATAGATAACCCCGATAAAGAATACCAGCGTTACCGCCTCTATTTCCTTTCATCCTATGAGCGTATTGATGACCTGGAAATTTATGGGCGGCAGTTTTATAATTTTGGCAACGAAACCGATCTGTCGCTCGCTTCTCCATTACAGGTTTTCAGTACCAACCTGGGGGTGATGTATGCCAAAACTAAAACGCTCAGCAATTATTATTCTGTGCAGGGGGCTGTATTGCGCACCAAAGCCCATGACTTTACATCGCTGCTGTTTAACGGATTCAAAAGTAATGTAAAGAGAAATATTATAGCCGAAGACCAGGCAACCGAACGCCGTATCAGTAACGATATACTGGACGAATATAAAAGTCTGGTAGCTTACAACCCCGATCCGCAGGTGCTTACCCTGCAGGCGCTTGACGATAAGGAGCCAGCACCTTCATTATTGCCCATTCGCACTACCGTTAATAATCTTTCCCCATATTCGGTATTGCCGGCGGATACTTCGCGTCAGGTCACCGCTATAGCTAATAATCAACGTATCAACGCATACAATAACAAGGTAAAGTTTTTCAACTCTCACCTTATTCAGTTAAATAAACTATTCCGGGAGTTAGACCAGACAGATGCAGACCTTGGTAAAATCTCTGCTGCCGCGCCCGAAAAAAGCTTTTCAGGAGCTGTTAATTCTCCCGGCTTATTAAACGAAATTGAAGTTAACAGCGATATTGTTAAAAAAGAGTAGCAATAACTTAGTAAGAGTGTGCAGACACAACTGGCTCTTAATAAGAAGTATTTAAAACGTACCTGAAATATTGACGCAGCACAGAAAACGATGTCAGTGTTGGGCTTATCATTCATGATAAAAACATAGTTTCTGATTTGCTTTTGTTTTAAATTTTACGGTACTTTAAGTAAACCTTATTACAAAACAAATCTTATGGAAGTTGCTATCCAAAGCGTTATTGGGATGTTGCAAGAACGCCTCCCCAAAAACAACATGCCTGAAATACTTTTTGATTCGCCGAAAACAAATAAGAAGTATAATGATAAGAGGCAGATCTTCAACACTTATTACCAGTTTCGCCCTACGGCTATGGTATTTTGTACCAACCCGGAACAGGTATCAGCGGTAATAAAGTGCCTCAGAGAATGGCATTATAAAGGCGATTTAAGGGTACGTTCGGGTGGGCATGATCACGAAGGTGAATGCTCTGGTACAGATGCAGTTGTTATTGATCTGTCCGAAATGAAAAATGTAACCATAGATGCTGAGAAAAACTACGCTGTAATACAGCCGGGCATTATGTTCATTGACCTGATCAAAGCCATGAATAAGAAAAATGTGGGCTTGCCGCACGGTACCTGTTATTCGGTACGGATAGCCGGCTTCACGTTTGGCGGCGGATGGGGGCCATGGACACGGCAAAAGGGCATGGGCTGTGAGAGCCTTGCCGGGGTGACCATTGTATTAGGTGACGGAACCATCAAAAAAATTATCGATAACAAACTGATACCTGAATACGATGGAACTCCTGTTGAAGACCTTAATGATGAAGACCGCAAGTTGTTATGGGCTTTAAGAGGCGGCGGCGGTATGAGTTATGGGGTTGTTACCGAACTTATTTACAAGACCTTCACACTGCCAGATTACACTACTAAGTTTACAGTAGCCTGGGATCATACCATAAGCCCTAATATCCCACCGGCTGTAAAGCTTTTACAAAGATGGGAACAACTCATACAATATGGCGAAAATCCGGATCTTTTGGGTACTAACTTAAAGATAGTAGCCAAGCATAAAGATGATGAGGATAAAACACCGGTAGAAAACTCAAAACATGATACGTATTTCTATGGCTATTACATGGGGAGCAAAGCGCAATTTGCCAGCCAAAAAGAATTTGAAGATAACCTTAATAAGATTATTGATACAGACTGGTTTCCTAAGTCAGAATATCTTGATTATACCGTATCATTTGAGGATAAAATAGAGGCTGTATTATCCAATAACGTTACTTCGGGCGTAACGGGTAAGCTTACCGCAATTCCTGATCAGACGCAGCGGGAATGGAGCCCATTTTCGGCTTGGGACAGGATTATAAAATGGGATACAGGTAATCATAAAAATGATGACCTCGAAAGTAAATACGATACTTCGGCTTTACCTTTGCACTTTCAGGCTATACCACCCGAAATTGATAAACCGGCACCACATAAAATTACGTCAAGGCTGGCCACTGTAACGGATGACGAGCAGGTTGCAAAAAATCGCAGGGAGAAATTAATAGAAAGTCTGGAATCAAATCTGTTATACGACGAAGGAACAAAGCAGGGGATGACCACCTATTTTACACTGGGTGCAATTACCGGCGAATATTATAAAAATTACGACTACCAGGCCAACGTTTATCCACAGGGCAGCGCTATGCCGTATAAGCAATGCTATTATACCATTCAATACCAGGCGTGGTGGAATAACAATGGCATAATTAATCCGGCTGTACAGCCTTATGTTAACCGTGCTATGGACTGGCTGGAAGTATGCCGTAATTATGATATTCCAGGTACCTACGGTTCTTTTATCAGCTTCAAAGATGATAGTGTACCTACCCGTGTTTATTTTCAGGACAGTTACGACCATTTAAAAGAGATCAAGGAAAAATATGTTCAGGATCCTGAAAATATGCTGAGCAGCCGTAAAACAATTATATAAAAGCGATTAGTAACAGATGTAAGTTAGTAAGGAGAAATAATTCTGTCAGCCTTACAACATATCGTTTTTATGATCACTTAGCTGCGATGCAGCGATAACTGTAAAACCAATATTCTATTAACCTAAATACAAGCACAATGGCAAATCAAATCAATCCCCGGTTTAGGATATATCCTTCAATCGGTGTAGCTCGTCTTGGAAATGGCCCGGCGCAGCAGGATCAGGTCACTTTCAGCCCGGATATTCCCTGGGAAAACCTTTACAAAACTGATGAAAATTATCTGACTGAAACAGGCCAGATCAGAAAACAGGCGCAGCGTTTTTATATTTATGAATGTGATGAGAGCGGCCGGCCGTTTAAACAGGTTGATCCGGCACAATACACCATTAAATGGACTGCCGAAGTAGCCAACAAAAAACCGTTCTGGTATGATTTTAATAATAGTCTCGATCTCTCTATTATATCAGAAAACAGGAATCTCAGTCCTGAATTTGCAATAAATAAAATAGCTCCGGGCATTGGTGCTACCCAGCGTAACCCTAACGTGCTTGATATGAGTATCCGTATGCCGGGTGGTTATGATTACCGTAAAGAGCTGGTAAACCGGCCCGATGCCGTAACAGTTGATGAGGTGAACAACCGGCAGGTTTTAGAAGGTGAGTTCCCTTTTAAAAAAGGCGGGGTTAGTAAACTTGCTGCCAGTATTGATACAACTGATAAAACAGTAAATCTGGGTACGGTTGAATATGATAACGGAACGCTGATCTTTTATGCGGCAGATGGTATTTCGGCAGCACTGAACCCCTCTGATCTTAATACCGATTTTGCCGATAATTCAAACTGGTACGATGACATTTGCGATGGTCGTATTACGGCAGTAATTACCTCTAAGGCAGATGGCGCTACTTACGAGTTAACAGATGCTAATTCGGCGGCATGGGTTACCACTGCTCCGCCTGATTATGCACCGCAGATCAATCCCATATCAACAATGTATGATATTATCAGCGGAGCATCTGAAGATGAATTTCAGTCTGAATTCAGCCTTGTATTCCCGCTAATGTATCGCCTTTACCGCATGCAATGGGTCAACCTTGGAGATTTTCTTGCACCATCATTCAAAGAAACTGTAGATAAGCTGACGGCTGATGGTAAATTTAAATACCTTTATCAGAATACACCCGAGGCAAAGCCCGTACGTGAGCAGGTGTTTAATCTTTTCCGTGATCCGGCCTATCCTTACAACAATGAACCCGTTATTCCAAGCAGTTCTACTACAAGTATTTCTAACCGGGGCAGTGGGCTTGACGAATTGAAACTGCCATATTATCCCGGTGATGGTATCAATTATCCAGGTAGTCCGGCTCAATGGTTTGCTATACCCCCGCTTTTGTATGATAAAATGAGGCAATGGAAAGATGGCGATTTTGCTCCGGTTGGAGAGGGTATAACGTTTAACGATATTGACGAATTAGGCGAATATTACCGCCAGAAATTTCTGGAAGCTGCCACTGATCCGTCAAAAAAGCCATTGCTGATGACGCGGGCTGTACTGGAGACTCTTTATGGCGGCGGTTTTCATCCGGGCGTAGAGCTTACCTGGCCTATGCGTCATAACCTTATCTATGCAGAGAATAAGGAAATATTTGAAAAAGTAGCTGCCAAAGAAGGGCTGTTCGGACTTAGGGAAATTCGTATTAATGCGGCCACACCAGCGGAACAGAAAGAGATATTCTTCAACGACTTTGGCTTTCAGATGGATTCTGAAGACATACGTAAAACAATGGATACTACTGGTGGAAAACACTGGTTATGGAAAATTACTCCGGGCGACCTTACCAAGTGGATGGGGATACCATGGCAATCTGATGCAGGCAGCTGTCAGGCTGTATTTATAGAAAAACAGTATCCTGTGCCAGCGTGGTGGGCGGCTAACTTACCTGTACACGTGCTGCCCGAAGCCAGTTACCTCAAAATCCTTGATCCGAATATACTGCCTGATACTAAACGTAATATTTTTGCCGGCCGCTTGCCCTGGCTGCAAACTACTAATACCGGTTTTGAGGGCTATCATGCGGAAGGTGGTTATATGAATGGCTTAATAAGCATGGTATACCAGTGGAAAAAAATAGGTATGGTAGCGGGGCGTAAAGTAAGCCCGAGAGTAGATGGCATACCAGAAACAGTTTACGTAGCATTTAATGGAAAGGGTACCGACGACTAAGCCGATGGAAGCAACGGTAGTTATTGCAGGCAACGGTATAGCCGCATTAACGTTATCGCTGCTTCTTGACCGTAAAGGCATATCGCATATAGTGCTTAACCGCCAGGGCAAAATGACAGATCAGCCTGCCCTGGCGGAAACACTGCCGCCTTCTGCAATTCCTTTATTAAATAAAACAGGTCTGCTTTCATTGTTTGAGCGTACAGCGTTACAAAAAACAAACGGCTATCATTCGCTTTGGGGTAGCGATAAGGTTGCTGATAATAACTTTTATTTTCACAGGCCTTACCAGTATGGACTTAAAATTGATAAGCAGGCAATTAAAAGCAGTTTGCTGGCGATGCAGGCCCATCGCCTGGTGCCTTTCACACAAAATATTTCAATAACCAAAGGCGAGGTAATTACAGTGGAATGGGCAGAGCATGATCGGCAGAAACAGTGTAACTGCCACATGATAGTTGATGCCACGGGCCGAAACCGAAGCATACTTGCTAAATTGGGGATTCCTTCTGTAGATGCAGACAGCCTGAATGCATTTAGCTGCCATTTGCCATACATTAAACATCAGGTGCTTCGCCATTCGGTGTACATTGAATCTTTCGAAGATGGGTGGGGTATCGTATCGACGCTTAATGAGCAAAATAATGTGATGACCTTGTTTTGCAACAAGAAAAGCGGTGCACAGCAACAGTTGAAAAACTATCAGAACTGGCCTTTGATGCTAAAGGATACTAAGTATCTTAAAGATTTTATCGAACCAGCGGCCAATTGCCCTGTAAAGGGTTATAATGCCAACTCTTCAAAAGCACAGAGGTTAACAGGTTCCGCCTGGCTTGCTGTAGGCGATGCTGCCATCAGTTTTGATCCCTTATCTTCTCATGGTATTACCAACACCATATATACAGCCAATGAAGCGGCTGATGCAATTGAGCAATTAATTAAAGAGAATGATAGAACTGCATTAACCGCATACGAGCAGCATCTTACTTCGATATTTGAACAATACCTTAAAGCACGGTCACAAATTTACCTTAGCGAGCAGCGATGGCCGCAGTCCATGTTCTGGAAAGAAGCCCATAGCTTATAAGCTGTGTACGTTGCCGTAGTAATGTTCAAGTTCTTTTAACCGGCTGATTTGTCCCGGCCGGGGATTAATAAAGGTGCGTACTTTTTTTACCTGGCTGTAAGCGTCCTCATAGGTAATACCTGTGCTGATGAGGTAGGCAATGGCCATAGTTGGCCCCCTGCCAAGGCCTTGCCTGCAATGTACATATACCTTGCCGCCGTTTTTTATTTCATTAGTCATGAAATCTGCCCCTTTTATTAATACATCAAGCGGTGGTGGGGTGTTATCAACCGTAGGCAGATGCAGGTAATGGAAACCTTCATATTGCGATTCTTTATATATAGGGTTCATGCGCATATTAACGATACCGGTAACGCCCATTGCCTTTAACTTTTGCAGGCCTACAAGGTTATATTGGCTGCCTAAAAAAAGATCAGCAGTAATCTGGCTGCGTTTTAATGTTGGCAAGCCATTAAAAAATCGGTAAACATTATCCCATATCTTCTGCCAGAAAATAACCAGCAGTAAAACCCAGCTTTTTATTTTTGCTATCATTCATTATGAGTTAAGGGTACAACTACTCTTAATGATGATGGTACAACTTCAATCGTCAGTTCATCCGCATTAGCTTCGCAATCATCACAGATATAACTCTCGGGTTGCGACATTTTGATATTGATCTTTTTAAGCGGGTAATGATTTACCGCCTCTGTTTCCTTGTCCATTAAACTGCTGCCTGCTGCTTTTACAAGGGTTAATACATCTGCATTTTTTAGCAGTACAAGATCTAATAAACCGTCAGTTACGCTTATCCCGGGATGCATTTGTAAATTTCCTATACCCATATGGCCTGAATTTGTGACTGTTAATGAAACTGCTGATACCTCCATGGCTTCACCATCAATTATCAATTGATAAGTATGTGGTTCTGCATTGCTGACAGCTTTTATTGCCGACAGTCCATAAGCTAACTGGCCTGCATGTTCCTTCACTGTAGGGTTAACATCGGTGATCATGTCAGCCATAATACCAAGATTAACTCTTAATAAGAAAGATGTGCCATTCACCAGTCCGGTATCCATATTTTTTATCTGGAAACTATCTTCCGCAAGCATTTTAATTGCCGAAATGGTGTCCTGCGGTATTTGCAATTCTTTTGATAACACATTGGCTGTGCCACCGGGAATAATGGCCAGCGGCACTTCTGTTCCTATCAGTACCTTGGCTACCTCGGTCACCGTTCCATCTCCTCCGTAAACGGCAACCATACGGCTTGCTTTCATCTGTTGAGCCAATGCTGCAATATCAGCATGGTTTTTAAGCCTGCTTACATGGTAGCTTAGGCTATGTTGCTCAAATAATTCATCAATAATGCTTTCAACATTTTCACTGTCGCTTGATTCATTGATGATAAAATGTATATGTTTTTGTTCCACAAGTGAGTAATTTATTGAATAACAGATTTCTTGTTTAATAGCTTTTTAATATTATAATTTAATAATAGGTTAACTTTAAATGACTTAAAAGTTTACTTCTTGTGTTTGAGTTATTGCTTTTACTGTTGCGGATAATTTTTAATTTGCGGCATCTGTTATGTGTTCCCAAACAGTTTTTTCATTATTCTAAAAGCCTTCATTTATGCAAACATCCCGCAATTTGCATGGTTAAGTAGTTTATTATTCACGTTATAGCCGCTCCCAATGACTTTTTCTTTAGCAGACTTCGAACATTTTTTCTATTCATCCCGTGACCTTTTTTGTATAGCTGGTTTTGACGGTTATTTTAAGAATGTTAACAGTGCGGTTACTGATACGCTGGGTTATTCGCTCGAAGAATTGAAGGCTATCCCCATAGATTCTTTTATTTTTCCTGATGACAGGGATATTACTTCTATGCACCGGAACAGGTTGCATCAAACTTTACCGCTTTATAATTTTGAAAACAGGTACATGACAAAATCCGGAGAGGTGGTTTGGTTGGCCTGGACATCAGTATCTGTTCCTGAAAAAGAACTTGTATTTGCAGTTGCCAAAAATATCACCTATCGTAAAAGGCAGGAGGAAGACCGTAATCACCTGCTGAAAGCATTAACAGATCAAATTGCAGAGATGCAGAATGTGGCATACTCACTTGCTCATGACCTGCGTGCGCCAATAGGCAATCTTCAGCTGTTATTAATGCTTGAAGAGCAACCCGATATCGGCCTGATCTCGGCAACTGCCAATGAATTGAGGTACAAGCTCGACAGCTTTTTGGATATGCTCATAGAAAAGCGTAAAAAAGATGCACAATTAGAAAAGCTTAGCTTAAAAGAGTCATTAAATCGCATAATTTCCAGTTTGCAATCCTTAATAGCAGACTCGGGTACGTCTATTTCCTGCAATTTTTCAGGTGCTGCTGATGTATGGTTTAATTCATCATACCTGGACAGCATCTTTTTAAACCTGATTACCAATAGTATTAAATACACACTACCTGGCAAGTACCCTATAATAAGTGTAAGCAGCCGCCATTGTGAAACTTTTACTGAAATAATTTATACTGATAATGGACGGGGCTTTGATATGAATAAGGTAGGGGAGCAGGTATTTCAGTTTAACCGTCGTTTTCACACCGTTACCGATAGTAAGGGTATCGGATTGTATCTTGTGCGTAACCATTTAAATAGCCTTGGCGGCGATATTGGTATTCAAAGCAGCGAACCAGGAAAAGGGACATCGTTTATCATAAAGATCAGAGAACCGCAAGGGATATAAGCCTCTGACGCAATTTGCGCCACTGTAATCTGTGATTAGAGTTGTTTTCCTGAAACAAAAAAAGCACCCCGAAGGATGCTTTAAAATGTTATATAGGGTATTTTATTAAGCTATTTTTACATTTACGGCGTTAGGACCTTTACGTCCTGACTCTACGTCAAAACTAACTTCATCGTTTTCACGGATGTTGTCAATCAGACCAGTTGAATGAACGAAGATTTCGCTTCCACCATTATTAGGTGTAATAAAACCGAAACCTTTGGCTTCATTAAAGAATTTTACTGTTCCTTGTTGCATTGTATTGTTTTTAATAAGTATGCAAGGTACATAATTATATTGATATATTTTCACTTTAGGTAAAAAATGTTAACTTTATTTTAAGTCCGGTTGAAAATATTCTCTAAAAATTCCAGCGAGCTTTGCATTACCTGTGATAAATAACCCTTGCCATGTAAAGTGCCCGGTACAAACTGAACTGTTGTAGGCACGCCTTTATCCAATAATGCTTGTTGTAGTTTAAGCGCTCCTTCTGTCGGCACAAACTCGTCCATTGAATTGGCAATATAAATCTGCCCGCTTTGTGCACTTACACGTGTCAGCGGACTGGCTTCTTTCAGCATGCTTCTGTCGTTTCCAATCAGCTGATAAATGCACCATCTTAAAAAAGCATCATTTCTTCCGCCCTGATTAATGTTAGCACTGGGCGTACTTGCAAAGTCAATCGTGTCTTTTGTTTCATCTGCATTGCCATCGGTTTCTAAAATAAAACCTTCAATGTCAATGATACCCGACCAACTGACCGCCGGTATACCACACACCAATGCCAGTTCTATTGCGAGGTTTCCACCGGCAGAACTTCCCCAGACGGCAATCTTTCCTTTGTCGAAATCATATTGTGATTCTCTCAGCCAGTTTAAAGAAGCGATGATATCCTCACGGGCAGCCGGATAAACCACTGTGGGTGTAAGGCGATAATTTGGGACAATAACTAAGTAGCCTTCTTTTGCAAGCAGGGTAGCCAGATCTTCGTCTTTACTTTTATCGCCGTGAAACCAGCCGCCGCCATGGATATCTATAATTGCGCCTTTGTTATTTTTACCAGAATATACATCAAGGTTCAGCCCTTCTTTGTATTCAATATCTTTTATAACGGTCAGCTGGTTTTCCATTTCTAATTAGTCAATTATTTCGCCGAGGTGTTTGTAGCTTGATTTCACTGTATTCAATACCTCTTCAAAATTACCGCCAAGCATTAGTTTAGTCATAGATAGGGTCATGCCTTTAATCATGTCAAACTCTATTTTTGGTGGCATCGCCAATGCATTCGGATTAGTGAAAACGTTTACCAGAACCGGGCCGTCATAATCAAGGGCTTGTTGCAAACCACTTTCCAGCTCTTCAGGATCTGTTATGGTCATCCCTTTAATGCCCATAGCCTGTGCTATCATGGCAAAATCCGGGTTTTCCATGTCGGTCTCAGCGTCAGGCAATCCGCTCACCTGCATTTCCAATTTTACCATCCCTAAAGAGCGGTTGTTGAATACAATGATCTTGATGGGTAGCTTATATTGTTTTATGGTAGCCAGATCGCCCAATAACATAGAGATACCGCCATCGCCGCACATAGCAATCACCTGGCGGCCTGGACATGAAAAAGCTGCCCCAATAGCGTGTGGCATTGCATTAGCCATTGAGCCATGACTAAAAGAACCCAGCATAGCTCGTTTGCCTGTAGCGCGGATATATCGCGCACCCCAAACGCAGCACATACCAGTATCAACCGTAAAAATGGCATCGTCGGCAGCTAACTTGTCAAGACAAGCAGCAGCGGCTTCGGGTTGTATCGCATTTTTACTGCCCTTGTCTTTTACATAGATATTCAGGTGTTCTTTTACCTTATCGTACAGATGCAATTGTGCCTTTAAAAAGCTATCATCCTCTTTGTTATTAATAAGCGGGAGCAAGGCTGTCAAAGTAGTTTTGATGTCACCATGCAGGCCTAAATCTAATTTTGCACGACGGCCCAATCGTTCAGGCTGCAGATCCACCTGTATGATCTTTTTATCAGTCGGCATAAAAGGCACATAGGGGAAGTCGGTACCTAAAAGAACGATCAGGTCACTTTCGTGCATGCTATGATAGGCAGAAGGTAAACCCAACAAGCCTGTCATGCCAACTTCGTTAGGGTTATCGTACTGGATACCCATTTTGCCACGGAAAGAGTAGCCTACCGGGGCATTTATTAATTGAGATAGTTTAACTACCTCGTCGTGCGCTTCAGCTGCACCTATACCGCAATAGATGCTGATTTTATGATACTTATTAATCAGGGATGCCATTTGGGCTATATCCTCGTCATTAGGGCGGATAAGCGCTTTTGAAAAGTAGTTTTTATCGGCTGATATATTTTCAACGGCATCCATTGCGCTTACATCGCCGGGAAGGCCTAAAATGGCAACGCCTTTACGTTGTACGGCATGCTGAATAGCCGCCTGTGTCATTCGCGGAAGCTGTGCAGGAGTAGCGGCAATCTGGTTGTAATGGCTGCAATCGTCAAAAAGCTTTATTACGTTAGTTTCCTGGAAGTAAGCGCTTCCAAATTCAACGGTTGCGCAGGTGGATGCGATGGCCAGCACCGGAACATTAGACCTGTGGGCATCATACAACCCATTAATTAAATGGACGTGGCCCGGGCCGCTGCTACCGGCGCAGCATGCCAAACCTCCAAGTTCTGCTTCGGCGGCTGCGGCATAGGCTCCTGCCTCCTCATGTCTTACATGGACCCACTGAATGCTGTCGTTTCTTCTTACGGCATCGTTTAATTCATTTAAGCTGTCGCCGGTAACTGCATATATACGTTTGATACCCGCATTTACCAACATGTCAACTAATTGCTCGGCTACTTTTTTCGACATAATGTTTACGTTTAGTTACTGTATAACAAGCAAACTTTAGGCTAAGTTCTAAAGCATTGATTATTAATCTTATTGCGACTGACTGTCAGAACCTTAGTTGCGACATTTCGTGAATTTTCGAAAGTGACTATAAACAAAACGGGCCTGCTTGATACAAGCAGGCCCGTTGAAATATGAGCAGACTTAATTATTTAACTCCCCAGCTTTTGTTAGGCTTGCTGCCCATTACAAATTCAAGTTTGCCACCGTTTACGATGTCGCTTTGGCTGATAAACGGTTTGTTAAGTGCTTTGCCATTTAGTTTAACCGACTGGATATAGCAGTTTTGCTTGCCCGGGTTTTTTACATCAACCGTAAATATTTTACCGCCTGGCACTACCATTTCAGCATGTTTTAAAATTGGTGAACCAATGGCATATTCCTGGCTGTCGGGGTTTACAGGGTAAAAGCCCATTGCACTGAAGATATACCATGACGACATTTGCCCGCAATCCTCATTACCAGAATAACCCGAAGATGAATTGTTATACAGCTCATTCAAAACTTTAGCCACATACATCTGTGTTTTCCAGGGTTGGCCGGCATAGTCATACAAGTAAGCTACGTGGTGGCTTGGCTCGTTACCGTGTGCGTACTGACCGATGAAACCAGATGCATTGCCGTTAACCTCGCCTGGTTTATCAGCTAAGGTAAAGAACTGGTCAAGCTTAGCCGTAAATGCTTTCTTGCCGCCCATCAGTTCAATTAAACCAGGTACATTCTGAGGAACATACCACAAGTATTGCCATGCATTGCCTTCGGTGTAAGGGTTGCCGCCGTTTCCACCGTATTGCAGCGGGTTAAATGGTTCAAGCCAGCTGCCATCTTTCTTTTTAGCCTGGAAGAAACCATTTTTCGGATTAAATACATTTCTGTAATACTCCGAGCGTTCCATAAAATGCTTGTAATCTTCGGTTTTTCCAAGCTTTTTGGCAAGTTGCGCAACGCACCAATCGTCAAATGCTACCTCTACAGTGATAGAAACTGACTGTGATTGCAGATCCTCCGGTATATAATGATACTTTTCCCATGCCTGGAAAGGCGAGCCCGGGTGATCTGTTAAAGATGATTGTTTTACTGCTTTGTAAGCTTTTTCTACATCAAAACCCGGAAGCCCTTTTAATGCAGCATCTACAATAACAGGGATAGCATGATTACCGATCATACAGTAATTTTCGTCGCCCCATAGTTGCCAGATAGGCAGGTAGCCATATGTGTCATATTGCCTCATCATGCTGTTAACAAAGCCGGCAGTACGCTCTGGCTGTATCAGCGTATAAAGCGGGTGCGCAGCCCTGTAGGTATCCCATAAAGAGAAGGTAGAATAATGTGTTTTGTCAGGCGCATTGGCAATGGTGAGATCTGTAGCCTGATAATCGCCGTTTACATCGGCAACATTGTTGGGCTGCGTAAAGGCATGGTACAAGCCAGTATAAAAAATTTGTTTTTGCTCTTGCGTACCCTCTGCTTTAATTTTTTCCAGTTCTTTTTCCCATTCGGCGCTGCTCTTTGCAGATACCTCGTCAAAGTTCCATCCCGGTAGTTCCGCAGCAAGGTTTGCTTTTGCATTTTCGACACTTACCGGTGATAGCGCAACTTTTACCAATACCGGTTTTCCATCCTGTGTATCAAAGTTAAAAGCACCTTTAATGTTTGTTCCGTTAATAATGGATAGGTTAGGGATACTGCGGTTGCCATTGGCAAATGCTGACGATATGAACGGTTTAGAGAATTCCGCATGGAAATATACCTTACGTAGTTTTGCCCATCCGGTTAATATGCGATACCCTTCAATGGTATGGTCGTTTATAATGCGCATTTCTGCACCAATGATTTTGCATGACCAATAGGTACGTTTCTTATCTAAAGAATGGTCGAGATCAAATATGATATGGCTGTTATCCGCTTTAGGAAAGGTATAGCGATGAAGCCCAACGTGCGATGTTGAAGTAAGCTCTGCATTAATGTTATAGTCTTTAAGCATTACCTGGTAATAGCCCGGCCGTGCGGTTTCATTTTGATGTGAATACGCCGACCTGTAGCCACTGCCGGGTTTATCGGCTTTACCGGGTGTAAATTTTACCTCGCCAGTTGTTGGCATTACCAATACATCAAAAAGGTCGGCAACGCCGGTGCCGCTAAGGTGGGTATGGCTAAAGCCAACGATGGTTTTGTCGTTATAATCATAACCGGAAGCAGGGTTATCGGGACTATCCTGTGTATCCGGGCTTAACTGTACAAAGCCAAAAGGAACGGTAGCTCCCGGAAAGTTACTGCCCGAAAGGCTGTTTTGATCAACCGCACCTGTACCAATAAACGGGTTTACGTACTTTACATATTGGCCTGTTGTTTGGTTTTGCGCCGTGGCTGCCGATGCTATTAAGCCTGTAAACAGTAATGCTTTAAGCTGTTTTTTCATTATTATTGTTTGTTATCTGGGTTCGTTGTAAACTTCAAATTCTGCGATAGAAGGTGGGGTGTCATAGCTTTCTATCTTCATTCTTATTTTCTCTCCCTTAACAGAGGTAAATCGATTTACTTTAACTCTTAAAAGGTTTTCGCCCTCAAATAACGCATTCCATTTGTTGTTAGCAAAATATTCCAGCTTATATTTTTTAATATTCGGCTTATGTTCAAAGATTACTATTGCATTGAAGGTTTGAGGCGTGCGGAAATCAACTTCATACCACGGATTTTTTACTTCAGGATTTGATTGCCATGATGAAGTGAAGTCGTCGTCATTTGCAAAATCCATAATGTTCATGTCATCGCTCCAGCTTGAGTTGGCAGGTTGGTTTTTAGCCAGATTTGAAGCAATGATAGGTGCACTGGTAGGTTTAAAATCAGCTTTGCTGCCATCATTGTGCCATAGGGTGCCAATTTGTTTAAGTGCAGCCAGGGCATTATCATCAAATAATCCGTCACGGTTAGGCGCTACATTCAGGATAAAGTTACAGTTAGCTTTATTTAGGGTCACTAAAGTTTCGTTCACCAGTTTAGCCGGATCTTTTACCGCGGTCGTAGGCATGTTGGTTTTCCAAAACCATGATGATTGCAGTGGCAGGCAGGCTAATGAGGGCATTTGGTTGATATCTTTAGACATGCGCTGCCCGGCACCCATTTCGTAAGTTTTGATATCTGTGTAGTACAAGCCGTCTTTAGGATATTTAGCGCCGTTTAAATCCATCATAATGCAGTTGGGCTGCAAGGATTTAACCAATTTGTAAACCTGTTCAAAGGGTACATCGTCATAAGAAATGCGCGACCATGGCGCGTCCCAGCCATCAATAATCAGGGCTTCTATAGGGCCATAGTTGGTTAAAAGCTCGGTCAGTTGCTTTTTAACCATTTCGATATGCTTAGGCTGAATTTCGTTTGGGCGAAGCTTATGATGCGTATCCAGGATAGAATAATACAGCATTACCTTTAAGCCATTTGCCCTGAAAGCGTTTACAAACTGCCTTACCACGTCTTTTTTATAAGGGCTGCTCATTACACTGTAGTTGGTTGTTTTGGTGTCCCAGATACAAAAACCGCTATGGTGTTTGGTGGTGATACAGCCGTAAGCCATGTTAGCCGACTTTGCAGCCTTAGCCCACTGGTCTGCGTTTAGTTTTGTCGGGTTAAATGCTTCGGGTGATGCTTCAGGATCGGGCCAGTCCTGATTAAAATAAGTTGGGATGTTAAAGTGGATGAACATGCCGAACTTTAAGTCAACAAAGGATTGCTGAAGCTCATTAAGTGGTTTGCTTGGTTTCTGTTGTGCGTAGCTGAAGTTTGAAACAGCTGCCAATGCTATTAAAAAGCATAGTGACTTTACAGTCGTGAAAAGTTTCATATGGTGTAGAGTTATATGTTTCTGGTGGCCCGTGGGTTAATTAACCGCCCGAATATAACTCAATAAGCTTATTGTATAACCAATTAAGCACTAATGTAAAATGGATATTACATTACCACATCGTATCTTTTCAGGAAGCTAACAAAATATCCATTTTAGCTGCCAGCACTTCAAAGTCGCGGGGCTTAACAAAAAGGGCATCGCATTTATAGCTATCTGCCGTTACCTTACTGGTTTTATAAGCGGTAAGTATAATAATCGGAATGTTCTGCAGAGCGGAATCCTGTTTGAAATCCTGGCATATCAGCGCGCAATCATTGTCAAGTAAGGTGTAATCCAAAATAATTAAATCAGGATTAAACTTCTTAGCACAGTCAAATACTGCATTAGGGTCAAACGTTATAAATACATCCCATTCGCCGGTAAATAGTAACTCATCAACGTTGTTGATCAGGCCGTTATCCTTATCGAGCAATAGCACTCTTTTCTTAGTGTTTAGCAGTTTCATGGTGTCGGAGTTTTTTTAGTAAAAATCCTGCAAATGATAATGTTTTAAGCTACAGTGCCGACGAATACTGCGTTTGTCTCGACAAATATCTGAAGTTAAATATTGGTAATAAGTCACTTATAAGGTTATCGATACAATGTTGCCATTAATCGATACATCAGATGCTGACTGCTCTGTCACCTGTATTTTCGATAATCATTTAAACAAACAGGAATATGGAACGGAAAAACTTTTTGAAAAGCCTGATGATCGGGGCAGTTACATCATCAGTATTGGTTGACGCTTGCAGCAAAGATGACAGCGTTAGCCCAACAAGCACTACAACTACAACGACAACGTCGGGTACTTCTACTTCCGGCAGTTGTAGTGTGGTACCGACAGAAACAGAAGGGCCGTTCCCTACGCATACGCCGGCGTCTTATGTGCGGAGCAATATTACGGACGGGCGCACAGGATATAAGATGACTATTAAGATCACTATTAATAACAGCAATAATAACTGTAACGCGTTATCATCTGCTTTAGTAGATATATGGCATTGCGACGCAGAAGGCAATTACTCAGAATACGGTAACACCAGCATGCAGTCTACTGATTATACCTCTGTACACTTTTTACGCGGCAGGCAAACTACCGATAGCAATGGCCTGGTTACTTTTACCTCTATTTTCCCGGGATGGTATTCGGGCAGGGCAACGCATATCCATGTGCATGTATACAACTCATCAGGTACCTCTTTAAAGGTTACACAAATTGCTTTCCCCGAAGGTACAGGCACTGCATTGGCCACTGTTAACGGTTACAAAAAAGGGCTTACAGGTTATACCACCAATTCGCAGGATAATGTGTTTAGTGACGGATATAGCCTGGAGTTAGCCACGGTGACAGGTAATACTACCGATGGCTTTAACCTAAGCATCAGCTTATCTGTGCCTGCATAAAATGGATAAGGTAATTGAACTATGCTACCGTAAGGTTATTACAGTTAGCTCGGCAGGAGAGTGGGAGCGCCTGGTATTTGAAAGTTCCTATACCGAATTCAGGATGCAGGCGCAAAACTTCGCTGCCGGTACAGCCTATACCAGTTATGGGCAGTTGCTTAAAAATGTAGAGCAGGCCAGCCAGCTGCCAGCAAGGATATTGCCGGCGGTGAATGGCTATATCAAACAGTTAGGCAATGTGGTACCCGATATTTTAAATAATGTGGGCAGGCGTTTTTTGCGTTTCGACAATTATGAGTTTGAGCTTATTAATTCTGATATTAAAGATAAGGCCAGGCACCAGGTGGCAGTTAATTTTTATGCCCGGCCTTTATGGTGGCATGCAACAATAGGTAACCTGTTATTGGTTGCAGAGGTGGTTGATGATGTTCCGATTGCAAATACAAACTTGTTCAGCTTGCCTGCTTACGTAAATATACAAACCATAAAATCCTTTAAATAATGGTTACCTCACCCGGAAGATTATACCTTGCAGATCAGCGGGGATTAATTCAAAGCAGCAGTTTACAGCAGCATTGTACATTTAATTACAGCAGTTACATTGCAGGAAACAGAGAGGCTATAGGCGCTTTAAAAGTGTTTAATGACAGCATACTTGCCGCCGGAAAGAGTGCATTTACCGGAGGGAACAGCGCTTCGGTAATTGTATTGATACCTGTTACCGGAAGCCTTGTTTTTAAAAATGATGCGAATGAAACGATTACTATAGAAGTTGGGCAGGTTTTGGTAGACAAATTATCAGAAGGAGGGTACTTTAAAGTGATCAATCCTTACCAAGACGATTGGATCAACTTTTATCATTTTGAGTTTGAAATTACAGATGCCGAAAACACGCCTTCATTATTTGAATTTGATTTTGAAAACGAGACAGGAAAACTAATTCCTATAACCGAAGATCAAAATTTAAGTATTTGTATCGGGCACTTCAACGGCCGCCAGGAGGAAGCTTATCACTTACAAGGTAAAACGTATTTTTATGCTACTGTAATTGCAGGCGCTTTTGAAGTAGAAGGCCGGTTACTACACCAGCGAGACAGCCTTGCCTTATGGAATGTAGAGTCTGTTGAACTTGAGGCCTTAAGTAATCATGCTGTGATACTGATCTTATCCTTTTAATTATTTCCTGATCTGCGAGCGTAAGTTGTCAATGTAAGTATCGCTTACAGGCAATTGTATGGTATCAAGCTGCACTTTACGGTTTTGGATAGATTTAATTTTATTGACATTAATGATATAACTGCGGTGTATACGCTTGAAACTATCAGGCGGTAATTTCTCAAGCACCTTTTTCAATGGCATCAAGGTCATTACTGGTTTTGGGCCACCTGTATGGATTTTTATATAATCTTCCATACTCTCAATGTATTCCACCTCATTTAAATTTACTTTTACCATTTTATATTCAGCATACACATACAGGCTTTCCTGCTGTGTATCTTCATCAGCAGCATGTTTGTATTTGTAAAAATCTAATGCTTTTTCAATAGCTTTAGTAAAGCGTTTGATATCAATAGGCTTTAGCAGGTAATCAATGGCTTCAAGTTCAAAGCCCTCAAATGCAAAATTTTTGTAAGCCGTTGTAAAAATTATCATCGGCTTGTTTTCTAATGCTTTAACAAGCTCTATACCGTTAATATCAGGCATGTTAATGTCAATGAACAACAGATCGATGGTGTTATGCCTCAAAAATTCGGCTGCAGCTATGGCATCTTCAAAAGTTTGAATCAAGTTAAGCGAAGGGAAGCGGCTCACATATTCTGAAATAAGTTGCAAAGCCAGCGGCTCATCGTCTACAGCTATACATTTGATATTCATATCTTGTTATAAAGAGTCATGTTTACCGTGTAATGATTGTTTTGAGTATTGATATCTAACTTATGCCTGCCCGGATATAAATGCACTAAACGCTGCAAAGTATTCTTGATTCCTATGCCATGCCTGTTCTGTATCGACTTGTTACTATAGTCCGGATTTTGGCAAAACAGGTGTAGCTTGTCATCATCAATATTAATCTGAATGGTAAGTTTGCTGTATTCCTGCTTACTGATACCATATTTGAAAACATTTTCAATAAAAGTCATAAAAACTAAGGGCGCCACTACTTTATTTTCTGCATTGCCCTCAACACTATAATCGATCTCTGTTTTTTTACCGATCCGTAAACGCTGCAGGTCAATATAATTATCAATGCAATCTATTTCATTCTGTAGGAGTACAAAGTCTTCCGTTACCTCATCGGTTACATAACGCATAATGTTCGAGAGCTTCATGATGCTGTCGGCAGTATGCTCGTTCCCTGTAACCGCCAGCGTATAAATGTTATTTAGTGTATTAAATAAGAAATGTGGATTAATCTGTGCTTTCAGAAATGATAACTCTGCATTGGCTTTACCGGCTTCAGCTAATGATGCGCGCCGCTCGGTCGTATTCCATTCGCGGGTAATTTCAACAGCCGTACTTAGTGCCATTATCATTACAAAAATAAACAGGCTTGTGGTATCTATATGCCGCATCCGGCCGTTTGGCGGCGGCGGTCCCAAACGTTGCATGTCTTGCCGGCCTTCTGAAGATGTACTTCCAAATGCGTGGCGACTACTATCTGATTGGTCAGGCATATCCGGCGGAGGTGGCGGCATGCCATTTATCATTTGATGCTGCGTGCCCGGGCGTCCCGGATCAGAAAATTGTTCAGCGCTAAATGTTTTGTTTGGCCTGCCATTGTTACTGTTCCGAAGCAACCTGTCAAATGGTTGAAAAAAATAGACAGCCGCTAATAGTATCACCACTATTAAGGTGTAATCTAAATACTTTTTCTTCAAAAAAAGCCGCGGAATTAAGAACAGGCTGTTAATGTAAAAAAGCGCTATATAACACAGACTGAACTCCCAGTAATTAAGGTCGAATACTAATTTAAAAATTGATGAGCCGCTTTCTTCTGCGTGAATGAATACCAAAGGAAAGCTCAAGAATAAAAGCCATCCGGCAAGGTGAATGGCTATGGTAGTAGCCTTTATTTTCTGCATATACAAAGCAAGCTTAATTCTCTAATATAGTGATAAGAGTATGGATGAGAAGGTAAAATGTATAGATATCAACGATGTGTTGAATTACTTTGTATTTTACAATTACTATATTTAGCCAGAAACTCATCAGTTTTTAAGCCACATCCATGAAATTATTTAAGAATAAAACAGCCATTAAAGCATTTTTTGGTTTTTCGATTTTAATTGTAGTATTCACACTAAATCTGAACGCACAGGGTAAACTGAATTTGGTTTATCATAAACCTGCTGCTAAATGGACGGAAGCCTTACCCGTAGGCAACGGCAGAATTGGTGCCATGATCTACGGCGAACCGGGTAAGGAATTACTGCAATTAAATGAATCAACGTTCTGGAGTGGCGGGCCGGTTGATCAAAAGATTGATCCTTCTGTGCCTGGCGCGCTTACAAAAGTGAGAGAAGCACTTTTGCAGCATGAAGATTACCAGGCCGCAAACAAACTGGTGAGAACTATTCAGGGCGAATACACACAATCGTACCTGCCATTGGCTGACCTGCACTTGAACCAGGATATAGGAGAGGGGCAGTATGAAAACTACAGCCGCATGCTCTCATTAAGCCGGAGTTTAGCAACAGTTGAATTTAAGGCGGGAGAAGTTAGCTATAAAAGGGAGATCATTGCTTCGTTCCCGGCAAAAGCTATTATTGTTCATTTAACAGCTAGTCAGCCCGGCAAAATCAGCTTTAATATTAACTTAACCAGCCAGGTAAGGTATGAAGTTGCACCCGACGGGCGAGATGGCTTGCTCTTAAAGGCTAAAGCACCAACACAGGTAGACCCTAATTATATAGATTATAATAAAGAGCCTGTGCAGTACAAGGATAGCGCTGTTTGCAAAGGTATGCGCGCCGCTTTACAGGTTAAAGCAGTTAATAAAGGTGGTATAGTACAAACAACCAAGGAAGGGCTTAGTGTAAAAGGTGCGGACGAGGTAACTTTATTTATTTGTGCCGCTACCAGTTTTAATGGCTATGACAGATGCCCTACTACACAGGGTAAAGACGAGGTTAAGATATGTAAAACAGATATACAAACCGCCAGCCAAACAACTTGGCCGATGTTGTATAAAGCCCATCTGGCAGATTATCTAAAGTATTTTGACAGGGTTAAACTTAACTTAGGTACTGATAATGGCCCTAATGCTGCAATGCCAACAGACGAAAGGCTTTTAGCTTTCAGTAGAGGTGCGGTTGATCCTGGGCTTGAAGTATTGTTTTACCAATACGGGCGTTACCTGCTTATCAGTTCATCACGTCCGGATGGGGTGCCTGCAAACTTACAGGGGATATGGAATAACCTTTTAAGAGCGCCTTGGAGCTCAAATTATACCATTAACATTAATACCCAAATGAACTACTGGCCCGCTGCAATTACCGGGCTTGAGGAAATGGAATATCCATTGTTCGATCTGATCAAGGAACTATCAGTTACAGGTCGCAAAACAGCTAAGGAGTTTTATAATATGAACGGATGGGTAGCCCATCACAATACGGATATATGGGCGATCAGTAACCCTGTAGGCGATTTTGGTAAAGGCGACCCAAAATGGGCCAACTGGTACATGGGCGGGCCGTGGTTGTGCAGGCACTTATTTGAACATTACCGTTTCAGTCAGGATAAGAAGTTTCTGAAAGAAGCTTATCCTATCATGAAAGGAGCAGCCGAGTTTTTAGTCAATTATCTGGTTGAGGATAAAAATGGTTACCTGGTTACGGCACCGTCCTTCTCACCCGAGAATGATTACATCGATGATAAAGGTAAAGAGGCAAATACTTCAATTGCCACAACAATGGATATGTCGATTATTCGCGATCATTTCCGCAACTGTATAGAAGCGGCAGACTCATTGCATACCGACCAGGCTTTTGCTGCAATGCTTAAATCTAAGCTGGCCAAATTATATCCACTGCATATCGGCAAAAAAGGAAACCTGCAGGAGTGGTATAAAGACTGGGAAGATGTAGACCCACATCACCGACATGTAAGCCATTTATTTGGTTTGCATCCGGGACGAGAAATATCACCGCTTTTAACGCCTGAATTTGCAGCTGCCAGCCGCAAAACGTTAGAATTACGTGGCGATGCTGGTACCGGCTGGAGCCTGGCCTGGAAAATCAACTTCTGGGCAAGACTGTTAGATGGCGATCATGCTTATAAGTTATTAAGGGATTTGATGCGCGATGTAAGCGTTTCAAAAGGTGGTGGTTTGTATTCAAATCTTTTTGATGCGCATCCGCCGTTTCAAATCGATGGTAACTTTGGCGCTACATCAGGCATGACAGAAATGCTTTTGCAAAGTCAGTTAGATGAATTGCACCTGCTGCCCGCGCTGCCTGCTGCATGGTCAACGGGTTCAGTAAGCGGGTTAAGGGCACGCGGGGCGTTTACTGTAAACATGGCCTGGAGTAATGGGAAATTGGCTACTGCTGAAATTATTTCGCAGCATGGCGGTAGGTGTACGCTGCGTACCAGCTACCCCGTATCAGTAAGATCTGTTAAAGCATTATCTAAGCGTTCGGGGCAATATTATTTAACCAGTTTCCAAACAGCTAAAGGCAAAACTTACCAGGTGAGTACAAAATAATATGCGTGTAAGGATCCGATACTGCTAAATATTTGCAGTATTTTAATGCTATCTTAAAAGATAGTTCATATGTAATTGTCTGACTGGCTATATTTTAATTAGAAATATGGATCAAAATGTTGTAATATTACGCAAGTGGTGTATATCCTTAATTAGTTTTTATTAGAATTTTCGGGCGTAGTATGCTGATACGTAATGAGGCACTTGTGTGGGAAACGTTTAAAGGCGGAGACTGGGATGCATATCAGGCGATCTATAATAATTATTATAAGCTACTAAATAATTATGGCTATAAGTTTACCAGGGACAAAAGCCTGATAGAAGATGCTGTACATGACCTGTTTGTAAAAATATGGGTCAACCGCAATACTTTAGGTACCCCCATATCCCTTAAAAATTACCTATACAAATCTCTTCGCGGCATCATAGTCCGTAAACTGCAAAAGCAGTCAAAATATACCGGCATTGATGAAGAACCGCCTTTTTTCTTCGAGGTTTCATTTGAAGATCAGTTAGTAACAGGAGAGGAAGAGGCCGGGTTGAAAGAAAAAATGAAATCGGTGATTCAAACCTTGCCCCAAAGGCAGCAGGAAATTATTTATCTGCGTTTTTACGAAGGTTTTAGCTATACCGAGATCGTAGAGATCATGGATATTAATATTTCATCGGTTTATAAACTTCTTTATAAGGCTGTGGGCAATCTTAGTGTGCTGCTCAAAATGCCAAAGATCATTGTCTTTTTGATACTATTACGAGGACTTTAATCTTTTTTGAAAAAAAATAAAAAAATAATCTTCCGGGAGGGATAATTTAACATAGTACCTGTGTATAGGTAATATAATATCTTATATATGAACGCTCCTGATTACTTGTCTTATACAATGGAAGAATTCCTGGCTGATGATAAATTCATAAGCTGGGTAATGCAGCCCGATGCTGAGCTTGACAATTTCTGGAACGAATTTCTGAAGCAAAACCCATCTAAACAAAACGACATAGCCACCGCTAAAACCTTTATACAAAATTACCACAAGCAGGATACTTTTTTCAATGAAGATAAACAGGACGAAGTTTGGCGCCGGATTGAAAACAGTGTAAACAATACGGCAGATAAAAAATCAAATGTAATTTCATTAGCACCATGGCTGCGCTGGGCGGCGGCGGTTATAATGGTTTGCTCTTGTGGCTTGGCTTTTTGGTACTACAGTCAAAAGGAAATTATACGTACCGCTTTTGGTGAAATCAAAACCATTGAACTACCAGACCATTCCGTAGTAGTATTGAACGGTAACTCAAGTTTGGCCTACGAGCGCAGCTGGGGTAATAACACCCGCGAGGTGTGGCTTGATGGTGAGGCTTTCTTTAAGGTAAAGCACCTGAACAAAGACTCACTGCATATTAAGCGCAACGAGAAATTTATAGTACATGCCAAAAGTGTAAGTGTGGAGGTGCTGGGTACTACGTTTAACGTGCAGAACCGGCATAATAAGATAAATGTGGCTTTGGTTACCGGCAAAATCAAGGTTTCATCCGGTACAGTCAACAGCGGCATTATCATGAAGCCGGGCGATTATGTGGAGTATGCTGCTAACCGCATTAATCAGAAAACTCAACTGGAGCACCCGGAAAAAATAGTAAGCTGGTCTAAAAGGCAGTTTTCATTTAATGATGCCAAACTGGGCGACATCATTACCATGCTCGAAGACACTTATGGCTATCATATCACGCTTGCAGACCCTAAGCTTAGGGAAATGAAAATAGAAGGTGGAATTAATGTGACTGGTGTAAAGGCCTTGCTGGAGACTGTATCTACCTCATTACGTGTAAATATTTATCAGAACAATAGTAACATCATTATTAACTAATAAACCCCTAACCACCCTAATTAACAATCTATGAGGATTTTTTACTTCCCGAAGTATTGGAGATGTTGTTGTCTTTTACTTCCGCTGGCAACAGCAGGCATAACCGCCAATGCCCAGTTAGCTATGGCCAGCAAGAAACGGCATGTTGATTACACTTATGTAGCGTCTCAGCAACAGGATACCGAAGCCCGAACTTCATTGCGCGACGTACTTGAAAAACTGAAAGGCCAGTATAAGATACAGGTAGCCTACCAGGAAGGCCTGCTGAATGATAAATACATTAAAGAAGCCGAACTGATAAACAGGCAACCGGACAATGTAGAGGCGACATTAACGCAAATACTCAGCGAGTTTAATCTTGGCTTTAAAAAGATCAGCAACAAGCAGTACACGATATTTCCTTTAAGTACAGTAAACGAGTCTGTAACCAATGCAGCAGACGGCGAAGTTAAGGGTAAAGTCATATCTGCTAATGATGCCAGCCCTGTTATAGGTGCATCGGTTGCGTTAAAAAGCGATCCTAAAGTAGGTACTACTACCGATGTAAACGGTAACTTCACGCTTAGGCTACCACAGGCAGCTAATGGTAATGTTGTATTGCTGGTTAGCTACATTGGTTATAACAAAGAAGAATTTACCGTAACTGACAGAAACAGTGCAATTATCAAGCTTACCCAAAGTAGCCAGGCACTTAACGAAGTTGTGGTAACTGCGTTAGGTATTAACAGAAAGAAAAGATCATTAGGATATGCTGTTACCGAAGTAAACGGATCTGAATTTACACAGGCACGTGAAAATAACGTAGGTAATGCTTTAAGCGGTAAAGTTGCCGGTGTAAACGCCATCGGCTCATCAACAGGCCCGGGCGGATCAAGCCGCGTAGTCATTCGTGGTAACGGCTCTTTAACAGGGTACAACCAGCCATTGTATGTGGTTAACGGTATGCCTATCGATAATACGGTTCCCGGCGATTCGCCAACTACCAATGGCGGCGGTGCCAACGTTGACCGTGGCGATGGTGTGGCAGACATTAACCCTGATGATATAGAATCAATCACTGTATTGAAAGGTGGTACTGCCGCCGCTTTGTATGGTTCACGTGCAGCAAACGGAGCTATTTTGATCACTACTAAAAAAGGCAAAGCCCAAAAAGGTATAGGAGTAGAGTACAACGGTACAGCAACGTTTGAAAACGTGGCCGTTTACCCCGATTTTCAATATGAATATGGCCAGGGCGACGGCGGCGTAAAACCGACCACACTGGCCGCAGCACAGGCAACAGGCCGTAGATCCTGGGGATCAAAAATAGATGGCTCTACAGATTATGTAGGTGTTGATGGCCTTAACCATCCTTACGTTGCACAAAAAAATAATATCAAAAACTTTTATCAAACTGGTAGCACTTATACCAACACGGTGGCTTTATCAGGAGGTACAGAAGCAATTGCCTATCGTTTTTCGGTAGCAGACCTTGACAGCCGCAGCATTTTACCGGGTAGTACGTACAACCGTAAAACAGGTAACCTTTCATTAAATGGAAAACTGAGCAAGAAATTAAGCTTTGAAGCTCTTGCGCAGTACAATTACGAAAAAGCGCATAACCGCCCAAGTGCAGGTGATGCTACCGCAAACCCTAACTGGTCGCCTTACATGATTGCCAATACTGCAGACGTAAGATGGCTGGCTCCGGGTTATGATTCAAAAGGTAATGAAACTGTCTGGAACGATGCTTCTGTTGCTACCAATGGCTATTTCGTGATCAACAAATTTAAAGAAGACGATAATAAAAACCGCTTCATTGGCCAGGGTACGGTTACCTATGAGATCATCAACAATCTCTTGCTAAAAGGTACCATCAGCCAGGATCATTATGATTACAATTATACCAACATCACGCCAACAGGTACGCTTTACCAGTTGCAGGGTTCATACAATGGTATTAAATCAGATGTAACAGAAACTAATGCGCTTGCCACATTATCATATAAAACACAGGTGAAAGATATCGGCATGTCGTTTTTAGGTGGTGTTAACAAAAGGCGTTCATCGCTTAACCAGCTTTCATTAAGTGGTACTACCTTTACTATACCGTATTTTTACAGTTATAGTAATTTAGCTACCGCATCTACAACGCCTCAAAATCTGCGTCAGGAAGTAAATTCTGTTTTTGGTTCGGCAGATTTTAGTTACAAAAGCCTTTTATATGTAACCGTTACCGGCCGTAATGATTGGTTTTCTACCCTTAGTCCGCAGCATAACAGTATATTTTATCCAAGTGTAAATGGTAGCTTTATCTTGTCTGATGCGCTTAAGATGCCATCTTATGTTACCTCGTTAAAATTAAAAGGCGCTTATGCAGAAGTAGGTGGCGGCGCGCCTGATCCTTATGCCATTAATCTGACGTACAGCAACGTGCCAAGTGCCGACCAGCCTTTGCAAAATGTGAGCAGTAATACACCCGGTTCTGGTATAACGGGCATTACAAACCCTACATTGAAGCCTTACACCTCTACAACTGCCGAAGGCGGTATAGAAGGACAGTTATTAAATAACCGTTTGTACTTTGATGTAACTTACTATAACCGTCTTACTAAAAACGATATCGTAAATGCCACTATATCTTCAACCTCGGGTTATAACAGTGTTTACCTGAATACCGGTAAAGTGCGTAACCGTGGTATCGAAGCATTAGTTGGCGGTACACCAATAAAAGCAGGTGGCTTTAGCTGGGATGTAAGCTATAACGTGGCTTACAATGATAACAAGGTGCTATATCTTTCTGATGGGGTAAACTCTATGAACCTTGCCAGTACGGTAGGTAACTGGGGTTATATTAACAACATTGTTGGTATGTCATCATTTGAGATTGTGGGTACACGCATCCTGCGCGATGCCAGCGGTAACATAGTTTACAATAAAAACAGCGGTTACCCGGTTGCTACAGGCTTGCAGCCATTGGGTAAAAGCGTTGCGCCGCTTACCATGGGCCTTAACAATACCTTCCGTTACAAAAGGTTCTCGCTTAATGTATTGCTCGACGGTAAGTTCGGAAACAAAATCTTCTCTATCAGCGAGGTATATGAAACTCGTCTTGGTTTGTTGAAATCAACACTTCCGGGCCGTGATAACGGATTGGTGCTGAATGGTGTTGATCAAACCGGCGCTGCATACAACCGTACCGTGCCGGTAAGCGGATTACGCCCTTATTACGATAACTATAAGAACTACTCTGAGTTGTTTTTACATGATGGCAGCTTTGTGAAATTGCGCCAGGTGATCTTATCATATAGCCTTCCGGTTAATAACCTGAGAGTGCTTAAGATACAATCGGCTAACATTTCACTGGTGGCTCGTAACCTGGCTATACTATACAAAAAGACGCCGAATTTCGATCCGGAATCAAGCTATAGTAACAGCAACTACCAGGGCTTCGAGTCTATTGGCCTGCCTCGCACACGTTCGTTAGGCGTTAATCTTTCTGTTAAATTTTAAGCTTAGAAAACACCAAGATGAAAAAATATTTTAATCCATATATAAGCGCTCTGTTAGTAGGGCTCGCAAGTTTTACTTCTTGTAAAAAGAACTTCACCGATCTTAATACCAACCCCAATGCGGTAACCACTTCAACCCCGGCATATATGTTTACAAAAGCCGAGTACGATGGTACCGCCAATATGCTTAACCTGTTGCTGGGCACCATGCAGTATACCACCAGTTATAATGATGTGGCAGGCTTTGGCTCTAAATACATTGCCAGCCAGGTTAACACAACTTCGGCATCATTCTCAAGCGCTTATCCCAACGAGATAAACGAACTGAAAGAAGTAATCAAAGTTGTAAAAACAGACCCTACACAGGTAAACCTTTACGCCGAAGCCCGGATATGGCGGGTATATTGCTTCAGCCGCCTTACAGATCTGTATGGTGATATCCCTTATTCACAGGCAGCAGAGGGCTATACCGATGGTATTTTTACTCCATCTTATGATGCACAGAAAGATATTTATGCCGATATGCTTAACGAGCTTGATCAGGCAGCGCAAAGCTTAGATGCGTCAAAAACAACCTTCGGTGCAGCCGACCTGATCTATGGCGGCAATGTATCGCAATGGAAAAAGTTCGCTTATTCATTAATGTTGCGCCTGGGTATGCGCCTTACTAAAGTAGATGCTACTTCTGCGCAAACCTGGGTAACCAAAGCAATTTCTGGCGGGGTGATCTTACAGGATGCTGATGTTGCAAAAATGTCGTATAAAGGTGCCGGTCAGGATATCAACAAAAACCCTCTGGCCTTAAATTTATACAACAGCGATTATATTGCAGCTAATGGTAACACCAACCAGGAGGGCGGTAAATACCAAGATGTGTTCATCAATTACCTGAAACAGACAAAAGACCCGCGTTTGGGCGTTGTTTCAATTGTTTATACAAGTGCCGGTGTTACCGATACCACATTTGCCAAGCAACAGGGTATGCCTGCAACATTAAGCAGCAAGCCGGCTAATTTCAGCAGCCTTAGCGAGCCTAATCCGGCAACAGTGTTACTAATGTCGTCGCCGAGATTAGTATTTACCGCTGCCGAATCATATTTCTTATTAGCTGAAGCTGCCTTACGCGGTTGGTATACCGGTGCTACGGCACAGCAATGCTACAATAATGGTACAAGCGCAGCCATGCGCCAGTGGGCAATTATTGGCGGTACAGCAGGTACCATCAGCACTAACCAGATCAATACCTATTTAAAATATAATGGATTAAATACAGCCGGTTCAGTTGATGCGCAAATGAACCAGATCTACACCCAATTTTGGGTAAGTATTTTCCCTGATGCACAGGAAGTATTTGCAAGCTACCGCCGCACAGGTTATCCGGCTTTAACGCCTAATAATTATCCGGGTAACATTACCGGAGGTGTAATTTTCAGGCGCATGCTGTATCCTTTATCAGAGCAAAATTTAAATGCAAAATCTTATGCTGCGGCTATAAGCAGGCAAGGCGCAGATAACGTGTTGACCCGGATTTGGTGGGATAAATAGTAGGGAATAAGGCCACTTAGGTGGCCTTATTTATGATACATACTTTATACATTTATTGAATATGAAAAAACTGTTCCTTAGCATCTTACTTATAGGTTCATCATTTATACTAAAGGCACAAAATGATTTGGTTAAAGATGATGTGGCCAGCAATTATAATTTAAATAAACCCGAGCGCGAAGAGTGGCTGAAAAACACTGGCGCAGGGCTGTTTATCCATTTTGGTGTTGATGTGCAGCTGGGTATTGTAATAAGCCATGCACTGGTAGGAGCTTCTGACGATTTTGTAGATCATTATTTCAATGATCTGCCCAGAACGTTCGATCCATCAAAATTTGACCCCTATCAGATTGCCGTATTGGCCAAACTGGCAGGTATGAAATACATTGTGTTCACCACCAAACACCATTCGGGTTTTTGTATGTGGGATACTAAAACGAATAATTTTAATATCACCAATACACCTTACAAAAAGGATCTGTTGGCCGAATTTGTAAAGGCAACCCGCGAAGTTGGCCTGGGAGTAGGGTTCTATTTCTCGCCGGAGGATTTTTACTTTTTGCACCAGCATCATTTGCCGATCAGCCGTACCAATGTGGTGATGGATAAAAAGACCCGCCAGGAGTATGATGATTACAACAAACGCCAGTGCGAAGAACTGATGACTAAGTACGGTAAAATTGATGTGCTGTTTATTGATGGCGAGCCTAAGGAGATAGTAAAAGCCACCTGTTGGAAATTACAGCCTGATATTTTAATTACCCGTGGCGCAATTAAAACGCCTGAACAGACTTTGCCCGGAGCAAAAGTGACACAGCCCTGGTTAGCGCCAATTACTATCGGTACCGCATGGCAGTATCAGCCCACTAATGAGCGTTATAAGTCGGGTACGCAGTTAATTGACTTGTTGCTTGAGGCACGTTCTAAAGGCGGATCATTGCTGTTAAATGTAGGCCCTAAAGCTGACGGTTCCTTACCAACAGAACAGGAAGATCGTTTGCGTGAAATGGCTGCCTGGTATTTCATCAATCACGAATGTATTGATAGTGTGCGGTCATGGGTGGTAAGCAAGGAAGATAACATCCTGTTTACGGCAAAAGGGAAGACCTTATATGCGATTGTAACAGATGTGCCAAACTGGAAAGAGGGGGAGCGCAAAACGTTTCTGCTGCATTCTGTAAAAGCGCAAAATAATACTGTGGTTAATGTTTTAGGTCAGAACAGTAAGATCATAGAGTATAATGCTAATCCGCAGGTGGATTGCCGCTATAAACAAACGCCAGACGGATTGGAAGTATCTGTAGTGAAAGCGCAGCGCATTTATGATGATCACCGCTGGCCTAATGCCGTAGTGATTAAACTGGAAAATGTAGCATCGACTATTGATGAAGCCGTAACGGTAGAAACAGGCGATGGCAAAATTACCGCAAATGGTGTATTACTAACTGGCAAATTGTATAATTACAAAAACAAAGGGGTTAAGCAAATCAGGTTTGCTTATCGCCCTTATCGTGGGCAGATAGAAACTTTATATGCAGATAAATGGGCTTATACTAACTGGGTACCAGTTGCGCAGGATGGTACGTTTAATACTAAAGTAACAGGGCTTAAAGGCGCTTATGAATATAAAGCAATAGCCTTGCAGGATAAGGTTGCTGTTGAGGGCGAAAATAAAGTTGTAAAATAAAACTGATGCTGGTAATTAAGGGAACTGATAAACACATTCTATTCTTCAGGGCGCAAATTATCATTGGTCTTTGCTGCATCCTGCTTAGTTTAAAAGCAGTTGCACAGCAAGCTGGAGATAAGCCGCTGCCTATCATCCCTGTGCCGGTAAAGGCTGTTGCTACCAATGGTAAGTTTTCAATCAACACCGCAACAAGTATTGTGGCGCAAAAGGGTATCAACACCGATAACTTGAAGTTTTTTAATCAGATGGTTGGTATGTCATTAAGCAAGTCGCTGGTTATAAAAGATAATTTGCCGGTAAGTAATTACATCTATCTTGAAATTGACACCCTGCAACAAAAAGATGGTTATCAGCTTTCGGTTAATAATAAACGCATTATTATAAAAGGCCATGACGAAGCTGGCGTGTTTTATGGCTTGCAGACCGTAGTGCAGCTAATGCAGCCGTCTAAAAAAGTAATACAAGTACAGGGCTGCGAGATTACCGACTATCCACGGTTTGCTTACAGGGGAATGCATCTTGATGTGAGCAGGCACATGTTTCCGGTAAGTGCTATCAAAAAATGGATTGATGTACTGGCACTGTTCAAAATCAATACTTTTCACTGGCACCTTACAGACGATCAGGGTTGGCGAATTGAGATCAAGAGCCGACCGAAGCTGCAATCTGTAAGCGCTTATCGTAATGAAACGTTAATTGGCCATAAAAAGGAACTTCCTCACCAGTTTGATGATAAACGTTATGGTGGTTATTACACACAGGAAGAAGCAAAGGAAATAGTAGCATATGCAAGGCTGAGGCATATCACTGTTATCCCTGAGATTGAAATGCCGGGACATGCCCTGGCCGCATTGGCCGCTTATCCCGGACTGGGCTGCACGGGAGGACCATATCAAACAGCAACCTTTTGGGGCATATTTGATGATGTGTATTGCGCCGGAAATGAAGATACCTTCAATTTTCTGGAAGGTGTATTAGACGAGGTCATCAAGATTTTTCCGTCTGAATACATTCACATTGGTGGCGACGAATGCCCTAAGGTAAGATGGGCGGCATGCCCAAAATGCCAGAAACGGATTAAGGACGAACATTTGAAAGATGAACACGAGCTTCAAAGTTATTTCATCAGGCGGATCAGTAATTACCTGGAATCAAAAGGTCGGAAAATTATTGGCTGGGACGAAATTTTAGAGGGCGGGCTTACACCCGGTGCAACAGTAATGAGCTGGACAGGTATTGAAGGTGGTGTTGCAGCCGCAGCACAACATCACCAGGTGATTATGACTCCCGAAAAATATGTATATCTGGATTATTACCAATCGCTTTATCCATCAGAGCCTTTGGCTGCAGGCGGGTATACACCATTATCGAAAATATATAACTATGAACCGGTGCCGTCAAGGTTAACACCAGAGCAGGCAAAATATATTACAGGCGTACAGGCTAATATATGGAGTGAATATTTGCCAACGGTGGACAAAGCCGAATACATGATTTTCCCGCGCGTACTGGCTTTGTCAGAAATGGCATGGTCAAATCCGAAGCAGCGGAATTATAACAATTTCCTGAGCAGGTTAAGGCCAACTATGAGATTGTTAAACAGGCTGCATATCAATGCTGCAAATACATTTGATGAGATCACAGACAGCGTATCACAAACTGCAAAGGGAACGCAGGCGCTAACCCTTTCTGCTACCTTGCCTGGTGCGGTTATCCGCTACACCACAAATGGCAGCAAGGTAACTGCACAAAGCAAGCTGTATAAATCTTCGCTAAATGTAGAGCATACCAGCACAATCAGTGCTACAACTTTTGTAAATCAAAAACAGGTTGGGCGTACCTACACAAAAAGCTTTTTCATTCATAAAGCAGTGGGCAAGCAGGTGACTTTAACCGATGCCCCTGAAGGAAATTATAATCCGCCGGGCGGTAGTGCTGTATTAGTGAATGGGCTGAGTGGCAGCGCTCGGTACAACGATAATCAGTGGTTGGGTTTTAATAAGCACAACTTTGAAGCAGTTGTAGATCTGGGCAAAGTGGACGAAATTACTTCGCTTGGTACACATGTTTTAAATTATCACTGGCAAAAAATGTGGGCACCTACATCCTTACAGTTTTTGGTTTCTGATGATAACAAAACGTATCATCTCGTTTATCAGCAAACAGATTTTCCTGTAAATGGAATAAATGCAGTCAGTTGTAAATTATCTCATCTAAAAGCCCGTTATATAAAAGTTATTGCAATTAACAAAGGCACCATCCCGGCGGGTGAATATGGTGCGGGTGGCAGAGCCTGGCTTTTGTTGGATGAAATTATAGTGAACTGATTTTAAATAATACTTTTAACTGCCCGTTTAATAAGCGGGCAAATCCTAATAAATAATACATATACAATGAATACTCCTCAAGAAAATTTCGAAGCACTGGGTTTATCTCTTCCACCGGCACCAACGCCGCTTGGCGTGTACAAGCCATTTTTAATTGATGGAAAATACCTGTACCTGTCTGGCCATGGCCCTGTTCAGGATGATAAAAGCTTAATCATCGGCCGCATAGGCGATACCATTGATATGGAAAACGGTAAGCTTGCAGCACGCCAGGTTGGGTTAACCATGTTATCAACCATACAGGCAAATATCGGCAGCTTTAACAGTATCAAAAGGGTAATTAAAGTATTAGGTATGGTGAACTGTACCCCTAATTTTGAAAAACATCCTTACATTATTAATGGTTGCAGCGAATTATTTGCCCAGGTTTGGGGTAAAGAAAACGGCATTGGTGTGCGCAGCGCAGTAGGGTTTGGGTCATTGCCGGATAATATTCCTGTTGAGATTGAAGCACTTTTTGAATTAGTATAACCTGCAAGCCATGTTGATAATAGATGCGCATTTGGACCTGAGCATGAATGCGTTAGAATGGAACCGCGATTTAACATTACCGGTTAGCGCTATTAATGCACGTGAGCAAGGTCTAACTGATAAACCCGACCGTGCCAAAGCAACGGTATCTTTGCCAGAGCTGCGTAAAGGTAACATCGGTTTGGTTGTAGCAACTCAAATTGCCCGTTTCGTAGCACCGGATAATTCATTGCCGGGCTGGCATTCACCTGCGCAGGCATGGGCGCAAACGCAGGGGCAGTTAGCCTGGTACAAAGCGATGGAAGATGCAGGCGAAATGGTGCAGATAAACAACCTGCAAACCCTGGAAAATCATCTTGATCTTTGGAACAATGGCGAAGACAACAGTAAAAAAACTGTAGGTTATATTTTGAGCCTGGAAGGTGCCGATTCTATAGTAACGGTTGATTACCTGGAAAAAGCCCACGCCAGCGGACTAAGAGCTGTTGGCCCTGCACATTATGGCCCTGGCCGTTATGCGCAGGGTACAGATGCTACAGGCGGTTTACGAAAGGACGGTCCTGATCTGCTGAGGGAGATGGAAAGGCTTAACATCATTTTAGATGCTACGCATTTATGTGATGATAGCTTTTGGGAAGCCTTATCTATTTATAACGGGCCTGTATGGGCAAGTCATAATAATTGCCGTGCGCTGGTAAACCATAATCGTCAGTATAGTGATGAACAGATAAAAGCCCTGATTGAGCGGGGAGCCGTTATAGGTGCTGCGCTTGATGCCTGGATGATGGTGCCTAATTGGGTGAGGGGACAATCTGATCCAAAGGCCATGAATTGCAGCCTGGATGTGGCTGTTGACCATATTGATCATATTTGCCAAATAGCCGGAAACGCAAAGCATGTGGGTATCGGCTCTGATCTGGATGGCGCATTCGGCCGCGAGCAGTGCCCTTATGATCTGGAAACCATCAGCGACCTGCAAAAATTTAAATCGCTGTTATCAAACAGGGGATATACAGAGGATGACATCAAAGGAATGATGCATGGCAACTGGATCAACTTTTTAAGAAAAGCCTGGTCGTAACTTAAATATTCATTATCAAAGTAGAAGGTGTTTTTTAACACCTTCTACTTTAAGCTACATTTAAGGAATCAGTTTTTTTGCCCGCAGTTTTGCAAATAAATCAAAGAATGATTCTCTTGTGTCCTGATATTGTGTAAAACCTAATTTCCGGCTTTTGGCCATATCTGTCATCACTTCTACAGGGCGGCCCAGATCAAGATCAGTATGCCAGGCACTTGCAAGCCTTGATAATGATGTTTCTTTCAAATTGTATTTCTGGGCAATGTCTTTCCAAACAGGCTCATCATTAGTCATCTCATTTTCGAGTGGATGAATATTGCCATCAAATTCTGCCACTTCTACATCAAACCAGTCCGCTATTTGCTTCCAAAGCCAGTTCCAGCGGAATATATCGCCATTGGCGACGTTGAATGCCTTGTTTTGTGCAGCCTTTGTTGTTGATGCCCAGATCAAATGTTCTGCAAGCAGGCGCGCATCCGTCACATCAGATAAACCGTTCCATTGTGCTGTAGACCCGGGAAACCGGAACGGCCTGCCTAATTCTTTACAAATACTTGCATATACGGCAAGCGTAGTCCCCATATTCATGAGGTTACCAACGGCATAACCAATAACCGTATGCGGGCGATGAATGCTCCAGGTAAAACCATCGCGGGTGGCTGCTGCATAAACCGCATCTTCCTGTGCATAGTAAAAATTTTCCAGCGCTAATCTCGGATGCTCTTCCCGAACCGGGGTCAGCGGCAATGTGCCGGATTTTGCATATGCATCAAATGGGCCTAAGTAATGTTTTAAACCTGTAACCAATGCTACATGTTTTACGCTGCCTTTTGGTGAAAGTACATCCAGAATATTATTCACCATTAAGCTATTCACCCGTATGTTTTCTGCTTCGGTATCATTACGCATCCAACTTGTTAAGTAAACATGTGTAGGGTTAATATCTTTTAAAGCAGCCTCAAGGCTTTCTTTGTTTAAAAGATCGGCAGCCACGGGAACTAAACCTTCAATACCAATATCGGGCCTGCGCGCAAGTCCGTAGGTTTTTATGTTTTTATTGATCAGGCTTTCTGCAAGGTTGCTGCCGGTAATACCGCTGCTACCTACCACCAATGCTGTTATTGAGTTTGACATCTGCTAAAATTTAAAAATGCCAAATTAGGGATGTAATAACGGAATACACTTGATATAACTTAAGTAAATCACTTGATCTAAGTCAAGCATGTTATTTCTTAACGGTCAGATTTTTTTTGATCCGGCTTAATGTTTCAGGTGCAATACCCAGGTAAGAGGCTACAAGATTTTGGGGGATGCGTTCAATAATTTCAGGGTTGGAGGCGCTTAGCCGTAAATACTTTTCTTCGGCAGTATCTGTTACTGAGCTCATTAAACGTCGCTCTTTGGTGACGATGCTATTTTGATAAAGTATGCGGAAATACCTGTCCATCACAGGTATGGCCAGCGTTATTTCTTCATAATTCGTTCTGGAAAGCAACAGTACTTCAGAATCCTCAATGGCATCAATGTTGAATACAGACGGAATGCCTGTAAGAAAACTGTTGAAATCGGAGATCCACCAGCCTTCCCAGCCAAAAACATTCATGTGTTCGTCGCCTTTTTCGTCTACGTTATAAGTACGAAGTAAACCTTTAGATACAAATGCAAGGTTTTTACATATATCCCCCTCCTGCAAAAGATATTGCCTTTTTCTAATGCGCTTAGGTACAAAAAAAGCTTGTAATGCGTTTTTGTCTTTCTCACTCAGCGTAACTTTTTCTTCTATATGAGAAATTAAAACTTCGAACATTACTAACTCGGTTTTGGCAAATGTAAGAAAGCCTTAATTATTCTTTTCAGAAATATAGCGGATGATTTTATCCAGTTCGTCCGCACTTTCTTTAAGCATAGCGGTCAAATGCCTGTAATCATCATATCCATCTGTAGTATCCATTAATTCAACTATTCCTAAAATATTGGCTAAAGGTTTTCTAACCCCGTGCGATTGGATGTAGCTGATCTCATCAAGATCTGACGAGGCCTGTTCAAGTTTGTTTTTTGTATCAACAAATTGAGTGATATTATACCCGATACAAAAGATGCCCTGCGGCATGCCAGATTCATCCATCATGGCCTGCATTTCCCATTGGGTAATCACAAAACCGCCTTTACCGTCGTGTTTTCGCAATGTTGCAGGAAATAATTTTTCGGGCTCGGCAAAACACCGCGGCCCAACCTCTTCGCATATTCTTATATCTTCCGGATGTAAGGTAACAGAGAAATGTTCACCTAAAAGGGTTTTTTTACCAAGGCTAAAGTTGCGGTCGTAGTTAGGGCTTACGAAAGTATAATAGCTATCTATGCCAATGGCAATAGTGTAGAATAACTTAGAGGTATGCAGGAAATTGTTGATCTGGCTGTAGCGTTGCATGTTTAAGAATAGACGTAAGTATAAGAATCAGGCGGGTAAATTTATATTTAAAACTTGTGTTGATGCCATATGCAGGTGCCTTTATATGTAACTATAGCATTACAACCAACACGAGATCTAATTAATAAGCAATTAAAATTTGCTTTGTTTTCGACATCAATTTGCAGAAATGAAAGTAGCTAAATATCAGTCAGGATAGTTACGCATAATTACTCCTTTATTGTTTAATGCACATCATTGCTTTTCAAAACGATAAATCAATTATTTCAGAATGAACGTAAAAATAGGATTGATTATATAAATAATAAAATTAAAACACTTAAAATCAATTACTTAATAAAGTAAATTCAGCCTGGCTTCCTAATTGAATGATCAGTGTCAAAAACTAAGATCATGGAAACTGATGGAAGTAATTATGACCAACATGATGTTCGTCATGCAAAAAGAAAACAATACAAAGTTTTAAACGAAACCATACACGGGCACCTGGCCTTGCTTCAAACTATAATTGTATTTGACCTGCTGCTGGTTATATTATCAGTTACAAAAAACTTTAATGACCTGATTATAAAATCAGATATGTGGGCCACTGTAATTATCGGCTGTCTTTTTATAATGCTGGGTGCTATGATGCGGCGTTTTGTTAAAGTTTATGATAGATCATATTATAAGCGAAGCAGAGCTGGCCTCAGTAGCTCAAATTGCGAGCAACTGATCTCCACTCACCATTTGACTTTCAATAAAGTGAAAACCATATTGGGCGCTTTTTTACTCGCCGCTTTTGCCTTTGCATTTACCTTCTTTTATCATTCACAAGTTGTTGATTTATCTATTTTAGGTTTAAGCCTTGTATGTTTTATAACAGGCATGGCAACTATTACTAATTTTAAACGAGAGCTGCGCAGCGTAGAGAACACTTTGAGCTTGCAGCGAGGAAATGCCCATTAAGAAGGCTGTTCAATCTTTTTTATTTTAATAAGCAACGGTGACTAATGTCACCGTTGCTGTATGCAGGTGTTTCGACCTTTGTAAGGTCAACTTTTAAAACACATATATAATGCATACGATAGCTTACTTTGCATCCGCGTTGATTGGAATATCTCTTGGCCTTATTGGGGGCGGTGGCTCCATAATGACTGTGCCCGTACTGGTTTACTTTTTTGGAACCACACCGTTACTGGCAACTTCTTATTCCCTTTTTATCGTTGGTTCAACCAGTTTGGTAGGGGCAATAAATAATTACCGTAAGGGATTTGTAAGTATTAAAACGGCTTTATTATTCGGTACAAGCTCTATAATCACCGTATTTCTTACCAGAAAGTTTATCATTCCATTAATACCTAAACAAATACTTGTTGTGGGGAATTTCCAACTCACATCAAATATTTTAACAATGGTATTATTTGCTATACTGATGGTGTTCGCGGCAAGTGCCATGATTAGCAACGGTAGCCAGCGAAATAAAATTGAGCCAGGCAGTAAAAAGTTAAATGTTTTAAAACTGCTTGGTTATGGAGTAGGGATAGGGCTGGCAACAGGTATGCTTGGGGCCGGAGGCGGTTTTTTACTCATACCTACATTAGTGTTATTGGTAGGCCTACCTATGAAAGAGGCCGTGGGAACATCTTTATTAATTATAGCGCTAAATTCTTTAATCGGGTTTGCGGGAGATATTGGTCATTTTAATATTGATTGGCTGTTGCTGTTCCGCATTACCGCGATAGCAGTAGCAGGAATCTTTGTTGGAAGCTACATAGGTAAGAGCATTGACGGTAGCAAGCTTAAAAAAGGTTTTGGCTGGTTTGTGCTGGTAATGGGTATTTATATTATCGTTAAAGAATTAATACTTAAAAATTAAATCTGAAGTGTGATAAATGTCACTCAAATTGGCAGACTAAAACTCAAATTTTGTAAAAATATACGGTTATGATTATTGAACAAATTTATACTGGATGCCTGGCACAAGGTGCTTATTATATTCAATCTGAAAACGAAGCTGTGGTAATTGATCCGCTTCGTGAGGTAACGCCTTATATAGAACGTGTAAAGCGTGGCGGTGCAACACTTAAATACGTTTTGGAAACGCATTTCCATGCTGATTTTGTATCGGGACATATTGATCTGGCGCGTAACACAGGTGCGCAAATTGTTTATGGCCCTACCGCTGAAACAGCTTTTGAAGCTTATCATGCCAAAGATGGTGAAGAATTAATACTCGGTAAAGTAAAGATCAGGGTACTACATACACCAGGGCACACCATGGAATCCACCTGCTATTTACTTATTGATGAAAACGGTAAAGAAACAGCACTATTTTCAGGTGATACATTATTTATTGGCGATGTTGGCCGTCCTGATCTTGCTCAGAAAGCTGCCAATATGACTACGGAACAATTAGCCGGAACACTTTACGACTCGCTGCGTAACAAAATTATGCCCCTTCCTGATGATGTTATTGTATATCCGGCACATGGAGCCGGATCAGCCTGCGGTAAAAACATGAGCAAGGAAACTACAGATACACTGGGCAACCAAAAGAAATACAACTATGCTTTACGCGCCGGTATGGCCCGGCATGAATTTATTAAAGAAGTAACCCGGGGACTTGATAAACCACCTGCTTACTTTCCCGAAAACGTTAAAATGAATAAACAAGGCTATGCGGCCATAGATCAGGTAATAAGCAACGGCCTGGAACCGTTATCTCCAGACGCATTTGAAGCAGCAGCTAATGAATTAGGAGCACTAATTTTAGATACACGTGCCGGACAAGACTTTTCCAGTCAGTTTATCCCTAATTCGATCAACATAGGTATTGATGGTAGTTTTGCACCTTGGGTAGGCGAGTTAATAACGGATATTAAACAACCTATTTTGTTGGTTGTTGATGCAGGGCGTGAGGAAGAAGTAATTACCCGTTTGGCAAGGGTAGGATATGATCATGCTGTGGGCTTCTTAAATGGTGGCGTTAGTGCATGGGTGCGGGCAGGCAAAGAAACTGACAGTATAATTTCACTAAGCCCGAATGAAGTTGCCGATAAGATTGGCAAAGGAGAGAATGTAAACATTCTGGACGTGCGTAAATATCAGGAATATGTTTCAGAGCATGTAGAGGGTGCGCAGGTAATGCCTTTAAATGATATAAATGAGAAGTTTAGCGCGTTAGATAAAGATAAGACGTATTATATCCATTGTGCAAGTGGGTATCGTTCAATGATCTTTAATTCTATTATGCGTGCCCGAGGATACAATAATCTTATAGACATCAAAGGCGGCTTTAAAGCTATTAAAGAATCCGGGTGTTTTAAGATAACTGATTACGTATGTCCAACCACTTTAATATAATTGTGTACTGAATTTGATTTTTAAATAAATATGATTGAATTACTTAAGCAACCGTGGCCATGGTATATATCTGGCGCTGTTATAGCCGCTACAATGGTTGCATTATTATACTTCGGCAAATCTTTCGGATTCTCCTCAAACCTGCGCACAATTTGCACCATAGCAGGAGCAGGCAAAAGAGCCTCTTTTTTTGATTTCGACTGGAAAACACAAAAGTGGAACCTGTTGTTTCTCTTCGGTGCTATTGTTGGAGGCTTTATTGCCGGTACTTTGCTTAAAAACAATCAGCCTTTGCAATTATCAGCAGCAACCATTACTGATATCAAAAAGCTCGGAATTAAGTTCGATGGCCAATTAGAGCCTGCACAGTTGTTCGGGTTGAAGGCCTTAAATTTAAAAAACGCCATCATCATGCTTAGTGGTGGCTTGCTGATAGGTTTCGGCTCCCGTTATGCTGGCGGCTGCACATCAGGCCATGCCATCAGTGGGTTATCCAACCTGCAATTGCCTTCCTTAGTGGCTGTAATCGGCTTTTTTGTGGGCGGCCTTATTATGACCCATCTTTTATTCCCCCTGATTTTCTAAGATTATGAAAGGATTGAAGTTTATTGTTGCCGGTATAATGTTCGGCATTGTAATGGTAAAATCAGAAGCTGTAAGCTGGTACCGTATTCAGGAAATGTTCCGGTTTCAGTCGTTGCATATGTATGGCATTATCGGTACTGCGGTTGTGCTGGGTATGTTAGCCGTTTATATGATAAAAAAGACGAAGCTAAGGGATGTAAATGGTGAATCGATTACCATACCAACCAAAGACAAGCAATGGACCAAATATATGCTTGGCGGCTTAATATTTGGTTTAGGATGGGCATTAGTTGGCGCATGCCCGGGGCCAATGTTTGTAAATATTGGTTATGGATATGTAACAATGATTGTAGTTGTAATTGGCGCCCTGTGCGGTACCTATTTATATGGCATTATTAAAAATAAGCTCCCTCACTAAAGCTTATTCAGCGATTAACCTGTCAATGTAGTTGTAGAAAGCTTTATCGGCATAATCAGCGGCACCCTCATGTTTGGCCTTAATTGCTCCGTTTTTGTTTACAATAATTGTATTGGGTATAGCATCTGAAATGAAACCAGGCGGTAAGTTTGAAGTTAGCTGATAAACAGGGAGGCTATACTGGCGATTTTTCATAAACGCCAATGATTTTTTAAAGTCACTATCTACATCTACAGGTATTATCAAAACTTTTGGGTTTGTTTTGTAATGCAGATACATCTCGTTTATTGATCCCATTTCGGCTATACAAGGCGGGCACCATGTTGCCCAGAAATTGATAATCAAAACTTTACCCCTTTGCCGGCTTGTTTCCAATATTTTACCATCCGAAGATTTTAGTACAATCTCTGGTAGGGTGGATAGGCTTTTATCTGCAGCAATACTTTCTGTAGGTGGCGGCATAAGGCCTGTTTTAAGCATTGCCTTAATCACTAATGCCTTTGCTTTTGGGCTGATAATTAAAACAGCAGCAAATACTATCAGGATGATATTAACAGCATTTTTTCGGTTTAATAATATTTTCAGTCTATTCATACTAAAATGGCTGTTTATACCATGCTATTTTAGCCATTTTATATAGCTTCTGTTTATCATTAGATCCCCTCGTTGCTCCAGTTTTTTCAATAACCTGGAAATCACTTCCCTTGACGAATTAAGGTCAGCGGCAATTTCATGATGAGTTAAGCGCAATTCCCTGGTTTGTAATTTCTCATATTGATTAGCCAGGTAATGGTACAACCGCTCGTCCATGTTTTTAAAAGCAACATGATCAATTACTACTAAAAGCTCTTCATATCTTGAGCGGTAAGTTTCCAGCACAAAATAGTACCATGTTTTAAACTGCTTAATCATATCATCCATCAGTGCTATGGGTATATTCAGCAATAATGTGTCTTCAACAGCTTTTGCCATCACCTCGCTGGCTTGTTGGCGGGTAGCACAGATCATGGATAGGGCACAGGCATTACCGGGCTCTAAATAATACATGAAAAACTCTTCAGCATCGTTACCTTCACGATAAAGTTTAACCCGCCCTTTCAGAACCAAAATTGTCGTACGGATATATTGCCCGGTGCGCATAATCTGTGTACCGGCAGGCACTGTCATCAAGCTGGCATTATCTGCCAAAAATAATTTTAATACCGGTTCAAATTGTGGGAATAATTGATCAAGATAATGGGCTATATCTTCATTCTCCGCAGTAATGTTCTTTCGTTCCATCATTGTAAAACTAACAGCAAGTTAGTCTGCTAATTTACCGATTTCGTTTATTAGCACAGTTTGACAGCTTTATTAATATTGTTGATTTGATGTAATCTTAAGTAAGATATATTATACTCATCATGAGTAAGCTATAGCAAATTTTTCCAGGTCACAGCTATAAGTTTGTAGCCATTGGCTGTGCGTAAAAATGAAAGTGTTTCCTGATAGCTGTTCCCATTTTTGCCGCTGTGGTTTGTTGTAACTACATTAAATAACGGATACCTGGCGGCGTTACCTTCACCGCTATCGGTATAATAGGGCTTAAACTGGCTTTGCGTATAAATAAAGTTGTTAAGGCTCTCACTCATTATCTGCGTTTCAACTTTGCCAGACATAATATTTTGTAATTTCCTGCTCAACGCTTTATCATAGTTCTTACTAAAATTTTTTTTGTCGACAAATTTTCTGATCTCATTTTTCCATAAACCTTCTACACAAATAATATTAAACAGGTTATTGGCTGATTGGTCTTTTAAATACCTGTCATAAAACCATGTTTTAAATTCCTTTTCGTAATCAACAAAGGTGTAATAGCTGCCGTCATTGGCTTTTATAGAAACATACAAGTTAGTATCGGCAGGCACATTGCTTTTTTTAAGTGAATACCAGTTGATAGTGTTCAGCTTGTCAAAGTCAATATGGTCAGCTATCAGGTTGCCTTTATCGTCTATAAGGCCTGTAATGCCATCCCAATACCAATGTTCGCAGGGGTGCTTAGGATCAAATTGGCTGCCATCCATACACTTACGTTTACCTTTGTATAATACTACGGCTATATTATTATAAAAAGGACGTGCATCATTATAATTTGCAGGAACAACTACCTTGCCGTTTGTGCCAAAGAAACCTACTTTATCAGTTTTAGGATCGCGAAACCTGATCTTGCCTTCCTGTTCGCAATCGTAGGTGAAATCCCATACATACAAACTGTCTTTACCAACATGCTTTCCATTTTTGAGCAGGTAATAGGCGTGTTGGTTATCCTGTTCAGTTACAGCAATAATGCTTTTAAACACCTTTGCTTGTGTAAACTGTGTAAACCGTGCCGAAATTTTGATGTGGCCCTGCGCATCTTTATAGCCGATTAATTCCTTATGCGCGTCATAATAGCTGTACCAGGTTTGGTTACTTTGCGCAATAAGGGAGTTTGCAATTAGGTTGATCAGTAATATTGTTATGAAGGGTTTCAGGTAACGCATTGGTTTAGTTATTAAGTATCTGATAAAATATTTAACCCTGTACGGCTTTAAATATTGTTACCAGGTTGGCTTAAACAACAATTTATCAGCAGATTGTTTTGCTTATCAACAGCACTGGTTGTGCAGTTTATATATGCGATATGCAATTTGTGCTTAACTTTATCGTCATAAATATGTATAACATTCTGCTTATTGAAGACGACGACCGCCTGGCTACCGTAATTAAACGCGGGCTTGAAGAAAGTGGCTATCAGCTTACCGTAGCTTATGATGGGAATTTGGGAGAAAGACTCGCCTTTCAGGAAAAATACGATGTTATCATTACAGATATTATTCTCCCAAAGATTAATGGCCTTGATCTTTGCAAGCATATAAAGCAGCAAAAGCCGGAAGTGCCGGTACTTATGCTAACGGCCTTAGGAACTACTGATGATAAGGTGGAAGGTTTTGATGCAGGAGCCGATGATTACCTGGTTAAGCCATTCGATTTTCGTGAACTTGAAGTACGGGTGAGGGCGTTGGCAAAAAGGCAGCAGCCGGTAAGTCGGTCAGAAATTGGAGGTGTATTACTAATTGCCGATCTGGTGATGAATACACATACTAAAAATGTGCACCGTAACGGGAAGGAGATCACTTTAACCCCTAAAGAGTTTAAACTGCTCGAATACATGATGCGTAACCGCGACCGTGTTCTTTCCCGTTCGGAGATCAGCGAAAAGGTATGGGAAACCACCTTTGATACAGGTACCAATTTTATTGATGTATATATCAACTACCTGCGTAAAAAAATAGACCGCGATTACGATATTAAACTGATACATACTAAACCCGGTATGGGATTTATTTTCAGAGAAGAAAAATGACGATACGCAATCGTTTAACCGTTTTATTTACTGCTGGCATAGCGGGCCTTCTGCTGTTTTTTTCTCTTGTTATTTACTGGTCGCTGGCAAAAGACCGTGAAGACGAATATTATAATCTTCTGCATCATACCGCTATTACAAAGGCTAACCTGCTGCTTGATGCTAAGGTAACGCCATCGGTTTTACAACTGATCTACCGTAATGCAGAAAATACACTTTTCCAGGAAGAGGTGGCCATTTACAACACGTCTTTCCACCTGCTTTACCATGATGCGGTAGAAATTGATAAGGTGAAAGAAACACCCCAAATGATTCACCAGATAATTACCGATAAGGAGATCCGGTTTTATCAGGGTAGCTTACAGGTTGTGGGCTTTTTATACAGGCACAAAGGGCAGCTATATGTAATTACCGCAGCAGCAGATGACCGGCAAGGGTACGCCAAGCTCAACAATCTGGTCTACACGCTTATCATCACATTTTTTGTAGTAATCATCCTTACTTATTTTGCCAGCCAGTTTTTTGCGCTTAAAGCATTGCAGCCGGTTGCTGATATGGTAAAAAAGGTAGAGGTGATTACCGCTACTAATCTCGATCTGCGGTTGAACGAAGGTAATGGTAAGGACGAGATTACCGAACTGGCAGTAACATTTAACGCCATGCTTAACAGGCTGGAGCGTTCTTTTGATGCCCAAAAGGAGTTTGTATCGAATATATCGCACGAACTGCGTACCCCTTTAACGGCCATGTTGACCGAGTTGCAGGTAACCATAGAAAAAGAGCGCGATAACCTGTTTTATAAAGAGTCAATAGCGCATGCCATAAGTGATGGGCAAAAACTGGTCAGGCTTTCTAACAGCCTGCTGGATCTTGCAAAGGCTAATTATGACCAAACTAAGATCTCTTTCAGGCGGGTAAGGCTTGACGAAGTATTGCTTGATGCCCGCAGTGATGTTTTGCACAACCATCCATCATTCAAAGTCAATATGGTTTTTGAAAAAGATATTGACGATGAGCAGCAGCTTACCCTTATGGGGAACACTTATCTATTAAAGGTTGCCATGATGAACCTTATTGAGAATGGCTGTAAGTTTTCGTCCGGCCATGAATGTAATGTTTCCATCAGTTATAACGATACCGACAGTATTATTCACGTCCATGATAATGGTGTAGGCATTGCAGAAGCAGACCAGCAAAATATTTTTAACGCTTTTTACAGAAGCGAAAGCAGTCAGCATTTAAAGGGTAACGGGATAGGCCTTTCGCTGTCAAAAAAAATCATTGAACTTCACCAGGGTACCATTAATGTACATTCTGTATTAGGTGAGGGCACTACATTTACGGTAAAACTTCCGCACCAGTAATTTCTTTTTCTAATAAAATTCTAATTTTTTTATAAGGGTTTTCTAAAGGTGCTTTTACTTTAGGTGCCTTACTTTTGCCACCGTTAAAAACAAAAATAAAAAATGGATTCAGGTCCGAGTAGTCAATCTCAATTTATTAATCCCCTCCGCTAAGCAGCATCAGTAAATCTTTACGCGATCCTGCCTGGCAGGACAATACTATTTGCTATGCGTAAAGAAAAAAAATCAGGGACATTCCCTCAAAAGCCTTTCTCTGAAACAGTTTTAATCACAAATGCCAAAGGCAAAACGAGGCTTCGGCTTGTGCAAAGTTACCTGTCAAGCTTTGCCATCCCTTGCATTTTGCATACTGAATCAGAAAATAATTAATGCCTGCTGTAGGCCAATAATATCCTGTTTAATAACCTCTTCATTTAAACTATCATGACTCTTAACGATATAAAGGTAAAGATCAGCAACCAGCAATCTTCAGCAGGCCTCGATGCCCTTGCGGCTAAAAAATTGCGCGATGCTTCTGCGAACGATCAAAGCGGATTATTTGACCTGCTGCAAACAAACGAAGGCGGTTTGCATGCCGATGAAATAGGCGGTAAGCTGCGCTTGTTCGGACTTAACGAAATAGCGCACGAAAAGGCGCCAGCCTGGTACGTGCAGCTTTTTAAAGCTTTCCTTAATCCGTTTATTGCTGTACTGATCATATTGGCGGCAGTTTCTTTTATTACAGATGTATTGATGGCAGCCCCTGCCGACCGCAGTTACAAAACCGTAATTGTTGTTGTGGTGATGGTAAGCCTAAGCTCGCTGCTGCGTTTCTGGCAGGAGTTTACAAGCAACAAAGCGGCCGAAACATTGAAAAGCATGGTGAAAACCACGGCAACAGTGATAAGGCAGTCAGACGGCAAAGCTGAAATAGATTTAAAAGCATTGGTGCCTGGTGATATTATTCACCTTAGCGCCGGAGATATGATCCCGGCAGACTGCCGGATTATACACTCAAAAGACCTGTTTGTAAGCCAGGCCATGCTTACAGGCGAATCGCTGCCGGTGGAGAAGAGGGAAAGCGTGGTCAGCGATAAAGCAATAAGCCTGCTCGACCTGGAAAACATTTGCTTTATGGGTACCAATGTAATCAGCGGCGCAGCAACGGCTGTAGTTGTAAATACAGGTAGCCAAACCTATTTTGGTAGTATCGGAAAAGCTATTACTGGCAAGCGGGCTGAAACCAGTTTTGATAAAGGGGTAAATAAAGTTAGCTGGCTGCTCATCCGGTTCATGGTGGTCATGGTACCATTGGTATTTGTTGTTAACGGCTTTACTAAAGGTAATTGGTTTGAAGCCCTGTTGTTTGGTATTTCTGTAGCCGTAGGCTTAACTCCTGAGATGCTGCCCATGATAGTTACCGCCAACCTGGCTAAAGGTGCACGGAATATGAGCAAGCGCAAGGTGATCGTTAAGCGGTTAAACGCCATACAGAATATTGGTGCCATGAATATTTTGTGTACCGATAAAACCGGTACCCTTACTATGGACAAAATTGTGCTCGAAAGGCATTTAAATGTTTTCGGCGCTGAAGATAACGAGGTAATGAAATGGGCTTACCTTAACAGTTATTATCAAACCGGCTTAAAAAACCTGCTGGATATCGCGGTTTTAGAACATGCAGATGAGCACGCATGCTTTACCCAAGGTGAACACTATCAGAAAATAGACGAAATACCTTTTGATTTTCAGCGCCGCCGTATGTCGGTTGTTTTGGAGGAAGATAATGGCCGGCATCTGCTGATCTGTAAGGGCGCTGTTGAAGAGATGCTGGAATTATGTACCCATGCCTTTGACCCCGGTAAGGATAACCAATTGCAAATCCATAGTGATGCGGTTATCCCAATGGATGCAAATATGCGCAAAACAGTGCTTAACACCACCCGCAAGCTAAATGAAGAAGGACTGCGTGTGCTGCTTATTGCTGTAAAGGAAACGGATAAACGCCCGGTTACCTACACCGTGGCTGATGAAAGTAATTTAATCCTCACCGGTTTTATTGGTTTTCTTGATCCAGCCAAACCATCTACTAAACCTGCTATAGAAAGCCTGCATAATTTGGGCGTAGAGATTAAAGTACTTACAGGAGATAACGAGATAGTTGCTAAAAAGATATGTAAGGATGTAGGGATCCCTGTGCAAAATATATTGCTGGGTACCGAGATAGAGCATCTTGAGGATGATGAATTGAAAATCAGGCTGAATGCTACCAGTATTCTGGCTAAACTAAGTCCTGTTCAAAAGTCGCGCATTGTTAAGCTTTTGCAAGAGCAGGGAAACACGGTAGGGTTTATGGGCGATGGTATTAATGATGCAGCGGCACTGCGTGATGCAGATGTGGGTATCTCAGTTGATACTGCTGTAGATATTGCCAAAGAGAGTGCGGATATCATTCTGCTCGAAAAAGATCTAATGGTACTGCGCAAGGGGGTTATTTATGGGCGGCGCACTTTTGGTAATATCATCAAATATATCAAAATGACAGCCAGCAGTAATTACGGCAATATGTTCAGTATGCTGGGGGCAAGTGCCTTATTCCCGTTTTTGCCTATGCTGCCTATACAGCTGTTGGTGCAAAACCTGCTTTACGATATTTCGCAAATATCCATCCCGTGGGACAGTATGGACCAGGAGTTTATTGAGAAGCCGCAAAAATGGGATGCCAGGGGGATTAGCAAATTTATGCTTTATATAGGGCCAATCAGTTCAATATTTGATTATGCCATGTTTGCTGTAATGTACTTTGTGTTTAAAGCAAACTCTCCCGAGCATCAAAGCCTGTTCCAGAGCGGCTGGTTTATAGAAGGCCTGCTGTCTCAAACCTTGATCGTACACATGATCCGTACCCGTAAAATACCTTTTATACAAAGTTGGGCTGCGGCACCTGTACTGGCGCTTACCTTGTTAATTATGCTAATTGGTATCGCTTTACCTTTCTCACCACTGGCGCCTGCGTTAAGCTTGCAGCCTCTGCCTTTAAGCTATTTCCCGTGGTTAATAGGTATCCTGATTAGCTACTGTGTACTTACCCAGTTAATTAAATCGTGGTTCATTAAAAAGTTTAACCAATGGCTATAAGAAATAAGCGCAACACAAGAAAGCAAGGTATTCTTATATGGGCTATAGCTGTGCTGATATTGATCCTGATAAATATTCTGTTTGCTAAATGGCTTGTTCCCCACAAATAACTACTACACAAAAAAAGGTGCAGCAGTATTACCTGCTGCGCCTTTTTTTAGCTTAATTGCATATTATTGTTTCCAACCGCCGCCAAGTGCGCGGTAAAGATTTACTACAGACTGTAGTTGCTGTAAATTGTCATTAACACTGCTTAACTGCGCCGCAAGTAAGCTTTGCTCAGATGTAAGTACATCGGTATAATTAGTAGCCGAGCTATATTTAAGCAACTCTTTGGTATAGTCTACAGCTTTTTGCAAAGCTTCTAACTGTTTTGCTCGTGATGATTCTTTTTCAACAGCAGTTTGATAAGCATATAAAGCATTTGACACTTCCTGTCCGGCAGTAAGAAACGATTTCTGGAAGCTGTAAAATGCTTCTATCTGTTGAGCCTGAGCAGTGCGTAATCTGGCTTTGTTCTCTCCTCTGTTAAAGATAGGCTGAGTTAAACCGCCAACTACGTTGTAAAAGATAGAATGCTCAAACAACGATTTTACCCTTAATGCAGAAACACCGCCTTCTCCGCTTATGGTTAAGGAAGGGTAGAAGTAGGTGCGTGCAAGATTAGTATTCTCAAACGCGCTCCTGAACGCAAATTCTGCTTCCTGAACATCCGGACGGTTTTTTAATAATTGAGATGGAACGCCAACCAAAAGGTTAGTATAAGCCTTCTGATCGTCCAGGTTGGTGCGTTTGATGGTACCCGGAGCCCGTGCCAGCAGAATACATAAGGTGTTCTCCGTTTCGCGGATGCTGCGTTTTAAATCGGGGATAGTAACCTCGGCAGCATAACGGTTAGCCTCGCTTTGTACAACCGCAGCACCCGTAACCACAGCACTTTCTTTTAAAGCTTTCATGGTCTCTACATCGCTAATTCGGTTTTTTACTGTTTGCTCGGTAATGGCCAGTTGCTTGTCGTAGGCAAGCAGGCTGTAATAATTATTAGCAATATCAGAAATTAATTGAGTTTGCACAGCTCTTTTTGCAGCATCGCTTTGTAGCAAACTGGCCAGGGCAGCACGTTTACTGCTGCTCATTTTACCCCAGATATCGGCCTCCCAGCTTGCCGATAAACCAAGCTGATAGGTAGTGGTGGTTAAGTTAAATGAATTGGCAAACTCTGGTGGAAAGTTTAACCCTGCTGCAGATTGCTTTGCCCTCGTAACTTGTGCAGAACCCGATAAACTTGGGTAATAAGCAAGTTTTGCCTGGCGTAAATTAGCCTGTGCTTCATTAATACGCTGTATAGCCGTTTTAAGGTCGTAGTTGTTACGGATACCTTCGGCAATAAGATTTTGCAGAACGGTATCTGTAAAAAGCTGGTTAACCGGCAGGTTAGCTATGTTGGTTGAATCGGTTATCGTGGTATCGCGGTACACATTGCTGGTGTTAAGCGCCGGCTGCTGGTACTTTTTTGTAACACACGAAGCAAATAACAACCCTACCGAAAGGGCTGTTATAATTTGCTTTTTATATGGATTGATCATTTTTGTGACTTGAAAAATGGTTAAATACTAATTATTCTAACTCTTCGGCTTCTTCTGTTTCGCCTGCCGCCACAACCGGCTTTTTGCCGATACGTTCTTGCAAGGACTGGAAAATGATGTATAATACCGGAATTACAAACAATCCGAATATTGTACCGATAAGCATACCACCCACTGCGCCCGTACCAATAGAGCGGTTACCCTCGGCGCCTGCACCCGATGCCAGCATTAACGGCACCAGACCGAAAATAAATGCAAACGAAGTCATGAGGATTGGTCGTAAACGGGCTACTGCACCATCAATTGCCGACTGGGTAATGCTTAACCCGCTTCTGCGGCGCATTACAGCAAACTCCACTACCAGGATAGCATTTTTAGCCAATAAGCCGATGAGCATGATGAGGGTAATTTGCAGATAGATGTTGTTTTCTACTCCAAATATTTTTGCAAAAACAAATGCACCGGCCAACCCGATAGGTAGTGATAATAATACGGCAAAAGGCAGGATGTAACTTTCGTATTGCGCACTTAACAAGAAATAAACAAACACCAGGCACAATAAGAATATGAAGATTGTTTGGCTGCCGCTGGCTAACTCCTCGCGGGTAAGGCCCGAAAATTCGTAACCATAACCGGCAGGTAAGTTTTTAGCGGCTACTTCCTGTATGGCCTTTATCGCATCTCCTGAACTGTAACCCGGCTTTGGCGCACCTGTAATAGAAATGGATGTGAAAAGGTTAAAACGTTTGATAGATTCTGGTCCGTAAACTTTTTTCAAAGTAATAAACTCAGAAATAGGAGCCATGGTGCCATCGTTGGTGCGTACATAAATATTGTTCAGGCTTTCTGTTGTACCACGGTAAATAGCATCTGCTTGTATCATTACACGGTATTGCTTGCCAAACTCGTTAAAGTTAGAAGCATACAAACCACCATAATAACCTTGCAACGTACTTAATACCGAGCTAACGGGGACGTTGGCATCTTTACATTTAGCCACGTTTACATCTACTTGGTATTGCGGGAAATTGGTATTGAAGAAGGTAGTAGCGTACTGAATTTCAGGGCGTTGATTTAATGCCGCCAGGAACTTGCCATTTACTTCAACAAACTTAGAGATATCACCGCCGGTTTTATCCTGCAATTGGAACTCGAAACCACTGCTGTTACCAAAGCCCTGTAATGATGGCGGTACCAGGAACAGGATACGGGCTGCTTTGATGCCGGCAGTCATGCCGAACATTTTGCCTGTAACGGCATTAACATCATGGCCTTTACCTTTACGCTGATCCCAGGGTTTCAACTTAATAAATACCACACCGTACGAACCACCGGCGCCGCTCAAAATACCCTGGCCTGCAATACGTGTGGCCGATTCTACTTCGGGTAGGGAACGCACCATGCTGGCCACCTGGTCAACTACCTGCGTTGTCCGTTCAAGTGATGAAGCCGGAGGCAGTGAAATGTCACCAATGATGAAGCCCTGATCTTCGTTAGGCACAAACGCACTTGGTGTTGTCTTTAATAAAAACCAGAATAATGTACCAAACGCAGCAATACCCACAATGGCAATCCATTTTTTAACAGAAAGGAAGCTGACAGAGCGTTTGTATTTGGCTGTCATAGCATCAAAGCCGGTGTTGAACGCACCATAAAAGCGTTGCAAAAAGCCTGATTTATGCTCGCCTTCCTGGTGTGGTTTCAACAGCAATGCACAAAGCGCAGGGCTTAGTGTTAACGCGTTTACTGCCGAGATAAGGATGGATATAGCCAGTGTTAAACCAAATTGCTTGTAAAATACCCCGGTTGAACCTGTAATAAATGATACCGGGATAAATACCGCAGCCATTACAAGGGTAATAGAGATAATCGCGCTGCTGATCTCGTTCATGGCATCTATCGTAGCTTTTTTGGCCGACTTAGCGCCATGATCCAGTTTGGCATGGACGGCCTCGACCACCACAATGGCGTCATCCACCACAATACCAATTGCCAGTACCAATGCAAACAGGGTTAACAGGTTGATGGTAAAGCCAAATACTTGTAAAAAGAAGAAGGTACCCACAATAGCCACCGGTACCGCTATGGCAGGGATTAATGTGGAGCGGAAATCCTGAAGGAATACAAACACGACGATGAACACTAGGATAAATGCCTCGATTAATGTGTGTACTACTTTTTCTATCGAAACATCAAGGAACTCATTCGCGCTGAAGATCGGAATAGCTTTTACACCCGGAGGAAAACTTTTTGATGCATTCTCAATAGTTTTCTCGCACTCCTTAATCATTTCGTGCGCGTTTGAACCGGCAGTCTGGTAAACGGCAACTGCGATAGATGGCTCGCCGTTGGTAGTAGAATTACTTGAATAGCTTAATGAGCCAAGTTCTACACGCGCTATGTCTTTTAAGCGAAGTAACTGGCTGTTAGTGCCCGATTTGATCACAATGTTTTCAAACTCGGCAGGCGTTTTTAAACGGCCTTTGTATTTCAGTACGTATTGGAATGACTGGTTGCTGTTTTCGCCGATTTTACCCGGTGCAGCCTCAATATTTTGTTCTGCAAGGGCAGCGTTAACATCATCCGGCACCAAGCCGTAAGTGGCCATTACATCAGGTTTTAACCAGATCCGCATCGAATAGTCCTGCTGGCCAAATACGCTGGCATCACCTACACCGTTGATACGTTTCAACTGCGGCAACAGGTTGATGTTCGCATAGTTTTGCAAAAAGGTTTCGTCGTATGATTTGTTGGCGCTTGAGATGGCAAATACCATTACCATACTGCTTTGTTGCTTGGCAGTAGTTACACCTGCTTTGGTTACTTCGGCCGGAAGCAGGGGAGTTGCCTTTGATACCCTATTCTGTACGTTTACCGCAGCAAGATCGGGGTTGGTGCCTAACTTAAAGTAAACAGTGACGTTGGCTGTACCGTCGTTACTGGCAGTAGAGGTCATATAGGTCATGTTCTCCACACCATTGATCTGTTCTTCCAGCGGTACAATTACACTGTTCATCACCACGTCGGCGTTGGCACCCTGGTAAGATGCAGTTACCTGTACGGTAGGTGGGGCAATCTCAGGATATTCGGAAATTGGGAGGGATGTTAATCCCAATATACCCAGTATGACGATGATGACCGATATTACAGTAGATAAAACCGGCCTTTCAATAAATTTACGTAGCATAATAAAGCTTAATGTTTTTGATTTAAGCTACAGTTTGCTGCAGCCTGTTCAATGTTATTTTAAATCCGAGTAAACCTTAGCTTCGTCCTGCATTTCAGGCTTAACCTGTACGCCATCTTGTAAGCTTGCTACACCTTCCAGTATCAGGGTTTCGCCGCCTTTAAGTCCGCCGGTTACTACAAAGTACTGGCCGCTGGTAGCCTCCATGGTTTGTATCTCTGTGCTTTTAGCTTTGCCGCTTGCATCAACAACGTATACAAAACGTTTACCCTGAAGCTCGTAAGTGGCTTTCTGAGGTACAAGCAATGCATTGTTTAAAACTTGCGGAATGCGTACTGTTGCACTACCACCACTGCGTATTAAACCGGTTGGGTTTGGAAACGATGCACGGAAGCTTGCCGAACCGGTAGCGGTATTAAGCTGGCCTGCTACAGTTTGTACTTTACCTTTTTCAGGGTAATCTGTTCCGTCAGACAGTATCAGTGAAACCTCAGGAAGCTTACTTAATTTAGCTTCGAGGGTTTTGCCCTGGTAGTGGCGGGAGAAATCAAGCAACTGTTTTTCGTTCAGTGAAAAGTAGGCGTAAACATTACCGATGTTTGATACCGTTGTTAAAGGCTGCGTAGTGGTGCTGCTTACCAGGCTCCCTAATTTGTAAGGAATAGTGCCAACAACGCCGTTAACCGGGCTGGTAACCGTGGTATATCCCAGGTTTGTTTTAGCAGTGGCTAACGTTGCCCTGGCTTGTTTAAGTGCAGCCAGGCGTGCGTTTAACGTTAATTGTGCCGTTTCTAATTCATAATGGCTGATGATCTCTTTTTCAACCAGTGGTTTAGTCTTTTTTACCTGTAATTCGGCAGAAGCCACATCAGCCTGTGCGCTGCTTACAGCCGCAGCGGCATTGTTAACGTCTTGCTGATATTGCGGTGCGCTGATACGGAAAAGTAATTGACCTTTCTTTACAACTGAACCTTCGTCAATATAGATATGATCAATGTAGCCATCGATCTTTGGTCTGATCTCGATGTTTTGCTGGCCTTGTAAGGTGGCCGGATAATCGCTATTGATGGTAGTGTTTTTAGTTTCGATTTTAAAAGCCGGAAAACTTTGAGGGCCTTGCGGGCCGCCCGCTGCCCCGGCTCCCTGCTGCTGTTTGGTGCCGCATGAAGAGAGGATGAGTAAAGTTCCGCTGATAGCCGTGGCAAATAGGACACGTGTTCTCATGATGATGTTTGGGTATGTTTGCATAATGTGTTTTCGATGTATTGCGTTAGTTGAGTATTGTAATTATTAATTATTACCTGAAAAGCATTTTAAAAATCACTTTTTTTCGTTCTTCAATAAGCTTCCTGAATTGGTCTTCATCCAGTTTAAAGATCTTTTCAAACATGGGTTTCATTACTATGGGATAAGCCATTAAACTGAAAAGATTCATCATAAAATGAATAGGGTTCATTTGTTCAATAGTTCCGGCACTCATTTCGGCCTGTATCTGGGCCAGGAACTTTTTAGTTTTTTCGTGCTTTTCTTCAGTATTTAATATGTCCCTGTCCGCATTCATTTCTTTCACCAGAAAAGTTTCCTGGTAAGGGAACTGAATAACCTGTGTTGAGAAAACTTCGATAAAGTGTTCGATCTTACTTTTGAAAGGCATATCCGACTCCATCACAGAGTCAAGCTTTTCACCAAGTTCAAGCATCGCTTCTTTGTAAACCTGTTGTATCAGTGCATCAACCGAACGGTAGTAATAATTAACCAGGGTGCGGCTTACACCCGCGGCATCGGCTATATCCTGTGTGGTGGCATTTAAGCGGCCCTCTGCAAAAAATATACGCTTTGCGGTGTCCTTAATGCGTTGTTCTGTACCTGTATCTCGAGTTGCCATAATAGTTTGACAAAAATGTCAAATAAAATATAAATAGCAAGTCGCATTTGTGTTACTTAAATTAATTTGAAAATGGTATGACAGTATTTTGTTGCTTATGGTGATACCGCTTTAGTAATAAGTGCAGCAGCTGCTTGTATGGCCTTGTGAATAATGTCCTCACATTCGCCATCAAAAATGTATCTTTCACTTGTCATCTTACCCTTAACAAGTACAGCTAAAAAGATAGTGCCCACAGGCTTTTCTTCTGTTTCACTCCCACCGGCAGAAGTCAGTCCTGTAACACCCACATGGATATCGGCTTCAATCAGGTTTCCGAGGCGTTTAGCTAACTCTTCTGTTACTTCTTTTGATTCGGGCGTATATTGCTCAATCAACTCATGCGGAATACCCAGTATCTTTTCTTTTAAAGACGCATCATAACAAACCAAGCCGCCTTTTAAAACCTTTCCTGAATCTTCTGCAAGGGCAAATTCAGAGCATAGCCATCCTGCTGTAGCGCTTTCGGCAAAGGCTATTGTCAATTTTCTTTCTGCTAACAGTTTAGCACAATCGTTTATGTATTTCTCAGCCATAGATAGAATAATAGGGCTCAACGCTAATGATATAACACAAGATTGTTTCGCTGGTTTACATTTCGCGGCTGCCAACCACGAAATGCGTAAAATCCGCAATTGGATATTTGTACATTTAGATAAAGTGTCTTAATTAATCAAGTCAAAAGGATGTCACTTTTAAGATTTTCTATACAATGTTGAAGTTGAGCCGTCAAATTTAAGTTGAATTTGGTCTCTATTTTGGACTTTGAAAACTAATGGTTCTAAATCTTTAAACACATTTATACCACTATTTAAAAGCAATATTAATATTTCAGAATCACCTAAAGATGAGTCTATCATCATAGTTATTATAAAATCCGATTTTCTGTAAAAATTAATTTTGCCAAGTCCAATTTGTATATTATCTACCTCAGCAGCAAGAATATCATAATGTGCAGGATTATCGAACTCCCAAAATCCTATTACGCGGTCTGGAGAATTAAGCTTATTGGCGTATTCTAGAAATTTGTTACCCTCAGCCTTTATATCTAAAATTTGTTTTTGTAATTCAAGATTTTTCAACTCAGCTTCGTTTAAGGCAGTGGATGTTTCACTTTCTTCATTTATAAGTTTTGATAATTTATCGATGCTTATATCATATTTTTCTTTTAACCCAATATATTTTATTGTTGGCACAACTCCTCTTTTTGATAACTTTAACGACCAAGTACCACCCCATTGCTTAAACCAAGCAGTTGCTGCTAAAATGAAATTCTTAAAAAAAGGGTAAATAAATGTATAAGCTAATGCAAATAGTATAGGCTCCCATAAAGTGCGCCATATACCGCTATTAAACTTTATAAATTCTAAATATGAATGATAGTGATCAAGCTTTAAATCTGACTGTTTATAGAATATTAGAACTATAACAATCCGCCAATTGATCGCTAGCCAAGAGATAATAAATGAACCAAAAAACGGGCTTGCCAAACGATCTTTAAGCTCTTTAAAAAGGTCAGAAACTTTGTCCATGTAATAAGTTTAGATTCTGAAGGTAATAAATTCGGCAGCACAATCACAAGTTGTTATCTAAAACAGGGTGATTTTCTCAAAAATGTTTATCTATTACCATGTAAATGCGCGCTAATTTATGCTTAATATTGACTGTGAAAGGGTATCCCCATCCTTATTTATAACTTTACACGAGGTGTAATTTAAGCTATGAAAAAACATTTACTATTCTCTGCTTTGTTGGCTGTTTCGGTACAGGTGTTTGCACAAAATACTGATCCGGTTGTCTCTAAACAGAAAACAGCTTTTCAAACCGGTAGCCCCTGGATGCCGGAAACCGACGTACGGTCAGATATCGCCATTGTCTACGGCACAAATGACCGGCCGAACATGACCTTTGAGCAGCGCGTAAAATCATGGCGCGATCATGGTTACGAGGTCAATTTCATGACGGGTATTGCCTGGGGCGAATATTTTGATTATTTCCTGGGTAAGTGGGATGGTCAAAACCATTTAGGAGTAGGGCAGATCACCATGAAAGGTGATACTATTATGCATGGCAAGAACATGCCATACGTGGTGCCCGTGCAATCATTTATCGATTATATGAAAACCGCAGTTGTAAAACGTGTGATCGATGCCAACATCAGTACCATATTTTTAGAGGAGCCGGAGTTTTGGGCACGTGCAGGCTATGGCGAATTGTTTAAGCAGGAGTGGCAAAAGTATTACGGCTTTCCCTGGAAACCGCAGGATGCCTCGGCGGAGAATACCTATTTGTCGAACAAATTAAAATATCACCTCTATTATGAGGCTATTAAGCAGGTATCTGCTTACGCTAAATCTTATGGTAAAAGTAAAGGCATGAATATTAAGGTGTTTATTGCTACGCATTCGCTTGTCAACTATTCGGCGTGGGAGATTGTAAGCCCTGAAGCCAGCCTGGCCTCATTGCCAAGTATTGACGGTTACATAGCGCAGGTATGGACGGGCACTTCGCGTGCTGCTACCTATTTCGATGGTAAAAGCAAAGAACGGGTATTTGAGAATGCCTTTCTTGAATACGGCTCTGTGGTCTCTATGACCGCACCAACCAAACGAAAAGTATTTTTATTAACCGATCCTATTGAAGATGGCGTGCGCGACTGGGCTGATTACAAAAAGAACTACCAAGCCACTTTTACCGCCAAACTGCTGTACCCTATGGTAAATAATTACGAGGTTATGCCATGGCCGGAACGTATTTATACACACCCGTATCCGGTGCCTAACAGCAATAAGACAACCCTGATTCCGCAGTTTTATTCCACTCAGATGCAGATCATGGTTAATGCTTTAAATAGTATGCCGCTGTCGTCAAATAAAGTTTCAGGGGTTAATGGCATTGGGGTTTTAATGAGTAACTCGCTGATGTTTCAGCGTTTCCCAACACATAATGGTTTTGAAGATCCGCAGTTTTCGATATTTTATGGGCAAACCCTTCCTTTAGTAAAACGCGGCGTTCCGGTGCAAACCATACACATGGAAAATCTCGGTTACCCGGCTACTTTGAAAGACATTAAAGTGTTGGTGATGAGCTATGCTAACCAAAAACCCATGACAGCAGAAGTACACAATAACCTGGTAAAGTGGGTTAAGCAGGGTGGGGTATTGGTTTATGTGGGTAAAGACGATGATCCTTATCAATCCGTGATGGAGTGGTGGGATAACAAAGGCTATAAGTTTAATTCACCATCGCAGCACCTGTTTAAATTATTAGGCATTAGTCCGGCGAAAGAAAATGAGCACTTTAAAGTGGGCAAAGGTGCGGTTTATGTGCTGCGTAAAAATCCTAAGGACTTTGTGATGCAGGCGGATAATGATGGCACCTACATCAATATCCTTAAACAAGCTTATGAAAAGGATGCTAAGGCTGGCGAACTTACTTTCAAAAACAGCTTCTACCTGCAGCGCGGCCCTTATGATGTGATCTCTGTAATGGACGAAGATGCCGATAAAAACCCTTACACAGTTAAGGGGCCGGTAATTGATCTGTTCGACCCGCAATTGCCGGTTCTATCCGAAAAGACAATCAACCCCGGAGAGCAGTCATTGCTTTTTGTTGTTGACCGTGTAGCTAACAAGCAAAAGCCGCAAGTGCTTGCAGCAGCATCAAGGGCTTACGATGAGAAAATAACTGCTAACAGCTATTCATATGTTGCTAAAAGCCCTGCTAAAACTTTGAACAGTACGCGGGTATTGCTACCCGTTAAGCCAAAATTGGTAACGGTTACAAGCTTTGACGGGCAAGCTGTAACCGATGTAAAATCATCATGGGACGAAGCTTCCCACACGGAATACCTCGATTTTGCAAACAGTCCCGATGGTGTAAAAGTGGAAATTAAATGGTAGCGCAAAAGGCTGTGTTAGCCCTAAAGCTGTTGCATTGTTTTAGAAATTTTAAAATCATTCATAAAACCTGTTTGAAGTAAGAATAAAAAGTAATACATTTGCACTCTTTATTTTTAAGCATCGAATACAATAATATAAGTCATGAAAAGAACGTTTCAGCCTTCTCAGCGTAAAAGAAGAAATAAACACGGTTTCCGTGAGCGTATGTCAACTGCAAATGGCAGAAGAATATTAGCAGCAAGAAGAGCTAAAGGCAGAAAAAAATTATCAGTTTCTGACGAGCGTCGTCACAAAGCATAATTTCGGTTGCTTAGTTAACTGGGTTTGAGCCGGTTATTTGTTTAACTTTCGGTTCAGGGTTTTAAGCAACATGTATACTTTTAAAAAAGAAGAACGTTTGTGTAATAAAGGGTTGCTGGAGCAGCTTTTTCACAAGGGTTCTTCTTTTTTATGTTATCCCTTCAGGGCTTCCTGGCTTTTGGCCCCGGATGATTTGCCTGCGCAGGTGCAGGTAGTATTCCCGGTAGCACGTAAGCGTTATAAGCATGCTGTACAGCGTAATTTAATTCGCCGTCGCATGCGCGAAGCTTACCGCCTTCATAAACAGCAGCATTTGTATGATCAACTTAACCAAGCCAATATTAAGTTGGTGCTTTCGTTAAATTATATCGGTAAAGAAATATTACCGTATCAGCAAATGGAGAAAAAAATGCTGAAATTGTTTTCGCAGCTTTGTGAACAGGCCACCAATGAACAGCATCGTCAGCTTTCTTAAAAAAATAACCGGATACGTATTTATAGCGATCATCAGGCTGTACCAATATCTGTTGTCCCCAATTTTGGGGGCATCATGCCGTTATACGCCTACCTGCTCGCAATATGGCATAGAAGCTATAAAAAAACACGGTGCTTTTAAGGGCGGATGGTTAACTTTGAAGCGTATTGGGCGCTGCCATCCCTGGGGAGGGCATGGCCATGATCCGGTACCGTAAATTACCTGTTAAATGAGTTTAATACTACAGATAGAAACCGCTACTACCGTTTGTTCCGTTGCGCTTGCAAAAGATGGTAATGTTATTGCCGTGCAGGAAGTGAATGAGCGTAATGTACATGCCGAAAAAATAACTGTTTTTATTGAAGATGTATGTAAAGAGGCAAATATTAAGTTAGCTGAGATCAATGCGGTGGCTGTAAGTAAAGGCCCTGGATCATACACTGGTTTGCGTATCGGGGTATCAACGGCAAAGGGAATTTGCTTTGCTGCGGACAAACCTCTGATTGCTGTAGATACACTTACTACTATGGCCAGCGGAGCACTAAACTGGCGCGACCAGTTTAATGATGATGCCCTGCTTTGCCCCATGATTGATGCTCGCCGCATGGAAGTTTATACGGCTATATATGATGTACATGGCAACCAGCTAAGGCCCATAGCTGCTGAAATTATCGATGAAAACAGTTTTGCCGACCTGCCTAAAGACAGGCAACTGGTAATTTTTGGCGATGGTGCATTAAAGTGTAAAGAGGTACTGGAGCAAATGCATCATGTAATTTACCTGCCTGGATTTTTAAATTCTGCAACGCAGCTTACAACACTTGCCGCAGAAAAATTTGCATCTGCAGATTTTGAAGATGTCGCCTATTTTGAGCCATATTATTTAAAGGAGTTTGTGGCTGGCAAAAAGCCATTAGCAAGCTGATCATTTAAATATTCCGTTCCAAAGCCTTCGGATCAAGCCGCCGTCTTCGCCCATTGGGATGCGGCTGGCATTTTGATGGCTTTCTATATCATACCCAAACTTCAGCGAGAAGCCCATAAACAAGCCCAGGGCTGTGTAAGGGGTGTCGCGGTTGATGGCAGCCTCGCTGCCAAGTGCCGATGCGGCAAAGTTGTTTCCTGGATATAGTTGCTCACATCCTATAAAAAATTCTGCGTTTGGCGACTTGATCATCACCTGCCCACCCAGATAAACTTGCCTCATATCATTAACAGATCCCGAAACACCAAGCGTTAGGTTATGATATTGAAAATTGTTGACCAGCGTGCCTGTAAAACCAGTATCAAATACTTGTTTTGAGGCAACCAGCACAGGCATATATTTAAATCGCTTGTCCCAGTCTATCCAAAATGATTTAGTTGCACTTACCTCAAACCTGCCGTCTGTTGTGCTGTTAAATGCCCCTAAGTGCCTTCCGGTTAAAAATATCTGATTCGCAGCTTCAAAAATGCGTTTGCCAGCATCTGATTTATTTAAGTCCTCCACTTTTACCCGTCCCCTGAAATTGTAAATATTAGATAAACTGCTCCAGTGAATAAAGCCTACATCCTTAATATTATATTGAAATTTGAAGCCATTGTCAGTTTGCTGGCTAATACCTATGCTTATCGAAAGCCCCGGATTTTTGAAATCGGGCACAAAATTTCGTGGACCGAATATACTTGGATTGACATTGGTTTTTCTGGTGCCTGCCATGCTGAGGATCAGCAGATCGTTTGCTTTATCAAACTGAACTGTTGAGCTATTGATCGTAAACTGATTCCTTATGATGCCGGATAAGCCACTCAACTTAAAGCCAACAGAAAATTGCTGATTAAGCGTTTCACGATAGGTTAAGCTGATCTGGTTATAACTTTGATACTGTAATTTATCGTTGAACAGGTTACTATAGCTACCAGTGCTGAAAGCTTTGCCGCCATCAAATAAGGCAACCGTTTCATCGGTAAAAAAGCCTTTCCCTTCACCTCTTACTTGTGCAGAAATACCAACTTCCTGATCGCCATTAAGGCTGGCATACATCCTGAACATCCCCAGGTAAATGTTTGTATTGGCGTATACGTGATTGTATTTATTTTGACCAAAGGTCAGGTTAGTATTAGTAATGCCTCCCGAAAAAATACTTTGCTTAATAGGCAATTGCGAGTTGCCCGTGAGGTAAGCGTTGACCGTAAAATTAGGCACCAGGAAATTAAAGGCAAACATGCGGCTCGAATCGGCAATAAAGGCCTTTTGAGCAGGGTTTTCAAAAGATTCGTATAGCGTATTAGTAAAGTACTGTGTAAAGCGCTGCGCAAATGATTGCGAAACAAATAATAACAGCGGTAGTAGGAGTAAAAGTTTTCTTGTCACAAATTAACCAATGCTTAATAACATAACCATCGGCTGACGTAAAAGTTGTTGCTTAATTAATTTTGTGCTGTTGTTATTGAGTCTGTAGCAGCAAGCTTCATACAGAAGTTGGTATAGTAGTGATGATCTGAAGAGATTAACTGGTACGAGGCACCGTAATAATCTTTAAAACCAGGCTCGCTCGATTGATATGCATTATAAAATTCTGGTTTCAGATCGCGCTTAAATACCTGCTTTGCATTTTTGAAATTAATGAAGAAGGCTACGTTGCTTCTTTCAGATAGCAGGCCGTCAAACTCGTTATAATTTTGTGTACGGCTCAAAAACTTCTGGTTGGTATATGTTTCGTAATAAGAGCGCACTTCTGCTGCGCTATTAGCCAATACCAGGTAATTATTGATGATGATAAAGTATGGTTTGTTAAACAGGCTGAAAGCATCGCCCAATAAAAAGAAAGGAAGCTTATTGTAATTAAACTGGCCCACATCATCACTTACCATATTACTGATATTGGTCATAAACGGGCGCAGCTGCTGGCCATTACTTACCTCTATAATGGCAAGCTTTTCCTGAAAACGGGTGGTAATGATGCTAAACTCATTGCCTAATAGTTTGTGAAACTCACGGTTGATGTTAACGCCGGTTTCAGACTTTATTTTGTTGTAGAGGCTTTCTCTTTCGTTTTTAATGCTTTTATCTTGCCAGGCGGTTAAATTACCAACAAACTGTTTCGGGTTTGAAACCGAAAAGGTAGTACTGTATGCCGTTGTTGCAGGCATCAGGTCTTTTAAATGATTGATGATGGGTTGCTGCTCGGCAAATAAATTAAGATAGCTGATAGGTTGTGTTTTGTCGATATTAGTAAGGCCGTTAAACATAAGCGCATCCTTTTTATAATTAAGGCTTAGGGCTGCATGCGCAGGCATCAGGCGGAAGGGCCTTAACATATCCGGGTTTTTAGCTACAAAAAGCTGCTCGCACAACTGAGGCAACTGGCTATAATTAATGTAAAGTATGGCTATGGCATTACTTCTTTGCTGATCAGACAGCTTTAAACTGTTCAAATGTTTTTTATGATCGTAAGCTGCTGCCTGGGCGATCAAATCTTTTGAAAAGCTGCCACTGATGATACGTTTCTTATCTTCGGTAAGATAAAATGGCCGGGTTAATCCGGCGGCATTGAATTCGTAAATGCCATTGCCTATGTTTTCAATGCCTGCCTTTAAGTTGTTTGATATCAGCTGAATGATAGATAGCTTAGATTCACCATCAACAGATGTCGTTAATAAGTAGTCTAACTGATTACCGGATTGCGGGTGCAGCGAAATATAAATAGGTTTATCATCAAAATACTGTGCTAAGCCAGGGTTTAGCAGAAGCTGTTCGCGAAGTATTTTGAACTCGTCTGTTTTTGATTTTCCTGCCAGACCTGTAAGCAGGTTATTGCCGCTGAATAGCTCGTAAAAGCTGGTTTCGTTATCAAACTCGGCAATTACAGAGGCATCATCCGGGATATGGTTCATTACCTCTTCGGGCCGGCCCCCTGACGATTCAAGGTTCTCGAAATAAACAACAGTTATCCCTATGGCTGCTGCAAGCAAAATTATAGTGATAATCAGATGTTTCATTTTGACGCTTTACAAAGTTAGATTTTTTACTTTATGCAAATGAACTAATCTTACCAAAAATGGTAATTTAGCCAATTACATAGCATATGAACAAACAAATAGTAGTAACTGGTGCACTTTTCGGGATGGTTGCTGTAATAACCGGAGCCTTTGGCGCACATGCCCTTAAAAGCTTACTTGCACCCGCCCAGCTTGAAATTTGGCACACCGCAGTGCAGTATCAATTTTATCATACATTCGCGCTGCTGTTTTTATCCACCTTTTCGAGGTTTAAAAATAACTACATATTTACCGCTTACTGGCTGTTTGTATTTGGCATTATTCTTTTTTCGGGGTCTCTTTACCTGCTATCGCTCCGATCAGCCTTAGGTTGGAACGGTTTAATGTGGCTCGGTCCTGTTACTCCTGTCGGGGGATTACTGTTTATCTCCGGGTGGATCACTTTAGCCATTGCCGGGCTTCGCAATAAATAAGTAAATGCTTGAGTTTGCCGATACATATTACACCGGTCGTAAAACGCTTTTTGTAGAAGTAATTTTACCATTAGCTATTGCGAAGAACTATACCTACCGCGTGCCGTTCGAAATGAATGATAGCATAGCCATAGGTAAACGCGTGGTGGTGCAATTTGGCAAAAGCAAACTTTATACAGCAATAGTAGCAGCCATTACAGAACAGGCACCTGAAAAGTACGAAGCAAAGTATTTGATGGACGTGCTTGACGACAGGCCAATGGTTACCCAAAACCAGCTGGCTTTTTGGGAGTGGATGGCCAACTATTACTTATGTCACACCGGCGATGTAATGAATGCGGCATTACCCTCGGCTTTAAAACTGGCCAGCGAAACACGTATTGTACTCAATAAAGATTACGAGATCGATAGATCTGTGCTGCATGATAAAGAGTTTCTGATCGTTGATGCGCTCGAACTGCAGCCCGAATTAACTGTTAGTGATATTGTTAAACTTTTGGGGCAAAAAACCGTAATGCCTATTTTGAAATCGATGTTTGAAAAGAATCTGATTGGCATTTCGGAGTCGGTGAATGAACGGTATAAACCCCGCAAGCGCACTTATTTAAAACTGAACGATATCTACAACAGGCAAGATCAGCTGAAGGAACTATTTGAGATATTGGAAAGGCGCGCACCAAAGCAGGCTGATGTATTGCTGGCTTACATTAATCTTATGCGGCGCGGGCAAAAGATGATCTCTAAAAATGAATTGATTGAAGCCTCTGGTGCAAGCGCTGCTATTATAAAAGCACTTACCGATAAGGATATTCTGATTGCTGAGGATGTAAATGTAAGCCGTTTATATTATGAAAATGATGAAGACCCTGAACTCAGCGCCGTTTTAAGCGATGAGCAGGAGTATGCCTTACAATCAATCCGCGATCAGTTTGAGCAAAAGGACGTAGTACTGTTACATGGCATAACTTCATCAGGCAAAACACAGCTTTATATTAAGCTGATTGAAGATATAGTTGCACAGGGAAAACAGGTACTATACCTGTTGCCCGAAATTGCTTTAACTACCCATATCATTGAACGCCTGCGCAAATACTTCGGCGAAGCCATCGGTGTATACCATTCGCGTTTTAATGATAATGAACGCGTTGAAGTATGGCAAAAAGTGCTTGATGGCAGCTACCAGATTGTGCTGGGCGCACGTTCAGCATTGTTTCTGCCATTTGCTGACTTGGGTTTGATTGTAGTTGACGAGGAACACGAAACATCTTATAAACAGTTTGATCCCGCGCCGCGTTACAATGCGCGCGATTCTGCCATATACCTGGCCAATATGTATGGCGCAAAAGTGCTGCTGGGGTCGGCTACTCCATCAATAGAGTCTTACTTTAATGCAAGAGGTAAAAAATACGGTTTTGCCGAACTTACATCGCGTTATGGTGGTGTAGAGTTGCCGCAGATTGAAGTGGTAAACATAGCCGAAGAGCTAAAGCGCAAAACCATGCAGTCGCATTTTACGAGTGTACTAATGCATGACATGGGTGAGGCGTTAAAGCGAAAAGAACAGATTATTCTGTTTCAAAATAGGCGTGGCTATGCCCCGGTAATGATCTGTAAAACCTGTGCGTATACCCCAAAATGCATTAACTGCGATGTGAGCCTTACATTCCATAAAAGCAGCGGCAAAATGCATTGCCACTATTGCGGCTATAAAGAAGATGCGCCATCAACCTGCCCGGCTTGTGGTTCTGCACATTTGGAATATAAAGGCTTCGGTACCGAAAAGGTGGAAGATGAGTTAAGCGTGTTGCTGCCTGATGCCCGCATTATGCGGATGGACTTAGATACCACACGTGCTAAAAACGCTTTTCAGAACATCTTAAATGATCTGGAAGAAAAGCGCATTGATGTATTAGTTGGTACGCAAATGGTGGCTAAAGGGCTTGATTTTGCCGATGTAACTGTAATTGGTATCATTAACGCCGACAGTTTGTTAAAGTATCCTGACTTTCGTGCTAATGAACGCAGTTTCCAGATGCTGGCACAGGTAAGCGGAAGGGCTGGTAGAAGAGGAAAACAAGGCAAGGTGGTTATCCAAACGTATGATCCAGATCACCGTGTAATTAAGCAGGTAATCGACAATGATTACCAGGATCTATACAACAACGAGATCAGCGAGCGTAAAAGCTTTAAGTACCCGCCGTTTTACCGAATGATACAGCTTGATGTAAAGCATAAAGATCCGGAGAAACTGTTTCAGCAGGCAGAATATTTAGGAGCTGAACTCCGCAAACATTTTGGCGAACGCGTGATAGGGCCCGAATATCCCTTAATCAGCCGCATCAGAAACTTTTACATCAAAACAATCACGCTAAAGTTTGAGCGCGATTCTGTGTCACTTAATAAGGCAAAGGACGTTATACGAAATGTGATTTTGCAGTACCAAACTACCAAACTAAGCCAGGGGAGCATTGTACAACCAGACGTTGACCCATATTAACTGGTTTGTGCTATAGTGGATAAAATAATCTTCTGATTACAAATAAATTGAAGCTTGTATGTGCTTAAAAAGCCGATTTGCTGCGTGCATTTCTGTAAATTTGCGCAACGATGGCCTACAAGTTTATTGACAATTACCGCGAAAAGGGCGCCCGCAAACGCCTTGTTGAACTACTAAAGAAAAAAGGTATCGAAGACGAGCGGGTATTGCAAGCCATTGGAAAAGTACCCCGCCATTATTTTTTCGACGAAACGTTTTGGAACCAGGCCTATAAGGACATTGCTTTTCCGATAGGCGAGGGGCAAACTATCTCACAACCCTACACCGTTGCTTACCAAACAGAATTACTGCACATTAACAAAGGCGATAAAGTACTTGAAATAGGTACAGGATCAGGTTATCAGACTTGTATTTTGGTTGAACTGGGCGCCAGTGTGTTTACCATAGAACGCCAGGAAAAGCTTTATGAACGTACCAGGCAGGTATTGCCTTATATGGGATATAAGCCGCAATTCTTTCTGGGTGATGGTTCAAGGGGTATAGGAGAACATGCCCCTTATGATAAGATCATTGTAACGGCTGGTGCGCCAACCGTGCCTGAGATACTATTAAAGCAATTGAATATCGGTGGAATATTAGTAATACCGGTAGGCGACGAAGAGCAGCAAAAGATGGTGACTGTGCTAAAGGTATCAGAAAACGACTATGAAAAGCATGTGCTTGATACTTTCAGGTTCGTACCGCTAGTGGGAGATAAAGCCTGGTAAAGATTTTCAGATAACGGATTTGAGATTTCTGAGGTCCGATTTAAGAGTTAATGAAAAGGCGTCATTGCGAAAAGTCCAGATTTATATCGGGAGGATGAAGCAATCCCCGGTAGGTTAAAACTCAAGATTGATTTAGATATTTCACTGCTTTCAATATGACAAATACCCAAATCATGATGTCTTGATTCTAACCCGATTATCTCTTCATTACCCGGCTCAGCTCAATTTTGCTTTCACGATCTTTTATCGTGTCGCGTTTGTCGAAGGCTTTTTTACCTTGTGCCAAAGCAATTTCCAGCTTTGCAAAGCCGCGTTCGCTGATAAAAATCCCAAGTGGAACAATCGTGTAGCCTTTTTCTTCGGTACGCGTTTGCAGCTTTTTTAATTCCTTTTTGTTAAGTAGCAATACACGGTCGCGCTTGGCTTCGTGGTTGTAAAATGAGCCGTGGGAATACTCGGAAATGTGCAGGTTACGTACATATAGCTGGTTGCCTATAAACGTGCAGAAGGCATCATTAATATTGGCTTTTCCCTCACGTATCGATTTAATTTCAGTACCTAATAATTTAATCCCCGCCACATATTTATCCAGTATGTGGTATTCAAAATACGCCTTCTTATTTTTTATATACAGATCCTGACTCATTATTTTACAAATATGCAAATTATTTAGGTAGCGGTTTTACTATCAGCACCGGTACCTTCACCTTATGCCTCACAGCGTTCACAGTTGTGCCGAAGATCAAATCTTTCAAAATCCTGTGCCCATGCGACCCCATTACAACGAAATCAATGTTTTCCTGTTTTACCACATCTGCAATAGCCGTTGCCGTAGCACCGTAACCAATATGTGTATTGGCCTTATAGCCTAAAGCAACCAGTTCGTCGGCGTATTGCTGTAAGTTATCAGCATCGCTTTGGGTTTCCATATCCATTACCTCATTGCCGTGATAACGTGCCGCTGCGGTTTCTACAACGTGTATAAGCGTATAGTTAGCCTCTTTGCCGCCCTGCATAATGCCATGCCGGATAGACTCCCAATCGTTTCGCGAAAAGTCAATAGCTATACCAATATGATTATAATTAATACGGTCTATGGACTGTATAGCCTTGGCAATGCCGTGCGGAACGTTATTAGGCTTGTCAGGGGCTTTGACTAACAAAGGCTTCACAGTAACATATAGCAATAGTAAGCCTATACCTATTGTTATTGGTACAATGATGCCATCCAATATTAATGGCGAAACATTGCCCGATTTACTCCAGTCGTCAAATTCCTGTATCACCAGTCTTACATTTAACACAACAATTAGCGCAGCGGCAATCCAGGCAAAAATGCGCACCCAGATTCTGATGGCAAATTTGCCCATCCGTACCTTATCTGATGTAAAATGTATCAGTGGAATAACGGCAAAACCTAATTGTAAGCTCAATACTACCTGGCTTAGTACCAAAAGATGGCTAAGTCCATCGCCACCGGCATAAATAAGGGTAAAATAAGCTGGTATAATAGCTAATAAGCGGGTGAGTAAACGGCGCAGCCACGGTGCTATACGCAGGTTAATGTGGCCTTCCATTACAATTTGTCCGGCGAGTGTACCTGTAATGGTTGAGCTTTGCCCCGAAGCAATAAGCGCTATGGCAAACAATCTCGGAGCCATATCACCGAAAATCTTACTCAGTAGTTTATGTGCGTCAGATATTTCTGCTATTTCATGGTAGCCGTTTCTGTAAAAAGCACTGGCGGCCAATATTAAAATGGCGGCGTTAACAAAAAAGGCCAGGTTAAGTGCAATGGTAGTATCCCAAAGGTTAAATTTAATGGCATTGCCAATACCTTCGTCTGTGCGTTCAATTTTACGCGTTTGAACAAGCGACGAATGCAGATACAAGTTGTGCGGCATTACTGTAGCACCAATAATACCGATAGCCACATACAACTGGGCATCGCTAAGGCTATTAGGTACAAATCCTTTTGCTATTTCTACCACATCCGGCTTGGCGATAAACATTTCTGCCAGGAACGACAGGCCTACAATTAACACAAGCGATACAATAAATGCTTCCAGTTTGCGCATGCCTTTATTCATCAGGAAAAGCAGCAAAATGGTGTCGAGCATGGTGATGGAAACACCCCAGATCAACGGCAGGCCGAAAAGTAGTTGCAAACCTATAGCCATACCGATGATTTCGGCCAGATCGCAGGCTATAATGGCAATTTGTGCCAGTATGAACAAGCAAAAGTTGACAAAGCGGTTGTATGAGTGCCTTGATGCCTGCGCCAGGTCGAGCCCACGTACTATGCCCAGCCTTGCACTGAGTGATTGCAGCAACAGCGCAATAATGTTTGATAACAATAATACCCAAATCAGTCTGTACCCAAACTGGCTGCCTGCGGCAAGGTCGGTTGCCCAATTGCCCGGGTCCATGTACCCGACGCTGATCAGATACGCGGGACCTATAAAAGACAGGAACCTGCGCCAGCCTGTTCTTTTGTCTGTAGCTACCGAGCCATGTACATTACCTAAAGATTCGCTCATATGGCTATTAATATATTTTTAGCAGCATCGCGGCTGATGCTGATCCTGTTACCACTTTCGTTAATTGTTAACACAACCGATTGGTCGTACTCCAGCACCTCAACAACCTTCACTTTGTTGCCAATAAGCAGGTTAAGCTTTTCAAGGTATTGTAAAAATGCAGAAGTATGCTCGCGTACAGCAGTAATCGGCCCGCCTTCATTAACAGCAAGCATGCTTATCGGTTTGCAAACCTCGTGCTTAAAATGCCCATTTTTATCGGGTATGGGGTCGCCATGCGGGTCGTAAGATGGGTGTCCCATAAACTCATCTAAACGGTCAACAAGCTCTATGGACGATATATGTTCCAGTTCCTCGGCCATCTCGTGTACCTCGTCCCATTTAAATTTTAGTTTCTCCACCAAAAAATATTCCCATAGCCTGTGGCGACGAATGACGTTCACGGCAATTTTGCTTCCGGTGGGAGTGAGGCTTACCCCATAGTAGGGCTTATAGTCAATCAGCTGTTTTTCGGCCAACCTTTTCAGCATATCAGTAACCGAAGCTGCCTTTGTGTTTAATATCGCAGCCAACTGATTGGTTGATACCGTTTCAGATTCGGTAGCCAGGTGATAAATGGTTTTAAGATAATTCTCTTCAGTAAAAGTTTGCATTTAAACAAATCTAATTAAAATTTTAGACTAATCTAAATATTTTACGATTAGAATTAATATTTGTTTTAAATGCCGTTTCGAAAAATAATATTTTGTAGAATTGTAGTCCGATTTAAGACCATGGCAAACGAACTTGATAAAATAGATCTTCAGATATTAAAGATATTACAGGAAAACGGCAGAATCACCAATCTGCAATTATCAAATGAGATTGGTTTATCACCGGCGCCTACTTTAGAACGTGTGCGTAAGCTTGAGAATGCCAACTATATTAAAAGCTATCATGCCTTAGTTGATGAGGAAAAACTGGGCTTAGGCATTAAGACCTTTATACAAATCTCGCTCGACTTTCATAAGAACAATACCATTCAGATATTTTTAGACGAGATACAGAAGATCAACGAAGTAACGGAATGCCACCACGTTACCGGGCAATGCGACTTTCTGTTAAAAGTATATGTGCGCGACATTAAATCATATGAGCAACTGATTATGGAAAAGATCAGCCGTATAAGCGTTGTTAAAACCTTCCAGACAATGATGATCATGTCGACCAGCAAAAAGGAACCTATTATACCGCTGGAGTACTAATTTTGAATTAGTGAGTTACTGAATACTGAATATTCAAATCAGGCCATCATTCACTAATTCAAAATTCAACACTAATAAATCTGCCAGTCGATTGGTGTTTTGCCTTGTTTCTCTAACAGTTCATTAGTCTTGGAAAATGGTTTTGAGCCCCAGAATCCGCGCTCTACGGATAATGGCGATGGGTGTACCGATTTCAATATAAAATGCTTGCTTTGATCAATCAGTGCAATTTTGGATTGCGCATAGCTGCCCCATAAAATAAACACGACACCTTCTTTCAAGTCTGATATTTTCTTGATCACCGCATCGGTAAATATTTCCCAACCCTTTTTCTGATGCGATGCCGGTGCCCCTGCGCGTACAGTAAGCGTAGCGTTTAAAAGTAATACACCTTGTTGTGCCCAACCTTCCAGATTGCCATGTGCTGGTTTTTTAAAGCCCGTTATATCTGTTTCCAGTTCTTTGTAGATGTTGATCAGCGAGCGTGGTATGGCAATCCCTTTTTGTACAGAAAACGATAAACCATGCGCCTGATGAGCACCAGGATAGGGGTCTTGCCCCAGGATCACTACCTTTACCTTATCAAAAGGTGTTTTGTTAAAAGCATTAAATATATCGGCATTTTTGGGGTATACAACCTGGCCTTGCTGCTTCTCTTCCTGCAGAAAATGGCGCAGTTTTACCATGTAATCTTTCTTAAACTCGTCTTGCAAAACATTAAGCCAGCCCGGCTCCAGATCTATTGCCATAAATATTTAGTAAATGTTGCTTAAGCGTACAAATAAACGGATATTTGTACATTAATATTCTATAATATAATTATGTCAAATATTGTTCGTCTGATAATTGCCTGTGTTGTGCTTGGTGCAGCGGTTACTCTTGCCGGATTTGGTTTTTGGGGTTGGGGTATACTGGTATTCCTTATCGGCGGTATCATACTTTTAACTTACTTCTTTAACGAAAATATGATCATTGCGCAGTTCTATCTGCGTAAAGAAAAACAGGATGAAGCGGAGCAGTGGTTATTAAAGATCACTAATTACGAAACACAGTTAAACAAAAATCAGCATGGTTATTACAACCTGCTATTGGGTTTAATTGAGTCGCGTAAGGCGCCTATGAAATCTGAAAAATACTTTAAGAAAGCCCTTTCTTTAGGTATGCGTATGTCGCACAATACAGCTTTGGCTAAACTGAGCCTGGCAGGTATTTCAATGGCAAAACGCAATAAGCGTGAAGCGCAGCAGTATTTATCTGAGGCTACTAAAGAAGATAAAAATAAACTGCTTGCCGATCAGATCAAGATGATGAAAGGCCAGCTTAATCAGATGGACAAGCAGGTGCAAAGAGGTTACCGCAATTATTAATTGCGGTTAAGCCCTTTTATTTATCTTCTAAAGAACCAAAATAATCAGGTTCAGCAGGATCATTCTTTATACGCGAATGACGTTCTGATGAAAACAGATCGTCTTCGGTTGGGTTAGCTACTTCAACCTGTTTTAAAAGGCTGCGCAGGAATGAAAGCCCGAATTTAGTACGGTCGAGCTTGATCAGATATTCGTTTTCAGTTATCTCCAGTGTCATGTCTTTTCAGCTTTAAGTGTCCAACATAAAACTATATAACCTTTATAAACAAATAATTATCGTTATTTTAAGTTTTGGTTAAGGATGTGGCTTGTTATGAATGGTTATGGGTTGTCATGCTCAGGCCCTCGAAGCATGAATTTTAAGGAATATAATCGGTTCATACATCAAAAGCCACCCACCATGCTTCGACAAGCTCAGCATGACAACGCTTTTGTTTAACTATGATAGGTCACAGTTACGTCATTGCGATTCGCCGTAAGGAGAAGAAGCAATCCCAGAGATATGAAAGGTGAACGGCCGCTTGCTTCATTCATCCCAAAGACGGTAAACCTCATAAACGAAACAAGCCCGGCAATTTGCCGGGCTTGTTTCGTTTATTTATCCTTACGTCATTCTGTCCAAGAGACTCCTTCGGAGAACTTGTTTCAGGATCTCACAATCTGATTTTACCAGTGCGTTTGAGATGCCGAAACTAGTTCGGCATGACATTCAATATGCTTATGCAAACCATGCCATAACACTGTCTTTGTCTGGCATTGTTAAGTCTAACTTTAATTTCTTGCGCATGCCGCCAAGGTCGTTAAATACCTTGTTCGGGTTAGCTGCTTTCAGTTCTTCAGGCGTATTGAAGCCCATTTTATTGATTACCGGTACCCATTCGGCAGGCACGCCGATGTTTACAAAGTCATCAATGGTAATCACTTTGGCCTTTTTCTCAGGGCGCATCTGCGGGAAGAACAATACTTCCTGTATGGTGCTCTGGTTGGTCATCAGCATCACCAAACGGTCGATGCCTATACCCAAGCCCGATGTTGGCGGCATACCATATTCAAGCGAACGTAAAAAGTCTTCGTCCATAGCCATTGCTTCTTCATCGCCACGGCCTGCTAACAGCAGCTGGTCTTCCAAACGCTGGCGCTGATCCAAAGGGTCATTAAGCTCTGAATAAGCATTGCCGATCTCTTTACCGTTAACAAACAGCTCAAATCGCTCAACCAAACCCTCTTTGGTGCGGTGCTTTTTAGCAAGCGGCGTCATCTCCACCGGGTAATCGGTAATGTATGTAGGCTGTATTAAGTTGGCTTCAACCTTGGCGCTGAAAATCTCATCAATCAGCTTGCCTTTACCCATGGTGTTGTCCACCTCAATGGCTAAATCGCGGCAGGTTTGGCGCAAAGCATGTTCGTCCATGTTTGATACATCGATACCGGTGTATTTAAAGATGGAATCGTACATCGATAAACGCTCGTAAGGGCCGGCGAAGTTAATTTCATGGTCGCCCACTTTAACCAACGTCGAACCATTTACCTCTGTGGCCACCTTTTCAAGGCAGTTTTCTACCATCTCCATCATCCATACATAGTCTTTGTAGGCTACATATATTTCCATTGATGTAAACTCCGGGTTGTGGGTACGGTCCATACCTTCGTTACGGAACATTTTGCCAAACTCGTATACGCCATCAAATCCTGCTACGATCAAACGCTTTAAATAAAGCTCATTCGCAATACGCAGGTACAAAGGCATATCAAGCGTATTGTGGTGCGTAGCAAACGGACGAGCAGCTGCACCGCCATGTACCGCTTGCAGGATAGGCGTTTCCACCTCTAACCAGCCCTGTTCGTTAAAATAGTTACGCATAGTGCTGATCACCTTGGTACGTTTGATGAAGATCTCTTTAAACTCGGGGTTTACGGTAAGGTCGACATAACGCTGGCGATAACGCAATTCAGGGTCGGTAAACCCGTCATAAATATTTCCGCTTTCATCGCGCTTAACAACAGGAAGCGGTTTAAGCGATTTAGCTAAAATGGTCAGTTCTTCTGTGTGTACAGATATTTCGCCGGTTTGGGTCAGGAAAACATACCCTTTAATGCCAATGTAATCGCCAATGTCCAGCAGCTTTTTAAAAACGGTATTGTAAAGCGTTTTATCCTCGTCAGGGCAAATATCATCGCGCTTCAGGTAAACCTGTATACGGCCTGTCGAGTCTTGAATTTCGACGAAAGAGGCACTGCCCATAATACGGCGCGACATGATACGGCCTGCAATATAAACCTGTTTATAAGCGTCGGGTTTGCTATTAAAGTTATCTCTAATATCCTTAGCCCATGCGTTAACAGGGTATGCTTCGGCAGGGTAGGGTTCTATGCCCAGCGCGCGTAATTGTTGTAACGATTCGCGGCGTAATATTTCCTGCTCAGATAAAGCTGCAATACTCATTTATTTTACACTTTTTATAAGGGTGCAAAAATAGCTTTTTTCATTCAGATGTAAATCATGCAATTAGAGATATAAGAACTAATGTTAGCCGGGTACTTTGAATGGGTTGAAATATTATATTTACCGCCATGGAAGTATTAGCGGCAAACACCATTATCCCAAAGTATACCCTAATGCAGTCGTTCTGCAACAAGGCCGAATGCTTTCATGCTTACCAGGAGCAAGGTGATGTAATATATGAAAAGAACTATTTTCTTGCCCCGCACCGGAAGGATTATTACCTGTTTGCTTTTGTAAAGAAAGGCGACAGCCGCCATTGGGTGGATATGGTGCCTTATACATTACAGGAAAACTCATTTTACTTCACCGTACCACATCAGATCCATTTAAAAGAAGATACACGGCCAATAAACGGTTATATCATCTGCTTTACCAATGAATTTTTAAGCATCAGTGGCAATGATGAACTAAGCCAGCTACCCATTATTCAGAACTTGTATAACGGGCATCAACTTAAGCTGAATAATGAGGATGTCGCGTTTTTGGAAGACCTGTCGGGTAAGATTGTTAAGGAATACGAAAGCACTGCCGACTGGAAGAACAGCATGCTGAACGCTTATTTGCGTGTTATGTTGATCTATCTTAGCCGTATTTATACTGCACAATATGAAAATGCCGAACCGTCAGCAGATAAGAAGCTTTTAAAGCGCTTTCAGTCTGCGGTTGAAGAGCACTACCTCGAATTGCATGATGTGGCTTCTTATGCCCAGCTTTTAAATATTTCTGCGGGTCATTTGAGCGAAGCGGTCAAATATCAAAGCGGCAAAACGGCAATTGAGCATATTCATGAACGTATACTGCTCGAGGCTAAACGGCTGCTTTTCCACACCGAACTTAGTGTAAAGGAAATGGCATTCAAGCTCAATTTTTCAGACGTGTCTTATTTCGCGCGTTTCTTTAAGCGGCTTAGCGGCTACACGCCGCTTACCTTCAGGAGTGAAGTCCGTAAAAAGTACCATGCATACCTGTAAGCGTGTAATGCTTTAAAACTTACTGAACGATACTTTTGTCATATAAAAACATCACACGTATATGAAAAAAGTATTAATCACCGGTGCTAACAAAAGCATTGGTTTTGAAACCGCCAGACAACTATTACAAAAAGGATATTACGTTTATTTAGGCAGCCGCGATCGTAACAGGGGCGAAGAAGCGGTGAATAAACTTAAAGCAGAAGGTTTAGACAATGTAGAAACGGTAGAGATTGATGTGAGCAATCCGGCTTCTGTGCAGTCTGCCTATCAATCCATTGCTTCTAAAACAGACCAGTTGGATGCATTGATCAATAATGCCGGCATATTGGGAGGCATGGAGCAATCGGCACAAACAGCAAGCCTGGAAATGTTTCACGAAGTATTTGAGACTAATTTCTTCGGGGCGATAAACGTAACGCAAACGTTTTTGGAGTTGCTTAAAAAAGCAGATCAGCCGCGCATTGTAAACGTTACATCAGGATTGGGATCTATTACTTTGCATAATGATCCTTCATGGCGCTATTATCAGGTTAAAACTGCTGCTTACGGGCCTTCAAAATCTGCTTTAAATGCTTACACCACGGTATTAGCGTACGAATTGCGCGATACCAAGTTTAAGGTAAATGTGGTTGACCCAGGTTATACTGCAACAGACTTTAATCATCATAGCGGCCACCGCAGCGTAGCCGATGCCGCTGCTGACATTGTGAAGTTTGCTACGCTTGATGCAGACGGCCCTAACGGACAATTCTATAGCATTGAAAATAACCCGGAAACAGGAGTAAGCGCCTGGTAAGTATTGTTTGTTTTGTCATTCTGAACGAAGAGAAGAATCTTTTGCATGATGCTTACTATAGTTTATTATTAGATTCTTCTCTTCGTTCAGAATGACAATTTTTTTGAAACCACTCTTCTATGAAACATTAAGCTTTTAACGCAATTTTTAACTTGCGCTTAATAATGGATAAGCTATATTAGTATCTGAAACTACTCCTTATCATGTACAAACTTCTATTAGCAATTATTTTATTTTCAATCTCGTTATCAGTTAAGGCGCAAACGGCAGAAGATATTTTTTCAAAGTATGTAGACTTTAACGACCTCGCTATACAAGGTCAAACTGAAAGGGCAATCAATTAGGTGAAGAGATTACTGCTAACGCAGACAAGTTGCCTGAGAAAACCAGGGCAAAGTTTAATTTTTTACTGGCAAGTCTTTATGATAGTAATAAGCAGTATGATCAGGCACTTTCCTACTACGATAAAGTAATTGACTCGGTACCAAACTATTTTGTAGCGCAAAGGGCAGCTGGCTATCTGCACGTTAAAAAACTAAATCAAATTGGTGCGCAATTAAATGCTTCTAAAACAAACATCAACGAGAATAAGCGGTTAACAGCTTTATACAATGCGGAGGTGAAGAAAACGCTACATTATCTTGAAAAGGCCCAAGCCTGTGACCCAACCGAGGACACACATTCGCTCATCAAAATGCTTTATAAGAATATCAAAGACGAGCAGGGACTTAAATTTTTAGATAGCCGCCTGGCTGGTTTAAGTAAAGACTGCCAGGATTTAATCACTGATTAGAGAGGTTTTTAGCGATCAAAATTAAAACGTCATTGCGAGGAGTGAACGACGAAGCAATCACTAATTGAAAATTACTTTTTGCAAATCAGGGATTGCTTCTCCGTCTGCCGACGGATCGCAATGACGTTTTTTTAATATATTCTAAGCCTCATCAGCTTCAACCATATACATCTCGTTAATGGCATCAGCATATTTGTTTTCGATAACTTTACGTTTGGCTTTTAGCGTAACGGTCATTTCACCTTCTTCCATACTGAAGGGGGTACGTTTTACCTTGAAGTTTTTAATGCGTTCAAATTTGGCCAACTCGTTCGATAGCTTGCGCACATCCTGGTTAAGCCAGTCAATCACCTGCTTGTCTTTAATAAACAATTCAGGCTGCTCAAAATACTGCTCGGTATAGCCAAAAGTTTCCTGCAATGCTTCTCTTGATGGGACAATGATCGCCGTAATATGCTCGCGTTTATCGCCTACTAAGAATATCTGTTCAATCTTGTGGCTTTTCAGATAAGTGTTTTCAACCGGGGTTGGATAAATATTTTTACCATAAGCGTTAACCAGCATGTTCTTAAGCCTGTCGGTAATTTGCAGATAGCCTTTGTAAAAACGGCCAATATCACCCGTATGGAACCACCCTTCGCTATCAATGGCAACTTTGGTTTCTTCGGGCTTATTCCAATAGCCCTTCATTACTGAAATACCCTTGATAATGATCTCACCTTCTTCTGATTGAAACTCCGGATTAAAGCTGTCGTGTGTTTGTACGGTATATATTTTACCAGTCTCTATATTTTGGATACCAACTTCGGTGCCTTTAAATACGCGGCCTACGGTTCCGTAAACCTGGCGTTCAAACTCGGTAACGCACATAGGGCCTGTAGTTTCGGTTAAGCCAAAGCCTTCCAGGATAGGTACGCCGAGGTTACCAAAAAACTCGCCCACATTGCGTGGCAATGCACCGCCGCCTGAGATCAGGAATTTTAAGCGGCCACCTGTTTTCTCGATAATTTTACTGAATACAAGCTTATGCGCAATTTTATATTCACGGCTTAAAACAAAACCTGGTTTTTTGCCACTTTCGGTAGCCTTACGGTACTTCTGGCCGATGTTCATCGACCATAAAAAGATCTTGGTTTTAATGCCGCCTGCTGCCATGCCGTTTTTATTGGCGCGATCATGTATGCGCTCCAGCAAACGCGGTACGCAATTCATAATGGTAGGTTTTACCTCCATTAAGTTTTTAGCAAGCAGGTCGAGGCTTTGTGCAAAGGCAATACGCGCACCTGCGCCGCAGCAAATGTAATAAGTAGCACAACGCTCAAATACGTGCGAAAGCGGCAGGAATGAAAGGAAAAGGTCGTCCTGGTCGACGTTAGAAATCTGATCAAGACCGTAACGTACCGTTTCCACAAAATTGCTATGCATCAGCATTACGCCTTTGGGTGTGCCTGTAGTGCCCGATGTATAGATAAGACAAGAAAGGTCAGACGGCAAAATACCTTCGCGGCAAATGTTTATTTGCAGCCGATATTCCTCAAGGCAGGTGCGGCCTTCAGCAATCATATCGTCAAAACCAATTACACCTGCCGTAAGGTCGATCTTGTCTGTATATTTTTCAAAATCATCAAACGCCGGAATAATGCGGATCAGCTCAGGGCAGTTATTAGCCACTTTAAGTACTTTACGCAGCAGGAAGGGATTACCTACCAGCAGCGTACGTGTACCCGAATCGTTCAGGATGTATTCTATTTCAGCCTCGGTTAGGGTAGGGTAGATAGACGTATTAACAGCGCCGATTTGTTGTAGTGCCTGATCGTAATAAATATATTCAGGTCCGTTGTCAATTAGTAAACCTAAGCGGTCGCCCTTTTTGATACCAATGCTTAAAAAGTAAGCCGAAATGGCATCGGCTTTATCTAAAGTTTCGCGGTATGAAATTTCCTGCCAGGCATCTTTTACTTTGTGTATAAGGAAGGTATGGGTATCAGGATGGATATTCTTTACCACGTTCCTAAGTAGCTCCGGAACGGTTTTAATCTCTAAATCAAGGTTCATTAAATCTTAATCGGGGGTTTATATTAAAGCAAAAATAATTATTTAAAAGTAAAAACCAATTAGGGTGCAACGGCTTAGGCTTATCCGGCCGTTAATGATTAATTAACTTAATAACAATGTAAATTGTTGAACCTGCGACACTTATTTAGCGTACAAGAGAAAATAATCAACTAAAAACTCACTTTATGCTAAACAAAAAACAAAGCTTTACTTTTCTGTTGGCACTTGCGCTGGCAGGTACCTTCGCCAGTTGCACCAAGAATGCCGCTGAGCCGGCATTATCTCAAAACGCCGACCCTGCATCTACAAAAACAAAAACTGTCGGCACGCTTGCCGTATCGCTTACCCAAGGTTTCGAGGTAGGTTCTACCAGCCCCAAAACAGCTTATGATGTATCGCCAACGGGCTCAAGCAGTGGCGATAATGTCACCTTGTCGGGCAATTCTTGGAACATGTATGACGCGCTTATTGGAAATTTGAGCGGCGATCTTAAAGCCGGATCATGGAGCGGCCGTATCCGTAACACCGGAAAGATCACCATGCTGTTTGATGTAACAGGTGGTATCAGCACCGTTACTATTAAAAGTGGTACTTACAGCAGCGATGCAGCCAGTACCTGGGGCTTATTTTATTCTACCGATGGCGGCAGCAGCTGGACACAATGTGGGTCGGCTGTAACAACAACGTCAACATTAGCTACTTCAACATTTACAATAAATACAACAGGCAGCGCCCGCTTGGAAATTCGTAAGCTAAGTGGCGGCACTAACCGTATTAATATCGACGACATTACCATTAATGACAACGGCGGTGGCAATACCGGTGGTGGTGGCACGGGTACTGTAGTTACCGGAAAGAAATTTCTGTTCGATGCCAGCCATTTAGAAAACGCAGGCAGCGCCGACTGGCAGATAGATGCTGACGGTACAGAAAACGTGCCTACCTACACAGGAGGAACTACTGTTGAAACTAAAGCACAACGCATACCTACGCCTTCTTATACAGGTATTACTTCAAGCACACCAGAAACCTACTGGAGAGGTGGTATATCTGCATGGGCAGTTGAATTAGTTAAACGTGGAGAACTGGTGGAATCATTGCCAAGCGGATCAACCATTACCTATGGTAATTCATCAAACGCACAGGATTTAAGTAATTATGATGTGTTTGTAGTTGTTGAGCCTAACCGTTTATTTACTACAGCCGAAAAAACAGCCTTGATGAACTTTGTGGCCAATGGTGGTGGCTTAATGATGGTTGCCGACCATACTGCGGCTACTACTGCCGGTACTGATTCAAACGGTTATAATCCTTCGGACCGTGATGGCGACGGTTATGATTCGCCGCGCGTTTGGAATGATCTGATGACTAATAATGGTATCAATAACACAAACCCTTTCGGTTTTAATATTGATTACGTAGACATCAATGATCAGCCTACAAGTAACGTTTACACAGGTACCAATGCAAACGCACAGAAAGTATTGAATGGTGCTGCTGGTACGGCATCAAAACTTGCTTTTTATGATGGCTGTACGGCAACACTATACCCGGCAAATAACTCGAATGTACAGGGTTTATTCTGGAGAAGCAGCTCGACCAATGGGGGTAATACCGGCGTAATGGCATTGTTATCGACCTACGGTTCTGGCCGTATCGTTTTTGTTGGCGATAGTTCTCCGGCTGATGACGGTACTGGCGATCCTAACGATAATCTATTCAACGGCTGGTCGGGCGATGCACCATCAGGTTATACCTCGCACCCGGCTTTGCACTTAAATGCTTCTTTGTGGCTTGCAAAAGCAATATAATAAACTGTGAATTTTAAGTAAACAACAAAGGCGCTCAAATGAGCGCCTTTGTTGTTATACGAAGTGTTAAATATTACACGGAAAAGCTTTCGCCACAGCCGCAGGTACGGCTTGCATTAGGGTTATGGAAATTGAAACCTTTACCATTTAAGCCATCAGAAAAATCAAGCTCTGTGCCTGCCAGGTAAAGGAACGATTTCATATCAAGCGCCATTCTTACGCCTTTATCTTCAAAAAACTGGTCGCCTTTTTTCTCTTCGTTATCAAAATCAAGCTTGTAAGATAAACCAGAGCAGCCACCGCCTTGCACAGACACACGTAGGAAATACGAGTTATCCAGCCCGGCATCGGTCATTAGCCCTTCAATTTTATCTTTTGCTTTATCAGTTACAGTTACCATTTTTAATCTATAGTATCAGGTATCAGGCAGTTAGTATCAAGATTAAATCCAAACAAGGGATTAAAATAAAAGGTCTTGCGACCTGATACCAGCTACCTGCTACTAATTAGTGATGCGATTTTTCAGTCTCGATAGGAGCCAGGCCATTTTTAACGCGGTAATCGTTAATGGCAGCTTTAATAGCATCCTCAGCTAAAACAGAGCAGTGGATTTTTACCGGTGGTAAAGCCAACTCTTCTACAATGTCCATATTGTCAATAGTCATTGCTTCATCAATTGACTTGCCTTTTAACCATTCTGTAGCCAGTGATGATGATGCAATGGCAGAACCGCAGCCAAAAGTTTTGAATTTAGCATCGGTGATCACGTTGTTATCATCAACCTGAATTTGAAGACGCATAACGTCGCCGCACTCTGGAGCGCCAACAAGGCCGGTACCAACCTGGGTGCTCGCTTTATCTAATGTACCCACGTTACGTGGGTTGGTGTAATGGTCAATTACTTTATCTGAATAAGCCATGGCTTTAAATTTTTAAGTTGTCAGTTGCGAGTTGCCAGTTTCCTGTCCCTCATATATTATATTCTAAAAATGGGCTAATCTGCATATCTGCAAATCAGCACATTTTCACATTCTTTAGTGTTCTGCCCACTCAATTGAGTTAAGGTCGATACCTTCTTTAAACATTTCCCAAAGTGGTGAAAGCTCGCGAAGGTGGGTAACTGCTTTTTTAGTTACCTCAATAGCGTAATCAATTTCTTCTTCAGTTGTAAAACGGCCTAAACCGAAACGGATAGAAGAGTGTGCCAGATCATCAGACAAACCTAATGATTTTAACACATATGATGGTTCTAATGATGCTGATGTACAAGCTGAGCCTGACGATACAGCAAGATCTTTCATGGCCATCATTAAGCCTTCGCCCTCAACATATTTGAAAGAAATATTTGCTACGTGTGGTAAGCGGTGTTCAACGTTACCGTTTACATAGCTTTCTTCCAGTACGGTTAATGCCGATTCTAATTTGTCGCGTAGTTTTGATAAGCGTGCTGCTTCGTCAGCCATTTCCAGGCGGGCAATTTCGCAGGCTTTACCTAAACCAACAATACCAGGTACGTTTAAAGTACCAGAACGCATGCCGCGCTCGTGGCCGCCACCGTCCATTTGTGCGGTAACCTTAACACGTGGTCCTTTACGGCGAACGTATAATGCGCCTACACCTTTAGGGCCATATAATTTATGCGCCGACATTGCTAAAAGGTCAATGCCGTCAGCGTTTACATCTACAGGGATTTTGCCTACTGCCTGGGTAGCATCAGTCATAAATAATGCACCGTGCTTGTGTGCAATAGCGGCAATCTCTTTAACCGGCTGAATTACACCAATCTCGTTGTTGCCATACATAATAGAAACCAGGATGGTCTCAGGGGTCATGGCAGCTTCAAGTTCGGCAAGGTCAACCAGGCCGTCTTCTTTAACTGGCAGGTAAGTTACACGCGCACCCAGTTTTTCAATGTGTTTGCAGGTGTCCAATACAGCTTTATGCTCGGTAACCGCGGTAATAACGTGGTTGCCTTTTTCCTTGTACATCTCAAACACACCTTTAATAGCAAGGTTATCTGATTCGGTAGCGCCCGAAGTAAAGATGATCTCTTTCTCGTTTGCACCAATCAGTTTAGCCACTTGCTCGCGGGCATAATCAACCCCCTCTTCAGCAACCCAGCCAAAAGCGTGGTTACGGCTGGCAGCGTTACCAAACTTTTGTACAAAGTAAGGTACCATTGTATCCAGCACACGCGGGTCCATCGGCGTAGTTGCGTTATTATCTAAATATACAGGAATGTTCATAGTTCTGTTGAATTACAAGTACAAAGATAAGTAAACTTTTATTTTAAATTTATCAAATAACCGTCATGCATGCAAGCGGTAGTCATTAATTTGCAATATTTGGCTATGCAAAAGATAGAACACATTGGTATTGCCGTAAAAGATATTGCTTCGGCAGGTAAGATTTACAAAGCATTGTTGAATACCAGTATCTATAAAACGGAAGAAGTTGAATCTGAATATGTAAATACCGCTTTTTTACAAACCGGGCCGAATAAAATTGAGCTATTGGAAGCCACCGCTGAAGCAAGCGCCATAGCTGCTTTTATAGCTAAAAAAGGGGAGGGGATACACCATATCGCTTTTGCTGTAGGTGATATTGAAGCTGAAATGGAACGACTGAAAGCCGAAGGATTTATTTTGTTAAATGATAAACCAAAACGCGGCGCAGACAATAAGCTGGTATGCTTTGTGCATCCCAAAAGTGCTAATGGTGTGCTGATAGAGTTATGCCAGGATGTTTGAGAGACGAGAAGCAAGAACCGAGAGACAAGAAACAAATGTCTGAGTTCAGAGGTGTGATTTCTGATAAACTCCAAGCGTCATTGCGAAAAGTCCCAATAATTTATCGGGGCGATGAAGCAATCACCGATAAGATGTATATAGTAATTTAATCCGTAATCAGTGCTCAGAACCCTCCTCAAATAAATGTTAAAAACTTTTTGTTAGAACCTTTTCAGTTTTAAAGTAAAAGCGTATATTTGCACCTCTTTTGAAAGGAAAGTAATTAAGATGAAACAGGACCTGCATCCAAAAAATTATAGATTAGTAGTATTTAAAGACATGTCAAACGACTATTCTTTTATCACTAAATCATGCATCGATACCCGCGAAACCGTTAAATGGGAAGATGGTAACGAATATCCATTGGTTAAATTAGAGATTTCTCATATGTCTCACCCGTTCTATACCGGTAAAATGAAACTGGTTGATACCGCGGGACGTATCGATAAATTCCGTAACCGTTACAAAAAATAATCGGTTACTAATAAAATATTGGAAAGTCCTCCGCCTAAAACGGGGGACTTTTTTATTTTTGTGCAATGGCCATCATCCTATTTGACGATACATCACATCATACCTTACAGCCTTTAACCTTTACACGCCCCGTTGCCGATTTGCGTATTGGTATTTTAACCATTGCCGAAAAGTGGGCTAAGTATCTAAATACCACATTTTCTTACCATACACAGCCTTATTTGCAGGTCAAATTTCCGATGCAGATAAGCAATGATAATTTGTTTATTAACGGCGCTTTTTGCCCTGATGAGCAACTTTTAGAAGCTACTGATAAGCTGCAAACCGGCGAAGCTTTAAGGCATGGTGAGCAGTTGGTAGCTGTAAAGCTAAAGGATGTTGATGCAAAAGGATTTAATACCAATCTTCAATTTAGTAAAGTAACGGACTTGCAGCATGAACCTGTCGTGATCCGCCATCCTGAAGATATCTTCCGCAAAAATGATATTGAGTTGCGCAAGGACTTTGCCTTGCTTACAAAAGGCCGAAGTAGTGCCGCAATCAGTTCTACAAACGTTATCATAGGGGATGATTTCTTTGCCGAAGATGATGCCGTTGCCGATTGTGCAACATTCAATACCAAAAATGGCCCCATCTATTTAGGTAAAACCAGCCAGGTATGGGAAGGTACACATATCCGTGGGGCATTTGCTTTGTGCAATAACTCTCAGGTGAAAATGGGTGCCAAAATATACGGCGCAACAACTGTAGGGCCGTATTCGCGCGTTGGGGGAGAGATCAATAATGCCATTATATGGGGCTACTCATCAAAAGGGCACGAAGGTTACTTAGGTAACTCAGTACTTGGCGAATGGTGCAACATCGGAGCCGATTCCAATAACTCTAACCTCAAAAATAATTACGACGAAGTAAAACTGTGGGATTACAGCCTTGGCCACTATCGCAAAACAGGATTACAGTTCTGCGGATTAATCATGGCCGATCATTCTAAATGTGCAATCAATACCATGTTTAATACGGGTACGGTTGTGGGCGTAAGCGCGAATGTGTTTGGTGCTGGCTTCCCTAAAAACTTTATACCAGATTTTAGCTGGGGCGGGGCAGAAGGTATGGTGCCTTACAGCCTGAACAAGATGTTTGAGACGGCTGAACGCGTTTTTTCGCGCCGTGCCGAGCGTAGCTTCAACGAAACTGAACGTGCCATTTTAGCGCATATATACGAGGCTACACAGCCATACAGAGAACTTTATTATTAACAGCATAACAAATAACTCAAAACAGATATACAATGAGAAAGAAAATTGTTGCCGGAAACTGGAAAATGAACCTTGATTATAACGAAGGTTTAGCCTTGTTTTCTGAAGTGGTAAACATGGTAAAAGATGAAATAACCGGTTCACAAATAACTGTTGTTTGCAGCCCTTATATCCATTTACATAGCCTTGCGCAATTGGCTAAGGGTTATGATAAAGTGGCTATCGGCGCTCAAAATGCACATCAGAATGAAAGCGGTGCTTACACCGGCGAAATTTCTGCTAAAATGGTACGTTCAACAGGTGCCGAGTACGTGATTCTTGGCCACTCAGAACGCCGCCAGTATTTTGGTGAAGACAATCAGCTGCTGGCTGCTAAAACTGATACTGCACTTAAAAATGGCTTGAAACCTATCTTTTGTATCGGAGAAACATTGGAAGAACGCGAAGCAGATCAGCATTTTGATGTGATCAAAACACAATTAAAAGAAGGTTTAGGACATCTGTCTACCGAGCAGTTTGAGCAGGTTGTAATTGCTTATGAGCCGGTTTGGGCTATTGGTACAGGTAAAACTGCCAGTGCAGAACAGGCGCAGGAAATCCACGCTTTTATCCGTAATGAAATTGCAGAGGCTTACAACCAGGAAGTTGCTGATAATACCACCATTCTTTATGGTGGCAGTTGTAACCCTAAAAATGCACCTGAGTTATTTGCACAGGCAGATATTGATGGTGGTCTTATCGGTGGTGCATCATTAAAATCACGCGATTTTACAGACATTGTAAAGGTGTTTAATTAATAAATTGAGTATCGGGTATCAAGTACTTAGTAGCAAAACTTATTGCGCTGACTTGATACCTGACACTAAATACTTGCTATTATTATAAGATGAAATACATCAATAGGCTTGCATCGGTTCTGATTACGGTATTTATTCCTTTTGTAATAATGGCATGGCTGGGCAAACAATTGTTTCCTTACCAAATCAACTCAGCTTTAAATCCGAACGAGTTTACTTTTACTGACCTGCGAATTTATTTTTCGCATACAATGCCTTTGCTGTACACCGCAGCTGTATTAATGCACATTTTATTTGTCGGGAAACTGTTTCATAAACTTGATTACACATGTTATAAGCAACTTGCTACTAAATTCTTATACAGTATTTTAATATGCTCTGTTGGTTTAAGTGTATTGATCTGGCAGCCTGATGCAGGCCTTGTTATCCTGCTGCGTTCGGTAGGCTGTATTAGTGTTGTTCAAGTAGTTTATTGGCTGTTAACATTTGGCGCAATCAAATTTATCGAAAACCTAAAGTCAGCTAAATTAAAACTAACATCTCCTGTTTAATATCTCACATCTGAATAAATGAATTATCTCGAATTGGTTTTTACCCTGGGCGAAAGGGAAGATTATCAGCAGGATTTGCTGATTGATGCGTTAGGGCAGCAAGGGTTTGACACTTTTGAAGAAATGGAAACCGGCTTCAAGGCCTACATCCCTGAAACTGATTTTAACCAGCAGAATGTGGATACAGCTTTAGCTGATTACCAGGATATGTTTCAGTTTAGCTATGAAGTAAACACGATAGCGCAGAAAAACTGGAACGAAGAATGGGAGCGTAACTTTCAGCCGATGCAGATTTCTGATCAGGTTTGGATACGTGCCACATTTCATGAGCCGCAGCCGCAGTTTCCGTATGAGATTGTAATCGATCCTAAAATGGCGTTTGGCACCGGCCATCATGAAACTACCACCATGATGATGGAACTGATGCTGAAAGCTGATTTTAAAGGCAAAAAGGTACTGGATATGGGTTGCGGTACAGGCATACTTGCTATACTGGCTGCAAAGTTGGGTGCTGATGATCTAACAGCTATTGATTATGATCCGATCTGTTACGACAGTACGATAGAGAACAGTAAGTTGAACCATGCAGATCATATCACTGCGCTTTGTGGCTCTAAAGAAGTGATCCCGGATACGCAATACGATATGATACTGGCTAATATTAACCGTAATATCCTGCTCGATCAGATGCAGCGTTATGCAGAAGTATTAAAACCCGAAGGTGAGATTTATTTCAGCGGTTTTTATGAAACGCCCGACCTTGATATCATTAAAGAGGAAGCTGCTAAATACCAAATGAATTACGTCAGCCATCAAAAAATGAAAGACTGGGTAGCAGCCCGGTTCATTAAAGCATAAAAAAAAAGCACCCTTAGGTGCTTTTTTTTTATTTAGTTAGCCATCATTTTCAGGAACGAGGCCAGTTTATCTTTCATTTCGCGGCGGTCTACAATAAAATCAAGAAAACCGTGCTCCTGCAAAAATTCTGCAGTCTGGAAACCTTTAGGCAAATCTTTCTTAATGGTTTCTTTAATTACACGCGGCCCTGCAAAACCGATCAGTGATCCAGGTTCGGCAATGTTGATATCACCCAGCATGGCATATGATGCAGTTACACCACCAGTAGTAGGATCGGTAAGTAAAGAGATATAAGGTACGCGTGCCTCTGATAATAAAGCTAATTTAGCCGAAGTTTTAGCCATTTGCATCAGCGAAAACGCGGCTTCCATCATACGTGCACCGCCCGATTTTGAGATCATCAGGAAAGGTACTTTGTTCTGGATGCTGTAATCAATTGAGCGGGCAATTTTTTCGCCTACAACAGATCCCATAGAACCACCAATAAAGTTGAAGTCCATACAGGCAATCATGATATCCTGTCCGCCTATTTTGCCATGAGCAGCACGTATAGCATCTTTTAAGCCTGTTTTGGCCTGTGTATCTTTTAAACGGTCGGTATATTTTTTAGTATCAACAAAGTGCAATGGGTCGCCAGAACGCAGATCGGCAAATAACTCAGTGAACTCGTTGTTATCAAATAATACAGAGAAATATTCTTTTGATCCTATGCGTAAATGGTAACCGCAGTAATGGCATACGTACTGGTTTTCAACCTGCTCTGAATAGTGTAATGGTTTTTTGCAATTAGGGCATTTATTCCATATCCCGTCCGGAGCTTCTTTCTTTTCTTCAGTAGAAGTTATAATTCCTTTTGATTCTCGTTTAAACCACGACATTGATCTTGCTTTTAAATAGAAATATCTGCAAAGAAACAAAAAAAATAATTCAGTTAATTGTTTCGCCGGGTTTCTAATTTATTCCCGTGGGTGATATGGTATGATAGTGTATTTGTTACGCTTTAATCCTATCTGATTAGTAGTTAAATAAATAATTTTTATAACTTCGGCGCAACAAACAATTGTTAGATGGATTTAAAGAATTATAAAGGCGTACTGCACGGTGACCAGGTGCAGGAGCTGTTTGAAGCTGCAAAAAAACACCAGTTTGCACTACCAGCCGTAAACGTAATAGGCACAAATTCTATTAACGCAGTTATGGAAACTGCTAAGGCCGTTAATTCGCCGGTAATTATTCAGCTTTCTAACGGTGGAGCGCAATTTTATGCGGGCAAATCATTAGATAACTCAAAACTGCAGGCTTGCATTTTAGGTGCGGTTTCTGCTGCTAAGCACGTACATTTATTAGCCGAGCACTATGGTGTTGCGGTTATTTTACATACCGACCACGCTGCTAAAAAGCTGCTTCCGTGGATTGATGGTTTATTAGATTACGGTGAGAAACACTTTGCTGAAACCGGCAAACCATTGTTCTCTTCACACATGCTTGACCTTTCTGAAGAGCCAATTGAAGAAAACATCGAGATATCAGCTAAATATCTTGAACGTATGGCTAAAATGGATATGACCGTTGAAATTGAGCTTGGCGTAACCGGCGGCGAAGAAGACGGTGTTGATAACAGCGATGTAGACAGCTCACGTTTATATACTCAGCCAGAAGAGGTTGCTTACGCTTATGACGAACTTTCAAAGGTTAGCCACCGCTTTACCGTTGCTGCTGCTTTTGGTAACGTACATGGCGTTTACAAGCCAGGTAACGTGAAATTACAACCGGTTATCCTGCACAATTCACAAGAGTACCTTAAAAAGAAACATAACCTTACTGCCGAGAAGCCGATCAACTTTGTATTTCACGGTGGTTCTGGTTCAAGCCAGGAAGAGATCCGCGAAGCTATTTCATACGGTGCTATCAAAATGAACATTGATACCGACATGCAATGGGCTTTCTGGGAAGGCATTAAAGATTACTATCAATCAAAAGAAGGTTATCTGCAAACCCAGATCGGTAACCCTGAAGGCGAAGATTCTCCAAACAAAAAATACTATGATCCGCGTGTATGGTTACGTAAAGGCGAAGAAACCTTTGTTAAACGTTTAACCCAGGCATTTGCAGATTTAAACTGTTTAGATGTAAACAGTAAATTGTAATTATAAGTAAAAATTTATTTTAAACGCCAATGTACTTTGCATTGGCGTTTTTTTATGGTTTAATTTGTGATACGCTAAAAAAAATATATGCCTAAGAAAAACGATAATTTCATTGAAAAATTTGCCAACTGGGCTACAGCTGCTACAGGCAGCTCGGGTGCATTTATTGTAGCTACCTCAATTATTATCATTTGGGCTGTTACCGGGCCTCTTTTTAAATATTCTGACACATGGCAGCTGGTCATTAACACAGGTACAACCATTGTTACTTTTTTGATGGTATTCCTGATCCAGAAATCGCAGAATAAGGATTCAAAAGCAGTGCATTTAAAGCTGAATGAGCTGATTGCAGCCCATGAGGGCGCCAGTAACCGTATGGTGAACATTGAAGACCTTAGCGAGCACGAAATAGAGCAGATTCATAAGTTTTATGTGCGCCTGTCTGAGTTATCTAAAAAAGAAGATAATTTAGGTTGTACACATACTATTGATGCAGCAGATTTTAACCATAGTTATAAAGAAGAACGTACACGTAGCAATACAAATAAGATAAATGAATCAAAACATCACGGTTCAAAAAGTAAATAACCAGGAAGATTTAGACAAGGTGCACGAAGTGCGCCGCGTAGTATTTGTTGTTGAACAAAATTGCCCTCCCGAACTGGAGTGGGAATATGAGGATGAATCAACACATTTCTTAGCTATAGTTGATGGGCAACCTGCCGGGGCATCACGCTGGCGTAAAACGGATAAAGGTTACAAATTAGAGCGTTTTGCCGTGCTACAGGAGTATAGAGGCCTTGGCGTAGGGCAAGAGCTTGTAAAGGCAGTAATAGCTGATCTGCCTGCCGATGCAAACTATGTTTATCTGCATGCACAGATCCAGGCTGCCGGCTTATATGAGAAATTCGGCTTTGAAAAGACTGGACCAGAGTTTGAAGAAGCAGGTATACGCCATTATAAAATGGTATTGAAGAAATAGAAAACGCCGGAATTACCGGCGTTTTCTATTATTCTTTATGATCTATTTTCCTGATTACTTGTGCCGGGCTGCCAACTGCAAGTGAATCATCCGGAATATCTTTTGTTACCACCGAACCGGCGCCAATTACGCATCTGTTACCGATGGTTATACCGGGACAAATTACTGCTCCGCCGCCAATCCAGCAATCATCGCCAATAACAATTGGTTTTGCAAATTCTGTTGAGCGCCTTTCAATAGCGTTTAACGGATGTGTTGCCGTATAAACCTGAACCGCAGGGCCAAAGAATACATTATTCCCGATGCTTACCTTCATCACATCAAGCACTACGCAATTCACATTAAAGTACACGTTACTGCCTGCATAAATATTGTAGCCATAATCACAATGGAAGGGCGGCTCTATGTATAATCCGTCTCCTGCATTGGGCATCAGTTGTTTAAGTATGTCTTTAACATTGTCGTTAAAAACATACTCCTCCACATTTATTTTACGGAGTAAATGCTTGGCTTCTGTACGCACTTTAACTAATTGCGCATCATAGGCAAGGTAAGGCTCACCTGCAAGCATCTTTTCTTTTTCGCTTTTCATAAGGCGAATAGAATGGTTTATCAGCTAAAATTAAGCGTCGCTTTTCGGCAGATGCGCTACCTCTGTTTGTTGCTTTTCCAGCTCTTTTTTCTGTGCTTCTAAACTTTCCTGTGGTAAAGCCTCGCGTACAAACCTGCGTATAATAAGCCTTGTGCCACCGTTGTAATGCATATAGTTGATCAGCCAGTTGATAAACACAATTACCTTATTGCGGAAACCAAGCAATGATATCAGGTGAATAAACATCCAGATCAGCCATGCAAAAAAGCCCTGAAACTTGATCTTTCCAATGTCGGCAACTGCCTTGTTACGGCCAATGGTTGCCATTGAGCCTTTGTCGTTGTATTTAAAGGGCGCTGTTGGCTTTCCGCTAATGATTTGGGTGATTGTCTTGGCTACATATTCGCCTTGCTGTATGGCAGTTTGCGCAACGCCTGGCAAGCCTTTCGGGGTGTCTGGTGTAATCATTGCACCAACATCACCTATTGCAAAAACGTTTGAAGTGCCTGCAACTACACAACGGTCGTTGGTACGTATGCGGTTACCGCGCTCCAGGTTTTCTTTTGCGATACCTTCCGGTACAACGCCCATTACACCTGCAGACCATATTACGCTCTTGGTAGCAATCTCGCGGCCATCGGCAAACTTAATAACTTGCCCATCGTAGCTTTCTACCTTTACGTTAAGCAATACATCCACACCCATTTTCACAAGGAAATCTTTAGCTGCTGCTGATGCCTCATCACTCATTGGCCCTAAAACTTTAGGCAAAAAATCGACAAGATAAACCTTCATGTCATCTTTGCTCAGCTCTGGATAATCCTTGCATAAAACATGGTTCCTGTATTCTGCTAATGCACCTGCCAGCTCCACCCCGGTAGGGCCTGCGCCTACCAACACAAAGTTTAATAGGGCTGCACGTTCTTCAGGCGTTTTAGCCAGCACTGCTTCTTCCATGTTTTGCAGCATCAGGTAACGTAGGTTAAGCGCCTCCGGGATGCTTTTCATTGGCATGGCAAAGTGCTCAATGTCTTTATTGCCAAAGAAATTGGTGGTTGAGCCTGTAGCTATAACCAGGTAATCATATGCTATTTCGCCTATTGTGGTATTAATGGTATTGTTTTCGGTGTTTATGCCGGATACTTCTGCAATGCGGAATTTGAAATTCTTTTGCCCCTCGAAGGTTTTGCGTAGCGAAAAGGCAATCGATTCTGCCTCGATGCTGCCCGTTGCCACCTGGTATAACAGCGGCTGAAATACGTGATAATTATGTTTATCAAGTAATAGTACTTCTACGGGCTGGTTGGCAAGGTGCTTAGCAACCTGTATGCCGCCGAAACCGCCGCCAACTACTACTACCAATGGAAATTTTGAATTATCTGCTGCTGCCATAAGTCGATGTTAACTCAAATAAGTTGTTTTAGTTATAAACAAAAAAGGCTCCGAATGTTCTTCGGAGCCTTTAAAATTACTTATAAATTATTATTTCAGGTCTTTTTTGCCAAAGTCTACGATAACCGGGGTAGCTACGCAGATAGAAGAATAAGTACCGAAACATACACCTATCAATAACGCGAATGAGAAACCGCGGATAACGTCGCCACCGAAGATGAACAGCACGACCAAAACGAATACTACCGTTAATGCAGTAATAATAGTACGGCTTAATGTGCTGTTGATAGCGCGGTTAATAACCACTTTGGTATCCTCATTTTTGTTTGAGTGGCTCAGGAACTCACGAATACGGTCAAATACAACCACGGTATCGTTAATTGAGTAACCAATTACGGTAAGTATTGCCGCAATAAAGTTCTGGTCGATATCCAGTGAGAACGGAAGGTAATCATGGAATAAAGAGAAGAACGATAATACCAGCAAGGCATCGTGAGCGGTTGCAATAGCTGCACCCAAGCTGAACTGCCATCTGCGGAAACGGATCAGGATATAGATCGAAATGATCGCGATAGCAAATAATACTGTCCAGATAGCTGAGGTTTTGATACTGTTAGCTACAGTAGGGCCAACCTTTTGCTGACTTGGAATAGAGAACTTAGGATTGATTTTAGCCAAACTCTTACGCAGGGTGCTTTCAACTTTATTGTCAGCAGCGCTCGAGTTGTCGTCGATCATATAGTCGGTAGTAATACTTACCTGGTTGTTGTTGTTAATGTAAGTTTTAACAATCGCTTTACCTTCGCCAAAAGTTTCGGTAACGTTCTTACGAACGTCCTCAACGTTTACAGCGTTATCAAAACGTACAACATAAGTACGGCCACCGCGGAAATCTACACCGTAGCTAAAGCCGCGGGTAAACATAGAGATGATACCTGCAAGGATGAAGATACCTGAGAATGCGTAGAACCTGAAACGGTTTTTAACGAAACCGAAGTTTGCATTTTTAAAGGTATGTGAGCTCCATGGGTTTGAGAATTTGATATCCCAGCCTTTTTCCAGCATCCATTCGAAGATCAAACGAGAGATCAGTAACGAACAGAATAAGGAGGTGATAATACCGATCATCAACGTGGTTGCGAAACCCTGGATAGGGCCTGAACCGAAGATAAACAGGATTAAACCGGTAATGAATGTAGATATGTTAGCATCAAGGATTGATGATAAAGCGTGTTTGTAACCGTCGGCAATGGCAATACGTACAGATTTACCTAAAGCCATTTCCTCACGTACACGTTCGTAAATCAATACATTCGCATCCACGCAGGTACCTAATATCAACACGATACCGGCAATACCAGGCAGGGTTAATACTGCACCCAAGTTGGTGAGTACACCCATCAGGAAGAATACGTTTACAACTACCGCAACAACAGCAACAGTACCTGCGCGGTTGTAGTAAGCAATCATGAACACTAATACAACCAGTAAGCCCACTAAACATGATGCTAAACCATTGTTAATAGCTTCCTGACCTAATGAAGGGCCTACAACGTCTTCGGCAACGATACGTGCCGGAGCAGGCAAACGGCCAGCTTTTAAGATGTTGGCTAAGTCTTTTGTCTCTTCCTGGGTAAAGTTACCAGAGATAGAAGAACGGCCGCCAGAGATCTCATTATCTACACGAGGGGCAGAGATCACGTTATCGTCAAGTACGATAGCGATTGAACGGTTATCGTTAGGATCATTAGGGTTACCAGCCGCAGCAGCAGTAATTTCGCGCCATTTAGTAGCACCTTCCGAATTCATGTCCATTGTTACTTCAAAACCACCGCGAGATTGGTTAACGTCGCTGTTGGCATCAGTAATAACACCGCCTGTTAATACGGGGCCGTTGTTAGCGCCTGAAAGTTTGATGGCATATAAACTGAATACTTTTGTTTTTTCTTCAGGCTTTACGCTCCAAAGGAAACGGATGTTTTGCGGGATAGCTGATTTAACTTCAGGTAAACGCAGGTAACCATCGATTTTAGCAGTATCTTTTTGTTCTGCCGAACCTACTACCGGGCCTGGTGCATATTGCAGCTGGCCATTTTGACCCTGGCCAACCATCGGGCGTAGAACCGCGAATAATGGGTTTTGCTCTGCTGCCTGAGTTTTGTTTAAAGCGCTGGTATCTTTACCTGCATTTTTCTGCACTTTGCTTAGTAGCGAACCGCCTTTAGCAGTATCAGCTTTAGCAACAGCAGCAGTTTTAGCAGTGTCTTTCTTTGCAGTATCTTTTTTAGCTGATTTGTTTTTAGCTACTAAGATGTTGTTGATGTTATTCAGTAAAGGGAATACTTCCTGGTTTTCGGCAGTTTCGTAGAATTCTAATTTAGCCGAACCTTGTAACAGCTTCCGTACACGGTCTTTTTCAGTAACACCCGGTAGTTCAACCAAAATGCGGTTAGTACCTTCCTGTAACTGGATGTTTGGCGCAGTTACACCAAATTTATCGATACGGGTGGTAAGGATGTTGTATGACTGAGTGATTGCTGTATTAGCCTGTTGTTTCAGGAATGATTCAACCTCGCTGTTGCTTGAGTTAAATTTAATGTGTTCCTGATTTTCTTTCGTAGCGAAGATAGGGGCAAGCTTGCCATCAGGAGCGATCTTATTATACTCATTCATGAAAAGCGTAATGTAGTTTTCAGGACTGGTATGTGAATCGATCTCTGCTTTTGAAAGCGCCTCTTTAAAGGCAGGATCCTGATTGTTGTCTGATAATGCTTTGATCAGGTCACCTAATGAGATCTGCATGGTAACGTTCATACCGCCTTTAAGGTCGAGACCTAAAGCAAGCTCACGCTCCAAGCAATATTGATAGGTGTGTTTTAAAACCGGGTACACCGGCTGATTGGACATCGAGTCCAGATATGCTTTCTCTTTTTCTGCGTTACCTTTCGCATATTCTTTAGCGTCTTGTTGAACTTTGTGGACCACCAACGTAAACGAGAGTTGGTACAAGCAAACAATAGTCAGCAGGATTGCGAAAAACTTAATAACCCCTTTACCTTGCATTGTGTGTGTTAGTGTATGTAATTAATTAGTTTATAAGCTTTTTTAACAAGACGGCAAATCTAACAAAAATTTGCTACGCTTAAATTTTAATTGAAACAAAAATAAATGACGTGTGTTAGCGGCGGTCAAGCGTGATGTAGGAGTAGGGGATATTGTTCTTTTCATCGGCGTCAAAGTCCTCTTGCGAAGTGATTTTCCAATCATTTTCATCAATTTCAGGGAAGAAGGTATCTGCCTCAAAATCCTTGTGAACCCTGGTTAAATAGATCCTGTTGGTAAGCGGCATAGCCAAGCGGTATATCTCGGCACCGCCTACAATAAAAACCTCATCTTCGCTGGCACAAAGCGCTAAAGCCGCTTCAACAGAGCTTACTACTTCGCAACCTTCAATTTGAATAGTCTGACGGGTAACAATAATATTCCTGCGATTTGGAAGCGGCTTGCCTACAGAATCAAAGGTTTTACGGCCCATAATTACGGTATGGCCGGTTGTGATCTGTTTAAAGTGCTTTAGATCAGCAGGCAGGTGCCATAAAAGTTGATTATTTTTACCTATGGCGTTGTTGGTTGATACGGCGACAATTGCAGATACGATCATTTCTTATTGAGTCATTGCGAGGTACGAAGCAATCCCGAGCCTGCAATGTGTTTAATTATATTTTATTAATTGTCCGGAGATTGCTTCGTCGTTCCTCCTCGCAATGACGTTTGGTTTTAAAGAATGTTAAGCCAATGACTAATGAACCAATGACCAGTGAACCATTGCACTAAATTATACCGCTACTGCACCTTTAATATGCGGCCACGGATCATAATTTTCTAAAGTGAAGTCTTCATACTTAAAGTCGAAGATGTTTTTTACTTCAGGGTTGATCTTCATGGTTGGCAAAGGACGTGGTTCGCGGCTTAGCTGTAGCTTCACCTGGTCGAGGTGGTTATTATAAATGTGTGCATCACCGAAAGTGTGAATAAAATCGCCATATTGTAAATCGCAAACCTGCGCAATCATCATGGTTAACAATGCGTATGATGCAATATTAAAAGGCACACCTAAAAATATATCGGCACTGCGCTGGTAAAGCTGACAGCTTAGCTTGCCATCGGCTACATAAAACTGAAACAGCGTATGGCAGGGCGGAAGCGCCATCTGGTTGACATCGGCTACGTTCCATGCAGATACAATCAGCCTGCGCGAGTCGGGGTTCTTTTTGATCATATCAATCAGTTGAGTGATCTGATCGATGTGGCCGCCATCCGGCATCGGCCATGATCGCCATTGGTAGCCATAAACCGGGCCAAGGTTACCTTCGGCATCAGCCCATTCGTCCCAGATACGTACGCCATTATCTTTAAGGTACTTAATATTGGTATCGCCTTGCAAAAACCATATCAGTTCGTGGATGATGGATTTAAGGTGTAATTTTTTGGTAGTCACCAGCGGAAAACCATCCTGCAGGTTAAAGCGCATCTGATAGCCAAACACGCTGATGGTTCCGGTTCCGGTCCTGTCGTGTTTTTGTGTGCCGTTATCCAGCACATGCTGCATCAGATCTAAATATTGTTTCATTTTTTGAGGCTGTCGTTAAGTTACCAGGTCAATTGCTAAGTTCTGTTTGCACACTAACTCAATAACCAGGGTGCAAAATAAAAAAATCTAATTTTGACATCCTACCTTTTGTGCATAACTATGCAGCAAGGTTAATAAGTTTATGATCGTATTTCCAAACGCCAAGATCAATATAGGTTTAAATATTACGGCTAAAAGGCCGGATGGTTACCATAATCTGGAAACTGTTTTTTACCCGGTAAAGATCAATGATGCATTAGAAGCTATTGCAGCCCCTCAGTTGAGTTTTACATCTTCGGGGATAAATATACCGGGAGAGCCGGAGAAAAACCTCTGTATAAAAGCTTACGAGCTCATTAAAAATGATTATGACCTTGCGCCGTTGAAAATTCACTTGCACAAGCACATTCCAATAGGGGCAGGGCTTGGTGGCGGTTCTGCCGATGCCGCTTTTTTTATTAAACTGATCAATGAGCAGTTCAGTTTAGGATTGAGTGTTGAGGCTATGCAGAATTATGCAAGGCAGCTTGGCGCCGATTGTGCTTTCTTCATCGAAAATAAGCCAGTGTATGCTTTTGACAAGGGCGATCAATTTTTACCTGTTGAACTTGACCTGAGTAATTATGTGATTGTATTAGTGATGCCGCCTGTACATGTTTCCACCGCCGAAGCTTATGCAGGGGTAAAACCTGAGCCAGCCGAGCATGATCTGCAAGCGCTGATTAAACTCCCGGTTGCTGATTGGAAGGATGCGATTAAAAATGATTTTGAGATTTCCGTATTTGAAAAGTACCCGCAGATAGCAGCTGTTAAAAAAGCTCTGTATGATGCAGGTGCCTTGTATGCCAGTATGAGCGGAAGCGGCGCTTCAGTATTTGGGATTTTTGGAACGCCGCCTCTGCTTACACACCTGGAAAAAGACAACCAGGTATTTTATAATGTTTAAATTCCGGCGTCGTCGCTTACGCCGCGTCCAAATGCTTCAGACCAGTCGCGGTCTTTCCAGCCTTTAGCTAATGCAGTAAGTAAACGGTTGTGTACTATGTTTACCAGCGGCATGGGTGTCTGGCTTTGCTGCGACAACCTGAATGCAAGGTTGGCATCCTTGTAGCCTAACTGCGACGTAAAGCCTACCGGCTCGTACTGTTTACCTGAAATGATCTTGCCGTAGTTTTTAAATATTGGTGCATTGAAAAGGGTAGCGCTAAAGAACTCGCTGATCTGGCTGCGGTCAACACCATACTTTTCAGCGAGGGTATACGACTCGGCCATCATTTCCATTGATGCCTGTATCATAAAGTTACCGGTAATCTTAACCACGTTGGCGGCGCCAACCTCTTCGCCAAAATCAATAATGCCCTGGCTAATGCTTTCCTGCACCGGCTTAGCAGCTTCCTTTATTTCTGCCTTGCCTGATGTGCATACCCAAAGCAATTTTGCTGCGGCAGCTTCAGGCCGGCCAAAAACAGGCGAGGCAAGGTAGCAGCTTCCAGACTGCTCATGCAGTGCCGCCATCTCTTTTGAAGTTTCTGGTAAAATGGTACTGATAGAAATATGTATGGCATTTTTAGGGAGTGTTTTTAAAATGCCATCTTCTCCGGTAACCACCTCGCGCACCACTTTATCATCAGAGAGTACAGTGACAATAAACTCGACATCTTTAGCTGCATCAGCAGGCGAGTCGCATTTTGTTACTGCCGACTGATCAAGCTCGTCAATTTTTGTAGCGGTACGATTATATACTTGTAAATGGTAGCCGGCCTTAATCAGGTTTTGGGCAATGGGTGTACCCAGGTTGCCTAAGCCTATAAATCCGATGTTGGTTTTCATAGTGTGTTGAATATTGAATTAATTGATATACTCGCGATCTTCATCTGTAAGGCCACCCGGTTTGCTCAGGTGCTCCTTGTCGTCCTCATCATACTTAAAATCTTCCACTTTTGCTCTTCGCTTCGGCCTGCCTATAATTACTCCAAGTATAAAAGCAATAACCGCTACTATCCCCATCATCACAACTTTTGATACATACATGGAAGTGAATAATAGGGTGAACCGAACCTCGTCGGTGTTTTGCATAAATACTACTGTTAGCAGGATAGCAATTACAATAGCAACAATGGTTGATATTCTCATGATCGGTAATGTTTAACTAAGGTCAATATCGCTTTTTAGTTTGATGTAAATGAAAGCGTTTTAACTCATTAAAAGTTTGCATTAATAGGGAAGCATTCTCAATATTTCACCTTGGCACAGTTATCGTAATATTTAATTTGAAATTAAATTGGTTTTTGCGCTCAACTTTTATCTGATAACTACTCCTAAGCAAATTAGCCTTAAAACAGTTCTCTGATTAATTCTCCTGAAGTGTTTGTTCATTACACTTAATCCTGTTTACTGTCTATTTTATCTAACAAAAATTATATGTTTAAATAGAGTTCATAAATAACTGGAAAACATTTACTTATTTTAATAAAAATACCCTTGAAGTATCATTTGCTAAATTAATTAGCATTGAGATTTTAAAAGTCATTATATATTCTGAAATTGAAGTTTATTTAAACTATGTAAGATATTGATTTTTAATATTTTATTTATATTTATATAAATAGAAATAAATCCAGCTAATACGGTTAAAAATGCACTTTTTAAATGTTTAAAGTGGAAATCTGAATTAAGGTTAATAAAGAATAAATACACTAAGCTGTCTCATGAAAAGCATCGCTATAAAGCATATGAATAGATGAGTTTGTTGCACCCCTAAATAGACAATAAGAAATTAAATTGTCTGCTTTTAACAACAAGTTAAATGGTTGTAAAGAAAAAGATGCTGATTAGCGATTTTTAAGCTTGCTTACCTGCTTTTGTGCTACAGGAAAAAGGAAGATAGTAGACAGGATAATTAATGCACCAGCCCAAAATCCTATGCTCATTAAACGTAACTCGCCAAAGAAAAGGAACGACATCACGATGCCATATACCGGCTCGAGGTTGGTGATCAATGCTACCCTAAAGGCAGAAAATTCCCGCATGACAGATACACCTGCAACGTAGGCAAGCGAAGTGCAAACGGTACCTAATATAAACAGGTAGCCCAGATCTGATGCCTTGGGCAAAGCAAAGTTGCTGAAGCCGCCCGTTGCTAACAGGAACAGTGATAACCATAATACCCCGCCGCCTAACTCGTAAAACGCAATAACAGGTGCTTCTAAATGCTTTACCTGGCGGGCGTTTATAATAGAAAATAAACTGGCAAATGCCGCGCTGCAAAGCCCCATAATGATACCCTTAGTGTAATGGGTTTCAAATTTGAAGATAAGGATGATGCCTGTGATAATGAGAAGCCCGGCGGCAATCTCCATTTTTGAAATCTTTTTATGATTAATTATCGGCTCAAAAATAGCGGTGAACAGCGTTATGGATGAAAGGCAAACCAGCGTAATGGATAGTGTAGAAGCCTTGATTGCCCCAAAGAAAAGCACCCAATGGCCGCTTACCAGTGCACCTGTAAGCACCAGGTTAATCAGCGTTTTGCGGTTTACTTTGAATACTGTTTTATTGAATTTAAAATACAGGAACAAGGTGCAGAACGCAATTAGTACGCGGTACCATACCAGGTCAATAGCAGTAACAGTGATCAGCTTGCCTAATACGCCTGTAAATCCCCAAATAAATACAGTAAAATGAAGTATCAGTAGATTCTTATTAAGTCCGCTGGTAGCAGGAGTAGCTTGTTGGCTCATTACTTAGGTGCTTTAATCAGCAGGTAGTATCCTAAAATACCGAATAGAACGTTAGGGATAAATACTGCTATAATAGGTGGCATACCCCCTTTAATAGAGAAAACAAAGGCGAAGCGGTCGACGACGATATACGTGAAACAGAGGAAGATGCCGATACCCAAAGGTAGCCCGATCCCTCCCCTCACCTTACGCGAGGAGATGGCAACGCCGATAACCATGAGTACATAAGAGGATAATGGGTATACAAAGCGCCTGTACTTTTCAAAAAGCATATCAGTAAGCGCACCTGTGCCCCGTAGTTGCTCACGTTGTATGTTTTTGTTTAGCTCGGCCATTCCCATAGCACGATAAACGTTATCATGGGCCTCAAAATCGGCTGGCTTCATGTCTAAAACCGTGTCTTTTTTGATGCCGTTGTATACAAAGCTTTCTTTAAGGCCATTTACATAACGCACGTTATAGTCCTGAATGGACCATACCCGTTTAAGCGAGTCATATACAATGCGGTTGGCAACCAGTTTTTGCTTCATTTCGTCCCCATCAAATTTCTCCAGTACAAAATCATACCCTGTATGGATGGTATTATCGAATGACTGCAGGTAAACGTAGGTGTCTTTATCCAACTGCATGTGGACCTCGCTTTTAGTAGGGTCTACATCATTAAAATAATGGTTCTCAAAGGTGATATCCAGCTTGTTGGTAAAGGGAATAAGATAGATATTGGCGAAAAAGAAGACGATAAAGATCAGTGTAGCAGAAAAAAAGTATGGCCTTAAAAAGCGGTTAAAACTGGCTTTACCGCTAAGTATGGGTACAATTTCTGTTTGATTGGCCATCTTAGCCGTAAAGAATATGACTGCTAAGAAGTTGATTAATGGCAGTAATAGGTTGGTGTAAAATGGCAGGTAACCGGCATAGTATTGAAATACAATGGCGCTTAATGGGGCATTGCTTTTCAAAAAGTTATCCAGGTGCTCAGATACGTCAAATACAACGATGATCACCATAAACAAGGCAATTGTAAAGCTGAAAGTGCCCAGGTATTTTCTTATGATATACCAGTCAATTACCTTTAAGTATCTGCCAAACAGTGCCTTCATTGTATTATAATCGCTGTGCTAAGCGCTTTACCATTATGTTTTTCCAATCGTAAAACTCGCCTGAAATAATTTTTTCGCGTGCCTGGCCAACCAGCCACAAATAAAAATGCAAGTTATGTAAACTGGCCAGCTGTGCACCCAAAATTTCGCCCGAAGTTATCAAATGGCGTAAATATGCTTTTGTATGCTCGCGGTCAACCCATAAGTCACTATCAGCTTCAATCGGAGAGAAATCAGTTTTCCATTTCTCGTTCCTGATGTTGATAATGCCGTCTTTAGTAAATAGCATGCCGTTACGGGCATTACGTGTAGGCATAACGCAATCAAACATGTCAACGCCTAAAGCAATGTTTTCCAAAATGTTAACCGGTGTACCTACGCCCATTAAATAACGCGGTTTTTGCTGCGGTAATATGTCGCACACCAATTCTGTCATGGCGTACATTTCTTCGGCAGGTTCGCCAACTGAAAGGCCGCCTATAGCATTGCCCTCGCGCTCAAAAGATGCAATTACCTCTGCTGATCTTATCCTAAGGTCTTTGTAAACAGATCCTTGCACAATAGGGAACAGTGTTTGGCTGTAGCCATATTTACCTTCGGTACCATCAAAGCGGTCGCAGCAGCGTTTAAGCCAGCGGTGCGTCATTTCAATAGAACGTCGTGCGTAGTTGTATTCGCATGGGTAGGGCGTACATTCGTCAAATGCCATAATGATGTCGCCGCCGATGGTGCGCTGAATGTCGATCGCGCTTTCTGGCGTAAACAAATGTTTTGAGCCATCGATATGCGAGCGAAAGGTAACGCCTTCTTCTTTGATCTTGCGCACTTCGCTGAGTGAATATACCTGGTAACCACCACTATCAGTAAGGATGGGCGTATCCCAGCCGATAAATTTATGTAAGCCGCCCGCCTTTTCAAGTGTATCTAATCCGGGGCGTAAATACAGGTGGTAAGTGTTGCCAAGAATGATCTGTGCCTTAATGTCATCCTTTAATTCGTGCTGATGCACTGCTTTTACAGTACCAGCAGTACCCACAGGCATAAATATGGGCGTTTGTATGGTTCCATGATCGGTTGTAAGCTCGCCTGCGCGGGCTTTTGACATCGGATCTTGTGCTGTTAGACTAAATTTCATTTTAAGGATGCAAAAATAAACATTTTCAGCCGTTTATACGGATGCGTTTATTTTCCACATCTGCCGGTTATATTGACCGTTTTTTACATTTTTGCGTATATTTTCCTGATTTGAATATACAATTACAAGAAGTGCTTGCTGCCTTACTGGGCATCAGCTTTTTATTTCAGATTTACTTTCTGCTTGTTTACCATAACAAGCTAAACGCATACCGCATAACCGAAGAGCTTAATGAGGCGCAATTTCCTGTTTCTGTTATTATCAGCGCCCGTAACGAAGCGGAAAACCTAAGCAAGTATTTACCCAATATCCTGGAGCAGCAATATCCTGTTTTTGAGGTTGTTGTAATAAATGATTGCTCGGTTGATGACTCAGAGTATATACTTGAACAATTTGAACACAAATACTCACATTTAAAGGTTGTAAGAGTAACAGAACATGCCAAGTTTAAAACCGGGAAGAAATTTGCTGTTACCATGGGGATTAAAGCTGCAAAATATGATCATTTATTGTTCACCGATGCCGACTGTCAGCCGGTATCAGAAAACTGGATCGCGAGGATGGCAGCACAATTTCAAAATCCTGAGCATCAGATCATTTTAGGTTATTCTCCTTATTATAAGACCGGTAGCCTGGTTAATATACTGATCAGGTTTGAAACAGTAAAAACGGCGATCAATTATTTTTCTGCAGCACTGCGTGGTAATGCTTACATGGGTGTAGGGCGTAATATGGCATACACCAAAGACGTTTTTTTTAAGGCAAAGGGTTTTGCTTCGCACATGCATATTATGTCTGGTGATGATGATCTGTTTGTAAATCAAAATGCTACATCACAGAACGCCGCCATTGAAATACACCCCGATTCTTTTATGTATAGTGAGCCAAAGGCCGGTTTTGGCGCATGGTTCAGGCAAAAAAGAAGGCACATGGGGGCAGGCAAGATGTATAAAGCCCGCCACAAGCGCTTATTAAGCGCCGATGCATTGACAGGGCTGTTATTTTACGGACTTTTAATAGTCTGCCTGTTCTTTAAACCTGCCGTTTACGCGGCTGCAGGCCTGTTTGGTTTACGCTGGCTTTTGCAGATATTGGTTTACCGCAAGCAATTTATCCGTTTTCAGGCAAAAGATTTGTTGTGGTTTTTGCCACTTTTAGATATTGTATATTACGTTTATCTGAACGTATTTGGTTTAATAGGGTCAGTAATTAAAACAAGCAAATGGAAGTAAATCATAATTTCACAGAAAATGCGAAAAATGATTTCCAGCTTGTGCAGAAAGCGCGGGAGGGGGATCAGAAGGCGTACGCCAGCTTAATGCAGCGATACAAAGACTCCATTTATTTTATGGCGCTTAAAATGGTGAACAACAAGGAAGATGCAATGGATCTTACTGTTGAAACCTTTGCAAAGGCCTTTGATAAGTTAGAAAAATACCAGCCCGAATTTGCTTTCAGTACCTGGCTTTTCAGGGTGGCGACTAATAACTGTATTGATTTTATCCGCAAGAAAAAGCTGAATACCATGTCGTTACATGGGATGCTTGACGATGAAGGCGACGAACGCCCATTGCAAATCAAAGCAGATACGCTGAACCCGGAAGAGTTTTCTATTAAAAAAGAGCAGACACAGGAAATTAAACTACTGGTAGATGGCCTGCCGCCCCGTTACCGCAACTTAATTATGCTGCGTTATTTTGACGAGTTATCGTACGAAGAAATAGCACAACAGCTAAGCCTGCCTTTGGGTACAGTTAAGGCGCAATTATTTAGGGCTAAGTACCTATTAGGCAATATTATAAATCATCATAACAAAAATGAACGCTGATCTGATAGAGCAATATTTTCCTGAGATAACACCTGAACAACGCCAGCAATTTGATAAACTTCAAGGTTTGTACGAAGAGTGGAACAGCCAGATCAATGTAATTTCCAGAAAAGATATCGATCAGCTCTATGAGCGCCATGTGCTGCACTCGTTAGGTATTGCCAAGGTGATGGGCTTTTTACCGGGCGAAACTGTACTGGATGTAGGTACAGGGGGCGGCTTTCCAGGCGTACCACTGGCCATTCTTTTTCCTGAAACCAATTTTCTGTTGGTGGATTCGATTGGTAAAAAGATAAAAGTAGTGCAGGAAGTGGCCAAAGCACTGGAACTTAAAAATCTTCGCGCCGAACATAAAAGGGCAGAAGAAGTACCGGGTAAGTTTGATTTTGTGGTTTCTCGCGCGGTAACACAGCTTAAGGACTTCTATCCCTGGGTGAAAGATAAGTTTAACAAGCAATCTAAAAATAAGCTGCCCAGCGGTATTTTGTATTTAAAGGGCGGCGACCTGGATCAGGAGATCGCCGAATCAAAACTTAGGGTAGAGCGATACTATCTGAAAGACTATTTCGACGGTGAATTTTTTGATACCAAGCAGGTTATCTACGTTAAGGCACAATAGCTTATTAAGCTAATGATCTTTTTTATAAATTGTTACAATCCTTATCTCTACTTAAAGTTTAAATATTGATTTTATTACTTTCCTTTCTGTGAAAGTAAAATCAGTTCTGCCAAATCAGTAACATCCAGTTTCTTTTCGCGTGCCATGTAGGCAATAAATTCTTTAACTGAGTTGCCTGGGAGAGAGGCGACCAGCTCAGCAATATCATTAAGGCTGATCTGCTTGTCTTTAACCAGGTAAGCCATCAATTCCTTTACTGACCCCTTAAAATAACCATTCAACAGCTTTTCATAAGCGAATTTCTTGTATTCCGGCTCGCTGATAAGCGGGTAGTATACATGCGAATTGCCATAAGCCTTGTGTCCGAGAAAGCCTTTGGTCTCCATTACTCTTACAACCGTTGATACGGTGTTGTATGCAGGCTTAGGATCGGGCATTTGGGCCAATACATCCTTTACAATGCCCTCTTTAATCTGCCAGAGGATCTGCATTACCTGCTCTTCAGCTTTAGTTAGCTCTTTCATTTAAGCAAAAATAGCCTAAAATACCCAACTATTTCTATAGTTTAACATAACTATTTTAGTAGTTCGTCTACTATTGTTATAGTTCGAAGGGTGCAAAATGCTACTATTTTCATAGTTTGTCTACTATTTTTATAGTTTACTTCTATTTAAATGATTGATTTATAAGGGCTTGTTGTAGTTTTGGCTTCAACATCGCTTATTAACTTCATTTAAATGCTAAAAACAGTTATTTGAATATGGTTAAATAACATTATGTTAAATAGATTATTTGCCCTTAATACTATGTTATTAGCGCTTAAGTGTAGGGGTTAAGCGCTGTATAGCTGAAAATATTAAGGCGATATAGCATTGGCTTTTTTAATTATAGCTGTATTTTAGAAGCCTTATGTCCCTTATCCATAAAATAGCCCTTAGCTTTATTAAAAATGCCGGACCGGTGCTTGCAAAGTCTATGCTGGCTTATGCTGGCAGTGCCGAAAATGTGTTCTCTATGGTACCTAAACGGCTCGACAGGGTACCTGGGATAGGTCCTAAGCGTTTAGAAGCTTTTGATTTTGAAGCCGCATTAAAACGGGCTGAAGAAGAGATCGGATTTATTGAAAAGCATAACATCGATGTGCTGTTTTACAGCGATCCTGCTTATCCTAAACGCCTTAAAGCTTGCCATGATGCCCCGGTATTGCTGTACGCCAAAGGGAAAATGGATCTTAACCACCCGCGTATAGTCAGTGTAATTGGTACCAGGCAGCCTACAGAGTACGGTAAACAGCTCTGTCGCGACTTAATAGAGGAACTAAGCCAGTACGGTGTTTTGGTAGTAAGCGGATTAGCACATGGCATTGACGTGGCTGCACATAAAGAAGCGCTTAAACATAATATGCAAACCGTTGGCGTGTTGGGGCATGGGCTACAGCAGATCTATCCCGCAGTGAACAAGGGTACAGCAGAGAAGATGCTGCTAAATGGCGGCATTTTAACTGAATATCCATCAGGTGTGATACCAGATAGGGAGAATTTTCCTTCGAGGAATAGGATAGTAGCCGGTATTGCCGATGCTACCATTGTAATAGAGGCCAATATAAAGAGCGGTACGCTCATTACAGCAGAAATAGCTAACTCTTATAATCGTGACGTATTTGCGTTTCCAGGTCGCATAAATGATGAGTTTTCTGAAGGTTGTAATTTTCTGATCCGCAACCATAAGGCCAGCCTGCTTACTTGTGCGGCAGATGTTGCCTATTTAATGGGCTGGGATAAGCCTGATGCAGCAGTGGCAAAACCAAGCCAGTTATCATTAGCTATGGATTTAAGCAGCGAAGAGCGGCAAATAATGGAAATTTTACGGTCAGATGCCGGTATTGCTATTGACGAGCTGACCTTGAAAGTAGGTATGCCTGTAAGCCAGCTTACCATGAATCTGCTCAATCTTGAAATGCAGGGCTTTATACGCTCAATGCCTGGTAAAACCTATGCGCTTAATTAATCTTCCGCCTCGTAATACCAGCTAAGCTTGCCTGTATCGGAAGCGGCCATTTGCCAGCTGTGAATATCAAGCTCAATCAGCGCAGCACCGCTGGTATCAAGATTGCAGTACTGTCCTGTTAAATAGGTCAACAGGTAGCTTAAGCCGGGATTGTGCCCTGCAAGTGCTAAAAAGTTGTAACCATCCGGAAAGTTGCTTACAATGCGGGCAAGGGTTTCCTGCGATGCTTCATAAACGTCATGGATCAGTTCCGGAGCAGCAAGTTCAAGTTTGTCAGCAATAATTTCGGCAGTTGTTTTAGCCCTTAAGGCATCACTTGAGTATATTTTATCAGGTACAATTTCTTTCTTTTCCAGCTTTTTGGCCAGGTGTTTCGCGTCTTTTTCACCCGAGTGTTTCAAAGGCCTTGCAAAATCGCCGCTTTCGGTCTCATGTGCTGCTTTAGCATGCCTGATTATCAATAGCTTTTTCATAGATGTTATTTAAAAACATAACCTATGCTTACACAAAAAAAGCGGTTATGTATAGTGCTGGTACCTGTATCTTTTAATGGCTGAGTGGCTAAGTTTTTTAATCCTAATGCATATCTCAAATCGAAAAGCAGGCCATTATCAATCTCTAAACCTGTGGTAAAGTTTACGCCAAGGTCTGTTCGTTGCAAAAAATTTTGGTTTCCGAATTCTAATTTCTCGGAAGACGTGCTATTGGGCGTTTGATAGTCATAATGCCCCTTTAAAGCGTTGGCATAATAACCGCCAGCACCCGCATATAAAATGCCAAGCCCTGTTAGTTTAAACTTTTTTGCAATATTAACGGGTATATCTAAATAGCTGATATGGGTAGTGGTGGTTATTGCATCTTCTACAACTTCGCCTCCTTTGTTTGACCAGTTGATACTGCCCTGCAGCATCCAGTTACGCGGGAGATAGTATTTGACAATACCGCCTATATTAAAAGTTCTGATTGAGTTAGTGTTTATAACATCTTTGTTATTAGTAGTTTGTGATGCTATGCCACCGCCTATTTTAAAAGAATAGCCAAACTTTTGGGCGTAGGCATTAACAGTAAGAAACGTTAACAGTAAAAAGAATATGTGTTTCATTACCTAAACTTATGAAGATATCGTGTTATTGGCAAAATTAATGATCGGTTCTTCGGGCATATCATTCATACATTTAAAATGGCCAAGCGGGCAGTGGCCTAATCCAAATTTTGAACAAGGCCTGCATGGCAGATCTATACCTGCCACCAGCACTTTTTCAACATGGTATGGCTGCACTCCCAATAATTCTGGTACGGTACCACCCCAAACAGATACAATTGGCTTATTAAATGCTTCGGCAATATGCGTAAGTCCTGTGTCGAATCCAATTATGCTGATGGCGTTAGCCACCAGATACACCGATTGATCAAGCGAGGTAATACCACAAGCATTGTAGACCTTATTACCAAGCGCCTGAGTTATCACTTCCCCATTAGCTTTTACGTCTTCGCCGCCGAGCAGTACAACAGGATAATTTATTTGCCTGCAAATGCTGATGATCTTGTCATTAGGCATGCGTTTGGTGAAATGGGTAGCGCCGATCACAAAAGCCACATAACCATTTTGATGAGTTTCTGGTAGCAGGTCAGAAAGCTGATAACTACCCTTGATATAATAATCTATCGACTGGCTATCGTTGGTTACATTTAAGAATTTAACTGTTTCTAAATACCTGTCTACCAAATGTGTTAGAGGTACTAACTTTAAGTTAAACTTTAAACTTAGCCATTTTTTAATGCGCTGCTTTTTATAGGTTGACGACTGAACCCCCGTGCGTAATTTGATAATGGCGGTACGCAGGTTGCTGTGCAGATCAATGATGTAATCGTATTTTTCTTTTTTGATTTCAGCAATAGTATCGCCAAGCTTATCTTTTAAAAGCAACAGTTTATCCAGGTAAGGATTGGCATCATAGATATATCTGAAAGCAGGTTTTGTAAGAAAATGAATTTCGGCATCGGGTAACTGCTTTTTGAGACAACGCACCACAGGCGTGGTGTAAATAATATCGCCCATTGAGCTAAACCTGATTACCAGTATCTTCATTCAGGAACCTTGTTTTCTGATCTTGTTGATGATGGATGTTGAAGAATACCCATCTACAAAATTAATGGTTTTTACTTCACCGCCATTAGCCATCACTTCTTTGGCGCCAACAATATTGTCGATAGTGTAATCTCCGCCTTTAATTAAAACATCAGGCATCAGATTATTGATCAGGTTTGCCGGGGTATCTTCTTCGAAAACTACCACCAGATCAACAAAAAGCATAGCAGCCAATAGCAGTGTCCTGCTGCCCTGATCGTTCACGGGGCGCTCGGGGCCTTTTAATCTTTTAACCGATGCATCAGAATTTAGTCCGATGATCAGTCTGTCGCCGCATTCGGCCGCCTTTGCCAGATAAGTAATATGACCGGTATGCACCAGATCGAACACACCGTTAGTGAAAACTATCTTTTCGCCTGCTACTTTCCATGCCTTAACCCGGTCAATGGCTTCGGGCAAAGTGAGCAATTTATTAGCAATGGCAGTTTCAATGTTTTTCATTATTGTATGCGTTTGGCCATATCCTCTAAGATCTCTTCAACAGTGGTAGTAGCACTACCCACCCGGCGAATTACGATAGCTGCGGCATGGTTAGCCAATTCGCAGGCTTCATCAATTTCAAGACCTTGAGCTATGAAGTATGCGATAGTTGCCAGTACAGTATCGCCTGCACCGGTTACATCAAATACTTCTGTTGCTTTAACTGGAAGCAGTTTGTAGGTGATAGGGCTTAAAATGGCCATCCCTTCTTCAGATAGTGTAACGATGAGATAATCTGCATTGGTTTCATCAAAAATAATTTTTGATGCCCGCTGTAAATCGTCCATGTTACTGATCTTCTCTGATTTTGATGCTTCTGCTAATTCCTTACGGTTTGGCTTAATAATATAAACACCATTATATTTAGAATAGTTGAGGCCTTTAGGGTCAACGATAATCCTTTTTCCGTGGTCATTGGCCAGCTTTATCAGCTTTTGTGTAAGATGTGGGGCGAACAGGCCTTTATTATAGTCAGAAAACAAAACGATATCGACATTGCTGATGCATTTTTCAAGCGATGAGATCATTTGTTCTTCCAGTTCGGTGTTAACTGGGGTGGTAATCTCACGGTCTACACGTACCAACTGGTGATTGCCTGCTAATACCCTTGTTTTTACAGTAGTGGGGCGGGTTGCATCTTTCACAATACCGCGGGTATCCATGCCTTCTTGTTCGAGTATGCTTAAAAGCTGCTCACCCTGTATGTCATTACCGATAACTCCGGCTACGGTTACTTTTGCACCTAAAGCCACCAGGTTTTGCGCCGCATTGGCCGCGCCGCCTGCTGTAGTTGATTCTTTTTGTACGTTCACTACCGGTACGGGCGCTTCAGGGGAAAGGCGGGTAGCGCTTCCCCAAACATAATGGTCAACCATTAAGTCGCCAATAACCAATATATTAGGTTGTTTTTCTGTTTTTAGTATAGATTTTACTTTATCTGTCAGCATGGTTTATAGTCGAACCGTTTAAACAATATTAAACAGCTTTTTCTTTTTTAGCTTTAAAAACGCTTGTTATTTGTTCAAGATCCATTGCATTTAAGCATTGTTCTTTGCTAACGCCTGCTTTTCGAGCAACAAGCACACCATATTTCATGTCGTTGAAACCTTCATTACGGTGAGCATCCGGATTGATAGAAAGCATTACGCATTTGTCAAGCGCATATTTCTGCCAGCGCCAATCAAGGTCGAGGCGTAAAGGGTTCGAGTTGATCTCAATTATTACGCTATTGGCAGCGCAGGCATCAATTACCTTTTTATAATCTATATCATATCCTTTGCGGCTAAGCAATAGCCTGCCTGTAGGATGGCCTAAAATGGTTGTATAAGGATTTTCGATAGCCTTTATCAAACGTGCGGTTGCTTTTTGTTCATCCATTTTTAAATTGGAGTGTATAGAAGCTACTATGAAATCAAAAGTTTGTAGTATCTCATCGGGATAATCTAAAGAACCATCGTTTAAAATGTCAGACTCGATACCTTTAAATATATGAAAGCCGTCGAGCTTTTTATTTAGCTCATCAATTTCTTTATGCTGCTCAAGCACACGTTCTGCTGTTAGTCCTTTGGCATAAAAAGCACTGCGGCTATGGTCGCTGATGCCTAAATACTGGAGCTTTAAGGTGTCCCTGCAATAAAGCGCCATCTCTTCAAGCGTGTTTACACCATCACTCCAGGTACTGTGGTTATGCAAGGCACCTTTCAGGTCGCCAACGGATATGAGTGTTGGGACTACTTTTGATTCCACAACTGTTGTACCTTCGCGAAGTTCGGGATGTATCCAGGGCAAACCGGCCTTTTCATAAATTAGTTCTTCTGTCTCCGGCTGTTCAAGGCTATCAGTTATATGTTCAATCACTGCTTTAACGTGTTGATCGTCGCCGGTTTGTATAAACAGTTCTTTAATGAATAAATATTTGCTTACAACAACCAATTTAACAGGTAAGGCATTAGGCAGCTTACCTGTTACGCAGTAATTTTCTACTTTAATATCTTCTAATAGTTTTGAGTTTTTTACGGCTTCAAGTGCTGCAGTATGATCGCGCGAGCCAATTACAATGATCAATTCATTGATTATTTCGCAACGGCGGCGAAACTGGCCGGCAAATTCTACCAGTGCACCGGGTAATTCGCTTTTAATATCTTCTAAAAGCGTGTCCGCTTCATCTTCTATTTGTGCATAAAGGAAGCTGCCATGATTAGACATTTTAAACTCGATCACCTTCCTGATCTCTTCCTGAGTTTTTAAGCCGAAGCCCTTAGCTTCAATCAGGCGGTTTTCGTTACAGGCATAAAGTAGTTCGCCTATATTTTCGATGCCGAGTTCTTTCCAGATAACGCCTATCTTTTTAGGTCCTATACCCTTAATGCCCAGCATTTCAACAATACCAACCGGGGTAGCTTCGATCAGATCCTGCAAGTCGGTTATTAAACCCGTTTCAATCAACTCGGCAACCTTGGCAGCGGTACTTTTACCAAGGCCGTCTATCTTTTCCATTTCTGCTAAAGACTTAGAGGCAATAGGGAAAGGCAGTTTGTCTATTTTCAAAGCAGCATTAGCCATAGACTTTACCTTGAAGGGGTTCTCTTCGTGCAATTCCATCAATTGCGAAAGCAGCCTTAGTGTACGAGCTATAGGTTTGTTTTCCATACCGGGTTTGCGGGTAAAAATACAAAAGCCACCCAAATAGAGCGGCTTTAATATAATTTAATTTATGGCTTATTGTTTTGCCTGGTTTACTTGATCACGATATCATAAGGTAAACGTGCCTGCGGTATACGCATTAAATGTTGTAATGATTTTACCTGCTGGTAGAAAGTATAATTTTCGCCAAGTTCAGATTCTATCACCTTTGCTTTAATATGGGAGCTGATGTTACCGCTAAATTTATTGAAAATGCTTTTCTGTTCAGGGTAGGTTACCAATTTGTAGTCTTTAACATTGGCCTTTTTGGCTGCTGAGGCAACGGCGTCATTGATATTACCTAAGCGGTCAACCAGTCCTAATTTTAAGGCTTGGCTGCCAGTCCATACACGGCCCTGTCCAATACTGTTGATGTAGGCTTGCGTTTTATGGCGGCCATCGGCAACGGCTTTTGTAAACTCATCGTACCCACGATTAACCTGTGTTTGCAGTATCATGTGTTCTTCGGGAGTAAGCGGGCGGCTGATATCGCCCAGATCGGCAAACTTACCTGTCTTTACACCATCAAAAGTAACGCCTACCTTATCGTTAAAAAACTTTTGCATGTTAGGCAGGATAGAGAAGATGCCGATAGACCCTGTAATGGTATTCGGTTCGGCAATGATAGAATCTGCAGCGCAAGAGATATAATAACCACCCGATGCGGCATAGTCGCCCATAGATACGATGATCGGTTTTACTTTATGTATCAACTGTACTTCGCGCCAGATTACGGCTGAAGCCAATGAGCTGCCACCCGGAGAATTAACCCGCAGCACTACTGCCTTTACCTTGTTATCAAGCCTTACCTTACGAAGTGCGGCAGATATTTTATCTGATCCTATTGTATTATCGTCACCATCGCCTCCGCTTATTTCGCCTGAAGCGTAGATGATAGCAATTTTACGGTCTGACGAGCCTGAGTCACTGTCTTTGTCAGACTTGCTGTTGGTATAGTCGCCGATGTTTACGCTGTTAAGATCTTTTTTATGGCTGATACCAGAGCGGTCTTTCAAGTCGTCCAGTATTTCGTCCTTATATTTTAAGCCATCAACCAGTTTGTATTTCAAAGCATCTTCGGCAAACTGTATGCGCATGTTGTTGGCCACATTACGCAAGGTATCTGCATTTAAATGGCGGCTTGATGCGATATTATTCAGGAAGTAATCATATAAAGAACCAAGATAAGCGTTCACCTGTTCGCGGTTGGCATCGCTCATTTTGTTTAATACAAACGGCTCGACAGCACTTTTATAAGTCCCCACTTTAATAACTTGTGCTTCTATACCAAGTTTATCAAGCGTTCCCTTAAAAAAGGTGATCTGCGAACTGAACCCGCTAAAATCAAAAATACCTTTAGGATTTAAGTAAACTTTATCAGCAACCGAAGCCAGATAATAAAAGCTTTGGGTATAGATCTCGGCGTAAGCAACTACAAACTTACCCGACTTTTTGAAGTCGATCAGTGCTTTGCGTATTTCTTCGGTAGTAGCCTGCCCGTTAAGCATGTAACTTTCTGTCAGGAAGATACCTTTGATATTATCGTCGGTTTTTGCTTTTTTAATGTTAGCCAGAATATCATTAAGGCCGATAGCCTTGTCTGAATCAAATCCTAAAAATCCTAATCCTGCAAGCGGGTTGTTAGGGGTACGTTCTGCAATAGGATGATCTAAAGAGATAGTTAAAATTGAATTTGGCTCAACGCTCACTTCTTTATCGCTGCTTGCCGAAGAAACAAAGCCTATAATCACAAATAACAGTAAAACTGTTGTTATTACAAGCCCGACTATAGTGGCCAGTACAAATTTGAAAAATTGTTTCATTAACTATTATAAATCTTTTTTTATCTATGCAAACTTAGTAATTACCTAAGTAAAGGTAAGAGTACCACATATAATATTTGTTACAACATGATTAATGTTTTTTTGTTGCTGGGAAGTAACCTCGGCAACCGTGAGGAGTTTATTAAAAAAGCCGTTGAACAAATAGGTGAATTTGCCGCCGTATTAAAAACATCATCATTATATGAAACGCAAGCCTGGGGCAAAGAGGGCGAACCTGATTACCTTAACCAGGTTGTAGAAATAGCTACTGATATGAAGGCGCACAACTTGCTGGCCATGCTTTTAAATATTGAGCAGCGTCTGGGCCGTTTGCGTAACGAAAAATGGGGCTCGCGTACAATAGATATTGATATTTTATTTTATGGAAACCTTGTGATTGATGATGCTGATTTAACAGTGCCACATCCGCGTTTACATGAGCGACGCTTTACGCTTGAACCGCTTGAAGAAATAGCAGCAGAGCTGATTCATCCTGTTTTTAAGAAAAATATTACACAGCTAAAAAAAGATTTGAAAGATAGCTTAATTGTTAAAAAATTATAACTTTGGTATAAATCATAACATTAAATTTATGTCTGATAACCAGGACCTTAATCTGTCTTTTTTATATGAAATTGCGGATGGAAGCAATGAATTCATTGTAGAGTCGATAGATATGTTTATGCAGCAAACCCCCGAGTTGCTACATATAATAGGAACGGCTATCAGTGCAAAAGATTGGCCAGTTGCGGCAACATCTGCGCATAAGCTAAAACCTAATCTTGGGTTCTTCGGCATGCTCGAAAGCCAATCGACCATGCAGGAGATAGAGCACCTTGCAAAAACAGGCGCCCCGGATATCGACCTGATCACGGACAAATTCAATGCCGTTAGAACTGTACTTACAGGAAATCTGAGAAAATTATTGCAGGTAAAAGCAGAGGCAGAAGCGCAGCTTTAAACCGCGCTTATTTCTATGCTGTAGCTTTCCATAATCAGGTTAGCTAAAAGGCTTTTGCAGGCTTGTTCAACCTTTTGGTGTGCGGTCTCTGCGTTTTCGGCCTCAATTTCCAGCGAAATGTGCTTGCCTATACGTACGTTGTCAATTTCAGACAAGCCCAGATTTTTCATACTTCCTGAAACTGCTTTGCCTTGTGGGTCAAGAATTTCTTTTTTAGGCATTACGTCTATTTCGGCCTTAAACTTTGTCATTTCGCTATTTTAAATTGAATTACTGATAAGGTAATATACATAAGTATAACTACCGGAACAGCGGCAAATTTAAAAAATAAGATCAAGATTGCCGAGAACAGAAGCAGTAAATAACGATAGATATTTTTATTAAAGTCGCGGTTTTTAAATTTAAGCGACATCAGCGGCATTTCGGCTACCAGTAATGCGCACATAATGAGCACAAAGCACGATAAAAAGTATGGGTTGAGGATGTAGTCGTTGTAAAAAGCATTCTGTTCGCGTAAAATCAACGGGAAAGAAGCGATCAGTATAGCGTTGGCCGGGGTAGGCAGACCTATAAAATTTTCTGCCTGGCGTATGTCCACGTTGAACTTGGCAAGCCTTAAAGCTGAAAACACCGGCAGCAGGAAAGCTATAAAGTTTAAATAGGGACTAATATGGTCAATCTGCGGTGATTGCAGGAACAGCTGATATAAAATTACGGCAGGTAATACGCCGAAACTTACCATATCGGCCAGTGAGTCAAGATCTTTACCTATACCCGAAAATGATTGCAGTACCCTTGAGGCCAGTCCGTCGAAAAAGTCAAAGATGGCTGCCAGGAAGATGCAGTAGGCAGCAAAGATGAGGTTATTATTAAAAGCGAAAACAATACCAATACAACCGCTGAACAAATTAGCACATGTAATAGCATTAGGCAGGTGTTTCTTCACTCTTTTCTTCATGTCCGGCTGTAAATATAGCAACCTTATATTAAGGTTCTGTGAAGTTAAATGTTTTAAAACACTTAACCTCACAGTATACCTTTAAATATATTATGAATTCATGGAGATCAAAAACTCTTCGTTGGTTTTTGTTCCTTTTATCTGTGCCTGTAAAAATTCCATTGACTCCTGCGAGTTCATATCGGCAAGGTGGTTACGTAAGATCCAGATACGCTGTATGGTATCACGGTCATGCAGCAAATCATCGCGGCGTGTGCTTGACGCAGTAAGGTCAATAGCAGGGAAGATACGTTTATTAGAAAGCTTACGATCGAGCTGAAGCTCCATGTTGCCGGTACCTTTAAATTCTTCAAAGATAACCTCGTCCATTTTAGAGCCGGTTTCAGTAAGTGCTGTAGCTATAATGGTTAATGAACCGCCATCTTCGATGTTACGTGCTGCACCAAAGAAGCGTTTAGGTTTGTGCAATGCGTTTGCATCCACACCACCGGATAATATTTTACCAGAAGCAGGGGCTACGGTATTATAAGCACGGGCTAAACGGGTGATCGAGTCAAGCAGGATAACAACATCGTGTCCGCACTCCACCATGCGTTTTGCTTTTTCAAGTACGATGTTGGCAATTTTAACATGGCGTTCGGCTGGCTCATCAAAAGTTGATGAAATAACCTCGGCACGTACGCTGCGGGCCATATCGGTAACCTCTTCAGGGCGTTCGTCAATCAGCAGGATGATCAGGTAAACCTCAGGGTGGTTTTTAGCAATAGCATTGGCTACATCCTTCAATAACATGGTTTTACCGGTTTTTGGCTGTGCCACAATTAAACCACGCTGGCCTTTACCGATAGGGGCAAAAAGGTCCATAATGCGGGTTGAATAATTGCCCGGATCAGTGAACAGGTTTAACCTTTGCTGCGGGAAAAGCGGCGTTAAGTGGTCAAAAGGCACACGGTCGCGCACTTCGGCAGGTATACGGCCGTTAATGGCTTCTACACGTACCAGCGGGAAATACTTTTCGCCTTCTTTTGGCGGGCGGATACTTCCACGAACGGTATCGCCGGTCTTTAAACCAAATAATTTGATTTGCGACTGTGATACGTAAATATCATCAGGAGATGTAAGGTAGTTATAATCAGAAGAACGCAGGAAACCATAGCCATCAGGCATAATTTCAAGTACACCTTCGTTAACAATTACGTTGTCAAAATCAAGATTAATAGCCTCCTGGTTTTTTTGCTGGCCGTTTTGGTTATTATTGTTGTTGTTATTATTAGGCTGACGACGCTCGCGCTCAAAACGTTGCGGGCGGGCTTCTGGAGCTGTAGGAGCAGCAACAGTGTCAGTTTTTTCATTAACCGGTTCGTCGGCTAAAGTAGCGCTGTTAGCTTCTTCGCTTTCAGGACGGTTAGGTTGTTCTGATGAGCCGTCAAATAAACTTGCAGAAGGCTTAGTGTTTTCCGGCTGTTCATCTTTTTTAGCTTTTACAGAACGTGCTCTTTTACTGCGTGGCTTATCATCACCATCGGCAGCTTCTTCAGGGGCATTTATAGGCTTATAGTTATTTTCAAGTAAACTTTGTTGTACGCGGGCAGCTTCAATAAGCTGTTGTTGCTCGCTGATTCGGGTGATTAATTGAGGTTTGCGCAACTCATCAGCTTCTGCGATACCCATACTTTTTGCCATCAGGCGCAACTCGGATACGAGCTTGTCATTCAATTCTAATGTTTCAGACATGAGAGGAATTATAATTCAAAAGGGATAATATTGTTAAGAAGTTTGCCCACAATTTTTACTCAGCGAAATGCTAAGTCAAGTTAATTTGTAAATCTGTACCGGGTAATTTTATCGTTTCTCAGATACAAGAAAACTTTTGTCAGGAAAACGATGCAATTGTAATTAATATATATATAAAATCAAAATTTTTGAAAAATATATACATTCGGATAACACTTCGGGTTATTTTTAGTTTTTTTGGCTTCGAAAAAAAATAAAAAATGCTTTCCCGTCAACAGCTCATTCAGCAAATACGTCAAAAACAATCATTCTTGTGTGTAGGCCTTGATACCGATATCAGCAAAATACCTTCTTTTTTATTGAATTATGCTGATCCTGTATTGGAATTTAACAAACGCATTATTGATGCCACTAAAGATTTGTGCGTTGCTTACAAGCCTAATGCTGCCTTTTATGAGAGCCGCGGTTTAAAAGGTTTACAAAGCTTGATCGGCACTTACCAGTACCTGCCTAAAGATTGCCTGAGCATTATAGATGCTAAAAGAGGTGATATTGGCAATACCAGCGACCAATATGCACAGGCTTTTTTTAACGAGGAAGCCAGCGGAATGAGCTTTGACGCGATTACCATTACACCCTATATGGGGAATGACAGCGTAACACCGTATCTAAAATATGAGGGTAAATGGGTGATCCTGCTTGCGCTTACCTCATCAACGGGCAGCAAGGACTTCCAATATCTAAATACAGGCGACGGTCATTTATACGAAACCGTTATTCAGAAAGCCAATACCTGGGCCGGTGCAGACCGCATGATGTTTGTAGTAGGCGCAACTAAAGGAGAGGAGTTTACAACCATACGTAAACATGCCCCTGATAACTTTTTACTGGTACCCGGAGTTGGTGCCCAGGGGGGGAGCCTTGAAGATGTTTGCCGTTATGGTATGACTAAAGATTGCGGACTGCTTATTAATTCTTCAAGATCAATTATTTATGCATCAAGCGGTGAAGATTTTGCCGAATCAGCACGCGCCGAAGCGTTAAAACTGCAACAGCAAATGGCTGCCGAGTTAGAAAAAGCAGGGATTATTTGAGCCTCAACAGGTACACGTTGCTGGCAGTTGTATAAACATGATTCCGCATAACAGAATCATGTAAAAAAGAACAGTCTCAAAACAATGGTAATGCTATTTAGCCATTTGAAGTTTGAGACTGTTCTTTTTGTACACGATTCTCTAAAAACAATGCGGCTTAAAATATGGCATATCCCAGTCTCAAGCCAAATAAACCGTAGTTATAGTGCTCTCCGGTAGCGCTCTCGTATCGTAAGCTTACATCCCAACGGCGGGTAGCATAGCCAACAGCCGGCTCAACCACAAATTTCCGCTGACCGTTAGAGAAAAAACCTTTTTCCAGAACTTCCCATCCTGCACCAGCCTCACCGGCTATGTACACATTAGGCACAACAAAAAATTTCACACCAGCCTTAACAGGGATAAGTCCGTAGCTGCTGTATCTTCTGTCTGTACCCGGAACTTTCTTGGCAAAAAAGTGGTCGCCACCGGTAGACAGTGTTACCGCAAAGTTGTTGGTGACACCATATTGTAAACGGCCTGTACCACCAAGCGAAAAGCCGGAAAACGGTTTTACATCGCCTGTCGGGATGCTGATGTTAGGGCCTATAGCAAACTGAAATTTACCGGCCTCTGTTGTTTGTGCGTTTGATTTAAGGCTTGATAACAGTAATGCGCTTACAGCAAAAGCCCCTGCTATAAATTTTAATTTGTTCATGTGATGGCAGTTTTTTGAATGTTATTTATTGTTATTACTGTTATATCTACATTGGGGTTGCCTGCTTATCAATTTTTTTTAAGCGTTAACCGCACGAACAATTTAAAGGCAATCCTATTTTAAGAGTATGGAAACCTTAAAACGATTTTTAGATGCGCAGAAACGTGATTATGATACTGCGCTTAGTGAAATTAAAAACGGCCGTAAACGCAGCCATTGGATGTGGTATATATTTCCGCAGTTAAAGGGCTTAGGATTCAGCGAAGCATCAAGGTATTATGGTATAAAAGACCTGAATGAAGCAGAGGAATACCTGCGTGATACTGTTTTATCAGAAAGGTTGATAAAGATCTGTAAAGCGTTACTTCAACTTCCGGGTAATGATGCGCACCAGGTATTCGGCACGCCCGACGATATGAAACTGCAATCCTCTATGACTTTATTTTCGCAGGTGCCCGGAGCCGATCCTGTATTTGCAAGCGTGTTGGATAAGTACTTTGGTGGCGATGCAGATGAAAAAACATTAAGGTTATTGCAACAATAGGATACCCACCGGCAATTATCCTCATTTAAGAATAATTATTTCCGTAATATTTGACTAATATTATTAGCAATTAATTATATTTGTGTGAAAGGTATAGCGGGATATGTATGCAATTGTCGATATTGAAACTACAGGGGGGCACGCAAGCGCAAATGGTATTACTGAAATTGCCATTTGCATACATGATGGTGAAAAAGTAGTTAAACGATACGAAACACTAATTAATCCCAGCCGCGAGATACCGATTTACATTAGCGCGCTTACCGGTATCACTAACGATATGGTGGAGGGGGCGCCATATTTCAAAACTGTTGCGCCAGAAATTTACCAACTGCTGCACGACAAGATCTTTGTAGCCCACAATGTAAACTTCGATTATTCATTTCTAAGGCATCATTTATCCGCGGCAGGATATGATCTGCAATGTAATAAGCTATGTACAGTGCGGCTTAGCCGTAAAATATTGCCGGGGTTGCCTTCTTATGGATTAGGGAAACTTTGTAATCACCTCAGCATACCAAACGCGGCGCGCCACCGCGCAGCCGGTGATGCAGAAGCTACAGCTATCTTGTTCACTTTATTGCTTAACAGCGATACGGATAATCATATTAAACAGGCGCTAAAACAACGCTCTCGCGAACAGGTATTGCCTTCAAACCTACCCAAAAGCGATATAGACCGGTTGCCATATACACCTGGCGTTTATTATTTTCATGATGCCAAAGGCAAAGTAATTTATGTTGGTAAGGCGGTAAATATTAAAAAACGCGTTTGCAGTCATTTCACGGGTAACAATTCGGGTTATCAGCGACAGGAGTTTATGCGTAATATCCATCGTATCACCTTTCAGGAATGCGGTAACGAACTCATGGCTTTTGTTACCGAAGCTATTGAAATTAAACGCTTATGGCCAGCCTACAACCGTTCGCAAAAAAACATGGAGTTTGCTTATGGGCTTTATTTGTATGAGGACCAGCGCGGCTACATGCGCCTGGCGGTTGACAAGCGCCGTAAGTATAGCGCTCCCGTTTACAGTTGCGGATCGCTTTTTGAAGGCCGCAGTTTGTTAAACCGCCTGATTGAAGAGTTTGAACTTTGCCCTAAATTCTGCTTCATACAAAAAAACGATCAGCCTTGCATAGGTGTAAACGGCAGTCAATGCGCATGCGAGGGTCACGAGTCTGTAGAAATCTACAATAGTAAGGTTGCCAATGCGATAGAAAGTTTAAAAACTGCGCTACCAACATTTGCTATACGTGATGAAGGCCGGCATGACGATGAGCATAGCTGTATCTTAATTGAAGAGGGCCGTTTTTATGGAATGGGCTATGTGTCACATTACTTTGATGTGGATACTATTGACCAGCTAAAAAATAACCTGACACCTTATCCCGGCAATGATTATATCCGTAATATGGTAGTAAGTTATGCCGAAAGGTATCCCCACAAAAAGATCCATTTTGGTGCAAATGTATTAGTGAGTTAATTTCTAACTAATTAAATTTATTTGCACACAATATAGTTTCTTTTTGGTTATTATATAACATTTACCGATACAAAAACTATTATGGACAGCATTAATCAAAATCAACCGGAAGACAATTTTCAGAACCTGGAAGGTGCTGAAGCAAATAAAAAAATAAAAGAGCTTGCAGAAACTGCAAAATCATGCTTCTTTATCACCAATATCAAAACAGGTATTCCATTATCAGTACGCCCAATGTCTATTCAAAAAATTGACGACGAAGGCAATTTTTGGTTTTTAAGCGCAAAAGACAGCCACAAAAATGAAGAAATAGGCGTTGATCCATTTGTTCACTTACTATTTCAGGGCTCGGCGCATTCAGATTTCCTTAACATTTATGGCTTAGCAGAAATAAGCGACGATAAAGAGAAGATCAAAGAACTATGGGAACCTATTTTAAAAACATGGTTTACGGAGGGTGAAGACGATCCGCGTATCAGCGTTGTTAAAGTAGAACCAACAGAAGGTTATTACTGGGACAACAAGCATGGTAACGCAGTTGCATTTGCCAAACAAACTATTGGTGCGGTATTAGGCAAAACCCTTGATGACTCTATTGAAGGTAAATTAGTCCTGTAAACCAACACCGCATTAACAAAAAAGGCGTTAGAGTATTTAGACGCCTTTTTTGTTGTTATTATAAATAAATTGCTGATCAACTATAAGCGATTTATTTAAATATGTCAAACTTAGTTAACATCCCCACCTGGATAACCACCTTCTGACCGGCTAAGGTTACAAGCAAAAGTTTTAACAATAACTGATTTTGTGGCTCCGTTTTTAGGTACTACATCAAAAATTACCCGTATGCCAACTACGCCAGCGCTCTGATCTCTTGAAACAACACTGGAGCCTGTTTTATATTGTAGGTTTCCAATAGTCTCAAGATTACCATCTATCTGGTACATATCCGAATTCACTACTACAACTTCTGTCCTAAAGTTTTGTATGTCAGCTATATTAAGCAGATCAGGATTATAAACAGGATTAATGGAAGACATGTCGGGTGTGTATACATATTCATTCTTAGGAACCAATTGTTCTCCATTAGGCCCTGTTTGAGGTATTTTGTATAAAACTTCATTAACTGTTGGTACATTATTTAAGTAAAATACACCAAGCTTTCCGTTGAAGTTAGGTATAAATCCGGGAGTGAAGGTTTGGTCATAGCCTGGAATACTAAGGCCAGTAGATGAAACCAGGAAATTAGAAGACAATGTACCTGTTAATTGTAAGGTAGAATTCATTTTCAAATGAACAACATCATCGCTGCTACCACTTTTTCCACCAAAAATCCCACTAAATATATTACTTACAAAACCCGTAGCCAAAGACGTAAGTTTTTTTGTGACTAAGTCTTTAAGTGAATTGAAAATGGTAGTAGTTAATGAAGGTTTTGCTTTCTCGACATCGCTGTTACCATTGATAATAACATTTGCGTTTGTTGAACTTACAGAAGAGCTTATTGTTAAATTTGTAGACGGAACATTCATATTGCCATCTAAGGTGCCTTTCTGCACACCGTTTAACGTCACAGAAGTAATTTGATTTGCTTTTACAGGCCAAGAAAATCTTAGTTTCTGATAATCCTGATCCTTAAGATTTTTATCGTAAGCCAACTCATATTGAAATGCATACCATGTAGCTGGTGCAGCTTGATATTGCAATACTTCAGATGCAAATGGGCTATTATTATTTAAATTAACGATGGTTTGATCACCAAAGTTCATAATGGGAGAGCTTCCTAAATAACTACCCTCGATGCCTAAAGTATGAACAATATTAGATGAGTTAATAAAATTAGCACCAGACGGAATATACAAATACATTCTTAACAATCCCCGGTACTTATTATAAAGAACAAAATAAAGGTTGTCTGGAATGTTTGAGGTATTAAAGGTATTGTAAACCAATTCCCATCCGTCAATCTTCTTATAGTCAAGTAATATTTCAGGAGCGATCTGTCTGCTTGCTCCTGAACCCCACGGCACTGTAACCTGCCCACTACCTGAAGGCATGGGCATGAAATCTGCATTTTCCCATTCAAATTGCGGAGTAGGGGTACCATTTATTGTACGTTTAGAGGAACTTGTTGTGTTTGTCTGATTTTCAAGCGATTCAAAATCTGTTGATTTTTTACATGACGCGATTACTAAACATGCAAATAGAAGTAGGTAAATTTTTTGATTCATGATGTTTTTGATTTAGGTTACCTTATTTAAATTAGGATTACAATATAACAATCATTGCATTTTACTATCAAATAAAAATAACTGTTAATAAATATTAAACCGGCATTCAGATTTTTGAATAAAAGCAGGTTGCCTCACTTTTGAGACAGTCTCTTTTTTTGCTGGTATCAGATAAATAAAGTCAAGTCTGATTAAATTTATATATGTTCAGCACCTAATGACAGGTTTTGCCGTATATAGATTAACGATATGAATATGCGCCAGAAGTTCAACCTTATTATCATTAATATATGAAGCGTATTATTGAAAAGCACCCATTAGCTATACGCTGGTTTCATTGGTTCAATTTTCCGCTGCTAGCCATTATGATATGGAGCGGCCTGCTCATTTATTGGGCATATGATCCTTATGCTATAAAGTTGTTCGGAACGCAGGTATTTAAATTTTTTCCGCAGTGGTTTTATAACAAGCTGAATATTAACCATCGCCTTGCCGAAGGTATGGCGTTTCACTTTGTGTTTATGTGGTTGTTTTTTATCAATGGTTTCGCTTACGTATTATACACGCTGCTGTCGGGTGAGTGGCGTTACCTGTTGCCGGATAAACATTCATGGAAAGAGGCATGGTTGGTAGTATTGCATGATTTACATTTACGCAAAACTGCTCCCGAACAATTAAAATACAATGCAGCTCAACGCATTGCCTATAGTGCAATCGTGATTTTTGGTATAGGGTCGCTGTTAACCGGTTTAAGCATCTATAAGCCGGCACAACTTAACTGGCTGGTATGGTGCTTTGGCGGCTACCGTACGGCAAGGCTGATCCATTTTACGTTAACTATTGGCTACTGCCTGTTCTTTGTTGTTCACATTGTACAGGTGATATTAGCCGGATGGAATAATTTTAGGGCAATGATAACGGGCTTTGAAGTTATTGAAACAGCAGATACACCAACTGCAACGGTAGAACCGCTTAACCCTGAACCCGTACCTGTTATTTTGCCTGTAGCAGAAACAGTTACCGAAACCACTAACCCAAGCCATGAAAAAGGAAAATAAAGATATCAACCGCTTTAAAGAAGGCGAGCCTTTCAATAATAAACAGGTAAACAGGCGTACTTTCCTTTCTTTCCTGACGTTTGGTGCCGGTAGCATTGCTGCCTTATTGGGCTGGGAATGGCTATACCACGAGCCTCTTGAAAAAGAAAGCGTAACAGCCGGTACGCGCAAAACATTGCGTGGTATATTAAATACTAACGAACAGGTTTTCAGTAAAACACTACCAGGTCAGCACCTTGCTAAAACGTACCCTGTAGCACAGGCGGCAAAATCACCGAGGGTGAACGGAGATGTTGGCTTAAACAATAAAAATGATATAGAAAACTGGAAATTAAATGTCAGGCTGGAGGGCAAGACCAGGGCATTATCTATAGAGGACATCAGAAAGATGCCTAAAACAGAACATGTGGTTGATTTTAAATGCGTAGAAGGCTGGGACCAGGTAATGCACTGGGGTGGTGTAAAATTCAGTGATTTTTTAAAACAAGCCGGGCTTGAAACATATGCCGATTATAAATATGCAGGCTTGGTTACACCCGATAAGCAATATTACGTTGGCATTGATATGGCCAGTATGCTGCACCCTCAAACTTTACTCGCTTATGAAATGAACGGGCAGCAGATCACTCCCGAACACGGTGCGCCTTTAAGGCTAATTATCCCGGTAAAATATGGCATAAAAAACCTGAAACGAATTGGCACGCTGTTTTTTAGTAACGAGCGCCCGCCCGATTACTGGGCCGAAAGGGGATATGATTATTACTCGGGACTGTGATTTAGCAGGAAACTAAATTATTGTTATGGTGTTTGGGATACATACTATATTTGTTAAACAATCATCACCAGGCTTAACTTACCCCCTTATTGTTGAGCAGGCAGCGTTTTACACACATGCAGGCATCTAAAACACCTATTTATACCGCGCTTGGCGCTAATTTACTTATTGCGGCAACCAAACTTGGCGCAGCTTTTTTTACCGGCAGTTCGGCCATGATGTCTGAAGGCATACACTCGCTGGTAGATAGCAGCAATGAGGTTCTGCTTTTGCTCGGTATAAGCCGCAGCCAGAAACCGGCTGACGAAAAGCGCCCTTTTGGTTACGGCCGCGAGCTTTATTTCTGGGCTTTTGTAGTGTCGCTGCTGTTTTTTGCCTTGGGTGGCGGCTTTTCTATTTATGAAGGTATCGAACACCTGATGCATCCTGAAGAGGTTAAAAGCCCGATATGGAATTATATCGTGTTGGGTATCGCATTTATATTTGATGGCATTTCGTTTATTACTGCGATAAAGGAGTTTAAACGCCAGCGCGGAGCTACTCCATTCTGGCAAGCAGTAAGGCAAAGTAAAGACCCATCTACCTTTGTGGTATTGTTTGAAGATGCTGCAGATGTCATAGGTATACTGATCGCATTTGTAGGTATCTTGTTGGGGCAGTTGTTAAAAAATCCGTACATAGACGGCGTTGCATCTATACTAATCGGTTTATTGCTTACTGCGGTAGCTGTACTGCTGGTTAGAGAAAGCCGCAGTTTATTAATGGGTGAAACGCCCGATCAATCTGAACTGGACAAGGTATTACAACTTGCTTCTGATAATGGTGCTGTAAATAAAGTAGTAAGCCAGCTTTCCACCTATCTTGCACCTGAAGAAGTAATTTTAGTGCTAAAAATAAACTTTAAGCAACACACCGATATTGAAGTGGTTAATAAGGCAATTAGTGATATCCGGCTAAATATACAAGCCAAATACCCGCATTATAAGCAACTATTTATAGAGCCGGTTTAAGCGGTTTATCGAAAGATAGCTGGCCAATAGCTGTCATGATGAAATTTATACAACAAAAAACGCCCATCGGTTATCGATGGGCGTTTGCTTTATCAGGGTTTAACTGCTTATTTTTTCTTGTTTGGTTGCTGTGCCTGCATTGCTTGTTGCTGGCGCATCATTTCTTCTAACTTGGCACCAAAGCCACCTTTTTTCTTTTTAGTTTCAGGTTTCTTTTTATTGTCCTGAATCTGCGCGTGGATCTTTTTATCATCTACCATTTGGCGGATAAAGAACTGCTGCGCAAACGTTAGCATGTTGGCTAAGAAATAGTAATAGTTCAAACCGGCAGGGTAGCTGTTCAGCATACCGAAGAAAATTAGCGGAGAAATATATCCGATATATTTCATCTGGCCTGTAGCACCTGAGATCTGGTTGTTAAAGTACGTATAGATCAGTGTTGAAATGGTCATCAGTAAACACATTAAACTGATGTGTGTCCAGCCTAATAATGGCAGTGGTGCAAAACTGATGAGTGAATCGTACGTAGAAAGGTCGTGCATCCAAAGGAAACTTTGACCGCGCAGCTCAAACAAGCTTGGGAAAAAGCGGAAGAATGCAATGACGATAGGCATTTGCAGCAATAATGGTAAACAGCCACCCAGCGGATTTACACCAGCCTGGCGGTACAGTTTCATGTATTCCTGCTGTAAAAGGGTAGGGTTATCTTCACCTACTTTTGCTTTGATCTCATCCATCTCAGGCTTCAGCACACGCATCTTAGCCATTGAAAGGTATGATTTGTAGGTAAGCGGCGACAACACCAATTTAAGCAATATGGTAAGCACCAAGATAATTATGCCATAGTTCCAGTTAAACTGCTGCAAGAAATTAAATACAGGCAATACTGCAAAACGGTTGATCCATTTTAGCGGGCCCCAGCCTAAGTCAATCTGTTTCTCAAGGTCAAGCCCTTGATCCTGAAGTGTTTTAAACTTATTAGGGCCGAAGTAGAATTCTAAAGGATAAGCGCCAGAACCATCTGCTGTAAGCGTCAGGTTGGCTTTCATTTGTTTGATATCAGCCGAAGCTACATCTGTATTAACCGCCAGGTTGCTTTTTTCAAATCCTGATTTTGAGATCAGTACGCTTGAAAAGAAATGTTGTTTAAATGATACCCAGTTCAGCTTTTTATCATTGATCGACTTGGCTTCGTCTTTGGCAGGGCTTAAGTAATCAACGTCGCGGTCTGTGTTATGGAAATACACGGTTGAATACTGACGTTCTGCTTTAAGATCTTTTTCCAATTTATGCAGGCTTGCATCCCAATTTAGAACAAGCGGGTTGGCAGTGCCGATTACGTTATCAAGCCCTGTAGGCTTAATCTGTAAACCTACTTTGTAACCTTGGGCAGCAACTGTGTAGATATAATCGATATACTGGGTCGGGCTGTAGTTTAAGCGCATGGTAATAGTACCATTTGCAGCCTGAGTGCTTGTTGGTGTAAAGTAAAGCTCGTCGGTATTGATGTTTTTGCCGGCAGCTTTAAATTTAAAACCAAAGTTGTTATTGGCACCATCAAATAAGATCAGCGGTTTGCCATCAAAGGTTTTAAAGTTTTTAAGCTCTACCGAATAAACGCGACCGCCAAGTGTGCTTAGCTTTAATTTAAGGTCTTTATTTTCTAAAGTGATCAGTTGCTCTGAGCCAACAGTTGCAGCACCGAACGGGCTTTTTAATACTGCTGAATCAACAACACCAGGTTTCTTTACACTATCGGCCTTAGCATTTGCGTTGGCAACCGGTTTAATGCCTGCCCGGCGAAGCGAGTCGGCATGTGCGCGCATTTGCTCTTTTTTGATCTCGTCTTGCGACGGCTTGAGCAAAAAGAACGAACCAACCATGATCACCATGATCAGGAACAGGCCCGTGAATTGATTTCTATCCATTATCTATCTATCGTACAATTAATTCTTGCGGGCATAAGCCAGCGAAGCGGCGACAAAGTTAACAAAAAGTGGGTGAGGATTTGCTACTGTCGATTTTAATTCAGGGTGAAATTGTGATCCGACAAAAAATGGATGGTTTTTAAGCTCAATAACTTCAACCAAGCCATTTGCAGGGTTAACACCCGAAGGTATCATGCCGGCCTCTTCATAACGGGTAAGGAATTCATTATTAAACTCATAGCGGTGACGGTGACGTTCGGTGATATGTGTTTTGCCATAAATAGCCGCAGCCTTAGTGCCGCGTTTTAAATCACACTCTTGCGCGCCTAAACGCATGGTGCCGCCTTTTGCTGTAATGTTTTTCTGTTCTTCCATCATGCTGATCACCGGGTAAGGTGTTTCAGGGTTCATTTCAATGCTGTTTGCCTGTTCAAGCCCCAACACATTGCGGCCAAATTCAACCACGGCACATTGCATGCCCAGGCAAATACCAAAGAACGGGATATTATTTTCGCGCACGTAACGTATCGCTTCAATTTTACCTTCAAAGCCACGCTCGCCAAAGCCAGGGGCAACCAATACGCCATGTAAGCCTTTAAGGCGTTCAATAGCATTGCCAACGGTTAATTGCTCTGAATGGATGTATTCTACACGTACCTTACATTCGTTTTTGGCGCCTGCGTGAATAAATGCCTCAACGATAGATTTATAAGCATCCGGTAGCTCTACATATTTACCTACAAGTCCAACGCGTACTTCGGCAGTAGGATTTTTTAAGCGGCCTAAAAAGTCTTTCCAGCTTTCCAGATCCGGTTCGTTTTTATTTGAAAGGCGTAATTTGCTCAAAACAGTTTTATCCAGCTGTTCTTTCAGCATCAACAACGGAACGTCATAAATACTTGGCGCATCTATCGACTCAATCACCGCATTTACGTTTACATTACAGAACAACGCGATTTTTTTGCGAAGCTCCTGGTTAATGTGGTGCTCGGTACGGCAAACCAAAATATCAGGCTGTATACCATACTCTAACAGCATTTTAACAGAGTGCTGTGTAGGTTTGGTTTTTAATTCGCCTGCTGCTGCAAGGAAAGGAATTAAAGTTAAGTGTATCACTAACGAATCATGTGCGCCCGACTCCCAGCGGAACTGGCGTACTGCTTCCACAAACGGTAACGACTCAATATCGCCCACGGTACCACCAATTTCAGTGATCACAATATCGTAATTGCCGCTTTCGCCAAGGATGCGGAAATTGCGTTTGATCTCATCTGTAATGTGCGGAACAACCTGAACGGTTTTACCTAAAAAGGCACCTTCACGCTCTTTACTAATCACATTTTGATAGATACGGCCGGTTGTAATGTTGTTGGCCTGAGAGGTAGGTGCGTTTAGAAAACGCTCGTAGTGGCCAAGGTCGAGGTCAGTTTCGGCGCCATCTTCGGTTACATAACACTCGCCGTGCTCATATGGATTTAGTGTACCTGGGTCGATGTTAATGTAAGGATCAAACTTTTGGATGGTTACGCGATAACCGCGCGCCTGAAGTAATTTGGCTAATGAGGCAGATATAATACCCTTCCCCAACGACGAAGAAACGCCGCCCGTAACAAATATATATTTAGTCATGATTTCGTTTGTGTACGGGATACAAAAGTAGGAATTTTTTGCGGGTTTGGCCTATGTGTTGAGAAATTAGAAGAATGTGGATTGTTTAAAAATGTAAGCTGTTGAAAATGAGATTAGCGTAATGCCAAATATTTTTCGGGATCTCAATGTAGATGTTCTGTAAAATGCATTTTGCTTTGCGTGTGGGATGCTGAAACAAGTTCAGCATGACATTAAGATCGCAGATTTTAAAGCTTTTGGTGTATAAAAAAAGGTTCGAGTAGATGTGGAAAATAAGATCAAACATTGCCGTCATGCCGAACTTGTTTCGGCATCTCATGTAGTAGATGTTCTGTAAAATGTATTTTTCTTTACGTGTAGGATGCTGAAACAAGTTCTCCAAATGAGTCCTTTAGACAGCATGACTATTAAACCGGCAATTTCTTTAAATCTTCCGGCGTATCTATTGCATGGGTTTCCAGTTCGGTCTCGGCAACCTTAATGCGGTAGCCGTTTTCTATCCAGCGCAACTGTTCCAGGCTTTCTGCTTTTTCTAAAGAGGAGATGGGCAACTTGGTTATTTCCTGAAGAATGTCGGAACGGTAAGCGTAAACACCGATATGCTTGAAATAAGTATAATGCTTCAGCCAGTCTGCTTGCTCTTGTCCGCGGATATGTGGCAGCGGCGACCGTGAGAAGTAAATTGCCTCAGCAAAGCGATTGATGATTACTTTGGGTGAATTTACGTTCAGCAACTCATCAGCAGTATTGATCTTTTTAATTAGTGTCGCAATCTGCGTGGTTTCATCTGTAAAGCAAGCGGCAACTTTAGTCAGCTGCTCAGGGTCAATATATGGCTCATCGCCTTGTATGTTGATGATTACATCATATTCCGGATGCTTTAAGGCTACTTCAGCGCAACGGTCGGTACCGCTCTGGTGCTCGTCTGATGTCATTACCACCTTTCCGCCGAAACCGAGCACATGCTCATAAATACGCTCGTCATCAGTAGCTACAACAACTTCGGCAATGGAGCTGCATTTTTTTGCCTGCTCGTAAACACGCCGAATCATGCTTTTACCGGCAATATCTACCAATGGTTTACCCGGGAAGCGGGTAGAAGCAAAGCGTGCAGGAATGATGCCGAGGATAGTCATTTAGTTGCGAGTTTTGTGTTTCGAGTTGCGAGTAATTTGCATGCAAGTAAATTGAAGCATAACCGGCAACTGATAACTCGCCCCTCGCTCCTTAAAACAGTCCATGTATTTCTCTTTCTATCAATTGTACAATGGTAGCAAGGTCTTCTGTTTTGTTAGCGAAGTCCAGGTTATCCATATCAACTACCAGCAGTTTGCCAAGTTGATAACCATTGATCCACTTGGTGTACTTCTCGTTCAATTTTGAAAGATAATCTAACCGGATACCGATCTCATATTCGCGCCCGCGGCGTTGAATGTTGTTTACCAGTGTGGGAACTGATGCTTTAAGATAGATCAGCAGATCTGGCGGCTTTATAAACGAGGTGATGTTTTCGAAAATGTTATTGTAATTCTCAAAGTCGCGGCTGCTCATCAGGCCCATATCATGCAGGTTTTCTGCAAATATGAAAGCGTCTTCGTATATGGTGCGGTCCTGTATCACATCTTTGCTGCCTTGCTGAATTTCAGCTATCTGGCGGAAACGGCTGTTCAGGAAATAGATCTGAAGATTAAAGCTCCAGCGCTTCATGTCGCTGTAAAAATCTTCAAGATAGGGGTTGTTGTCTACGGCTTCGTAAAGCGGTTCCCAACCATAATTTTTAGCCAGTAACTCGGTAAGCGTAGTTTTCCCGGCTCCTATATTTCCAACAACGGCAATGTGCATGCGATAAAGTTAATAGTTATTGTGTTATTAAGTTATTTGTTGCGGTCAAAAATCTATTCTTGTGAAAATAACTTAATAACCAATAACTGAGTAACAAATTAAAATTTCCTGAACCCAATAATTTCACGTACTTCCCTTATGGTGCGTGATGCGCTTTCGCGGGCTTTATCAGCGCCATGCTGTGCCACTTTACGCAGAAAGTCGGTATCGGCAGCAATATCATTGATACGGTCGCGGATCGGCGCGGTAGCAATAATCATATCCTCTGCCAGTTGTTTTTTAAGATCGCCGTAACGAATTTGCATTTTATTATACAGATCGTTAAAGTGATCGTAAGTATCCTGAGAGGAAACTACTTTGATTAGGTCAAACAGGTTCTGAATTTCTGAAGGTTTGTCCTGGTTCTCCATCGTAGGGCCGCCATCAGTAACTGCTTTCATTACCTTCTTACGAATAACTTCCGGCGAATCTGATAAATAAACTGCATTGGCTTCACCTTCAGATTTACCCATTTTGCCTTTACCATCCAGCCCCGGAATTTTAATCAGGCTTTCGCCGAAGCTAAAAGCATAAGGCTCCGGGAAGTATTCATGATTATATAACCGGTTAAAGCGGTTGCCAAAAGTGCGCGCCATTTCCAGGTGCTGCTCCTGATCTTTACCTACAGGTACCTTTGTAGCTTTATGGATGATGATATCCGCAGCCATTAATACAGGGTAGGTAAGCAGGCCTGCATTTACATTATCGGGGTTGGCACGTACCTTATCTTTAAATGATGTAGCGCGTTCAAGCTCGCCCAGGTAGGCGTTCATGTTCAGATACAGGTACAGCTCGGAAACTTCAGGAACGTCTGATTGTATATAGATCGTCGATTTTTCGGGATCGATACCTGCTGCCAGGTACTCAACCAGTACCTGTTTTACATTGCCATGCAAATCGCCCGGCGTAGGATGAGTAGTTAACGAGTGCAGATCGGCAATAAAAAAGTAACAATTGTACTCGTGCTGCATTTTTATGAAGTTTTGTATAGCTCCATAATAATTGCCCAGGTGTAATTTCCCGGTTGAACGAATACCACTAACAACAGTTTCCATAGTGCGCGAAAGTACAGAATTTTTATATTTTTGAAGTCGATGAAATTGATATTGAAGAAAGCCCATGCCTATTTATACCGTTATGGGCAGGCTTTTTTCTTTTTTTTATGGTGGCCATTCCTTTATTACAATTCGCGCAAGGCCGAAAGATACAGTGCTATGAATTTTTTCAGGCGAGTATGCGCATTTTGCGGCTCAACACTTGCCGGAGTTTTTTACAAATTTGAATATGAACAGCCGATCGACTGGAGCCGCACTTATATTATTTGCCCCAATCATACCTCAAATCTGGATATTTCGAGCGTTGGCCTGCTCGTAAAAAACAATTATTGTTTTATAGGTAAAGATGAATTGCTGGACAATCCTGTAACGGGTCTCTTTTTTCGTACTATTGATATCCCGGTAAACCGTGAAAGCAAAATATCATCATTCAGGGCGTTTAAGCATGCTGCAGAACGTTTGCAGCTCGGGCAAAGTGTTATTATTTTTCCCGAGGGGATGATTCCGGATGATTACCCGCCCAAACTCCACGAATTTAAAAACGGGCCTTTCAGGCTGGCTATTGATCATAAAATTCCGATAATTCCTGTAACTTCGTTAGATACCTGGAAAATTTTATGGGACACGGGTTTGTTGTATGGCAGTAAGCCGGGTGTATGCCATATTTACGTGCATAAGCCCATTGAAACCACCCATTTAACTTTAGAAGATGCAGACAGGCTGAAAGATGAAGTTTTTAACCTGATGCAGCGTAAATTTGAACAAGGATGAAAATTACCGAAGAAACAGTTGATAAAATAGCGCACCTGGCGCGTCTGGAAGTTAGCGCTGACGAAAAGCAGGAGCTGATTGGTGATATGACCCGTATACTTGACTTTATGGACAAGCTGAACGAGGTAGATACCAGTAACGTTGAGCCGCTTGTTTATATGACAGACGAGGTAAACACCTTTAGAGAGGATGTTGTGAAACAGGAAGTAAGCCATGAAGAAGCTTTAGAAAATGCCCCTCAGCACAATGCCGACTATTTTATGGTAGCCAAAGTGTTGGAGAAGAAAGAGCATGGTTCTGGCAAAAATTAAATTAATTGCTGCTTGTAACATTTAGTTGCAGTTTGCAGTCAAAACCCACAAAAACCTGATGGAGCCACTTATTACCATTAATGACATAGGCCGTAAATATGTGATCGGCGCAGAAACCATTCACGCTTTAAAATCGGTATCACTTACTATTAACAAAGGCGAGTTTGTTGCTTTAATGGGCCCTTCAGGATCAGGCAAGTCAACCTTAATGAATATTTTAGGCTGTTTGGATACTCCCACCAAAGGCCAGTATGTGCTTAACGGAATTGACGTTAGCCACATGACCGATAACGAACTTGCAGAAGTACGTAATAAGGAAATTGGTTTCGTTTTCCAAACCTTTAACCTGTTGCCAAGAAATACAGCCCTTGATAACGTGGCATTACCGCTGGTGTACTCGGGCGTAAGCAAACAGGATCGGGAAGACCGCGCTAAAAATGCCTTAAAAAACGTTGGCCTTGGCCATCGTATGGACCACAAGCCTAACGAGCTTTCGGGCGGTCAGCGCCAGCGTGTGGCGGTAGCACGCGCTTTGATAAACGACCCTTCGATTATTCTGGCAGATGAGCCTACCGGTAACCTTGATACCAAGACCTCGGTAGAGATCATGGGCCTTTTAGAGGATATTCATGCCAAAGGTAATACGATCATCCTGGTAACGCATGAGGAAGATATAGCCCTGCATGCACACCGCATTGTACGTATGCGCGACGGGTTAATAGAGAATGATTACGTAAATACCAATATCAGCAGGGTGGATCGCTCTGTAACAGCCGAATAAGCCTCATTTTCTTATACCTAATCATCTTTAATTTCTTTATTTTTAACCGTTATAATCTGGTTATAAATATTGTATGCATTTAAATCTCGGGAACATGGTTATGAACAGGCGGGCGTTAGCCGCTTTGTGTGTGCTAATGGTTTTATTTAGCGCCTGTAAACATTCGGCAGATGACCCGGAACCTAATACCAATCAACTCCTGATCGCTTTCTCAGATGTCACTATCCCGATTGCTACTGTCGATTCTGTCACTACTACGTTCATTTCTGGCACTGATACCATTCGTAAAAAGGCAACCCGCGGCGGTAGTTTCTTCAGCATTTCTTTAGACGGCCTTAAAACGCAGACCTATCAAATCCAGAACCGAATTTATACAGCTGCAGACAGTAGCGGAGCTAAGCACATGTGGTATTATCAAACATCGGTTAAAGCCAGTGCAGACGCCACTTTAACGGGGCCAACAAATAACCAGTTTAATACCTGGCTCGAAAATTATTTTTACCACAACGATGAATACAACATTACTTTTGTAATGGCAAAGTTTCCGAACAGCCCTTACTTTGAATTGAATGTCCCCAAATCCTCAAACATACCTTACAAATACATTTTTATAGACCGTAATCTTTACAAAACCGTTGATAAGGTTAAGTATGGTATTGGTTATGCTAATTTGCTTTTAAAAACAGCCGACTATCGCGGTAACCATATAGATATCAAATCATTCGCCAGCTTTGCAAATAGCTCTGCCAGCCAAAGTTTTAATGCAGCTGATTTTTCCCTTCAGCTGTATAATGAAACCAATAACGATTATAAGGTATTGGTGAAGCAAGATATTAAATTTTGATCACTAATATTGATATGGCTTCATTGATCCGCATGAACATGCACAGTTAGGATCAGATACGCCAAGTTTCTTTAAAAAGTATTGATAAAAGCCTATACGGTCGGTCATGTTATACATGTTTTCGCCGTGGTTGCACTCTACTTCGCCATTTATAATGTTTATCGTCATACCGAAACCCGGTTTGCGGCCTTTGGCTATATCAGCAGCGGTAGGCTGCCACTTACCCGTCATCACATCATGCGCAGAAGGTTTTTTGGTTTGTGAGGTCATCCAGAAATAAATGGCAGTTTTAAAGGCCACAACCGGATCAGTTTCAACCAGCGACGGCTTGTTTAACAGTACTTTTTCATCGCCAAAGATACAGTCAGACGCATAACCATAATTGCCGTTGTAGCTGATCTGCATGGGGCCGCGGCCATAATATTTTTGCCCTTTTACAGGTGGGTATTCATCGTTTTCAGCTATGTAGGGTAAACTGGTGTTGTTTTCATGGATCAGCATCAGGCCGTCGTTATAAGCGCCGTTTTCTCCGTGGCGTGTTTCATGTGCTATCTGGGCAAAAAAGGCTGCCAGCTCTTTTTTATTAGTAGTGGCATCCTTTTCGGTGCAAAACTGCCCGTAGTCAATAGTATAAGTGCTATCTGGTTTCTGCTTTGCCCAGTCTTCGTTCCAATCCGCATCCTGACGCACAATGGTAGTTTTTCCTGTCGACTTATCAGTACGCGTAAGCTGGTATACGGAAACAGAGCGGCGAATAACCTTTACTTTAATATTTGCCAGCTCGTCGGCTGCTCTAATAAAAGCCGCATAGCTATAAAATTTATCTCTTTGAGGAAAAAGATCGTTAAATTGTTTTTCAGTTAAAATACGGGATACCGACTTTTTTTCGGATTGGACGTTAGTAGCTGCTGCTACTGTATTTTTTTTACCGGTATTGCCACAGCTTACTAATATAATCAGTAAGGATCCTAAAACTAACGAATTAAACTTAACGGCTAAAGCAAATGGTTTCATCACTTAAAATTTGTTCTTAAAGTATGGCGAAGCTATTTATGTTTTGTTTAAGAACGTAAACATTTAAATAAATTATTCACATCTGCTAAAAACAAATGCAAAATTATTTAATTGCGCCTGCTTATGAAGATTTATACCAAAACCGGAGATAAAGGCTATACATCGCTTATTGGCGGTACGCGTGTACCCAAATATGATATCCGTATCGATAGCTACGGCACTGTAGATGAATTGAACTCTTATATCGGGTTGATCCGTGATCAGGAAATTACTGAACATGATAAGAGTGTATTGAAAGAAATACAAGATCGTTTGTTTACCATAGGCTCATCTTTAGCTGCCGATCCTGAACGGTCGAGAATGCAAATACCCGACCTGCACCAGGGAGATGTTGAACTGCTTGAGCAGGAGATGGATAAAATGAATGAAATTTTACCAGAACTAAAACATTTTATATTGCCCGGGGGTAATAACACCATCTCGTATTGCCATATTGCGCGTTGTGTATGCCGGCGTGCAGAGCGCCTGGTTGTACACCTTGCGCAGGAAAGCCAGGTAGACGAGAAGGTGATTATTTACCTGAACAGGCTTAGCGATTACCTGTTCACCCTTGCCAGGAAAGTAGGGTATGAACAGCAAATAGCTGAAAATCAATGGATACCAAGGGTTTAAAACTTTGATAAAAAATATTTGATAATCAATTTAGAATTATTATACTTTTGCGAAAAAATTAAATTTGGAAATTAAAATATAAAATATGTACTGGACACTCGAACTTGCATCGCATCTTGAAGATGCTCCATGGCCTGCAACCAAAGACGAATTAATTGACTATGCAATACGCTCTGGCGCTCCTGTTGAAGTTATTGAGAATCTGCAGGCGCTTGAAGATGACGGCGAACCGTATGAAAACATAGAAGAAATATGGCCAGATTACCCTACAAAAGACGATTTCTTTTTTAACGAAGACGAGTACTAAAAAGACTTTAAAATAAAAGCCCTGCAAAATGCAGGGTTTTTTATTTTTATGACAACCTTTTGGAATGGTTTTGGTTATTGACTGAAATAACATTTATCATTAACTAAAACATTCAACTCATGAGAGGCTTACTTTACATTATTGCCGTTATTCTGATCATAGGATGGGCATTAGGCGTATTCGTTTATTCAGCTACAGGCTTAATCCACGTATTATTAGTAATTGCAATTATTGCTTTGTTACTTGGCATTATCCGCCGGGCATAAAGCAAATTGGAGATTAATATGAAGCTGCCTATTTATCAGGTAGCTTTTTTTGTATCAGTGCGGCAATGGCAATATCTTCCGGATAAGTAATTTTAATATTTTCCTGGCTGCCTTCTACCAAATTGATGTCTACTCCGCTATGCTCAACCACGCTGGCATCATCAGTAAAGGTGGCCATATATGATGCATCATAAGCATTTTTGAGCACTGGCATTAAGAACGTCTGCGGCGTTTGTACCAGGTAAATCTCGCTGCGGTCCAGATGTTGTGATACACCGTTTTTTAATTGCCTTACTGAGTCGCGGCTTTGTATAGCCACAACTGCATTTCCCTTTTCAATAGCCTTGCTGTAAGCATTATCAATTACTTCGATGGGGGTAAGCGGCCTAACGGCATCTTGTATGGCTACAACGGCATTTAATTCTTTAACAGCCGATAGCCCGTTTCTTACAGAATGAAAGCGAGTTTCGCCACCCAGCACCAGTTGGTGTTCTGTGGTAAAGTTATATTCCTCACAAAGTGATTTCCAGTGGTCATGAAAATCCGGGTTCATGACTACAATAATGTCGGGCTGGTAGCTGCTGTTTTTAAATGCCGTTATGGTATGCATCATTACAGGTAAGCCATTAAGCAGCAAAAACTGCTTAGGTACTGTGCTTTGCATGCGTGTGCCTGTGCCGCCGGCAACAATTATAGCATAAGATTTTATTTGTGATTGCACAAAACGAAGGTAAGAATATGATACTTAATCACCCGGTGTATGTAAAATTTTATGGATGCTACTTGTCTTAACCACAAAGTAGCCAAAAGGCCAAGACAGCAAAAGGCTTCTTTGCCGCACAATCATCCCTACAAAGCCGTCCGATCGCGGAATCGCTGCATGGCCTTTGCCCGAGATCTCCCGTCTTTCATCCGAAGCTGCTTGCTGTCTATTTTCAGTAAGATATGATAAAACGCAAAAAAGCCACTGCATTGCAGCGGCTTTTATAGTAAGATTTGATGTCTGATATAATTAGATAATTAACATGGCGTCGCCATAGCTGTAGAAACGGTATTTTTCTTTAACAGCAATTTCGTAAGCATTCATTACGTTTTCATAACCGCCAAAAGCACAGATCATCATCAATAAAGTTGATTCCGGCGTATGGAAGTTGGTTACCATTGAATTGGCAATGCTGAAATCGTAAGGAGGGAAAATAAACTTACTGGTCCAGTCGTTAGCAGCTTTTAACGTTTTGTTAGCTGATACAGCCGATTCGATAGTACGCATTGAAGTAGTACCTACCGCGCAAACACGTTTTTTAGCTTCAATAGCCCTGTTTACAATATCAGCTTGTTTTTGCTCAATGATGAATTGCTCAGAGTCCATTTTATGTTTGGTTAAATCTTCAACCTCAACCGGGCGGAAGGTTCCTAAACCAACGTGCAAAGTAACCTCGGCAAATTCCACACCTTTAAGTTCAAGGCGTTTCATCAGCTCACGGCTAAAGTGTAAACCCGCAGTAGGGGCAGCAACCGCACCTTCATTTTTAGCAAAAATGGTTTGGTAACGCTCTTTATCTTCAGCAGTAGCCTTACGTTTAATATATTTTGGAAGCGGTGTTTCACCCAAAATTTCAATATTCTGGCGAAACTCTTCGTCGGTGCCGTCAAATAGGAAACGGATAGTACGGCCGCGTGATGTAGTGTTATCTACAACCTCGGCAACCAACAGGTCGTCATCACCAAAATAAAGTTTGTTGCCAACGCGTATTTTACGTGCAGGGTCAACTAATACGTCCCACAAACGCAGCTCTTTGTTAAGCTCGCGCAGTAAAAATACTTCGATGGTAGCACCGGTTTTCTCTTTGTTGCCATACATACGGGCAGGGAAAACTTTGGTATTGTTAAGGATCATTACGTCTTTATTGTCGAAATAATCCAGTACGTCTTTAAAAATTTTATGTTCGATTTTACCAGAATCACGATGTAGCACCATTAAACGTGCCTCATCACGAGCTTCAGCCGGAGTGTGAGCTATCAGTGAATCAGGCAAATTAAATTTAAACTGGGATAGTTTCATTATGGGTATAATTTAAGCGCGCAAATTTATGAAAATTTCAGTAATATTAAACGCATTAAAAATCAGATGGTTTGCAGATGCTGTTATGAAATTATTTTAGCAGAAATTGTAACCAAATACATAGGCCATAGTCTAATCAGCAAATCACTATGCTATTTTTAAAACTTTTCAGGGAAAGCTTTTTATTTGCTTTTGACGCGTTGCGCCAAAACAAGCTTCGTACGTTGCTCTCATTGCTGGGGGTAACCATCGGTATATTTACCATTATTGCGGTGTTCTCAGCCGTTGATACTTTGCGTAATAACCTGCAGCAAAGCGTTAATAAACTGGGGAGCAATAGTATTTATGTACAAAAGTGGCCCTGGATTGCCGGCGGCGATTACCCGTGGTGGAAATTTATGCAGCGCCCTGTACCAAACCTGCGCGACTTTGCGGAATTGCAACGCCGCAGCCAAACTGCCGATGGCATATCATACGAAGCAAGTGTGGATAACCGGACCATTAAATACGGCAGTAATACCATTAACGGTGTATCTATATATGCGGTAACGCAAGACCATGACAAAACCTGGAACTTTGATTTTTCTGAAGGCCGGTATTTTACCGATATGGAATCGAAAACCGGAGCGCCCGTTGCCAACATCGGCCACGATATTGCCGAGGCGCTATTTCCGGAAGGCAATGCCATAGGTAAGCAGATAAAGATCATGGGTCGTTATGTAACGGTAATAGGCGTGTTTAATAAAGAAGGAGATGACATTTTAGGTATATCAGACGACAAGGTGGTGCAAATACCGCTAAATTTTGCACGCAATGTTATTGATGTACAAAACGAAAAATATAATCCTCAGATTGTAGTAAAAGGCAAACCGGGCTTAAGCGACGTGGAAGTTGAAAGTGAGCTGAAGGGCTTAATGCGTAATATCCGCAGGCTGCAGCCAAGAGAGGATGATAATTTTGCTCTCAATAAAACTACTATTTTATCCAACCAGCTTGATAGCTTGTTTACAGTGGTAAACGTCGCAGGCCTAATCATAGGTGGTTTCTCGGTTGTTGTGGGCGGCTTTGGTATTGCCAACATTATGTTTGTATCCGTAAAGGAGCGTACGCCAATTATCGGTATACAAAAATCACTTGGCGCTAAAAATTACTTTATCATGCTTCAGTTCCTTGTCGAGGCGGTGGTATTGTGCCTTATGGGCGGTTTAATAGGCCTTTTCTTTGTTTACCTGGGCACGTTTGCCGTTAAAGCAGTTGCCGACCTTAATATTGTGCTTGATATGAAGAATATCATCGTGGGTATAGGTACTTCGGTAGCAATAGGCATAATTTCGGGCATTATACCGGCCTATTCCGCTTCAAAACTTGATCCGGTAGAGGCGATCAGGTCTAATTGATGTTATAATAAGCTTTCTGTTTCTGAGGTTTCGGTGCGGGTATAATATTGGATATCCGTTGTAACAAACAAATTTGCTAACGGGAACCAACTTATCATATTAACAGGAATAGTGTATTTGTGTCTCTGTGACACCGCCCCGTAATTTTTAACGAAAAAAACATGAACAATTTACAAACCACAGTTATATTTGACGGTTAACAATAGGCAGATTTATTACATTTGCCTGAATACAATTCAACTTCTATGTCAGAAACAGCACAACTAACCATAGGCGACAAGGTTATTGATCTTCCCGTTATTGAAGGTACCGAACACGAAAAAGCAGTAGATATTTCAAAATTGCGCGATCAGTCGGGCTATGTCACCTTAGATATTGGTTACAAAAATACCGGCGCTACTAAAAGTGCTATCACATTTCTCGACGGCGAGCAGGGGATACTTAAATACAGGGGATACCCAATTGAGCAATTAGCCGAAAAATCAACTTTTATTGAGGTTGCATACCTTTTAATATACGGCGATCTTCCTACAGAACAGCAGTTAAAAGATTTCCAGTATCAGATCAACCGCCACACACTGGTACACGAGGATATGAAGAAGTTTTTTGATGGTTTCCCGTCAAAATCACACCCAATGGGCCAACTGTCTTCTTTGATCGGTGCGCTTGCTGCATTTAATCCTGAATCATTAAAACAAGGTTTGAGCGCTGAAGAAGTAAACCTTGAGATTATCAGGCTGCTGGCTAAAATGAGCACGCTGGTATCATGGATCCATAAAAAGTCACTTGGCCATCCTGTGGTTTATCCGCAAAACAAGTACGACTATGTTACTAACTTTATGTACATGACCTTTGGTGAGCGTACAGAAGAGTATCAGATTGATCCGGTTGTGGTTGATGCCATGAACAAACTTTTGATCCTGCATGCTGATCACGAGCAAAACTGTTCTACCTCAACTGTGCGTATAGTAGGTTCATCTGATGCTAATCTTTATGCATCTATTTCGGCAGGTATATCTGCACTATGGGGCCCGCTGCATGGTGGCGCTAACCAGGCAGTGATAGAGATGCTGGAGAAGATCAAAAATGATGGCGGCGATACCGATAAATGGATTGCTAAAGCAAAAGATAAAAACGATCCTTTCAGATTAATGGGCTTTGGTCATCGCGTTTACAAAAACTTCGACCCGCGCGCCAAGATCATTAAAAAGGCTTGCGACGATATCCTTGAAAAATTAGGCGTACAAGATGAGGTGCTTGAAATTGCCAAGAAACTGGAAGAGCATGCCCTGAAAGACCCTTATTTTGTAGAGCGTAAGCTGTATCCAAACGTAGATTTCTATTCAGGTATCATTTACCGTGCATTAGGTTTCCCTACCGAAATGTTTACCGTATTGTTTGCCTTAGGCCGTTTACCTGGATGGATTGCTCAATGGAAAGAAATGAAAGAAAATAAAGAGCCTATTGGCCGTCCGCGCCAGATCTATACCGGTGTTGCAGACAGGGATTATACGCCAATAAATAATCGTTAAGATTTAAAATATCTATTACATAAACCCGCACATAGCGGGTTTTTTTATACTCCGATTTTTGCTCAAAAACAAAAACCCGCCTCTTTTCAGAGCGCGGGTTTCATCAATCAACTTAACCAATATAAAACCTACTGTTTTGTAAGCGTATAAGTAGCTTTTGTAGCATCCGTTGCATTAACAGCGAATGTTATTTTGTAAGTACCTGTGGCTGTAATCGCAATGTTACCACCATTAGCAGATGTAAGAGAAGCACCATCAGGAGTCGCTATAAGACCATAGCTGGTACCCCAGTCGTGGTTTTTGCGCACTTTAAATGCGCCACCAGCTGTTAAATTGGTAGTAACGGTCCACCACTCGTTGCCGTTATCATACTTCATATCAGTATCGCTTCCCCAGCCGCCGGCAGTAGCATCACCAATAATGCTGTAGTAAGCAGGAGCAGGCACCATAGTAATGGTATTAGCATTCAGGTCAAGCGTAATTAAGTATAAACCAGTTCCAGGCGCTTTAAGGTTGCCTCCGCTGGATGTGCTTACTTTTCCAGAACCTGCGTCTCCGTAAGAAACATCCCATTTCTTAGCAGGCGTAATTTTAAACTCAAGGTTTCCGGCGGTGAAATTAATTATACCGGTATATACACCGTTACCTGTAGCTGATTTTAAACTGTCAGCAGTAGAGGGGTTCCAGCCCTGATAAGCACCCGGTACATATACATAAGATGTAAGTGCAAACGGAGTAGCTGTTAACGTAAGTACGTTTGAATAAGCCAAAGGAGCTGTGGCGTTTGTTGAAATGGTATATTTCATACGCGCTTCAATTTGTCCTGCAACGCCTGTAGGCATGTTTAAACCTAAAAGGATATTATTAAAATCTTGAACGTTATAGCTTTGAGATACGTTTTTACCGGTTAATGCAACCTCTTTGGGAGCCGAAAAATTGGTGCCTTTTACAGCTATTTGCAGCGTTGATGTTACAGCTGCATTGTAGCCGAAATTAGCATTGGTTGAAGTAAAAGTAACTGCATTGCCAGTAAGCGTAGCTTTTGACAGGTTTATGGTTGTAGCTGATGCCGTTAAGGCACCGGCCGTAGGCGTGCTACTTGCAGTAACTAAATCTCCATCTTTTTTACAAGATGCAAATACCATCAGCAGCGCTGCACTGCATAAAAATAGTATTCGGGTAAATTTAAATTTCATAATGGTTTATATTTTTAATAACCTGTATTCTGTTTTAAATTAGGATTTGCAAGCAAATCTGTTGATGGAATAGGGTAGATGGTTCTATATGAATCCACTCCACGGCCTGCAATTAATCCACCTTTCCATGGCCATTTATAGCTGTCTGATGTAAATACGCCAAAACGGATCAGATCGGTACGTCTTTGAGCTTCGAAGTAAAACTCGCGGCCACGCTCATTTAAAATGTCATTTAAACCGATAGCTGCTGCATTTCCATTAGCATTACCATAAGCCCTGGTACGTACAAGGTTATAATATTGCAGTGCAGTTGCGGTACTTCCTGTACCACCTCTTAAAACAGCCTCCGCATAGGTTAAATACATTTCAGCCAAACGGAATATAGGAAAGTCTGTCGAAGCAAATACACCATTTGATGACGCACCTGCTGCACCTGTTGAGGTGATGTTTTTCCATTTGGTAACGGCTAAACCATCAGTAAAGGTCGACTCGTCATCGTTGGTAATTTTGCTGCCGGTAAACATGGCACGCTTATCAGTATTGCCGCTGTAATCGCCAAAAGTTTGTTGCGGAAGTGTGCTCACAGCACGGTTACCGCCCCAGCCACCACTTGGTACACCAAATGAGGTTGGGTTCATGCTACCATTAATACATGAGTTAATAATAAAAGTAGTACCACCATAATTCTGGCCGCTAATACCATCATAATTAATAGATAATATTACCTCAGGGTTGCTAACATTGTTATCGGCTAAAAACAGGTTACGGTAATTTGTAGCCAAAGTATAACCTGAATTAATTACTTTCTGAGCATAAGCAGCAGCATCTGTATAACGGCCTTTACCTGCGCCTAAATAAACTTCGGCATTAAGGTACATGCGTGATAGTAATGCCCATTCTGCTGCCTGGTCTGCACGGCCATATTCCGCAGTGTGTGCAGGCAATAAAGAGCCATCAATTGCTTTTAATTCAGATTCAACATAGGTAAACAAAGCGGCACGGCTGGTTTGAGTAGGGTAGGACTTTCCGATAGGGAAGTTCTCGTCAACAAATGGCGGGTTTGCAAACAGATCCATCAGCACCCAATACTGAAAAGCACGAAGGAAACGTGCTTCTGCACGGTAATGCCTTACATTATCAGCATCGGCACCGGTAATACCACGGCTGGCTAATTTATCATCAGTTGATTCTGCAATGAATGAATTAGCTACAGTGATCTGGTAAATAGACCGGGTGTACAAGCCTTGAAGGAATGTATTGCCAGCTGTCCAGTTCATGTCATGAAAGTCATGCAAACCCACGTCATTCCAGGCACAAATTGCCTCATCAGTTGGAAGCTCCTGTGCATTCCAGTATAAGCGAAGAAAATCAGAAGTACCGGCATCAATACCACCAAGGTCAGAACTGCCCGAACCACTGCTTCCGGTTAGCGCATATGCACCGTATACTTTAGCAAGGGCAGATTTATAACCAGTAGCCGAATTGTAAACCACATCAGCGGTAGCTGTGTTGATCGGGGTACGGTCCAGGTCTTTCTTACAGGAAGATAATCCTCCGGTAATTAAAGCTGCCAGTATAAAGGTTTTTATAAGATTATTTTTCATCTCTCTTAATTAATATCGTCAATAAATTATAGGCCCAGGTTAAATCCGATAGTGTAAGTACGAGGGCGTGGATAGAAACTGTTATCAATACCGCTAAATATTTCAGGATCTATGCCTTTGTATTTTGTTACAACGAATACATTTTGCACGTTGGCATTAAGGCGCAGGTTTACGTGTTTGGCAATTCGGCCAAAATTATATCCAAGGCCTAAGTTATCCATACGTAAAAAGGAAGCGTTCTGAACGTAGTAATCAGACAGATACTGATTGTTAGAGAACAAAGTGTTATAGTAATCAGTACTTGCGTTATTGATCGTGTTTTGTACCGTGATAATATTACGTGCTACACCAAGGTTTGATGCCGTGTTGTTATAAGCATAGTTACCTAAGTTAGCGCGTAGTACTGCGTTAAGGCTCCATTTTTTATAATCAAACTGTGTTGAAAAGCCCATAGTAACTTTAGGGAAAGGACTTTTATATAAATAACGGTCCTGATCATTAATTACACCATCACCGTTCAAGTCAGCATAAACACCTTCAAGCGGTTTGCCATTGGCACCATATACTTGTTTGTACACATAGAAAGAGTTCGGGGTTGAACCTACACTTTGTAACTCTACGTTTGTACCTGTAGCGCCACTGATACCGCCTGTTGGAACGGTTACCACTAAACCTTTGATTGCGCTTAGATTGGTGATGGTATTCTTGTTATATGCAACGTTATAATTCAATGTCCATGAGAAATCTTTGGTTTTAACAGGGATAGCATTAAGCGAGAACTCGATACCTTTTGTTTCGGTGTTACCTACGTTGGTGGTTAGTAAGTTGGTAAAGTTAGCACCTACCGGAAGATAAACAGTGCCTAATAAGTTCTTGGTTTTTTTGTAGTAAACATCAATTGCACCGCTTAAGCGTTGATCAAAAAATCCGTAGTCTAAGCCGGCATTATATGATGATGTTTGTTCCCACCTTAAGCTTGTATCGTATGCACTTGGCGTGTACATATTATAAAATGAATTGCCAAGCTGGTATTTTGATGTATTATCGCTCAGGTAGTAGCTCGGGATATAACCATAGTAACCTATACCGTCTTGCTGACCGGTGATACCATAGCTCAAGCGTAATTTAAGATCAGAAAGATCTTTAGAGTTTTTAAGGAAATCCTCGTCGCTCATTCTCCAGGTAAATGCTACTGATGGGAAGGTTGCATTACGAAGGTTAGGGGCGAATTTTGATGAACCATCACGACGGATTGAACCTGCAAGGATGTACTTAGAATCATAAGTGTAAATTAAACGGGCGTAATATGATTCAATCGTATAACGGCCTTCGCCATAAGGATAAAGAGGAGCAGAGTTAGCAACTAAAGCACCGCTTGCAGTATAGTTTGCATAATTACGGGTAACAGTTCTGAAATCATAGTAACCGTAACCGGCAGTAGCATTAATATTACTGTTGATAGATTTAAACGTGTTATTGTAGTTTAAATAAAACTCCCCTACAGTATTATAGTTCTTTTGGTGATACTCGGTATTAGCCCCACCTGTGTTGAACGAATTGGTAGAGTTGCCATTATTAAACGATTGCGCTGCATTTGCGGGAACAAAAACGCTGCCTCCGCCTTTTGATAAATCGTAGCCTAAATTTAAGTTAGCATGTAGTTGAGGCAAAAACCTGAAACGGTAATCTGTTTGTAGGTTGCCAAAGCTTCTGTAAGTATTACCTGTATTGTGGTAATCATTTAACATGCCTACAGGGTTACGCGGTGCATTTGGATTTAATGTGCCATCAGCGTTTAACCATTCGTAGTAGCCATTATATTTTGAACCGGCTGCGTATACTGCCTGTGTTGGATCAAAAGATGCAGCTGCACCTATTGCACCGGTATTGGCAAACTGGCTTTTTTGATAAGTACCGTTTAAATTTAAATCAAATTTCAAATCCTCGTTGAAAAACTTAGGGCTTAAACGGATAGCAGTGGTAGTACGGTTGATATGGTCGGTTTTTAAGATACCGTCCTGATCAAGGTTGCCTACTGAAACACGATAAGGCATATTTTTAGCCGAACCGCTAATGCTTACGTTATTATTGGTAGTAAATGCTTTTTGATAAATCTCGTCTTGCCAGTTAGTGCTTGCTTTACCCAAAAGTGCTTTTTGGGCAGCTGTACCATTTGCGTTTACATATTGGCGCACCTGGTCTGCTGAAAGCACGTCTAACCGGTTTGCTGTGGTCGCAACCGAATTTTGGCTGCTTACATTTACTGCAGGGGCACCGCTTTTGCCTTTTTTAGTGGTAATGATAATTACACCATTAGACGCCCTTGAGCCATAAATAGCTGTTGAAGCAGCATCTTTTAGTACTGTATAAGTTTCAATATCGTCAGGATTGATTAAGCTTAATGCATTACCTGCACCTGATATTCCATTAGGGCTTAATGGTACACCGTCAATTACAATAAGCGGATCGCTGCTGGCATTTAATGAAGCGCCCTGGCGGATACGGATCACACTGCCTGAGCCAGGCTGGCCACCGTTTGTAGTGATGGATACACCAGCAATTTTGCCTTGTATAAGCTGCTCAGGAGAGGTAATGGTACCTTTTTGAAAATCTTTGCTGCTTACAGTTGATATTGCACCGGTTACCTCTTTACGGGTTTGTGTACCGTAACCAATAACCACAACCTCATTCAAAGATTTGGTGCTTGGAAGAAGGCTGAAATCGGCTGACGTGGCGCCGCTAACGGTAACAGATTTTGTCAGTACGTCATAACCAATAAATTTTGCTGTTAAAGTATAGGTTCCTGCTTTAACGTTGCGGATGACATAGTTACCATTCGCATCTGCAGCTGCACCATTTGTTGTACCGTTAATGGTAACTGTGGCGCCAGGAAGGGGCTGATTTTTTTCATCCACAACCTTACCGCTGATACTTCCTGTCTGTGCAAATGCCATTACAGAAAGCATTAGCAAAGCAAATAGAAGCACATACTTTTTGGAGTAGTTTTTTCCCATTTAATTTAGAGTTTTTAGTTTAAAAATTAAGGCTTATTGAAGGCCAAAATTGGTTTGTTTTTGTTGCCTGATTGGCGTCCGACTAATTTAAAGCAAGAAGTAATATTTGCAAATTTTATGTATGAGATAATTATCAATAATTCTGGTAGTCTAAATTTAACTTTAAAGAAATATTGATTATTCGGATGATTGCAGCTTTCCAATTCAGTTTTCTTGTTTAAAATTATTCTGACCGCGTTTATACCGAATTAGGGTGTCAAACTTACACAATGATAAATTTTACTTTAATGCAAACGTTACCGGGAACGTTCCCGGTAAATTAAATGTCAGCCATACACTTGCTAAGCAGGAAATCAAAAATTTTCTGCGCGTTTTGCCATCTTGCAACAATTTTTTTGCTGAAAACAGGGCATGAAATGTCAGCCATAACTTTTACAATTTATTGTTGTTAACTGATTGCCTGCACTGTGTTTTAATAAGCGGCATTTTACCATAATTGATACCGGCTTAACTTGATAATTTTGATAGTTTTGAAGCAAGCGCTTAATGACCATACAAGAGATACTTAAAAACTATTGGGGACACCAGCAATTTCGCTCATTACAGAAGGAGATCATCACGTCTGTTTTGAACGGACAGGATACTTTGGTATTGCTTCCAACAGGCGGCGGAAAGTCGGTTTGTTTCCAAATACCGGCTTTGGCTAAGGATGGTATTTGTATAGTTGTATCGCCGCTTATTGCCTTAATGAAGGACCAGGTTGAAAACCTGCGCGAAAAGGGGATAGAAGCCACGGCTATAGTTTCAGGCATGGGTAAGCGAGAGATTGATATTGCACTCGACAATTGCATTTACGGACCTGTAAAATTCCTTTACCTGTCGCCTGAAAGGCTTTTGTCTGACCTTGTTAAAGAACGCATAAAATACATGCGTGTCAATCTTTTTGCCATTGACGAAGCGCATTGTATTTCGCAGTGGGGCTACGATTTCAGGCCGCCGTATCTGCACATTGCCGAGCTAAGGCAACTGCATCCTAAAGTGCCTGTACTTGCTCTTACTGCAACCGCAACTGAACAGGTAAGGGCTGATATAAAGGAAAAACTACAGTTAAAAAATGCAGCGGTATTTCAAAAAAGTTTCGAGCGTAAAAATATCAGCTACCTTGTTGAGCACGAAGAAAACAAGTTGCGGCGCATGTTGCAGGTTGCACGTGGCGCCAAAGGAAGTGGTATCATATATGTACGCAGCCGGAAGGATACCTTTGAGCTTTCGCGATTTTTAAACGAGAACGGTATCAGCGCCGATTATTACCATGCGGGCTTGCCCGGCGAAACACGATCAGCAAAGCAGGATGCCTGGAAAAAAAGCCATAGCGCCGTTATGGTGGCTACCAATGCCTTTGGTATGGGGATAGATAAACCCGATGTGCGTTTTGTGATTCACCGCGACCTGCCCGAAAGCCTTGAGGCGTACTACCAGGAAGCCGGCCGCGCAGGCAGGGACGAGCATCGCGCCTATGCTGTATTATTATATAATAGTACCGACCGCATTAAGCAAGAGAAAAAGTTTGAAGCCAGTTATCCATCGCTTGAAGAAATGAAGCAGATCTACCACTACCTGGCCAATTATTATCAGCTGGCGTACGGAACAGGCGAGGGGCTTAGTTTTGACTTTGATATTGCAGACTTTTGCAGCCGCTTTAAGATGGAGCCTATAAAGACGTTAAATGCGCTTAAATTTTTAGAGCAGAACGAATATCTGTCCGTCAACGAAAGCGTTTTTCTTCCATCGCGTTTCAGGTTTGAGGTGCAGAATGAAGAGCTTTATAATTTCCAGATCCAAAACCAGGCTTGGGACCCTTTTATAAAGGTATTGCTGCGGTCTTACGGTGGTGCGTTTGACCATTATGTGAACCTTCGCGAGTTTGACTTGGCCAAACGAACGGGTTTAACCGTGCAGTTGATTATCAGTAATTTAAACCAGCTGCAGGACTTTGGCATACTAACCTACTTGCAGCAGACCGATAAACCGCAGATCACCTACCTTAAACCACGGCAAACCAGCGCCAACCTGCTCATAAATATGCCTTTCATTACCGAACGTAAGCAGTTGTATTACGAAAAAATGGAAGCCGTATTAAATTATGCCGAACATCAGAAATGCCGCAGCCAGATGCTGCTTGCCTATTTTGATGAAGATGATGCCCCAAAATGCGGTATATGCGATGTTTGCTTGCAGGAGCGGAGGCAAAATAACCAAACCGAAATAGCTGAAAGGCTTACCAACGAAATACTGGAAGTGCTGCTACCCGCACCACTAACACTTGATGGATTAATCAACGGAACCAAAGGCGGCCATCAGAAAGAGAAGCTGGATGTGATCCGACAGTTGCTTGATGCCGGGCGTATTAAAACCAACGGTGAGGTTTATTATTTGTAGGGGAGTAATTTTTCTGATTGTATCATAAGTAACCCCTCCCTAACCCTCCTTGGGGAGGGAATTTGTTAAAATTAGTATCTATAATAAGATCTCAGCTCTGTTTATACATCTAATTACATTTATCTCGCTCAAAACCGTAAAAAATCTTAAAAATTTCGCCGATTATTTTGTGGCATTCGCCGATGTTTTCCTGCGTTTTGCATAAGAAATAGGCATATCTGCTGCTTTCATCAAAAACATGCTGTAACGTTTTCATTTTCATGTCGTCTTATTGATGTATTTAATTTAATAGTTAACAAATAATTGATAATCAAAATATTACTGATATGAAAACTACAATCTTCACCGTTATTGCACTTTTAGGTTTAAGCGTAGTAACCACCAAAACAACTCAAGCTGCAACAGTTAAAAATGACGTTAGCACAGTACTTACAGATGTAAAGAACATCAACAAAATTGAAGTTCGTGGCAACGTTCAATTATATGTATCTGATGGCGCTTATGACAATGTAAAAGTTTATAACAATTACTACAGCGAAAGTGCCCTGGTACAAAATCAAAATGGTGTGTTACGTATCTCATCTTACACAAAAGACAAACTGGTGGTTTGGGTAACAGCAGCAGATTTACGCAGCATTAAAGCTTACGACAATGCAGAAGTGAAATCATTCGGCAACCTGTCTGGCATTGATCTTAACGTAGAGCTTAATAACAATGCTATGGCCAGCTTAAATATTGATGCTTACAATGCTAACATCACCGTAAACGATAATGCAAAGGCTGATCTTAAAGGTAATGCTACACAATGTGCACTAACATACAACCAGTCTGCAACCGTTAACAGTAGCAAATTTGAAACAGGTAAAATGGTGCGTACAGTTAACAATACCTACAACAGAAAAAATACCGAGCAATTAGCCGGCCTGTAAGCAAGCACTTTCACAAAAAGTTCTATCATATATCTCTAAGCCATTATTTAATAATGGCTTTTTTAGTTTTTAATGTAACTTGGCTTCTCAATCAGTCGTCCTAAAACAAAACTTATAACATGAAAAAGTTACCCTTAATCATCACCTCTTTAGCTATAGCCTCAGTCAGTGTTTTATCTGCTTGTAAATTTAGCTGTATAAAAGGCTCGGGCCACACAGCAACAGATACGCGTAAGGTAGAGAAATTTACACGAATAGAGATTGAAGGCGGATACAAAGTAAACTTGAAACAAGACAGTTCGATGGCGGTTACTATAAATGCTGATGATAACCTGCTTAAATACATTAAAACCAGCGTAAGTGGTGGTACGTTGCATATCGAGTCTAAGAAAAGCTTTTGCAACGCCGGCGAATTAAGTGTTGATATAGGTATAGGCAAACTGGAGCAGTTAAAGATTTCGGGTGCGGCAGATGTAAGCGCAGCAGGAAAGCTTAATGTACAAGATTTGAAATTAGAACTCAAGGGTGCTAACAAAGTAGATTTAGATGTAAATGCTGCTAATTTAGTAACTGAAGGTAGTGGTTCAACCGAGTTACACTTAGCAGGTCAGGCAAGTTCGCATAAAATTGATTTTAGCGGAAGCGGTAAATTATATGCTTTTGATTTTGTGGTGGGTAACTACCGCATAAAAACATCCGGTGCAACAGAATGCGAGATCAATGTATTGCACGAATTAAGCATCGATTCAAGAGGAGCAACCTCAATTAAATATAAAGGCAGCCCATCTGTTATTCATAATGATAAATCAGGCGCAAGCAGCGTAGAAAAAGTGCAGTAGGTCTGGTTACAGGTTTTCAATGATAGAAGCAATTCCATTATGCAGTTTTTGTATAATTTGGGGTTGCTTCGTCGCTTATAGTCCCTCAAATACTTTGATTTATATTATTCTTATCCTGGTCTCTTGTTTCTGGTTTCTTCTCTCTCGCTTCTGAATAATTAAGGGTTAGGAGAAGGCGGATTTGGATTCGGATTCGGAATAGGGGCGGGAGACGGATCGGGGTATGGCCTTACACCAGGTGTACGCTTGGTAGTATCAGGCGTATTACTTGTACCTACCGGCGAACTGCGCTTAATTGCTACCTGTTTATTGCTTTTTTGCTTATGCAAAAAGCATCCGCTTAAACAATGAGCTGCTAATAATAAGGAAACGCATATAAGTGCCGGTCTTTTCATGATTGCATAACAAGCAGCGGTGATAAAGGTTTACTACTTACAACAGTTCAATTGTTTAGTAAATAATCAAATGTATATTTGGGCGAATAGCCTAACATTTCTTTAGCCTTATCGGTTACATAAACCCGGTCAATACTTTCAGAAAATACCCAGTTTCTTGACGCATAAATTGCTTCTGCTTCGGGATATAGGTTTAATATTACTTCTTTAGGATTATGCTTAAGTTTTACCATATCACTTTTTAAAAAAGGACTGGTGCTTGCAATATTAAATATCTCAAATTTATCGAACTGATGTTGCAGTGCCAGATAAAGCGCTTCTGCACCGTCACGCTCATCAAGTCCGCGGTATAAGCGGTGGTTGGCTTCCAGATTCGGACTCTCGGGCAAAAACCTTCCAACGCGATAAACGGATGTTTGCAATCCTTCCTTGTAAAAAAAATCCTTGCAAAGCTGTTCGGCGGTTTGTTTAGTAATGTCGTAAATATCCCTTGGCTGCTCGGTTAGTTCTTCGTTTACCCAAACAGCCTGGTCAGCATTTACCATTGCCGTTCCGTAGATTGAGGTTGTGCTTATATACAAAAACTGCTTCACATTATGCTTCACCGAAGCATTTAGCAGGTTTAAAGTGCCATAAATATTGGTATCAATAAACTCTTCCCTGGAGTAATTAAGATCATAATGCTTGCCATGTGTAGCTGCTGTATGGATAACTGCATCCATATTTTTGTAGGCATTGTTCAAATTGCCTCTGTTTTTAATGTCGAGGACAAGATCTGTAGTAGGGCTGGGCAGCAAATCAACCCCTGTTACACTGTAGTTGATTGATTTCAATTTCTCAACAACAGCCTTACCTAATTTACCGGCAGAGCCCGTTACCAATACCTTCATAAATAATTTAAAATAGGAACGGTAAATAAGTTATATCAATAGCTAAATAACTCAGTTACTAATAATAAGTGAGTTAAAAATAAAAAAAATCCTTATTTTTGCGCCTCAAATTTCTGCTGTGTGGCAGATATTAAGTAAACAATAAATTCCTTAAAATAAAATGAACATCTCACAGGAAAAAACAGGTAAGCTTAATGCAACCATTTCCATTAACCTTAATCCTGAAGATTACCAGCCACGTGTTGATAAAGCGATAAAAGAACAGGCTAAAAAAGCGAAAATCCCTGGCTTTCGTCCGGGTATGGTTCCGCCTGCTCATATTAAACGTATGTATGGTAAAAGCATACTGGTTGACGAAATCAATAACCTGTTATCAGATACTATCAACAATTATATTGAAGAGCAGCAGTTAGAGGTATTGGGCCAGCCGCTTCCAAAAATGGATGACGAAACTCAATATAACTGGGATTTCAACGATAATTTCAACTTTACTTACGAAGTTGGTTTAGCACCTGATTTTGCGATTGACTTTTCATCTGCTGATAAACTTGATCAGTATGTAATTAAAGTGGATGACGAAACGTTAGCATCTCGTATTAAAAACCTTCGTCGTAGCTATGGCAAAATGACAAACCCTGACGTATCGGCAGAAGATGACGTGCTTTGGTCAGAATTAACCCAGCTTTCGCCAGATGGTTCTGTTTTTGAAGGTGGAATTACTAAAACTGTATCAGTTCGTATAGATCAGGTACAGGACGAAGCGATCAAAAAATCGTTAGTTGGTTTAAAGAAAGACGACACTGTTGATTTCGATATTCAGAAAGCTTATAATAACGAAGCTGCCCGCATTGCAGGTGTATTGAAAATCGAAGAAGATGAAGCTGCCGATCTTAAATCAAACTTCCGTTTAACTGTCAAAAACGTTAACCGTTTAGAAGAAAGCGATCTTGATCAGGCGTTCTTTGATAAAATATTTGGTGAAGGTACAGATGTAACTACCGAAGAGCAATTTAAAGCTAAGATCACTGAAGAGTTAGAAGGCATGATGCAGCAGGACTCGGACCGCAAACTGCAAAATGACCTTTATGAATACAGTATTCAGAAAATTAACTTTGAATTGCCTGACGAGTTTTTAAGACGCTGGTTAAAAGCAACCAACGATAAGTTGAGCGACGAAGAGTTAGCTGGTGGTTATGATGATTTTGCTAAAAATCTTAAATGGACTTTGATTGCTAACAAAGTTGTTCGCGACCAGGACATTAAGATCGAATACAAAGAAGTATTTGAGCAGGCAAAACGCCAGTTAGATGCACAGTTCAGAATGTACAGCCCTCAGCCAATCAGCGAGGAGCAATTATCTCAGTATGCTGTTCAGTTTTTACAGAACAAAGAAAACGCAAACCGCATTTTCGAAGAAGTAAAAGCTATTAAAGTTTTTGAATACCTTAAAGGTATCATTACTTTAAATCAGAAAGAGATTTCTTACAAAGAGTTTGAAGAGCTGGCTAAGTAAGCTAAGATAGGCGGTTGGCACGAAGCGAAAGGCGTTAAAGTCTAATTGATGATATAGTACTATATTGTACTATGAATCAATTTAGATTTCAAAACCTTGAAATTTGGCAACTGTCCATTAATATAGGTAATCAGTTATGTGATATAGCTGACTTACTGGAAACAAAAAAGAAATACAGATTTGCAGAGCAGCTCAATGGGGCTGCTCTCAGTATTTCAAATAATATCGCAGAAGGGAGTGGTGCCAGCTCAAAAAAAGAGTTTTGCCGTTTTCTGGACTACGCTCATCGTTCGGTATTTGAAAATGCCAACATCTTACATCTTCTTCATCTTCGCCAGTTTATTTCCAATGAGCAATTAGTTTATTTTTTAGAAGAATTAAATAAATTAGCCCGCAAAATAAACAGCTTTCAGAAGTACCTTAGCAAAGAAGACTGATTTTAATAAATAGTCGCAATCAATTTTTTATAAATGGTGTTTGGATGTAACAACGCCCATCGCCTTGCGCCAAGCTAACTTTAAAACCCATTATACAATGAATAATATTAATAAAGACGAGTTCAGAAAATATGCCGTTAAGCACCACCGTATTAACAGCATCTACGTAGATAAATTTATATCAAGCGTTGAGCACAAAATGATGCCTACTGCTATTGCAAATCCAGTTGGCATGACTCCTTACATTATTGAGGAACGTCAGCTTAACGTAGCTCAAATGGACGTGTTTTCTCGTTTAATGATGGACCGTATCATCTTTTTAGGTGATGCCATTTATGAAAATATTGCTAACATCATCCAGGCGCAATTACTGTTCTTACAATCAGCCGATGCTAAACGTGACATCCAGATCTATATCAACTCACCTGGTGGTTCTGTTTATGCGGGCTTAGGTATCTATGATACCATGCAATTTGTAAGTAACGATGTTGCTACCATTTGTACAGGTATGGCTGCTTCAATGGCTGCTGTATTATTATGTGCCGGTGCCGATGGCAAACGCGCGGCTTTACCACACTCACGCGTAATGATTCACCAACCCCTGGGTGGTGCGCAAGGCCAGGCTTCTGATATCGAGATCACTGCCCGCGAGATTCAAAAGCTTAAAAAAGAGCTTTATGAGATCATCTCTAAACACAGCGGCACACCTTACGAGAAAGTTTGGGAAGCATCAGACCGCGACCATTGGATGATTGCTGATGAAGCAAAAGCATTCGGTATGGTTGATGAAGTTCTTCGCAGCGGAAGCGAGAAGTAAAAAATAAAAAATAACAGGAAACCACCGCGGCGGTTTCCTGTTATACCTTGAAGCGAGTTTGTGAGTTACGGGATATTTTACTAATTTTGATTAAAACCATTATCAGATGAATAAGAACAGCAAGGAAATCAGGTGTTCGTTTTGTGGCGCCGGTAAACAGGATTCCCTGATGCTGATAGCCGGGCTGGATGCGCACATCTGTGATAAATGTGTGAACCAGGCCAACGAGATATTAGCTGAAGAACTTAAGGTTCGTAAAGTTAAGTCGTCTCCATCTGCACCGACAATATTAAAGCCTGCCGAAATTAAAACACACCTTGACCAGTATGTAATTGGTCAGGATGATGCCAAGAAAATTCTTTCAGTAGCAGTATATAACCATTACAAGCGTTTAAACCAGCGTATTGAAAAAGATGAGGTAGAGATTGAAAAATCGAACATCATTATGGTAGGCGAAACCGGTACGGGTAAAACCTTACTGGCCAAAACCATTGCCAAAGTACTTAACGTACCCTTCTGTATCTGTGATGCTACAGTATTAACTGAAGCCGGTTACGTAGGCGAGGACGTTGAAAGCATATTAACACGATTACTGCAAGCTGCCGATTACGATGTAACCGCCGCAGAAAAAGGTATCGTTTACATTGACGAGGTGGATAAAATTGCACGCAAAAGCGACAATGCATCTATTACCCGCGATGTATCTGGCGAAGGTGTACAACAAGCCCTTTTGAAGATTTTAGAAGGTACTATGGTTAACGTACCACCTCAAGGCGGCCGTAAACACCCAGATCAGAAAATGATCACCGTTAATACCAGCAACATCCTGTTTATATGCGGTGGTGCGTTTGACGGTATAGAGAAGAAAATTGCAAGCCGTTTGCGTACGCAAACAGTTGGGTATAAATTAAAGAACGACGATAGCGAGGTTGATCTTAAAAACCTTTATAAGTATATCACTCCGCAGGATCTTAAGTCTTTCGGTTTGATACCAGAGCTGATCGGCCGTTTACCGGTACTTACTTACCTAAATCCGCTTGACCGCAGTGCATTGCACAGCATCCTTACCGAGCCTAAAAACTCGCTACTTAAACAGTACAAAAAACTGTTTGAATATGAAGGTGTTAAACTGGACTTTGAAGACGAAGTACTTGACTTTATTGTGGACAAAGCAATGGAGTTTAAACTTGGTGCCCGTGGTTTGCGCTCTATTTGCGAAGCCATTATGATTGATGCCATGTTTGATTTTCCATCGCAGAAAGATGTTAAGCGTTTAAACGTTACGCTTGACTATGCCCGTGAGAAATTTGAAAAATCGGACCTTAAAAAATTAAAAGTAGCTTAACAAACAGGTTATTTTCTAACACTTATATTTGTTAAGACACGCAACCCTGGTGAAACGCCGGGGTTTGTTGTATCTGATCCTTTCCTAAAAAGGAAATTAAGCCTCTTTCATACCGGAAGGGGCTAAGATGTTAAAAAGCCCTGGTAATGGTGCCAGGCAAGTTAAAAGAGGAATATGAACGAAGAAATCGAAATCAAAAAAGATCCCGCCATTGTTGAACAAGCTAAAAAAGTTAAGGAAATCCAATCGCCTGTAAAGTCGGGATTAAAAACCAAGGAGTCTATCGTTGACAACTGGTTGCCGCGTTATACAGGTCGTCCGCTTAGCGATTTTAGCCAATACATCATCCTGACCAATTTTTCTAAATACCTGCAGCTATTTTCTCAATGGAACGATAATGCACCTATTATGGGCCTTGATAAGCCTATGCAAAGTGTAACTGCCGACGGTATAACTATTATAAATTTCGGTATGGGCAGCCCGGTTGCAGCAACTGTAATGGATTTGCTTACTGCCATAAAACCTAAAGCCGTTATATTTTTAGGTAAATGCGGCGGCCTTAAAAAGAAGAACAATGTAGGCGACCTGATCCTGCCAATTGCGGCCATCAGGGGAGAAGGTACATCAAACGATTATCTGCCGCCAGAAGTGCCTGCACTACCGGCTTTCGCCCTTCAAAAAGCAATATCTACCACCATTCGTGATTTTAGCCGCGATTACTGGACCGGTACCTGCTACACTACCAACCGCAGGGTATGGGAGCATGATAAAGACTTTAAAAAATATCTTAAAACACTAAGGGCAATGGCTGTGGATATGGAAACAGCTACCATCTTCACCACCGGCTTTGCCAATAAGATCCCAACCGGTGCGTTATTGTTAGTATCAGATCAGCCGATGATACCGGAGGGTGTTAAAACTGCCGAAAGCGATTCGAAAGTTACCGAAAGCTATGTGGAAACACATTTAAAGATCGGTATACAGTCGCTTAAGCAATTAATTAACAACGGTTTAACGGTTAAGCATCTGATTTTTTAAGGTCAAAAGTCTATCATTTTAATAGATTAATTACAAACAGGCATGGATATTCCACTGCCTATTTGCAACTTTGCAATAATATGTGGTACAACAATATACTTGAAACCATTGGCGACACGCCCCTGGTAAAACTTAATAAAATAACTAAGGATATACCAGCAACGGTATTGGCCAAAATAGAAACTACCAACCCGGGCAACTCAATTAAAGACCGTATGGCTTTAAAAATGATTGAGGATGCAGAAAGAGACGGCCGTTTAAAACCAGGCGGTACCATCATAGAGGGTACATCTGGTAATACAGGTATGGGCCTTGCTATTGCGGCGGTTATCAAAGGCTACAAGTGTATTTTTACCAGTACCGATAAACAATCGAAAGAGAAATTTGATGCGTTGCGTGCCTTTGGTGCAGAAGTAATCGTTTGCCCTACCAACGTTGAGCCTGAAGACCCGCGCTCGTATTACTCTGTATCTTCGCGATTAGAGAGAGAGGTACCTAACTCATGGAAGCCAAACCAGTATGATAACCTTTCAAACTCGCAGGCGCATTACGAGCAAACCGGCCCCGAAATATGGGAGCAAACTGAAGGCAAGATCACTCACCTGGTAGTAGGCGTAGGTACCGGGGGTACTATTTCTGGTACAGCACGTTATTTAAAAGAAAAAAATCCTAACATCCAGGTGTTGGGCATTGATACTTACGGATCAGTATTTAAAAAATACAAAGAGACAGGCATCTTCGATAAAAACGAGATCTACCCTTATATCACAGAAGGTATAGGCGAAGACTTTTTACCGCAAAACGTTGACTTTAGCCTGATCGACCACTTTGAAAAGGTATCTGATAAGGATGCAGCTTTAATGACCCGCGAGATCGCTTTAAAAGAAGGTATTTTCGCAGGTAATTCAACCGGTTCTGCGGTGGCTGGTACACTGCAAATGAAAGACCGATTTAAAGAGGGTGATGTAGTGGTTATTATTTTTCCGGATCATGGTACCCGTTACCTGGGTAAAATGTATAACGAAGATTGGTTGCGCGAACGTGGTTTCCTGAAAGATGAAAAAATGACCGCCCGCGACATTATTCATAAGAAAGAGAAATCAGAGATCATTACCATTGATTCTGAAAAATCTGTTTTAGAGGCAATTAATACGATTAAGACACTTAATATTTCTCAGATTCCGGTTACTCAGCAAGGTATGGTTATCGGTAAGATCACAGAAAGTGACATTTTAGATCGATTGCTTGAAAATCCGGGTTTGAAGTCAGCTCCGGTAAGTACCATCACTACTAAGCCATTTCCTTTTGTTGATCTGAATACATCGATTGATAAAATATCTTCGATGATCAATAAAGACAATATTGCGGTGCTTGTTGAAGATGAGCAAGGAAAAATTGAGATTATTACTCAATACGATATCATCAACGCGATATCTGCATAAGAATATATAAGCCCATAAAAAAGGCGCTAAGCGATAAGCTTGGCGCCTTTTTAGTATAAGATCAAATCCGCTTACTCTAACAGCTTTTGTTGCAAATGCTGTTGATAGATTTTCCTTAGCTCCGGTTTAATTCCCTTGATTAAGAATACCGCTGTACCATACTCGCGCGCAAGCGGATTAGTTACTTCGCCTACTTTTACTATGCTTTCAGAAAATGGTATCAGGTCGCTTACATCGGCATCGTCGCTGATATAGATCAGGTTTTTTGCATTCAAGTCAGCAGGTGCCCATAATGCAAAGCTACTATCCATACTTATAAATTTAGGCTGTAGCTCAGGGGGAGCAAGGTGCATAAATGCTCCTGATTCGCCGTAATTATCAGCAAAGAATACAGTACCTGCCTGTTCACCGGGGTTAAGTTTGTTGTAAGCAGCTACAGATGCATTTACCATTTCATCCCAGCCAAGCATGTCGGCATAGTCTTGTGTAAGCGGGTGCTGTTTGTGGTCTTCCCAGGTTACCGCAAAACGAAAACCAGGTAACCGTTGCTTTAGTTTGTCGATATAAGCAACCGTAGTTTTAAGCGGTAAAAATGGCAGCGCTACAGGGAATAACAGCATATTAGGCACTGTAAATAGCAGGATAATTACAACACGCAATATGTTCCAGCTGGTTTTAACCCAGCGTTCTATCATGTATCCGCCTGCGGCAAACAACATTGGGAAGGCAGGGAAGAGATAGTAGGACTTACCATGCATTGCCAATAGGAAGGTAAACACCGCTACAAATGCTATAGCTAAAAAGGCATAGCGCCTTAGCTTGTACGATGCAAAAAAGCATACAAATCCAATCAACCAAACAAATAGCGCTACGCCATTTATCAGGAAGGTTTGCTTCACAAAATCTGTACGATCATTTCCATCCAGCTGATACTTTTGCAGTTTATGCATGTGTGTAAACACCGGTAAATGGTGAGTAGATTGCCAGATGATGTTGGGTAGAAAGATCAGCAATGCAATGAGCGCACTTAATAAAAAAGGTTTACTGATTAATAGCTTTCGGTGCTTGCTGCTTAATAGCCCTATCAACAATGCAGCTATAAAAAACAGCATGGTGTATTTTGTGAGTATACCAAGGCCTACTGCAACACCAAAAAGGTAAATAAACTTGTTCTCTTTGGTGTTTATAAACTTCACCAATAGCCAAACGCTGAGCACCCACCAAAACTGATCAAAGATAACCGGCTGAAAAAGATAACCGCTGCCAGAAAAGCCCGGAGAAAAGATGATGCTTAAGCAGGCAACTGCTATGGCGAAGCGCCTGCCACCAAACTCTACCACAAGCTTACCCACAAGCCATATTAAAGCGGCAGAAAAAATAGTAGGGAACAGTCGCGTAGCAAACATAGAACCGCCGAGTACATGCTTAACTATAAAGGCAAGCAAGGCAATAAATGGCGGTACTTCTTTATAACCCCAGCTTAAATGATCTGCTAAAGCTAAATGTAATAGCTCATCGCGGTGAAAGCCGTAATGACTGAAACAAAGCAGGTTAAAAAGTACTTTTAGTAATACAAACAGGAGTATATAATTGCCATAGCTTGGCTTGCGGTTTTTATAAGGCATTGTTGAAATTGGTTAAGCTAAGTTACTTAAATTTAGAAACTTCGGTAATTGTACATTTGATGTTGAAATTATGACTCTGTTACACATTAAAAACATGGTTTGTAAGCGCTGTGTTATGGCGGTTGAGAAAGTACTTACCGAAGGGGGATACCATATTAAACAAGTGGATCTGGGAGAAGCAGAAATTGCCGAAGAACCTACTAAAGATCAGCTTGATAAGCTGAATACCGAACTGCATAAGCTTGGCTTTGAACTGATTGACGACCGGAAAAGCAGGTTGATTGAAAAGATTAGAAACATTATTGTGGAGTTAGTACACCATAGTGATGAGCCATTACAAGTCAACCTTTCTGATTATCTGACCCAACAGCTGCCATACGATTATAAATATTTAAGCAATATCTTTTCAGAATCAACAGGAACAACCATCGAAAAGTATTATATCAGTCAAAAGATAGAAAAGATAAAAGAGCTGCTCACTTATGACGAGCTAAGCCTTAGCGAAATTGCTTACCGTATGGGTTACAGCAGTGCAGCATACCTGTCGAACCAATTTAAAAAACTGACGGGGCTTACGCCTGGCCATTTTAAAGAAATAGGCAGCGACAAACGCCGAAATATTGAAGAACTGTAAATCTTATAGTAACAACTGCCAATATTGTAAGCTTTGCGGCTAATTGCATCGTATTTTTGTGTTTCAGATTTTAATTATGGAACATACCTATGCAGTTACCGGCATGACCTGTGCCGGATGCCAATATAAAGTACAAACCTTACTGGGAAAGGTAAGCGGTGTTACCGATGTTGATATTGATTTAGATGCCGGTGAAGCGCATGTAAAAATGGATCATCATGTGCCAACAAGTGATTTGCAAAACGCTTTAAAAGAATATCCAAAATATCAGCTTAATGAAAAGCAGGTGAGCATGCCTGCGATGTCAGCTTTTGAGGAGCTGGCTGAAAAGAGCTGGGTGGAGACCTACAAGCCAATATTATTGATCTTTGGGTACATTTTTGTAGCCTCGATGATAGCCGGGGCAACGCCGATTGGCTTTAATGAAATGTTAGCTATGCGCATTTTTATGGCAGGCTTCTTTTTGGTCTTCTCTTTCTTTAAGCTACTTAACCTTGAAGGCTTTGCAGATAGTTATGCTATGTATGATGTTATCGCCCGGAAATTTAAGGGATGGGGGTATATCTATGCTTTTACAGAGTTGGCATTAGGTTTGGCTTATGCTACTAACTTTCAACCAGTAATTACTAATGCGGTAACATTTGTGGTAATGTCGGTAAGTATTGTAGGCGTTTTACAAACTGTTTTATCCAAAAAGACAATTCGTTGTGCTTGCCTGGGAGCAGTGTTTAACCTGCCGATGAGCACCGTTACCATTATTGAAGATGGCTTGATGATAGCCATGAGTGCGGTAATGCTGGTGATGTTGTTTTAGACCTTATTTACGTTCCCTCCCTGCGGGAGGGTAAGGGAGGGGTACTGGTAGTAGTTAAACCCCTCCCCGCTATTCCGCTATCCAACGCGCCCCTCCCGACGGGAGGGATATATAGACTGATAATATTTATATCCTTGTAATATCTGCACCTAAAGCCCTTAAGCGCTCGTCGATGTGCTGATAGCCACGTTCAATTTGTTCGATGTTGTAGATAGTCGACTGGCCTTGTGCTGATAATGCTGCAATCAGTAATGAAACTCCGGCGCGGATATCTGGCGAGGTCATTGAAATACCGCGTAGCTGCACGCGTTTATCTAAACCGATAACACTTGCACGATGCGGATCGCAAAGTATGATCTGGGCACCCATATCCAATAACTTATCAACGAAGAACAGGCGGCTCTCAAACATTTTCTGGTGAATAAGAACTGAGCCTTTAGCTTGCGTAGCTACGACCAGTACAATGCTCAACAGGTCGGGGGTGAAGCCTGGCCACGGGGCATCGGCAATGGTCATGGTAGAACCATCAATGAAAGTCTCGATCTCGTAATGGTCCTGAGCAGGGATGTAAATATCATCACCGCGACGCTCCAGCTTAATACCTAAACGCCTAAATGTATTGGGAATGATGCCTAACTCATCATAATGTACATCCTTGATGGTAATCTCTGAACCCGTCATGGCAGCAAGGCCGATGAACGAGCCAATTTCGATCATATCAGGCAGCATGCGGTGCTCTGTGCCTTTTAACTCGGTTACACCTTCAATAGTAAGCAGGTTTGAACCGATGCCACTGATTTTTGCACCCATACGATTCAGCATTTTACAAAGCTGCTGTAAATAAGGTTCGCAGGCGGCATTATAAATGGTGGTTGTACCTTTTGCTAAAACTGCAGCCATTACAATGTTTGCCGTACCAGTTACCGATGCTTCGTCCAAAAGGATATAGGTTCCTTTAAGATCACTGGCATCAACCTTATAAAACCCGGTTTCGGGGTTGTAGTCAAAACGTGCGCCTAATTTTTCAAAGCCTAAAAAGTGAGTATCCAAACGACGGCGGCCTATTTTATCACCACCCGGTTTGGGTATTGCTGCTTTACCATAGCGTGCCAGCAAAGGGCCAACAATCATGATAGAGCCACGTAAGCCACCACCTTTAGCTTTAAACTCCGGTGATTCGAAAAATTCGGGATCTATATTTTTAGCCTGGAAACGGTAAGTATCAGAAGCAAGGCGCTCTGTTTCTACGCCCATATCCTGCAATAATTCAATTAATTTATTTACATCTACAATATCAGGGATATTGCTAATGGTCATGGGTTCTGGAGTAAGCAATACCGCTGATAGTATCTGTAGCGCCTCATTTTTGGCGCCCTGTGGTATAATTTCACCTTTAAGCGGTTTGCCGCCCTGAATTACAAAAGCGTTTTTCATAAAGTTTTAAACGTATTTGTTCCGGTTTATGTGTTGGTTTATATAAAAAATATGCCCCCGAAACGGGGGCTAAGTTACATTAAAAGAAGTTGAAAAAAAGCAGCGCTCTTTTATCAATAGATTAATATTTTTTTCCGCGATTACGGTTATTCTGATTGTTGTTGCGCGGATTGTTGTTGCGGTTATTCTGGTTATTGTTACGCGGATTATTGTTATTTGTGCGGCCGCGGTTGTTGTTATTATTGTTGGTTGGGGTAACCCTGTACTCAACCCGGTTAAGGTTTACGTTTTCTTCAAGGCTAAGATCGCCTCCCGACATATCTTTTAGGTCAGAAATAATGCTTTCATCAGCAACCGAATCTTTATTCCATTGCACATAAGCCATCTTCATAAAATTGGCAATAGCTTGTACCATGTGCTGTTTACGCGCCGGATCTTCTATTGATTTGGCCTTATCCATCATTAACTCAACGGTTTTACCATAATGTTTGTATTTAATACGTTGATTAGGGTATTTAAGCGGAGCCGGCTTAGCATGTAATACTTCAGGCTCTGGCAATGGGTAGGGCGAATCTACATCAATTTTGAAATCAGAGATCAGATGCAGGTGATCCCATAACTTATGTTTAAAGTCGGCAACATCGCGTAGGTGAGGATTTAAAAAACCCATCAGGTCAATTACCACCTGTGCATAGCGGTTACGTTCTTCTTTTGTTGGTAAACCGCATATATATTTTACCATATTTTGTACGTTGCGGCCGTACTCGGTAAGTAATAATTTGCTCCTGGTTGAATTGTAATCAAATTCAGTTAAAGGCTTATTAGATTGGGCCATGTAATTTTAAAGCTTATAAAATGTACTTGGTGCACTTATAATTGCATAGGGCAACGGGCACAGTAAATGACAAGTGTAAATAAATTTATTGTAGTAACGCAAATATAGCTGAAATTGTGTTACAAGCAAATCTATAAAATTTGAAAATCGTTAAGCTAATGTAAATTAGCATTGTAAAACATCATATATGGCTACCGAAAAAACGCAACTTAAAATTACGCACATAGATATATACCGTTTCAGTATTGAAATGGAACCTTTTACCATTGCTACCGGCACCATGAACTATGCGCAGAACACCTTTATCCGTGTGCATACTGATGCAGGCTTCTATGGAGTAGGCGAGTGTTCTGCCTTCCCGATGATTGTGGGCGAAACCCAGGATACCTGCCTGATTATGGCGCGTGAGTTTGCTAAGCTTTGGACAGGTAAGGATGCGCTTGATATACCGGCCCGGCTGCAGCAGCTGCATGATTTTACAGCAGGCAACACTACCATAAAAAGTGGTTTTGATATGGCGCTGTATGATATTGCATCCAAACATGCGGGTTTGCCTTTATATCAGTACCTGGGTGGCAGCAAACGCGAAACAGAGAGCGATATTACAATTGGTATCAGTACGCCAGAGATTATGGCGCAAAAAGCTATAGCATTTAAAAATACCGGTGCGTATATATTAAAGGTAAAGTTGGGTAAGAATGCTTTGGAAGATGTGGAACGGATAAAGCAGATAAGGCATGCAGTTGGCAGCGACATGAAGATAAGGGTAGATGCTAACCAGGGATGGAGCTTAGACGATGCTGTTATTGCTTTAAACGGACTTGGCGAACTTGATGTGGAGTTTTGTGAACAACCCATGCGAACCTGGTATAACGACCGCCTGCCTGAATTGATGAAGTTATCACCGGTTAAAATTATGGCCGATGAAAGTGTGTACAACCATCACGATGCGCGCATGCAGATACAAAGCGGCTCTTGCCATTATATCAATATCAAACTGGCCAAATCCGGTGGCTTGTACGAAGCTAAAAAGATACACGATGTTGCTGCGGAGAACGGCGTAGCCTGTATGATGGGTGGTATGCTGGAAAGTCGTATTGCACTCAGCGCCAAATTGCATTTTGTTTACGCAAGTCCTAATATTCATTTTTATGATATGGACACCTGTATGCTGGGCCACCTCGAAGACCCATGTACAGGAGGTGTTACCTATGATGGATATAAATTGAATATAGACGATGCTATTGGCATAGGCGCTGATGCCGATGAAGCGTTTTTAGCTAAATGCGAAAGATGGACCGTGTAATTAGCGCATAAAATTTTCAGGTCATTTATCTTTTCCTTTTGCAAAGTCGACAACCTGATCTTGAGTTGGCAGTTCGTTTTTGTGGATAGGTGCAGGTTGATTTGATTTATTATGTAAGCGATAACTTTCTATTACGTAAGGTATGCCTTCCCCTTCAAGTAATTTGGGTGAGGAAGTAACCTCAAAATGCAAATGCGGTTCGCGGGCATCTCCGGAAGCGCCGATATTTGCCAGCAGTTGCCCTTTGTGAACATGGTCCCCGGCTTTAACTTTTAAACTACCGGCTTTTAAATGCATGTAATGCGCGTATTGGCCATTACCTACGTCAAGTACAATGTAATTGCCTGCAAGTCTGTCCAACGTTAGTGTCACCGCCGGATGAAACGCTTTCCCATGGCCCGGAACATTATCAGGCAAGCCATCTGTTGCTTTAATGATAACGCCATCTGCAACTGCATATACTTTTTCGCTGTAACAATAGTAGTCGTGGGCATCGCGCGCATTTCCAGAATAAGATGTGCTATCCACGAATTTTTTCCAGTCGATAGCATACCGGCGAGAATCTACAGACCGGCCGTTGAGGATAATAACACCTCGCCTGTGATGATTGTCCGGATCATTGCTTGGGCCATCCGCAGCCGTCCAGTTATTCCCTTCTAATGGGGGTGCCAGTACCTGTAATTTATTTTGCCGGGTCGAAATGATAGCCCCCTGCAGTGAATCTGTTTCGGTGAATACGCGGTGTAATACTTTAGCCGGAAAAGGCTTGTTTATATTTGATGTAGCTTCCATAAACACAATTGCCGACTGTCCGCTGCCGAGTGTTAATTTGTCGGTAGCATTGTCTGCCAGGGGTTTCAGCATGGTATTAAGTTGTACAGTATCAAATTTTAATATTGTACTGCCATCTTTCTTATCAGCATCAATCAGATCTATACGGCGCAATTTTACAGGCTCAGCACTGAAATTGGTAAGCTGTAATTCATAAAGCAAATGGTATCTTGAACCATTCGGAAAGGCAGTAGGCGCAAAGGGTACACGCATCTCTAATTGTAATGGAAAAGAGAAAGGCTTTTCTGTGATGGGCTTAACAGTTGCTGTTTGGGCTACCGATATTTGAGATTGTAAAGTTAACCAAAGCAAAAACGATATAATAAATAGTAAGCTGTTAGCTATTCGCATAGTTTAGATATTTCACCATTCGACGCAAAGGCGATTTAAAGGTTACAGCTTTGACAAAAATAAACCCTGACACACTCGCTGTGTCAGGGTTTTAACCTAAACCTTATCACAATAACAGATCATTGGAACGATCTGTGCTGCAATATTAAGGTGTAATTCTGAATAAATTCTGAAGATGAATTTTTAACTAGGTAGTTGCGTATCTATTATATAATAGATAAGGGCTTGTTCCCTGAGAAAATAAGTAATTATGTTACAGGCCTAAATTCTTTAGGCAAGACGCTTATCAGATGAAGATTAATGTGTGGAGATCAGCATTGAATCTTTAGAATATATACAGCAATAAAATAAAATGCGATATAAGCTAAAATCGGAGAAAAATTTGCACCGTTTTTTACTTTTGCAAGTGCCGCCTCCATCTGTTGTAAAGCGAACATTGTTTTACCTGATTGTGTCTCTAATATTATGAAATTAGTAAAACTTATTAGATCATGTTCTATCTAATTATTGTTCTGATGCTATTAGCGGTTTAAGGTATTTTGACGCTAATAACATGGCTGAAAAGCGATTGAACCGCCATTCTTCCCATAGGTAATCAAAATAGCAGCTTTCTTAAATTGGGGTTATTATTATTGTTTAAGGTTCAAAAAAGATTTGTTTACTCAATTGCAGCAATTTTATATAAACCATTTTGGTTGACTACGAGCAGATGGATAACGATTTTTTCATTGGTATCATTAATAGCTGTATAAGATACCGCGTAGATATTGCTTTTTTTCGGGTCTTTTTTAATGTGCAGGGTTTTTAGCCACTCTTTGTCACAATCCTGCGCTTTCAAAAATGGGTCTGCATCAGTTTTTACAGCTAATTTTTTAAATTGCTTTAAACAAGCTGGCGTACAGTTTTTTTGTCTTAATGAAGATAAGGTCTGATCAATAATCTTCAAATCTTTGTCGCTGGAAAGTTCTGACATGTATGCCGTATAAAATTTGTTTAGCATTGTAATTGCCTGTTCAGGTGAGCTGCTTTGCGCTTTAGATGTGATAGCGGTTGCTACAAGTAATAGCGTTAATATCAATTTCATAATGAGAGATTTATTAAATGTAGTTATTAATTACAAAAAAATGCCCATCCTTAATCAGAATGGGCATTTAAGTTTGTATAAACAAACTCCGCTAAGTCCGGTTGCCGATATCACATCGCGGACTCTATTTATTAGCAACTTATTTGCTGCTTTTCTTTTTGCTGCCGCTGCTCATCTCTTTTGCCGCTGCACTTTTTTCTTGTTTAGAAGCCTTTGGATCTCTCATCTCTTTTGAGGCTTCGCTTTTAGTTTTTGATTTTGTAGTTGCCATAGGTGTGAAAATTTATTAACTATATAATAAATCATGAACGGTAATTGTTTTTGTAAGAATTAAATTATTTACTTAATTCTGCAAAATATTTATGAAATAAAGGTAAGGTCTCAATTCCTTTGTAATAATTATAAATATCATACTTCTCATTAGGCGAGTGCAGGGCATCGCTGTCGAGACCAAATCCCATCAATACAGTTTTAATGCCTAACTCGGCTTCGAACAGGGCAACAATAGGTATACTACCGCCCCCGCGGGTAGGGATAGGTTCTTTGCCAAAAGATTCAGTAATAGCTTTTTGAGCTGCTTTATAAGCTACACTATCAGTAGGTGTAACTACCGGTTCGCCGCCATGATGCGGGGTAACCTTTACCTTAACGTTTTTAGGGGCAATTTTCAAAAAGTGATCCGTAAACAATTGGGTTATTTTTTCTGAGGTTTGATTAGGTACCAAACGCATCGAAATTTTGGCGTTAGCTTTTGACGGAAGCACGGTTTTAGCACCCTCGCCAATATATCCGCCCCATACACCGTTTACTTCAAGCGTAGGGCGGGTGCCGGTGCGCTCAAAGGTTGAGTAACCTTTTTCACCCCACAGTTCTTCAACGCCTAAGTCTTTTTTGTATTCTTCTTCGCTGTATGGCGCTGAGTTTAAAGCAGTTTTTTCATCAGCAGTCAATTCAACAACATCATCATAAAAACCGGGAATGGTAATGTGGTTGTTTTCGTCATGCAATGAGGCAATCATTTTAGCCAATATAGTTGCCGGATTAGCTACTGCACCACCGTATACCCCAGAGTGCAGGTCGCGGTTAGGGCCGGTCACTTCCACTTCCAGGTAAGACAGGCCACGCAACCCGGTTTCAAGCGATGGGTTTTCCATGCTGATCATTGATGTGTCGGAGATCAGCACAATATCAGCCTTTAATTTTTCTTTGTTCTCTTTAACAAAAATACCAAGGTTTGATGAGCCAACTTCTTCTTCGCCTTCTATCATAAACTTTACGTTGCATGCAAGCGTACCTGTTTGCATCATCAGTTCAAAAGCCTTAACGTGCATGTAAAACTGGCCTTTATCGTCACATGCACCACGTGCATAAATTTTACCGTCGCGCACGGTTGGTTCAAAAGGAGGGGTTACCCAAAGCTCCAACGGATCGGGTGGTTGTACGTCATAATGGCCATATACCAAAACCGTTGGTTTTGAAGGATCAATCATTTTTTCACCATATACGATAGGATAGCCTGCGGTTGGGCAAATCTCTACCTTATCGGCTCCTGCTTGCCTTAATTTTTCGGCAACATAATCTGCAGTTTTTAAAACCGAATCTTTATACTTAGGGTCGGCGCTTACCGAAGGGAAGCGTAGCAACTCGAAAAGCTCGTCCATAAACCGGTCGCGGTGCTGGTCGATATATTGTTTGATCTGTTCCATAACAATTTGTTTGCAGGCAAATATATCTGATGCCGTGGAATATTTTTCTTCCTATTCCACATAAAAAACGTTTACCACAAATTGCTATAAAATATGTAGATTTGAGTTTGATTATAAGTTTGTGCTAATCAACTTATAATCAGAATTTTAAAGTGATTATCCCCTTATTTAAACTGATTGCTAAGGCTGGTATCTGATTTGCCTGTATGCTACACATGTGCAGGCTTATTACTGATAAAGCATTAACGGTTGATTAAGCGATAACAAAGTGCAGATCAGAAAATGAAACTAAAGAGTTTAATACGCTCTGTAATCTTATTGAGTTTAATTAGATGCGGATCCGTATATGCACAACAGCAGCCTGCACCACAAAATCCTGTTATTTACGGTCAGCTTCCCAGCTGTAGTGCTGCTGCACGTTTTTATAGTAAAGACAGTATCAATATTACCACTTTTGGCGCCAGTACTGTACATGGTATGAATGGTAGCGATTTTCAAACTCCTTTGCAACAGGATTTTGAACATTGTTATAAAGGCAAGATTTTATCGGTAACAAACAACGGTATTCCCGGCGAAACTACAACACAAGGTTTAACAAGATTTCAAAATGCTATTGCCGGAAGGACAGGCTTTATCCTAATTTTAATGGGAGCCAACGATGCAACTGCCATGTTCAACAAGAAGATGAGAATTGCAGAAACGGAAAAAAATATGCGGTTTTACATTGAACAAAGTAAAAAGTATAACCTGATTCCTATAATTGGTACATTACAGTTTTTTAACGATACAAAAAACGAGTCCAACAGAACTATTAATTTATATATAAAGCAAATTAACGCCTTGTATAAACGTTTGGCACAGGAGTACAATATTGTATATGCAGATATTAACAGGGCGCTGGGCCGTAACTTTTCTTTATACTCTGATGATATTCATCCTAATGCTCAAGGTAATACATTAGTGGCCTATGTTTGGTTTGATGCCATAAATAAAGTAATTGAAAACCAGTTACTACTTATTGGTTTAAACCAAAACTACCCTAACCCAGTAAGGGATAATGCTAAAATTGGGTTCAGTTTATCTCAGGCCAGCCATGTGAAAATTCTGCTTTACAGTATGAACGGTGCAAATGTTAAAACTATTTATGACGATTATGATAGCGCCGGCTATCATGAATTTGGTGTCACCTTAAGCGATCTTGCACCGGGTGTTTATGTTTACGTAATGCAGGTAGGCGGCCAGCGCCTTAGTAAAAAAATGGTTATTGTAAGATGATAAGCCAGCTTTTAATCAGCGGTAGCAATATCATTTTTTGATATTCCGTAATGATCTGCGTTAAATTCAGCCTTATCAATTTTTACGGTATTTGTTTTTACTTCGGCGTTCTTGTTTAAAGAAAATGCGGTTAAGCCAAATACTGCTATTGCTGCTGTTGCGATTAATAACTTTTTCATTTTGTGTTACGATTAAATAATAAATAGAAATTAATTGCTGCTGCCATCAGCCTGGCCGATCTCATTCTTGGCACCATCTGCCTGGCCAATTTCATTCTTAGCGTTTTCAACACTCAGTTTTGTAGCGCCATCAGCTTGTCCAATCTCGTTTTTAGCGCCGTCAGCTTGCCCAATCTCGTTTTTAGCACCTAATGTTTTTGCTTTAACCGAAGTTGGCTGTACGCTGTTATCTTTAGTACAAGCGGTGAAAGATGCTGTTAATATTACTACTGCTGCTATGATTAATTTTTTCATGATGATCTGTTGTTAAGAGAGTTTAAATAATAGTTGATTAAGGAATTAGTTGCCGTCGGCTTGTCCGATCTCATTCTTAGCACCATCTGCCTGGCCAATTTCATTCTTAGCGTTTTCAACACTCAGTTTCTTAGCGCCGTCTGCCTGGCCAATTTCATTTTTGGCGCCGTCAGCTTGCCCAATCTCGTTTTTTGCACCTAATGTTTTTGCTTTAACCGAAGTTGGCTGTACGCTGTTATCTTTAGTACAAGCGGTGAAAGATGCTGTTAATATTACTACTGCTGCTATGATTAATTTTTTCATGATGATCTGTTGTTAAGAGAGTTTAAATAATAGTTGATTAAAGGAATTAGTTGCCGTCAGCTTGTCCGATCTCGTTTTTAGCACCGTCTGCCTGGCCTATTTCATTTTTGGCGTTCTCGATACTTACTTTTTTCACTTTAACTGAGGCTGGCTGTACGCTGTTGTCTTTAGTACATGCGGTGAACGAGCCTATAAGTGCAATAAGTAGTGAGGAGTAAACAAATTTTTTCATATATAATTATTATAACTATTTGACTATCAATTATTTAATGATACAAATGTAAATATGTTTTTCTAATTGACAAGAATTTTTTTTTATTTTTTTCAATTCCTTATTTGAGGCATTTTCAACATGTCATTGTGTTAATTTTTTTATAACTTTCAGCACATTTACGCGTATAATGCTTAATGAAAAAACTTATCGCTTTTTTGTTTTCAATCGTTTTTTCAACTGTTGTTTACGGGAATATATTTAAATATGTTGCTACCGATACGGCCGAAATATCGAAATTGAATAACGAAGGTTACAACCTTCGTCGTTCGGATCCGGATCAGACGATTGCTAAGGCAAGCAAAGCTCTTCAACTTGCAAAAAAATCAGGATATGGCTCACTCGTAGCCGAATCATACCGTGTAATAGGGGTAGGATATAGTTATAACGGCGAACCTGAAAAGGCTATCGAAAGTTATTTGTATGCCTTGTCTTACTTTCAGGCAGATAATAACCTTGCCGGCCAGGCTAAAGTTTATAATAACATTGGAAACCTGTACCGGGACAACGACTCAGAGCGTGCGCTTGAAAACATGCGCAAATCATTGCAAATAGCCGAAAAGATCAACGATAAAAATCTTATAGCATCCCTTTACCTTAACATTGGTAACGTTTATTACCGCCAGAAAGATTTTTATGAGGCATTAAATGATTACAAAAAAAGCAATGAGCTTTTTACCAAACTGGGTAACAAGGAGTATACGGTTATATGTATGCAAAATATCGGGGTAATATATTATAACCTTGGCCAATATAATGAAGCGGAAAAACTATTGGTTGCCACTAATGCAGATGCTAAAAAGAACAATCGCTACCAGCAAATTGCCAGTGTTGATATTACCCTGGCTGATCTTTACATTGCCAAAGGTGAATACAATAAGGCAGAAGCAGCATTGGAAGAAGGAAAGCAATATGCCGAGATATTAAAAAATAAATCGCTTTTGTCTGATTTTAAATATTCATCCTACAAACTTGAATTTAAGCGCAGGAATTATGAAAAAGCGCTTTATTACCTGCAGGATATTTATAAAAAAGATAGTACCTCATTTCAGGATGTAGTTTCGGCACGTATCAACTTATTACAAGTTAAGCACAAACAGGAAGAGCGCGAGCGGGAAAGCCAGCTTACTATTTTAAAGCAGCGCAACGAGCGTAACTTTTTTTGGGGGGTATCTGCTGTTGCTGTTTTATTGATCGTAGTAATTATTTTATTAGTTGGCAATGTAAGGCGTAAGGCAGAAACTAATAAAAGGCTTACTGACCTTAATAACGAGGTTTCAAAGCAAAAAGATAATCTCGACCGTATTAATCATCATCTGGAAGAAATTATTGACGAGCGTACCAAAGATCTTCAGATCAAAAACCGCAAGCTTGCAGATTATTCATCCTACTTATCGCATCAGATACGCGGCCCTATTGCAACGTTAAAAGGGCTGATCAACTTAGAAAAAGAAGGCCTTGTAAACAAGGCCGAATGCTTTAACATGATGGATAAATGCGTTTCAGAAATTGATAGTAAAATTATGGACATGAGCGATATGCTGCATGACCAGAAACGTACTACCAATTAATTTCGATTATCTCACAAAAGGTAATGAAGAGTGTATCTGCGCTTCGAGCAGGCCCAGGTAGATGCAATAACGCGAGATCATTTGCAGTATAAGCAACTTGCCATGCCTTTTATATCCCTGCGTTTCAAAGGCAAGTTTCTTTTGTCCTGCTGTTACAAAATATTGCACCTCTGACTTGTTAGGCTTAAAACCCGACTTTAAGTCAAATGCTTTTACCTTAAGCTTTGTGTCAGGATCATGAATGGTGCCCTTATCGGCAGTTTTTTCATGTGGTATTGATATCATGTAGTTCATAGTTTCGAGGTAGAACGTGTGTTATTAAAGACACAATTATTAAACCACTATGCCATTAGCTACTAAATTGACTGTTTATTTCTAAACAAGCAGATTTACAGCAACATCAAGATAAAAAAATATAGTAGGAGTGAAAGTATTTTCTTTGCGATTAAAAGCGAAATAAGATACTGTACTTAGAAGTGTCAGCTTTTTACAACACTTATAGTACAGTATTTTATTTAGGATGCAATAGAATTACGGGTATGCAGCTCTTCGTAAAGCTCAATAACCTTACGCTGTAATGAGGCAATTTCAGTTTCGCGCTCAGACAGTTTTTGCTGCATAGAATTGATTTGCAGTAGTTGAGGTTCAATAATGCTGTTATCAAGTGTCAGTAAATGCACAACACTTACTTCAAAGATTTTAGCAATTTGTTCCAGACGTGATAAATTAACATCAGTTACACCGGTTTCAATTTTTGAAAATGCCGGAATAGAGATTCCCAATCTTGTAGCTACATCCTCCTGGCTCCAGTTATTTTGAGTGCGCAGAATACGGATGTTTTTACCAACAGATAGGTTTGCTTTGCGTTTTGGATCGTTCATTTAGATAATTAATTATGGAGAAAGCGTATTAATTCGTAGCCAAAAAAAATGCCATATATTAAATGTACGTTAATTGTGTTTAAACGGATTGTTGAATATATGGCGTGTGGAGTAAATTCCCCAAATTTCCCGATGATTAATTTACAATCCTCAGTTTTGCAAACTTTAATAATAGTTGTTTTTGCCCTATTTCTTTGAAAAAAATAGTTGCTTTAATATCCGGCTGTTTGCCCTCCAGATTAATAACTTTTCCAAATCCAAAGCGTTCGTGTTCTACTTCCATGCCTGTTTGCAGGTTTGATGTATCAGATGGCGCAAAGTTTGCAGACGGCACGTGCGCTTTTGCTAATATAGATGTGGTTTTTACCTGTTGCGATGCAGGCTTTGGTTTAGAAAAGCTTTCATTACTGCCAGATGTATTGCGTGACCATGCTGTACGTTCATCATTAAACGGATTATTTGACGGCTGTGGCTTGGCTGTATAGTCAAGTTCAAGATATTGCGGGTCAATCTCATCAAGGAAACGACTTGGTTCGCAGCTGATAAGTGTGCCAAATTTAAAGCGAGAGGTAGCATAACTGATAGTTAGCTTAGATTCGGCACGTGTAACGGCTACATAAAACAGGCGGCGTTCTTCTTCAAGATCACTGCGCGAATTTAGTGACATTTGCGAAGGAAACAGGTTTTCTTCCAGGCCTACTACGTTCACTTGCTTAAACTCAAGCCCTTTGCTGCTGTGTATCGTCATTAAAGATACTGTATCGGCATCCTTATTCTTGTCGTTATCATCATTGGTCAGCAATGCCACATCCTGCATAAAAATATCAAGGCCTTTTTCCTCAATATCTTCACGCTCAGAAAACTCTTTTATACCATTCAGTAGCTCTTGTATGTTTTCGTAACGGTTAAGGCCCTCTACCGATTTATCTTCGTACAGATCCTTTAATAATCCCGAATGCTGGGCAATATGCAGTGCGGCATCATAAGCTGATAGGTTTTTAGTAATTACCTGAAAGCTCTGGATCATGGTGCCAAAATTCCCTACCGAGCCCGAACTGCGCCCGTCAAGGTATTGAGATGGGTTAATCACCACCTCGAATAAAGAAATATTATGCTGGTCGGCACTTAGTATGATACGGTCAACTGTTGTATCGCCAATGCCACGTTTCGGATAATTAATTACACGTTTAAGCGCTTCTTCATCATTAGGATTAAAAGTTAAACGGAAGTAGGCAATAAGATCTTTAATTTCTTTACGCTGGTAAAAGGAGAGGCCGCCATAAATCTTATAAGGAATGTTCAGCTTACGTAAAGCTTCCTCCATTGACCTCGACTGGGCATTGGTACGGTAAAGAATGGCAAAGTCGTTCCACTTTAAACCATTATTGGCACGATCCTGCAAAATACCTTCGGCAACCATTTTACCTTCCTCGTTATCGCTGAAAGCACGCATTACCTTAATTTTATCGCCGCTTTCCTTTTCGCTGAAAACGTTCTTTTTAAGCTGCTCTTTATTGTTAGCAATAATACTGTTGGCAACCTTTACAATGTTTTGGGTAGAGCGGTAATTCTGTTCCAGCTTATATACTTTCAGATCCGGATAATCTTTCTCGAAGTTAAGGATGTTCTGGATGTTGGCACCGCGAAAGGCATAGATACTCTGCGCATCATCACCAACCACGCAAAGGTTTTCATTCATGGCTGCCAGCTTTTTAACAATCAGGTACTGCGAGAAGTTGGTATCCTGATACTCGTCCACCATCAGGTATTTAAATTTCAGCTGATACTTGTACAGTACATCCGGGTGGTCTTTCAGCAACTCATTAGTTTTATACAAAAGATCGTCAAAATCCATGGCGCCGGAGCGATAGCAGCGTGTGGCATAAGTTTCGTAGATCTTACCCATTTGCCCGCGGCCCTGCGAAAAATCGTCGGCCTGTATCTGCTCATTTTGCTGATAAGCCTGCCAGCCAATCAGGTTGTTTTTTGCAGCCGAAATCCGGTTGTATACAATATTGGCACTGTATAGCTTATCGTCCAGGTTCATTTCTTTTAAAATAGCCCTGATAACGCTTTTGCTATCGTCGGTATCATAAATGGTAAAATTGCTTGGATAGCCTATTTTCTCTGCTTCGACACGTAAAATTTTAGCAAAAACAGAGTGGAAGGTACCCATCCAAAGGTTTTTAGCTTCGGTACCAACAACATGGGTAATACGCTCGCGCATCTCGCGTGCAGCCTTGTTGGTAAAAGTAAGTACCAATATATTAAACGAGTCGACACCCTTGCGGATAAGGTGTGCAACGCGGTAAGTAATAACACGTGTTTTGCCCGAACCCGCACCGGCAATAATCATAACCGGGCCTTCGGTTTGTAAAACAGCTGCCCGCTGCTCCGGATTTAATCCCTCTAAATACTCCAATTCTGCTCCTGTTTTTGGTTGGCAAAATTAAGGTTTTTAGTCCGTAAGTAGGTAAGTGCATCAAACATTAGCACAATCAAATACCCGTTTAACTTGTTGTAAAATTTAATCCGTTAGGTAATAAATATAATTAATCCGAAATTGCACCCATAATATACTATATGAATCGTCTGTCAACATCTGCTTCGCCATATCTTTTGCAACATGCCAACAATCCGGTCGACTGGTATCCGTGGGGGCCTGAAGCTTTTCAAAAAGCACGGGATGAAAATAAGCTGATCATTGTAAGTATTGGCTATTCTGCGTGCCATTGGTGCCATGTTATGGAGCACGAAAGCTTTGAGGATGAGCAGGTAGCAGAAGTGATGAATGACAATTTTGTTTGCATTAAAGTAGACAGGGAAGAACGGCCGGATATCGACCAGATATACATGAGCGCCGTGCAATTAATGACAGGACGTGGCGGATGGCCTTTAAATTGTATCTGCCTGCCAGATCAAAGGCCTGTTTACGGTGGAACTTACTTTCAAAAAAAGGATTGGATCAGCCTGCTGTTAAACCTGTCTGAATTTTACAGGGAGAAACTGGCTGATGCAGAAGATTATGCCGTGCGTTTAACGGAAGGCATACAACAATATGAGTCGGTTGATTTTGTAACCGAACAGCCGCAGTACAGTAAGAACGATTTACAGGTGATTGTTGACAACTGGCGCAAAAGCTTCGACATGGCCGAGGGGGGAACAGGCCGTGCGCCTAAATTCCCTATGCCTAATAACTGGCAGTTTTTAATGCGTTACAGCTATTTGATGAAGGATGAGGGTGTTGCAGATGTTGTAAAAATCACTTTGCACAAAATGGCTTTCGGTGGTATTTATGATCATGTTGGCGGCGGCTTTGCGCGTTATTCGGTTGATCATAAGTGGCACGTTCCGCATTTTGAAAAAATGTTGTATGACAATGCTCAGTTAATAAGCCTTTATGCCGAAGCTTTTACATGGCAGCCCAATGAATTATACAAACAGGTGGTTAATGAAACCATTGCCTTTGTTGAAAGTGAGCTGACATCGCCCGAAGGCGGTTTTTACTCCGCATTAGATGCCGACAGCGAAGGTGTGGAAGGTAAGTTTTACACTTTTACCAAGCAGGACATACAACAAATACTTGGTGACGAGGCAGACCTTTTTTGTATTTACTACAACATTACTGATAATGGAAACTGGGAAGAAGAGGAAACCAATGTACTGTTCAGGAAAGAGACTGATGCCGAACTGGCGCCGAAATTAGGCGTGGGGATTGAGCAACTGACTGAAAAAATAGGCGAACTGAAAGCAAAAGTTTTAGAAGCTCGCAGTACGCGCGTAAGACCGGGACTGGACTTTAAGATCATCGCCTCATGGAATGGATTAATGTTAAAGGGGCTTTGCGATGCATACCGCGCCTTTGGCAATGAAGACCATAAAACACTGGCATTAAAAAATGCACAATTTATCCTGCTTAACAAGATCAACGAAGGTAAGCTGACACGGATTTACCAGTCGCAAAGTAACATTGCTTTTTTGGATGATTATGCCAATATAATTGATGCTTTTATCGCCCTGTATGAAATTACTTTTAATATCATCTGGCTTAACCATGCAAAAACATTGACTGATGCAGCCATTGCAGAATACTACGATGAAGCCGAAGGTATGTTCTTTTACACCGCTGCTACTGATGAACAATTGATTGCACGTAAATGCGAAATTATGGATGGTGTTATACCGGCATCAAACTCGGTAATGGCACGTAACCTTAAAAAGCTGAGCCTGCTTTTTGATGATAGCAAATACGAAGAAATTTCTGCACAGCTTTTACGTAACCTGATGCCTTATATGGCCAAATATGGCTCGGTATATTCAAACTGGGCAATGCTGCTGCTTGAAGAGGTATTTGGCATTAACGAAATTGCCATAACCGGCGAAAATGCAGAGGATATGCGCCGCGAACTGGAATGCCATTACATTCCTAACAAAATAATGTTAGGAGGTATACAGGAGAACTTAGCCTTACTACAAAACAGAGTTAGTGATAGTACACGTATTTTTATCTGTAAAAATAAAGCCTGTGGCCTGCCGGCATACAATGTTACCGAGGCTTTAAAACAAATTAGCGCTTAAATACTTATTCTATTTATTATAAAAATAAACATAAATGAAAATCCAGCCGCAACACGTGGTGTCGTTAACTTACAACCTGTATGTTGACCAAGATGGCACCGAAAACCTGGTAGAAAAAACCACAGAAGAGCAACCATTAACTTTCTTATATGGTGCAGGGCAAATGCTGCCACGTTTTGAAGAAAATTTATCGACACTATCAACTGGTGATAACTTTGATTTTAAACTTGCAGCAGGCGATGCTTACGGTGAGTATGATGATGAAGCTGTAGCTAACCTGCCAAGAGAAATGTTCCAGGGAGCTGATATTCCGGAGATAGGCAGCATTTTGCCTTTACAAGACAACCAGGGCAACCGTTTTCAGGGCCAGGTAGTTTCTGTAGCTGAAGACTCTGTTATTGTAGATCTTAACCATCCTATGGCAGGTCAGGAATTGCATTTTACAGGTACTATTTTAAATGTACGCCCAGCAACACCTGAAGAGCAGGCACACGGCCACGCGCACGGCCCGGACGGGCATCACGACCACTAATAAAACAAAAGGCTCCGTCTAGTTACGGAGCCTTTTGTTTTACCATTCAATATCAATCTTCCCATTGTTTTGTAAAACGCAGCGGATAATGATCTGGCAGGTTACCGGGTTATCATTCAACGTTGCCGGTATAAACGTTTTATCTTCTTCACTTAACAAGTCGAGGTTGATGTGATATTTCTGATCAAAGCCCATCGCCTGTAAATGTACGGCATAATCGGCGAGGCGGCCGCCGGGGCTAACCAGTAACTCTACTACAGCCAGTACCGGGCCATAGCCGGTATTTTGCACATCATTAGGCAGCTTAAACAGCTTCAGATAGTTTACGTATCCATAATACCTGTCGCCAATGCGGATGGGCTTAGTCACCTTATCGCCCTCTTTAAGTGTATAATCAACCAGGTAACGGCAAAAGGAGGTAGTGTCCTCTATTCCCTCATAAATAAGTTCTTTGGTAGTGTAATTATATCGTTGCAGCAGGCTGTTATCAGGCGTATAAAAACTCCAGACACCCACTTTCGCATTATTTTGATACCGGCCTACAGCTATAGGCTGTTTTTTATCTAAAAATGCCTGATAAGGTCCTTCGCGGGTAACCTTGTCAGATTTTAATACAGTCACTTGTTCTGTTACGCGATTGGTTATTCTGTTTTTTTGAACAACAGTTTCCTGCGCCGAAGCACATAAGGGGAGAATGAATATTAAAGAATAAAGTAGATATTTCACAGGGCTTAAATTTAGCACGTTAATCTTCAATAACAACTGAAGGGTTAATTTGCTTAAGCGCAGCGCAAAAATCTTCGCGGTTATCAGGCGAAAGAACAATGCTGTCAAACTTATTGTAAAAAATCTCTATTCTGTCCATTGATAATGCAGGTGCGCTTAAAATGCTATCGGTTCGCTTTATTCTTTTAATGGTAGTGATGTCAATGGTTCTGTTAATAATTAGCCCACATCTTACCTTCAATACATTATCTGTAATTGTATAATTGGTGTTGAATAGCATAGGTAGGATAATGAGACCTGCCGAAACCGAAATTACTACAATGGGCATTACATCACCGTGTAAGGCAGATATAATTATAAAGGCGATAAACACTAACAGGATGGGTGCCCATAGGCCGTATGATATTTTAGAGGTATAACGTTGATAGGTTGGCATAAATTAAATATAGGCATTATTCATAAAGGTTTTAAATTTGTTTATGCAATCAACCACTGACTTTAAACCGGTAAGGCTTTCACAGGCTACCCTTACCGAGCTGATGATCCCATCTTACGCCAATTTTGGCGGAAAGATACACGGCGGTATCCTATTGTCACTAATGGATAAAATAGCTTATGTGTGTGCAGCAAAACATGCCAATAACTATTGTGTAACAGCTTCTATAGATGGAGTTGATTTTATGGAGCCTGTAGAGGTGGGGGAACTGGTGTCTTTACAGGCATCTGTTAATTATGTAGGTAATACATCATTAGTGGTAGGTATAAGAGTAACGTCTGAAAACGTTAAAACAAATGTGATTAAACACACCAACACCAGCTATTTTACAATGGTGGCCAAAGACGAAAGCAATCAACCTGCAAAAGTACCGGGCTTATTATTGGAAACCAGTGAGCAAGTGCGCAGGTTTATTGAGGCTAAGTTCAGAAAGGATTTAAAGCAGAGTTACAAGAAAAGCGCTGAGGATATTAAAGTACCCGAAGACCCTTCAGCATTGGTAGAACTGCTTAAAGGCGAGCGCTGCCATTTCGAAAAAGAGGCTTTTTAATATTAAACTATATATTTTTATACCAAAATGATTATTGGTACGTTTACTTAATATTATCATTTAGGTTTTGATCGTATTTTGGAATTTAATTGTTTATCTTTCCAAAGGTTACTCCCTTAATTAATCGCTATTAATCAATTAAATCCAAATAAATGTCGTTTTTAGACACCGTTTTAGAAGCCCCGGCCTACGGCTGGAAGGATGCCAATGGCCTGTTGGTAAAGCCTACTTCGGGCCAGATCGTAAAAGAATTTTTAAACAGGCTTAATGTGTTCAGCAACAAAAAGAACTGGCTTCCATTTTTCAGCTGGTTTACCGTTCTTATGCTTGTTCCGTTTTTCCTGTTATTTATTTTTAAGTACATGTCATTAACTACGGCTATCGCTGCCTTTCTTTACGGCATGATAGTAATGGGCACACATGGTACTATCTGGCACCACAGGTATTGTACCCATAATGCGTACCAGTTTAAAAATAAGTTTTGGCGGTTTGTTACCCGCAACCTTACACTGCGTATCATACCTGAAGAAATATATGTAGTATCACACCACGTGCATCATGCTAAATCAGACCAGCCGGGCGATCCTTACAATGCACAAGGCGGTTTCTTATATTGCTTTCTGGCAGACGTAAATCACCAGCCCATATCACGTACATTATGTGAAAACGGTTACAGCAAATGTGTTAACCTGATGAAACATACAGGCGTAGGTGTAAACTCTTATGAGCAGTATCAAAAATGGGGTTCACTGGCAAGGCCGTTCTATACTATAGCAGGTGTATTGCTTAACTGGGCTTTCTGGTATACCGTATTTTATCTGATTGGTGGCCATGCCATTGCATGTTCGTTATTTGCTGCTGCTGGTATCTGGGCAGTAGGTGTGCGTACCTTTAATTATGAAGGACACGGAAAGGGTGAAGACAAGCGCCGTGAAGGTGTTGACTATAATCGTGATGATATGTCAGTTAATCAATTATGGCCGGGCATTGTAGCAGGCGAGTGGCATAATAACCACCACTTATATCCTAAAAGTGCACGTTCGGGCTTTAAGCCGCATCAGGTAGATATGGCCTGGTATTATATTAAATTTATGCATACCATTGGTGCTGTAAAAAGCTACAACGACTCTAAGAAGCAATTTTATAAAGACTATATTAAGCTACAGGAAATCAAGGAAGTAGTGCCTGTAAAAGTTCTTGTTGAACAGGCATAGTCGTTTTTGATATCAATCTTATAAAGGCGCGGTGTTAGTCATACTATACCGCGCCTTTATCGTATTACAGCATCATGCTTGCAGCATTATTGCTCCTGATATTCTTACGATTATTGCCTGTTATACATTTTTACCAGCCGCAGCAAGTCTGCGGCTGTGTCCGGTTCTACCAGTTTGGGAAGCATTCGCCATTGCCAGTTATTACCTTGCTGCGATGGATTGTTCATTCGAGAGCGTTCGTCAAGTGCCAAAACATCCTGCATAGGTAAAATGGCAACCTTAGCAGTTGAAGCATAAGCCATCCTCATTAATATCTCGCCTATATTTTTTTGCTTAGGTGCAATGCCGGTGTATTGGCCGATCTGCTTGATGATATCTGTATTGACATCCTGATTAAACCAACCGATGGTTGTGTTATTGTCATGTGTACCGGTGTAAACGAAAAAGTTAGGCTGGTAGTTATGCGGAATATAAAGCGATTGCGGCATGGTATCACCAAAAGCAAATTGCAGAACCTTCATTCCGGGTAAGGCAAACTCATCGCGTAGCGTAAAAACAGGTTCATCAATATCGCCGAGGTCTTCGGCAACAAAAGGTAAGTTACCAAGTGCCTGTTTAACTGCATTGAAGAAATCACCGGCTGGGCCTTGTACCCATTTTCCGTTACGTGCAGTTGTTTCACCTGCAGGCACCTGCCAAAATGCGGAAAATGCACGGAAATGATCTAATCTCAACAGATCAAACAGTTCCATATTTTTTTGCAAACGGCTGATCCACCACTGGTAACCATTTTGCTTTAATATATCCCAACGGTAAACCGGCATTCCCCAGAGCTGGCCATCTTCGCTAAAATAATCTGGTGGTACCCCGGCAATGCCCGTCATGTTTCCTTGTCTGTCAAGCGCAAAGTATTGCTGGTTAGCCCACACGTCCGACGAATCATAGCTTACATAAAATGGCAGGTCGCCGAAAAGTTGGATGTTAAGCGTATGGCAATAATTTTTAAGCTGATGCCATTGCCTGAAAAACATAAACTGCAGCCATTTGAAATAGTTAATTTCTTTAGCGTAAAGTTTTTCGGCGCGTACAATTGCGTTGGCATTACGGCTTTTTAAATCTTTGGGCCATTGGTACCAGGGTTGCTCATTGTTAGCATGCTTTATTGCGCTATATAGGGCGTAATCATTCAGCCAAAAGGCTTCTTTTTCACAAAAAGCCTGGAAATTTTTATTTAAAGACTGAAACTTTCCCGATTTGAAATTTTGCCAGGCCTTAGCAAAAATTGCTTTCTTGTTTTCTTCAGCCTTTGTATAATCTACTTTATCAGTAACGGGAAGATGATACGCACTGAGTTCAGCTTCGGTAAGTAAGCCATCCTTAGCCAGTAATATCGGGCTTATCAATAAAGCATTTCCTGCCATGCTGCAACCTGAGCTGTAAGGGGAGTATTGCTGATCAGCACCTGTGGGATTTAAGGGTAGCAGCTGCCAATACTTTTGACCGGCAGTGCTTAAAAAGTTTGCAAATGTTTTTGCAGCAGGACCAACGTCGCCGATGCCAAACGCAGAAGGAAGCGAAGTAATATGCATCAGTATGCCAGAACCACGATCATTCTCTGGTTGCTCAAACATCAACAATGCCAGTGGCATTATCTCAAAAGCAGTGTTTACATCAATGCTTTCATTTTTAATACTGCCTGATTTTTGGGTTAACAGGTTTTGCCAATTATCAGGCGTTTCTGCCGGTAATATGATACGTGTGTCTTTCCAATCTATATTGATGGTGCTGATCTGTTCGCTTGTTATAGCAGCGGTATATAGCGGAGCAGCCACTATCAGCCATTGGTTTTTATACCGGCGAGCGAAAGCAATTACATTTTCTTTGTAAGCGCCTTTTATTTTCAACGGGATATATTCTCCGTTTGCAAACAGGTCGCTTTCCTGATCCCTGATCTTAAATAGTTGATGGGTAAGCCATAGCTTGATATGCCCGTCATACCGGTTTTCCCAAAGTTGAAGAAACTTTTCTTCGACATCAGCAGGCAATTGCTTACTTAAAAGCTGATTCCTAAGCTCATAATCTACCGGGCGGCGGTTATCCGGATCAACCATACTCAAATCCCAAAGTTCGCATCCCTGGTAAACATCAGGCACACCCGGACAGGTAAATTTAAGCAGTACCTGTGAGAGTGAATTGATGATACCATGATCTGCAATGGCGGGAAACAGGTTGTTAAACGACTGCCAGAAACTACCCTGCTGATCCAGTAACTTATTAGCGAAATTTAGAGTTGCCTGCTCGTAATCTTCATTAGGATCTGCCCAGTCTGAATTGGTTTTACCCTCACGCAAGGCTTTGGTGAGGTATTCGCCCAGCCGATTAGCAAAATCATCCTCGGGTTGACCGGGCATAGGATAGGCACCCAGTATGGTTTGATAAATAAAATAGCGGTCGCCGGGTGTTGGCGCATTTGCCCCCTGTGCCAATTGTTCCCACTCTTTTACAGCATCCAGCCAAAGTTCCGGAACGGCAGTCAACACATTTAACCGTGTACGTACATCTTCCCCGCGTTTGGTATCATGTGTGGAGGTACCGTTTAAAGCGAGCGGCCAAAGTTTCTGGCGCTGTTTCATCAGTTTATGAAAAGCCTTAGTATCCATACCAAAAGCATCAGGCGCGTCTCCAACCTCATTATGAGCCACAAAACGATTGTAGGTATACATTAAAGTATCCTCAACGCCTTTCGCCATTAACGGTCCCGAGAATTGCATCAGCCGTTGGTAAAAGCGCAGTATCTTATCGTTAAGCTTGCCGTTGCCTTCTTTTGGCTTTTCGAGCAGTAACGTCGCTAATGCATCAATCGCGGGTTTTAGCTCTTTGTGCTCCTTGATTACGGCAGTAAATATTTTTTCCAGCGCATCTGCTTCCTCTTTTACAAGCGGTAAGCTATTGCCATAAAAACGGTAAACCGGACAATGGATCAATACCTGGGCAATGGCGTTTTTAAAAATATTCTTGCCGATACCTTTTAATTCGCTATTCCCTGCAAGTTTAAGTTTAAACAGGTAATTGGTCAGGTTTTCCAACTCGCCCTGCATGTGCGTAAAAAGGATGTAAGCCTTCTTTTGCAATATCTGATCATACACCGGCATGGTGTCGCCTGTCAGCCTATTATAAAATGCAGTGAATTTCTTTTCTGACGATGAATCTGTAAGCAGGTTATTTAACTGTGCAAGGAAATCATAACCTGTAGTTCCCTGTATAGGCCAGCGGGAGGGAAGTTCTTCCCCTTGTTCCAATATCTTTTCGGCTACAATGTAGGTTTCATCTCCTGCCAGTTGACGAAGGTTTTGTAAATACTTTTCAGGATCATACAAGCCATCAATATGATCTATCCGCAGCCCCTGAAAGGTCCCGTCAGAAACCAGCTTTTTAATAAAGCTATGGTATTTAGTAAAGACCGCTTCATCCTGAATGTTAATACACATTAAAGTGTTAACCGTAAAAAAACGGCGGTAATTAATATTGGTATCTGTTTCCTGCCAGCTGCACAAACGGTAATATTGTAAACCGGCAAGTTCAGTTAAAAGCTCCTGGTTCTGATTTGCAGCTGCTATTGCTTCGTTTACAGCAGCAACCATTTCGGTATTTTTAGCCTGCGTATTCAGCCAGTTTTGCCAGTTAGTGCTTAAGCTTGCGGTATCTGTCGAACGCTGTAATTTATTAAGCGCCTTAACACCTTTTTGCACTGTTTCTGAAGCTAATCCATTTGAAAGCAGTTTTGAATAAGATTGAATATTCAGCGGCCAATAGTTGTCGTAATATTTAAATACAAGGCGTTTATTTTCATAAGCAAGTTGTAACTCATTATCTTTAATAACTTCATCCAGCGGTTTGCCGAGCGATGGCATCATAATTCGTACATCATTGTATAAATCGTTGGTTAAGCCTGTATCAAAAAAACTGGCGAATGCAGATTGTTTACCTTTTTCCAATACATCATTAAGCCATGCATTGTCAGCATGTACACCCATATGGTTGGGCACAATGTCCTGAAGCCAGCCGATATCCGCTTCTTTCAACTTTTTATTGATGACACTTAATTGGCGGTCGTTGCCAATTTCAGGATTGATCTGGGTAGGGTCGATACCATCATAACCATGTGTACTGCCGGGTACTGATTTAAAAACAGGCGATGCATATATGGTTTTTACGCCAAATTTTTGCAGATAACTGATGATCTGCTCAAAATCATTAAACGTAAATTCTTTATGAAATTGGAGGCGATAAGTAGCAACAGGGTTGTACATGTAAACCGTTATTATTTTAATGCGTAAATAATTGCCGACTGCGGTTGTAACTGAACCTTTTGTCCGCTTGTTAAGGTCATTGGTGCATCGGCAGGGCCGTTCCATTCTGGCGAGGCTGAATCTAAAACCTTATTCCAAGGGCGTTCAGAAACCGGCATGTTAGTTTCCTGTACCTCATCAGAAAAATTCATGATAGTGGTGAGGAAATCATTTTGGTACCAACGGCTGATTTTTAGTATCTGCTTTTGTTCGTCCACCTTAACCGTCATTTGATTACGATGCAGGAATTTTAATGCCGGCATGTATTTACGCAGATAGATTAATTTTTTGTAAAAGGCAAGCATAACAGCGTGTGGTTCATCTGTAAGCAGATCCCATTGTAACTTCGATTGATTGAAGGTTTCTTCTGCCATAGGGTCTGGCGCTTCGCCTTCTGCATGGAACGCCGCAAATTCTGCTTTGCGGCCTTTGCGTACAGCTTCGGCCAGTTCTGGGTCAGTATGGCTTACAAAGTATAAGAAAGGGTTAGGCTCGCCCCATTCTTCGCCCATAAACAACATAGGTATATATGGAGACGCGAATACGGCCACAGCCATCAGTTTCTGCATTTCAAAGGTGAATAACTGGCTGCTGCGTTCGCCCAGCATGCGGTTACCTACCTGGTCATGGTTTTGTGAAAATACAATAAACTGTTTGCCCGGGTGCCCGGTAGCAGGTATACCAAAATGCTTTTTACGGTGAGCAGAATACTGCCCGTCATATACATAAGCATCTTGATAGGCTTTAGCCAGATCTTTTATGCCATTAAAGTCTTCGTAGTAACCAGTGCGATCGCCGCCTGCAGTGATACGCAAAGCATGGTGAAACTCATCAACCCATTGCGAGTCCATGCCAAATGCATAATTGTTGTTCTGATCTATGTAGCGGGTATCGTTTAAGTCACACTCGATAATCAGATTGTATTTACGGCCGGTCTGCTTCATCAGCGCATCAACGTTCTCGCGTATTTCAGCCAAAATATGTTTCGGGCTGAAATCTTTGATCGCATGAACAGCATCCATACGCAAGGCATCGATATGAAAATCCCTGAACCACATCAATACATTCTCAATGTAATATTGCCTTACCGCATCGCACCAGGCATCATCAAAATTAATGGCGTTGCCCCAGGGCGTATTGTATTTATCTGTAAAGTAATTGCCAAAGGCATCAAAATAGTTTCCTTCAGGGCCTAAGTGGTTGTAGACAACATCAAGGACAACTGCAATACCTTTCTTGTGGCAGCTATCAACCAGTTGCTGTAAACCTTTTGGTCCGCCGTAACTGTTCTGTACTGCATAAGGAAAAACACCATCGTATCCCCAGTTGCGATCTCCGGGAAACTGTGCAACCGGCATAATTTCAATTGCATTGATGCCGAGGTTTTTCAAGTAATCAAGTTTGGCAATGATGCCATCAAAATTACCTTCGGTACTGAAAGTACCTGCATGTAATTCATAGATGATGTAATCCTCAAGTTCAGGATTATGCCACGACTGATCGCTCCATTTAAAAGCGTTTAAGTCGACCACCTGCGAGTGTCCGTGAACGCCTTCCGGCTGACTTAACGAGGCAGGTTCGGGTAAGAACTTTTCATCGTCCAATACAATGCGGTAAAGGTCGCCGTCTTTCAGCTTATCCGTTTGTAAACACCAATAGCCGTAATCCTGCTGTTGCATGGGGATATCTATACGCCCGTTACAGATACGCAGCTTTACATCTTTTGCTTTTGGTGCCCAGATAAGGGCATCAACACCACCACCTGCATTTACATTAACACCAACTGTACGCCTCTTTATCTCCATATCCTAATACACTATCGGGTGATGTAATGCCACCACAGAGCGGCCATCCACTTTAATTGTATCGCCTGAATTATATTTATCTGTATCCTTTATATAGTTACCACAAGTATCCAGTACTACCTGCCAGTCCTTCGCGTAATCTGAAGATGGAAGCTTATATTCCAAAGGTTCGTGGTGTGCATTAAAGATCACATAAAAGTTGTCGTCAATTACATTGGTGCCATCGCGGTGACGTGTGCGCAATGCACGGCCATTGATAAACACACCAAGTGATTTGGCAAAATCATGACCCCAGTTTTCTTCGCTCATTTGTTCGCCTTCAGGCAGGAACCAGGCAATATCTTCAACCTCCCCTGGTTTAACAGGTTCGCCTTTAAACCAGCGGCGGCGGCCAAAGGAAGGGTGTTCTTTGCGTAATTTTATTAGCTTACGGGTAAAGTCTAAAAGATCGGTATCTGCCTTCTCCCAGTCAACCCATGATATTTCATTATCCTGGCAATAGGCATTGTTATTACCTTGTTGTGTACGACTGATCTCGTCGCCCATTACCAGCATCGGTACGCCCTGCGATAAGAAAAGCGTAGTCAGGAAATTACGTTTTTGCCTTTCGCGCAGTTCATTGATCATGTTATCATCGGTTGGACCTTCGGCTCCGCAGTTCCATGAGCGGTTGTGGCTTTCACCGTCATTATTATCTTCACCGTTGGCATCGTTGTGCTTTTCATTATAGCTCACCAGGTCATTAAGTGTAAAACCATCATGAGCGGTAATAAAGTTAACGCTGGCCGTAGGGCGGCGGTAATCTTCCTGATAAAGGTCAGCACTACCTGTAAAACGTGATGCAAACTCAGCTAACGTACTGTCGGCACCGCGCCAGTAATCGCGAACGCAATCACGGTATTTGCCATTCCATTCGCCCCAGCCTGCAGGGAATTTACCTACCTGGTAGCCACCTTCGCCAATATCCCAAGGCTCTGCAATCAGTTTAACCTGTGATATGATCGGATCCTGGTGAATAATATCGAAAAATGCGCTCAATCGGTTTACTTCATGTAGTTCACGTGCAAGGGTAGCTGCAAGGTCAAAGCGGAAACCATCCACGTGCATTTCTGTAACCCAGTAACGCAAGCTGTCCATGATTAAACGCAGTACACTTGGCAAATAAGCATTTAACGTATTACCGGTACCGGTATAATCCATATAAAAGCGCGGATTATCTTCCATAAGGCGGTAATAGCCTTGATTATCAACACCACGGAATGAAATGGTTGGCCCCATCTGGTTGCCTTCGGCCGTGTGGTTGTAAACAACGTCTAATATTACCTCGATGCCTGCTTTGTGCAGTTCGCGTACCATCTCTTTAAATTCGATCACTTGCTCACCCATTACGCCTTTTGAAGCGTATTTTACTTCAGGGGCAAAGTAACCAATGGTATTATATCCCCAATAATTGGTAAGGCCGTTTTCTTTCAGGTGCCTGTCGGCAAGGAAATGCTGTACAGGCATCAGCTCAATGGCTGTGATGCCTAATTCTTTTAAGTAATTAATAGTTACCGGGTGGCTGATACCTGCATAAGTACCGCGTATCTCTTCCGGGATATCCGGATGCAATTGTGTGAAACCTTTCACGTGCGCCTCATAAATGATAGTATCAGTATATGGAGTACGCAAAGGCTTATCACCTTGCCAGTCGAAATTACAATCTACCACTACGCTTTTTGGTAAATAAGCCGCACTGTCAGTTTCGCTGAAGCTCAGGTCTTCCTGCTCGTCGCCCATTTTATAGCCAAACAGCGAGTCGTGCCATTCAATAGGGCCGGCAATGGCTTTGGCATAAGGGTCTATCAGTAATTTGTTAGGATTAAAGCGGTGCCCATTTTCCGGTTCGTATGGGCCATATACGCGATAACCATATAATTGCCCGGGTTGAAGGTCAGGCACGAAGGTATGCCATATCTCGTGCGTACGTTCGTGCATCTCAATTTTAGTATATTCTATTTCGTCTTTAGGTGTTTTAAATAAACAAACCTCAACTTTTGTAGCGTTGTAAGCATAAATTGCAAAATTTACTCCGTTATTTTTATATGTAGCACCGAGTGGGAACGGGTCTCCAGGTTGATTCTTTATATCCATATCCAATCAATGCAAACGGCGTAGAAATGTTTTTGGGAAATAGCTATTTGTGCTAAATATGACAAGAGGTGTAATTTGTACATTGTCATTATAGGTCAACATCTTGTCAATAGCGTTCAAAGCATTGTTTTATCCTCATTATGTGTAAAAATTGGTTTACAATTAGTGAATTAAAGGGGGTTTACATGCTTGATTATTTAATTATAGCTGTATATTGCACATGTAAACAAAACGCCCATTTTACAAAAACCAATTACAAACCATATTAATGGATAGGCGTACTGCAATAACAAATCTGGCTTTAATTATCGGTGGAGCGGCCTTGCTGCCATCCTGTATGCAGGATCACGGAAAGGCTTCGATAGCACTTAAAAAGATTAGCATTAATGGTGATCAGGAAAAATTGCTTGCCGATATTTCAGAGACCATCATTCCTAAAACTGATACCCCGGGTGCAAAGGATCTTAACCTGCATTTGTTTGTAATGAAGATGGTGGACGATTGTTTCAGCCCTGATGACCAAAAGGCATTTACAAATGGGCTTGACCGTTTTGCTAAAGATGCCGAGGCTAAATACAATAAGCCATTTGGCCAATGCACTCAGGTACAGCGCGAGAATATCCTGAACGAGTTAGACCATAAGCTGGTTGAACAGCGCAAGCAGGATAAAAAAGTAAATGGCGGTTCATCACCAACGCCTCCGCAGGATGATGTGCTGGCATTTTATAACCTTGTTAAAAGCCAGACCATTTTTGGATATACTTATTCAAAGTATTTTATGACGAAGCAAATTGTTTATGAACTGGTGCCCGGCAGGTATAATCCACATTATCCGGTAAAAGATATAAAGGTATTACAACATGGCTAATTTAAATATAGACGCAGCCAAACAACATACCTTTGATGCTATAGTTATAGGCTCGGGCATGAGTGGGGGCTGGGCTGCTAAAGAACTTACTGAAAAAGGGCTTAACACGTTAATGCTTGAGCGCGGTCGCGATGTAAAGCATTTAAAAGATTACCCTACCACCAATATGTACCCGTGGGAGTTTGAACACCGCGGGCAAATGCCTTATGATGTTCAGCAGGAAAACCCTATTGTAAACCGCTGTTACGCTTTTCATGAGGATGCTGCGCATTTCTTTGTAAAAGACAAAGAACACCCTTACGTACAGGATAAACCTTTCGACTGGATTCGAGGCTACCAGGTAGGTGGTAAATCGTTATTGTGGGCACGGCAGACACAGCGCTGGAGCGATTTTGATTTTGAAGGCCCCGCCCGTGATGGCTTTGCTGTCGACTGGCCAATTCGCTATAAAGACCTTGCACCTTGGTACAGTTATGTAGAAAAGTTTGCAGGCATTGCAGGTAACAAGGACGGGTTGGATAATTTGCCTGACGGTGAATTTTTGCCTGGTTTCCCGTTAAATGACGTAGAAACTTACTTCAGCAATTTTGTAAGTAAAAACTATACAGGCCGCAATGTGATCAGTGCGCGTTGTGCGCATTTATCAAAGCCTAATCAAATACATTTTGACCAGGGCAGGGCACAATGCCAGAAACGGGTACTTTGCCAACGTGGTTGTCCGTTTGGCGGATACTTTAGCGCCAATGCATCAACTATTCCGTGGGCATTGCGTACCGGCAAACTTACGTTAAGGCCGCATTCAGTTGTACAGGAAATTATCTTCGACGATAAACAGAATAAGGCTACCGGTGTGCGTATTATGGATACGCAAACTAGGCAGGTGATCGAATATTTTGCGAAGATCATATTTGTTAATGCAGCAGCCATGAATACCAACCTGGTGTTGCTTAATTCAAAGTCGCAGCGCTTCCCTAATGGCTTGGGTAATGATAGCGGTGTTTTAGGTAAATACGTTGCTTTCCACAATTACAGGGCGCGTGTTTGGGGTGAATATGATGGTTTTATGGACTGGACTACCGACGGCCGCAATCCGGCAGGTGGTGGCTATATTCCACGATTCAGGAACGTACATAAACAGGAAACTAACTTTTTGCGTGGCTATGCTGCAGGTTTCAGTGCATACCGCCATTTCGAAAACAACCTTACAGGCGTTGGTACAACATTAAAAAATAACATCCTGCATCCATCTTACAGTAACTGGAAAGTAGGCTCGCACATGATGGGCGAAACCATCCCTAAAGAGACCAGCACACTTACGCTTGATACCACTAAAAAAGATGAGTGGGGAGTGCCACAGCTCAAATTCAACATCGGTTATGATGATAACGATGAGAAGATGATCAAGGATTATATTGAGCAAATAACGGACATGTTCACTAAGGCAGGTTTCAAAAATATTCAGTCGATAGACAGCAAGCAGGCGCCGGGTCTGGATATCCATGAAATGGGTGGTGTGCGTATGGGTAATGATCCAAAAACATCTATTTTAAACAAGTGGAACCAGATGCATTTGGTAGATAACGTATTTGTTACAGATGGCGCGTGTATGACATCTACATCCACACAAAATCCGTCATTAACTTATATGGCGCTTACAGCCAGGGCGGTAGATTATGCAGTAGGCCAAATGAAAAAGGGCGATATTGCTTAGAAATAGTACAAATTAATGCCATTGCGTACTGAAAACACAATGGATATTTATTATAGATTAAAAAAAATTATAAATTAGGCGTGGTAACCACAAAACACCAATTTTCACCTTCATTATTTTATGGCAGCTAATACTTATGATGCAATAGTTGTTGGCTCTGGTATATCCGGGGGTTGGGCAGCTAAAGAATTAACCGAAAAAGGGTTAAAAACACTTGTACTTGAACGCGGCAAAAACATTGAGCACATTAAAGATTATGTGAACGCCAATAAAGCGCCTTGGGAGTTCCCACACCGCGGCGGCCGTACCCAACAGATGATCGAAGATCATCCTGTATTAAAACGCGATTATGTGCTAACCGAAGTTAACCTTGATTATTGGGTTAACGAAAAAGAAAGCCCATATGTGGAAGCTAAGCCATTTGATTGGTTTCGTGGTTACCATGTTGGTGGCCGCTCGTTAATGTGGGGCCGTCAGTCATACCGCTGGCACAACAGCGATTTTGAAGCTAACCTTAGAGATGGTATCGCAGTTGACTGGCCTATCCGTTATGCCGACCTTGCGCCATGGTATAGCTATGCAGAGAAATTTGCAGGTATCTCTGGTAACCGTGATGGTGTGCCTATTTTACCTGATGGTGATTTTATGCCGGCCATGGAAATGAACGTGGTTGAAAAGGATGTAGCAGCCCGTATAAAAGCGCACTACAAAAACAACCGCCACATGATCATCGGCCGTACGGCAAACATTACAGTTCCGCATGAGGGCCGTACCAATTGCCAATACCGTAACAAATGCTGGTTAGGCTGTCCGTTCGGTGCCTACTTCAGTACGCAATCGGCTACATTGCCTGCAGCAGTTAAAACCGGTAACTTAACCTTACGTCCGTTTAGCATTGTTACCAAAGTACTTTACGATAAAGACACCAAAAAAGCAAAAGGGGTAGAGGTACTTGATGCAGAAACCAACAAAACTTACGAGTACTATGCAAAAGTGATCTTCCTTAATGCATCTACCATTAATACAGCATGGATATTAATGAATTCTGCTACTGATATCTGGCCAGGTGGCTTGGGCAGCAGCAGCGGCGAGTTAGGCCACAACATTATGGACCACCACTTAGGGGTAGGCGCGTCAGGTGATGTGGAAGGCTATGAAGATAAATACATGTATGGCCGCCGTGCTAATGGTATATATATTCCTCGTTTTGCTAACCTTGAAGGTGATAAAAAACGCGATTACATACGTGGTTTTGGTTACCAGGGAAGTGCAGGCCGCGAGCGCTGGAGCCGCGATATTCCTGAATTAAACCTGGGAGGTGCATTTAAAGATGCGCTTGCAGAGCCTGGCGCATGGACTATGGGTATGGGTGGCTTTGGTGAAACTTTACCTTACCACGAAAACCGCATGTATCTTGATAAAACCAAGAAAGACAAATGGGGCTTACCTGTTCCGGTTATTGATGCCGTGGTACGCGATAACGAAAATAAAATGCGTATTGATATGGCTAACGAAGCCGTTGAAATGCTGGAAGCAGCAGGCGTTAAAAACGTGAAGTCGTTTACAAGCGAGCCGGTACTTGGTAAAGGTATCCATGAAATGGGTACTGCACGTATGGGCCACGATCCTAAAACATCGGTACTTAACAAATGGAACCAGGTTTGGGATGCACAAAACGTATTCGTTACCGATGGTTCTGCAATGACATCGGCAGCATGCCAAAACCCTTCTTTAACTTATATGGCTTTAACTGCCCGTGCGGTTGACTATGCGGTAAGCGAGTTAAAGAAAATGAATATCTAAAACTTTACACCAATGAATAACAAACCCGAAGAGAAAGAACAGAAGGGCGTTTCCAGGCGCGACTTTATTAAAAGCAGTTCATTAGCAGCTGCCGGTTTTATGATTGTTCCGCGTTACGTATTAGGCGGAAAAGGATATACGGCACCAAGCGATAAGCTAATGATTGCCGGTATTGGAGCCGGTGGTAAAGGCGAAAGCGACATTGCCAACTTTTATAAAAGTGGTAAGGCAGAAATTGCTTACCTGTGCGATGTTGACGACCGCCGCGCGGCAAATTCTGTTAAAAACTTCCCTAAAGCAAAATATTATAAAGACTGGCGCGAACTGTTCGACAAAGAACACAAGCATATTGATGCCGTTTCTGTATCAACGCCAGATCATAACCACGCCATTATTACTTATCATGCCATGCAGTTAGGCAAGCACGTTTATGTGCAAAAACCGCTTACGCATGATATTTATGAAGCGCGTATGCTTACCGAAGCTGCCAAAAAGTATAAGGTAGTAACCCAAATGGGTAACCAGGGTGCATCAAATGATGGTACACGCTTACTTTCTGAGTGGTACGATGCTGGTTTAATCGGTGATGTGCATACCATTTATTGCTGGACCAACCGCCCGGTATGGCCGCAAGGCATACAATGGCCAACTACCAAAGCCGAAGTTCCGAAAGAATTAGACTGGGATCTGTGGTTAGGTACAGCGCCTTACAAAGATTACGTAGATAAACTGGTTCCGTTCAACTGGCGTGGCTGGTGGGATTATGGTACCGGCGCCTTGGGCGATATGGGTTGCCACTTAATTGAGGCTCCGTTCCGTGCGCTTGGTTTGCAATACGTGAAAAGCGTACAGGCAAGTGTTGGTAGTGTTTATGTTGACGAATTTAAGAAAGGCGTTTTCCCTGAAAGCTGCCCGCCATCAAGCCACATTACGCTTACCTTCCCTAAAACTGCTAAAACACAAGGCGACGTTACCCTGCACTGGATGGACGGTGGTATACAGCCTGAAAGACCGGATGAGCTTGGCCCTAACGAAAAATGGGGTGGCGAAGAAGGTAACGGTACATTATTTATCGGTACCAAAGGCAAAATGTACGCAAGTACTTATTCATCAGCGCCAACTCTATTACCAAAATCACTGACCGCACAGGCTCATGCGCCGCAGAAATGGGCACGTGTACCAGGTGGTGCCGATGGCCACTATGGCCAATGGGTTGAGGCTTGTTTAGCAGGATATGGTAAAAAAGAAGTAAGTTCACCATTTGAAGTAGCTGGTCCGTTAACCGAGGCATTATTAATGGCTAACCTTGCTGTAAGGGGCCACGATTTGCCAGGCGGACAGATCAAATACGAATGGGATAATTCAGCCATGAAGGTATCTAACTTTGATGCGGTTAATAAATACGTTAAACGTGAGTACCGCCAGGGCTGGAACCTGATGAAAGCTTAAAAGATTAACTGATAAACTTAAATAAGCATAGTAAAAACTATGAATAGAAGACAAGCTATTGAAAGAGTTGCCTGGATACTGGGCGGCACTGTTATCGGCACAGAGTTCTTTATCTCTGGCTGTAAACCAACTGCCAGCAAAGTAGACGACCTTTTCGACGAAAAAAACGTTGCCTTTATGGATGAAGTAGCTGAAACCATTTTACCACGTACCAGCACACCAGGCGCTAAAGACGCTAAAGTGGGCCAGTTTATGGCGGTAATGGTTCGCGACTGCTACACCAAAGAAGATCAGAAAGTATTTATTGACGGTTTAGGTAAATTGGATGATGCCAGTCAGAAACTGATTAAGGCTAAATTTATGGATGCCAGCCCTGAAGAACGCGTTAAAGTTTTAGCCGCGCTTGATAAGGAGCAAATGGAGTATTCTAAAACTAAGAAGAAAGAAGACCCTAACCATTATTACCGCATGATTAAAGAGCTTACGCTGCTAGGGTATTTTACCTCAGAGCCAGGCTGTACAAAAGCTATGCGTTACTTGCCTGTACCGGGTAAGTTTGATGGTAACTATCCTTACAAAAAGGGGGATAAAGCCTGGGCTTTGGCTTAAATATTAATGTCCGCTCGTCATTGCGAGGCACGAAGCAATCCCAAACTATGCAGATCATCTTTAACAGATGTTTTGTTAATTGGGGATTGCTTCGTGCCTCGCAATGACGGCTATATGTGGAACTTAGCGTTACAGATGAAACTAAGACTTGGAATGATTGGCGGCGGTCAGGGAGCCTTTATTGGCGCCGTGCACCGCATTGCCGCACGTATAGATGATCAATATGAATTAGTTTGCGGTGCTTTCAGCAGTGATTCTGCAAAAGCCAAAGCCAGCGGTATTGCGCTTGGCCTGGATGAAAGCCGCATTTATGGTTCGTACAAAGATCTCATCGAAAAGGAAAGACAACTACCCGAAGATCAGCGCGTACAGGTGATCAGTATTGTAACACCAAACCACGTACATTTTGAACCTTCAAAACTTGCACTCGAGAATGGGTTCCATGTAGTGCTGGACAAGCCAATGACCTTCTCGCTTGATGAAGCTAAAGAGCTTAAAAAAGTTGTAGAAAGCACAGGCAACAAATTCTGCCTTACGCATACTTACACCGGTTACCCAATGGTAAAAGAGGCTAAACAGCTGATTAAATCTGGTAAGCTGGGTAAAATCCGTAAGGTGTATGTGCAGTATCCGCAAGGCTGGTTGAGCACTTTCCTGGAGGGTGAAGACAACAAGCAGGCTTCATGGCGCACAGATCCGGGTAAAAGCGGTATTGCAGGCGCTATGGGTGATATTGGCACGCATGCTTTTAATCTTGCTGAATACATTACCGGATTAAAAGTTTCGCATTTATGTGCGGATATCAATGTTGTGGTTGAAGGGCGTAAGTTGGATGATGATGGCGCTGTGCTGCTGAAATTTGAAAACGGTGCAAGCGGTGTTTTAATTGCAACACAGGTTGCTGCCGGTGCCGAAAACAACGTAAACATCAGTGTTTATGGTGAAAAAGGCGGTTTAGAGTGGCAGCAGGTTGATGCTAATTCATTAATTGTTCGCTGGCCTGATAAACCTGCTGAGATTTACCGCACAGGCGGCGGTTATACCAGCAGCTATGCACAGCACAATACACGTACACCAGCTGGTCATCCAGAGGGTTATCTGGAAGCGTTTGCAAATCTTTACCGCAATTTTGCCTTAACCGTTAAGGCGGGGCTGGAAGGACAAGAAGCCGCTCCGGAAGCATTGGATTATCCGGGCGTGGAAGATGGCGTGCGTGGCATGGCATTTACTGAAAATGTAATAGCTTCGGGTAAGTCTGACCAAAAATGGACACCATTTACAATTTAAACTCTACCTATGGTTACAATAAAAGGACCTGCATTATTTATAGCACAATTTATTGGCGATAAAGCGCCTTTTAATGATTTAAAGGCTATCGCAGAGTGGGCGGGAAGCCTTGGTTTTAAAGGCCTGCAGCTGCCAACCGGAGATCCGCGGTTTATTGATCTGCAAAAAGCTGCCGAAAGCAAAACTTATGCTGATGAAGTAAAAGGCATCGTAAATGAAGCGGGTTTAGAAATTACCGAACTATCTACCCACATCCAGGGCCAGCTGGTAGCTGTAAACCCGGTATATGATGATCTGTTCGATGGTTTTGCACCAGAAGCCTATCGTAAAAACCCGAAAGCACGCCAGGAGTGGGCTGTACAGCAGGTTAAGTATGCTGCAAAAGCTTCACAAAACTTAGGTTTGCCTGCCAGTGTAACATTTAGCGGTGCCTTTGCATGGCCGTTTATGTATCCGTGGCCGCAACGCCCTGCCGGTATGGTGCAAACTGCTTTTGAAGAACTTGCCCGCCGCTGGATGCCGATTTTGGATTATTACGAAGAATGCGGTATTGACCTTTGCTATGAAATACATGCCGGTGAAGACCTGCATGATGGTACAACGTATGAGATGTTCCTTGAAAAGGTAAACAATCATAAACGTGCCAACCTGCTTTATGATCCTTCGCACTTTATATTGCAGTGCCTTGATTACCTGGAGTACATCGATATTTACCACGAGCGCATTAAAATGATGCACGTTAAGGATGCCGAATTTAATCCGACCGGTCGACAGGGCGTTTACGGCGGTTACCAGAACTGGATTGACCGTGCCGGCCGTTTCAGATCTTTAGGAGATGGACAGGTTGATTTTAAATCAATTTTTAGCAAATTAGCGCAATATGATTTTCCGGGATGGGCGGTATTAGAATGGGAGTGTGCCCTTAAACATCCGGAAGATGGTGCCCGCGAAGGTGCGCAATTTATAAAAGATCACATTATACACGTTACAGACCGTGTTTTTGATGATTTTGCAGCATCAGGAATAGACGCATCGCTGAACAAAAAAATATTAGGAATATAACAACTAAAACTAATCTAATAATGAAGAAGACACTTAGCATTTTATCATTAGCAGCATTTTGTACGTTAATGGCTGCCTGTGGTGGCGGACAAAAATCTGATAAAGTAAGTACAGATACCACTGTTGCAACAGATCAAAATGCCGTAGCGCATAACTCTGATGCAGCACAGGATACTACCGGTAGCGCGGGTAACGAAAAAACAGGTGGCAGCGTAGCTTCATCATCAAAAGGTGCGCAGTTAATTGCACAAAACGATTGTTTGACCTGCCATAAAGAGCACGATAAATTAGTTGGCCCTGCTTATGCAGACGTTGCCAAAAAATACAACTCAGGTGATATAGATAAACTTGCCGATAAAGTTATCAAAGGCGGTTCTGGTAGCTGGGGCGAAGTACCAATGAGCGCTCACCCGTCTTTATCTGTTGATGACGCTAAGGAAATGGTTAAATACATACTTACCGTAAAATAGTATTGCCATGAACCTGACCGTTAAAGTTAAACTATCGTTCATGATGTTCCTCGAATTTTTTATTTGGGGAGCATGGTTTGTAACGATGGGTACTTACCTGACCAAAACGCTTAAAGCTACAGACTTTCAAAACGCCGAGGCTTATGCAACCCAATCATTCGGTGCTATACTTGCACCGTTTATTATCGGTTTAATTGCAGATAAGTTTTTCTCAGCTCAGAAAATATTGGGTGTATTGCATTTAGTTGGCGCAGCTGCATTGTATTATGCAACAACCCTGACTGATTTCAATGCATTTTATCCGATCATCTTTATTTACATGGTGATTTATATGCCTACCTTGGCATTGGTTAACTCTGTTTCATTTAAGCAGATGACCAATCCAAGCAAGGAGTTTCCACCGATAAGGGTTTTAGGTACATTAGGCTGGATTGTAGCGGGTTTAACAATTGGCTGGTTAGGTTGGGAAAAAGCAGGTACGCTGATCTTAACTTTTAAAATGGCGGCAGTAGCCTCATTAATATTAGGCTTATTCAGCTTTACTTTACCGGATACGCCTCCTGTTAAAAAAGGCCAAAAAACAAGCTTCCGTGAAATTGTAGGCCTGGATTCGATTGGTATGCTGAAAAATACATCATACCTGGTATTTTTCCTGGGTTCTATCGCAATTTGTATTCCGCTTGCTTTTTATTACAACTTTACCAATCCTTTCCTTAATGAGGTAGGTATGCAGGGTGCGGCTGGTAAGCAAGCATTCGGACAGGTTTCAGAACTTGTGTTTATGGCTATCATGCCTTTCTTCTTTGTAAGATTAGGCGTTAAAAAAATGTTGGCCTTTGGTATGCTTGCCTGGGCATTACGATATGTGTTCTTCGCATACGGAAACATTGACACCAATTACTGGATGCTGATATTAGGTATTGTAATGCACGGTATTTGTTATGACTTCTTCTTCGTAACAGGTCAAATCTATACAGATAACCTTGCAGGCGAACGTTTTAAAAGTGCTGCACAGGGCTTTATCACCCTTGCCACTTATGGCGTTGGTATGCTGATCGGTTCTTATATTTCAGGCCCAATTGTAGATTCATACAAAACCGGTGCAAATTCGCATAACTGGCAGCATATCTGGCTGATACCAGCAGGTATTGCAGCTGGTGTACTGGTGCTGTTCTTACTGTTTTTCCGCGACCGTAACAACATGGCAGCTGATCCTTCGCTTAACCTTGACGAGCAAAAGGACATGCGCCTTGATGTGTAATTAAACTATTTTTAAAAGATCAACTCAAACAAATATGGCAACCAACCGGAGATCGGCTATCAAGAACATACTGGCAGGCACTGCGGCTATATCTGCTTCGGGCATGTTAAGTCCGTTCGCCACTCAGGCTTCGGAAGAAACTAAAACATTGAAGCTAAAAGGAAACATTAACCATTCGGCATGCTGGTGGATCTACCATGAATATGGATTAGAGAAAGTATGCCAGGAATTTAAAAATATAGGTTTAACCGGGCTTGACCTGGTTGGCCCTAAAGAATGGCCTATGCTGAAAAAGTATGGTTTAACTTCATCCATGTGTAATGGTGCGGAGATTAACCTTACCGATGGCTTTAACGACAAGAAATTTCATGAAACGCTGATTAAGCAATACACTGAAATGATACCGCTTGTTGGTAAGGCAGGTTATACCAACCTGATCTGCTTTAGCGGCAGCCGCCGTGGTAAAAGCGATGAAGAAGGATGGAACAACTGCGTGGAAGGACTGAAACAGTTGATCCCATTAGCCGAGAAGCATAAAGTAGTATTGGTGATGGAGCTTCTGAACAGCAAGCACGATCATAAAGACTACCAGTGCGACCGCACCTGGTGGGGGGCGGAACTTTGTAAAAAGCTTGGCTCTGATAACTTTAAGTTACTGTATGATATTTACCACATGCAGATTGACGAAGGTGATGTGATCCAGAACATTAGGGATTATCACCAATACATCGCACATTACCATACAGGCGGTGTACCAGGCAGGCATGAAATTGACGATACACAGGAATTATACTATCCGGCAATTATGAAAGCTATTGTGGCTACAGGTTATAAAGGCTTTGTAGCACAGGAGTTTATGCCGGTTAATCCTGATAAATTTGCATCGCTGCGTAAATGCGTTCAGATTTGTGACGTCTGATAACAAGACAGATTAAAACCAGATACAAATGAGTACGAGAAGAACTTTTTTAACCCAGGCGGGCCTTATAGGCGCTGGTATGTTGTTAGCCCCTAAATTTTCTTCTGCGAAGATTACCGGCAAAGTAGGTTTACAGTTATATACCTTGCGTGAGGAACTGCCTAAAGATGTAAAAGGCGTGATTGCTAAAATAGCAGCTGCCGGATACAAAGAGGTTGAAACCTTTGGTTACAGCAAAGAACACGGCTTTTGGGGGTTAAGTGCAACCGAGTTTAGCGCATTGCTTAAAAAACACGGATTGACCAGCCCAAGCGGCCACTATGGCATGGATGCTTTATTAGCAGAGGGTAAGTTAGGTGAAATTGACGAAGCTATAGAAGCAGCCAGGATATTAGGTCAGCAATATATTGTTATGCCTTATGTGGACGAAAAGTTCCGTAAAACTGCAGCAGATCTTAAAAACATAGCTACCAAACTTAATCTTGCAGCTAAACGAGTAGAAAAAGCAGGTTTAAAAATGGGCTATCACAATCACAACTTTGAATTTGAAAAAGTTGATGGTGTGATGCTTTATGATATCCTGCTAAAAGAAACCCATGCTGATCTGGTACATTTCGAAATGGATATATACTGGGTGGTACGTTCTGGACAGGATCCAGTAAAATGGCTGGAAGCTTATCCGGGTAGATTTACCATGGTGCATGTTAAAGATATGGACAAGCAAAACCATGACCTGAACACTGAAGTAGGCAAGGGTACCATTGATTTCAAATCAATCTTTAAGCACACTCAGAAAGCAGGGGTAAGACACTACATTGTAGAACAGGAAAACTTTAAAATTGACCCATTTGTAAGCATCACGCAAAGCAGTAAGTACCTGCGCAGCTTGCTTGCATAAACAATCTAACTATGATAAAAAATAAATTTCTTTTAACAGCCTTATTGGCCGGCAGTTTTTACATGGCACATGCACAAAATGCAAAACCAGAGGATACAGAGGTTTGGGAGCCGGTACCTGTTAAGGTTACTCCAGGTGTTACCGACTTTAAAAGCGCGCCTTCTGATGCCGTAATATTGTTCGACGGTAAAAACCTTGACCAATGGGTAATGACGGAAGACCGTAACAAGGCTGCAAACTGGTTTGTAAAAGATAATATCCTTACAGTTAATAAAGCGTCTGGCAATATTGAAACTAAAAAAGCATTCAATAATTACCAGTTGCACATTGAATGGCGCATCCCGGCTAACATTAGCGGTACAGGTCAGGGCCGTGGCAATAGCGGTTTATTCCTTGCTTCAATAGGTAAAGGCGATGCCGGTTACGAATTACAGATCGTTGATTCATACGATAACAAGACCTATGTAAACGGTATGGCAGGCAGTATTTACAAACAGTTTATCCCGCTGGCCAACCCTGCACGCAAACCGGGCGAGTGGCAAAGCTATGATGTAGTTTGGACTGCCCCTGTGTTTAACGAGGATGGCTCTGTTAAATCACCTGCACGTGTAACCGTATTTTTTAACGGTGTGCTGGTACAAAACAATACTACATTGTTAGGCCCAACTCAATACATCGGTAAACCATCATACAGTGTAAAACATGGTGCTTCGCCAATTAAATTACAAGCCCACGGCGATAAAAGCGAGCCGATCAGCTTCCGTAATATTTGGGTAAGAGAAATACAATAGCAGATAATATTTACCTCTATATGCAAAATGCCTGAGCTAAGCTCAGGCATTTTGTTTTTCAAGCCAGGTTTCAATAGCTTTTACAGTATCTTCAAAAAAGATCCGGTAAGTATCTTCAGTAACATAGCCAATATGCGGTGTTACCAATACATTATCCAGCTTGCGAAATTCATGGTCGTCCGGTAACGGCTCGGTATCAAAAACATCAATTGCGGCACCGGCTATAGCTTTTTTTCTTAAAGTATCTAATAAGGCAGCTTCATTAATTAGCGGACCGCGGGATGTGTTGATCAGGTAGGCTTCCGGCTTCATCAAGCTTAATTCGTGCGCACCAATGGTGTCTTTTGATCTTTCGCTTAACACCAGGTGAATGGTCACGAAATCTGCCTGCCTGAAAATATCTTCTTTGCTCACCAGTTTCGCACCCGCTTCTTCGGCACGCTCTTTTGTGAGGTTTTCGCTCCAAGCAATCACATTCATGCCAAAAACCTTTGCGTAAGCAGCCATCTTCGCACCAATACGGCCTAAGCCAATGATGCCTATGGTTTTCCCTTTTAGGTCTGTACCAATAGTAGTTTGCCAGCCACCATTACGTACGTTCGCATTTTCAACTGTAATTTTTCTGGCGATGGCCATCAGTAAAGCCCAGGTTAGTTCAGGTGCGCCGCTTTCGTGGTAGCCGGTCATTTGCACTTCGACACCTAAATCCTCGCAAGCTTGTACATCAAGCGAGGCATTGCGCTTACCGGTTGAAACTATCAATTTTAAATTAGGCAATTGCGATAGTACAGGGCGTTTCAGCGGTGTGCGTTCGCGCATCATACATACTACATCAAATGGCTGTAAGCGCTCTACAAGCTCGGCTTCGTCAGCAATATGGCCATGAAATACCTGTACGTTGGCTTGTTGTAAAATATTAGTCCAGTTGGCAAATTTAAAGGCAGCCTGCTGGTAATCATCTAATATGGCTATAGAAAATTTGTGGCTCATAGATGTATCAAATTATGGTACAAAATACTGTTTACTTAAATCAAAAACGGTATCATAAAAATAATTATAAGTGCTATCAATCAAAGAAATGGTAACAATTCGCTGACGTTGTGATAAGTATTTTAATAATAGCCAGCTTTTAACAATCTTTAACACCTATTAACTAACAAACATGAAAAGATCAGGCTTTGCCGGTGTGATACTGGCATCAGTTTTTGCTGCCGGTACTACTTTTGCCCAGCGACCAAATCCAAACCAGCCCGAGCCGGGGCAGGTTGGCGCTCCTCCAACAGCGTATGATTATCACGCTGCTTTTGCACCATTTTTTTATACAAAAAACGGTAACGAATATCGTGCTGCCGATGGCCAGCCAGGTCCAAAATACTGGCAAAATCGTGCAGACTATCAGCTTAGTGCTGCCTTGGATACAGCTAAAAATCAGGTAACAGGTACAGAGGTATTAACTTACACCAATAATAGCCCAAACAAACTGCCTTTTTTATGGATGCAGTTAGATCAGAATTTATTTAAATCTGATTCGCGTGGTTCGGCAATTGTTACGCAGCAGGGTAGCCGTAACGGTGGCCGCGGCGAGATGTTTGATGCCGGTTATAAAATCAAATCCGTAAAATTACTGAGTACCGCAAAAGGTAAAACCACGGTTAAAGATCTCGATTTTTCCATCAATGATACCCGTATGCAGATCTCTGTTCCCGGTGGTGTTATGCCGTCTGGCGGTCAGGTGAAATTGCAGATCGAATATAGCTTTGTTTCGCCAAGGTATGGATCTGACCGTATGGGCTATGCCGATAGCAAAAACGGAAGAATCTATGAAGTAGCGCAGTGGTATCCGCGCATGTACGTGTATGATGACCTGCAAGGCTGGAATCCGCTGCCATATACCGGGCCGGGCGAGTTTTACTTAGAGTATGGTAATTTCGATATTCGTATCACTGCGCCGTCTGATATGATCGTAATGTGCTCTGGCCAGTTGCTGAACCCTGCTGAAGTGTATACCCCAACACAAATGACTCGCTGGGCTGCTGCCGCAAAAAGCGACTCGACCGTATTTATCCGTAAGCCGGAAGAAGTATCGCAGGCATCGTCACGCCCAACAGGCAAAGCCATGCTGACCTGGCATTACCAGATCAATAACTCACGCGATTGTGCCTGGGCTGCATCAAAATCATTTGTGGTGGATGCTGCAAAGATTAACTTCCCAAGCGGCAGAAAAGGAATAGCTATTTCTGCTTACCCGCAAGAAAGCTACGGCACTAACGGACAAGGCTGGGGCGTATCTACCCGCGAAGTAAAAGAAACCTTAGAGTTTAACTCTAATAAATGGTACGAGTACCCTTATAATACAGCAACAAACGTTGCAGGTGTTGCAGGCGGTATGGAGTACCCAAGTATCGTATTCTGCGGTATGGGCGCAAGAGATCCATGGGGCGTAACCGACCACGAGTTTGGCCACACCTGGTTCCCGATGATTGTAGGTTCAAACGAGCGTATGTACGGCTTTATGGATGAAGGCTTCAACACTTTCATTAATACCTTGTCAACCGATGCTCATTACAAGAAATATCCACGCCCGGTAATGGTTCCGCAAAATGGCAGGCCACGTGCCATGCCAACCGCACAGGAGATAGGTGCTTCAATGACAGACCCTTCCATTGAACCAATCCTGACTGTTACTGATGACCTTAAAGAGAAAAACAACGCGACCATACTTTATCGTAAACCAAGCTTTGGTTTAGTGTTATTACGCGAGCAGATCATCGGCGAAAAACGTTTCGATAAAGCATTTCAGTCATACATCCGCGAGTGGGCATTTAAACACCCTGCACCAGATGATTTTTTCCGTACGATGGAAAACTACACCGGCGAAAATCTGAACTGGTTTTGGAGAAGCTGGTTCCAAAATAACTGGAGGCTTGACCAGTCTGTACGTGAAGTGAAATATGTAAATGATGATCCGTCAAAAGGTGCATTAATTACACTGGATAACCTTGACAAAATGCCAATGCCAGTTGTAATGGACATCACCACAAAAGATGGCAAAACTACCCGTGTGAAATTGCCTGTAGAGATTTGGATGCGTAACGTTTACTTCGTTTACAAATTCCCGTCAACAGAAAAAATTACTTCCGTAGTGATCGACCCTGACAAAAAGTTCCCTGATTATAACCAGGCAAACAATACCTGGCCAAGAAAAGACGATGACAAATAATACATCGTTTAATACTATAACAAGAATTAAATTAATTAGCAAAAAAGCCCTTGAAAAAGGGTTTTTTTGCGTTATATATGTCTCCGAATAAACTTAACCAACTAATGCTTAAAAGCTTAAAATTTATAGTACTGTCGTCTGCTATGCTATCGGCTACGGTAGGCTATGCTCAAAAACATTTAACAAAATATGTTGATCCATTTATAGGTACCGGCGGGCATGGGCACACCTTTCCCGGCGCAGTAGTGCCGTTCGGGATGGTACAGTTAAGCCCCGATAATGGCCGCGGCGGCTGGGACTGGTGCGGAGGTTACAATTACAGCGATTCGTTGATCACCGGATTTAGCCACATGCACCTTAGTGGTACAGGTATCGGCGATTGGTACGATATTTCAGTAATGCCTGAAACAAAGATCATTACAGACACTGCTGATCATGGGGTGGCAAAGTTTAGCCATAAGAATGAAAAGGCATCCCCAGGATACTATCAGGTAAAATTGGATAACGGCATCAATGTGGCGCTTACTACAACAGAGCGTTGTGGCTTTCATGATATTACTTATCCGGTTGGGATATCGCCTGTCGTAAAATTGAATCTTGGCTTCCGTTTAAACTGGGATAAGCCTACTGATACTTATATCAAACAAGTCAATGACTCAACGCTGGTTGGTTATCGCTATTCAACAGGTTGGGCAGTAATGCAGCGCGTTTACTTTGCTATCCGTACATCAAGGCCATTCAGGAAATTGTATCTGAGCGAAAATGGCTCGGCAGTAAATGGTTCAGAAGTAAAAGCTGCTTCGACTATGGCACAGTTACTTTTTGACGAAAAACCAGGTAATAAGGTGATGTTAAAAGTGGCACTGTCAACCGTTAACTACGATAAAGCCACGCTTGCCCTTGGCGAGATCAAAGGCTGGAGCTTTGACAAAGTAAAACAGGCAGCAGAAAACAAATGGGAAAAAGAATTAGCCAAGATTGAAGTTAAAACCAACGACCCTAAACTTAGGCGAGTGTTTTATACCGCTTTATACCATACCTGCATGGCACCTGCATTATATTCTGATGCCGATGGCAGCTATCAAAATGCGAAAGGAGAGGTACACCAAATGCCTGCCGGCCAGCAACGCTATACCGAATATTCTCTTTGGGATACTTTTCGTGCATTGAACCCATTGCTTACCGTTACACAGGACGAACGCTATCCCGGTATCTTAAATACCATGCTCGCTTTTTATAAAGAAACAGGATTATTGCCGGTTTGGGACCTTAGCGCAAATGAAACCAATTGTATGACGGGTTATCACGCCGTTCCTGTATTGGCTGATGCTATCTTGAAAGGCATTAAAGGGATCGATGTTAACCTGGCTTATGAGGCGATGAAGAAAAGCTCGATGCAAGATATTCGCGGTACAAACTTTTATCGCCAGTATGGCTACATTCCGCAGGATAAATATGGCAGCAGTGTTACCGTTACGCTCGAATACTCTTACGATGATTGGTGCATAGCGCAGGTAGCAAAAAAACTGGGTAAACAGGAAGATTATGCTTACTACATGAAACGTTCAACTTCATGGCAAAATCTGTTTGATACCAGGATTGGTTTCGCGCGTGCTAAAAACTCAGACGGCAAATGGGTAGTTCCATTTGATCCATACTATTCAGAACACGATCCTGACAAGGCAATGTTTACCGAAGGTAACTCATGGCAGCATACGTTCTTTGTTCCGCATGATATCACCGGGCTTGCCATGAAATATGGCAGCTACACTAATTTTGTTAAAAAGCTGGATTCGCTATTTACTGTCAGTTCCAAAATGACAGGTACAAACCAATCGCCTGATGTAAGCGGTTTAATAGGGCAGTATGCGCATGGTAACGAGCCAAGCCATCACATTGCCTACATGTATGACTTTGTTGGTCAGCCCTGGAAAACACAATCGCGTGTGCGCATGATTATTGATTCGATGTATCATGACCAGCCCGAAGGTTATGCGGGTAACGAAGATTGCGGGCAGATGAGCGCATGGGCAGTGTGGAGCATTGCCGGTTTATACCCGGTTAACCCTGCAAGCGGCCAGTATATGTTTGGCAGCCCATCTGTTGATGAGGTATCTTTTAATACACCTGCCGGGAAATTTTTAATCAAAGCTAAAAACAACAGTAAGCAAAATGTTTACGTACAAAGTACTACGTTAAACGGTAAGCCTTATAATAAAAACTATATCACGCATCAGGACCTGCTTAAAGGCGGCGTGCTGGAGTTTACAATGGGGCCAAACCCTAAGCGTTGAGATAAAGACCAATTAACTAAACCTAAAAAATGTGCCTATGATTTAAAAGAAGCAGAAAAAACAACGACTATCTAAATAAGCTGCCTCCATAAAACCAATTATTTAAAACCAAAATTTATGAAAAGATTTAGTCAATCGTTGTTTAAAAATGCAGGTACTGTAGTAGTATTAGCTACTGTATTATTAGCATCAGCTTGTAAAAAAGACGCAAGCAATACTGTTGCGCCTGTGGGTTCTGGTTCATCAAATAATCTGCAAACAAACGCCATTGGGGTAAGCGGCCCTAAAGGCGTTTGTTATGTAGAAGTGAATAATAATGATATCCGCAATGTGGGTAAATATAAGCTGTCTACAGGCCAGCAATTGTTTGATATCGGGATTATTTTTGCGGCAAATATTAATTACAATACCAGCACGCAGCAGGCCGTATTGTACTTTAATCCACAGGTTACAAATGTATTAAGCAATAAAGCTACTTATATCCAGCCGCTACAGGCAAAAGGGATTAAGGTATTGCTTTCTATTTTAGGTAATCACCAGGGCGCAGGTATCAGTAATTTCCCTTCACAGGCCGCGGCACAAGCGTTTGCACAGCAATTAAGTGATGCGGTAACTACTTACGGCTTAGATGGTATTGATTTTGACGATGAGTATGCCGATTACGGTACTAACGGCACAGGCCAGCCAAATTCAAGTTCGTTTGTTTACCTGGTAACCGCTTTGCGCCAGCTGATGCCAAACAAGATCATTTCATTTTACTTCTATGGCCCCGCATCATCACGTTTATCATACAATGGGGTAACCGTAGGTTCAAAAGTAAATTACAGCTGGAATGCTATTTATGGTAGTTACTCTGTGCCAAACGTACCGGGACTTGCCAAATCAAATTTAGGCCCTGCTGCTATTGATATTCAAAGCACCAGTTCAAGTACGGCAGCCTCACTGGCAACACAAACAGTTAATAACAGCTATGGCATTTACCTATATTACAACTTGCCAAATACAGATGTACATACTTATCTGTCAAGCGTATCTAATGCGTTATATGGTAAAGCCACTACTTATACACCATAAAACGATTTAGCTACATAGATTTAAACGAAAAATTATTAAAATCGCCGCGCGGTAATGCTCATCCGCCCGGCGATTTTTATATTTACAGCCTATGCAAACAAAATTACATCGCTCCCTCCTGATTGTTGCTGCGCTCTTTAGTTCTTATGTGTCAAAAGCCCAAAGCGAACATGAACTGAATACGCAATGGAAATGTTTAAAGGCTGATGCCGTTTCGTCCACAGGTACACAGATCAGTAAACCCGATTTCAATACCAATACCTGGATGCCGGCCACTGTTCCGGGAACAGTGCTGACCACTTTGTTGAATAACAAAAAAGTTCCGGATCCTTTTTACGGAATGAACAATGAGCATATTGCTGATATCTACAAAACTGGCAATGCCTACTATACTTATTGGTTCTTAAAAGATTTTGATGAAAAGAAACCCACTGCCGATGGGCAGGTGTTTCTGAACCTTCGGGGTGTTAACTATAGTTGCGATATTTATTTGAACGGCAAGAAAGTGACTGCTAAGCCGCATGAAGGCATGTTTCTGCGCCAATCGTACAACATTACCCCTTTCTTAAATGCAAACGGAAAAAACAGGCTGGCTATTTTAGTTAAACCAGCACCGGTTGCAGGTAACCCAAATGGTGGACAAGGCGGCGATGGTACCATCGCCCGTAATGTGGCACTGCAATATACCGCAGGCTGGGACTGGATTCAACCCATCCGCGACCGTAATACCGGTATATGGGATAAAGTAACCATTCAGGAAACAGGAGCTGTCCGCATATTAAATCCGCACATCATCACATTGGTTCCGGGTGTGCGCATGCCCGAAGGACCGCAGAAACCGGCTACGATAAAAGCTACTGCCGAACTGCAAAATGCAACTGCAAAAGCTATAAAAGGTACGTTAAAGTATATGGTAGATGGCCAGACTGTATCAAAGCAAGTTACGCTTGCGCCTTCTGCAATCACAAAGATCAATCTGCCCGATCTTACCCTTAATAATCCTAAACTTTGGTGGCCAAACGGATATGGTCCTCAAAACTTGTATCAAACTAAATTTCAGTTCCTGGTAAATGGCCAAGCTGTGTCTGACCAGAACAATGTAGAAGTTGGGGTAAGAGAGATACAAACCAGTTGGAATACTACTACACAAAGTAAACAGGTTGCAGTAAACGGGCAGAAGATATTTATCAAAGGCGGTAACTGGATTATTTCTGATGCTATGCTGCGTTTTAGTGATGCACGCTATGATGCAGAGGTACGTTACCATAAAGACATGAACCTTAACCTGATCAGGGTTTGGGGTGGCGCCTTAATCGAGCGCCCCGAGTTTTATGCTGCCTGCGATAAATATGGTATGCTGGTATTTCAGGACTTCTGGATGTCAGGCGATTGCAATGGCCGCTGGATTGACCCGATGAAAAAGGACGATCAGTGGACCCGTCGTAAATACCCGGACGATCATGGATTGTACCTGGCTTCTGCTGCAGATCAGGTTAAATTGGTGCGTAACCATGCCTCACTAGCTATGTGGTGCGCAGGTAACGAGATCCCTCCACCAGATGATATTTTATTACCATTACGTGATAGCATTATGCCTAAGCTTGATGGTACGCGCTGGTTTATTGAGTATTCAAACTCGAGCGAAATGTCGTACAATACAATGGGCGGTAACGGTGATGGCCCTTATGGTATACAGCCAATAGAAAGCTTCTGGAACAATCGCACTTATCCTTTCAACTCAGAAGTGGGATCAGTAGGGGTGGGTGATTACGAGTCGCTGGTAAGGTTTATATCCTCAAAAAACCTGATAGCACCTAAGTATACTTCAAAAGGCGAGGATGTTGATTCTATTTGGGACTACCACAAATACAAAGGGGTTGGTTATAATGAATTCCTGAAGCCATACGGCGACCCAGAGTCAGTAAAAGATTTTGCCATGAAAGCGCAATTGGTAAACTACGACCAGTACCGTGCATTGATGGAAGGTTTCAGCTCACACATGTGGGAATGGTATACTGGCAGTATTATCTGGAAAACACAAAACCCTTGGACAGCTATGCGTGGCCAGATGTATGATTATTACCTTGACCCCAATGCCTGCCTTTATGGTTTGCGCAAAGGCAGCCAGCCGCTGCACATTGCCTACAATCCGGTTGATGGCATGATCACTGGGATCAACAACACCTTTAAAACGGTACGTAACCTGATGCTGGTAGTAAAAACCTATGACATGGCTGGCAAGGATTCGGTATTAACGCAGGTGTTTATTTCAATCGGTCCATCATCAACCCAAAAGTTTTTAACGCTTAAAAAACAGATTGATGCGTTACGCCAAAAGCAAGGGTTGTTTTTGAACCTGGAATTGCTCAATACTAATAAGAAAGTGATGAGCAGTAACCTTTACTGGCTGCCTAATAACGATGGCGAATACTCCGGCCTGCAAAAAATGCATAAGGCGGCTTTAAATGTATCTGCTAAACAACTTTCTGCCGGAAAGGTGCAGGTGACTTTAAGTAACCCTGATAATGCACCTGTGGCATTTTTTAATCGCCTGGCATTAATAAACGCAGAAACTAAACAACGCATATTACCGGCTTTTGCAAGTGATAACTATTTGTCGGTATTGCCTGGAGAAACCAAAACTGTAACCATAGATTATCCGCAGTCGGGCAATCAGAATATGCTGTTAAATATCAAAGGCTGGAACGTTAACGATCAGAATATACAAATAAGTAAGTAACTCAAAACCAATTATAAATTTTATGATGCACAGACGTAAGTTTTTACAAAATACAGGCTTATTATCGGCTGGTGTGCTGTTATCAAAAACCGGGTTGGCCAGTATGGCAGATCCATACCCGGTGGTAAGGGTGCCTGCTGCTAAACGCCATTTCAGAAGCGAAGCCATAGAAAGCGCTATTAAGCAATTTAAAGCAGGCGTAAAGGATACTGAGCAAACCTGGCTATTTGAAAACTGCTTCCCCAATACTTTGGATACTACCGTTTTTCATGAAATGGTAAATGGTAAGCCGGATACTTATGTAATCACCGGCGATATTGATGCGATGTGGCTGCGCGATAGTTGTGCACAGGTATGGCCTTACATTACATTTGTAAAAAGCGATGCCAAACTGCGTGAATTGATTGCAGGTGTTATCAATCGCCAGACTACCTATGTTTTAAAAGATGCTTATGCCAATGCTTTTTATAAAGATGGTAGCAAAGTAAGCGAATGGAAGTCGGACCATACAGATATGAAACCTGGCGTACACGAGCGTAAATGGGAGATTGATTCGCTTTGCTATACCATTCGTTTAGCTTACGGTTATTGGAAACAAACCGGCGATACCCAACCATTTACCACAGAATGGAAAAGTGCCGTGGCTACTATCTTAAAAACGTTTAAAGAGCAGCAACGTAAAAACGGACCGGGCAGTTATCACTTCCAGCGCGAAACATCCAAACCTACCGATACCTTACCTGGTGACGGTTATGGTTTCCCTGTTAAGCCAAATGGTTTAATCTGTTCCATGTTCCGTCCAAGTGATGATGCTACCATATTCCCATTCCTGGTACCATCAAACTTCTTTGCGGTAGTGAGCCTTAAGCAAGCTTCAGAAATGGTGAAGACCATCAGTGGTGATCATCAGCTTGCTTCAGAATTATCGGCATTAGCTGGCGAAGTTGAAGCCGCTTTAAAACAACATGCCATCTATCATCATCCTAAGTTCGGGCAGATCTATGCTTTTGAAGTAGATGGATTTGGTAACCATAACCTGATGGACGATGCTAACATTCCAAGCTTGCTTGCCTTACCATATCTGGATGCGGTTAGCGTGAATGATCCGATATATCAAAATACGCGTAAGTTTGTGTTATCAGATTCAAACCCTTACTTCTACAAAGGTAAAGTGGCAGAAGGTATTGGTGGCCCCCACGTAGGCAAACCTGATATGGTTTGGCCATTGAGTATCATTGCCCGTGGCTTAACCAGTAATGACGATGCAGAGATCAAAATGTGTTTAGCCATGCTGAAACGTTCGCATGCAGATAAAGGCTTTATGCACGAATCGTTTAATAAAGATAATGCAGCAAACTTCAGCCGTAGCTGGTTTGCATGGGCCAATACTATTTACGGCGAGTTTTTGTGGGAAACGTTTAAACGCAAGCCACAGTTGTTTTCAGCATAATTAATATGATCTTAACCTGAAATAGCCAGCAGGTAATCAAAGTCGCTTCTTTGGTTGCTGATCGCAGCAAAATATGGTTTACCCGCCAGGCGGACTGTTTGTTTGAAAGATAACCCTTTCAAAGAGATAGTCCGCTTTTCATGTAACTGATCCTCTACTTCCAATAATGAGTAGGCCTCTTCAGAAACGATCATATCATTGTTCAGCTCTTTAGTTTGCGCCTGTAGCCTTGAAGCAATGTTTACAGGCAGGCCCATAACCGAAAGTTTGTTGTTTTCGTCCAGGCTGAAATTTCCTACCAATACCTTACCTGTATGCAGGCCGGTGCCAATATTTAGCGGATAGCCATACTGCGGAACTGCATAAACAATATTAAACCAGTTAATGGTTTCAAAAATCATTTTGGTAGCATTATAAGCATTGCCTACCGCTTCTTTAATGGCTGTGGTTAAACCAAACACGGCATATAAACTATCGCCTGCTGTTTCAACTACCTTGCCTTTAAAATTATCAATAATCTGGTTAAAAGCGGTAAATAATCTGCGCACAACATTGATGATCTCTGTTGAAGCCTGTGATTCCATTAAAGAGGTAAAATTGCGTATATCTAAAAACACAATGGCAAGTTCGCGCTCTTCGTCAGCATCCGTCAAAACCTTTACAGATTTAAAAATTTCAGGGCAGTCGGTATCTGTAGCTTTAAGTTCCTGGCAAAGTGAGCTGGCCAGGTTTGCATCGGGAACAGTACCCTGCTTTCCGGTGCTATATGTTGTGATAGAGTTGTTTTCCATGAGTAAGCCATTTCTTAGGTAGACGTAAAGCTCATAAAAACATTTTAGCACAACTATTATTTTTTTGACGATTGAATTTTGAATGACAGCAATAGTAGGCTTTTATGACATATTATTTTATAGTTACAAAATTTGCCAAGTATACTGCTGATTTTTAGTTTAAATAATTGCCTATATTCGCTGTTCAAAAAGATAAGGCTTTTTTAAACTTATTTTATTTAATAATGTTGTTGAAAAGTCTTTTCATATTGTATATTAAATAACGTTTGCCAAAGCGATACATGTTCTCAAATTTTACATCCCCAAAAAAAACCTCTAAGGTTTTACTGTTTTTTTTAGCTTTCTTTTTCTCGTATTCTCTATACGCGCAAAGTTCTCAGGATTTATCGAACGTCAGAGTTGATGAACTTTCTGATATACAGATCCGTCAGCTCATGCAAAAAGCAGCATCGGTAGGATATACAGATGTAAATCAAATTGCCCAAATGGCAACTGCTCAAGGATTGCCAGCTTCTGAAGCTCAAAAACTTACTCAAAGAATAGATAAGATTAAAAAAGACGATCAGAATAATTCAAACGGAAATAATAACGGTCAATATTCAAAAGGGAATAGTTCTTTTAACAATGGAAACGTTTCGGGGCGTACTTATAATGTAGATGGTTCTGATACTTCTAATTATAACCGACAAGATTCTACATATAACAAAAGAACACAAATGCGGGATGCTTTCGGCAACCTGATACCCAAGGTTTTTGGTGAAGATCTGTTTAGAAACACTAAGATCAGCTTTGAGCCAAACTTGCGCATGGCTACGCCTAAAAGTTATGTGATTGGCCCGGATGATGAATTGTTAATTGACCTTACCGGTGATAACGAAGCTAATTACAATTTAAAGGTTAATCCCGAAGGTACAGTGCGTTTGCAATATGTAGGTTTGATATCAGTTGGTGGTTTAACTATTGAACAAGCCGAATCAAAGATACGCTCGGCAATGTCTAAAACGTATCCGGGTTTGCGTACTGGCCGTACCAATGTAGCTATCAATATTGGCAACATTAGAAGTATAAAAATAACCATAGTCGGCGAAGCAAACAGGCCCGGTACTTATACCTTACCATCATTAGCAACTGTATTTAATGCCTTGTATGCCTCGGGTGGCCCAAACAAAAACGGCTCATTTAGAACAATTCAGGTAATCAGAAACAACAGGGTGGTGGCCAATGTGGATGTTTACGACTTTTTACTTAAAGGTTTCCAGCGTAATAATATCCGTTTACAAGATCAGGATGTAATTAATGTTCCTGTTTTTAAAACTCGTGTTGAAATGAGCGGCGAGGTTAAAAGGCCGGCATTATACGAGGTTCTTCCATCTGAAAGTTTTCAGGATGTTTTGGGGTTTGCAGGCGGCTTTACTACGGATGCCTACTCAGCTAATGTAAAGGTTTTACAAAACACCAGTCGCGAACGCCGTATCATTGATATTAATGCAGATAACTTTAATACCTATCACCCCGTAAATGGCGATAAATTTATTGTTGAACGTATCTTAGACAGGTTTGAGAACAGGGTTGAAATCAGCGGAGCTGTATTCAGACCCGGTCGTTACGAATTAGGAAAAGGCTTAACATTAAAAGGTTTGATTCAGAAAGCTGATGGCTTAAAAGAAGATGCTTTTTTAAACAGAGGATATATCTCAAGGCTTAATGTTGATAACAGCCTTTCATTACTATCTTTTGATGTTTCAAGGATTATGAATGGTTCTGACCCTGATATCTCTTTGCAAAGGGAAGATAAAGTGACCATTTCGTCAATTTTTGATTTGCGCGACGAATATAAAGTTCAAATTCAGGGAGAGGTAAGACAACCCGGAACATTTAAATATGCAGAGAACATGTCTCTTGAGGCATTGATACAAATGTCAGGCGGCTTTAAAGAAGGTGCCACGCCAAATCGTATCGAAATATCAAGAAGGTTACAAAGTAGCAATGCATTATCCCGTACATCTGCCACTGCTCAAATTTTTACGGTTAACATAGATAAGAACCTGCGATTGCTTGGTGAACCATTTATATTAAAGCCTTACGATATTGTATCGGTACATAGTGCAGAAGGATTTGAAACACAAAAGGTGGTAAGGATTGAGGGTGAAGTCCTGTATCCCGGAACATATGGTGTGCAAAGGAAAAACGAAAAGATCTCTGATATTATTAAACGTGCCGGCGGTTTAACGGCAATGGCATTTCCGGCCGGTGCTTCGTTAAGGCGCCCTGGCCCCGCCCCAGATACATCAAGCCGTGGAATGAATGCCAGTGACCGTAACAGGCGTTTAAGGCAGAACAGGGATGAAGATGAAAAGTTAATGAATCTTAAAAGGCTTCAATTTGCACAGGGAGTAACCGATACTTCTAATATTTCTAAAGATTCAATCATTTTAAAAAGTGATTTTGTGGGCATTGACCTGGTTAAGATCTTAAAGGATTCAACCTCAAGATTCAATTTGTTACTTGAAGATGGAGATGTAATTACTGTTCCCAAACAATTGCAAACCGTGCGTGTAACAGGCGAAGTGCTTAAACCGATAAATATCGTTTATCAGCCAGGTAAAACAATGGAGCAATATATAAATGAGTCTGGTGGTTTTACCTATAATGCAAGTAAAAGAGGTGCGTACGTAGTTTATGCCAATGGTTCAATAAAAGCCACTAAGAAATTCTTATTCTTTTATGATTATCCGGCAATTAAACCAGGTGCAGAAATTTTTGTTCCGAAACATCCGCCACGCGAAAAACTGGGTATACAAGGTATAGTGGGATTATCTACAGCTGTAGCATCCTTAGCCGCAATATTGGTTACTATATTAAGGTAGTTTATTGAATGAGAGCTTATTCACTTATTATTTGTTTGGTTGTTTTGGCAATATTAGAATTGATATATTTTAAAATTGCAGACCATTTTAACATTATTGATAAGCCTAATCACCGCAGTTCTCACAGTTCAATAACGATCAGGGGCGGAGGTATCATATTCGCGTTATCGTTATTGTTGCTTTATCCCTGCTTTCATGGGCTTCAGCATGTGTATTTTTTAGTTGGGTTATTTTTAATCAGTGCCATCAGTTTTATAGATGATATTAATCCGGTAAGTAACCGGTTAAGAATCATTGTTCATCTTATAGCAGTTGCTGCCATGTTTTATCAGCTTGACTTGTACCATTTGCCGGTATACTTAATCATGGCTGCGCTGATATTTGTGATAGGTACTATAAATGCCATAAATTTCATGGATGGCATTAACGGTATAACTGGTATATATGGGCTTGTCGCATTATCAACTTTGTATTATATCAACACAAAAGTTGGATTTATTGAACCGCAAATAATTGCTTTATCAATTCTGTCAGTACTGGTTTTTGGCTATTTTAACTTCAGGAAAAAAGCAAAATGTTTTGCTGGTGATGTAGGCAGCGTCAGTTTAGCATTTATTATACTCTTCCTGATTTTAAAACTGATTGTGGCCACCCAGGATTTAAAATATATTTTGATTCTTTTAGTGTATGGTCTTGATACATTCACTACAATAGTATTCAGGCTGATTAGAAAAGAAAATATATTTGAGGCGCACCGCAGTCATTTTTACCAGTATTGGGCTAATGAAAAAAAGAAACCACACATTTTGGTCGCTGCTTTATATGGCCTATCGCAACTGATCATAAATATTGCCTTAATTTACCTTAATGTTCAATCAATATTTACTTTAGTTTTGATATTGATTGGGTGTATACTTGCGTTCATTTTAATCAGATTGCTTACTGAAGGATATAAGCATCTATTAGGAAATGTTAATTTAACATAATAATCAGTTACTTGTAACTGATTGTATCATATCTATGAAAAACAAGGCTTATACAATTGCAACCCTCCTATTTTTTATGTTGGGGATTTGCTGTAATATTTCGTGCAAAAAGGAAGTGAAATCTCAAACCGTTGTTTATAGCAATGATTTTGAAACTTCTGATCTGAAAAATATTACAAATGGTGTGATAGAAATTTTCCATGGCACCCATGTATTAGGACGATATAACAATGGCAGTTTTGTGTTAAATGTTCCCAACCTGCCTAAACACGATTTAATTAAAGTTTCTTTCGATTTATACATACATGACAGTTGGGACGGAAGCCAGTCATTTGCCGACAATTTACTTGGGCCGGATATGTGGCAAATGATTGCAGACGGAAAAACTTATATCAATACAACTTTCTCCAATTCAATTTGCCAGCCCGGTAACATTTGTCCTTCTCAAGCTTACCCGGGCAATTACCCAAGCAACAATAACCCGCGCACAGGTGCCGAAAATGTTAATCTTCCGGGTGCCTGTCTTAACGCAAGCGACCCAAGAGGCACATCATTATACCATATAACAAAAACAATTGATCATACAAGCTCCTCTTTTTCATTGATCTGCCTGGATCACTTGATAGATAAAAATGTAGCTGACCCAAAATGTAGCGAAAGCTGGTCGGTAGATAATATAACTATTTCCACTATTGCCCTATGAGACACTATAAAAGTATTGTCAGTTTATTACTTTTTGCTTTTGTAGCTTTTAAGGCAAAATCTCAGTCACTACCGGTAGGTACGCAGGTTCTTGACGATTATTACAGACGGGCCCAGTTATCGGGCTTAGTAGATTCTACTGTTTCATTTACCGTGAGGCCATTAAATCCGTCAGCCTTGGGTTTGAAAAACGTATACCGCCCCGATGTAGAGGAGAAAGGGTATAAGCCATTTGATATTTCGGGGGGTGACAACGCTACCAGTAAATTTAAATACACCCTTCTACCTGTAACACTGCAAACACAATATAATACAGATCATCCTTATGGCTGGAATGACGGTGCGATGATACCGGCAAAAGGGTTTCAGGCTTTGTTAAGTGCAGGCTTATATGCAGAATATGGTCCACTTACCATACAGTTGCAACCAGAGTTTGTTACTGCAGCTAATAATAGCTTTGACACATTTAACAAAAATATCTATCCAATTATTGCCGGATGGTATTATGATTTTTATAATAACATTGACCTTCCGGCACGATTTGGTACAAATTCTTACACCCGGGTATTCTGGGGGCAAAGCAGTATCCGCCTTAATTATAAATCATTTTCATTTGGTTTGTCAACCGAGAATTTATGGTGGGGGCCGGGGTTAAGAAACTCGCTGCTGATGAGCAATGATGCACCCGGATTTAAGCATCTTACCTTAAACACCATCAAGCCTGTAAAAACGCCGATCGGTTCATTTGAAGGGCAGTTAATAGCGGGCAGGCTTGAAAACTCTGGGTATTCGCCGTTAACGCCTAACTGGGAGTTATTTAGTACGCCACTATACGTTCCAAAACCTAATGACTGGAGATACTTATCTGGTATAGTGGTTAGCTGGCAGCCTAAGTGGGTTCCGGGCCTGTTTTTGGGCTTTACGAGCAGCTCTCAGATGTATGGTAAAAGTTTAAGTAAGTTTGGTGACTATCTGCCTTTCTTCTCTCAAAACAAAAGTAATTTAGGAGATCAGGAAGTAGGCCCGGTAAGAGACACCAGGAGTTCGATCTTTGGCCGATGGTTATGGAAAGAAGAAAACGCAGAGTTCTACTTTGAATACGGCCATAATAACAATACCAACGATTTTGCTAACAGCCTTTTAGAACCACAGGATGCAAGGGCTTATATCGTAGGTTTAAGAAAACTGGTTAAGTTCAACAAACCGCAGAACGAAGGTATTTTGATAAGTGTTGAAGCAACTCAACTTGCCGAAACTTCTGTAAAAAAAGTGCAAGATGCCAATAGCTGGTATGTAAATAAATATGTAAGACAGGGCTATACCAATCTCGGTCAATCTTTAGGTGCCGGTATCGGGCCCGGAGGCAACTTACAATCTGTGGATGTAAGCTGGGTTAAAGGCTTAAAAAGCTTAGGGTTACAAATTGAACGTTACGTTCATAACGATGATTTTTATTATTATGCCTTTATCAGAAGTAACGATTGGAGACGCCATTGGGTGGATTTAAGCGCGGCTTTAACGGGTACATGGAATTACAGGAACTTAATATTCAGAGCCAAACTGCAATACATTCATTCTTTGGATTATCAGTGGTATTTGGATCCTTCTAAAGAAATTGTTGGGCAATCATATTATATTAACGGAGCAACTGCTAATAATATTCAAATGCAGGCTGGTATAACTTACAGATTTTAAAAGCATGAAAAGAATTACTATATACGCATTTATAGCTTTTTGCTTTTCTGTTAATCTGGCAAAAGCACAAACAATACCTGTGGGTACCCCTGTGTTGGACGATTATTATCGCAGGCTTCAATTATCCGGAGGCATAGACTCCAATATATCATTTGCTATACGCCCCATCTATCCATCTGTTAAAAACATACGTCATGATGCTTTTAACCCAGATTCGGCAGATAACGAAAAATGGACTTCTACTGGGCCGTTTTACTTTGCCAAGGGGGCTGGTAAAGTTCAGATTTTGCCACTCTTATGGCAGCAGCAATTTAACTCTAATCACCCATACGGTTGGAACGACGGATTAATGATCCCCGCCAAGGGCTATCAAACGATGATCAGTGGTGGTGTGTTTTTTAAATATGGCCCGTTAACTATCCAATTGAGGCCTGAATATGTTTATGCTGCTAATCCGGCTTTCACAGGTTTTGCATCTGGGCATGGTGATGCTGATTTAACAGCTTATTATAATTATCACAATCTAATAGACAATCCAGAAAGATTTGGAAACGGATCTTATACCAAAGCTTCGTTAGGGCAAAGCAGTATCCGTTTAACTTTCGGGCCAATTTCGTTTGGTTTATCAAATGAAAATTTGTGGTGGGGGCCAGGTATCAGAAACAGTTTAATTTTAAGTAATAATGCCCCCGGATTTAAGCATGTGACAATTAATACCGTTAGGCCCGTGAATACGCCAATTGGTTCATTTGAAGTGCAGGTAATTGGCGCAAAGCTTGAAAACACGGATCTGCCGCCACTTGCAGTTACTACAACTTCAACAGGTGCCAATTTATACAGAACAAGAAGAGATGACTGGAGATATTACTCGGGCTTTAATATCAATTATCATCCTAAATGGGTTCCGGGTTTATTTTTGGGGTTAACCAGGGCATTTGATGCTTACCAAAAAGATATTAAAGGCTTTAATGCATATGTACCGTTCTTTACTCCTTATGCTAAATCAAGCATTAATCCTGATGGTTCGCAAGGCGATGCTTTCGACCGTGATCAGGTAACTTCTCTCTATGCGCGCTGGTTGTTTACCAAAGCAAAAGCAGAAGTTTATTTTGAATATGGATTGAACGATAATTCATATAATATGAATGATTTTCTGGGCGCACCTGAACATTCCAGAGCATACATTTTTGGAATGAGAAAGTTAGTTGCGTTGAATAATAAACCAGGTGAAGGAATATTATTTAGTGGCGAGATCACACAACTATCGCAGTCTATAGACCGCACGGTTCGTCAGGCAAGTGGCTGGTATATTCATAGTGGTGTAAGGCAGGGCATGACTAATGAAGGCCAGGTTATTGGAGCGGGTACAGGCTCTGGTGGTAATCTGCAATCTGTGGATATCAGCTGGGTAAGGGGGCTGAAAAAGTTGGGTTTATTATTTGAAAGATATGAGCATGATGTTGACTTTCAACAGGCTTTTCTTCCGGATGTAAGCAACTACAGCCGCAAATGGGTTGATTTTGGTGTAGGGTTGCAAGGCGACTGGAATTACAAAAACCTTTTGTTTAATGCCAAGCTGGAAGGTATACAGTCATTAAACTATGAGTGGATATTAAAGAATTATAATCCGGCCTCAAGCAATTATTATATTCCTAATAACAGCGTTTTCAACGTTCATATGGAGCTTGGGGTTATGTACCGGTTTTAATGCAATTTAACGTCAATACTAATGTATGGTAAAGAATTACTTTTATAATTTACTGCTTACATTAGCTAATTTACTTTTTCCGATACTGAGTTTTCCTTATGTGTCGCGGGTCTTAGGGCCCGATGGTATTGGTAAGGCGCAGTTTGCGTTCTCGTTTGCCCAATACTTTTCGTTGATAGCGGCATTAGGCATACCTATTTATGGCATTAAAGAAATTGCAAAGTACCGCGACAATGCCGAGGCGAGATCAAAGGTTTTTTCAGAGTTAATCATCATTTATTTTTTAACAAGTGTATCACTGTCAATTATATACTTGCTCGTCATTTATAATGTACCTTATTTCGCAAAAAACCGTAATCTGCATCTTGCGGCAGGCTCATTAGTCATCTTAAGCTTTTGCTTTATTGAGTGGCTTTACAGCGGAATGGAGCAGTTTAAATCCATTGCGTTGCGGTCTGTCCTGTTTAAATGTATCAACCTCATATTGCTTTATACACTTGTTAAAACAAGAGCTGATTATCCAATATACCTGTATCTGATGATGTTTGCGTTTTTGGGTAACAACGTGCTTAGCCTGTTGCTGGTAAAGGATAAGGTAAGGCTTACCTTTAAGGGCCTTGATCTTCGTAAACATATTGTACCCTTACTGTACATTTTAGGTACTACACTTGCCGCCGGTATGTATACTGATATGGATACGGTGCTGCTTGGTTTCCTTTCCGACACTAAAACAGTAGGGCTTTATACGGCTGCTGTTAAGTTAAGTAAAATTGCTATACCGCTTGTTACATCAATGGGCGTTATTTTAATTCCTAAAGCAGGTAAAGACTTTGCAGATAACAACACAGCAGGCATACAGCAAACGCTTAATCAAACATTCAGGTTCCTTGTGTTTTTAGGTGTTCCTATTGCTTTTGGCTTAATGCTGTTAGCGCCATATTTTATAACGCTATTTTCGGGAAAGGAATTTTTGCCCGCCACTTTCGCTATGCGGCTGCTTTCGCCGTTACCATTGATTATTGGCTTTGCACACCTGTTGCTTTACATGATCCTTGTTCCTTCAGGCCATAACCGCGAAATGTTTTTGTGCGTTTTAGGTGGGCTGGTCACAAGCTTAGTGCTTAACCTATTACTGGTGCCAACTTACAAAGAAGTGGGATCGTCAGTTGCCAATGTTTGTTCTGAAATTGTAGTTACCTCTTTGTATTTTTACGTGATAAGTAAGTATGCCAGGTTTAAATACCAATGGGTATTGTTGATCGAAGCTATATTCAGCGCCTGTCTGTTCATTCCTGTAGTATGGGCTTTTCAGCAATTGTCACTACCGTTGCTTTTGATGCTGCTTCTGTCAGTTGCCGGTTGTGCTGCTGCTTATGTATTGGTACAGTTGTTACTGTTTAAAAACAATTTCGTGTCTGACATTATCAATTTCATAAAGTCGAGATTTACTAAAGTTGCTTAAAATGGAAGTATCTGTTGTAATGGCCACCTATAATGGCGAGAAGTATCTGGCTAAGCAGCTTGATTCTATTATAAGTCAAACTTTAAAACCGGCAGAAATAATCGTATGTGATGATAACTCAACCGATATTACGGCGAAGATTTTAACACATTACCAACAGGATCAGAAACTTAATTATGAAGTCAATCCGGCACGTTTAGGGTTGATAAGAAACTTTAAAAAGTCAGTTTCTTTAGTGAAGGGCGATTACATCGCATTAAGTGACCAGGATGATGAATGGATGCCCGAGAAATTAGCACAAACGGTAAGTTTATTAAAGGAAATAGAGGAACCCGAATTACCCTGTTTGGTTTACTCAGATCTGTTGTATGTTGATGAACAGGGTAACATTTTAAACAATTCTTTCAGGAGCGAATACGGGCAGGATAAATATCAGCACAACTTACAAACCTTGCTATTCAGCAATTTTGTAACAGGGTGTACCATTGTAATGAATAAAAAAATGGCATCATACTTTGCAGAAATGCCGGATGATGTCAGGTTTCATGATGAATGGATTGCCTTAGTGGCTTTTACATTTGGCAAAACTGCCAGTATTGACAAGCCGCTGGTAAGGTACAGGCGACATGCAAACAACCTAAGTATAGCTAATGATACAAAGCCTCGTAATCGTTTTATGAGTGTCGTGAATCAGCTAAAAACAGCCTTAAATGGCAAGGATGATTTCTTGGAAACACAATTCGGCATTATAAAACGCTTTTACCAGCAATACGCTAAAGATATGAGTATTGAAAAGAAAGCCTTTTTTGATGATTTTCTACGTTTAGAAAATAAATCCTATATCACTAAAAAGCTTGCCTTTCGTAAGGTTGTAACTAAGTTTAAAGTTAATTAGTAGCCTGCTTAGGTTTGCGAAATACTGCCAGAAACAATCCCATCAATACAAAACCGGCAAAGGCACCGCTAAACATAGTTACCGGGTACTTTAACTTGTTCTTTTTCAACGGAAGTTCGGGTACGTCAACAAGAGTGACGGTAGGCGTTTCCTGAGCCAGCATAGTTTTGCTTGCTTCAAGGTTTTTAACTGTTTCTGTAAAAATGGTACTCAGTACAATCTTGTCTCGCTCTTTCACTTCTACGTTGGCGTTAGCCTGGGTATATGCCGGGTTTTGATCAAGCAGCAACTGATTAGCTGATGACAGGGCATAGGTTTTGTGATTAAGTATGGTACCGATACTATCTGCCCGGTGCTGCAGCCTGTTTACATTGTTACGGATACGCGTAGTTTTTGTAGAGATATAAAACTCAGTAGCCTGCTTTATTATGCGGTTGCAAAACAACAGTGCGAGTTTTTCATCTTTCATGGTAGCCGTGGCTTCAAAAAAACTTAGTTTCTTATCAGTTTTGGAAATACTGAAGTCTCCTATTAAAATCCTTTCGGTCATCTCATGCAGCAAGCTATCCTGTAAACGACTATAGTTAGCATTATTTACAGGAAAGCGAATCGGCTTGCCATCCTTACTATACTTCAACCACGACTTGCTAAGTTTGCTTACTTCAGCATATTTATCGGCTAATGATATTGTCCCGGCCGTATCGTAAGGTGTTTTTAGCGTTCTTTCAATTAACGACTGGCTTTTTAAAAGCTCCTGTACATTATCACCTGACAATACACCACTGCCGCCGCCAATACCATCAAGGTTAAAGCCGAACTGGCCTGCAATGGCTGCCAAACCACCAGCACTGCCCGTTTTAGAATCGTCTATCACAAAAGTTAACCTTGCAGTGTAGCTGGGACGTTTAAAATAAGCGGCTGCCGCTCCCAGTAATGCACCCAAAATAACCGCAGCAATAAGCAACGGTTTGTAGTTAAAAATGTGCTTGATGTTGCTATAGCTACTTACAAAAAGCGACTTTAAAGAGAACTCAGGCTCGTACGGATAGGGTGTATGGGATTCTGTGTTCATCTTATTTCTTAAGTATGGCAATTAAACTGATTACAGCGGTTAAGGCTGATGCGATACCTGCAATTGAACCAACGTCCAGCTTAAATTTAACTTCCGGGTCTTTCTCCGGTACAATGATTTTGCTGCCGGGTTTTACTGATGGATAATTTCTAAAGAAAAGGAAATGCCTTACAGGTTTATTCAAGCCATTAGGATATTTAATATAAGCGCCTTTAAGCCTTGCGTGTGCTGTAGCGCCGCCCGCACCATTAATATAATATTTAAAGCGATGCCCGTTGTAACTGATCAGCTGCGGGTTATTAACAGCGCCTGTAACTTCTACAAAAGTGATAGAGCGCGGAATAAAGATACTGTCGCCTGCTAAAAGCACCCTGTCTTCTTTTTCCTGCTGATTGTTGATCTCTTTGGTCAGATCCAGATTGATGCGTACCCCCTTGCGGAAAACCTGTGCATTTTCTAACGATCCGTACGGCGTAAGGCCGCCTGCGCGTTTTAAGAACTCAAGTGCGGTTTCGTCACGACGCTGTACTGCGTAGTCGCCAGGGAATAATACTTCGCCCTGGACGTTTACATTGCCTAATGAACGGTAGTTAACAAGGCGTTGTACATAAACATAGTCCATTGGTTCCAGCTCAATATCTTCTGAAGAGCCCTTTGAAAGGTCAACCGTGTAAGTATTTACAACCTTATTGGCAACGCTGTCCTGCATGTTTTTAATAATCCTTGACACTTCAACATGATGTTCTGCCGCCTGGTCGTCAAAGCCGCCAGCCATTGCTATCGCATCAGTTAGTTTCATACCCTTGCGGTAAACAAAGGTTGATGGTTTGCGAACATGCCCATTAACAGTTACACTTTGATTGGATATAAAGATGCTCTGTTCCTGTATCACTACAGAATCTTCGCGCATTAATGGTATATCATTATGACCATTAACAATATCTAAAGGATTAAAAGAAATAAACTGCCTTTGCAGGTCGGGCAGGGTTCTTTTGATAAATGCCTTTGCTGTATATGCCTCTGGTTTTAAGCCCTGTGCCAATTTTAATAAAGCGGATAAGGTTAAACCAGGGGTAAGCTCATAAGGACCCGGGCGATAAACAGCGCCTTCAAGTACCACGCGGTTAGCAAAACGATTGGTAATTGCACCAATGGTCACTATATCGCCATTATGCGGTACAAAGTTGCTGAACAAGCTTACAGGAACATCTTTTACATCGCGCTCCAGGTCATTTACCTGCTCTATTTTAGCGATACCTTTATAAGCCACGTCTGTAAAACCGCCCGCATATTTGATCAGGTCATCTAACTGTTCATTATCTTTCAACTCATAAATAGCAGGGCGCTTAACTTCGCCTTGTATGGCTACCCGTTTACGGTAAACAGGAATACGTATTACATCCTGATCTTCTAAACGTACATTGCCGCTTAGTACGCCGCTTTGCAAAAAGTCGTAAAAGTCGACAGTTTTATAAAGCTTATTGTTCCTGATCAATTCAATATAGCGAAGCGAACCATTAGCATTTGGGCCGCCTGCATTATACAATACGTTATAAAGAGTTGCTAATGAAGACAGGGTATAGGTACCCGGAGTTTTTGCCTCGCCTACAACCGTTATCCTGATGCTGCGTGTGTTGCCTAAATTAATAGTTAACTGGGTTTGACCACTGCGTAAGCCAGGGTAGATCTTTACCATTTTAGCCCGGATAAGATTTGTAGCCTGCTCTATGGTAAATCCATTAACGTATACGATACCTGCATAAGGGATTTGAAGATTACCTTCCGGGGTAACTTTTGTACGTACACTGCTTTCATTTTGCCCTGTTACCAGCACTATTAATTCGTCGCCTGGGCCAAGCACATAACTTTTTGGCGTAGCAACATTAAAGCTGGGTTGAAAGCTGATGGAACTTTGATTGAAAAAGTCGGCGCCAAAAACATTAAGCTGTTTTGGTTCAGGATTCGCTGGCTGTGGTGTCGGTTTGGTAACTGTATTAGTAGTATCCCTCGAATAATCTATTTCCTTTTTCTCTCCTTTTGAATAGGTAGCTTTTGATTTGCTGGTGTTTAAGCCCAACAAAGTTACACGGTCTTTAAATGCCTGCACCTCGGTTTCGGGTAGGCCGCGTTGTTGAAGTAATTTGTAAGCCTGGTCTTCTGGTATGCCAGAATCCTGTAGCTTTTTCCATGCCTGCTGGATCTGCTCATCGCTAAGCTGGCTTACTTTTACCTGGCCCAGGTTGCTCATGCTTAAGCCCGAGCTTGCATCCTGAGCATAGCTTTTAACAACAGGCAGCGTTATAGCAATTAAGACAATGAGTAATATGTATTTTATCCGCATAGGGAATATAGAGTAAGTCAAAAGTTACAAAAATATTTTAATTAATTATTAAAAGCCATAAGATACACCAAATGTTACCTGGTTAGGTACTGCAGATGTTTGTAATTGTGGTAAAATAACACCTTTCTGATGCATGTATGCGCCTCTTAAAAATAATCTGTGTAAAAATTCATACCGGGCTTCTAATACAATCTGGCTTTGCGCCTGTACCGGGCCTTGTTGCAAAAATTTTGGCTGTGGTTCTGCAAAGTACTGATCAAGCACGCTGCCTTCTGCACCTTTACGCACATACATGATCTGTGCAGTGGTAGTTAGCTTAGGCAGTGGGTTGTAAGAGATCCACCCGATCAGTTTATCTGCGTTTTGGCCAATCCAATCGCCTAACAGGTAGGTTTGATTAGTATAGGTTTGTGCCGGGATCAGGTTATTATACACAAAAGGATTGATGTGGGTGTACTCCATACCCAGGGTTAAGTAGGGGATAAGTACATCAGTTACAGATGCCCCTAAGTTATAGCCTAACTGGTTACGGCTTCTGTTCGGATCAAATATGGTTTCTGTACGGATCTCATCGATAAATAACGTTGCATACAAATGTGTGTGCGGGATATGGTTACGTGAGCTTGCCTGGAAGAAAAACTGTCCGTTTGAGCCGGTAGTGATTTTATAGCGGCTTTGGTACTGATCATAAGCCTTGAAAAATAATACCGGTATCAGGTAACCTGCATCAAAATTATCGCTTGATATCATGGATTCGCCTACGCTTAGCTCAAGGCCTTTGATAGGCAAAAAGTTAAGGCTGTGCGAAGCCATGTACTTATTTACCCATATTTCGCGGTTGTTGCCGTATAAAGAATTGCCTTTATTATAGGTACGTGCCGAATCTATAATGCCTGATTGAAGCGATGCTAATGTATAATTAAAGTGCAGCCATTTTACGGGTGAATAATCAAGGCGTAAAAAAGGGTAGGCCGGCGCTTTGTCTGAAAGAATCAAACGGCCGTTTTGCCCATAACCGTAAAGCAACTGATCTTTACCTAGGCTGATAAGGCCATTCTTCCAGCTGTAAGTGATACTACCACGAACATCACTATAATTAACACTGGTAGAGCGGGGATTAAGGTTGGCAGTACGCTGGATACCGGTTTCGGGGCTAAAACGTTTAAGGCTGTCTACGCCATCGCCGCTTTCATTAATGTCTTGTATATAGGCCTGAAAGCTGAAGTGTTTGCCTGCCTGTCCCCAAAAAGCAATACCCGAAGCTTGTTTAAATACACCTTTATTTTTGCCTTTGGTGTACTCGTAAGTTAGTGCAGGGTCGGCCCTGAAAACGAAATCCTTTTTATTTACGGTAAGTAACCTGCGGTTACCGTACTGATCCTTTCCCCATAAATAATGCGTTGCAGAATCGGTAAGGTCATTGCGGAACTCACTGTATTCGTCCAGGTAAAAATCAAGCTCTTTTTTTTCGGTAGCGCTAAGTTTTTGACGCTCTTGCTGTAGTTCTTCAAGCAGAGCAGCAATTTCCTGGCGGCTAACAGGCTGTATAAGGTCGTCAAAATTGATGTTTCCTTTTTGCGCCTGGCGTGCCAGATATTTGTATACAGGGTGATTGGGATTTTCAAATACGGCCTGTGCCTTTGCACTACATATAAATAATACAGCAGCAACGGTGAGCAATAATGCCCTTTTGTAATTAAATATCATTATAATAAGCAGATGAATAAATTACCGCAATAATAGCAATAAATAATGGTTATAACGCCGGAACAAGCTTTTTAAGCCCCTCGTAGTGTCGTTCAGTGTTAATTAATTTTCTTATATGTTTTTCAGCATTAATGCCCATTTGCTTAATCAAATCCGGTTTATTGTACAGGCTTTTGATTTTTTCTGACAGTTGCTCAGCGTTGCCCGGATCAAATAAATAGCCGGTTTCGCCATCAATCACCATTTCCGTGATGGCACCCATTTTTGATCCAATAACAGGTTTTTGCAAAGCCATAGCTTCAACTGCGGTAAAACCAAGCACCTCGTACCACTCTGACGGGCAAATTAAAAACTCGGCACCGTTTATCAGGTCCAGGGTTTCTATCTTGCTTTTTTTACCGGTGAATTCAACGTGCTTTAAACTATTCTGTGCCGCAAATGTTTTTAATTCCTGCTCCTGGGTGCCTGTTCCTACTATCTTCAAATGCAGATCCGGATTGTTTACCATTGCTTTTAGTACCGTGGCTATACCTTTTATCTTTTCTAAGCGGCCCACAAAAATGATATAACGCTCGTTTACGCTCTTAATTTCGTTGCCTGATTTTACCTTTTCAATCTCGCTGTAATCATACCCGTGATAGAGTGGTGTCAGTTTATCTTCAAAAAAATTAAACTGCTTAAACTTATTGTAACTGAAATTTGAAGGGCAGATATAATGGTCTACGTATTTATAATAATTAAGGTAGCCGTTTACATAGTTTTCTAACGCTGCTACCGTACTTGCTGCAATGGAGCCCTTTTTACATTTATGCGTTATGCAATTATAAAACTTACCGCCATAACAACGTTCGCATACTTTGCCGTGGCTTATAAATGTGCTTTCAGGACAGATAGGGGTGTACTCATGCAGTGTCCAGATAATCGGAATATTGTGTTCCTTTAATACTTTAAGTATAACAGGCGTAATGTAATGATGTATTACATTAATGTGGGCGAAATCAATTTTAACCTCAGATAGTAGTTTTTTGAGGTTGTTTTTTGCTTCGGTAGAATAGATGCTTTTAGCGATGACATTTACTCCCTCAATTATATTTGAACGGTTGAGCTGCTTATAATCTATTTTATTAATAAAGTATTTATCATATATGGTAGGGTAGTTTCTGCTGTCTGTCATAGAAAATGGGACAATGTGGTGTCCTTTTTCCTGATACAGTTTTGTAATAAAATCTACATAGGTCCAATCACCTCCGCTGGGGTACCATGTCCAGTTAACAACGAGAATATTCAATTTTATTGAAAATAGTAAAGTGGCATAATTTATGCTCAGTACAAAAATGTACATGCATTTACCAAAGATGCCAGTTATAATTTGAATTTATAAACAAGTCTTAAACTAATGTTATAATGAATAGTTTTTACAATTTTTTTTTCGCTTGTTAAAGCATACTGTAAAACCTTAATCATAAAAACGTTGTTTATGAACTTAAAAAAGTTAATTTTGGGCTTTGTATTGCAGTTTTTTTACATACTACCCAGCCGTTAACTTTTAGTTATTAACAGTGGCTTTGAACTACATAATGAAGAAAAAAATTTATATCGCCGGTTCAGGTGGGATGCTCGGTGAAGCTTTTTACCGGATATTCAAAAAAGATTATGAGCTGAAATGTACAGATAAAGATGTTAACGAACCCTGGCTGGATTTTTTAGACTTCCGCGACTTTAACAACTACAGAAAAGAGGTAGCAGAATTTAACCCCGATTATCTTTTTCACCTTGGCGCCCTTACTAATCTGGAAGAGTGTGAATTGAACCCTGACAATACTTATTTAACAAATACAACTTCTGTTGAAAATGCTGTTCTGCTTGCTAATGAACTGAATATACCCATATTATATATAAGTACAGCAGGCATTTTTGATGGTAAGAAGGACTTTTACGATGATTGGGATGAACCTAATCCGCTTGGGCATTATGCACGCTCTAAATATATGGGTGAGCGTTATGTACGCGAAAACGCCAATAAATACATCATATGCCGTGCAGGCTGGATGATGGGAGGCGGCCCTAAAAAGGATAAAAAGTTCATTAACAAAATCATTAAACAATTAGCGAGTGGAAAAAGAGACCTTTACATTGTAAACGATAAAGACGGTACACCTACATTTACTGTAGACTTTGCGAAAAACGTAAAGTTATTAATGGAAAATGAGTATTGGGGCTTATACAACTTGGTATGTAAAGGCGAAACCAGCAGGCGTGAAGTAGCCGAAGAAATTGTAAGCATATTAGGTTTACAGAGCGAGGTTACCATACACGAAGTATCTTCAGATTACTTTAAAGAAACTTATTTCGCTCCGCGGCCTCCGTCTGAGCGATTGATCAATAAAAAACTTGAACTACGCAATATCAATGTAATGCGCGATTGGCGTATTGCTTTACGCGATTACATTAATGATTATTATTCTGACTATCTTGCAGACAAAATTGATGATGGAAAAGAAGTTTCCATTACTTTGAAATCTGCAGTCTGAATAAACTATGCGTATTGCCGCTTTTGGCTTCCGGACGATACCTCCAACAAAAGGTGCGGCCGGAGCCGACAAATTTGCTCTTGAACTTTTCCCGCGTCTTGTAAAACTTGGCCATTCAGTAGTGGCTTACAATCGCCGTTACCCTGACGTGTTTGTTGATATAACAAATTACAAAGGGGTTCAGGTTAAAACTATTAAAACCGTAAGACGGTCTGGCTTTGATACGTTGCTGCATTCTTTTAAATGTACATGGGATATTATTGTAAATAATACGGCAGATATTGTCCATATACAAAATGGCGGTAATAGTATATGGGCGCTTCCTTTAAGATTATTTGGTAAAAAGGTATTTATCAGCCAGGATGGTGTGGATTGGAAACGCGATAAGTGGCCGTGGTATGGTAAATTATATCTGAAAATATCAGCCTATATCACTGCGCATGTACCTAACCAGATCATATTTGACAATGTAATAGCCAAGCGGCTTTTCGAAGAACGATTTAAAAAGCAATATCGCTTTATTCCATTTGGCAGTGAGGTAGAGCCCGTTAAAAAACCTGACGACGTATTGAATAAACATAATCTTGAAAAAGGCGGTTATTATCTTTTCGTAGGGCGTTTTATTCCAGACAAGGGACTGCATTATTTAGTGCCTGCTTTTAAGGCAGCTAAAACCAATAAAAAGCTGGTTTTGATCGGTGGTTCGCCTAACCCTTCTCCTTATGAACAGGAGATATTTAATATGGGAAATGAAAGTATTATTTTCCCGGGCTTTGTATATGGCGAAGATGTTAACGCTTTAATGCTTAATTCATACTGTTACATTCAGCCATCAGATGTGGAAGGCTTATCGCCGGTCGTTTTAACAGTAATGGGTTTAAATGTGCCATTAATCGTAAGCAACATCGAAGAGAATATCTACGTGGTAGAAGATACCGCCATCAAATTTAAAAAGGGCAGTATTCAATCGTTAACAGAGCAGATCAATTATTGCGAAGAGCACTATCCGGAGATGCTGGAATTAGCTAAACACGCCCAACAACGGGCATTAAGTGTATTTAATTGGGATAAGGTAGCCGAGGAACATGTAAGGGTTTTCAGCGAGAACTAAATGCTGTTGCGGATGGCTTCTATAAAACCGAGCGCTGTTTTACGCCATGAAAATGCTTTAATGCGTTCGTTTCCTTTTTCTATCATATCCGCACGCAGTTGAGGGACATCAATTACTTTTTTAATCTTATAAGCGATATCATCAGTATCAAAAGGATTAAAAGATAGAACTGCATTGCCGCCAACTTCTGGCAGGCAGGTGTTATCTGCAACCAGTACAGGTAAATGGTGCTCAAAAGCTTCTAAAACAGGTATTCCGAATCCTTCATTTAAAGATGGAAAAACATATGCCAGCGCATTGGTATATAACTCGTCGATCTGATCATCGGTCAAATAGCCCGTGATGAAAATATCTGGTCTAAATTTACTTTTTTTAATAGTATCCAGAATCAGATCATGGTCGTTATCGAACCTGTTAGTACTTATTGATCCTACCAAAACTAATTTCATTTCGGCATAGCCGGTATCCTTCAATTTGACGAAAGCGTTGATTAACGCGGGAATGTTCTTTCGCTTAAACATTGACCCTACATGCAACAAATATTGATGCGGCTTTAGCTGATATTCTGATAATAGGCTTTGTTTATTTTTCCTTTCAGCTTTCAGCAGCTTAGGACCTTCGTAAATTACCTTTAGTTTTTCGTCTGATAAGTGGGTATATTTCTTGATCTGGTCTTTAGCGTAATTTGTAGGCGTTACTACAAATAAAGACCGCCTTGCGGCTGGTATAGCCGTTTTGTGATAAAGCCACAACCACAATTTACCGTAGTTTTCCGGCGACTCAAAGAAGAATGCATCGTGAAACACAGGCACTGTTCTAAATCCCAAATTGATAACAGGAGCGAAGTTGTCGGTGCAGATCAAAACGTCGCATCCCTTCATAAAGGCTTTTAAGGGTAAGATCACCTGTTTCCAGGTATGGTATCTCAAATGTTCAAGGTATTTGAAAAATGCATTTTTCTGTTCAAATACCGGAATGTTGACGTCTATAAATTTAAATTTCAGATCATTGGTCTCCAGTTGCTTAAACTCACGGCATAATTCTTCCAAATAAGTTTTCATGCCGGTTTTAGAAACCCGCAGATCACGTATATCTACACCGATAGTTAGAGGCTTAGGCATTTGTCAGATCCTGCTTTTAATTATCCTTGCAGGTACGCCTGCAACAATAGAATTATCAGGTACGGATTTATTTACGACGCTTCCTGCTGCAATTACACAACCGTTGCCAACAGTTACCCCATCCAAAATGGTTGCGCCGCCGCCTATCCAGCAATTACTGCCGATGATTACGCCACTACGGGTAAGCCCCTGTTCTTTGATAATGATGTCGGGATCCGAAAAGTTGTGGTTCTCAGAAAAGATCTGAACGTTAGGCCCCATAATTACATCATCGCCAATGGTGATACCACCCTGGCCGCCTAAATAAGCCCCGGCATTAATTCCGGTTCTGCTGCCTATGGTAATACCTATCCCTTTATGCGAAACAATGCCCGTACCCAAAAGCGTAGAGTTACGGCCAATGGATACATGGTCGCCGAATTTTACACCGTTGAAAGAAAGTGCATTAACGAAAACGTTATCTTCAAGTATCAGATTTTTGCCTGCTTCAATCTGGTAGGCATGTCTTACTTTTACCTGACGGCCTAGGAAAACCAGTCCTGACGACCGTTTCATAAAGGGCTTTAAACACAAGCCGCGGATAGCCTGCCATAAACGTACCCACGAAATAGCAATCAGGTCGCGGGTAGTGTAAGGGCTTTCCCATTTGTAATCAGGGTTATTCTTTAACTTCCGTATAACTTTCTCTATCAGCATTTTGATATGTTAGTTCGCCCCTGTATTGCATTATTGTTGATATTAACAAGCCCGATAAGAACCAGTTCATATATGAAATATAAGAAGATGATTCTAATTCGGACGTAAACAGCGGTATTAAAAACCCAATCTTAAAAAGTAAAACGGCCAGGCATATCTTTCTTTCCTTACCTTTTAATATGCGCTGCCACTTTAAACCTTGTTTAACAAACATCACAAAAATAACTAGGTATAAAACAAGGGCAATTACACCAGCCTGAACACCAATAATAATAAATTGGTTTTCGCCGCCTGTATTATCACCTAATGACCCCGCTACACGGCCCGATGTCCCTAAGCCCATTCCGAAAGGGTGCTGAGCAATAGCCATGATACCTTCTACCCATTGTAAAATGTGACCCACACTCGAGGGATTACTAAAGTCTATGGTGTTCATCACCACCTCAGTTAAGCCATCTACCTTGTTATCCATTCTTGAGAACAGGTATAAAAAATAGCATGCCACAAGGATAACGCCCAGGTGTATGCTTTGGGTAATCAACTTTTTCCTGGTGATCAGTGCGTAAACATATACCACTAAAAAATAACTGGCCAGCGGCGCACGCGAAAGCGCAAAAAGTATGGAAAAGAATGTAGCACCGATAGTCGCCATTGAAGCTGTGCTGAATTTGAAGCGGTTGTCGTCCTGTGTGTATAAAGCCAGCAGTAGCGATAAGGCAAGTATGCTTGCCGCAGCATGTTCGAGCGGATTGGCAAAAAAGCTGGCAAATCTGCGAAATCCACCTTCCGACTCGAAAGTGGTACTTAACCCGAATGTTCCGCTGGGTTCAAAATTAAAAAAGTAATACACATAATCGGCATAGCCGGTTATGGTTTGCAGGTTTTGATTAAATAATACTTCAAAAAAACAAACTATTCCTGCTGCAATAGCCAATACGCCTACATAACTGAAGTATTTATTGATGTAAACGTCTTTAATATTAATAAACCTGCCTGCGAAATAAACGATGATAAAAAAGGAGATACTTTTTAACGCCAGTAATCTTTGAACTAAGGTCTGCTCGCCAATGGGCAGTATGGCATAGACTACCGTTAGTGCTAAAAAAGTAAATATTAGATAGTCGATAAGATGGAACCGGGGTCGGGTTTTTAAAGAAAATAAGCTTGCCCCAAGTAAACAAAGTACGAGTATCTCTTTAAAAAACTGGAAAAACGGGATGAACGTTTTTAGCCCTATAGTATAGGCCACAGACATTGCCGTGGTGTATATCGACAAGCCAAATATCAGGAAAACGAGGAATGCAGCTTTGTTACCCTTGAAAATTTCCCTTACCGCTACAATAAAGGAAGCCAAAAATATAAGGGTAAAAACGAACATGCCTGCTGATGTGAATTAATTATTGGGCCAAATTACGCTTTGTGGCGTAAAAAGTCCATCTTTTAAACCCTTTAGTAAGTTGTTGACCTTTTTATTCCTGCCTCTTATTTTAAGATAGGTAAGTAATGCCAGGTAATATGTGCCGCTGCCAATTACATAAATAGGGTAGAAAGCCGCTGCTCCATATCGCCTTAAAAACCAAATACGGTTACGGCTGATATAATAGTGGATCACCGGATTTAAATAACCTTCTTCTGCTTTCTGTTTGGTTTTACCGGATGCGCCTGCCTCATGTAGTATTTTTACAGATGGTAAATAATGCAGTTCATAGCCCGCATTTTTTATGCGGAATGATAGCTCGACATCTTCATAATATAGAAAGAACTGCTTATTGAATAAGCCTGATTTAATCAGGGCGCTGTTTCTAATGAACATGCAGCAACCGGTAATCCAGTCAACCTGCTTAATTGTATCAGTACTTTTTTGTGCGCTTTGGCTTTTATCAGACTTGATATCGCCAATTAGTTTGCTGAAAGAACCAGGGCCGTTCCATAATTGCGTTCTGTTATGCAGCCAGTAAATGGCAGGTTGCACGGCACCGGCTTTTTGAAAGGTGTCTAAATGCTGTTTTAATGCACTGATAATATCTTCTTCAACAATGGTGTCAGTATTAATAACCAGCGAATAAGTATATCCCTTATCGATGCTGTATCTTAAACCTACGTTGTTGCCTTCGGCAAAGCCAAGATTTTGGGTATTTGGAATATAGTGAAGCTGCGGAAAAGTTTGTTGCAGTAACTGAAGCGAATCATCATGCGAAGCATTATCCACCACCACAATATCAAATAACTGGTTATCACAGTTGGCCAGTATCGAGCTTATACAATCTGTAGTATGCTTGGGCGTATTATAATTAACCAGGATAACACAAACAGGCTTTATCATTTCAAATAGAAGTTTGTGTTGCAGTTATTAATGCTGTTATACAGATCACGGAGATAGATTGATACCGCTAAATTAAACAATTATAATGAGCTGTTTAAATCTTGATGAGTTTACCTGAATAAATGGTTTTGCCATTTAATCTGATTGTATACACATATAAACCCGGACTAACGTTGATCTGAAATGAATTTTGCAGGTTATCTAAGGTCCGGGTGATATAAAGTTTGCCCGTGGTATCATACAATTTAAACTCGTAATTGTTAATGCTGCCGCTAATGATATTCACTTGGCTGCTCACCGGGTTGGGATAAACCACAAACTGGTTGTCAGATAAAAAAGTAGCATTAGCTATATCAGAATAATAGTTTTTACCATCAATAGTGGTAAACCTTGTCCTGTAATAATTAGTGCCCTTTTGCGGCGAAGGATCAGTGAAAGTATAATCGAGGCTTTGGCTCGCCGTTGTAGATCCAATGGGTTTGTATTGGTTTAACGGACCCAATTTTTCCCAGGTGATAGTTTGTAGCCCGGTTGTTGTGCCGATCTGCAAGCTCAGTACAATTTGATTGTTTTGGACATTGGCAATCAGATTTCTTACATAGCAGCCCACCCCTTGCGTTGTCGCATTTATGGTATAGCTTTTTAAACCTTCAAAGCCGTCTCCCTGTGCACTTACAGCAAAGTAGGCAGATGTTTGCTGTGCAGAGGGTATAACAATCATGGTGTCTGCCGCGGTGGTCAGCTTGGTTAAGACATTATCTTTAATAGAATAAATGGTATAAGCAGAACTTCCGGGTTGCGGATTCCAATGCAATTGTGTACCATCTGTACAGTTATAGCCTACATCAATTGTTAGTGGTTTGGATATGGTAAAAGGCTTACTGATATAAGATTGGCCATTTACGTCCATTTTCAAAATAGCCTTGGTAAATACATCAGGGGCATTCCAAACATAGTAACCGTCATTCAGGTTGGCGCTTGCTAATTCTGTCCAGTTAAGTCCATTATCATAACTGACGCTGATTTTTCCTGATGCAGGCGAAAACGAACTTTGCCAGCGCAGGTAATTATCATCATCATCAAAAAGCTGGTCGTTACCCGATGGATATGTCCATTCAAATTTATTGGCAATAGTTTCCTGGTGGGCAATATAAAAAGCTTGCGATGTGGCATTCTTAATTTTACCCGTAACGTGTATGGTGTAAGTGCCCGCCACAGGGTTTTGTATTGTAACCTGCTCGGTATTGTTTAAACTATCGATGCCTTGTTTGGCAACAGCATTCAATGAATCGGTAGCAGGGTAGGTGCTTAAGACCCACGGATGGATCAGCTTACCGTCTGGTGTTGTTATGGTTAAGTTAAGATCATTCACCAATGCCGATGCCGCATTAATTTCCGCCGGTGGATCATTCCATGCCATTGAAACTTTTAATAAGGCGCATTGTGCAGGTACTGTGATGGTATAATTTTGCTGTTGGTTATTATTGATATTACCGCTAATTACCCGGCCGTCGGAAATTGTTCTTACAGCTTCCAACGCGTTAAGTTTACCGTAGCCTGTTTGATAATCTGGGTGTAGTGTGCCAATATCATCGGCCGAATTGATCAGTACACTTTTAATAAGCGCGGCTGATGGCATGCTCTTATACTGTTTTTTGTATTGCTGCTGCATTAAGGCTACCGTACCCGATACAAGTGCCGCAGCGCCTGATGTGCCATCTTCGCCGTCGGCTACCAATTCTGGTTTTAGTCGGCCGTCATAAGTGGGTCCTGCAGAGCTTAGGTTTTGATAGATATTCTTTCTGTCAGTTCCGCCTACAACAATCACGTTTTTGGCTTGCTTAAATGTGCCTGATAGGTTTGCCGCAGTTAAGCTGGTGTACAAGCCGGTTTGCGGCTGTGTGGTGCCTATATTTCCTGCTGAAAATACATGAACTACAGAATCGTTATGATAAATCTGGTCGTCATATTGTACGGCTTCAAGGCCATAAAAGTTTTCGATGCCTGTGCCATACGAGTGATTTTGCAGATAGACGTTATATTTTTTAAAGGTTGAGATACTGTCCGGAGAAAGATTGGCGAAATCTGATGAGGTAAACCTCACTTGTGGTGCTGCGCCTAAGCCTTTGATAAAGGAGTTTCCGTTTCCACCGATGAGCGTAGCCATAGTAGTGGCATGCCCGGTGGTAAAAGCCGCTGCCGGAAATGAAGAAAATGAACGGCCTAATAGGTCGAGGTCGTCATCATACTTGTTTTCTTTAACACAAACATTAATGCCCGAGCCATTTAAATCGGTAAAGTTATCAGCAACTGCGCTTATGCTATTTACACCAAGATCAATGTCGTTAATAACTAATTCTTCTTTTGCCTTACGTGGCGTAAATGCAAATGCAATGTCTTTTTCAGCTAAAATTTTTGTCAGGTCCCGAAGTTTTAAATTTATCGTGACCTGATTTTTTAATTGGGACAGGATGGTTCCCGAGCCTTTTAATCTCTCAATTAACTTACTATCATCCTGCCTAAGCAGTAGCGTTACAGGTTTAGTCTGTGAAGGGTGTTTTTGTAAAGTTGATACCAACTCGTCGCTGGCTTTCCATAGGTTGTTGGCTTTCTCGGCCGACAAAACATTTTTGTTAAATATTATCTGTTCGTCAGATGATATAATGTAATGCTCGGCATCAATCACCTTTAATATTTTTCCATATATTGGCTTTGTGCCGGCTGTATGTTTAATCAGGTAAGTATTTGCTGCGGCAGTATCGTTGAGATCTGCCCGGTAGGCTACAGCAAAATTATCACGGCTTTTTTGTGCATTTGCAATAAATACACAAAAAAAGGGCATCAGCAAGTAAAACGCTTTTTTAAGCATATACATAGCAAACCAAAGGAAGATATCTTCCTTTGGTTTGTTTTTTATTGATCAATAAAAGTAAGTTAAGAAATTAATACAGGTAATTTAAAGCAACTTTATCATTTGCATTAAATGTACGATCGCCGCCGTTTGAGCAGGCAAGCATCCATGAACCAGCATCAGGGCTGCTTGGCGTACCAGGAATAAGCACAGCACCAACATTTGATGCACCTTCATTTGTAGCAGTACCACCGCAGCTATACGCACGATTCATGTAGTCGGTATGACGGAAACCGATACAATGTCCCATTTCGTGCTGAATAACTGAAGTTAAGTAACCCAAATTAGGGTTTGTACCATAAGCAGCCGAGTTAGTGTTCATCTGAATCTGGCTGTAAGGGTTTCCTGATGAGGTAGGGAAACCAGAAGAACCTAAGGTAATGTATCCACCGCTTGGGCCCTGGTTAAAACCAACAATCTGGATCTGGCCACCGCTGCTTACGATCTGGAATTTTAGTGTAAGGTTTAAAGCATTGTAACGTGATACCGCCGCTGCTGCTGCGTTAGCATAAACTGTAGGCAGGTTTGAGACAGACACTGTTACAGTTCTTGGCAGGTTTTTAACCAGGTTAGTAGTACGGTATTGCTCTGTTTCTGCAATACGTAATGTAGGGCTGGTGCTGGTTTCGGCAAGGTTTTCTTTAGTTAAAAGGATGTCGCCTTCAACTAAATAATTATCGCCGATTTTGCGTACGTTATCAGTGCTGAAACCCAGCTGTGCAATGCTTTTTGAGACATCTGCTGATATGTCATCAGCTTTTACTTCAGTTTTTGTTTCGTTCGATTTTGTACATGCGAACAGCAATGATGCTGCACATACAGTAATGAGACCTGTCTTAAATAGGACACTTGTTTTCATGATGTTTAGTTTAGTATTACTTGAATTTTAGTTGTTGGGCTGGCCAGCCTTACTTAACTTGTACGGGGTGTGTAATGATTATGTTACCGGATTTTTTCAATAATTAAAGAAAATTTAATTTTTAGTGTAGATATTAATTAATATTCCAAATAGTGGTAAAATAAGCTGGTAAAACTTTATCAGTGAGCTTGGGTGTTTACATGCTATTACAACAATTATTATAGTGAGTTAAAAATTGCCATCTTTGCTGTATATGACATTGTTTGAGGAAATTCAGCAGAAGCCATTTTTTATAATAGGCCCATGCGTAATGGAAAATCAGGAGTTATTATACCAGGTTGCCGAACACGTGGCAAATATTGGCCAGAAATATAATGTACCGGTTGTATTTAAATCTTCTTATGATAAGGCCAACCGTACATCAATCCACTCATACCGTGGCCCGGGCTTAGAGAAAGGTATGGAAATGCTGCAAAAGGTAAAGGAGAAGTTTAACCTGCCGGTTACAACAGATATTCATGAAAGTTACCAGGCGGCCCCAGTTGCCGAAGTAGCAGATATACTACAGATCCCTGCTTTTTTATGCCGCCAAACAGACCTGCTGGTAGCAGCTGCTAAAACCGGGAAAATCGTAAACGTTAAAAAAGCACAGTTCCTTTCGGGGCAGGATATGCAATACCCTGCACAAAAAGTGATTGAAGCCGGCAATTCGCAAGTGATATTAACCGAGCGTGGCAACATGTACGGTTATAATAACTTGGCGGTTGATTTCAGGAATATATATGACATGAAAGCCTTTGGCTATCCTGTATGTATGGATTGTACACATTCTGTACAACGGCCGGGTGGGGCAGGCGGCAAAACCGGTGGAGACAGAACATTTGTGCCTATGATGGCGCTGGCTGCAAAAGCTTTTGGGGCTGATGGCTATTTTATGGAAACACACCCTGACCCTGACCATGCTTTAAGCGATGGCCCTAATATGGTAAAGTTGCATGAACTGGAAAAAGTAATTGCGCCGCTTATTGGATAACATGACTGAGATTGCCAAAAAGGTTTTCGAAACAGAGATCGAATCCTTGCAGCATGCGGCTGCAAGGATAGATGATACCTTTACTGATGTGGTAAATGCTTTGCTTGAGGCTAAGGGCAAGGTAATCGTTGCAGGCATGGGCAAATCCGGCCTGATCGGCAAAAAAATTGCAGCCACGTTTGCCAGTACAGGTACGCCCAGCTTTTTTTTACATCCGGGCGAGGCGTTCCATGGCGACTTAGGCATGATAGAACGGCAGGATGTGATATTGCTTTTGTCTTACTCCGGCGAAACCGATGAGGTATTGCGCATTATACCGTTTCTAAAATGGAATGGCAATACCATTATCAGCATTACTGGCAACGCAGATTCTACATTGGCAAAAAACAGTAACTATCATATTTTAACGCCCGTCATAAAAGAGGCCTGCCCGCATGAGTTGGCGCCAACCTCATCTACAACGGTGGCATTGGTAATGGGTGATGCCCTGGCCATAGCCTTAATGGAAGCCAGACAGTTTAAGGCTGCAGATTTTGCACGTTTTCATCCGGGTGGTAACCTGGGCCGTAAATTGCTCATTAAGGTAAAAGACCTGATGCGCCGCGACCAGCTGCCTTTTATAGATGAACAAGCTTCTTTTATGTCGTTGCTGTTAAAAATGTCTGAAGGGCGTTTAGGAATGACCATTGTAGGCACCCCCAACAAAGTTAATGGTGTAATTACTGATGGCGATCTTAGACGCGCTTTGCTGAAATACCCAGATATTGCCAATCATAAACTTACCGATATGATGACCGTAACCCCGGTTATAATTGATGAGGATACGCTGATTGACGAGGCAGAACAACTGATGGTTCAAAAGAAGATCACTACTATATTAGTTGGTTCGTCTTTGCAACGCTCAGTAACGGGTGTTTACCAGATTTATAATCAATAAATCTATTTCCTTGTCAATAAATAATTAAGCTTTAGTAATATTTATTTTACTGTGCATTAATAAAAACACATTTATTTAATATTAAATATAAACTGGTAGTTGAGATTTAAATATTTTCAAAAAATAGCCTGAATCGTTGCTTTATAAGCTGTAAATTTTGAATAAATATGTTAATTTAGCATGGCATTTGTATCAATCCGCATTGCTGTTAAATGATTCACAGGTACGCTACGTTTATAAAAGCTATCAATCTCACCGTTGATTATATTATTCTAAATATAAGCATGGTAATGGCTTATATTATAGTGGATAAGTCATACATTACCTGGATCAACAATAAAAATTATCTACCTATTGTATTGGTGTTTAATTTATTATGGCTGCTCTCTGCCAATATATCAGGTCTGTATGAGTATGTTTTAAATAAAGATTCGATAAATACATACCGTAGTGTATTTAAAACCTATTTACTTTTTGTTTGCCTGATATGCTTTACCATATTAATAATAATTGGTACTAAAGCGTATTTCATAACCAGGGAATACCTGTTCTTCTCCATTGCCCTGTTCGGGTTCTTACTGGGTTTATGGAAGCTCATCTTCCTGAGCATACGTAAAAGCGACCGCCGCTTGCTGATGGACAAGCGCAACGTAATTATTGTGGGTGCAGGACGGTCTGGTTTGGATCTGTATAAATTTTTCACTGAAAACCCTGAAAGGGGTTATAACATGGTTGGCTTTTTTGATGACAACCCTGAAAATATAAAAGAACCATCGTTGTTTTTAGGCCCGGTTGAGGAATGTCTTGATTATGCGATAAGTAACCGCGTACATGAGCTTTTCTGTGCTTTACCGCAAACTGAATCAAAGTCGATAGAAACGTTGATGCAGGAGGCCGATAAAAACATGATCAGGTTTAAGCTGGTACCCGAATTTTATAGTTATACCACCAGGCATACCCTTATACAAAGCTTTGGCAACATCCCGGTAATTTCACTTCGGCCGGAACCACTTGAAAGTTTGCTGAACAGGTTTATTAAACGTGTCTTCGACATCGTCTTCTCCCTGTTTATCATGGTGTTCCTGTTAAGCTGGTTAATTCCCATCATTGCTATTATCATTAAGCTGCAATCAAAAGGCCCGGTGTTTTTTGTACAGTTACGTTCGGGCAGGGCAAATGAAACGTTCAAATGCTATAAATTCAGGAGCATGACGGTGAATAACGAGTCGGACCATAAGCAGGCTACCCGCGGCGATGCACGCATCACTAAAATCGGTGCTTTTATGAGGCGTACCAATATCGACGAACTGCCCCAGTTTTATAACGTGCTTATTGGTAATATGTCTGTTGTAGGGCCGCGCCCGCACATGGTTAAGCATACCGAGCAATACTCCAAAGTGATTGAAAAATACATGGTACGCCATTTCCTTAAACCAGGTATTACCGGTTGGGCACAGGTAAATGGTTTTCGTGGCGAAACACGTGACAACTACGCTATGGAGAAACGTGTGGAGTACGATGTATGGTATCTGGAAAACTGGTCGTTTCTGTTAGATCTTAAAATTATCTTCCTTACTTTCTGGAATACCGCCAAGGGAGAAGAAAATGCCTTCTGATGCTATCGTAAAAGATCAGCTTGGCAGACAGGTTACCATCCAATTTCCGCCGCAGCGTATTATTTCTATAGTCCCTTCTCAAACGGAGCTATTGTATGATCTTGGCCTTGAAGAAAGTGTAGTAGGCATCACTAAGTTTTGCATACACCCGGAAAGCTGGCATCAATCAAAAGAAAAAATAGGCGGCACCAAGCAGCTGGACATGGATAAAATCCATGCCTTAAAGCCTGATCTGATCATTGCTAACAAAGAAGAAAACGAGCGTAGCCAGATAGAGGAGTTAATGCAACACTATCCGGTTTGGATCAGCGATATTAACGATCTGGACGGTGCGCTTGATATGATTAACGCCGTTGGAGAAATAACTGGAACTGAGGAAAAAGCCATGCATGTAGTGAGCCAAATTACACAGAGCTTTGCCAACATTAAGCCGTTAAGCAACTTAGCAGATATTCTTTATTTTATCTGGAGAAAACCTTACATGGTAGCAGGGCAGGACACCTTTATCAGCCACATGCTTACTCGTTGTGGTTTTAAAAATTGTGTTACCACAGACCGTTATCCCGAACTGAACGAGGAAATGCAACAGCTGAAGCCGCAGGTTGTTTTCTTATCGTCAGAACCGTATCCTTTTAAAGAAAAGCATAAAGCAGAGTTTAACGTATTATACCCTGGTGCATTTGTGCATTTGGTAGATGGCGAAATGTTTTCGTGGTATGGCAGCAGGCTGCTTTATGCGGCTGATTACTTTAAGCAATTAATTAATTTAGTTGAAAACCAATTGGTTAAATAAAAAATAAAAAAATGATTGTAAGATATAGAATATAAGTCTATCTTTGCCAACTCAAAATCCTAACCGCGGAAGTGGCGTAATTGGTAGCCGCACCAGACTTAGGATCTGGCGCCGCGAGGCGTGGGGGTTCGAGTCCCTTCTTCCGCACTAAATGAGAAAACCCTCTTTAAGTAATTTAAAGAGGGTTTTTCTTTTAGAATGTTTTAATAATGGGTTTTAAATTATAACATCTGCCTTTACTGTTCAAGTTCCATTTTCAATTGCAAGTAGTGTAAGGGTTGGAGCATTGCATATCAGGAGATAACCAACCTTCCTTAATGTGTCCTTTATAATTTATTTTTACATAAACCCAGCCATTGTTGAAATCAGTAACATAGTAAAGTTGATCTGTCCATTCTGGGATGGTATTTTTTATCGATGATTTAAAATCTGAATTGGTGTATAAATATAATTTATCTCTTTTACCGTAGTTCCTGGCATATGTACCAATATACTTTGCTTTTCTTATCCAACCGTTAATATGTTTTTCAGATATGCTATAGGTAAGGGTTCCATAAAAATAGTCTGATGTTTGGTTCAAAATAGTAAAAACCAAATAGTCTTCGTTTTTAAAATCCTGTTTTAGAGTTTGTATCAGTGTCCCAAGTGGTTTTGTATATATTGCTATTGCCCCTTTATATTCCGGATCAATTAATACATCACAGGTTTTTTTACGAACCTGAGAGAAAGAGGCTAAATAAATGAATGAAGAACATATAAATAAGAAATATCTCATTTGTGGATTAAGGTATAAATCTAATGAATTTTCAGTTTAATTAAATTCGAATATCTTCAAAGTGTTCTAACGCCTGCCTTTCTTCCGTACTGAGTTTTAAAATCTTCAAAGATACTTGCATTAGAGACTTTTTTTTATTAAATCTATTTTTTAGCCTTTGATATGTTTTAGGATAATAAAAGTCGGTTTTGTGCAACTTCTTATCTTCGTGATAACTCTATTTTTAGCCTGACCATTTTATCTGAATTATAATTTTGTTGATCTATGAGAAGAATAAATACGCTTTGTATACTTGCTGCCTTGTTAAGCGTTAACAGCTACGCGCAAAAAGTAGAAAAAAATCTCAAATCCAAACATGAGCCTATACCTGCTATCCCAGCTCAACTTCCTTTGAACAGTGTTCCTTTAGCTGATTCTAAAACTTTTCCGGAGGTACAACTGGGTATTCCGATAGCTAAGGGACCATTTGAACCTAACTGGGCATCCATAGAAAAAAATTACCCGGGAGACCCCCAATGGCTCAGGGATGCAAAATTTGGGATATGGGTACACTTCGGGCCACAGGCATCTGGCGAAAGTGGCGACTGGTATGCTCGTAAAATGTATGTGCAAGGTACTAAGGCCTATGAAAATCATCTTAAAAAGTATGGACATCCTTCACAGTACGGATATAAAGAGGTGCTGAGAGACTGGAACCCCAAACAGCTTGACCCGGCGAAGCTCGCTAAGATATATCAGGATGCCGGTGCGCGTTTCCTGATGATCCAGGGCGTTCACCATGACAATTTTGATCTTTGGAATTCACGGTATCAGCCCTGGAACTCGGTAAATATCGGACCCAAGCGCGACATTATCGGCGAATGGGCAAAGGCCGCAAGGGCAGCAGGTATCAGGTTCGGGGTAACTTTCCATCATGAATATACCTGGTGGTGGTGGCAAACCGCTTTCGGCAGCGATACCAGCGGAGCTAAAAAAGGAGTGCCTTATGACGGGCATCTTACCCTGGCAGACGGCAAAGGAAAATGGTGGGAGGGACTTGATCCAAGGCTCTTATATGGTATAGACCTTCGCGAATACAACGGTGTGGAGTCTGCTGCAAAATCACCCTGGTCGCCTCCACCCGCCGGTATTTTCTCCAGGCATTTGGCTTATGATAAATGGTATGCAACTAACTGGGCGCTGCGCATGATGGATGTAGTGCAGCATTATGATCCTGATTTTATTTATACCGATGGTACCGTTCAGGGGCCGTTTACCGGCGATGGTACAGGTACAGGGTATAAAGCCAATGCCATGCAAACCGTTATAGCTGATTTTTATAATCGCACCTTAGCGCGCAGGGGCAAGGTAAATACTTTCAGTATTGTTAAGTTTAGAAGTAAAACCAATGGTACCGTAACTACGGAAGAATTCGGGATACCTGAAAATATTAAGACCGATCAGCCCTGGATAGCAGAGGCGCCGGTTGGCGACTGGTTTTATGCTCCCGGGTTTACCTATGATTCGGGAATGATGATCAAGTATATTACCGAGGCCATTGCACGTGATGGTAATGCGGCGATATGTATTTCACTGCTTCCTGATGGTTCGCTTGATGAAGGAAGTTTAAAAATGCTAAAAGAAGTAGGTATATGGATGCGCAGAAATGGCGAAGCGGTATATGGTAGCCATGCCTGGGTAATGCCAGGGGAAGGCGAACAAGTTAACGGTAAACTTAAAATGTTACCCGGCGGTGGTTTAGGAAAAAGGCAGGCAGAATTTAAATTTAACGAGCAGGACTTTAGGTTTATAGTAGGTAAAAATGGTGCACTCTACGTATTCAGTATGGTTGTGCCGAAAGCGGGAACCATGTTAACGGTTAAGTCATTAGGAATTGATGCAAAATACCTGGACCACCCGGTTAAAAATGTGCAGCTTTTAGGATATAACGGACAGTTAAAATGGAAACAATCACCAGAAGGGCTGGTGATCTCCTGCCCTGAAACAATGCCATATGCGACATCTGTGGTATTTAAAATAGATTAACCGACTGTTGCGCACTAACTAATTTAACGATATTATACAGCATATAAAGAGCAGCTTTTTAAAGCTGCTTTTTTCGTTTAGTACTTTTGTAATCAAACCCTTATCTGGTTCAGATAATCAGTAGGCGCCATACCAAATTGTTTTTGAAAGTTTCTGCCGAATACCGTTTGCGAAGTATAGCCAACCATTTCTGCAATCTCAAATATCTTGTAGTCGCCGAGCGAGAGCAATTCCGCGGCCTTTTTTAAGCGGGCAATGTTAATCAGTTCGTTAGGGGTAAGGTCTGATATGGATTTGATCTTGCGATAAAGCGTAGGCCGGCTCATGTTCATAATGTCTGCCAAATGCTCTACATCAAGGTTTACGTTGGTGATGTTCTGGTGGATAATCTCGTTCAGTTTTTCTAAAAAACTTTCATCTGCTTTTGAATAGGCCATTGTTTTAATATGTACTATTGGTGAGCTGGCGAAATAAGCCTTCATCTGGTCGCGGTTCTTAAGCAGATTAGCTATCTGTGCCTGCAGGTGTTTTGGCGAAAATGGTTTATCGATGTATGCATCGGCGCCAAACTCAAGGCCGTCAATTTTAGATTGCAGCGTATTTTTTGCAGTTAGCAGAATAACCGGGATATGGCTGTAGTGAATGTCCGACTTTAATTTCTGGCAAAGCTCAAAGCCATCCATTTCGGGCATCATAATATCTGTTATCACCAACTGAACAGGCTCTTGCTCCAGGGCTTTAAGCGCATCAAAACCATTGGTGGCAGTGCGTACTTCGTAAGTTTCTTCAAGGTCGTCCGAAATAAAGCTTAAAATTTCTTCATTATCGTCAACTAAAAGTATAACCGGTTTCATAGATCAAATATTGAACTCAAAGTCCTGGTGAATGGGTAATGTTAAAGCAAAAATATTCAGGTTGTTATCGGGATGGGCTAAAATCAGTGTCCCCTTATGCAATTCGGCCAGGTAGCGGGCAAGGGGCAGCCCTATGCCTGTACCCGATTTTTCTTGAGCTTCCTTCATCCTGAAAAAAGTCTCAAAGATCTTTTCCCGCATGTGCCCGGGAATCAAATTACCATCGGTCTTAACAAATATAGTAAATGTATTTCCAGGTTCACCTGTCAATAATTGGATGATCGCTTTGGATGCTGCATATTTCACAGCATTATCCAAAAGATTAGATAAGATCTTACTCATCGCCTCTGTATCAACGTAGGCAAAAAACCGTGGCTGTTCGCTTTCAAATTTTAGGCTCAGTTTCCGTTGCTGCGCTGCATCTTTAAAGCGGATCATACTTTCTTTGATCAGTGCTGCAATGTCCGTTTTAACATAATTTAAAGAGAAGCCTTGTGTTTCGGTTTTGCTAAAGTCAAGCAATTGGTTGGTAAGTGTCAGTAATCGTTGTGTATTGCGCTCCATTATTACTAAGTTTTTTTTTACCTCGGGCACTAAAGCGGCCTTCTGCATCACTTTTTCCATTGGCCCTACAATCAGGGTAAGGGGAGTGCGTATCTCATGTGCTACGTGCGTAAAGAAGGAAATTTTTGCGTGATAGATCTCACGTTCTTTTTCGTTCTCCAAAAACTCTATACGGCGTTTGTTCTTTTGCTCGGTGCGTTTATGATAATTTCTTACAAGCAGGTAAATCACAATCACTACGATGAGAAAGTAAGTAAAATAAGCCAGGTTGCTTTGCCAAAATGGGGGCAACACTATAATGGTAAGTGATACCTGATGCCTGCTCCAGATACTGTTATTATCAGATGCTTTTACATTAAAAGTATAAGTGCCCGGCGACAACCTTGTAAAGTAAACCTTACGGTTGGTATTAAGGTATACCCAGTCTTTATCCAACCCAACCAGTTGATAAGCATAGCTGGTAATTTGAGGCGAGGTATAGCTTAAAGCTGCAAAATCTATGCTGAAAGAAGATTGGTTGTAAGCTAGTTTAATGGTATCAGTAAAGGAGACGGATCTTTTTAAAGGCGATTTGTCAGGCGCTATGGTGATCTCTTTATTGTTGATCTGTATGCCTGTGATATAAACCGGCGGTTGGTAGTTATTAACCGTGAAATTATCAGGATTAAATTTGATCATCCCTTTTACGCAGCCAAAATAGATGTTTCCTGATTGATCGCGGTAGGCTGAATTGTAATTAAACTGATCGCTCAACAAACCGTTGGCTTTTGTATATACTTTAATGCTGTTGTTTTGTAGACGCAGCGAAACAAGGCCTTTTGATGTGGTAATCCAGAGATTTTTCCTGGCATCCTCGCGTATGGCATAGATCACATTACTTGGCAAACCTTGTGCAGTAGTAAAATGCTTAAACGTTTTACTTTTAGCATTATACAAGTTTAAGCCGTTTTCTGTAGCAAACCATAACTGCCCACTGTTATCCTGAAAGATCATATTGATCTTATTATTGCTGATACTGGTTGCCGACCTCTCCTCGTATTTAAAAAAGCCGGATGTATTGTTCTTTGTATTGAAGTAATAAACGCCATCGTGATAGGTGCCGGTCCAGATAGCGCCGTCCTTATCTTCAAAAATGCTTGTGTAAAACAGCGTAGAAGGTACATGTTTAACCGGGGTAAAATGCCGGGTGGCCAAATTAAAATAGTATAAACCCCTTGATGTGCCGCAAATGATTTGCCTGCTGGCTGTTTTATAAAGGGTATAAAAGAAGTTGCTTTTGAGTACAGTGTCCTTACTTACGGTGTAATGATCGGTTACCTTACCTGTACTGGCCTGCATCAGATCCAAACCGTGTTCAAATGTACCGATCAGCAAGTAATCGCCAACTGTAAGTAAACCGTGTATGTTGTTGGTTGAGATATCGGCGGCTTTACCAGCCGATTTATAATTAGTAAATGTGCCCGATTTAGGGTCTAAGCGGTTCAGCCCGGCATCCTCTGTGCCAATCCATAACTTACCTTGCGGATCCTGGCAGATCTCGCGTACCGCATTTCCACTGATGGAGTTTTCGCCAACCTTGGGGAAGTACTTTTCAAAGTAAGTGTATTGCTTGGCGTAGTAATTTAACCCGCCAAAATACGTCCCCGCCCATATACCACCTTCGCGGTCTTTGTAAAAGGTATACACCGCATTGTCAGACAGTGAGTAGGGGTTATTGTACTGCTTATGTTGCAGTGTAATATCGCCTGTCTGGGAATTATAAATATAAATGCCCGATTCTGTTGCAATCCAATACTCGTTTGCTGATTGCTTGACAAAGTCGCGCACAAAGATCTCGGTGCGGTCATCATTATAAATTTTAAGGTCTTTATAGGTACCCGTAATACAGTCCAGCAATTTAATACCCTGGTTAGATGTACCTACCAGCAGCTGATTATTGCCAGCATCATAAAGTCTTTGTATCCAGTAAGCAGTGGCGTTTGGCGAATGACTGAAAAGATCATAAGCTTTAAAGGAGTTGCTTTTTGCATCGTACTTTTCAATATAACGGTTAGCCGTGGATACCCATAAACTACCGTTTCCAATAGTTAAAGAAACAGCATTGGTAATGGTATTTTTTAATGGTAAAAGTTGCTGCGCCTTGCTGCTATATTTATATAAAACTGTGCCTGCGATAAACCAAAGATTGCCTTTATGGTCTTCAGTGATGTCGCGTATTTCGTTATCTGTTCCGGGTTTAAAATAAGTGAAGCTTTCTGTAAGGGCATTGTATTGATAGATGCCGCGGTCTGTACCTATCCAAAGTTTTCCGTTATGATCCTGATAAAGGCAATAGATAATATTACTGCCAATGGTATCTGCTTTGCCTTGAGTATTTCTGAATACCTTAAAAGTATATCCGTCAAACCGGTTTAGTCCATCCTTAGTGCCAAACCACATAAAGCCATACTTGTCCTGAAGCGAACACAGTACCGCATTGTTCGATAGTCCGTTTTCAACCTGGTAATGCGTAAAAGAATAAGACTGGCCTTTTGCTTTAGGGCTTAGTGTAATAAGTACAATAATTAAAGTCAGGAAGTAAATAAATACTCCCTTTGCTTGTATGGTTTTCAAAATCAATAATTAGTTACAAAAGGCTTATAATGCTTAAAAATAGCAACTTCAAATCTACTTGATTCAAAAATGAGACAAATTGATGAAAGATTGATACAAATCAGCATATAGGCTTAGTGTTAATAGTTTCATCTTTGGTAGCATAACCAAGGGCCTTCCTATGGGCCTTAACTTAAAAACCAGTTAAATTATGAAAGAACTTTTACTTCACTTTACGGGTATGGTGTGTCCGCACCCTTCGCGTGTAAAAGCCAGGCATTTTTACAAAACCGCAATGAGCTTATTGCTGATGCTGGCCATCAGTACAATAGCGTTTGCACAAAGCAGCCAGGTTACTGGTCGAATAACTGATGCAACAGGCCAGGCCTTACCCGGTGTTACCGTACGAATTAAGGGGACAACCACAGGTTCGGTAACCGGCGTTGATGGCCGTTATACGGTTAGTGTTACCGATCCGGCTACAAGCCTGGTATTCTCATTTGTAGGATATGTTCCACAAGAAATTAAGGTTAATGGCCAAAAAGTAATCGATGTGCAAATGCGCGACGATGCCAAATCACTGAATGAGGTTGTGGTGATCGGTTACCAGACGATCAGAAAAAGAGACCTTACCGGTGCGGTATCAACTATTAGCCCCGCAGAAGCTAATAAGGTAACTGTCAATTCGGTAGCCGAATCTTTACAGGGTTTGTCGCCAGGTGTTACGGTGCGTAATGGTGGTGCGCCGGGGCAGCAATCTGTGATAGAAATCCGTGGTGTAGCAAGCTTTATCAACTCGTCTCCGCTTTATGTAATTGACGGGATGATTGCTGATGCAAACACTACTGTCAACAATGATGATGTAGAAACTATCCAAATCTTAAAAGACGCTTCTGCATCTGCCATATATGGCTCGCGTGCGGCCAATGGCGTGGTGATCATCACTACTAAAAAGGGTAAAAAAGGTGCGCCTAAAATTGAGGTAACCGCTAAATATGGTTCGCAGCAAATCCCTAAAAAGTGGGACGTAATGAACAGCACCCAATATGCTGCCACCAAAAAACAGCAGTATCTCAATTCAGGTTTGCCTGTTCCGGCAAGTGTGGGTTCTGCATTCAACCCGGCTATCAATACCGACTGGCAAAGCCTTGACGAGCGTACCGGTAATGACCAGGATTATAACGTGGCATTGTCGGGTGGTTCTGATAACTCTACTTACCTGGTATCGGGCAGTTATTATCGCAATCAGGGTATCTTAAAAGGTTATTCTTTCAATCGTGCCAGTTTCAGGGTAAACACCGAAACTAAAAAAGGCCGTTTAACAATAGGAGAGAACGCCTTATTAACCAACACCAATAACTACCATCCAAACAGGGGCAACGCGTTTTACGATCTGCCGCAGCTATTGCCTACAGTACCCGTACAAGGCAGCCAGTTTATAGATAATTCCTCATCATTCGGCAACATGGGTTACAGGAACCCGGCAGGCTGGAGTACCGGTACAAACGATATTGGTTCAGATCCTAACCGCGACGTAACCTATGCTTATAACTCAATAGCCATTAATGACCTTAGCCAGGGCTATAACAACTATGCAAAGGTTTTGGGTAATGCTTTCGCGCAGTTAAGGTTATTCGACTGGTTGGATTATAAATTTAACGTAGGTGTTGAAGCCAGTTTCGATTATAACCGCGATTTGCGTAAAGATGGTATATTTTCATATGCTGCACAGCAAGAACTTAGCTACATTGATGAGGACAGGGAGCGTTTTCGCAACATCCTGTTAGAGCATACATTAAATTTTAACAAATCATTCGGCGATCATACCATCAACGGCGTTGTGGGTTATACTCAGCAGCATTACTACCGCGACATGAACGATGCGCGCAAAACCAATCTGCCAATTTACAATGGACAGTATTTAACTGAAATTGATGCGGCAAGCGGTTCGCCGTCAGCCGCGGGACGTGTATTGCAGGACGACAAGATCCATAGCTGGTTAGGCCGCGTGAATTACAGTTATAAAGACAGATACCTGTTAACTGCTTCTGGACGTATCGACCAGGATTCGCGGTTCGGCCCGGACTATCGTACTGGTTTCTTCCCGTCTGTGGCAGGTGCATGGCGCATCAGCAAGGAAGACTTCTTTAAAGTTGATTGGGTAGATAACCTGAAGATCAATGCATCATACGGTGTGTTGGGTATTAACACCATCAACTCATACCAAAACGTAGGTTTGATCAATAACGCGCAACGTGCAGTTTTTGCCAACGATATGATCTATACTGGCTCTTACCAGGCACAATTATACAATGCCGATCTCCGCTGGGAAAAACGCAAGGTAACCAACATCGGTGTGGATGCAAGTTTCTTTCACGACAGGCTTTCTATATCGGCTTCGGTTTACAAAAACATCTCTAAAGATGTACTTGTAAACCAGGTGTTGCCTCAATACTTAGGTAACTCTGGCGGTAACCCTCCTGTAAATGCGGCCTCCATCAGCAATAAAGGGCTCGAATTGGAAGCTACTTACCGCGATAACAGCAACGCATTTAAATGGAGCATATCAGGCAATATCACTACTATCAAAAACAAAGTACTTGCATTGGGTAACCAGGGTGTAGGTGTAAACTATATTCAACAGGGCAGCACCCGTTCAGAAATTGGGCATCCGCTCGGTCAATGGTATGTATTAAAAGACATCGGAATATTCCAAAGCCAGGACGAAATCAATAATTACAAAAGAGCCAATGGCGATGTAATTGAACCTTTCGCAAAACCGGGTGATATTAAGTTTTATGCTAACCCGAACGGTAAAGGTACCATCAACAACAACGACCGTGTGTACAATGGCTCACCCTGGCCAACCTTACAATCAGGCTTGCAATTTAACGGTGCCTACAAGCAGTTTAGCTTTGGATTGCAGTTGGTGGGAGTATTTGGGTTGACTATTTATAATGATGTGCGCCGAGTATTGGATAGCTATCAAAATTCAAACTTCCGTACTGCCATTAACCCATGGTCGCCAACTAATACCAGCGGAACAGACCCGCGCCTTGGCATAGCCAACGGTGATGCAGGTATTGCTAATAACAACACTCCGGAAAGTTCACGCTGGTTAGAGAACGGTTCATACGGCCGTATCCGTAACCTCGAGCTGGGCTACCAATTATCAGGTAATGTGTTAAAGCAACTGCATATCTCAAGCGCCAGGATATTCATCAGCGGACAAAACCTGTTGACGGTGACCGGCTATAAAGGTCAGGACCCTGATGTGGTAGGTAACGGTATCTTACAAAGAGGTGTTGATGCCGGTAATTGGCCATCGAGCCGTATTTACTCAATTGGTATTAACTGCGGATTTTAATTTAAAGGAGCTTAAACAATGAAAAAATTTATCATATTATTTGTTGCAGCTACGGTAATCATTTCCGCCGGCTGTAAAAAAGACCTGGATGTGCAGGACCCTAATGCACCTACAACAACTATATTCTGGAAAAGTGCAAACGACGCACAACTGGGCGTAAATGCAATTTACAGTACCTTCCATCGTGCGGGTATCTGCCGCTGGTTTTTCTTCGCCACCATGATTCGTGCCGATGAAGGGTGGAGCACCAGCCCTGATGCTAACCTGCAGAATAACTTCGACCAGTTCATCAATAACGATTATAATTACGGCAACTTTACCGGTATCTGGAATGACCTGTATGTTGGTATTGCTCGTTGCAACCAGGTATTAGATAACGTGCCGAACATCAACATGGATGCAAGCCTTAAAGCCCGCTATCTGGGCGAAGCAAAGTTTCTTCGTGCATTATTCTATTACCACCTGGCATCTTTATGGGGTAACGTGCCATTACAGTTAAAAAGCTCAACGCCTACAGATCTGCCGCCAACTTCGCCACAAAACCAGGTTTGGGCACAGGTAGAAAAGGATCTGGCTGATGCCGCTGCTTCTTTACCTGCATCGTATACAGGTAACGATGTTGGCCGTGCAACTAAAGGCGCTGCAAATGCTTTGATGGCTAAAGCCTACATGCAACAGCATAATTACCAGGCTGCGTTACAGCCTTTATTAGCAGTTATCCAGAGTAACGTGTATTCTTTAAGGCCAAATTACCAGGATAATTTCCTGTCGACAACAGAGTTTAATTCAGAGTCTGTTTTTGAGTATGGCAATGCATTAAACCCTAATGATAACCACGATGATGATACCCAGTTGTCTAATCAGGACAACCTGAACTATGGTTCATCTATTCCGCCGTTTTTTGCACCACGTCCGATAGGCTTTACCGATGGGCAGGCAAGGCGCTGGCTGGTTACCGAATTTGAAAAGGAAAAAACAGCCGCAGGTGCGCGAGACCCACGTTTAGGTGCCAGCCTGTTATTTGATTCTACAGATGTAAGAGGGCCGCAATTCACCATGATCTATGGACAAACCTTTGCTTCAAGATATGGTAGCACACCAAATTCAGATGTGTGGTTCAGAAAGTTCCTGAATGATAACAACGGTACTGCTACCGGCGATAGTTTCCACTCGCCAAACAACTACCGCTTTATCCGCTATGCCGATGTTTTACTGATGTATGCGGAGTGTTTAAATGAAACCAATTCAACTGCAACTGCTTACCAGTATGTAGACCAGGTTCGCGCACGTGCAGGCTTAGCGCCGCTGGCAACCGTTATGCCGGGCATGAGCCATGATCAATTTCTGGCACAGATTAAGCATGAACGTATTACGGAGTTGACAGGCGAAGGGCACCGTTTCAACGATCTGGCACGCTGGGGTGATCTGGGAACTAACTTAGCTACTCGTGATGCAGGTTTCAGCCACTTTGTAAAAGGCAAGCATGAGCTGTTGCCAATACCACAACAAGATCTTGATATCAACCCAAATCTTAAACAAAATCCGGGTTATTAATAACTCAGATCAGGGCACCCTTAGTAAAAGGGTGCCCTTTAGTACATTTTAAAATTGTGACGATATGAATAGGAGCAAGCGATTTATTTTACTGGCATCATTGGCATTAGCGGGCTTGTCGGCCTGCAAAAAAGATTCCGGCAACTCTGGCGGAGGTGGTGGTGGCGGAACGGTCCCTCCGCCAACCAATCCAAGCACTCATGCAGATGATGTACCTGTATCAGACAACAGCACATCATCGGTTAATATTACCTGGGATGCAACTGCAAAAAAACTATCGCACGATGTTTATTATGCCGAATATGGCAGGATGCGCCGTGTAAATAGCAGCACCTTGGTACTTACTTATCATTGCGGTGGTGCAGGCGATTATTGGAATAATATTGCGTTCAGGAAAAGTACCGACAATGGCGCTACCTGGTCTGATGCGCAGATATTGATGACCAGCAATGTGCCAGGCTATTATGGATTTTCTGATCCGGATATTTTAGTGTTGCAGAACGGCTGGTTAATGCTTGCATATGTGGGCCGGGGCAACCCTGACGACAATGCGCACGACAACGTACAAATTCGCATTAGTAAAGACAATGGTACAAGTTGGAGCGATCCAAAGATAATTGCCTTGGGTCGGTCTTGGGAGCCGGGCATGGTTCAATTGGCTGACGGTGATATTGAAATGTTCTACTCGAGCGAGGCTGGTTGGTGGCCAAGCAGCAGTCCACAGCAGGATATTCTGTTTATTCATTCAACCGATAACGGCACAACCTGGACATCACCTAAAGAAGTCGCATTTGCGACCGGTTACCGTGATGGTATGCCTACCCCGCTATTGTTAAAAGACAATAAAGGCATTGTGTTTCCAATTGAGTCTGTAAATAATACCAAGTCTCCCTGGGTGCTTTGGTCATCCACAGACGCCCGTTGGAATTACAGCGGCAACGGATCAACGCAAAATAACAGGCGATGGCTGGCTACCAGCGATAATGTATTTGGCGGAGCGCCATATATGGTTCAGCTTTCAACCGGCGAAACCTTGCTTTCGTTCCAGGATGGGGGTGGCCGCAACATTGGCGCCGACTGGAAAAAAAGCACCATGCTGGTTTATAGGGGTAATACAGTAGCTAATGGATTCCATCGCATTAATGATCCGTGGCCTAATTTGCCGGTTACCGAAGGGGCTTACTACAGTTCTATGTTTTTAAAAGATGATAACACAGTTGACCTGATCACCACCAGGAATTTTTCTGATGGACATAGCGAAGTGTGGTTGAAAGAAGGGCATATCACTCGTTAACCAGGTTCAACTTAAATAAATACAAATGCTTAAAAAATTAGGGTGCATTATATTCGCACTACTGGCGTTTAATGTTGTTAAAGCGCAAACAGATACCTTTACTAATCCGCTGCTGCCATCTGGCGCCGACCCCTGGATCATTTATAAAGACGGTTACTACTATTACACCAATACACTTGGCAACCGCCTGGCGATATGGAAAACCAAAAATGTAGGCGATTTAAAAACAGCCGAACGTAAAACAGTTTGGACACCGCCCCAGGGTACTGCTTACTCGCGCGAACTTTGGGCTCCAGAGCTTCATTTTATTAAGGGTAAATGGTACATGTATTTTGCTGCCGATGATGGTAGCAATCAGAACCATCGCGTTTATGTATTGGAGAATTCGTCAGCTGATCCTCTGTCAGCCAATTGGGAGTTTAAAGGCCAGTTAACCGATCCTTCAAACAAATGGGCTATTGATGCCTCTGTTTTTGAGCATAAAGGGCAATTGTACATGATCTGGTCAGGTTGGGAAGGCGACCGGAACGGACAGCAGAATATTTACATTGCCAAACTTAAAAATCCTTATACGGTAGAAGGCAAAAGGGTTTTAATATCCCAGCCGCAGTATGAGTGGGAGAAACATGGCGACCTGCACGATTCGGGCAATCCCCCGCATGTGAATGTGAACGAAGGCCCTGAAATTTTAGAACATGGAAACAAGCTGTTTTTGATCTATTCCGCCAGCGGCTGCTGGACGGATTTTTACTCGCTTGGGATGCTTACTGCATCTGCTAATAGCAACCTGCTCAATCCGAAATCCTGGAAGAAATCACCCCAACCGGTATTTAAGCAAAGCGCAGAGAACGGCGTTTACGCTCCCGGTCATAATTCGTTCTTCAAATCACCCGACGGTAAAGAGGACTGGATCCTATACCATGCTAATCCTGACCCGGGTTGCGGCTGCGGGGGCCAGCGTTCGCCGCGTATGCAAAAATTTACCTGGGATAAAAACGGTTACCCTGTGTTCGGAACGCCCGTTAAAACAGGTGAGGCTTTGCCGGTGCCATCAGATACAAAGTAATCTCAAAACTAAATCTTAACTTGATCAGACTATGAAAAAAATGAACAGCTTATTGCTAACTGCTTTGATGGTAGCATCGGCATTAGTTGCAGGTGCACAATCAAAAACGCAGCAAAGCAAAACATGGTCGGCCGCAAAAGCTAATCAATGGTACAGCCAGCATAAATGGATGGTTGGCGCTAATTTTATTCCAAGCAATGCCGTAAATCAGCTTGAAATGTGGCAGGCCGAAACCTTTGATCCTAAAACCATTGACCGTGAACTGGGCTATGCTGAAGGTATAGGCTTTAACACTATGCGTGTGTTTTTGCATAGCGTAGCTTATGGCGTAGATCCGAAAGGTTTTAAATCAAGGATGAATCAATACCTTACCATCGCAAACAAGCATCATATTGAAACCATATTCGTATTTTTTGATGATTGCTGGAACCCAAACCCTAAACCGGGCAAGCAACCTGCTCCAAAACCGGGTGTACATAACTCTGGCTGGGTACAGGATCCGGGTGTGCGCGAAGTAACTGATCCGAAACAATTTAAGACATTGGAAACCTATGTTAAAGATGTTTTAACCACATATGCGCATGATAAACGCGTTTTACTTTGGGATTTGTATAACGAACCGGGGAACAGCAATAAGCTGGATACTTCCTATAACCTGCTTACCAAAGTATTTGCATGGGCGCATGACGTAAGGCCGGATCAACCACTTTCGGCAGGGCTTTGGCGTTGGGATTTTGAAAAGCTAAATACCTTTCAGGCATTAAATTCTGATGTAATTACTTACCACGAATATGAAGACAAGGCAGCTCACGAAAGGGTATTGCAATTAATAAAAACGCATGGCAAACCAATGATCTGTACCGAGTATATGGCCAGGAGAAACAATAGCTTGTTCTCAACCATACTGCCATTACTTAAGAAGGAGCATGTGGGCGCAATTAACTGGGGATTGGTTACCGGTAAAACAAACACCAAATATGCATGGGATACCCCAATGCCCGATGGTGGCGAACCTAAACTATGGTTTCATGATATATTTTATCCAGATGGCAAGCCTTACAAGCCCGAGGAAACAGAATTTATAAAGAAGATCACCTCTGAAAAATAACATCCACTATGAAAACGTATACATACTTAACGGTACTGGCCATTGCTGGTTCATTGGCAGGTGCTGGCTGTAAATCTTCTACTAAGTCCGCTTCAGGTACAGATAGTACTTCATCCAGCCAAACTAAAGCAGACAGCTCTAAAGGTTTTGAGAAATCTGTTGATGGTAAGCAGGTGCATCTGTATACGCTAGAGAATAAAGATCATATGAAGGCCGCCATTACAAATTATGGCGGCAGGTTGGTCAGCCTGATTGTTCCGGATAAAGATGGCAAACCTACAGATGTTGTTGCCGGATTTGATAGTGTAGATGGCTACATCAATTCTACCGAGCCGTATTTTGGTGCCACCATCGGCCGTTACGGAAATCGTATAGCCAAAGGCAAATTTACGCTTGATGGAAAAACATATCAGTTAGCTATCAACAATCCTCCTAATACGCTTCACGGCGGCAAAAAAGGGTTTCAGGCAGTAGTATGGGATGTGCGCCAGATCAACAGTCACGAACTGGAACTGACTTATCTTTCAAAAGACGGTGAAGAAAATTTTCCAGGTAATTTGAAAGTGAAAGTGGTTTATAACCTGCGCGACGATAACGCTTTGCAAATTACTTATGATGCGGAGACAGATAAAAATACACCTGTAAATTTAACTAACCACGCTTTCTTTAATTTGAACGGTGAAAGTAGCGGTAGCATCTTGAACCATAAAGTAATGATTGCCGCAGATAAGTACACGCCGGTTGATAGTACCCTAATCCCAACCGGAAAGATTGAAGCGGTTGAGAGTACACCGTTTGATTTTACCACTGCTAACACCATTGGTGCAAGGGCTAACGATAACAACGAGCAGTTGAAAAACGGTAAAGGCTATGATCATAACTTTGTTTTAAATGCCCATGATGCTAAAAAGCCGGTTGCGGTTGTTACCGGTGATAAAAGCGGAATCGTGATGCAGGTGTTTACAGATCAGCCCGGTTTGCAGTTTTACAGCGGTAACTTTATGCAGGCTAAAAATAACATGAAAGGAGGTCATAAGGATGATTACAGAACGGCTTTTGCTATGGAAACACAGCACTTTCCTGATTCGCCTAATCAACCCTCTTTCCCGACCACTATTTTAAAGCCCGGTCAGCACTATCATACAGTATCGGTTTACCAATTCTCGGTGGCTAAATAAGTAATACACTCATTTACAAAAAAATGGCGTGCCGGTTTGAACTGGCACGCCATTCTTGTTTGAGCATTATATTTTAATTTATTGCCGCAATGTTTTTATTGGGTACTATCTGTATGTCGTAGTCTTTCTTTAAAGGGTCTATATTATTATCACCCACAACAATATAAATGTTACCCAAGTCTTTAATGTCATAAGCCTCGGTATCAGGCCCGGCAGCCGAACTTACCTTGAAAGATGCTATCGAGTTTTTGACCAGGTTATACTGTTCCTGTGTATTCGTCTCAATCGAAACAAAGATCTTTTTACCGTCTGACCGTAGGTTGACTTCGTTGTTCAGTCCGCCCGGAAAAGCCATCGTGTATTTCCTGTTCTTTGCAGCAGATTTAACAGTTTGCTGCTTATAGCCTTTGGCTGATAAAAAGGTGTCGGCTTTATTTAGGTTATTGTGCAACAGGTATTTAATGTCTTCGTATGATAAAAGGTTCTTTTGTGCAAATGCATTGAATGAACATGCGGCAATAAGGCAGGTTACAATAATGGATTTCATAGAAATGTGATTTTATTGTAGCAATATCGCTTTTTACCTTATTTTAATTAAATGTCCCGTCAATAAATTATAAATTCGCCATTACATTGTTACTTAATATTATGCAAACCATTGAATTATCTCGTGTTAAAGGCGATTTCGGCTTTGAAGCCAAAGATGCCAACGGTCATGTTGTACGTATGGACAGCAGCCCCGAAAGCGGCGGCTGGGATTATGGCGTACGCCCTATGCAAATGCTTTTGATGGGGCTTGGTGGTTGTGCGGGTATAGATGTAATCAGTATTTTAAAGAAACAGCGCCAGGATGTAAAGGATTATAAAATGACCATCAGCGGTGACCGTGAAGCAGGTGTAGAGCCATCTTTATGGAAAAATGTAACTATCGAATTTCACATTTACGGAAACGTGGATGAAGATAAGGCCCGCCGCGCGGTTGACCTTTCTTTAAATAAGTACTGCTCGGTAGCTGCTACCTTGAAAGGTGCCGGCGCACAGATCGAATCAAAAGTTTTTGTACATAAATCTTAATACTCCTGATCAATATAATATGTCTCAGCAATTAGACCCGGTTACCCAGGCCGTACGCATACAAACCCCACGTTCGCAACAGCAGGAACACTCTACGCCATTATATATTACAAGCAGTTTTGTATTTGACGAAGCCGAAGCGATGCGCGCTGCTTTTGCAGATGAAAGCGATGATAACATTTATAGCCGTTTCAGTAACCCGAATGTTGATGAGTTTGTGAAAAAAATGTGTGCGCTTGAAGGTACAGAAGACGGTTTTGCTACCTCTACAGGTATGAGCGCTATTTTCTCATCCATATTTGCATTGCTGCAACAAGGCGATCACTTAATCTGCTGCAGCTCTGTTTTTGGCAGTACTTTCACTATTGTGACTAAATACCTGCCTCGTTTTGGTATTACCTGCACTTTGGTTGATGCCAATGACCAGGCAGCGTGGGAAGCAGCTGTACAGCCTACTACAAAAATGGTGTATCTGGAAACGCCAACCAATCCGCAGTTAGAAGTAATTGACCTGGAGTGGGTAGGACAGTTTACCAAGAAGCATAACCTGATCTTAAACGTAGATAATTGTTTTGCTACACCGTTACTACAACGCCCGGTTGAATTTGGTGCCGATTTGATTGTACACTCAGCTACTAAGTGGATTGACGGGCAGGGTAGGGTATTAGGTGGTATCGTTTTGGGCCGTAAGGATCTGATCCATGAGATTTACCTGTTCTGCCGTAATACCGGCCCTGCAATGTCGCCGTTTAACGCATGGGTATTAAGCAAAAGTCTGGAAACGCTTGATGTACGCATGGAGCGCCACTGCGCGAATGCTTTAAAAGTAGCAGAAGCATTGCAGAATAACCCTAATGTTTCGTGGGTGAAATATCCTTTCCTGAAAGGGCACCCGCAGTATGATATTGCTCAAAAACAAATGAAGCAGGGTGGCGGTGTATTATGTTTTGAAATTAAAGGCGGTGTAGTTGCAGGCCGTAAGTTTCTGGATGCCTTGCAATTGTTATCAGTAACAGCCAACCTGGGTGATAGTCGCAGTATTGCATCGCACCCGGCAAGTACCACACACTCTAAACTAACCGAAGAACAACGTTTATCAGTTGGTATAACACCGGGCTTAATCCGTGTTTCGGCAGGTTTAGAAAAGGTAGATGATATTATAGCTGATATTGAGCAGGCACTTGCTCAGAGTGCTTCATAAGCATCGGCTATTTTTACATATAATGTTGTAGGCTACAGGCTACAATTGTAATAGGAAAGTTACAGTTGTAGCCTTTTTTATGCATATCTGTGAATAGTTTAAAACAAATGGCATACATGTTGCGTTGCTCGGGCAAGCAGTTTTATTGACTGCTTACCGACTTAATCATTACATTATGAAAATTAACTTTAACAAATCATTGCTGTTACTAAGCGCTCTGCTGGCAGGTAACAAGTTGATGGCACAAACAGACTCTCTAAGCAAAAGTGATTATGTACAGCCTTTCGCTAAAGGCGCACAGTTCCGCACCTGGTCAATAGGTGTTGACGGAGGACTATTAACTCCATACACAATTTTCCGTGGTCATGATGATTACCGTACACCTAATAGCAATGTTGGCTACGGTGCATACGTTCGTAACCAATTTTCTCACTCATTTGCAGGTCAGTTAAGTTTCTTCCGCGGTAACGTTGAAGGTACAGGCCCTGTTCCAAGTGCTGAAGCATCTATCCGCGACAGCTACAAAACACAAATTAACTATGCTGTTGACTTAAGCGGCCAATTTACTTTAGCTAACATTAGCTGGAGAAATCAACAAAACGCTATTCAACCTTATTTCTCTGCCGGTTTCGGTTTAATGGGTTTCCAACCAAAATTACGTGCTGTAGGCACAAATACCGAGGTTGATTACAAACCAAACGGTAGCGTTAAAGCTGCTTACATCCCGGTAGGTTTAGGCCTTCGCTTTAACTTAGGTGATGTAGTAGGTTTAAACGTTGGTTACCAGGTTAACTTTGTTGACGGTGACAACTTTGACGGTTACACTATTGGTAGCAGCAACGATAAATTCTCTTACGCACACATCGGTTTAGAGTTTGCGTTGGGTAAACGTTCAAAACCACAATTAGTACGTCATAATCCAGTTAACTCTATGCGTACTGAGTACTTAGTAAAAGATATGCAGTTACAAAACCAGTTAGATGCTGAGCGTGCTGCAAATCAGCAATTACGTAATGATCTGAACAACACTAATGCTAACCTGTCTGCTTTAAATTCAAAATTAACTGCTGACAGCGATGGTGACGGTGTGCCGGATATCTACGACAAATGCCCTAACACTCCTGCAGGTACTAAAGTTGACGGTGCTGGTTGCCCATTAGCTCCTGCTAAGATCATCATCACTGAAGAGGATAAGAGAGTGGTAAGAGAAGCGATCAAAAATCTTGAATTTGATTTTGGTAAAGCTACCATCAAAGCACATTCTTATGCAAGTCTTGACCGTGTTGCTGAGATCCTGATGAACAAAAACTTCAGCCTGAAATTAGCTGGTCACACAGATAATGTTGGTTCAGATGCGGCGAACATGAAATTATCTAAAGACCGTGCAGAAGCCGTTAAATCTTACTTAGTAAGCAAAGGCGCTAACGAGTCACGTATCGAAGCTGTAGGTTATGGCGAAACCCAACCAATTGCTTCTAACAAAACTGCTGCCGGACGTCAGAAAAACCGCCGTGTAGAGTTTACTTTATACTAAGCAACAATTGCTCTAAAAACAGAAAGCCGTTCCTGAAAAGGAACGGCTTTTTTGTTGCCAGTGTTTTATTATCCGAAGGAGAAGAAATCGATAAGGCCGCCAAAATATGAATCGGTCCAACCTTCAGTTATATCATTGTAGGCCTCGTCTGGTATGTTGGTATGCCTTAGTTCTGCAGATGTTCCATCTTTATCTTGGTGGAGTTTAATGGTAACCATAGAAGGCTCATCCTGGCCGTCGAAATACCATTGCTGTACAATTTTCTTTCCGGCTTCAAACTCGATGTTTTTGCCTACGATGCTACCATCCCACATCGAAAACTCGGTCCCCGGTTCGGTCGACATTTCAGCAGGTTCGCCAGTCCAAAGCTCAATAGTAACCGGATTGGTTATGGCGTTATAAACGTCCTCGGGCGAAGCCGGGATCAAATAATATTTTTTAAAATCTTTCACACCGCAAGTTAACAATATTAAAACCGGGTATACAAATTCTGGTTATATTGGCGTATGCAAAAATTAGTTTTATTGCGCCACGGCGAAAGCGAGTGGAATAAAGAGAACCGTTTTACAGGCTGGACAGATGTAGACCTGTCTGAAGAAGGTATGCAGCAGGCGAAAAAAGCAGGTGAGCTGCTAAAAAAGCATGGGCTAGATTTTGATGTAGCTTTTACCTCTGTTCTAAAACGAGCTATTAAAACATTGCACATTGCCCTTGAAGAACTGGACATGCTTTGGATACCCGTGCATAAATCATGGCGTTTAAATGAACGTTTTTATGGTGCTTTGCAGGGTTTAAACAAACAGGAAACCATTGATAAATACGGCGAAGAACAGGTGCATAAATGGCGCCGCGACCCACATGAGCATCCGCCGGAGATCACCGAACAGGATGACCGTTTTCCCGGCCACTACCTGCGTTATAATGATCTTACTTACCGTGAGCTGCCGTTAACCGAAAACCTGAGCGAAACTTTAGACCGCGCTTTACCTTTCTGGCACGAAAGTATTATCCCTGCCTTACGGCAAAATCAAAAAGTAATCATCAGCGCGCACGGTAATAGTTTGCGTGCATTGATCCAATATGTTGAGAATTTATCTGACGAGGAAGTCACTAAGCTTGATATACCTACAGCAGTGCCGCTGGTTTATGAACTGGACGACAGGCTGAACAGCATCAGGCATTACTATTTAGAATAAACAAAGAAGGTTCATCAATTGATGAACCTTCTTTGTTACTTGGCAGCTCTTAGCTTCGTGACCTCTGCTGTTTTAACAGCACTTGCCTTATTACCGAAACTATTGCGCACGTAAGTTAATACGTCTGCAATTTGCTGGTCTTTCAGGTAGTCGAAAGATGGCATGGTGTTGTTGTAGTAATTCCCTTCAATCTCTACCTGTTCGCTGAAACCTTTAAGCAGGATATGGATGATCTTTGATTTATCGCCCAATACATAGCTGGTTTTTATCAGCGGTGGGTTCATATTTTGTACACCGCCGCCATCAGCCTGATGGCATGATACACAGTACTGAGTATATAATTTCTGTCCGCTGGCAATTTGTGCAGTTAAGCCGCCACCCGTAGCTGCGGATTTCTTTTTTAGTGTTTTATGCTGTGCGAAACTTGAAGTTGCAATAACAGATATGATAATGAAACTAAGTACCGCCTTAAAATGATTAGACATTATTTTTTGTAACTGATTTTAAAGATTGTTCCTTTAGTGTCGTCGCTCACATATAATGAGCCATCAGGGCCTTGTGCTAAGCCGCATGGCCTGTGGTCTGCACGGCCGCTGCCCGCTTTTTCGGCACTGCCTGCAAAGTTATCGGCAAAAATTTCCCATTTGCCGCTTGGCTTGCCGTCTTTAAATGGTTGAAATACTACAAAGTAACCCGCCTGTGGTTCTGGTGCACGGTTCCATGATCCGTGGAAGGCAATGAATGCACCATTTTTATATTTTTCCGGGAATTGGTTACCGGTATAAAATAACAAGCCATTAGGCGCAAGGTGGCCAGGATAAGCTGCTGCGGGATCAATAGCGTCCTCGCCGCCAGTTTTCTTGCCATCTCCGCCATATTCAGGGGCTAACATTTTTTTATTGGTTTGCCAGTCGTAATAAATATATGGCCAACCTGCGTTATCTCCTTTTTTAATGACATACATACATTCTGCCGGTAAAAGTGCTGATTGCTGTACCGTATAAAGGTTAGGAAAGAGATCATGTAACTGATCGCGGCCATGCTGCATGACAAATAACTGGTTATCCTGCTGGTTCCAGTCAAGGCCAACCACGTTACGCAACCCACGGGCATAATGCACGCCATCGCCATAAGTCTGATTAAGCTTATTGGCTTTAAATTGCCATATACCACCTGCCGAATCAAGGATAGGGCAGCCTTTACGGCCCATAGAACCCGGCTGGCGGTCACGCTCCTGGCATGAGTTTGAATAGGCACCTATATTTACATAGATGTTGCCATCATTATCAAGCACAATAGATTTTGATTCGTGCTGGCGACGGTTGATCAAACCGGTAATAATTTTTTCAGGCTGATCAGGATTAATTACCTGGTTGTTTGCGTCCAGTTTATATCGAAAAACTTCTTCGTTTGATGAGGCATATAAATAACCGTCTTTTACATAAATGCCTGTGCCGCCATAATTACCAAATCCTTTTACCACTTGTGCAGTGCCGTTGGTGCCTTCATGCAACTCTAAAATACCTTTGCCATCTTTTGGGCGGTTTAATTTGGCATAGATGTCGCCTTGTGGCGTTACAAAAATGTGCCTTACCTGGCCAAGGTTGTCAGCTATAATAGATGCATTAAAGCCATCAGGTAATTTTAGGGTGGTGGCAGCATCTGCTTTTGAGGTAGCTGTTTCTTTATCTAACGGTTTAAATGCAAGCAAGCTGCCTAATGCTGCGGCTGCGATTACCGAAGTGATTGCTAATTTGTTTTTCATTGTAATGAGTGTATGTTCAAAAATAATATAATCTATTTCAATTAAATAATATTCAGGTGAATGCAGATAGTAACATTTTTACCACAGAGTAAAATAATTTACCTAATATTATTTCGACTTGATGTTTGATTAGATGCGTTCGCAGAATATAATTTTACTTTTTAGTTTTTAATAAAAACATTATTCCAATTAATATAAATTATAAGAAATAAATAGTTGTTTGATTAAACTATCGCTTGCTTTTTGCAGTCATATCTACAAATCGCAAAAGATATGAAAAAGTTAGCCACAATAATAGCAGTAAGCGCAGGTTTATTAACCTTCAAAGCTGCTGACGCACAAATAGGTTTACATGTAAGCTTTAATTTTGGAAATGTTGTTGCAACACGCCCTGTACCTGTGCAGTACCAATATCCGGCTGATGATAACTGCAACGACTATTATTACCTGCCAGAAGTTGAAGCATACTACAGCATCCCACAACATTGCTATTACTACATGGACGGCAACAGATGGATATCAAACACTTATCTGCCTGGAAACTACAGAAATATGGATTGGCGTTCATTCCGCCACTATGAAGTAAGAGAGGTACGCCCATATATGCACCATGATATGTACCGTGAAAGATTCGGGGGATTTGCCCGCAGATCTGACTGGAACTATGCTAATAATGATCGCCGAGGGGGATACGGTGATTACCGCGGGGGATTTGACCAGCCAAACAGAGGTGATGATGACCGTTACAACAGGGGCCAATGGCGCGACCGTAGCAGGGACAATTTTCAAAACCGCGGCAACCAGTCAAATTATCCTCAAAATGGATATAACCCATACGGCCAGCAACAAGGTGACTACAACCAAAACAGAGGCAACGACAACCGTGGCAACTGGGGTGGAAACCAAAACGGCGGACAGTATCAAAATAACAACGGACAGGGCAGAGGTGGAAATGACAACCGCGGTAAATGGAATGGTAACTCAAACAACCAGCCTGTTAACAATAACGGCAACCGCCTGAGCAATGACCACTTTGTATCCAATGATTCGCCAAGAGGGGGCTTACGCCCAGGCAGGATCTTCTAAAAGCATTATACCCTAATATATACTAAGAAAGGCCGCTGATGTTATAAGGCGGCCTTTCTGTTTTATTGTAGTGCGATTTAATAATCGCTTGCTTTATTAAGTATGGTGATTGCTTCAGTGCTCAGATTAAGTTCAACTGCTTTGGTAATATCATCAAGCTGTTGTACGGATGTTGCGCTTGCAATAGGTGCAGTAATACTTGGCCGGGCAATCAACCAGGCTAATGAAACTGCGGCAGGAGTAGAGTTATATTCGCCTGCTACCTGGTCAAGCGCTTTTAATATAGCATGCCCGCGGTCGTTCAGGTATTTTTTGATACCGCCACCACGTTGGCTTTTGTTCAGGTCGTCTTCTGAACGGTATTTGCCGGTTAAGAAGCCGCTGGCTAATGAAAAGTAATTAATTACACCCAAGCCCTTTTCAATACAAAGTGGTTCAAGGTTTTTTTCAAAATCTTCACGGTCATATAAATTGTATTCGGGCTGTAAGGTTTGGTAAGCGATCAGCCCCCTTGATTCGCTTACATTCAAAGCTTCGCGTAAGCGGTTCTCTGTATAGTTGGAAGCACCGATAGCGCGCACTTTTCCTTCTTTTAAAAGCTGCTCGTAAGCTTCAAAGGTTTCTTCAAATGGGGTTTGCTGATCATCATCGTGCGATTGGTATAAATCGATATAATCTGTTTGCAAACGCTTAAGCGAAGCTTCTGCCGCTTCGATAATGTGTTTTTTGGAAAGGCCTTTCTTGTCTTCAGCCATTGGCTTACCCACCTTTGTGGCAATAATTACATTTTGGCGTTTACCACTTTTGTTAAGCCAGTTACCTATGATGGTTTCCGATTCCCCACCTTTGTTGCCGGGTGCCCATCTGGAATACACATCGGCAGTATCTATAAAATCGAAACCTTTACCGGTAAATGCATCAAGCAATTCAAAAGATTTCGGCTCATCTATGGTCCATCCAAACACATTGCCTCCGAAACAAAAAGGCGCCACCTTAATGCCGGAATGTCCTAACTCACGTTTTTCCATTGTATCAGAGTGTATTTTGTTTAGTTATCTGTTCGGCCAGTTCATCTGCCCATCCTGTAAAGTATGGGTCGCTGCCTGCAATACGTACCCATTGCCCGTTTGAAAGGGCTACAACAAGGGTGATAGTTTCATCAACAGAGATAAATTCATATGCTTGTGTATAGCCATCAATTACTATTGGTCTGGCAATACCTTCAACCGGTCCGTCTGATCCGGTTAATATCACATCGTAAGCTTGTTCGTTCATAGTGGTATAACAGTAAATAAAACTATTGTGTTTAGCGTTTGGATTATATCTATATCATCAAAACTATAAGCTTTTAACATTTGTTGAAAGTGTATAGTCCAAAATGATGATTAAGAAGAATAACGTTAAATATTTTCAGGTAGCACAGGGCGTGTGGGGCATGAAATTAATGTTCGTGAACATTTATATGATTGCCAACCGCCGTGGAGTTGCCAAGGGGTGGGTTTTGATTGACAGCGGCCCACGCGGGCAGTCAAATAAGATTATTGCTATGGCCGAGGCGCTTTTTGGCGCCGGAACTAAACCGTCGGCCATCATATTAACACATGGGCATTCTGATCACACAGGCTCGCTCGAAGCCTTGTTGAAACATTGGGATGTACCTGTGTATGCACACTCGCTCGAGCGCCCGTTTTTAAGCGGGCGCGCCTCATATCCTCCACCAGATCCAACAGTGGGTGGGGGAGTGATGAGCTTTCTTTCATTAACCTTCAGGCGTTCGCCAATTAATTTAGGCAGAAGGCTTAAGGATATTGATGTAAATAAAGGAATACCCGAATTGCCCGAATGGCGCATAATTGAAACTCCGGGCCACTCGCCGGGACAGGTCGCTTTGTTTATGCCTTTAAATACGACATTAATAGCAGGCGATGCATTCTCCACCACAAAGGCAGAGTCGGCAATTTATGCATTGGGTGGGATAAAGCAAATATCCGGTCCGCCAAAGTACTTTACACCCGACTGGCAGGATGCCAAACAATCGGTAGTTAAGCTTGCTAAGCTGCATCCGCGTATTGCAGCGGCAGGACATGGCCCCGTAATGCGTGGTAGAGAGCTGCAATTAGCACTTACCGACTTAGCTGAAAACTTTGAGGCGATGGCTATGCCATCAAGCGGCAGGTATGTAAAAACTCCGGCAATCAGTACAGAAAACGGGTATGTATATGTGCCGCCATTTAAAACTAACCGTAAGTTTTTAGCTACGACAATTGCATTAGGTTTATTTGCAGGACTTGTAGTTACTAAAGCTGTGTTGAAATACAGAGGTTAATCCATTAGGCTTCAGATAGAAAAATTGAGGTCAAAGTGATATTTAAGCAGTTTTCTGGCAAGCGATCAATACGATTAATGCCAGATTTGCTATAAAAATCATGTTTAATAGCGGTCTTAAAAAGATCGCTATTATTTTTTCAGATTGATTTTCAGTAGCTTAAATAAATATTAAAAAAAAGTTAAGATCAAATTTGGCAATTCGTCCCGGTTTTGTACTTTTGCCCCCGGAGAGATGGCAGAGTGGTCGATTGCGGCGGTCTTGAAAACCGTTGACTGTTAAAGGTCCGGGGGTTCGAATCCCTCTCTCTCCGCCAAAAGAATTAGGAAATAGCAAAGGGCTCAAATTATATGATTTGAGCCCTTTTGTTTATACACCCCACCTACTTAAATAACGCATAATAACTCAAGCTGATTGGGTTCTTGCGAGACCTATCGAGGTTGCGTAAATTGAATATGAGAGCCCTCAACTGAGTTTTAAATTAAAGCGAAATGTGGGTCTGAAACGGATCAGCGAATTTTTTACCGTTTATGAAATCACATGCTTCGTCTTCTGTAAGCAGGCAATCTTCAAGATCTTGCAGTAATTGCACCTTGTCCATATCCTGGCCAATAAAAACCATTTCGGTCATTCTGTCGGCCCAATGCTTCACCCATTTACCTTCTATATATTCTTTATTTTCAATGTAGTCGTAGCATTGAATCCGTTCCTGATAAGGCATGCTTACCCACCATACGCCTGCTCTTTCCAGGCGGCTTGATCCGCCGGCTTGCGAAAAATTTAAGGCATCATCTGGCCGCGATGCAATCCAGAACATCCCTTTTGAACGGATAACGTTTTCAGGAAATTCCTCTTTTAACCAGTGCCAGAAACGGATAGGGTGAAAAGGCTTGCGCGCCCTGAAAACTACAGAACTGATACCATATTCCTCCGTCTCCGGTGTATGCTCATTTTCAAGTTCTTTAATCCAACCTGCGGATGCAGATGCTTGATCAAAGTCAAAAAGGCCGGTGTTTAAAATTTCATTAGGTGCTACACGTCCAAAAGCAGATCGTATGATCCTGGCATCAGGGTTTAGTCTTTTTATCAGTGCTTCCAGTAAACTCACATCACCATCTTTCATCAAATCGGTTTTGTTTAAAATGATCACATTGGCAAACTCTATCTGGTCGGTAAGCAGGTTAACAATGGTTCTTTGGTCAGCGGCATCAGCTACCAGGTCCCGGTCTAACAGCCTTTCTGCACTGCCAAAGTCTTTATAAAAGTTATAGCAATCCACTACGGTAACCATTGTATCTAATTTCGAAAAGCGGCTAAGGTCAATGCCTGCATTATCATCAACAAAAGTGAATGTTTGGGCTACCGGAATGGGTTCAGATATGCCTGTGCTTTCAATCAACAGGTAATCAAAACGGTTTTCGTTAGCCAATTTTTCAACTTCTAACATCAGGTCTTCGCGAAGCGTGCAGCAAATACAGCCATTACTCATTTCAACAAGCTTTTCTTCAGTCCTTGATAATGTTTTCTCGTTAGCAACTAATTGGGCATCAATATTTACCTCGCTCATGTCATTAACAATAACGGCAACGCGCATGTCAGACTTGTTATGCAAAATATGATTAAGCAAAGTTGTTTTTCCGGCTCCCAGAAAGCCACTTAAAACGGTTACAGGTAGTTTCTTCATTTCACATCATTAGTATCACAAACATAGTAATAATCTTTTAAATGCAATAATGTTGCATTTAAAAGATTATGTGTAGTTTCGCTGAATATCAATTATGTAATCTTCTCCTGCTCGTAAAATCAATGAAAATGAAACATTCCAGATGGGACAGCCTGGGCATGGTTGCTTCTACACTCTGTGCCATACATTGCGCTGCAATGCCTTTTGCTATTACCATGTTACCGCTTTTAGGCTTAAGTGTATTAGCTAATCCGTGGTTTGAGTGGGGGATGATTGGTATTGCACTATTTGTAGGTGTTTTTACCATTGTAAAATCATACTTTTTTGTCCATAGGCAGTGGCTGCCTATATTGTTGCTTTTAACCGGATTAGCTGTAGTAGTAGCAGGCAGGTTATATATGCATGGCTGGTTAGAGTTAGTAATGGTACCGGCCGGAGGTTTGGCTATTACATGTGCTCACTTTTTTAATTCACGCTGCCTTCATATTTGTGAAACATAAAAATCAAAAGCGGCCATGAGCCGCTTTTGAAACTAAAATTAAACAAACTAAACGAACGAAGCATTACAGCTGGAAGGTTAGCCCCAGTGTGGTTTGTATAATAGATACAGGTTGTTTGGTAACTAAACGGCCTGCATTAATACGCCTGTTTTCATTATCTATCTTGAAGCCTTCTGATCCAATGTAAGCGCCTTTAAGATTTAAGCCCAGGCATTTGGTAAGGCTATAACGTAAACCCGCACTACCGCCATAAGCAAATGCACTGGCAGTTGAACTGCGCTGGTAAAAAGTTTGAGCAGGGTCGCTTGGATCTTCCAATACAATTTTTAACTCTGGTGTTGAGAAGCTTTTAATCAGGCCAGCCTCAGCGCGCAGATCAAGTGATAGTTTGTTGAACACAAAAGTGTATTGTGGGCCTGCAAGTACATTCAAGTTTCGGTACCGCTTGGTAGCAGTTACTGTAGATTCGTCCACAGCAAATCCATCAGTATAACCGGCAGAAAGGTTCTGTACGTCTTTCTGATTTAACTGGCCCTGATCCTGGTAAGAGATAGTTGCACCGATAGCCCAGTTTTTATGAAAATACCATGCACCGTCTAAGCCAAATACAGGGCCTGTTTTGGCATAACCTGCTTTATTGTTTTCATTGTGCAGGGTACCATAGTCGTGCTTTGCAAACTGGCCAACCGGAACAGATGCACCTCCGAATACTGAGATATAGCTTTGGGTTTGCGCTTTTGCTGCGGCGCTGGTAATTAATAGGATGACTAATAATTTTATGATTTTTTTCATTGTGATTTTATAGAGGGGTATTATTTAATATTTACAATAAAGTTTACGTCAAGGTCGCTTGAACCCGGATCAAAGGTTCCGTTTTTAGCATTTGGCTGGTGGCGAAGCACTACTCTTAATTTGCCAGTGCTTGCTGCACCTGTAGTAAATACATCAGCTAAACCAACCTGCAACGGCGGATTGTTGGTGTCCTGGTCTGTTCTGGCAACTGATAAGTTGAGGTAAGGGCCTGTTGCGCTGGGTGCTGTACCTGGTATGTAAGGGCTGGTGTTACCAAATACCAGGCTTTGTTGCGCAACCGGAGTTGGCTGAAAAAACAAAAGGTGATAATTAGCACGATCTTTAATCTCGGCAGCTACGTCAAATGTTGGTGTCTGCGTGGTATCCAGCATTACCACCTGTACATTGTATTTTGCGTTTGCTTTAAGATTAAGGCTGGTTGAGTCTGTAGAGGTTACGTTGCCTTTATTGTCAAGGTGAAAGCGGTACAGGCATGATGGCGCGTCTGATGGGTCGGCCTGGTTAGTTAATTTTAATCCTGCCGAAGTTAATTGCTCGTTTGCAATAGTAGGGGCAACAGCTTGTTCTGCTTTATTGCTACAGCTGGCGTAAAATAGCGCTGTTCCCAACAGCGCATAGATAGAGTGTTTCAATTTGAACATAGGGGTTCTTTTTTTATAGTTGTACTTCATTTTACTTGTGATTATTTGATTTTAAATGGTACCCTTAACCTGAAGATGATATTGCGGCCAGGCTCATTTGCGAAATACCTGAACCTGTCGAGGTAGTCTTTGTAACTCACGTTAGTTAAGTTCACTGCTGCTATATCAAAATCAAGGTAAGTATGGTTTAGCAACAGCCTGAAATCTACGTGTGCATTGTACAGGCTGTAAGCGCCCGGCGGCGGGGCAAAATCATAACCAGTTGGTGCATGGGTTTGCCTTGCTACATAAATGTTTTCTGCTCCGAGGGCAACGTTTTTAAATATGCCAACATTGCCGAAATGATAAGTGATGCCGTTTTGAAAACGTGCCGGAGGCGTATAAATTAAGTAATCGTGTATGGTTTCGTTCCAGGCGTAAATCAATGAGGTTTTTGAGCTGATCTCTAAAGAGTCAGTTGGCCTGATGGTCAGGTTCAGATCTGCACCCCGGAAGTAAACATTGGCTTGTGTATACTGGAATTTTAATAAAGCACCACTGCGTGCCCTGTAATAACTGCCGGTCGGTTCCTCAAAAATAAAGTCGTTTATTTTATTGTAATAACCTTCAAGTTCAGCAGCCAGCCAATGGTTTGAGTAGTTAAGATTAAGACTAAAATTGTTTGCCCTTTCGGTTTTAAGATTGATATCACCAATTTCAAATTCACCTATTGACTGATGAACACCATCAATGTATAGTTCATTGATGGAAGGTGGTCGGAAAGCTGCACTGTAATTTCCGGTAAGCTTAAAATCGTTGGTGATGTGGTATGTAGCACCGCCCGTTGCACTAATACCAGAGTAAGTAGTAGTGGTGGTATTAATTTTATCTACGTTATCATCAAACACATAAGCCCTTAACCAACGGTAATCGTAACGACCACCTGCCTCAAGCAACCACTTGCCCCGGCTGTACCTTTCAATAGCATAGGCACCACCATCATAATCAACAAAATTGGGTATCAGGTAACCATACATACGCACATTTCCCTGGTTCATACCGCTTAAGCCTACAGTGCCTGAAAAGCCAGCTCCGTCTTTATGGTCGTAATTAGCCTCAATGGTAGAGGTATGTATTTGCAGGTAGATGGAAGGTGCCAGGCTTGATGAAAGCGAAAGTGGCTCAAACTCACGCCGTGTATTAACCTGGTAAGCGTATTGAAGGCTTATTTTACTACTGTCAGATATATTGATAAATCCTTTGGCCTTTGCCGTTTCGTGACTGACGGTTTGGTATGGCCGGTCGATATGGTAAGTAAAATCATAGTTTGTTACCGGATGGCCGATCGCTATTTTGCGTTGCAAATCATCTATTGATCCAACTTCTGTATCATATTGGATGCCCAGTTTTGTATCGAAATAGCTATAGTATCCCTCTATACAGTAGTTTTTATGATGGTATTGCAACGCTGCTGAAAAATCATTTTCGGCTAATCCTGTGTTGCCCAGTATATAATCAGGCGTGCTGGTATTGCCGGCTCTTTTAACTGTGCCCTGCAGTCGGTAACTTAAACCGGCAAGCTTGGGTCCCATTGCACCTTCAAGCATGGCTGAAAAAGCTCCTAAGCGGCTATTAGTCATTCCAACAGCATTTACTTCGCCGTTCATACTTCCGGTATCTACAGGCAGTGGTTTAGGGTTTACAGATACGACACCCGATAGTGCATCGGCCCCATAACGTATACCTGCGGCTCCTTTAATCACTTCTATCTGATTGGCAATAAAAGGGTCTATTTCAGGGGCATGCTCTTGTCCCCATTGCTGCGCTTGTAAGCCTACACCATTGTTGAGGATAAGCACCCTTGAGCCTGTAAGGCCATGAATGACAGGTTTAGAGATAGATGGACCTGTTTGAAAAGTGGTTACGCCTGTTACAGATTTCAATGCATCTCCTAAGCTTAACCCCCGGGTTCTGTCCAGGTCGCTTCCCTGTATAACAGTCATGTTTTGTGTGGCAATCTCTTTGTGTGCAATTGCCGTAGCCCTCACGTTAACCTGGTTAAGCTCTTTATCGCTTGGAATTAGATCGAAGTTGATGACCTTATTTTGATTGACAGTGAATGTAGTATCTACAGTAATATAACCAACATACTCGCAGTGCAGGTGAACAATGCCTTGGGGAGCCTTGAGTTGGTAGTTTCCTTTATTTGAGGTAAAGATACCTGTGGTAGTACCCGGAATTGTAACACTTGCAGCAGATAAGGGAGACTGGCTTTTCTTATCCCTTACCCGCCCGGAAATTAAATATTGTGCAGGTGACGTTTGTGAAAAGCAATATTTTCCGAACAGTATAAAAAATAAAAGTAGAAGCCTGCGCATTAAATTTAAAGTTAATGCAGCAAAGATGCATTAAAAATGCAACTAAATTGCAATTGTGGTAATAAATTTATTTTGATTTCATCATATCTTCATTTTATGATGGTGAAGGATAGAATTGATAATTTCTTGTTATTTTTGATAACAGATAAGTGATTGCCTAATGGGACAGCATAAAAACAAGATCGATTTTGAACAGCTATTGCAGAGCCATCAGCTTAAAAGGACTAATCCAAGGTTGAGGGTACTTTCTATGATGTCGTCCAGGTCTTCGGCAACCTCTCAACCGGATCTTGAAGCCGCAATGAGCGATATAGATCGTGTAACGCTATACCGAATATTGGCTGCATTTGAAGAAAAGGGCATTATACATAAGGTTTTCGACCTGAATGGTACCGCAAATTATGCCATGTGTACGGCAGATTGTAATGAGGGCCATCATCATGACGAGCACCTGCATTTCAGTTGTACCAATTGTAAAAATGTTTATTGCCTTGAAGAATTGCACCTGCCTGCTATAACTGTTCCCGAAGGTTTTAAAACGGAAGGAGTAACTGTATATGCTACCGGCCTTTGCCCTAAATGCAGCAAGCGGTCTGCCGCTAAATAACTAATACTAACACTTAGGCTTTTTATTTATATGCAATATAATTGCATATAGAATTTGATTGATTTAGGATATTTAAGCAAAATATTTGCTTAACCTTTCAGGCTTTTTTTTTATTGAGATTATAATCAGTGTAAAGCCAGCTATTATTAAAGGGATACTTAATATTTGCCCCATATTTAAAACCCACCCGTATTCAAAAGCCGATTGGTCTTCTTTAAAAAACTCAATGATGAGCCTTACCGAAAAAATAAGATAAAGCATCCATCCAAAGGTAAAGCCCTGCTTGTATACATTCTTTGGTTTTAGATTGTTGATTATTAAAAATATGATCAGATAAGCTAACGCTTCATACAGCTGTGAAGGATGCCTTGGCAACATGTCGTCTTTTATAAAAACGAAGGCCCATGGAGCATCGGTAGGCTTGCCTATAATTTCCGAATTCATCAGGTTGCCCATGCGAATGAAAAATCCGCCAAGCGGAACCACTAAGGCTAACTGGTCAGCAGTCCACAAATAAGATACATTGTATTTCTTATGGAAAAAATAGATTGCAGCAAATATGCCGATTGCCCCGCCGTGGCTGGCCAAGCCCTGAAACCCGATTATTTTGAAGGATGGTTTAAATTGTACAGGTAGTATAATTTCCAGCAGATGGTGGCGGTAATAATCAAAGTCGTAAAAGAGGCAATGCCCTAAACGTGCACCTGCCAGTGTGCCAACCGCAATGTAGATGGTCAGCTTATCTAACAGCTCTACAGGTTTGCCTAACTTGGCAAAACGCTTTTTCAAGATCACATAGCTGGTAACAAAAGCAAGTGCAAAGAAAAGCGAGTACCATTTTAACGCAAAGAAGCCCAGATCAAAAACATTTGGATTGGGATTCCAAACTATGTATGCCAAAGAAATCATATCATATCTGAATGTGCTGCTTAAAAAGGCATTGCCTAAGCATTTTCTCAAAGCCAGGCGGGTTAAGTTTACGCCCGATGAATACCATCCGGCTATCTTTTATTTCGTCCTCGGCCCAGCTATCTCCAAAACCTATCGCCAAGTCGTGATTAACCGACTGAACAATTATTTTACGTGGATAACCCTCTGCCCACAATATCCCTTTTACACGATAAACATCCGAGGCCTGAAATGCAAGAAACAAACTGAGGCGCTGCTGAAGGTTTTGCAAAGCAAATGGTTCGGTAAAGGTGAAACTTATTGAGGTAAGATCATGATGGTTGTGCGTTTTAGTCGATGGGGGCGGAGCCAATGAAAATTTCGGACGGCGTTGTACAATCTTGATGCGGTCTAAATCGAAGATCTCCTGAAAAGGATAATTTTCTTTATGCCCCATAAATACTTCTGCAAAGGGATTTAATTCACTTAATAAACGACGTATGCGTTCAACATCAGCCGGCGCTACCAGATCTGTTTTGGTAATGAGTAAAATATCACCAAAGCTAATCTGTTTTCTGGCTTCTTCAGTAGCTGCCAACTCGGCTTCTACATGCCTTGCATCCACCAGGCAGATCACACGTTTTAATTTAAAGTAATTGGAAATACTTTGATCCATCAGGAAAGGCGAAGCTACAGAGGCAGGATCTGCAATACCTGTGGTCTCAATTACTATTTCATAATATTTTTCTCTTTGTCTCCACAGAGATTCCAATAGCGTGTAAAATTCCTCATTCAGGCTGCAGCATAAACATCCATTGTTCAACTCAAAAATGTCATTATCAATGTCCATGATTAAGCCCCCGTCTATACCTGTTTCCCCAAATTCATTTTCAATGATGGCGAGACGTCTTTCCTTTTTCCAGGTAATAACTTCGTTCAGAAATGTTGTTTTACCAGCACCTAAAAAGCCGTTGATGATAGTAACTGGTACCGGTTGCAAATTGCTCATAATGCTTCCTGTTGTGCTAAGTAAAACCATTTTAAAACCTGTTGCAAATGCTGCTCGCCATATCGATGAACAAAGCTTTTTGTATAGTCGTCATTCTCATCCTGCAATGCGTTTATTCTTTGCTCAATATAAAGCCTGTCGAGCTTGATACCGCATTGTACCGTTATGCAATAATGCCAGTCCTGGTAAGTTTCAGGTATATTCATAATCAGCTTCATTGATCAGCAAAGATAGATAAGTTATTATTAAATGCAATTATGTTGCATTTAATAATAACTTATTCTGGCCGAATAAGTTCAGAATAAGTTACGAGCCCTATTAAGGCTGGGGCTCTATAAATTTTTTTATACGTTTTTGCCAAAAAAAAGAATGAGGCCAGCGTTGTTCTTGCTGGTAAAGCTGGTTGCGTTGCTCTATATAAGACTGATAAGTATCTTTAATATAGTTTGGATATGTTGTATCTGGTAACTTATCACTCATGCCGTTATTTAACATGGTTAAAGCAGTTTTACCAGCCTTAATACCAGTTACGAGGCCTTTATAAATACCCTGTGCAGAGATAGGGTCATAACATAATGCGGCATCGCCCGCGGCTAACCAACGGCTCCCGTATGCAGTTTCCAGTATAGAAGAATAAACGGGGAATGTATAGAAATGGTGTTCATTAACTACAACAGGCTCCAGATGCTTTGACAGTAAACTTGTTTGCCTGATGCCTTTTGAAAAGTTTTTATCAATGTCAGCATTCATTTGCCGTAACGTATGAGCCTCAGTCACATACATGCTCACCAGTTTGTTGTCTGGCAGCCTGGCAGCATACCACCAACCATTTGGGTCTGCTTCCAGCAGGGTTTGTGCAGTTAGTTTTCCTGAGACGATATTATTAAACCTGACTACCGCTACCAGCCTATCATCTATCACCGTTCTGATACCCAAAGAACGGGCAAAATGCGCCCCCGATCCGGACGCGTCAATAACCATTTTAGCGCATACAGTATATCTTTTTCGCTTAATACGATCATGCAGCATCAATTCGTAGCCGTTAACAGTCGGTTGTTGGTTAATGTATTGTGTTTCCCATGCAATGGTCGCACCGCGATCTGTGGTTACTATCTGCATCATCTGATCAAATGCTGAACGATCAAGTCGCCAGGGCGGCCCGAGCGGATCAAGCAGGGCATCATTAAATCCGGTTAGGTCACGCCCCCAAACAGAGGCATGGCCTGGGTAGGCAAAGTGTCCGGCACAATCAAAATGGTTGCGCATGCCTAAAAAGCTAATACATGATAATGCGGCCGGAGGGATACTTTCGCCCGGCCGCACCTTGTCACTTCTGCCGGCGTCAATAATTAATACGCTTACGTCGGCAAGTTTGCGTAAGGTAATTGCGGCGGCCAGGCCGGCAGTTCCGGCGCCAACAATTACCAGATCATAGGCATCTGCTGGCATTAAATTGGCATATTTGTCGGTGGACTGGTATTAAATGGCCATTCTAATGTTGGATTATCGGGAATTATGGTTTCATCAAACTGGTTTTGTACCTCCAGGTAATATTCCGGATCATAATTGGTACCGATTGCTGTTCCCTGAATAACAATTCCCAGTTTATCCCAATCTTTCACAGATTGATTGGCTTTCTGAAATGTACTGGCACTCTTTGGGTCTAATGAATATGTTCCCTTTCCACGGATGGCCCATTGTTGCTTTGGTAGTACATTGTTCACGACCTGGTCGGCTACATAAACCGCATCCGGGCGCTGCGCCGGCCACGACCAATAAAGTGTTGTACTATTACCATTTGTTTTATTCACACCATTGGTATTAATACTTGGCTGGTGAATAGAACAGGAGTTATAATCCGTTTGCCATGGTATGGCCATAAATTTGGTCATATCACCAGGCTCAAGTCCGTTCACATCATTTTGTAACGGGAACCATCCTGCACTTAGAAAAGGCGCTTTGCTGGCCGAAGCATAGTTGAGCGGTTTGGCTTTAAGCCGGAATGGCCCCGCGCCGGTGGCCTGCCAGTCTTGCTGATATATATCTGTTGATCTTACCACGTAGCTCATTTCAATACCGGGCACATATCTGCCGCCCAGGCAATTACTTAAAGAAGCCATATCCAGGTATTCGCCGCTGCCCAACGGCTGTCCTTCGTCATTTAAATAATTATGCTTGCTCCACTGTTCCAAAAAGAAATATTGTGTTTTGGTAACGGTTAAGAAAGATGTGCCGGCATCACCAACAGATAAGGGCATTAGTGGCACACCTGTATTAACTTCAGATTGTGCAGTACCGGTTAAATTAGGGTTCCTGATAAAATTAAGCCCCGCCATAATCGTTTTGTCGGGATTGTCTGCGCCGGTAATCGCATCTACGGCTTCATGTGCCTTAACAGCCATGCGCGGTAGGTTTACCGTCCAGCGTTGTAGCAATGCTGCACGGAATATTGGCCGTACCATACTTTCAAAGGCAGGAAGGAAACCTTTGTTGAAGTTTTCGTTTGCAAATAATTCAGGTTGCAAATTGAGTTCTCTCACCCAAGTGTCGTAAACATCATCCCAAATTGAAACCACATTGCGTATTTGCGGCGCATAGGCCGGGTCACAGCAAACCACCCAGGCGTTAAAGGCCTCCTGGTAAGTGCCATCTTCAAATACAATGGTGGCAGAAACCGGGCCATCCGCTGCATCGTCAAACCAACTGGCATTATTCAGGTCACCGGTGCAGGGTACAGGATCTCCGTATTCATCTATTCCGGCAGCTGTATTTCCATGGGATGCCAAAACCAGTAACCGTCCCTTATCATCGGTAAGTAATTCACCCAGCGAATCCAGTTTGCCAGATGGATAATGTAATTCACCGGCGGGGAAGGTAACCGGATAGTTTGTTACTTCCTTGATTTGACCATTGATACAATAACTGGCGGGTGTTTTGCCATTGAACTTTGCTTTGTTATTTGCCACTGCCGAAACAGCCCTCGGCCCTGGATCGATGACCAGGTTTTTTAGCCGGATCGGATCGTTAACTGTACCTGTAGAGCCATAAACCTGTGGGTTTCTGAGTTGAGGAAAGCCGTCTTGAAAAGCGTTTACACCAACCAGTGGCACCACATTGTAAGAAGCCGCCTTTTTATTAGCCAAATGTACCGTCCAGATAATATCTTTTACAACACGGCCATCAGCGAGTGCTGTACCTTTTACAATCTCGCTTGGCGTAGCCGGGCAAGGGTAAGCATCGGAGCCATCGAGTTCGTAATAATATAAACGGAAGCGGGCTGCCTGCCTTTTGAGGTAACCATCCTCATCGCGCAGATCGGTAGCGTCAATCACATCCTTTTCTGTGCCTGGTTTAATGGGTAAGCCGCCTGTAGTGGCCGTACCTGTTACCGGTAAGCCGGCACTTGTTTCGGGCGAAAGATAATATTCTTTACTGGTGCCGATCCGTGCAAAATTAATAGTTGGGTGTATGCGGAATACTTTATTTACTGACATAGTTCCAATCTTTAAGGGTTTAACTGAATTGTGGGGTAACGCCGTTTTTCCAGCAATTTTGAATGGCTGCGCCAACACTTACCATCGTAGGTATAAAATCGTCGGGGTTTTCACCTGCAAAAAGTAAGTTTAAAAGAGAACGCAGTTTATTAAAATGCTCTTTTAATATTTCAACTAATTGTTTGTCATAATCGGTATACTCGCTTACTGGTTTAAATGCGTAGGTATCTTGTAATTGTGTATTATTTTTAATTATTTCGAATTTCTCAAAATGATCGATTGTTTGTGATAAGTCATCTGCTGTATTCTGGAAATTAGCGATCAACGGATCATTGTTCTGGTTGGCATTGGAGCCTTCTCCCTGATCGGTAATCAGATCTATGAGCATACCTACCTGGTTAAAACCAGCGCTACCGTTTTCAGTAATGGTCATCCCTGGCATTAACCTGTAATAGGCCGAAAAATAATTGACCTGGTTTACACCACCTTTAATCCTGTCTTTAAAAAGGCTTGCCCCATAACGCAATGCGCGGTAGAAATCGCCGATGTTGGCATATTCTTTAACATTTTGTTTAAGTGAAACCGGTGCAGATGAATCCCATTCTGGATATTCAATGAGGCACATCGCGTTAATGTGAGCAATGTCCAGCGGACCTATTTCGGCAGTATAGGGCTGAAAGTTCTGCGTAGGGTTAGGGACGTCGAGGTTAAAATCAAGATGTGGAATAGTTTGTCCGGCATAAACAGGTGAACTTATTTTAGGGCTATATCCATATGCATTGCCAATATTGGCTACACATTGCAGATGCAACATTTCCTGATTAATAACAGATTGGATGAGTTGAAATTGCTGCGATGTACGGTTGACCACAGAATACATGGCTGACATGTAAAAAGGGATCGTCCATAGTTCGAGATCTGCAGCGTACTGGATATGCTCATGAAGGTGCCTCAAGTTCCAATGCGGATCTGATGAGGGTACTTGTGTTGTAAACATATGATAAGGTGTTGGTAATTGGTGATTTTTATTGAAAACGTGCTATGGTAATAGCAGCCACAACCAGTTCATCAGTTTGCTGGCTTAGTCCTGTAACGTAATGTGCTGCTTCATCGGGGCCGAAAACAAAGCCTATAGGCTGATCATTTTCATCCGCCAGTAACAACAACTCTCCATATCCTATACCGCAACTGTCCGGATTGCCGTTTCTTCTCGAATCATTGAAATGGAGTGATCCACCAAAATCTGTACTGTCATAAACCGAAATACGGTAAACTTTTTTCACAATATCCTCCAGGTCGCTTACGGTGTCCAGCAATACAGCTTGAGGAGGAGCTGTAAGTACCATAAAATGCCCATTTGAATGGCCAGCGGTATAACCAAAAGATACAATATCGCCTGTTTGAGCCTCAGAGAGCCCGCTTTTAGATTGGCCTGTATAAGTTTTGTTTGGCTGGTTTAGCTTTTGTGATTCCTGGTTTTCGTAGTTTTGAATAGCAGTCACGGAAATTGAACCTGCTATATAAGTCCATCTTCCTGGTAAAAGCACCGGAAATGCAATAGCAATTTCCAAAGCGCTGGGCACAATGCCAGGTGCGGCAAAATGTATTGCAGCCGTATCAACCTGTGCATGTAAAAGACTGTAGGCGTTGTTTTGCGGATCATCGCCTCCTACCGCAATAATAACGCGGCATCCAAAGCCAACACAATCAAGCGTACCATTAAAAGTGCCATTACCTCCGGAGCCAACGGATTGGCTGAACACTGCGTTTGGAAATAGTTTATTTGGCCAGGCTTGCTGAAAGTTTGCAGGTGTGGCGGTAAAATAAGTATTAATGTCAGGCTGTGTATAACTTGGATTAATGTAATGGGTAAATACATTAAAAACAGCGTTGTTAAAGCTAACCGTGCCTGCATTAATTGTAGTTCCGGGGATAGTAATGTTGCCCTGGAGTACCAGAAATGGCGTCGATACAGCAAAAGATGCATCAGCTGTATTGTTAAAAAAATCTGAATTATAGGCTTCGGGGCCTGCAAAATAATTGATAGGTAACATTTTTGTATAAGGTTATTGGTTGATCTAATTTATCAACAAAAAGGAAAAAAACAAAAATTTAATTAGCTGCTTTGCACACAATTAAAGTGGGTATGCTCCAACACTTTTAAGCGAATGATAATTCTGTTAATAGAAAAATATTTTGAGCTGAATATGGCTTCAAATAAGAATGTTGGCCTTTCTTTTTGCCCAAAGCGGTTATTGTACAAAAAAGAATTAATTGAGAAATGGTGTTTTTATTACCTCAATATTTAACAAGTCATTCATGAAATGGAATTGATTGGTATAAATCAAAAATGTGCAGCTATCCTTTGAATGCCAATTCTGATTGATCTTTTATCTCAGTATCTGCTGCTATACCGATAGCTATCTTCTTTTTAGAAGAAAGTGTTTTAACTAATGCCACTGTCCAAAAGCTTAAACAAACAACTATTATAAAAAACAAGAGTTGAAAACGGCCGGTATACCAAATTTCCTGATGAAAATTTCTGAAAAATAATGGTATAAAAGTATCTCTAAGCTCAGATATAATAATGGAATGGATTAAATAAATTCCAAAAATTGTTTCTTGTGGCTTTAAGTACTGCACAAACTTTAGGGGACGGGCTTTTAAGACAGCTATAGTTATGACTATGGCAAGCAAACAATTAGAAATGCGAATAGAGGCAAAAGGGTCATCAGAGCCTACTTTAAGAAGCTGAATTATTTCTAAATGATTTAAGAATAGTAATGTGGCGATTAAGCATAACAGGGTAGGCCACTGTATCCTTTGAATAAACCGATGAAAAAGTAGAATATGCTGTCTTATTTGTACACCCATCCACATAAATAAAATGTAAGCTGCAAAAGCTTTAGTGTGTATACCCGGAATCCATTTGCCGTATAGATTAACACCGTAAAAAAGCGTGATGGCAGTTAATATCAATATAAACCACCATTTATTAAATGTTTTTTTAAAAGCCACCAGCACCACCGCTGAAAAAATAGCTACCGGAACAAACCAGTAGGCTGCATGAAAAATAAGGCCTTTTAATAAAGTTGTAATTAGCGCAGCTATAGCCATAACCGGTTGGTGAAACAACTGCAGGCCTTTAATATGAAACGCTTGCAACACAGCATAAGCTAAAAGACATATGCACCACGGGATGATAAGTGATTGAAGCCGGTATTTCAAATAGGATGCTATGCTGAACTGATGAACCTTTTTTCCAATGCAAAAGCCGGATAAGATAAAGAAGATTACTGTCCCGGGTCGGCCCAATTCAATTACCATTGTTTGCAAAAACGATAACGGTACGTATGGTGTGTGAAACATCTTTGACGGGTATAAGCAATGGCTCCAAATAACCGAACAGATCGCCAGGATCCTTAAAGTATCCCCCTTTTGTTTATAAGCTTCAAGCACTGCTGGTTCGTGTAATTCAGGCTTAATGGCATTATGGGGAAAGTTTAATACTAAAGTATGATTAGTTAGCATGCGATATCATATTATGTTGATGCCATTGCGCCAAATGTGAGCCGTTTTTATAATATATTGATTATTAATATTTTAACTAAAAATGTGTCTCCATAAAATGGAAAAAATATTTGCTTTAATCCGGATTTTGGAATTTGTTTTATTTATATACAATTTGTAACTTTATTATTACCAAGCCCTTTAATACCTCGCCCCTATAAACTTTGATTATGACTCCTTTTCACATTTTTATTGTAGAGGATGATTTATGGTATGGTGAAATTTTGAGTTACCATATCGGTTTAAATCCCGACTACATAGTTACCCGTTATGAAGATGGTAAATCTTGCCTCGACAATCTTTATCAGCGTCCTAACCTTATCATAATTGACTTTTCACTTCCAGACTTAAAAGGTGATTTGCTATTTAAAAAAATTAAAGAGGCTGTTCCATCTGTACCGGTAATTGTGGTCAGCTCTCAGGAAGATGTTTCCACTGCCGTTAATCTGCTTAAGATGGGTGTGAGTGATTATCTTGTTAAGGATGATGCAACTAAAGAGCTTTTATGGAACAGTATCAACAGGATACGTGAAAATCAGGAATTAAAGCAGGAAGTTGAATTATTAAAAGAAGAATTAGCGCAAAAATATACGTTCGAAAAAATATTGATTGGTGAAAGTGAGGCTATCAAAAAGGTTTTCCGGTTAATGACGAAAGCCTTAAATACAAACATTAATGTTTCTATTACCGGGGAGACTGGGACAGGGAAGGAGCTGGTAGCCAAAGCGATCCATTTTAACAGTGATCGTAAAAAGAAGCCTTTAGTGGCTGTAAATATGGCTGCCATACCGGCAACGTTGTTAGAGAGTGAGTTATTTGGATACGAGAAAGGGGCTTTTACCGGTGCGGTTACCTCAAAAAAAGGAAAGTTTGAAGAAGCCAATGGTGGAACTTTGTTTCTTGACGAAGTTGCAGAACTGGATTTGGCCTTGCAGAGCAAAATTCTGAGGGCCATACAGGAAAGAGAGATTACACGCTTAGGCGGGGTAGAGAAAATTTCCCTGAATTTCCGCCTTATTACGGCTACGAACAAAAAACTTCAGGAAGAAGTTAAAAAGGGAACTTTCAGGGAAGACCTTTATTATAGGTTACTCGGCTTACCAATAGAACTGCCACCATTAAGAGATCGTGGAAATGATATTGTCTTACTTGCCCAACATTTTGTTAATGATTTTGCAAGGCAAAATAAAATTGGTGGTATCTCGCTATCCTCCGGTGCAAAGAAAAAGTTATTGGGCTATCCATTTCCCGGAAATGTAAGGGAACTTAAGGCACTTGTGGAACTTGCAGCCGTGATGTGTGAAAATCGCACCATTACAGAAAGTGACTTCACCTATTTTAAAGCAAATGATGATGAAAACTTATTTGCCGAGCCCAGGACCTTAAAGGAGTATACGAGTTATATTATTAAACAACATCTCAGGAAAAACAACAACGATGTATTGCTTACGGCGCAACAACTTGAAATAGGTAAGAGCACCATTTATAATATGATGAAATCAGGAGGGTTAGCATAATTCCATTTTGTGGAATTTTTATCCCTGATATGGAACAAGTGGATAGGGTAAGGCGTGCCGCTACACTGATAAAGCGGTTTTTCCTTTTAGGAATACTTTTTATTAATCAATTAACTAAAGTTTCTAAAAAAGATCGCTATGTATGGTATTGTAAATAAAGCAATAGAGGAATTGGTAACCAGTAATTTTGGGTTAGAAAAATGGGAAGCCGTTAAAGTACGAAGTGGCATTGACATCGACTTCTTTATCAGTACCCAACCTTACGACGATGAGATCACTTATAAATTAGCGCAAGCCGTATCAGAAGAAATGGAAATGCCGGTTGCTGAGGTGCTGCAAGCGTTTGGTGAGTGGTGGGTACTTAAAACAGGTAAAGAAAAATACGGAGGTTTAATGCAGGCAGGCGGACAAAGCTTGAAGGAGTTTTTAATAAACCTGCCCGAATTTCATAACAGAATTATGCTGATTTATCCTCAACTGACACCTCCCGAATTTCAGGTAAGTGACATTGACGAAAGTAGTATTCATATCCATTATTATTCTAAAAGGCAAGGTTTGCAGGAGTTTGTACGCGGACTATTACATGGATTGGGTAAATTATATAACTGTCCGGTCAACGTTGGGCTACTCGAAAGCAGGTTATCAGGACAAGATCATGAAATATATAAAGTAAGCTGGTAAGCGTATGGAGCCAACAAGTATCGGATTTAGCAGGCAGCAACTGGACAGGATTTTTCCATTTCATTTGATCATCAGCCATGAACTGAAGATTACCTGTTGTGGTAAAAGTATAGAGAAGATGATTGGTAGAACACTAAAAGGTTGTTTTAGTGATTATTTTATGCTTCACCGGCCTCATCTGGATGCTTTGGATTTCAACGTATTGCGAGGTCTGTGTGATCGCATGCTTATCTTGAAACTTCAGGACAATCAAGACCAGATGCTGAGAGGGCAGTTTGAATATTTAGCGGATTCCAACTCACTAATGTTCATCGGTTCGCCTTGGTTCAGGGATATTGAATCTGTTACGGACAGCCATCTTACGCTTCATGATTTTGCCCATCATGATCCGCTTATCGATCTGTTACATGTACTGAAAACGGAAGAAATAGTCAATGAAGATCTTAAACAAGTTTTGGGTACGGTACATCAGCAAAAAAAGGAGTTAAAAAAAGCAGGGGACGAAATTAACGACATTGCTTTATTTACTCTACAAAACCCGGATCCTATTTTCCGCATTCGCCCTGATGGGTCCATTTTAATGTGCAATCCTGCTGCCGAAGCTATCAAATATTTCGAATACCATGAAAGCAGTTACAGTCCTGAAGAGTTTTGGCAGGTATTGGTAAAAGAGCTTGATCCTACAGCAGAGAAGTGGGAGATTGAAGCCGCTTTTGAACAAAGGATATATTCTTTTATTTGCAAATACCTTCCTGAACAGAATTACATTAATATCTATGGCCGCGATGTAACGGAAATTAAAGAAAAGGAAGAACGTTTAAAGGTATTGTCGCGCATTGTTGAGGATAATAGCAGTGTGGTAATTATTACTGATATAGAGGGGAAGATTAGCTGGGCCAACAAAAGCTTTGTAGATAACATCGGCTTCTCTTTAGATGAAGCGGTAGGTAAAAGGCCCGGAGAACTAATGAGAGGACCAGAAACAGATGCAGAGACCGACAATTATTTAAGGCAACAGGTAGCGGCAGGCAAGCCGTTTAAAGCAGAAATTTTAGGTTATAATAGAAAAGGCGAAGCAAGTTGGTTCCGTATTCAGGGCCAGCCCATTTACAACGGCAGAAATCAGTTGACGGGCTTTTTCTCGCTGGAACAAGACATTACGCAAGAAAAACTTGCATCAGAGAAGATCAGGCAGTCTGAAGCGCTTTTCAGAACAGTTTTAGAAAGGATTGGTGATAATGTATGGGAGCATCATTTCAAATCTTTTAAAACTACTTTCTCTAAACCATATGGTGAATTTTTGGGCTATGAGGGCTTAGGTGACGATGAAGAAGGTTCATTATGGTGGAAAAGCGTACTCGAGGAAGATCTGGATATGTTAAAATCTGTTTATGAGCAGTACAAATCAGGAACAATAGATACGCACCGTTTAGAGTATCGTATCAGGAAACAAGATGGTAGTATTAAATGGATTTTGGATCGGGGCGTCATTATCGAAAAAGATGAAAACGGTTTACCATTAAGAAGTATTGGCACTCATACAGACATCACTAAAATCAAGCAAACGGAAATAGAGCTTGAACAAAGGGTTAAGCAATTTAAATCATTGTCTGAAAGTATTCCGGGTGTTATTTATGAATATGAATTCAGAGAGGATGATACGGATGGGTTAAGATACGTTAGCCCCGTTATAGAAAAGTTGTTTGGCATAAAAACACAGGACTTTATTAATTACATGGGTTATATTCACCCGGACGACCGTCAGCGCATTATCCAGAAGAACCAAAAGTCAAAAGAGACGCTTGAGCCTTTTTATGACGAGTCGAGATTAATTATACCAAACATAGGTGTGCGCTGGCATGCCGTTCATTCTGCTTATTCATACACCTCTCAAACCGGGAGTAAGGTATTTACAGGCTTCATTCTTGATATTACCGAACGTAAGATGGCTGAAGAAGCCTTGAAAGCAAATGAAGAGAAATATCGTACCATCATTGCCAATATGAACCTCGGGCTTCTTGAAGTTGATAACGATGGCGTAATTACTTATGCCAACAATGGTTTCAGCGATATTAGCGGTTATTTGCCACAGGATTTGATTGGCTATGAAGCCGCCTCGTTATTTTTAAATAAAGAAGGTATAAAACTTTTAAGTGAAAAGCTTGAAAGACGGAAAAAGGGTATTGCAGATGCCTACGAAGTTTGTGTAAAAAATAAAAATAAAGAGCAACGTTGGTGGCTGATCAGCGGTGCTCCAAGATATAATGACCAGGGAGAACTGGTGGGGTCAATCGGTATACATCTGGATATTACAGAGCAGAAGAAACAGCAGGAAGAACTTGAAGAGGCAAAAATACGGGCAGAACAGTTAGCGCGCACCAAAGAGATGTTCCTTGCGAATATGAGTCACGAGATCAGAACACCCATGAATGCCGTATTGGGTATGAGTAACCAGTTGGCTAAAACCGAGCTGGATAACCAACAGCAGTTTTACCTTGACACTATTATTTCTGCTTCTGAAAATTTATTGGTTATTATTAATGATATACTTGATCTTTCTAAAATAGATGCCGGAAAGCTGGGTTTGGAAACTATTGGCTTTGAACCCGAAAAAGTTGCTGAAAGGGCTATTCAGGTGCTGTCGCTTAGAGCCGAAGAAAAAGGACTGAAGCTTTTAAATGGTCATTTTGACCAACGCATATCCCCTGTTTTGTTAGGTGATCCGTATCGCCTTAATCAAATCCTGTTGAACCTGATTGGAAATGCCATTAAGTTTACTGAAAACGGAACTGTCAGTTTAAGTTTCTATCTTGAAAAGGACACGCCTAAGTCTCAAACTATAAAGATTGCAGTAGAAGATACGGGCGTCGGAATGGATGAAAATTACATCAAGCACCTTTTTGATAAGTTTAGCCAGGAGAATGAATCCATTACGCGCCAATTTGGCGGTACCGGTTTAGGGATGAGCATTTGTAAAGAATTAGTTGAGTTGATGGGCGGAAATATTAATGCCGAAAGCGCCAAAGGCAAGGGAACTACTATTTCATTTACAATCGTACTGGAAAAAGGTGATATGCAGGACCTGCCTGTGAAAAAAGCGACTGTGATCAGCAAGGCTTTCCTTAATGGAAGAAAAATATTAGTAACTGATGATAATGAGCTTAACAGGCTGGTTGCTTCTATCATTATTCGTAGTCACGGAGGTACGGTAGTGGAAGCAGTAGATGGCGAACAAGCTATTAAATTGCTTGGTGAGCAACTGTTTGATGTTGTTTTGATGGACATACAGATGCCTGGCATTAGCGGACTGGAAGCAGCCAGGCAAATCCGTACGATGGGTAATAAGATACCGGTACTGGCGCTTACAGCAGGGGCTATTAAAGGGGAGCGTGAAAAATGTATAGCCGCAGGAATGAATGATTATATTTCAAAACCTTTCAGAGAGCAGGACTTTTTAGCCATTCTTGATAAGTGGCTTCCAAAAATGCCGGTTGAAAAAGGGATAGTTGAAAAACCACAACAGCAGCCATTGTATGACCTGGCAGAGCTGAACCTGATCAGCAAAGGGAATGCGGACTTTGTAAAAAAAATGTGCCTGATATTTTGCCAGCAAACCCCTCAAATCTTGTGTCAGTTGGAAAAGGCCTGCGCTGAGGGTGATCATCAGCTGATGGGTATGGTAGCGCATAAGATAAAGCCAAGCATTCGTAATCTTAAAATAAACACCTTGAAGGAAGTTGTAGCGAATATTGAAAAAATAGGTCGTGGTGAACTCAGCATAGACCATGCAGGTGAATTAATAAGAACATGTAGTGAAACACTGAATCAGGTCATTTTGGATATGGAAAAACGATTTCAAGTTGCTGAGATTGACAGGAGTTAGTGTGACTTTACGGCGATAAAAATTGATCTAAAAAAATAATTAAAGATTAATTTTTATTTCGATAAACAATATAATGATAGGTTTGTAGTTAAATGTAAGTAAGCTCAAGGGTGAGCTTAAAAACTTTATTACATATTAACCTTTAAAATTTATCGTTATGGCTTTCAAAGCAAGATTAAATTTTTCGGGCAAAGAGTACGATGTGCTGAATTGCTCGTATGCCTTAAACCGCGATGTAGACTCAAAAGGACGCCCGTCTTCAGGAGTATATGGCGGCACCATTGACATCGAAGTAGAGTCAACAGAAGACACTTCGATTATCGAAGCGATGGTCAACAACCAGTACAAACCCGTTACCGGTACACTGCTGATCAAAAAATCAGAAGAAGATGCAAAAATGAAAGAACTGTCATTTGAAGACGGTTACATTGTGAAGTACTCGGAAGGGCTGGACATTACCGGCGAAACCCCGATGAGCTACAAGTTCACCATTTCTGCCCGTAAGCTGAAACTGGGCAATGCCGAGCATGTGAACGACTGGCCAGGCCGCACCAATTAATTAAGGGGTGAGATAAAGCACCCAATCGTATTACTTTCTAAATTTTACTACTATGGCTTTCAAAGCAAGAATCAATATAGGCTCAAAAGAATTTGATGTGCTGCAATGCAGCTATGCCCTAAGCAGGGATGTAGATGCTAAAGGCCGCCCTTCATCAGGCGTATACGGCGGTACGATCCAGGTTGAAGTAGAATCAACCGAAGATACCTCGGTGATCGAATCAATGGTGAACAACCAGTACAAACCACTGAACGGAACAATCACCTTCAAAAAGTCGGAAGAAGACGCAAAGATGAAGGAACTGACGTTTACAGAAGGTTACATCATCCAGTACAACGAAGGCTTATCGATTGTGGGCAATGCCCCAATGTCATTAAGCTTTGTGATCTCGGCCCGTACCTTGAAGATCGGCAACGCCGAGCACGAGAACGACTGGCCGAAGTAAGATCGGAGAACGTTAGAATAAAGTCAAAGTTACAGAAAGCGGGAGAGATGTATAATCTACCCGTTTTCTGTTTTAAACCCACTCATAAGGGTTTTTATAGTTTACTATATTCCTAAATTATATCACTGTGTTTATATTGCCACAGCTAACCGTTCTGTTTATGAAAACCTTATCTATAGCCCGTATTTTTACAACTTTGCTCTTATGCCTGGTTGTAAGTGGTTTTAGCAGTTGCACTAACTCAAACTCGCCCTCTTCCGTGCGCAAAGTAGCACCTACTAATTTAAAAGAGCTGGATAAAAGCACTTTTTTGAATATGATTGACAGCGTAGCACATGTACTTGGAAGAAAGGACAGTGCGTCACAACAAGCCGCTGATCTGATCAATAAATATCACTCCATATATAAGTTTACAACAAATGATCAAAAGCAGGTAAGTGATACAGGCAATGTGTTTGTTAATTTCAACAAAAAGCCACATTCGGTGTATATTAGATTTGGCCTGACAGAAAATTTTCAGAAGCAGATTTCATACCGGGATCTGTCTGACAAATTCGGAAAATGGAATGTTAATGTTTTACAAAAGGAACCTGCGCTAATACCAGTAACCTTTGCAATAAAAGGTGTAGGAAATGTTAATGTTTTTGTTCGCAGCAAAACCTGGCCAGAAGAAAGTGGTAATGTGATTTATGACATCACCTTAATACGCATGTAGACTATAAAATATATATGATTAATCATCTACTTATTAAAATAAAAGAATATGATGCACATGGCGGACCGCAGAAAAAGGTGCATTCTAAGCATGATTATACTGCAACACCAACCGATTCCGGGCGATTTGTAATTCATACCATAGAAAAACATATCAGTAAGCTACGTTATTTCTGGTTCTCAGCAATACCCTGGGGTGCCGGATTACGGAACATTAATGATGTAATATATGTAGATGTGAATAATAACAATCATTGGGTTAAACTTACCAGTATTGTGCCTCAATGGATAAATCAAAAAAATCACTATACTGAAAAAAATGTGGCTGATGAATTAAAACGCCAATGGTATTCTTTAAACATTCCACCAGATAAATCTTCTGCGATAATGGATAACAGGGAATTACCAGATAAGTGGTTGTTTAGTGACTTTGGCCATATATCAGTAAAATATTTCAAAGATTTTAATCATGATGGTATCATGAACGGCAAAGAATCTGTAATGAATGATTTTATACATACCACGCCAGATAATGAAGCAGTTACAAGCTATAATTTACGTCGTACGGCTAGTCAGCGTCCATTTCCAGTGACATTACCTGAATCGCATGGTTGTATACATGTTAAACCTACAGATATCGATATTATGATTGGGGCGGGATATTTAAAAAAGGGACAGGGAATAGTGGTACATAACTATGCTGATAAAGTAATACCTGCTACATTAAAGCCCGACCGCTATTTCCGGGGCAACTTCGAAGCGCACTTTTTTCCAGGCCTTTTCAAAATAGTTATTTACAAACTGATTTGAGTATCTAACAGGAAGTTACGAATATTTAAAATATCAACAAGAAATCTTTAAATCGGTTGTCAACTGATTAACAGCAACTAAACTGATCTCTTATTGAATGGATTTTGTACAAAAGAAAAAGCCAATTTCTAAAAAGCTAAGGCAAGCTAAGTTGCTGTTATTTGGCTTATCGTATTTGATCTGCTCATGCAATCAGCATGATCAAAATAAAACAGATTCAAAGCGTTTAAAAGTAGTCGATAAGGCTACTATGATTAATATCATAACAACTATAGAAAAGAACATACAATTAAAAGGTGATAGAATTGCAGAAGGCAAAAAGTTATTAGCGCCGTATTTGTCAAAATATAAGATTTCAATTAATAACTCTTTGAAAGGAAAAACAGACAGCGCTCAGTATCTCAAAATATCAATAGTGGATACTATAGACAAAGGCTCACCCGAGGTTTATTACTTTGATCTTTATCCGCCTAAAAGTTCAAAAGATCCGGTAACATTTAACGACCTTAAATCACTTTACGGTGAGTGGACAATTACACAGCCTATGGAGGATCCGGTAATTAAAAATGCGATATTTAATTCAAAGCACAATCCAGATGTGGGCATCATTATTAGAAGTCGATTTGGCCTTTCAACTAAAATAAATCCGTTAGATTACATAAGCATAGTACTTACTAAACAGGAAAGAGACAAGTAGACCATGCTTCACAAGCTAATATAAGCGCTACCCTTGCTACTACATAATTTACCTTCATTCCAACTTGCATTTATTTACATGCTTTTATATTTTTTTGCTAAAACGGAAGAAGGCTTTATAATCTGTAGTCACAGATATTATTCTTTGATTTTATAAATAATATCAATATTTCTTTCAACTTTGGCTAAACAATTTGAGGGCAAAAAAGCTTAACTACCAATTTATTCAACCTATTATTTGCGTTCCACCATATATGTTAAAATATAGTCTTTTAGAAGGCGAAAACAAGCCCGACCTTATACGTGAAGAAACTATTGCTGATTTATTCCGATCTGTAGTATCTATTTATAATAACAAAACAGCACTCATTTTTGGCACAAAAAAGCTAAGTTATGTCGAGCTTGACAGGTGGAGCGATGCCATTGCACAATTTATTGCTGCACATGGCATCGGGGCCGGGCAATCAATAGGTGTTTGGTATCCGCGCAGCCTGGAATTACAGGCTTTAATATTAGGTATAGTAAAATCAGGAGCTGCTTATGTGCCTTTAGACCGTGAAATGCCTGAAGAGCGGGTTCAGGTGGTAATGGAAGAAGTTGGTGCATCAGCTTGTTTTACAGATGCCGACCCTGCATTAGTATGTCAGTTACTGCGTGTGCCTGCATTTCCTGAAGCAGAGGCAGAAATTACCCCCCCGGCGGGCCCTAATGCAAATGACCGTGCATACGTGCTTTACACTTCGGGCAGTACCGGGCGCCCAAAAGGTATTCCCATCCTGCATCGCAATATCAGCCACTTAATCAGATCCGAACAGCATGTCATCGGTATCAAGCCGGAAGACAAAGTTTACCAGGGTTTTTCTGTGTCATTCGATATGTGGTGCGAAGAAAACTGGATTAGCTTGTTTGCAGGTGCTACCATCTGGATTGCCGATGCTACCACAGCCAAATCTATTGATGAACTAAGCGATGTTTTAAGGCGCGAACAGATTACTATTTTACATGCTGTGCCCAGCTTGCTGGCCGTTATTGATGACGATATTCCGACTTTAAGATTGATCAATGCTGGTGGCGAAGCCTGTACACAGGCAGTGCTTGACAGATGGAGCAAGCCGGGTAAAAACGTATTTTATAATAGCTACGGGCCTACAGAAACCACGGTTACGTCAACAATGGTGGCACTAAAGCCACGTGACATAATAAGCATCGGCGGGCCATTGCCCAATTATAACCTGGCTGTTATTGACGAGCATTTTAACCTATTGCCGGTAGGGCAGCAGGGGCAGTTAATCATATCGGGCCCGGGGGTTTGCAACGGTTATGTTAACAGGCCTGAACTTACCAGCGAGAAGTTTTTAAATAAACCTGCCTCGCTGATTGATCTTCCAGGAGATCGAATCTACCTCAGTGGCGATGCTGTGATTATGCAGGCCGACGGGCGCATTGATTTCAAGGGCAGGTTAGATGACCAGATCAAACTTCGTGGTTACCGTATTGAGCTTGGCGAAATCGAGGTGCAGTTAAATGCCTTATCAAATGTAAAGTCGGCAGCGGTAGCATTAAAAAAGGATAATCATGGCCAGGATCAGCTGGTAGGCTATGTCACTTTGAATAAGCCCGAAACCTTTGTAGAAAATGATGCGCGTGCCGAACTTTCAAAGCTATTGCCAGCTTACATGCTGCCATTAATCATTGTAGTGATGGAGCAAATGCCACGATTGCCCAGCGGAAAGATTGATCGAAAATCGCTGCCTGTACCAGATATGCTGCTCAATATGCAATCGGCGGATGATGTGAAACTCGATGCCGATGCAACATTACCTGATCGGGTGATGTTCGGCTTAAAACAGTTATTTCCAGGCAGGGAAATAAAACCTGAAATGGATTTCTTTACCGACCTGGGCGGGCATTCTTTGCTTGCTGCAACATTTTCTTCGTGGCTCAGGAGCGAGGGCAATGTGCCTCATGCCACGCTAAAAGATATTTACACTAACCGGCCGGTAAATAATCTGATTCATTATTGGGAGCAGAGCGAAAAGAAAAACACTCAGCAAAAACAAAAAGAGCCATTTGCAGCTATCCCCCCATTAAGGTATTTGTTTTGCGGCCTGATGCAGGGTATCGCGTTACTGTTAATTTACGGTCTTTTTGCCATACAAATTTTTATACCCTACCTGGGTTATTACTATGTGGTAGCGCGTACAGAAAGCGGCCGCGCCGATCGTGGACTGGCTCTTGTTACCGCGCTGATTTTATATTGTCTTGTGCCGCCACTGCTGTCATTAATAAGCGTAGGCGTTAAATGGCTGGTTTTAGGGAAAATGAAAGAGGGCACTTATCCTTTGTGGGGTACCTACTATTTCCGTTATTGGTTTGTTAATACCTTGCTGCGCCTGATACCAACCCAGTTTATGAATGGCACACCCATCTATCCTGTTTTTTTGCGGTCGCTTGGTATAAAGGTGGCAAAAGATGCCCAAATAAGTTCAATAACGGTTGGCGCATGGGACCTGATTGATATAGGCGCAGATGTAAGTTTAAGTTCGGGTGTGGTACTGGATAATGTAAGTGTCGAGAATGGCCGGATAACATTCAGCAAAATAAAAATTGGCGACCATGCTTATGTTGGCAGTAATGCAGTGATAGCAGGTGGAAGTGAAATACAGGAGTGGGGAGAACTTTCGGATTTAAGCTATTTACCATTTGGTCAGAAAATATTGCCTTATGAAGTATGGAAAGGTAGCCCGGCCGAAAAAGTTAAGGATGCCGATCCTGATAGCTTGCCAAAAGGATTGAGGACAAGCAACTTTCAAATGTATTCTTTCAGTTTGCTCTATACCGTATTGTTGATCGTTTTCCCGGTGGTCGTATTGCTTCCGTTGTGGCCTGTAATAGAGATCCTGAATTACATGGATCTTAATGCGCCGGACTATGACTTTAGCTATTTCATACACGTGCCATTGCTAACACTGCTTTATGTGGGTGTTTATGCGTTGGAAACAATTGTTTTATCACGTTTATTACTCAGAAATATTAAGCCGGGAGTTTACCCGGTATATAGTAGCACGTATGTACGTAAGTGGTTGTCAGATCAGTTAATTTCGGTTGCTTTAATTGTGTTGCATCCTATTTATGCCACCGTATTTGTTTCCTGGTTTTTCCGTTTGCTGGGTGCTAAGATTGGTAAGAACACCGAGATATCTACAGCCAGCAATGTAACGCATACCATGCTGGAAATTGGTGACGAATCGTTCATAGCTGATGCTGTTTCATTAGGGGAAGAGGACATCCGCGGGCAACAGCTGGTCCTGGAAAGAACTACTATTGGTAACAGCAGCTTTGTGGGTAACAGCGCATTAATACCGCAAGGTTATCAGTTGGGCGACCGTATGCTGATCGGTGTGCTATCCGTTCCGCCAAGTAAGGAACAGATCAGTGATAACCCGATGGGCGATTGGTTTGGGTCGCCTGCCATTGCTTTGCCACACAGGCAGGATAGTGGCAGTTACGATAAATCTTTAACAACGCAGCCGTCGTTATCACGCAAACTTGCCCGTGGAACAGTAGAACTAATCCGTATTATTTTACCCGAGACCATCATCATTTGCTGCAGTGTATTGTTTGTTGCCTATTGCCATGATCTGGTGAAAAACCGCGGTGTGGTTGAAATTTTAAAAGAAATGCCCAAGCTTCCCTTTTACTACCTGTATTACATGGGACTTCCGGCATTCTTTACTACAGTTTTATTGAAATGGGTTGTAGTCGGCCGGTACAAGCATGAGCAAAAGCCAATGTGGACGCCGCGTGTATGGTTAAGCGAAGCAATAACTACTACCTATGAGGCTTTGGCTGTTCCCTTCTTTTTGGACTTTTTACGCGGTACCCCTTATCTGCCTGCCGCACTTCGCTTACTGGGCGTAAAAATAGGTAAGCGTGTTTGGATGAATACTACTGATATTACAGAGTATGACATGGTAAGTATCGGCACAGATAGCGCATTGAACGAAGACTGCGGTCCGCAAACCCACCTTTTTGAGGATAGGGTAATGAAAGTAGGAGCGGTAAACATCGGCGAGCGATGCTCGGTTGGCGCACGTACAATTATTTTATATGACAGCGAATTGGGTAACGATGTTTCCCTCCAACCACTGTCGCTGGTAATGAAAGGCGAAAAATTAGCGGCTTCCACATCCTGGACGGGCAGCCCTATAAAAGCACTGTAACTATAGTTACTTCAACTATTCTATTATTATGAGCAAGGAGCCGTAAAGGCTCCTGCTCATAATGTCTGGTGGAATTAATTTGGCATTTCACTTGATAAACACAAAAATCTGCAGATATTTAAGCCATATCAATAAATCTTATCATGTCCTTTAATATTCAAGAACCTCGTCAGATTATTTCATCAGCAACGCAAACACTGCTTTTTGATGATAATTATTTGCATATAACTGATGCGCTTAAGCAACTGCACAGTGTATTTGCAAAGTCTACAGGTGTAAAAGCCGGAGACATTAATGATGATGATATTATGCTTCCTACCGGTAAAGCAATTTCAACCATAAAGGCCGCTCATTGCCTTATGGAAATTGAACGCACACGAAGGTTTCTAAAAGGCATCTTTAAAGCAATCACTCAATTGCTTGAGCAAAAAAAAGATGTGCCAGTAACTATACTTTATGCAGGTTGCGGGCCTTACGCTACTTTATTAACCCCGCTTACATCCATGTTCACTTCTGAACAGGTAAAGTTTATTTTTTTAGATATTAATCCTTTTTCGCTGGAAGCTGCGAAGCAATTGTACAATGATTTACAATTGCAGGATTACGTTATTGATTTTGTTTGTACTGATGCAACTACTTATCAAGTTCAGGAGAATATTGACTTATTCTTATCAGAAACCATGTTAAACGGTTTACGAAGAGAACCGCAACTGGCTATTATGGATAACATTATTCCGCAGCTTGATCCCGATGCGATTGTAATTCCGGCAGAGATAACAATTAATGCAGTACTCACCCGGTGGGAAGAAGAGCGTAATGGCTTTTTTAATGAAAATTATGTACCCGCACGTATTCATGCAGGAACTGTGTATAAAACCAGCCGCGAGTTTGAACTTCCCAAGCCGGTAACAATTAACGTGCCTGCATCAAAAACCCATAATCATCTTAACTTATTTACAGAGATCAGGGTTTTTGATAATGAAATGTTGCATCCTTACAGTACCAGTCTTACTATACCAATTAGCATTAATGGCTTTGATAACAGCAATAAAGATGTTGATGTATCCTTTAACTATGTAATTTCAGAAGATCCCGAATTTAAAGTAAGCTTTTAATAACCGTTAGCCTGATGTAATTCCTTTCCGAACTATGCCGGCAAGTGATATCTTATAAATGTAATACTTTAACTAAAAGCCAACTTTATAACCTGATTATTGTTAAACTGGCAAAGCACAATGGTTAATGATGGGTGCGATTGGGATTTTAATAACATGATATTACAAAAACATTTGCTTATCGTTGAGGATAACGAGGATATAGCAGAAGTACTTAAAGAGATTTTTACAGATAATGGTTACCGGGTTACAGCTATAAATGAGGCTGCGGATATTGTACAAACCGTGCAGGAAATAAACCCCGACCTGATTATTACGGACTATATTCTTTCGGGTATAAATGGCGGCGAATATTGCAGCCAGATTAAAAAGAATCCGCTTACTGCTCATATACCTGTGGTTATTTTGTCGGGTTATGCCAAGGTGCTGGAATCTTTAGGAAGTTATGGTGCCGACCTGGTAATGTATAAACCATTTGACAATGATGATTTATATGAAAAGGTAAACAAACTGCTCGTAGAAACGCATAAATAAATCGGGACAAGCCTGCGGTGAATAGCTGATCAATAAACCTATGAAAATTATGAAAGAACTTCCGGTAACTGTAAAGCGTTCCATCGAATTGATGGGCCTTGCCCTGATAGGGTTTATTTTTATTGTAGGCCAGGGCATAATTATGCCATTGTTAATGGCGTTCTTCATCAGCCTTATGCTATTGCCTGTGATGCGTTTTTTCAGGAAATTCAAGACGCCTGAAATATTGGCTATATTTTTACCCATACTGGCGCTGTTTATCTTCTTAGGTTTAATTATATGGTTTTTCTCCTCGCAAATAGGGGCGCTAATTGCCGATCTTCCACAGATCAAAAAAAATGTATCACAGCATTTAGGCGCGCTTAGTACCTGGATTGCCGAAAAATTTAAATATTCGGCTAATGAGCAGCTGAAGTTTATTGACGAACAAAGTAATAAGATGCTTAATTCAGCAGGTTCTATACTAAGCAGCATGGTGGGCTCAATAGGTAATGTGTTGTTGTTTTTTGGTCTTATACCCATTTACATCTACCTCATCTTATTATACAAAAACCTGTTAATGCGCTTTATATTTATGTGGTTTGACGAGAAAGACCATACCACTGTTGAAGAGGGGTTAAAGGCAAGCGAGAGTATTATTAAAAGTTACCTGATCGGCCTTTTAATTCAGATCACTTATATCACCATACTGTTAGGAGCCATATTATTCTTTTTCGGCATTAAGCATGCTTTGCTTATCGGAGTAATATTCGCTTTTTTAAACCTGATACCATATTTAGGTGCGCTGATAGGGAATATATTAGGGGTGCTTATCACTCTTGCATCATCGCAAGAGATATTGCCGATATTTATTGTTTTAGGTGCTATAGCTGTAGTCCAGTTTTTAGATAATAATATTTTAATGCCGCGTATTGTAGGGTCAAAGGTTAAGATCAATGCTTTGGCAGCTATTGTGGGCGTTATACTCGCGGGGACAATGGGCGGGATATCTGCTATGTTCCTGGCGCTTCCTATTATTGCAGTACTAAAGATCATCTTCGACAGGTCTGAGCAGTTTAAACAGTGGGGCGTCTTACTTGGCGATGAAAGGCCTCAGCATAGCCCTATGCAGTTTCCTGTGTTCCGTAATAAGAAGCGCATACCCGTGAAGTAATCATTATGCACGGCGTAAAGAAACAACACTTGCCACAAAAAATATGTTTAGCCTGTGGCAGGCCATTTACCTGACGAAAAAAATGGGAAAAGGATTGGGAACAAGTAAAATATTGCTCAGAACGCTGTAAGCACAATAAGAACAGGAAAGATTAAAGAAAAAAGATGCCCATCCTATGTCTTTAATCTGATTTATATTATAACAGCCAATAGAAGTATAGAGATAATCTATTATCTATCAATATATATTATTTTTATTCACATACCCTCTTTCATACATTTGGTAATATAAACCTCAATACGTTATGGAAAATAATTCGAGTGATATCAGCAAATGCCCTTTTCACAATGGCACATTAAACAACGAGAAAACCCCGAATCACAGTGGCGGTACTAAAAACCGCGACTGGTGGCCAAATCAACTTCGTTTAAATATTTTGCGCCAGCATTCGCCGGTATCAAATCCGCTAAATACAAATTTTAATTACGCAGAGGCTTTTAAAAGCCTTGACCTTGAAGCGGTGAAACAGGACTTGCACGCGTTGATGACCGATTCGCAAGATTGGTGGCCTGCAGATTTTGGTCATTACGGTGGTTTGTTTATCCGTATGGCATGGCACAGTGCCGGTACTTACCGAATTACTGACGGCCGTGGCGGCGCCGGACAAGGGCAGCAACGTTTTGCACCACTTAACAGCTGGCCGGATAACGTGAGTCTTGATAAAGCTCGCAGGTTGTTATGGCCTATCAAACAAAAATATGGCAACAAAATTTCATGGGCAGACCTTATTGTTTTAACAGGTAACGTGGCATTGGAATCAATGGGTTTTAAAACCTTTGGTTTTGCCGGTGGCCGCGAAGATGTTTGGGAAGCAGACGAGTCTGTATACTGGGGATCTGAAACAACCTGGTTAGGTGGTGATGAGCGCTATGCGCATGGTTCTGATGGTGTTGAAAAACCAGGTGTGCTGGTATCTGACGATAACGCAGATGGCGACGTACATTCACGTAACTTAGAGAAACCGCTTGGTGCAACTCAAATGGGGTTAATCTATGTAAACCCTGAAGGCCCGGACGGCAACCCTGACCCAGTACTTGCTGCCAAAGATATTCGTGATACTTTTGGCCGTATGGCTATGAATGATGAAGAAACTGTTGCGCTTATTGCAGGTGGACACACATTTGGTAAAACGCACGGTGCCGCACCTTCTGACAATGTAGGCGACGAACCGGAAGCAGCAGGAATAGAACAACAGGGTTTCGGCTGGCAAAACAGCTATGGTAGTGGTAAGGGTGCCGATACAATCACCAGCGGATTAGAAGTAACCTGGACCAAAACGCCAACCCAATGGAGTAATGATTATTTCGATCACCTGTTTAAATATGAGTGGGAACTAACTAAAAGCCCGGGTGGCGCACATCAGTGGGTTGCTAAAAATGCCGAAGCTGTAATTCCAGATGCATATGATGGCGCTAAAAAGCACTTGCCGACTATGCTTACCACAGACTTGTCGCTGCGTTTTGATCCTGAATATGAAAAAATCTCACGCCGTTTTTATGAAAATCCAGATCAGTTTGCTGATGCCTTTGCACGTGCATGGTTCAAACTAACTCACCGTGATATGGGTCCGCGCGAGCGTTACTTAGGACCGGATGTGCCTGCTGAGGTTTTAATATGGCAAGATCCTATTCCGGCAGTTGACCATGTGTTAATTGACGAAAGCGATGCACGTGTATTGAAAGATAAAATTTTAACGTCGGGTTTAACAGTTTCACAACTGGTTTCTACTGCATGGGCTTCTGCTTCTACCTTCCGTGGTGGTGACAAACGTGGTGGTGTTAATGGTGCACGTATTCGCCTTGCTCCGCAAAAAGACTGGGCAGTAAATAACCCTGTTCAATTGCAGCATGTGCTTAGCGTACTTACTGGTATCCAAAATGAATTCAACAACGCACATACTGACAAAAAAATATCAATTGCCGACCTGATTGTGCTTGCAGGAAATGCAGCAGTTGAGAAAGCAGCTAAAGATGCAGGTCAGGAGATCAGCGTACCGTTTACCCCGGGACGTATGGATGCTTCACAAGAGCAGACTGATGTGGAATCATTCCATTACTTAGAGCCACAGGCAGATGGTTTCCGTAACTATCGTAAAACCAAAGCAAGGGTACGTACCGAGGAATTGTTAGTAGACAAAGCTAACCTGCTGACATTAACAGCACCTGAACTAACTGTACTGGTTGGCGGTTTGCGTGCTTTAAATGCAAATTATGATGGCTCACCTTATGGTGTTTTCACTAACAGGCCAGGTCAGCTGACCAATGATTTCTTTGTGAACTTATTAGATATGGGTACTGCCTGGAAAGCGGCTGATGAAAGTCAGGAAATATTCCAGGGGCACGACCGTAAAACAGGAGCGTTCAAATGGTCTGCTACCCGTGCCGACCTTGTATTTGGTTCGCATGCAGAACTACGCGCTATTGCGGAAGTTTATGCACAGGCCGATAACGGTCGTAAATTTATAGAAGACTTTGTAGCAGCGTGGACCAAGGTAATGAACCTTGACCGTTTTGATCTGCAATAATCTTTCTGATCATCATTAAAAAGGGAAGGCTGGTAAATTTTACCAACCTTCCCTTTTTTGTTTGTGATTCGTTTTAGGTTTCGAGTATTATTCGCCTGCTCCGGCACCGATAAGCTGTTCCAGTATTTCTGTATAGCCGCGTTCGCTGGCAAAATCCATAGGGCTGCGACCATCGTTATCAACCGCGTTTGGATCAGCGCCATTTTCTAAAAGCAAAGCTGTAAAGTCGTTAAAACCGCATTGTGCTGCTACTAATAATGGTGTTTCGCTATAGCTGTTTCTTGAGTTTATTTCTGCACCGGCTTTAAGCAAGGTTTTGCCCAAATGCAGGTTGCCCATTCCGGCTGCATAGTGCAGAGCAGAATTACCGCTAAGTACGTGCTGATTAACATCTGCACCGGCTTTAATAAGTAGCTCAACAAGGTGCGCATTCGAGTTATTAACTGCCAGTATCAGCGGACTTACACCATCATTGTTCAGCTCGTTTACATTAATATCTTCGTTCTTTAAAAGTGATATTACGGTTTCGCTTTGATTATTATAAACTGCCTGGTGCAATGGGGTATTGCCGTAATCGTCTTTTTTAAGTGTTGTATCACCATCTGATAGCGCAACGACTAATTCGCGCATACCGTTAGCCGTAGCATGATCAAGGATAGTATATCCCGAGTTATCTTTCAACGTAGTATCGGCACCTGATGAAATCAGATACAAGGCAGTTTCCGTTTTGCCTGAAAGCACTGCGTAAAAAATAGCTGTTTGCCCAAAGTTGTTGCTTGTATTGATATCAGCTCCGGCATCAAGCAATAATTTGATCAGTTCTTTGCTGCCTATACGTGCTGCACAATGTAAAGGCACTTCACTTACATTATTGGCAAGGTTTACATCGGCTCCGGCGTCTATCAACATCTTAGCAATATCTTTTGCTCCCTTTGAGCAAACGTAGTATAAAGGGCTGTTACCAAGGCTGTCGCGCTTGTCAACGTTAATGCCACCCTTTTTCAGGAAGGCTTGTACAATCCCTTTTTGTGCGTTTTTACACGCATTTAAAAACATGTTATCCATAGTAGATCATATTAAGCCAGTATTTGCTTAACAGCTGCCTCATTGCCATTTTGTATGGCAATATCCATAGCTGTTTGCCCGGCATTATTTACTTTTTCAATAGTTGATTTGTCATTATCCAGTATCAATGACAATAGCTTTTTGGCCGACATCTGGTCGCTGTTTGCAGCCGCGTACATTAAAGCGGTGTTGCCGGCATTATCTGCAAAAGTGGTATCCGCATCATTATCAAGCAGTAATTCGGCTATGCCATATTTAGGCTCGTTGCCTTTTTGTGCAAATGACATTAGCGGTGTTTTGCCTGCATAGTTAGGCTTATTGATATCGCAACCGGCATCAATCAGCTCTTCTGCAAGCTGGGTATTCATATCAGCCATGTATCCCGCCTGGCAAATCACGTTAATAGCTGTGTCGCCTTCATTAGTGATCAACGCATCAATATCAAGGCCATTGTTTATCAGTGTACGCAATATTTTAATGATATCTTTCAGGTCGCGGCTCATGCCTCTGCCAAAGTTGCTAATGCCTTTGGTAAGCAGGTAATAAACAGCGGTTTCACCGGTACCCGTACGATAGTTTACATCGGCACCGCCTGCTGTAAGTAATTTTACCAATGGTTCTGATGGATATTCACAGGCAAGCATCAAAGGAGTACGACGGTGTTGATCAGATAATTCATTAAGATCAGCCCCGTTTTTGATAATGGCTTCTAAAGCCTCCGGATCACTGTTCAATACCGCCTCGTGGACAGTCATTCCGCCGGTTGTGGTATCGCTTTCATCGCCTGATAGTAAAGCGGCAATTTCTTTTACACCGCTACGCTGAGCATAGGCAAGGGGAGTAGTGCCATAAACATCTTTGTCTTCTGTATCAATGCCACCTTTTTCCAGTAGTACGCGCACTGTTTTGGTAGCTGCTTCTACAGCACCCGGTATGGTTTTACGGTGTACCAATTTTTCGCAGATCACATGCAAAATGTTTTTGCCTTCGCTATCAGTAACATCCATTTTTACCCCCGCATCTCCTAATACATCAAGCATAGGATACATGTAAACAAGCCCCGCCTCAAAATAGGCCAGCTTGCCCGAATCATTTTTCTTTTTGGGGTTAACGCCTGCATCAAGCAATGCTTTGGCAGTTTCGTTTATTTTAGTTGCAGTGGCTTCCAATTCCGGGCTGTTTGTGTCAAACCTGCTGCTTGCAAGGGTATGCAAAGGCGTATTTCCGTATTTGTCAGCAACCGGCCTGATCCCTGCCTCTTTTAAAAAATTTACTGCTGCGGCATCAGCGTAACGAGCTGCCAGGTGATATAAGTTTTCTTCGTAATCGCCTGTCATATTAAGATCGGGTAGTGCGCGGTACAATGCTAAAACATCAGCTTTTTCATTTGCACCTGCAAACATATTTCGTTGATAAGTATCCCTTATCTGGTTGTATTCGGTGTTCATTTTTTTAAATTTTGTTTAGCAATACTAATTGCTTCATTAATATTCTTAAACCCTTTGTAGGCAATAGGTGTAGCTATATCAATTACTTTTTGATACTCACCTAACTTTAGCCAGCAATCTGTTTTAAGCCTAACTATGCCATCTGCCACCATTGGGTAAGTCAGTTCCACATGCTTATGCGTAATAGGCAGCAGGTGATCGTCAAGATCATTTTGCTTTTCACGCAATGCCTTATAAAAACTGTCATTAACAGGGTTTGTTTTGCTATGATTTACCGGCATGAAAAGATGCGCTTTATCCAGGCAGATCAAAGCTTCGCGGTAATTAGCTATCCAATAGTAGCATAAAGCCAGGTTGTACTGGGTTTCGGTTTTATCTGATGCTTCGCTTTTTAGCAGCAGATATGCTTCAGAAAAACGCGATTGACCGATAAGTTGTGCAATCAGTTCTGTTTCACTTTTAATCGGTGTATTTTTAAAAGCTTGGTTTGAACCTAACAGCATAGCATTTTATTTAGTGTATAATGCATTAATGATACATAAGGTAACCGCTGCTCTGAATTAACAAAGCAGCGGCACGATTTACATAAGGTTAGGTACAGTATCGGAGTTTATTGCTGTGTATTAGCGTTAACCGGACCAGCAAAATTGAAACGGCCTTCGAATAATTTACCTACAACTGGGAGTGGTTTCATAACCTCGTTGTTGGCGGTAACAATACCAAGTAATAATAATACAAGTGTAGCGACGCCAATTACAAGGCTTACAATATAAAGAGCGGGTATAATAGCTACCAGTATTGATACGATAATACTAAGCACAGCAGATACGATCATAAGGCCTAATGATTGGCCAAGGTGGTAGTTAACTAAAGCGCTTTTTTCTGCGCGTTTCTTAAATTCTAAATACGATACAATCCATCCGATGATTGTAATGTAGGCTACAATAGCCATTGTTTTGTTTGACATAGTTATTGTTTTTAGTTTACGATTAAGATGTTAACCCAAAATTAAGACAGAGGTTCGCCAACGCCAATAAAATGCTGACTACAAGGTGTCTACGTTAAATCAAAAAAGCGTCTACAAGGTATCTACAACAATTTTATAACTTTCTGTGTTACAGTATTCAAAAGGTGTTAAATGCGATTTATTAAATAATTGCGTTAATAGCACATATCTACCTGAGCGCTTATGTTTTTCAAGAAGATCACGATCCTTACAGCATTAATTGCTATTGTTTTTTTTGCCGATACTGTCAATGCACAATCGCTTGTTATTGATTCGCTTAACCGTGTTGCCAATAGTGCCTCCACTAAAGACAGGCCTGTTGCTACTGCCGAACTGGCCCGGGCAACCCTTGAAACGAACCCGGATGAAGCTATGAAGACTGCCACAAAGGCTATGGTATTAGCCAAAGCAAGTGGTGATGCTGGTGCCAAAGCTTTTTGTTATGCAACCTTGGGGTACCTGATTATGCAAAAAGGACAAGAAAAACGTGCAGCCGTATATCTGGATAGTGCTACGCGATGTGCTTCGAAATCTACAGATAAAGAACTTGCTGCCTTTGTATGGATGCGCAAGGGGTGGTTTGAACTGGTAAAAGGCAATAACGAAAAGGCTATATCAGGTTTATTAAAAGCGAGTCAGTTAATAGAGGACGACAAAACCAACCGGGCATATAGTTATAAAACAATTATCAACCATTACATAGCCAGTATATATGCTTACGGCAGCGATACACTTAAACATCGTACTTATGCCCGAAACTGTTTGGCAATGGCCAAGGGAAGCAACTTCGCCGATGATATGCAGCTGGGTTATTTAACAGTAGCACATAGCTTTTTCTCTGCTTTTGAGCATGATAAAACTCATCGCGAACTGTTGGATTCGAGTATGCGGTACTTTAGGCAGGCAATGGCTTTTTACCATAAAAACCGTGAAAAGATATTTATACAAAGCAACGGATCACTCATTGCTTTAAACATCGCTAACAGCTATTTCAAATATTATCCCTTAAGCTATAAAGACAGCGCACAGCATTACATTAACATAGCCCTTGAAATAGGGCGTAAAACCAATAGCCGCGAAGTAATTGCCAACTGTTACGGTATGCTGAGCGAATATGCTTTGCGCGAGAAAGATTATACAAAGGCAGAACAATATCTTTTAACCGGCATAAGTGAAATCGAAAGCTCAGCACCGGGAGTTGACATAACCCGGTCGAGGTTAATGTTGGCCCTTGCCAATGTAGCCGAACAAAAAGGCGACAAGCAAAAAGCGCTTGATTATTATAAACAATATGTGGCGTACAACAGTAAAGTTTTCGACGCACAAAAACTGGCTATCACCCAACAACTGGAAGAAGAGTACCATGCGGCGCAGCGCGATAATGAAATTGCCCGCCTGCGTGAGCGTGCCAATTTTAATAAGCACCTTAACTGGCTGTATGTAGCTATTGGGTCGGTAAGTATTTTGGTTTTGGCATTACTGCTTAGTTCGTACCACTACAAGCTGAAGGCTTCTCAACAGAAAAAGCAGATAGCAGAGAAGGAAAATGAAGAAATAAGGCTGACGGCCGAATTGCAAAAAGCCGAAGCCCAACGGTTGATGTTTGAGAAACAGGAAGCAGAACTACAGGCCCAGCTTCTGGAAGAAGAACGTGCACATGCAGAGGCGCAGCAGGCCTTGCTGCAAGACCGTACCGAATGGCTGGAGAAAGAATTATTAGCAGGTACGCTCAAAATAGAGGAGAAGAACGCCATACTTGAATTGCTGAAAGAGAAATCACGTGGTGCCGATACGACGCATGTAGCAAAACAGATTGGCCGTATCATTAACCAGAACCTGCGCATGGATAAAAATCTTGATGAACAGCAGGCTTTAAATAATATCCATCCGACTTTTTTTACAGCCTTGCAGGAGCGTGCAGGTAATTCATTAACCCGCCTCGACCTGAAATACTGTGCATACATTTTAATGGGGCTTGACAACAAGGAAATTGCCAGTCGTTTGGGGGTAGAACCCAAAAGTATCCGTATGGGACGTTACAGGCTAAAACAAAAGCTGAATCTGGACAAAGCCGAAAACCTTGATCAGGTGATCCGGACTATTGCGTGATGTAATTACTTGTTGTGATTAAACCTTGCATAGGCAAGGCTGTCCAGCCATTTACTTTCCAGTTTTCGGATAATTAAGTTGAGTGGTTGTTTTCCTTCGGCACCTTCAGCAACATTGCCAATGCTTGCGGCTGAGTCTGCCTTTAATTTTGTGTTATCTGCATCAGTTAAACTATCAATCAGCGCGTAATCTGCTTTATTTAAAATAGGTTCAGTAAAGCCGCTATGATCCAACTCTAATATTTCCTGCACTGCTTTAGAGTTATTGTAAGACTTCTTTAGCAGACTTTTTAAATAGGTTAGTTTGAACTGCCTAACGTACGTAGATTTATCGATCATTGATTGTGAGTCTCCACCTTTATTAGAGATTTTAAATCCTAAGATTATTATACTTATAACTAATAAACTAAGAAAAAAAGTTTTTTTTAAAGTTTTCATATGATTATATCAATGAGGTAATACACTTATATATTATATAAGTGTATTACTTTAAATTTATTTTATTGTAATTCCCAAATTAGAATATCTTTTACACCTCCAGGTGCATCAAAATAGCATCCGCCATCACAGCTAAAGTAAGTTAAAAGGTCTGCATGACCGGTCGCCTGAAATTTATTTATATCGTTTGGAGTCATAATAAATATTCCTTTCTTACCATTTAGCAAAGAAGGGAAATTTGAACCATGTATACCTCCCTGTGAACCTTCAATTTTAGTAGGAGGACCAAAAGTTTTTATCATCCATGCTTTAAGTTTAGCAGCACCCAAAAAGTAAAATTTATTATCAGAACCTTTATATGTTTGGTCTTTTATATCTGGTATAGTTACCCCGCTATAATTTAGTGCTCTTGAAATTCTAAGAGCACACGTATTTCTTGCACCTGAAAGATTATATTGATTTAATACTTCACCTCCTACAGCTGTATACATTTTAATAGGTGTGTCAAATCTAGTATCAGAATGTTTAGGGAAGGCATCGTAAAACCTATTATAACTTGGTAACGACTGTGCTGGAAAAGTTAAATTTGGATTATTCCAGTAATCGTAGTTAAGATCATCATCACCTCCTTCAGGTAGACTCAGAAATTGATTTTTATAAATAGGTAATGATATGCTTGAGTTGTTCATTAAATTATTAATGCTCCACAAAGCAGATTCCTTAGTTTCTTGTAAATCTCCATCATTTAATGTAATAAAGGAAGCTATTGCTTTAGCTGCTTCATTATTATTTGTGAGCCAGTTAATTTGATCAGTAGTTAAATCTATCGAGTTACCAATTACCGTTATACTAGGCATTTTAAAGTGTGTCCAATGAGCAACGCCATCACAATCATGTGGATTATAAGTGTTTGTTGTCATATTGCCATTAGTTAAATTTCCGGGTATAGTTGGACAACCTGACTGATCTGGTACAGCCCATAAATTCACCCAAACAACTCCGTCACCAGTAATTGTATTAATTTGATAAGAACCATCAGAACTATACATGCCATTTGGATCCCCAACACCTATATCAGTTGGAGTTCCACCTGTTACCCCACCTCCACTGGAGTTAGTGTTATCTATATATGCGGGAGGTAGACCATACACATAGATATCTCCATAACTTGAATCATTTGAGCTTCCAGGAGCCGATGTGAAGCCATTTCCAGAAGTTAACCAAGAATAAGAGAACCAGTCTTGACAAGCAGGCCCTACACCAGTTTGCCAATTAAATTCAACCCACTCGCCACCAACAATAGCACATGCTGTTGCTGCTAACCAGTGTGCAAGGCTCGCTGTTTGTTTTATTCCATTTGTTGTTTTATTATTTGAATTTTTAACTAATTGAGTTCCCGGTATTTCTTTAGCAAAGCCAACTTTTATCAACTTGTTTTTGTTATAAACCATTCCTATAAATCCATAGCTCTGGAAACTGAAAACTTGTATTCCTCCAGTAAAGGACTCACTACTGGTATTTTTATTCCATCTATATGCATACACTTTAAGGTTATTATCTTGTTTAGTAAAAAATACGGCAGCATATTTATTTATAGGAACCGCTACTACATGTTTCCCGTTAATTATTTTTTGTTCTGCTTGATCCCATTGTAATTTAAAAGGTAATTTTGAAGGTAGTGATGAAACCCATGATGAAATATCTTCAGGTTTTATTTGATTTTCAGAGGGCAAACTTTCAAAAGATGTACTAGAGTCAGATTTTTTAATAGATTCTTTGAAATTTTTATTACATCCAATTAAAAAAATGCAAATGAATAACATTATAGACGAAAATCTCTTCCTATAGATAAAGTTTAGTTTCGTCTTTATACGAACTTTATTAAATAAAGTTATTTGTAGTTTAATTTAATACAATAACGATATATTTGAAGGTTCTACTAGTACGCCTTCTTTGATTTTCTGCTTTTTATAAATTGCTGTGTTTTAATGTTCTCCCACATAATCAGTTTATCCTCAATCCGGTAAAATGCTCTTATGTCGCCATCTTGTGATACAACAAGGCCAAGGCTGCCGGGGTGGTTCCAGCAATAACCGATCATGGAGCGGTGGCGGGTACCGAAATGATTTGGGTCGGCAGGGATCAATGATTTTGGCGTTGCGGTTGCTGTGGGTGATACAAATATCTTTTTGGGCATTTTCTTAGCCTTTAGCACGCCACCAAACCCCTTTGATACCATTTCGGGATCAAAGATCAGTACGCCATCCACACAAGTATGCGATGCAAGGAATGATATACAACCTTTAATTTCATCAGCTATTTTTTGCCTTGAAAATAAGGAGCGCGATTCTTCCTGATACCAATCCTTCACAATAGACTTTTTACCTGCAGCCAGGTGGTCTTCTATCAGCGCTTCGGCCACATAATTATTAATAATTTCACGGGCGTATTTGGTAACTGCTATCTTCAGCCTGTCGTAATTAACCTTGTATTTAACGTCTATATCTTCTTCATTTCCGGTAATCAGGATACCACCGCCATGATGGTAGTTTTGCACCCTGAGCAATAATCTCGATAAGGTTTGTATCCAAAGGCCGTCTGCAAATGTTTCCCAGTCTTCAAAATCTTCTTCAGGATGCTCGGTAGCCAGAAACGTTCTTAATTCTGCTTTCAAATGCCCGGCATTGGCTTTCAAAATTTTAGACACAGGCCCGATGGTGAATACGTCGAGGTAGCGAGAGATTAATACATTCTGTTTAAGCGTAGCCAGCAGTTCGTAATCAAATAGCACATCTAAAGTACCAATATCATTAACCACCACCTGAAATAAGCCGGGCTGCTCAGAACCCGAATCAGATTCGTAGTTTAAAAAGCTTTGATAATGAATAGCCTGGTCTATCATGCCCCATACATACAACTTTCCCTCTAAATCATAATATACCGCAAGCGATGTGGTAGATGGATCTGATGCTTTGGATAATTTTACCAGGTTTTTGATCGATAACTCGATATGTGTATTAAAGCGTATCACACTCCAGCGTTCGTCAACTACTTTTTTTGGCGGCCTTGGGTCGGGGTTTTCGGGATCTATCAGCGTAACCGTTACCCGAATCAAATCACTTTCTTCGGTCCGCATGCTGGCAAAGAAAACGCATTCAAAAAGATCTTCCAACACAGGCAACGATGGTATAGGAAGCGATAATTTGCTGTGCGTTAATTTTTTAAGGACATGTAGTGCCAGATCTTTAGGTTTTGCGTTTGCTATGGACATGATTTCCTTATCTAAGCGGGTTTATTATCATACGGAACCAAGTATGCAGGCGGATTTATTTTACATCAAATGTTTTTTATACACTACCGCTATAAATGATAAATAGGGAGCTGATCCATAACAATCCCTCATTAAGTTTGTTTAATTAATACAGGTTTGCTGCACAGTGGTTTAGTAGATCAGGTAATTTAAAAGTTCTGTTTAAAACACGGGATAAGATATATAATGAAGAACAAATTATATTTATTGGCAGGGCTTGCCGGCGCTGCCGCAATTGCAGTAAGCTTAAGCTCATGCGTTTCAATTCCTCACGGTGCGAAAGCAGTATCGCCGTTTAATCAACAAAAATACCTGGGTACATGGTATGAGATTGCCCGCATGGATTTCAAATTTGAGAAGGGCCTTGAACGTGTTACGGCCACTTATACTTTAAACGATGACCGTTCTATCCGCGTTAAAAACAGGGGATATAAAACTAAAGATCAGGAATGGAAGCAAAGTATTGGCAAGGCTAAATTAGTAGGCGACCCTACAGAAGGCAGGCTTAAGGTTTCGTTTTTCGGGCCGTTCTATGCAGGCTATAACGTCATAGCCATTGATCCTGATTATAAGTATGCCTTGATTGCCGGTAATAACTTAAAATACTTATGGCTTTTATCGCGAGAGAAGACCATGCCAGATTATATTAAGCAAAGATATCTGGCACACGCTAAAGCGCTTGGTTATGATACCGAAAAGCTGGTGTGGACAGATCAACATGCGGATGGAAACGATTAAATAATTATAATGTATCAGGATATTCGGTTTTAAATCTAAGTGTGAAAGCAGTGCCCACGCCGGGTGCTGTTTCACCCGATATTTCAACATCATTTTTGGCAGCAAACTCTTTTACTAATTGCAAGCCCAGGCCAATGCCTTTCTCATAAAAAGTGCCGTAGGTAGAATTGCGTTTTGCAGCAAAAGATAAATGTTGTTCAAGTTCTTCTTGCTGCATACCAACCCCGTTGTCTTTAATGGTTAAATCAATATAAGTATTGCATATAGTGTAACCAATTTTAATTATCCCATTCTCCCCGGTAAATTTAATGGCATTAGCAAGCAAGTTCTGGATCATTATCCTTACCTGATCTGCATCGCAAAATACCTGTGGCAAATCTTCTGTGCAATGCTCAATTGTAATGTTCTTTCTTTTTGCTGGTGCAGAAAGCACGCTGATAATCTTATTTATTTTTTCGGGTAAATGAATATATACAGGGTTATAAGTTGAGCCATTAAGTTGGTTGCCCGCCCAAACCAGCAAGCTATCGAGCATCCACGAAGAGGATGTAAGCTGCTCGGCCAATTGGTTTGTCAGCATCACTAATTCTTCAGCATTCAGGTCGCCTGATTTAAAAAGGTCGAGTGTGTTCTGTAAAACAGCAAACGGGCTTCGCAAATCATGCCCAATGATAGAAAGTAATTTATCTTTATGATGATTTAATTTATTAAGCCCATTGTTTTGCTGTTCAAAAAGTTTATTTTGAGTAATGGCGGCTTTATTTATGGCCATGAGCGAACGGTTGTATCTGGCTGTTTTTATGCTGCGCTTAAATATAAGTATAGCAATAAGGCTCAAAAGTGTTATTAGTACCAATATTATAGCTATTATCAGCCGATCTATTTTACGTTTTTGGGCTGATATATGAATTTCCTTCAGCAGGTTATCGTTCTCAATTGATTTTTCTTTTAAAAACAAACTATTAATCTCATTGTCTTTTTTTGAGTTAAAAATGCTGTCGCTATAGGTTTTGTAATTTAAAAGGCGTTGATATGCTTTTTTGGTATCGCCCATAGCCCAATAAGCTTTATGTGCAAGTTCCAGCGCCTGTACAGCATCCCATTTGGTTTCTGTTTTTTCAGCATAGGTAAATGCCTTGTCTGAAAATAACCCCGCCACTCGATATTGTTTTTGGCTGTACCTTATTTTAGCCAGGCCCGTATACGCAAAACTATTTTCCCAGTCACTTTGAAAAGCCTTATCGTTAATCACAGACATAAACTCTTTTTCAGCTGCCTTAAGGTGGCCTTGTTCCCGGTAATAATCGGCAAGGTGATTTTTACCCATAGCTATTAAATTGAGATATTTGTAGCGGTTACTAATTTCAAGTGATTTTTTTATATTGACTACTGCTGAATCAAGCATATGGAGTTGAGACTGTGCAAGGCTAATGTTCAATAGGTTTGCAGCAAGTCCGTGCGTATTGTTTAAAACCCTGTTAATGTTTTCTGCGTCCTTAAAATATTTCAGCGATGTTTTTACTTGCCCCTGTGCAAGGTAGACCAAGCCTATAATGTTACCAGCATTGGCTATTGTTGGCTGATCAAGATGCTGACTGCTTAAGCGATAAACCTCCAGCGCTTTTTCGAGGGATTTAGGGTAGTTGCCCTGATTGTAATTTTCTTTGGCTTCGGTAAGCTTACTTTCATAATTGGCGCTTTTGGCTGGCTGGGCCATGGCGGAGCTAAAATCAGTTATAATTGAAGTTATAATAAGGCATACTAAGTAAAGCTTACGTATAAAAACTGCCATTAATGTTTAGAATAGATCAAGCTATGATAATCGCTTGTCAATAATACTATTAAATAAGTAGTTATCTAAAACAATTCATATACCTTTTATAAGTAGCATATACAACCTGTTTGTTTAAGCAGGTAAATAAATTATAGTTAATTTTATCCATCTGTTCAGTTGTAATTTATGCCATTTTCAAATCACCGTCTTAGCGACAAATTGTTGCTTGACATACTTTCTCACTCTAAAGAAGCCACAACTGTGTACATTAGCGAGGAGTTGCATATAGGCTTTGTAAATGAGTCGATGTTAAAGTTGTGGCATAAAGATATTTCAATTCTATATCAGCGCCTAACTGATGTAGCCCCGGAGTTTGCCTCATTTGCCCCAATCCTTAAACATGTTTGGGAAAACGGCGAGCTTTACATAGCAGAAGATACACCAGCAAATATTGATGTTGATGGTATATTGGTTGAACGGTTTTTTGACTTTGAGTACCGCCCTGTTTTAAATGAAGAGGGGAGCGTTTATGCAATTATAAATACGGCAATAGACGTTACCGAGCGTATGGCTGCCGTACGAAACCTAAAGTCTAAAGCTGCACATGAAGAAGCGCTGAAAGAAGAGCTGATTGCATCAAACCGTAAACTGTTTAAGGTACAGGAGCAGCTTTCGGAAACCAATATCGATTTGCAAATTTTAGTTGACCAGCTCACAGAGAATGAAGAGTTTCTACAACGTTTTATTATGCAGGCCCCGGCTGGGTTAACTTTGCTAAAAGGAGAAGAACTTGTTTATAGCATATTGAACCCCAAGTACCAGGAGTTAATGCCTGGACGTAAACTTGAGGGCCGTTCTATATTTGAAGCCTTGCCAGAACTGGTTGGTACTGTTGTACAGGATATGTTATACAATGTATATCATAACGGTGCTTCTTATAACATGACAGATTCTCTCGTCCCCTTATCAGAGTATGAGTACGGGCCAACTGTAGAACGATATTTCACTTTCAATTTTACACCCTGGAAAAATAAAGAAGGCTTAATTGACGGCGTATTAAACCTGGTTTATGAAGTGACAGATCAGGTTAAATCAAGGCAAGAAATCGCTAACCTGAATGATCAGCTATACAAGGTAAATACGCAGCTGAATATGGCTACCCGGTCGGCACGCATAGGTACCTGGTTTATTGAGCCCGAAACCAAGGCCTTAACTTATAATACGGTGTTAGCTGAAATTTTTGGTTATGAAGGCAGTGAGCCCATGACCTATGATCAGGCTATAGCCCAGGTAATGCCCGATTACCGTGAATATCTTGTGAAAGAAATTGAACGTGCGATAAATGGAGGTGGATTTTATGACGTGATTTATCAGCAAAAGCGTTTTAATGATGATAAGGTGATCTGGTTAAGGTCAACAGGGCAAATCTCACGTTTTAATGACGACGAGGTCTCATTTTCGGGAGTGGTACAAGACATTAGCCGCCAGCGTTTAGAGGAAGAGCGAAAAGATGCTTTTATTGGAATGGTTAGCCATGAGTTAAAAACCCCGCTTACATCATTACAGGGCTATCTGCAGATATTAAGTGGTTATGCCGCTAAAATACAAAATGATTTTGCCGGTAATGTGCTTGAAAAAGCTAATAAACAGATCAGTAAAATGACCCGGATGATTAATGGCTTTCTTAATGTATCGCGGTTAGACTCGGGTAAGATATACATTGACAGGGAACCGTTTAACATGGTTGATTTGCTGCATGAAACAGAGGAAGAGAGCAGAACATCATTTACCCAAAACGAGTTATTGTTTTTAGCAGAAACCCCCGCATTTGTAAATGCAGATAAAGACAAAATAGGGCAGGTATTAACAAATCTTATCAGTAACTCGGTAAAATATTCTCCATCGGGCAGCACCATAATCATCTCCTGTGTAATTGATGGGGCGGATGTTCTGGTTACCGTAAAAGATGAGGGCATTGGTATTGCACCTGTGGATATTGACAAGTTGTTTGACAGGTATTACCGCGTAGAAAGCCATGCCATGAAATCAATAGCAGGCTTTGGCATAGGCCTATATCTCTGTAAAGAGATTATAGAACAGCATAAGGGCACTATTGGCGTAAACAGTTCGCCAAATAATGGCAGCGAGTTCTGGTTCAGGCTTCCACTATATCATCCTGATGCAGATTAATAATACATCCGTTGTTGCAAAGTTTATGCGCTAAGCTTTTCAACTTCTACCAGAAAATCAGTGAGATCAAAGGGTTTTGATAGATATGAACTTGCAGATACTGCCTTAGCAATCTCTTCACCATCGCGGCTTGCCGACATAATCATAATGGGAAGGTTCTTATAATCAGGTGTTGATCTCAGCTTAATTGCAATCTGATCTCCGGATAATACGGGCATCCAAAGATCTAAAATTAGCATATCAGGATGCTCCTGTTTAATGCAGTCAAAAATTTTCAAACTGTTTTTTACTGTTAAAACTTCATATCCATCGCCATCAAGTACCATTTCAAGCATTTCTAATATGCCTTCATCATCATCACAGATGAGTATTTTTTTCTTCATGTTTGTTTAGTTAATGGGTAAGGTAAAGTTGAAGGTAGATCCCTTGCCATATTCACTGTTTACCCATAGGCTGCCGCCATGATTTTTAATGATCTGCTCGCAGATATAAAGTCCGATTCCCATGCCGGGAAAGTTTTTCTGAGTTTCTGTTGAGCGATAAAAACGCTCGAATATCTTTTTCTGATCGGCAGGGCTTATACCCAACCCGTAGTCGGTTACCGAGAATTTGATGTAGTTACTTACAACAGCCAGGTACACATCAATATGATCAGCCTCAGGCGAGTATTTCAAAGCATTTGATAACAGGTTACTTACCACCTGGCTTAACTGTGATTCGTCGCCATTATAAATAATGCCTGTTTTACCGTTTAAAATAATTTTGTGTTTAGAAGAAGCTGCCTGCAAGCTTTCAATGGTTTCATTTACCATATGGTCAAAGTAAAATGGCTCACGCACCAGCGTGATATTGCCGGTTTGTATCCTTGAAACCTCTAACAGCTCTTTGATCAGATTATTTAGTTTATCGGCGTGCTTCGCTGTCTTTTTAATAATGTCTTTTAGCTTATCGCTTGATTCGGGCGGAAGCAAACGCTCCATAATCTGTATGTAACCCTTTATGGTAGTTAGCGGGGTTTTTAACTCGTGGCTGGCTACAGATAAGAAATCATCTTTTCGCTGCTCTATGGCACGGCGCTCAGTGATATCTTCAATGGCTAATAATATGCGGTCTTTATATTCGCCTTCCAGCTCAATACGGTGGGCGTTAAGCAACATTAGCTTTTTGCCAATATGAGGGAAGTTATGCTCTACCTCAAAATCAAGAACTGGGTTATTGGTTGGCAATATTTTTTCAAGAAGTTCTCTTAACCTGGGTATATTCCACTGCCCGTTTCCAAGGTCGTACAGGCTTTTATGCTCGGTTTCAGACCGGCCTACTTTAAATGTATTTAAAAAATGCTGATTTACACTAATTACCTGCAGATCGGGGTCAAGTACAAGCAGGCTCTCTCTTACGGTTTGCACTATACTTTCCAGGTATTCGCGGCTTACGTTAAGTTCGGCAGTGCGCTCAACAATTTGTCTTTCACGGCTCTCTTTTTCCTGGCGTAAATCATCTTCTGCTTTTCTACGGCGGGTAACATCATGCTGTACACCAACAAAGTGGGTTACATTACCTTCTGCCGATTTTATTGGCGAAACATATAACTCGTTCCAGAAAAGTTCACCGTCTTTACGGTAATTTCTTATTTCTACACTAACACTTTCGCCATTTTTTATTGCATCCCTTATTTGTTGCCTTTGTATCTGTTCCCTGTCGTCTGCCTGCAAAAACCTACAATTATGTCCAATTATATCCCTGCGGTTGTAACCGGTCATAACTTCAAATGATTTGTTGCAATAAATAATCGGATTATCAGGAAGCTGGTTATCTGTAATGATAATGCCAGATACACTTGAATCTAATGCCGCTTTAATAAGCGTGAGGTTAACTGCGCTATCGCTATCGAATGGTAATTGGTATGCCGTAGATGTTTTTTCCATATTTGACAAGTGTGTCCTAAGCTAAGTTTAGGAAGTAATGATTGCCAAACCGCTTTAATTGCAATTAGTTAGCAAATAATGTTCCAACATCATATTATTTAGTTCTTCGGGCCGCAATTCAGTAAATAGGTTGATGCTAATGCTTATTTATTAAGGGTTGTTTTGATACGGGTAAAAAAATCAAACTCTTCAGTGGTAAGCCTGTCTAAGAAAATAACCATCCTGCGTTTATCTTTTGCTACTAAATACACCCCGTTGTTACGCAGATCTATTTTTTTAATCCAATTCCAGCCTTTGATTTCAATTTCTCCGGTAGCCAGGTGATCTACGGCGACACTATCTTCATCAAACACCAAATTGGCATTTAAGGGTTTCTTTTTTGCAAGTAGCATTGCACTTAGGTAGTAAAGCGATAATGCAATGATCGAGATGCATGCAAAGTAAATAGCCGCAGATAATGGTTTGCTGTAATTAGATATGGGCTGAAAGTAAGCGATTACTATACAGGCCGCAAGATAAATCCATAAACTTCTGCTAAAAAATATATATAATTTAGCCCTGAACATTGTATCTACAGTTGATCTTACCGGTTTAACAACTTTCATATCAATAATCTTTACAAACTTTCTTAACGGGCTAAGGCCTTGTTTGTTTATAATGCAGGCAGGGTGAACCAAAAAGTGCTGCCTTTTCCTAATACACTTTCTACACCAATTTTACCACCGTGGCGTTCAATAATTTCTTTACACAGATAAAGTCCTATTCCAAATCCCTTAACGGTTTTCATTTGCTCGCTCTCTACCCGGTAAAACCTTTCAAAAACGTGCTGTTGGTCATTTTCGCTAATTCCCATTCCGTTATCTGTTACGCTTACCTGTACTAATTTTTGATGCGTAACACAGGCAACATGTATCTCGCTACCAGAAGGTGAATATTTTACGGCATTGTTGATCAGGTTAATTATTACCTGGCGTGTTTTATCGCAATCAGCATTTACAAGGGTATGTTCAACGGGTTTAAATATGACCCGGTGCGTGGTAATGGTGGCTATCGATTCTTCCTCGGCTTCTTTTACCAGCTCGGCCATGTCAAATGTTTGATACTCTATCTTTATTTTCCCTTCGCCAATACGCGCTATGTCTAAAAAACCACTAATTAGTTTAGCCATGCGGTCGGCCTGTAGCTTTGATTTGCTTGCAATTTCATAAATAGAAGGGTCGGACAACTTTTTTGCCTTTAACTGGAGTACCTGCGCATAACCGCTGATAGAGGTTATGGGCGTACGCAGCTCATGGCTTACAATACCGATAAAGTCATTCTTGCGCTGTTCTTCTTCTTTTTGCCGGGTAATATCCAATAGTGTTCCTGAAAATAATTGCCCTGCGCCATCTGTAGCAGCAAAAATTTTACCTGTGGCCCTTACCCAGCGGCGCTGGTCGCCGGCTGAAAGCAGAATAGGGTATTCAATATTGTATGGAGCGCCCTCTTCCAGGGCAGATGTAATTGCCGACATTACCTTGTCGCGGTGGCTCTGATCAATAATTTCAACAGCTCGTTCAAGCGTAATCTGTTCTGCTGGTTTAAAGCCGAACATTTCTTTAGAACGTTCAGAGAGTACCAGCTCATTTGTTTGCGGAACTATATACCAGGTACCCAACTTGGCTGAATCGAGCGCCAGGCGCAATTGTTCTTCTGCTTGTTCAATCTTTAGTCTGCCTTTAACAACTTCTGTTACATCAAGGGCCGTATTTAGTATCCCCCAGATATTTCCGTTAGGTGTTTTGAGCGGTGTAAAGGCGTAGCTATAATAAAATTCTTTATAAACACCCTGATGGAGGTAAGTCATCCGTTCATTATCATATCTTAACGCTACACCACTTTTGTATACGCCAAGCATGGTTGTTGGAAAGTCAAGCCCGGCTAATTCGGGCAGCGCTTCTGCAAACGCCTTCCCGAATACCTCATCAGTTTTATCCCAGGCCTGCAGCATCAGTTCGTTCGCAAACTTTATGGTCATATTTTCACCAACGTGCAGCGCCATCGCCATGGGCGTGTATTTGATTACCTCACGGGCCTCGTTTTCCTGTATAAATTGTTCGTTCCGCAACTCATTAATCTCATTGTTGGCCTTTCTAAGCTCTACTACCTTTTTGCGCAACTCCAGCTTATCCATTACCTGCCTCGAAAGTATTTGTAAAGATTTGAGCTGCATGTCAGATAACGTTCTTTTCTTGTTATCTATCAGGCATAAAGATCCAAGTGTATAACCATCCTGGCTGGTTAAAGGTACACCGGCATAGAAAACAATGTGAGGATCGCCGGTAACTAACGGGTTATGTTTAAAACGATCATCTATACGGGCATCTTCAACAATAAAAACGTCATTAGTAGCTACCGTGTATGCACAAAAAGAGTGGGCCCTGTCTGTTTGGCGGACGCTTAAACCTCTAACAGATTTAAACCATTGGCGGCTGCTGTCAACAAAGCTGATCAACCCAATAGGGAAGCCACAAATATTAGTGGCCAGTTCGGTAATATCATCAAAATCCTGTTCGGTTGCCGTATCTAAAATATCGTATGACTCAAGTGCAGATAGTCGCTTCTGTTCATTCAGTAATTCTTGATTTTTAGGCATCAGGATCGGCAAGTATAAGAGGAAAAATTTTTAAACTTTAAAAACCGCATTTAAAACGCTGTTTAATAAACTTTATGAACACCGATACAGTCATATTGTTTAATGTATAACAGAAACTACTTCTTAAATATTAAGATGCTAATTAACGATATTGAAATTTATAATGATTTACATAGGTAATATATTAATCGTTATCGTCGTTATACCACACTATTCTTGTCTTGTTGCATTTTCCGCACCAGTATTTTTTTAACGGAAGAAAAAATAATATTTTCTTCAAAAAGAAGCCTCTGGGTAAACGTTCAGTATACTCGCGCTTACATTTTGGGCAAATTGGAGGGGGCATTTATGGGGGCGTTTAAATAGGTGCGTAATTTACTTGTTACATATTAAGAATGTATGAACAAATAATATATTTTAATAAATAAATATTTTTTAAATTTTATTAAACCTTTTAAACCGGATAGTGTCTTTTCAGTAATAATTAATACTCAATACATCCAAATTATGAAAAAGACACTACTACTGTTCTTCTGTGCAATTGCGCTTGTTATTACCTCATGCAAAAAGGAATACATCAATCAAAACAATAATCAGACTATTCAATTCACCACCACTAATTCAAGCTGGATCACATCAGACGGTGGAGTGAATTATTCTACCAGTCTTACCGTTCCTGAAATTGACAAATATTTTAATGACCACGGCGGTGTTTTGGTTTACATTTCATTTGATGGTGGTCAGAACTATGATCAGGTACCTGAAGTTTACCAAGGCGTTTCTTACAGCTACCAGCATACAGTAGGAGGGATTGTGTTAGGTGCGCAGGCTTACAATAGCACAAATGCAATTAGTAACCCCGGTAGTACTGTAATTAAAGTTGTGTTAGTTGACTCTAACTAAATTAAAGAAGTAAAAGCTTAATAAAATGCCCGGTAAAGATGATTTACCGGGCATTTTAGTTTAATTGGTAGTGATATTTATATCCAAACTTCCTGATCCTGGTGGTCTATCTGGTGATAAGTAATATACTGAACAAAACGTGGTTTTGATGAAGTGTTGGGGCTGCTGCCATGTGGCAATGCCTGCTGCCAAATAATTAAATCACCGGCTTCTGCTGCTATGGGTTTACTGCCAAGCGCATGCAGGTTTTGTCGTCTTGGATTAGCACCCGGAGGCAATGATTTAATCCAATCTTCAACGCGGTGCTGAAAGCCAGGCACAAGTGTGAAAGCCCCTTGATTAGCTGCAACATCATTAAGATAAAGTATGCCCTGTAAATCATAAGGAACAGGCAATTGCAGGCTGCAATCCCAATGGAGGTCTGGCCCCTGAAACTTGTAAAACTCTGTTTCAGGCGGATTAAAACCAACCCGGTCTGCAGATACCCATATATCGGTTCGTTGCCAAAGCTGTTCAAATACCTGTCTTATTTTATCCGAGTACCTGTTTTTTATAAGTATTGGGTGTTGAAAAAGCTGTACCATAATCCCCTGGCGCGAATCATTTTTAGTATACCACGTATCCGGATCGTTTTTATCCACCCCGATGTGATTACATATCACGTCTACAGAAATTTCGCAATCCTGTTTTGGTATGGCATTTTTTATAATAAGGTATCCGTTTTCGTTCCAGAAATCTAATTCGGCGGCTGATAGTACGGATGGAACAGGACGAGTTCCCTTGGGCCTGTTTTCCTGGAAAGTAGCATTGAAGCGAGCCACTTCGCTTTCTATGGGCATACCGGCTGTGGCAATTATCCAGTCTTCAAACTCATCAAACGTAAGCCCGTTGTTACCCAGATATTTGTAGGTTTGTTCAAGGCCTAATCCTAAAATATACAGACATATCTTGTCCAGTGTTGACTCGTTAGGATGCTTACTGGAGTAAAGGTTTTTTGCCCTGAATGAACTCTTATACCAGAATCTTTTCAGTTGCATGATACCCAGCTTACCCATTTCGGTAGACGCGGGCATTGTATCAGTGATCGTTGATAGGTCGGTTGTCATTGATAAAGTTTATAATTATTAAATTTATGCAGAATAATTATAATCCGCATAGATTTGCTATTTTTTATAATTTAAACGCACAATTATTCTTTATTTTTATCTTCGCTATTGCACCAATTTTCGTAACCTTATTACATGGCCGATTTAAAATATACGCCCGTCGAAAAAATTTCTGTTCATAAAACCGTATCCCGTATTCAATATATAAAAGCTGCCTGTAATGGGAAGAATGTATTAGACCTGGGTTGTTATGATGAAACTGCTTTAATAAAAAGACATTCAGTTGAGTATTTATTCGATGAAATATCTTCCGTTTCAAAAACGCACATTGGTGTAGACAATTCACCGGCCCTGCCAAAAGAGGGCTTGATATTAAATGAGCGTGAAAAGATATTATTCGGGGATATCTATGATCTTGAAGATCTGGACATTAATTTTAACGCAATTGACATTATTATTGCCGGCGAACTGATTGAGCATTTACCAGATACCCTGAAGTTTTTTTTAAGCCTTAAAAAATCTTTCGCGGGTAAACGTTTAATATGTTCCACACCAAATACCACATCCTTTTCAAATATATTGCTTTCCTTTTTCTCACGCGAGTCTGCTCATCAGGATCACTTGCAGGTATATTCTTATAAAACCCTTAACACGCTTTGTCAGCGAAGCGGCTTTAACAGCTGGCACATAGTGCCCTATCATGTAAAGTTCAGTGAAATGATCATGAATTCGGCCGGTGTAAAGAGAAAAGTAGTTAGCGCATGCGAAACTGTTGTTAATGGAATTGAGAAAGTCTTTCCAATGACGGCCGGTGGCTACATCATTGATGTAACATTGTAGAATAATTCCTATACATCACTTTTAATCGCGCTTAACAATGAGTAAGTACATTTTAGGTACAGGCCTCTCACATAATGGTTCTACCTGTATCTTAAAAGACGGGAAAATCATAGTAGCCATTGAAAAGGAGCGGCTTACTCGCTTAAAGCATGATGGCGGTAATGATTATCTTACCGTACAGTACTGCCTTGATGCAGCCGGAATAACCGTTAAAGACCTTGACCTTATTGTACAAGCCGCCAACTTTGAAATAGATATTTCGCCTGCCAGGTATTTAGGCCGGCGTTATTTTGATGAGGATATTCAGATACCTGTTATCACCATATCTCATCACCTGGCGCATGCCTGGAGCGCCGCCGCCATGTCTCCTTTTGAAACCTGTAATATCATGGTGATTGACGGCGCAGGCAGCCCTTATCAGCAATGCAAGGATCTGGATGGCGCCTATATCCCAGATGAATCCCTGTTGCATGGAATGTATTGCGAAAAAGATAGCTTTTACCATTTTGATGGCCAAAAGCTATCGACGTTGTACAAGGATTTTTCTGAGATGAGGCTTTACGACGATAGCAATGCCTTAAAATTACCCACTACTTATCACTCTATAGGCGGTTTATACAGTGCAGCAAGTAACTACTGCTTTGGAAATATGGATGATGCCGGTAAACTAATGGGATTAGCTCCGTATGGAAAAGAAGTGTACGATCAGCCATTATTTAAACTTGAAAATGGTAGGGTAGAGGTGTTATATGATAACCTCAATGGGGTATTTACAAATCCTGCTGCAAATTATAAAGCGTTTAAGGCGAATTTTACTCATTACGCAGCTATTGCCCGCTGGGTACAAAAAGAAACTGAGAAAGCCATTTGTTATTTGTTTAGCGATCGTGCAATCAAATATCCGCACCAAAATATGGCGTATGCCGGCGGAGTAGCCTTAAACGCTGTTGCTAACCGCAAGCTGCTAAACACGCCCGGCATAAAAAATTTATACATGCAACCTGCTTCTGGTGATAACGGGCTCGCCCTTGGTTGCGCTTATTATGGCTGGTATGCTGTATTGGGGAATAAGAAAGTGCCGCTTTCGGGTACATCTTTCTTTGGGAAAACATATCATGCTTCGCACATAAAAGAAGCTATTGATTTATACCAACAGCAACACACCGTTAAGCTAAACTATAAACAAACCAACGAATATGTAAAAGAAGGCGCCGCTTTGCTGGCGAACGGAAAGGTAATTGCATGGTTTCAGAAAGGAGCAGAGTTTGGGCCGCGGGCATTGGGCCATCGCAGTATACTTGCCGACCCACGTTTACCAAGTGTACAGCTGCATATTAACCAGAACATAAAATTCAGGGAAGATTTCAGGCCATTTGCGCCAGCTGTATTACACGAAGATGCGCCTGTTTATTTTGAAAATGGCGACGAAAGCCCTTATATGATCCTTATTGATCATATAAAACCCGAATGGCGTGAAAAACTAAGCGGCGTGGTGCATACAGACGGCACTTGCAGGGTACAAACGGTTACATCAGACTTGAACCCGGAATTTTATAGTTTAATAGCGGCTTTTAAAGCATTAACAGGCATAAGTGTATTGCTCAATACATCTTTCAATAAAAAAGGGATGCCAATAGTTGAAACCCCTTTTGAAGCTATAAGTATGTTGTTTGACGGTGCGTTGGACGCGCTGATCATCGAAGACTTTATTATCAGCAAATAGCTTATTTAAAATTGTAGTTAAGCGAAAACCGTAGTGTATTTGCCAAAGGGCTGTTTTGCTGGCTGGCCACTAAATATGAAAAATCAAAGTTAAAGCCCTTAACATTTAAGCCTGCACCTAAAGTAAGGTATTGCCTGTTACCTTTTGATGGCGCTTCATAAAAATAACCTGTTCTTAATGCGAAAATATGATTGTACATATATTCTACACCTGGTGAAAAGGCCACTTCTTTAATTTCTTCACTGAAGCCGCCCGGTGCATCTGTAAAAGAACCGAAAATGCCCGAAACCACAGAACGGTCGTCGTTTTTACCTTTAATAATGTTGCCGTTCTGATCTCTTAGAGGAGGGGTAGGCACCAGCAATTTATTAATATCAAAAGCAATGGTAAACTGGTTCATGTCGTCGAGCTTTATCATATCTGCAGCCCCAATTTTTAAATTGGTAGGCAGAAAGTAAGACTGTCCAACGCTGTAATAGCTCATTTTAGTGCCAATATTTGAGATGTTGGTACCAAAGGAGAATGTTCCCGTTGTACCAAATTGATCAATAGGCTTTCTGTAGTATAAAGAAACATCAGCAGCTACAGCGTTACCTGTTTTGCCATTTGCGCCATCGATACTTGCACCACTTCGTACAATGCTCGATCTGATATATCTCAATGATAAACTAAGTGAAAAATTAGGGCCAAATTTACGGGCATAAGCCGCATCTAAAGAAAGTTCGTTGGGATGGTAAGAACCCAGCGGGTTTTCATTATAGTCATAGGTACTAACCTCGCCCAGGTTAAAATAGCGTAAAGAGAATCCAATTGCGCTACGCTGGCCCACTTTTTGGCTGAAGTTAACATAACCCAGGTTAGCATCGGGTGTTATTCTGCGCATCCACGGACTATAAGAAAGCGAAATGTTTTTACCGTCCTCTAAAAAGGCAAGTGCCGAAGGGTTCCAGAAGGTGGCATACGTAGTTGGTTCAAGTGCTACGCCTGCATCACCCATGCCGCTTGAGCGCGCATCTGGTGCTATATTTAAAAATGGCACAGCTGTAAGTATGGCATTTGATTGGCTGCCGTTAGTATTTACACCACCGTTTAAAACCTGAGCTTTTAATGAAGTAGCAGAAAATAGAAGTGATAAGTATAAAACGGTTCTTTTCATTTACCGCGATTTAGGTTGATTAAATGTTAATTAATGAATTGTTATCAGTGTACCTGAAAATCATATAAATATATTAAGTTTTTTATATATCAATAAAATAAAATTGTTTTTATTCCGTTAAGGAAACTTTTTTCATTGTTAATCAGCCGATTAAAAAATATTAATTTTGAAGTAACCTTCTATATAAAGATTCCATTAAAATTTCTTTATTTTACCTTGTAATTATTGATCAACCTAAATTTTAATGGCAATAAAGGTACTAATTGTTATTCCCTGCTTTAACGAACAGGCTTCATTGCCAACGTTATTGAATGTATTGTACAATTCGCTTCCTGTAGAAAATTACCAGATTGATGTATTGGTTGTCAATGATTGCTCAACTGACGAAACCAAACTTATTGCTAAAAAAAACAAAGTAAATTTAATTGACCTTCCTGTTAACCTTGGCATAGGCGGCGCTGTACAAAGTGGACTTATTTATGCCCGTGAACATCATTATGATTTGGCTATACAAATGGATGGAGACGGGCAGCACCCACCGGCCGAGCTGAAAAAGTTATTAGACTGCCACCAAAAAACCGCAGCCAATATTGTGATCGGGTCGAGGTTTTTAAACAAACAAGGTTTCCAGTCTTCGGTATTACGCCGCATAGGTATCAGCTACTTTCATTGGCTTAACAAAGTTTTTACTGGTAAAAGTATTTATGACAGTACTTCTGGTTTCAGGCTTTTTGACTGTAAAGCATTAGCTTTAGCTTCAAAGTATTACCCGGATGATTATCCCGAGCCCGAATCGCTGGTTTTCTTTTCAAGGGCAGGTTTAACTATTAAAGAAACCGCAGTTAATATGATTGAGCGGCAGGGCGGTAAATCGTCTATCCGCAGCTTCGGCTCTTTATATTATTGTATTAAGGTTTCCATTGCCATGTTTTTTTCTGCTATACGTAAAATTTAAGCTTATGGGGCGTATTCAAATTATAACCATTGCAGCAAGTTTTCTTTTTTTATTATATATCTCGCGCTTAATTATTAAAGGCAGGCTTCGGGAAGAATACTCTATTGTATGGTGTATATGTACCATTATATTACTGATATTTTCTTTCTGGCGAAACGGGCTGGCAGTAATGTCTGAATTATTTGGCGTATATGAACCACCCAACCTGGTTTTTACGGCCAGTATTTTTGCAATTCTTATTTACCTGCTGCATTTAAGCGTGGTAGCCTCAAAATTACACAAGCAAAATAAGCAGATGGCCCAGCAGATAGCACTTTTAAAAAACGATATAGATAAACTGAAGAACGCGCAATAAACATTCTTTAATTAAATGAACACCAAAAAAAATATCATCATTATAGCTATAGCAGCCCTGGTAGTTTTAGTTGTTGCTTATTCTAATCATTTCAGAAACCAGTTTCACTTTGATGATTTTCATACCATTGTTGATAATACCTACATCCGCGATCTGAAAAATATACCCCACTATTTCAGTGATCCTAAAATGTTCAGCGCCAACCCCGATCACTGGGGCATGCGCGCGATAGTTACCACCACCCTTGCTATTGATTATAATCTTGGCGGCGGCTTAAATCCGTTGTTTTTTCAGTGGGATACCTTTTTGTGGTTCATTGGCTTATGTGTTTTACTGTACTTCACTTACAAAGCTTTGTTACAGAAAAGCTTTGATGTGCCCTGGCTGCAGTATTTGAGCATTATTGCCACCGTATGGTTTGGGTTACATAAAGTAAATGCCGAAACGTTAAATTATGTTATTGCCCGTTCAGATGTGCTTTCAACATTTTTTATCCTGTTATCATTCCTGATTTTTATAGTCTGGCCACAAAAGCGTAAATATGGCTATTACATTATTCCGGCGTTAATTGGTGTTTTTGCAAAAGAAACAGTGCCGGTGCTGATTATTATCTTATTCTTTTATTTGTTACTGATTGAAGCTGAACTGTCTGTTGCTGACCTTTTCAAATTAAAGAATTTTAAAACGGTTTGGAATGCCTTTGTAAAATTGCTTCCTGTAACAATAGCTGTTGCTGTAGTACAGTTATATACTTTATCAAAGGTGCCCTCCATACCGGGCATCACCAATCCGTTCGGTTATTATGTCCTTACACAGGCTTATGTCTGGCTGCACTATTTCATATCGTTCTTTTTGCCGATGAATTTAAGTGCCGACACCGACTGGACAGTGATTAAAAACCTGTTTGACGAACGTATTATAGCCGGACTTATTTTTGTTGCCGCTTTGGTAGTAGCTATCTTCAGAACATCAAAAAGCAAGGAAACGCGCGTAGTGTCTCTGGGGCTCATCTGGTTTGCAGCTTCGTTGCTGCCCACGTCACTTGCTCCATTTGCCGAAGTAACCAATGACCACCGGATGTTTTTTGCCTTTGTGGGTTTATCATTAAGCGTGGTAACTTATTTAGGGCACCTTATAAAAAAACATCAGGCAAAATTTTTGGCTAACCCATTATATAAAAACGGGTTAATAGGTGTTATTGTGCTGATCATGCTGCTGAACGCATACGGAGTTTATCAGCGTAATAAAGTATGGCGTACCGAAGAAACCTTATGGTATGATGTTACAGTAAAAAGTCCGCTAAATGGACGCGGACTGATGAACTATGCTATTACACAAATGGCAAAAGGTAATTTTACCGTTGCAAATGACTACCTGGAACGTGCAACACCATTAATGCCGTACTACTCTACACTTTATATTAATAAGGGTATTTTAAAAGGTGCTACAGGGCAGCCGGTATTAGCAGATGAGAATTTTAAAAAGGCAATTAGCCTGAGCCCCAATGATAACGAGGCGTATTCATTTTATGCCAGCTATCTGAATCGTGCCGGCCGTACTCCCGAAGCCAGGTTGATGGCAGAAAAAGCTTACAAACTCAACCCGTATTCAACCATGACATTGCAGACGTTGATGAGCATTTATAATCAGCTTGGACTTTGGGAAAACCTGAAACAGGCTGCGCTGAATACACTTAAACTATTGCCGGGCAACAAAGAGGCAACTGCTTATCTCGAAGCTTCAAAAACACATACTTATGTAGCACAAGCAGGTGTGGCCAATACTGCAAAACCCGATCTAACGCCACAGCAATACCTCGATCAAAGTTTAAGCTATTACAATACCGGAAACTATCAGAAATGTATAGAGGCTTGTTTAAACGCACTTCGCTTAAAACCCGATTATGCGGCAGCATATAATAATATTGGCGCGGCTTATAATCAATTGCATCAGTGGGATAAGGGGGCAGCGGCCTGTAAAAAGGCATTGGCTTTAGATCCGGGCAATAAACTTGCCGCAGGTAATTTGAACTGGGCGCTAAGCCATATGAAAAAATAGACTAAAAAACTTTTGGCTGGCATAAGCAAATGTTATCATATTGCATTTTGCTTGTGCCCGGCCGAATATATTTTAGCAAGCAAGTTGCCTGCATATTTCCCCCATATCATCCTGAAAATTATTTTTTCTTCCTGTTGGCGTTTTCCCATGCTTAATTGTGCGGTAGTTTCAGAATCAGGATGTACGCGGTGACCCACCAGTTTTTTAGCGGTATAAACAAATTTTCCTTTTTTCTGGGCAAGCTGATACCAGGCCAGCCAATCTAAAGCACAGGTAAAATGTGGCGAAAAATTAAAGTCAGGAAGTAGCTGTTTATTGATCATTACCGTTGGGCAGCAGATCGGGTCGCCAAACAGTAAGATAGATTTTTTTAAAAAACGCTTTTCTATGGCCGGCTTAATTAAGAAGGGTAAAAGCAGGGTGCGCTTTACAAACGCATTTAAAGAGTTGGGTTTTGGCTCATTATTAATAATGTCGTAGTAATTTGAAAAAGCAATAAGGGTATTTTTTGCCTCGCCGGCTACCATAGTTAAAAGTGTTTCTACATAATCAGGTTCATAAATATCATCCTGATGCGCTATGGTTACCCACGGTGTTGTGGCTTTAGATAAGGCAAAGTTCCAGTCAGCGGCAATTCCAAATGGGCCGGTGCTGTTAATAAAATAGGGCAGATCATATTGATTTGCAATGCTTTCAAGGCTGTGACTGGGAGTAGAAGTGGTAATAATGATCTTACTTTTTACTGTCTGCGCTTTTAACTGCTTTATGCAGGTTTCCAAGTAAGGCGACTGCTGGTATGCAGGTATAACAAAAGTGTGTTGCTCCATCAAATTCAGATAACGGCCAGGTTTGCAAATATAATTTTTGGTTACGTAATGTATGATAAAAAAAGATTACCGGACCCGGTAAAAAATTTCCAATTAAATGCTATGAAATTTAAACATAAGCTCTATTTTAGGCTAATAATCACACCAATTGATCTAAACCTTATTGTATGTTACTACTCGCCTGTTTAAACTAACCTATCTATATGTATACTTATATCAATGAACTGTTAACCGCTTCAGAGGTTGATCAGATAGCCGGGATAGTGACTAAAACTACATTTGTAAGTGGTGCTGCCACCGCGTCAGGCGCAGCTAAAAATGTAAAAAACAATGAGCAGTTACAGTTTAATGATGTTCAGCTGCAAAATATTAACCACATCATTCAAAATGCATTAGTAAAAAGCCCTTTGTTTAGGGAAGCAACTTTTGTACGCCATATACTGCCCTTTATGGTAAGCAGGTATTTACCCGGCATGGAATACGGCTGGCATGTAGATAGCCCGTTGATGAGCGGGGGCGGCGGCACTATACGCGCTGATCTGAGCATGACCATTTTTTTGACTGACCCTGCTGAATATGAAGGAGGCGAACTTGAAATTGAAAGCGATAGCGGGCTGCAGAAGTTTAAGCTGCCCAAGGGCCATGCTATTATTTACCCTACAACAAAGCTGCATCGTGTAGCCCCGGTAACACAAGGCTTAAGGTTGGTTGCTATAAGCTGGTTACAAAGCTTTGTAAAGGATACCGAGAAACGAGATATGCTATTTCAGCTTAAAGCCCTGCAGGAAATGTTAAATCAGCAGCAGCAGGGTTCACAGGTGCATTTATCCTCACAGCAGATATACAGTAATTTATTGCGGATGTTCTGCGAAGCTTAATAAAATAATGAGACAAATAAATATAGGTGTTTTAATTCCCAACTCAAGTATCTTCCCGATAGGGAAATCATTTGAAACGGGTTTAAAAGCAGCATTAAAACCGCTTCAGGAATTAGACATTGAAGTTGAACTATCAACTGAGTTTTCAGGGCAAAGCGGGTTGAGGCAATTAGGTGAAATATTCGACCGTTTTTTTAATTATCATAATTCAGATATCGTCACCGGGTTTATATCAAACAAAATAGCAGAAGATGTTTCCGAAAAATTTAAAGATAAACAACGGTCGCTGATTGTTAATAACATAGGCGGACAGATACCTGATATTAATAAACTGAGTGAAAATGTTTTTATCAATTCAGCACATCTATGGCGGCATGCCTGGAGTTTGGGGCATTACGGAGTGAAAAACCTGGGCAAAAGTGGTATGTATGTCAGCTCGGTTTACGATGCTGGTTACTCTTTTTCACAAATGTTCAGTATGGGGATGACCGCGGCTGATCCGGATTCGCAATGGTCATTTGCCGTAGGTAGTATGCCCCCAAACGGAAAGCTTACAGATATGGAGGTGATTTTACCGCATATAGAGAAGCAAAAGCCCGACTTTATTTTTGCAACATTTTGCGGTACCGAGACTCCTCTGTTTTTAAATGAATTTATGAAGCGGGGGCTGCATCATGATATTAAGATTTTAGGGTTGCCTTATCTTACCAGCCCGTTTTATGGGTTAGATGATGATGTCAATATTACTTCAACGCAATTATATCATCATGATCCTGAAATAACTACTGACAAGGTTTTCTATGAGTTAGGATGGCAAACAGGCGAAATGATTGTAAGCGTTGTGCCTGATGCAAAAGACAATGTTGAAATTCAGCAGAGATTAGCTGAATTAAAAAAGTGCTTTAATATAAATGGAGAGGGCGAATTGCTGGCCAGCAGTTTTGAAGAAAAAGTCACGCTTACTACAAATCATATTACTGATAGCGGGAAGCAGTTAACTACAACCACTTTATGTGAATATGAAAGCTATTACCCCACATCAGGTCAATTGCGCGATCTGTTTAAAGATCCGGTATTCAGCTGGTTAAACCCTTACCTGTGTATATGATGAGAATCTTGGCTTTATGTAATTCAGATTGGCTGGCTCTGCCTGCTATTAACCAGTTACACCAGCAAGGGGTACTGGCCGGCGTGTTGATACCCGCTAAATCAGCCGGCGTTTTGTTGCCTTCTATAAAAAAGTTGGGCATTTCTGAACAAGTCATTTTTAAAACAGATAAAAAGGATTTAGAGCAAAAGCTTGGCAGCGTCATACAAACCTTAACGCCCGATGTGGTAATGGTTTTCACCTTTCCATGGAAGATACCGGCCACGCTTCTGAATTTACCTGAAAAGGGTTTTATAAATTTTCATTTTGGGCTTTTACCTGCGTACAAGGGTACTGATCCTGTTTTCTGGCAACTTAAAAATGGCGAAACCAATGGTGGGATAAGCGTACATGTAATGACAGACGAGGTGGATGAAGGGCCATTGTTAATGGTGCAGCCGATGCCGGTCATCCCCGGGGAAACCTACGGAATACACTGTCAACGGCTGGGCATACTTGCAGGCCAGGTAATGGAAAAGGTTTTTAATGTGTTGAATAATCCTGAACGCACAATCATTAATAATCAGGGTGGGGAATTTTTAAGATCCCCTGCAATTGCAGAGCTTACCATTAATTGGCAAACACAAACTGCTGACGAAATTGAGCGGCTTGTAAACGCAGCAAATCCCAAATATGGCGGAGCAATTACCACCATAAGGCAAACGCAGGTGCAGATACTGGAGGTTGCCATGGCTGATCTTAATTCGCCGGTGCAAAACGCCCCGGGTACTATAGTTTATGCCGATGCGGTATATGGTTTAATAGTAGCTTGTATCAATAATCAGCACCTGCAATTACGTATCGTTAATTTACCCGAAGGCTATATATCTGGTATTAAATTATTTAATATGGGATTTAAACCTGGTGAAATATTTAATTGACGAGTGAAATAAAAACGTTATAAAGCATTGTAAATGAACTAAATTACTTATAAATTTATTATTAACCTTAAACCCAAAATTATGGAAGGATACATTGGAGAAATCCGGTTGTTCGCCGGGAACTTCGCTCCCTATTCATGGAACCTATGTGCGGGGCAGCTTTTATCAGTTGCAGGCAACACTGCACTATTTGCAATTTTAGGCACCCAATACGGGGGCAATGGAACATCAACGTTTGGCTTGCCTGATTTTGCAGGAAGAGTAGCAGTTTGTACAGGCGATGGCTTGGGCCTTAGCGAGTACGTTAACGGCGAATCTGGCGGAACGGCCACTGTAACGCTTTTACAAAGCCAAATGGCTGCCCACAATCACCTTGTTAACGTACAGCAGACGATTTCCGGAACGGTAAGCATCAATGCTTTATCGGCAGGGGCAGATCAGTTTGACCCTACTGGTTGTATGATTGCAGGTGACGGTACTACACTGCTTTTTTCCAATGGCACGCCGGTTCCAATGTCGCCAAAATCAATTTCGGCATCAAATTTCACCCTGCCTGCACCTACAGTAAGTAATGTTACCAATGTGGGAGGCGGCACAGCGCATAATAACTTGCAGCCCTATTTGGGACTGAATTACATTATCTGTCTTATGGGTATTTTTCCATCAAGAAACTAAACATTTTTGATCACAATTTAAAATTTACATCATGGAAGGAACTATAGGAGAAATAAGGATTTTCGCTGCAAATTTTGCCCCAAAAACATGGGCATTTTGCCAGGGACAAACAATGCCGATCAATCAGTATCAGGCATTATTTTCCATATTAGGAACAAATTACGGTGGAAATGGTACCACCACATTTCAACTGCCGGATTTACGCGGCCGCGTACCTGTTGGCGTTAGTTATGGTAAGCAGGGTGTGCCTAACGTAACATTAGGGTTAACAGGGGGCGAAACTAAGCATACGCTTCTTACGACTGAGATGCCAACACACAACCATATTGTTGGAAGTGGTGCCTCACTTACAGCGCCGCCGCCGCCATTTGTGTTACATGCATCAAGTGCGCCGCCTGACAGTTCAGACCCTGTTGGCAACCTTTTAGCTGATGAAACTAATGCAAGTTTATCAGTATATGCTGATGGAAGCAGCGCTGTTGCTCCGATGGGGAGTAACACCATAACAGGCACATTTACCACTGTTGGCAGCCCTGCAGTAACAATGCAAACGGCAGGGGGCAATATTGCGCACGAAAACATGCAGCCATATATTGCAATGAATTATGTTATTTGTTTGTTGGGGGTATACCCGTCAAGAAATTAACCTATCACATTTAAAATTTACATCATGGAAGGAACTTTAGGAGAAATCCGATTATTTGGTGGCACTTTCGCGCCCAGGGGATGGGCACTGTGCAATGGACAGTCGTTATCAATAAGTATGTATGATGCATTGTTTGCATTAATTGGAACTACATACGGCGGAAATGGGGTATCAACATTTAATTTACCCGATCTTCGGAGCAGGGTAGTTATCGGTTCGGGTACTGCACCAAGCTCTAACATCACTTACGTAGCTGGGCAAACTGGTGGCGAAGAAGAGGTGTCTTTAACTATTGCAAACATGCCTGTACACGACCATACCGCAACAGCCAGCGCCGGAACCGGTAACATTACTGCAACATTAACTTTAAATGCAGCAGCTGGTGGACTTGGTGGTGACCCAAATCCTCAAAATAACCTGATCGGCAGTGACGGCACAACGTCATTATATTCAGCTAATGCACCAGGTACGGCAATGTCATCTGCAGCGGTAACATTTTCAAATACCACCGTTAATAGCCATACAACTACCTCTGTTGCAGGTTCAAGTATCCCGCACGAAAACAGGCAGCCCTATACAGCAACAAACTATGTTATATGTATAGAGGGCCTTTTCCCTGCAAGGAATTAGTACCTGATACTGTTTAATACTGAAAGCCCTGGTTAACTTAGTTAGCCAGGGCTTTTTTATACACTAAAATCGCTAACCTGAAAAGCAATTAAGCAGGCAGGTTAAGTGATGATAGCTTAAAATAAGCTATCATCACTATTGGCTGATTAAGAATTGGTAGCCATGCATTATGGAGCATAATCAGCATAGTTTTAAATAGACATAAAACAAATCATTTAAAATAAAAAATGCCGCTTATGTAATAAGCGGCATTGAATAAATGAGTTAACTATTGTTACAATAACCTGTACCAGTTACCTGCACCATCGGTAACAAATTTTAGCTGGTTAGCTACTACAGAATAGCTGCCTGATTGCACTGTTTGGTTTGTTGAATAAAAACTACCGTCAGAAGAACTAAGTGTTAAAGTAATTGAACTGTTGTAGTTTACAAGAGATACCCAAATTATTGTACCTGATGGATAATTTGCTGAGGCGCCAAGGTTTATGTTTGCAACAGTTGTTGTAGTTAAACCTGTAATACCTGCAAGATTAATGATAAATATATGCGAACCTGCATTTGCAGTAAAGCTGTTGGATACGTTAGAAGTAGGAAGCAATACCTGCAAATTACCGGTGCCGCCACCCCATGTACCATTACCACGTAAATATGAGTTGATATTGGCTGTGCCTGTTGCATTTATTTTAGCGGTAGTAACGGCATTGTCTGCCAGTTTAGCCGTAGTAACTGAACCATCAGCTACAGTAGCTGTAGGTGCAGACCATGTACCATCACCACGTAAGTAAGTAGTACCATCTGCAGTTCCTGTTGCACTGATTTTGCCAGTAGTAACAGCATTGTCAGCCAGTTTAGCAGTTGTGATAGAGCCATCGGCTACAGTTGCCGTTGGTGCAGACCATGTACCGTCGCCACGCAAGAATGTAGTATTGCTGGCTGTGCCGCTGGTTGTGCCTATTTTGGCAACCGTTACTGCGCCATCAGCAATTTTGGTGTTTGTAACTTTCGAGTCGCCAAGTGCTGTTACACCACTAGCATTTATAGTTACGTCTCCAGTCGCAGTTATTGGCGCTTGAGGCGAAAAAGGGGCTGTTGAGCTTGTTAGATATACCTGCCCACCTGCAGTACCATTTGACAATCCTGCACCAGTAGCGCCGGTTGCGCCTGTAGCTCCGGTAGCGCCTGCAATACCTTGCGGGCCCTGGTTGCCTTGAGGACCTTGAATACCTTGCGGACCAGTAGCACCGGTAGCACCAGTTGCGCCGTTAGCACCTGCAATACCCTGCGGTCCCGGATCACCTTGCGGACCAGTAGCACCGGTAGCACCAGTTGCGCCGTTAGCACCTGCAATACCCTGCGGTCCCGGATCACCTTGCGGACCAGTAGCACCGGTAGCACCAGTTGCACCGTTAGCGCCTGCAATACCTTGCGGTCCCGGATCACCTTGCGGACCAGTAGCACCGGTAGCACCAGTTGCTCCGTTAGCGCCTGCAATACCTTGTGGACCAGTAGCTCCTGTTGCTCCTGTTGCACCGTTAGCGCCTGCAATACCTTGTGGACCAGTAGCACCAGTAGCACCGGTTGCGCCGTTAGCACCTGCAATACCTTGCGGTCCCGGATCACCTTGCGGACCAGTAGCACCGGTAGCACCAGTTGCACCGTTAGCGCCTGCAATACCTTGTGGACCAGTAGCACCGGTTGCGCCAGTTGCTCCGTTAGCGCCTGCAATACCTTGTGGTCCCGGATCACCTTGTGGACCAGTAGCACCGGTTGCGCCAGTTGCGCCATTGGCACCTGCAATACCTTGTGGGCCGGTAGCTCCTGTTGCGCCATTAGCGCCTGCAATACCCTGCGGACCTTGTGCGCCGGTTGCACCTTGTGGACCAGTCGCTCCAGTATCACCCTGTACGCCTTGGATACCTTGGGGTCCTATAGAGCCCTGCGGACCTTGTGCACCGGTAGCACCCGTAGCACCAGTTGCTCCGTTAGCACCTGCAATACCTTGTGGACCAGTAGCACCGGTTGCACCATTGGTACCTGCAATACCTTGCGGGCCCTGTGCGCCGGTTGCACCTTGTGGACCAGTCGCTCCAGTATCACCCTGTACGCCTTGGATACCTTGTGGTCCTATAGAGCCCTGCGGGCCTTGTGCACCGGTAGCTCCCGTAGCACCCGTTGCTCCGTTAGCACCTGCAATACCTTGCGGACCCTGTGCGCCGGTTGCACCTTGTGGACCAGTCGCTCCAGTATCACCCTGTACGCCTTGGGTACCTTGTGGTCCTATAGAGCCCTGCGGGCCTTGTGCACCGGTAGCTCCCGTGGCACCAGTCGCGCCGTTATTACCTTGGATACCTTGTGGACCTACAGCGCCCTGCGGACCTTGTGCGCCTGTTGCTCCTGTAGCACCCGTTACACCCTGTATACCTTGAATACCCTGTGCACCGGTAGCACCCGTTACGCCCTGTATACCTTGAATGCCTTGTGCACCTGTAGCACCGGTTATACCCTGTATACCTTGAATACCTTGTGGACCCTGTGCGCCGGTTGCTCCTGTAGCACCAGTCGCGCCGTTAGCACCTTGAACACCTTGTATGCCCTGAGGACCAACCGGCCCTTGAATACCTTGATCGCCTTGCGGGCCTACAGCACCAGTAGCACCAGTTCTGCCTTGTATACCCTGTACACCTTGCGCTCCCTGTGGCCCAACCGCACCAGTCGCTCCAGTATCACCCTGTACACCCTGAATGCCTTGAGGACCTATAGGCCCCTGTATACCCTGCAGGCCTTGCGGACCAGTGGCGCCAGTTACCCCTGCAATACCTTGCGAGCCTGTGGGGCCAGCAACACCTTGCGGGCCAGTCGCACCCGTAGCTCCTTGTGGACCTGTAGCACCGGTAGCACCTTTAGCTGCGTTTAATGCATAAATTGCATAAGGCACGCTTAGCAACTTGGCTGCGCCTAAGTTGATGTAGCCTCCGCCTAAATCAATTTCTGTTTGGATGTACTTTTGCGAACCACCCCAATCAAGGCTTGTAAATGTGCCTTTTGACGGGCTTCCGTTTCCAACTTCAATTGAAAAGGTACCGAATTGATTGGTTGTTACAGTGTGAACTTCCTGATATTCAAGCGAGCCGTTTTCAGATCCGCTACGAATACTTATCCGTACGTTCATCGCCGTATTGGTCAGCAAAGTCCCATTGGAGTTTCTTGCCACAGCCTGGTACTTAAAAGCCTGGCTTTGGGCATTGGCATTGTAGCAAAGAGCCAATAATGCAAAGAAAATAATAAGTAAAGGTTTTCTTATCATAGACAAGGTTTAGATTTATATATTACAATTTTACCAGTTTAACCTGACCGGAATTTTTATCATTTTTAACGCGAAGGAAGTAAGTGCCGCCTTTAAAATAAGAGATATTTATATCCAGGTTCAGATTGTTGCTTTTTGTATAGACCACATTACGCGTGTAAAGCACATGGCCAATTGCATCAATAATATCAACCAGATAACTGCCATCCGGTAGGTCACGAAAATCAAGCTTTACAAGGCCTGTGGTAGTTGGGTTAGGGTATACCACTAACTGCTGTGCAATATTATTGTTAATGTCTTTTAATTCCTGGTCAGCTTGGATAAACCCGGCGGTTAAAATTTTCGCACTGGAGGTGTTTATCAACAAGTCTGCAACTGGTTCGCCTATATTATAGGTATAAATAAGCTTGGTTTGAAGCACACTACCGCCACCGCTACTCACAACGCTGCGATCAAGCAGTTGAGCATGTGTTTTTGTGAAAGCTAAAAGCCCTAATAAGATTAAAAGCGTAATGTATTTAGGTTTGGTCATTGTTCAATAAAATTATATAAAAATTTAATTTAACACAATTTTTTTGAAATTAATTCGTTGGTCAATCTATTTGTGATAACCACTCTTTCATTTCAGGATATATTATTGACTGATAATCAGTTTTTTGGAATGAGTTAGGGTCATTTGTCATGCCATAATAACTTAACAGCGGGACGCCAAAATACCTTCCTTCATTAAAGTTTTCTAAAATATTATCGGCACTGCCCTTATACCCATTTGCATGAAATACATAGGCCGGATCTATATTTAGATATTTACACGCAGCATATGACCAGGCAATTGCGGCCATCTCTTTACCTCCTGAGGAATGGTCATTTTTAATCAATTCCTCGTTTAGCAGCGGGCGTGTACTTATACCTGTAACTGCTATGTGGCCGGCTTCATGCAAAATATCTCCCGGATAACTTAATTTATCAGTATCTATGATCAATGTACCATCCTCAATTTTTAAGCCTGGTAAAAAAGTATTTTCATTCAACCGGCTTAAAGCAACCTGTATACCTATCTCACCTAAAAAGTTTAGGATGTTATGAAATGTAGTTTCGTCCATTAGTTGATTTCTGAAAATTGGCGATATTCTTTTTCAAGTTCATCTATGATGCCCTGCGACGCAGGAGACGGATTTGCCTTTAATTCTTCAATCATTCTCAAAATCATATTGATATCAGTTGGATAGGTATAATATAATTTATCAGCACGTTCAAACAAGGCGATCAGCCAATCATTAACTACGCAGTCTACTACTAAGTGTATCCTGTCTGTATCACCGGCATTTATAGCGTTGTGCGGCAGGTTGGCATTAATATACCAGCACTCACCGGGCTGCAGGGGTAATAATTCGTCGTTTAAGTAAAAGGATACTTTACTATTTGTAATAATTGGAAAGTGTAAACGCGCTTCGCCATGCTCAAAGTTCAGGTCAAAGTCGCGATGCTTTTTTATAACAGACCCGGCTTTTAAATTTAAAAGCCTTGCCGAAAGCAGTGGGCAATTGAATTGTTGAAGTAGTTGTCTGATGGCAGGAAATGAATTTAAATAGGGGGTGTCCTGAAACTCGCCACGGTTCATTGTTTCAGCATAAGAGAATTCTGTATTACCGCCCGGAGATCTTAAAGGCAATACATCCCAATCGCCTGTATAATGCGCTTTGTTGTAATGTGCATTCCACAAACCATTGGTATTGGCAACTTCATTTATAAGTGAAGGTACTGTAAAAGTTAATTTGGCTGAAGATACAACCGTAGTAGGCATTGCGATAATAGTAATTTAAGTTGCAATAAAAATAGAAATAAAGTTTTAAAGATCACCCTATTAGTTAAATATTTTCTGTACTAATAAATTTGGATAGAGTAAAGTAGGGATGCTGCCCAAAATTTCTATTACAAACAGAACAAATATTTAATGCCGAATTTTAAACATAACTTAGTTTTAGTTAATATCGTGCTATTATAATTAACCAATTTACCGTATCGAATTAAATTCAATTTCTTTAAAACTTAACCTTACAAATTATGGCAATATTTATCATTGCATTCAAAATTACTTTAGGCAACGAGGGCGGCTACGCAAACAATCCTGATGATAGCGGTGGCGAAACCTATATGGGTGTTACCCGTAATTACTGGCCGCAATGGGCAGGCTGGGCTATTGTTGATCAGATTATGGCTACTAAGCCGCAAAGTATTAATGCTGCGCTTGGGGGAAACAGCCAGTTACAAGCAGATGTACAGGCATTTTACAAACAAAATTTCTGGGATGTTTTGAGTTTGGATAACCTGAATGGACAGCAGTTGGGTAATCAGCTTTTTGATACGGCGGTTAACATGGGCACAGGCATTGCAGGCCGTTTTTTGCAGCAGGGGATAAATAACATCGCCACCAATAAAATTACCGTAGATGGCATGGTTGGCCCTATCACTATTGCAGCGGCAAATGCCATACCTGAAGAGCAATTATATAACCAGGTTATTGCGCTGCGCAGGCAACGTTATCTGAATATCATCGCAGCTAATCCGTCTCAGTTTCAGTTTCAGAATGCGTGGTTGAGCCGTTTAACACCATACAATCCGCAATTAGCATAATTTCCTGACCACCTAAACCTTAATTAACAATGAAAAAAGTATTATTAACTGTAATTACGCTGCTTCCGGCAGTACTTTTAACCAGTTGTAATGATGGCAAGCATATTTATGATTGGCATAAAACGCTTGCTTTAATAATTATCATAAGTATCATACTCATGTTCCTGGGGCTCGCCATTTACAGCAACATGCTAAGGGATGAAGTAAATGATAGCGATACCTTTAATTTAAATGCAGAAAAAATAAAGCAAAGAAGAGGGCTCCGTTTTATTAAAAGTACAAACCCCTTCAGTTTATCACGCACACAGCTGGGTATCTGGACCGTGGTGATATCATGCAGTTACATATACCTGCAACTGTGTATGGGTAATTGTACCGATACCAGCCTTAACACCACCGCATTGGTATTAATGGGAATAAGCGCAGGCGTTACGGCAGGCGGAGTAATGATAGATAAGCGTGAAATTCAGGATGGGCGTTGCCGGCATCAGAATAGTCCGTCTGAAGGTTTTTTGATTGATATCCTTTCTGATGAAGATGGCATCAGCGTACATCGGTTTCAAAAGGTGATCTGGACAAGTGTGGCAATCATCATTTACCTCAATAAAGTTTATAGTATTACTACCGGTTGTGCTTTACCCGAGCTAAGCCAAACATTACTTTGGTTAACAGGAATAAGCAGTGCCGCATACTTAACGTTGAAGACACAGGAAAATGATCCCACTGTTGTTTCGCCTACAGCGTCAATGGCACCTATTGATAACCCTGCTGGTAATGCAACTACCACGTCTGCTATCGCTACTGATCCTGTAGTTGCATCAGGGCCGCAAACATTTACAACACAACCGGTACCTGCTGAAAACACAGATACAAATAACACAACACAAACAACAGAACCAGGAAACTAATTACTTATCCCTTAATAAAATGATAGCATTTGTAATGCTGTTGGCACTCCACTCATCTCAAAAATAAATATGGCAACAACTTTCATGACCCCGGGCGTTTACATAGAAGAGAAAAGCGCTTTCCCAAATTCGGCAGTAGCTGTTGAAACGGCGGTACCCACTTTTATTGGCTATACAGACATAGCCTCAAGAAATGGCAGGTCGCTGGTAGGTCAACCTATACGCATCACCTCGTTTGCTGAATATACCGAATATTTTGGAGCCGGCTTTAAAGCAAAGTATACGGTAGATAGTGCCACTGATGCAGACAAAGATGCTTTTGTAATTAATGGGCTAAAGAAAAAGTTAAAGATTGCCGATAATCATACGTTTTACCTTTACAATGCTATCCGTTTATTTTATGCAAACGGTGGTGGCCCCGCTTACATCTATTCTGTAGGTACTTACGGCGACAAACCTGAAGGATTAGAAATAAAAGCAGAAGATTTTACGGGTTCGGCTGATGTTCCATCCGTTTTTGATCAATTAATTAAAGAGCCAGAAATAACTTTGATCGTTATACCGGATGCCATAGCATTGGGTGAAGCATGCTATGAAAGTATTTACCAACCCGTGTTAAATCATTGTGGTAAGATGCAAAGTCGTTTTGCAATTTTTGATCTTGTTAAACCATCTTCAAATGCGGATACAGATAAAATAGTTGCCAGTTTCAGAGATAAAATAGATAACAATTTTTTAAGCTACGGGGCTGCTTATTATCCATGGCTAAATGCCACGGTGGTGCATCCGGATGAAATCGATTTTGAAAATTTCGATGCCGGTATTGATCTTGGTGAAGTTTTGCCCGAAGATGCCGCCAAAGGAATGGTGTCAAAATTTAAAGCCATTGAAGACCCCTCCGATAACGATAAAAGAAACTTTCATCTGTCATTAAAAGCCACAAGTATAACTTATGTGCATTTGCTGAACGAGTTGCGGAATAAAGAAAATGAACTACCGCCAAGCGGTGCAATGGCTGGTATTTACACCATGGTTGATAACTCGCGCGGTGTGTGGAAAGCACCTGCCAATGTATCAGTAAGCATGGTGAACGTACCTAATATTAATATTTCTAATGATGTGCAGCAGAACCTTAATGTTGATGTAATGGCAGGTAAATCAATTAATGTTATCCGCCCTTTTCCTGGTGTTGGTACTTTGGTTTGGGGTGCCCGCACGCTTGATGGCAACAGCCAGGACTGGAAGTATATCAATGTTCGCCGTACGATGATTATGATTGAGCAATCCATCAAACTTGCGTGCCGTGCTTACGTTTTCGAGCCGAATGATGCCAATACATGGATAACGGTAAAAAGTATGATTGAAAATTTCTTAACCAATCTTTGGAAGCAGGGCGCTTTGTCCGGAGCCTCACCCGAACAAGCGTTTGATGTTCAGATTGGCTTGGGTTCAACTATGACGGCTAACGACATCCTGGACGGATACATGCGGGTTTCTGTAAAAGTGGCTGTTGTAAGGCCTGCCGAATTCATATTGATTACCTTTCAGCAACAAATGCAGCAATCTTAAAAATTAGGTTAATAATTTCAAATCAATATCTAATCAATCGACTGTTTTTTACACTTTAAGTTGCGAAACAGTATTGGTTTTTAATGCCCGTAGTACTTGAAAGCACACTGTGAACACAACAATAATCACAGATGCTATTAAAGCTAACTCAAATGGCATAAAGGAGAGATTGATACGGTAAGAAAAAGTTTGCAACCATTTGTATGTTAAAATAAGTGCAATAGGCCATGCTATTAAGTTAGATAGCAATATGATGGTGAAGAAGGGTTTACTTAGGATAAATAAAATGTCTTTGCCGCTTGCGCCAAATATTTTCCTGATGGCTAATTCTTTCATGCGGGTAGTAATAGTATGTGCGGCAAGAGAAAATAAACCCAAAGCCGCAATGAAAATTGCTAAAGCTGAAAAGAAAGTTAGTACGGTTTTTAACTGTTGTTGCTTAACAAATAGTTTTCCATACAATTCATCTAAAAAGTGATAGTTGAAATTATCGCCATCAAGTTTGTTGATATTTGGCCATTGTGCATTTAACGTACTTATTATTGAAGCCATTTTATTCGCCTCAACGCCGATCATTATTTGAGTCTTTGACAATCCACAATGGTCATTCATCAAATAAATGGTCGGGGTTACATTTTCTTCATATCCGTTTGCTTTTACATCTTTTATCACACCAATTATCTTGTAACTACTTCCGCATCCGGTTATCGTGTTTCCAACCGGAGTTTTTAAATTCATTTGCTTTGCAGCAGCTTCGTTAATCACTGCATTCAGAGAATCGCCCGGTAAAGGGTTGTTAAATATGTGCCCGGTTTTTGTTTTAATATTCAGTGTCTCGAAGTAATCATAATCGACACTGATGGTACTCATGGAATATGCATTGCCCGCTAAGCTATAGTCGTGACTTACAGGCATTAAGCCACTCGGTACATTTGATGCAACAGTTACGCTTTTAACGCCTGGTATTTGTGTGATGCGCTGCCTCACAAATTCAAAAGACCGTGGGTTATTATATAATGCCAAGTTGTCGATGTATAAAATCTGTTTTGCTGAAAAGCCCGGATCGGCATTTTGCATATACTTTACCTGCTGATTTACCACAACAAGCCCAATTACAAATATTAAAGCGAATGTGATCTGTATAACGCTTACCGCACCTTTTAAAATGGATAGTCTGCCACCCTTTGAAAGTATATTACCCCTTAAAACTTCGGCCGGTTTAAAGCGCGACATCACTAACGCAGGATATAGCCCTGCCAGTATAGTAAGTGCAAGTAATGCTGTTATTACCTGCAACACCATTCCAAAAGTAATAGCAGAAACAAACAGGTTAACGCTTAAAAGTTGGTTAAATCCCGGTAATGAGATATATACAATAGCTATAGAAATGCCAAGAGCAATAAGACATTGGACTAAAATCTCGGTTAAAAACTGAATGATAATCTGCCTGCTAACTATGCCATTTACTTTTTTGATGCCCACCTCTTTAGCGCGTTTAGTGGCTTGAGAAATATACAGATTGGTAAAATTAATGCCTGTTGCTATTAAAATTATAATGGCTAAAGTTGCCAGTACATTTACGATGAAATTGTTAGCATGTGAGCCATAATGAGGTTTTAAATGCAGGTTTTTTAAAGGATCAAGGTAGATCAAATGTTTGTCTGATCGGCTTACGGCTTCTTTAGCCACTTTACTTGTATCAGTTAAAGCTGCTTCCCTGTAAATCGCATCTATCTTTTGAGAAAGTAGTTTTATGTCTGTTTGCGGTTTAACCAATAGAAAAGTTTGATAGATCTGGGTAGCGTAGCTTTGCTCTTTGCCAGAAGTAATATCAGGTGAAAAGCCTATGCAATCAAATTCAAAATTAGTGTTGCCCGGGCTGTCTGCTGCTACTCCGGCAACCGGCAAAGGCATGCCTGATCTCGACATCATATTCACTGTTTTATTTTGAACAGAGGCCGCACCCGGAAACAGTATTTTTGCTGTAGCCTTTGAAAGTAAGATAGTAGGGGTAGTGCTATTGGGATTGAGTTTGAAACCCTGCGGCTCAATTCCTAAGATCTTTGAAATTGAATAATCTGCGCCAACCCATTTTTTAATCAGAAACCTGCCCGAAGGCGTAAAAAATGGTATTTGAAATAAAGCCGTATTCATACGCCCGGTTTCAATAACCTCAGGGCACTGGCGTTTGATTTCTGCAGCTAATTTACCCGGAGTATAGGGAGATGGGCCATTAGGTAATTCCCTTTCCACCAAAAATATATGGTCAATGTTTTTGTTCCATTGATCATAACTTACTTCATTATTTATATATAAGCTAACCAAAATGAACACGGCTAAACCAATAGATAATCCGCCCAGGTTAAGCAGGTAAAAGACTTTATTTTTAAAAAATGATCTAAAAGCGATTTTCCAGTTAATATTAGGCATAGATGATAAGTAAGCTGAGATAAACTTAGCCAATTTTAAGCCTAATATTTATTTAACTGTTAATCAGTATATTGAGTAGATATTCAGGTGTACGTAAGCGAACACTTGTGTACGGTGTTATTACAAATCAGATTGTGATAGCATGGCTGTTAATGGCAGCCATGCTGTTTAGGTTTATTGATGATTTTTAAGCCATTCCAACCTGCGTTGGTCTGGTAAATGTTTAACTGTAAAGTTCTCAAATTTAGCCTCAAATCCATTGCCATCAGGGCACGCCGCCATTAAGCCTACCATTACAGGGGTGTTATCTTGCAGCGGTGCATTACGGGTCATGATGTAAGTTTTATCATCTAAGGAATAGAAAATTTCAAGTGCATCTAAGCGGCGCACTACCTTTATCCAGATAAATTGAGGCACCTTATCTAAGGTAGTTACACTCCAGTCACTTTTTTCGTGGGTAACCACGGTACTTACATTAAACTTGCCGTCAACAAACTCTACACCTGTTTTAATATAGTTTTTGTGGTCGGTTCGTAACATTAATCCCATCTGATCGAATCTGGCTTTATAAGCGCCTGTTAGCTTAACTTTTGCTTCAAATTCGCCACCGTAAGTTGAATAATAGAATGGGGCATCATCAACAGTAAAACCATAATGTGATATCCGCCAGTAATCACTTTTAGGTGTTACCTGCATAATCAGGCTGTTGTTCTTGATTTCCCAATGTTCGGGCTCATTATACCATTGCATTTTTTCAAGGCTTTGTGCCATCATTTTGTTGGTAGCAATAATTAAGGTTAGCAATAAAAAGATTCTTTTCATGTTTAATTGATGATCAGCTGACTTAGCTTCAGCTTTTGTATGTTCGCAAAGTTATTTACTGTTGAAACTGAATTCAATGGTAAATAATAACCATAAGTAAATGGAGAACATTCGCGAACTGCTCGACATAAAGTTACTGTCACAAACCTTTAATGCAACGTTAACTACCGGGTTACAGCTCGACAGTGCAAAACTGGTTGCAGGTCTGTACGCTAACCTCGAAAACTGTATCAGCGTACTTAGCGACATGAAGGCGCGTAAAAGCTACATTTATTATGGTGCTGTAGCAGCGCAGCTTAAGCTGAACAACCAACCATCAGAGATTAACTCGATTTGGGAAGATGAATTACTAAGCCGTGTACATGCCGATGATCTGCAAAAGAAGTATAGGTTAGAATTGCAGTTTTTTCAGCTGTTAAATACTTTAAGCATTGATGATCGGCATTGTTTTGAGGTAATCACAAGGCTGAGGGTTAAAATCCCGGAAGGTAAGTATATAGCCTTTAAGCACAGGCTGATGTACATTAACAGTTCTGAAGACGAAAGCATCTGGCTGGCGCTTTGCCTTTACAATCGCGTTTATGAGCATTCGGGTTTTGCCGTTCCGGATGGAGTGATCATTAATAACCGGACAGGTGAGATCATCGACATCAACCAACAAAAGTTTACAGATATTTTATCAGCAAGGGAGAAGGAAATATTGCATCTGGTTAAACTGGGATGCCGGAGTAAGGAGATTGCAGATCAGCTTTCACTAAGCATAAATACAATAAACAGGCACAGACAAAACATTTTTCAGAAACTGAATGTAACCAATGCCATTGAGGCTTGCCGTGTTGCAGAAGGCATAGGGGCAATTTAAGAGCAGTTACAAGACTGGCCTTTTTTGTCACATAATAGTTATACTTAATTGTAATGTAAGCAAAGTTTGTAGTTTAGCTAAAAGAAATTTATTACCCCGATAAATTCTGACTGGTAATTAACAACCGTTAATAAACTTAAATATTTGCTTAGTGCTTTCCAATTATTATCTGCCTGATTTTATGAAGCTAAAAAAACTACTATTTCTGCTGTTGTCATTTTTACTTTTAAGTAATGCTAAAGCGCAATCTGATTATATCAATCGGGCTCAACTTATTAATAAAAGTGTCAACCACTATCTTCGCGATAGCAGCAAGTCGCTTTATTACGAAACAACCGAAGCTAAGAACGAAAATCCACACTCGTGGTTGTGGCCGCTAACGGCAATGGTTCAGGGCGCTAATGAAATGGAAGCTTTAGACAAAGGAGCACGTTACATGCAGCCTGTTGAAAAGGCCATTGATCAGTACTACAGCGATGAACCTCCGGTACCTGCCTACCAGGATTATGTTTTAAGTGAAAGAAAAAGCAGCCGGTTTTATGATGATAACGAATGGCTGGCTATCACTTTTATAGATGCCTACAATCGTACTCATCGCAAAACATATTTAGATAAGGCTCAACTTATTTACAAGTTCATTTTAAGCGGAACTGATACGGTAACGGGTGGCGGCGTTTACTGGAAAGAAGGCGACCTTAATACTAAAAATACCTGTTCAAACGGTCCGGCTGTAATTATAGCATTGCAGTTATACAAGCTTACCCATAAAAAAGCATACCTCGATTATGCAATGAGCGTTTACAACTGGACTAACCGCTGGTTACAAGCTCCCGAAGGTATCTATTGGGACAACATCAACACCAAAACGCATAAAATTGGCAAGGCATTTTATACGTACAATATCGGTACCATGCTGCAATCAAACGTACTGCTGTACCAGGTAACTAAGAAGCAACAATATTTAACAGAGGCACGCAGGATAGCCAAGGCAGGTATCGCTCACTTTTTTAAAAATGGCCGGTTGCCTAATAACGAGTACTGGTTTAATGCAGTGATGTTACGGGGTTACCAGGCGCTTTATGAAGTAGACCGTAACCCTGAATGGATCGATTTTTATAAAAAAGATGCCGAGCAGATCTGGCTTACCGAGCGTGATAAGCATAACCTGGTTAGCGGCAGGCCGGTTAAAAGATTGATAGATCAGGGTGCCATGATGGAGATCTACGCGCGATTAGCGCAAATTGATGCGCTAAAGAAATAATAAGTTAATACTTAGTACTTAATATTGCAATCACTTATGAACGTATTAAAAACATTAGCGGGCATTGCATTACCGCTATTAATTGCCGGAAGTTCTTATGCGCAGATCGCTAAGACCGATAGCGCTGCCAGGCCGAAACCGCAACCAGCGAAGCGTACAGCCGATTGGGCAAATGTGAACCGTTATGCAGAAGCCAATGAACAGGTAAGAAACTCAGGCGTCAATCCTGTGGCTGTTTACATGGGCGATTCCATCACTGATTTTTGGATTAAAAACGACTCATCATTCTTTTCATCAAATAATTACATAGATCGTGGTATTAGCGGGCAAACCACTACACAGATGCTGGTGCGGTTCCGTCAGGATGTAATTAACCTGCATCCTAAAGTGGTAGTTATCCTGGCGGGTATCAATGATATTGCACAGAATAACGGCCCCATCACTTTACCCGAAGTTTTTGGCAACATACAATCAATGGCAATACTGGCTAAAGAAGCCGGTATTAAAGTGGTGCTTTGCTCGGTGCTTCCGGCAAATCATTTCAGATGGCGGCCGGAGATTGATCCTTCTGATAAAGTGATCGAGTTAAATAACATGATTAAGGAATATTCTGCTAAAAAGCATCTGGTATATCTTGATTACTATTCGGCGATGGTTGACGGCCAAAAGGGGCTGCCTGAAAAGCTATCGCCGGATGGTGTACACCCTAACCCTGACGGTTACAAGATCATGGAACCGTTGGCAAAACAGGCGATCAATAAGGCTTTGTAAATAAATAAGCGGATTTTAAGAAAGACCATAATGCATTCGCATTATGGCTTTTCTTATTTAATAAACAATTGTTGCAGGGTTTCATTTCTTAACCTACATCAAGTGTGCACGGTTGCAAAGGGTATACTTTTGTATTGTTAAATCACTACAACAATGGCAAAAACAGTTTTACATCAGGCAGCAACACGTGGATTTGCTGACCATGGTTGGTTAAAAAGTCATCATACATTTAGTTTCGCAGGTTATTATAATCCCGATAGGATGAACTTTGGTGCATTACGCGTTTTAAATGACGATACGGTAGCAGGTTCGAGAGGCTTTGGCGAACACCCGCACGATAATATGGAAATCATTTCCATTCCGCTGGAAGGCGAGTTAATCCACCGCGATAGTATGGGTAACGAAGCTGTAATTAAACAAGGAGAAATACAGGTAATGAGTGCCGGTACGGGTATATACCACTCAGAGTATAATCATAAAGAAGGCGAGCCTGTAAAGTTTTTACAGATCTGGTTATTTCCAAACAAACGGAATGTACAGCCACGGTATGATCAAATTCAAATTGATCTTAAAGAGAAAAATAAACTGCACCAGATCTTATCCCCAAATGCTGACGATGAAGGTGTATGGATTTACCAGAATGCCTGGTTCCACATGGGGAGCCTTGATAAAGGGACAGAAATTGAGTATCAGCTTAAAGATAAAGCAAACGGTGTATATGTATTTGTTTTAAGCGGTAAGCTTGAAATAGACGGAACCCAGTTAAGCCAGCGCGACGGCTTTGGTATATGGGAAGCCGAAAGCTTCAATATTAAGGCAAGTGAAGATGCGCAGGCATTGTTGATGGAAGTACCTATGTTAGGTTAATAAATTACCTATGGAAAAAACAGAGATACTGGTTATTTGCACACATCAGGATATACTGGCCACCATTATACGCCTCATTAAAAACAATGAGACGTATAATGCTATTGGTGTGAGCAATATAACGGAAGCAAATGAAATGATAGATAGCGGTAAGTTTGACCTTGTTTTACTGGGAAGCGGCCTTACCGAAGCTGAAGAAAATAACTTCTTTGAGCACAGCAAAACTATACCTGTGGTAAGGCATTACGGTGGCGGTAGCGGATTGTTGTTTGCCGAGATTTTTGAAGCCCTTAAATTAACGACTTAACAACTTAACTGCCTGTTGATGTTTAGTTAACACAAATCCTGCATCTTTAATAAATTTATCAAAAAATGAAGGTGCTATATGCCATACAGGGTACAGGTAACGGACATTTAAGCCGCTCAATGGACATTGTTCCGCGGTTGCAGCAAATGGCCGAGGTGGATGTAGTGGTAAGCGGCATACAGGGTGATTTGAAATTGCCTTTCCCAGTGAAATACAAGTTTCATGGTATGGGCTTTATTTTTGGTAAAAGCGGCGGGGTAGACCTGTGGCGAACATTCTATAAATCAAACTTCCGTAAGTTTTTAAAAGAGGTTAACCAGTTACCCGTTGAAGAATACGACTTAGTACTCTGCGATTTTGAACCTGTATCGGCATGGGCATGTTATCTTAAAAATAAAACCTGCATTGGCTTAAGTCACCAGTCGGCGGTGCTGGCGCAAAATGTGCCTAAGGCTGATTCTGATGATATGATCGGTAAGCTGATACTAAAACAGTACGCCCCTGTTACCGAACAGTACGGTTTCCACTTTAAGTCTTTTGCCGGGAATATTTATACCCCGGTGATACGCAAACAGGTGCGTGAGCAGCTGGTAGAAAACCGCGGTCACTATACGGTTTACCTGCCTGCATTTGACGACGACAAGCTGATTGAAAAGCTGTCGAAGTTTAAGCAGGTGCAATGGGATGTGTTTTCAAAACACAACAAAAAGGCGTTTAAGCATAAGCACATCAGCATACAACCCATCAATAACGAGGAGTTTATCCATAGCATGGCAACGTCTGCCGGGGTATTGTGCGGTGCAGGTTTTGAAACACCCGCCGAAGCCCTGTTTATGAAAAAGAAACTATTGGTTATCCCGATGAAAAACCAGTACGAGCAGCAGCTGAACGCCGCTGCCTTAAAATCGATGGGGGTAACGGTAATAAAAAGCTTAAAAGCCAAACACGACGAGGTGATTACCAACTGGTTGCAAAACGGGCAGGTAATACAGGTAAATTACCCCGACCAAACCCAGCAGGTACTGGATACCATATTTGCGCGGCATGCCGCCAAACAGCCTTTGTTGGTACAATAACTTAATATAAGGCTTACACAGAACCAATACTAAGACATCACTTTTGCATCGGTTTTTTCATGCAATAGTTTAAAGTTAATACATAGAAAGGAGCAGGCGAGCTGCTCCTTTCTTGTTTTGTAGAAAGAGTATGGCTTTAGGAATGGCCGATCTAAAACCAGCTTTTAAGTTTACCCGTCATTTTATTCTCCTCAACCAAAGTCTTGGATTTAGTGTCTATTAGAATATCTATTCCAGCTGCAATATCTAAAAGCCCTTTTATTCTGGCTGAATTAAGTGTGTCATGTTTTCTGTGATTTCCTGGGGCTATCAATGGTCACTGGAATTTTATTAAAATCTTTCTGACTGATCGGGCTTATACTAGTTTTAGTTGTATACAAGGCATTTAATAGTCTGTAAATACTGGCATATACCAATTTGAGTTGTTCGATACGGGAATCGCTTTGTTGATCTACACGCAAATCGAGATTTTCGAACATTACTTCGGCTCGTTTCAGCCACTTCTTTTCCGAAGTGTCTTCCTTCATTTCCCAGTATTCTTCAAAGGTCTTATAACTAATAACATTATAGGTCTGCTCGTCCTTTTGCAACATCAGGTCACCTATACCTTGCTGCCAATCACGATAAATTAGTCCAAGTTTAACAGACACTTCTTTGATGATTAATTCCCTATTGGCTTCCAATGGTTCATGTTTGATTTTGAGTGTGGCTAGGAGTTTTTCAAGATCGGCAATAAAAGCATATTGCTGCTCTGTAGAGAGATCCGCAATATAATCCAGCACATTATACTGCAAGTACTGGATGACGAGATGATCCAGTTCGACTGAAAACTTCTCCAGAATATCGGCTGGAATAGAATCGGACCTGACTTTCGCAATTGTAAAAAGAGCCTTCGCTACATACATTTCAATTCGTTGTCCATCTGCCAATGCAGATTCAAGTGAATTGATACATCCGGAAATTTCGTGGAATTTAGTATCGCTTTTGGCAATGGTCATTGACGATTCCAGAACGCGATAAGCCCTGATCCAACCCATAAGTACGCAAAGTCGGTAAATGGAGCTTTTGTATTTGTAGTCGTAAAAGGTATTTAGTGGAGCATTGCTCCATAAATAATGTGATCGGGTCCGATAAATCTCATGCAGTCGGTTATTAATAGCATTGGCCGAACGAAAAAGGTTGACCTTGTAGAGCTGGAATAATGCTTGGCCAGTTCGACTGGCAGCTCTTTTTTCAATCCAACCAGGAATTAGATAGTCCTTAAATACAAATCCAACAATAACAGTGAATAAAGTTGTGGCTGCAACAATTAAAGCTGCTTGTACAGAGGCCTCATCGATCTTAAAAGCGCTCTTGTTATTATGCATTGCTGCAATAATTTTATTTAGCGAGTCAATATGACTTTTATACAGTTTTAAACTATCGATACTATGATTGGTCATGGTTTAATAAAGCTATACACAATATACTTAATATTCTTAGATATTCTCAACCCTACCTTCTTTGCAGCATGAATATGATTCAAGCAGTAAACAAATTGAATTGTCAACTTCCAAAGTGACTATGCTAAGTCTCTAATCCTTATACAAAACCTTATTCTAAACAAGAATATGGATAGGTTATGCAGGTATTGCTATTGCAGCTTGGTATAAACAGTCTTTCTTATTATAAAATACGCTACAATCAAATTAGGTATCCAACACCACCAGGCTACAATAATGTATGCTGTTTCGAAGTTGCCAAATATAATGCTTAAAATAGGTAGCCAAAGCCTTAGAGTAACGGCTGCAAAGCAGCAGGCATAGCTATAAATCATCATTTTTTGATGCTGAATCAGATTACCTTTTACGATACGGAGATATCCCATCAGTGTTGTATAAAACCAGATAATGCTCAGGCTTATAAAGCCTAAAGCTGCTGGGGCGCCCGTCATTGCATAAAACGCAATATAAAATCCGGCGAGTGCGCTCAACAGAACAGAAACGATATAAATTTTGCCAATTTGCCTGTGCAATGTTATCCTTTTATCCCTAATCTTCGGACTGAACTGCATCCAGCCTATAAGTAGTGCGATTCCGCCAAATGTAATGTGTATATAAAAAGAAGTATGCCAAACAGCGTTTGCAACAATTGCAGCCGGCTTCGATTTTAATAACCCGAATCCTTTGTTCAAATAATAAAATAGGGGATAAAGGCCAATAAGTACTGATAGCAGTGCCAATAAGATGAGGCGTAGTTTCTTCATTTAAATTTGTTGTTAATAATAATAAACCCTGTTAAGGATGTTCATTACAAAGAAAGCATCAACTTAAATGGAAGAGGTGCCAAATGGTAAGGTGGTCTCTTTTACTTGGCCCTGTTCTGCTAATCGTATTTTCTCTTGCTGGCAATATGCCTTCGGCGAAAGTCCGGTTGCCTTTTTAAAGTTCCGGTTGAATGAGGTCTTAGAGTTAAACCCCGCTTCGAAAGCAATGGATAGAAGCGTAAACCTGCTATTTTCAGGCAGGGTTACCATTCTTTTAAATTCGTTTATACGCAGGTGGTTGATGTAATCGTAGAAGTTTCTCTGCTCTACAGAATTAATTACCTGGGATAAGGTATTGCCATTTACGGCCAAGCGCTTAGCAAGTTCGTCTAATTTTAATTCAGGATCGGTATAGAGCTTTTCGTTTTCCATCAACAGACTTAACTGCATGTGGACTTTCGAAATAACTTCATTATCCAAAAGCGTAGTCTGATATTTGATCTTCTCACTGCCTTTAATTAGGGAATCAACACTATTAATTTCTGTATCATTTAAATTGTCGTCCGATGTGTTTTCAGTGCTTTGATCAGAAAAAATACCAACCTGTTTTATACCGAAATAGCCTATAAACAGAATAAATAAATCGACGAGGATAAAAGTTAATGTTTCTTGCCTGAAAATAATGGATAACCAAATGCTACCCATTCCTGCGGTAAGATAAATTATCCAGTTCAGATTGATCTTTTCTAAATGTGAAAACTGTGCAGAGATATTTTTGCTGTGTTTTCTTAATAAAATCAGCGAACCGATAACGTAAATTACACCCGAAGGTATAATTGGAAAACGTATGATTGAAAGTAGCCGCTCATATCCAACTCCATTGTTTTGATAAACGCTGACCTGCTCACTATAAGGCAGGCTGTAAAAATTCACTAACAAAATATATGCTGCAATGGCCGGAATGAAATGGATAAACCAAGGCAGCGTTCGGCTTCTTTGATTGGTTAAGGCGGCAATGTATAGGTATAAAAAAGGCCCATGAATAAGCGGGACAGGAATTTCAAACCCCAAAAGGAACGGGAATTTTACAAAGTAACCGGAGGTTAACAGGTAATAAGCCAACAAATGGAACGAAATAATAACTAACCATGTGGCCAAAATAAAATCAGCTGTTGATTTCCCTTTTTTTGTGGCAAGCAGTAAAACAAGAAATAAAGAGATGATGATCCCTGCAATATGAAACATGTATCTTAATTTATCTATAAAAAAAATGTGATCTTCTTTTATAGTTCATTAGGCTTAAAGTTATGTAAAATTGGGATTTCAATAGTCAGTGTACCTAAAAATAAAAAAGCACGATAGTTTTACTATCGTGCTTTTTAAGTGACCCCGGAGAGATTCGAACTCTCGACCCAATGATTAAGAGTCATTTGCTCTACCAGCTGAGCTACGGAGTCATGAAGGGTTACAAAGGAACAAAAATTTTGCGAAGTATTACAGTGCAAATAAACTTTTACTTCTAAAATGATACTTCATCACCGTGTCTAATTTTAAAATGACCGAATGCAATTTTATAATATTTCTTTTTATTTGCAGTAAACATTCACATCTATGAAAAATAAACTTTTACTCATTGTTTTTACAGCAGCAGGTCTAATTATTAACGTTAATGCCCACGCCCAGTTTAGCGGATTATTACAAAAGGCTAAAGATAAAGTGGCACAGAAAGCCGGTGAGGCGATTGACAAAAAAGTACCGGCGTCAAATTCTTCGGATGCCCCGAAAGGAAAGAAAATTAAAATCAATTCAGGCTTTGACTTTGTTGCGGGTGACAGCCTGATATTCGCAGAGGATTTTTCGGGTGTACAGGTTGGTTCAACGGCCAGGTCATTTAAAACAAATGGATCAGCAACTGTAGTTTCTGCAGAAGGAGAAAGCGGAAAATGGCTTGCACTTGCAGATCATGCTACCTACAAGCTGACTAAACAACTGTTTTATCCTAAACATTTTACAGTTGAGTTTGACATTATAGCCATTGCAGATAAGATAGATGACATCACTCCGGTTGATTTTGGGTTTGTTACTGATAATAGTGTACGTGAGCATATAAGTAACGAGGGAGCTTACGTGTCTCTTAAATACTATAATCGCAATGAGGTATCCATTGCCAGCGAATTTAATAGTAAGTATATAACCAGTGATTTTGATCTAACTACTTTCACCAACCGTAAAATGCATGTATCAGTGACTGTTGATGGTGATCGCATGATCGTTTATCTGGATCAAACCAAACTGGCCGATGCCTTGGCATTTTTCCCCACTACTGCGAAAAACCTATACATCAGTGGACCAATACAATACAAAAATGGATCTAAAGTATTGGTAGGTAACTTCAAGATAATGGGTTTTAAAAAGAGTTAAATTTTAAATTAAGAGGCGAGGTTGTTTTCGTTTCTGAAAAGTTATTGCATAGTAGTCAATTTGCAGCTATTCGGAATGCTACACGGATTTCAGATAATTCGCATCTGAAATCTATCGAAACAGTTTCTCTATATTTTACTTATTTAAACGACAAAACGAATCAAATACTTATGGAAGTAAATAATGTTAAAGCTTACGGCACCGAAGCCGCAGAAGCTTCTTTAGATCAGTTAAACATCAATCGCCGAAAACCTACTGCGCACGATGTTGAAATAGACATACTTTATTGCGGCGTATGCCACTCAGACCTGCATACTGCACGTAACGAATGGCATAATACCGTTTACCCATGCGTTCCGGGACATGAAATTGTGGGTAAGATTATAAGTGTAGGCGACCACGTAACCAAATTTAAAGTAGGCGACATGGTGGGCGTAGGGTGTATTGTTGACTCATGCCGCGAATGTGAATACTGTAAGGAAGGCCTGGAGCAGTACTGCGAGCCTGGAATGACGGGTACATATAACTCGCCGGATAAATATTTACAGGATACACCCACTTTTGGTGGTTATTCTGAAAGTGTGGTTGTAGATGAAAACTATGTGCTACACATTCCTGATAATCTTGACCCTGCTGCTACTGCACCATTGCTTTGTGCCGGTATCACAACCTATTCGCCGCTGCATCACTGGAATGTTGGTCCGGGTAAAAAAGTGGGTGTTGTAGGTATTGGCGGCCTTGGCCACATGGCAATTAAAATTGCAAAGGCAATGGGTGCGCATGTTATTGCGTTTACTACTTCGCAATCAAAATTTGACGAAGCTAAGCGCCTGGGTGCAGATGAGGTGGTGTTATCGAAAGATGAAGAGCAAATGGCTGCTTACAGAGGTAAGCTACACTTTATTTTAGATGCCGTTTCTGCCGAGCACGACATTAACGCTTACCTGGCTTTATTGCGTGTAGATGGTTCTTTGGCATTAGTTGGCGCACCAGAGCATCCGCTTCCGGTAGCTGCTTTCAGCCTTATCCCGGGCCGCAAAAGCTTTGCCGGCTCTATGATTGGCGGTATTGCCGAAACACAGGAAATGCTTGATTTCTGTGGCAAGCATAACATCGCTGCCGATATCGAGATGATTAATATCGACCAAATCAACGATGCTTATGAACGCCTTTTGAAAGGAGATGTAAAATATCGCTTTGTTATCGATATGGCATCATTGAAAAACAAATAGTATTTGAAATGGAAATAACCAAATTAGGGACAAAACCTTCCGTAAAAGGCCCTGCCGAATGGTTCACCGGCGCTGTAAGGATTGATCCGCTGTTTGATGCCAACGAAGCACGCAGAGGAGCATCTGCAAAGGTTACTTTTGAACCCGGAGCAAGAACAGCATGGCACACGCACCCGCTTGGGCAAACCATTATTATTACCGATGGTATTGGCTGGGTACAACGTGAGGGCGGATCAGTACAGGAAGTACGCCCCGGTGATGTAGTGTGGTTTGAACCTGATGAAAAGCACTGGCATGGCGCTTCGGCTACAAATGCCATGACACACATTGCCATTCAGGAAAACCTTAACGGTAAGGTAGTCGATTGGTTAGAACACGTTTCAGAACAACAGTATCAACTGTAGCAATACAATACTGAACACAAAGCCATACAGAAAATCTGTATGGCTTTGTCATTTATGCCGTGTTGTGTAAACCCCGATTATTTACAAATGATTAGCTGCCTTTTGCCGATCGGATCATTTTTTCAATGCCATCCCACATAACATCGGTGACCATTTCAAGCCCGTTAAACTGTCCGGCACCTTGCAGCCATTCGCCGCCGTCAATGGTAATCACATCTCCATTGATATAACCCGAATAGTCAGATACTAAAAAGGCTGCCAGGTTAGCCAGTTCCTGGTGCTGACCAACACGTTTAAGCGGTACACGGTTTTTGAAATCAAACTTTTCAGCCATTTCCCCGGGCAGCAATCTTTCCCATGCACCTTTAGTAGGGAAGGGGCCTGGCGCTATTGCATTGGTACGGATTTGATGGCGGCCCCACTCTACAGCCAGAGAACGCGTCATGGCCACAACACCACCCTTGGCGCATGCAGAAGGCACTACATATCCCGAACCTGTTGAAGCATAAGTAGTAACGATATTAAGAATATTCCCTGTCTGTTTTTCTTTGATCCAGTATTTGCCTAAAGCCAGGGAGCAGTTCACCGTGCCTTTGAGCACGATATCAATAATGGTAGAAAAGGCATTGGCTGATAGCCTTTCGGTAGGGGATATAAAATTACCTGCCGCATTGTTAACTAATGCGTTTACGCTACCAAAAGCCTCAATAGCTTTTTGCAGCATATCTTCTATCTCATCATAATTTCTTACATCACATGCAACCGGCAAAACTTTACCGCCAGTTTCGGCTTCCATTTCGCTGGCTGTTTTTTGTAGTACATCCAGTTTACGGCTGGTGATGACAAGATTGGCACCCAGTTTTAAAAAGTAAGTGCCCATAGCTTTACCCAAACCAGTGCCGCCACCTGTTATAATAATTGTTTTACCTTTAAATGCGTCATCACGCAACATACCTGTGGCTGTAATATTTTGCATCGTGTTATTTTTTAACCGGGTTAGTCAATTTATCAACCATACCTTTTAATATGGCACGTGTATCAGCTGCCCACCATTGTTTAAGCATAATGTCTAACCCGGCAGAGTGGTCAACGTTAATGTTTTGAAGTAAATCTTTTCTGAGATTTAATTTGCTTTGCTGCCAGGTCGACGGGCTAAATTTCATGTAGCTGCGTGCCTTTTTTTCAGCTGCTTCAAGCACATCATCGGCTTCTGCTAACTCATCAACCAGGCCGTTTGCAAGCGCTTCTTCTGATTTTAGCAATTTACCTTCTAACAGATATTGATAAGCTTTTCGTTGGCCAAGCCAGAATGAGTATAACTGAAACACCGCATCGGGCACTATAATGCCTACAGGTATTTCGTTTAGGCCGATGATATAATCGCCCTTTGCCATTACGCGGTAGTCGGAACATATCGCGATAATACAACCACCTGCCGGACTATGGCCTGTTATGGCTGTTACAAACGGTTTTTTGAAGGATGCCAGCGTTCCCAGCATTTGTAAGAATGTAGCCCAGAAAGTTTTGACCTGCTGTTCGTCGTAGTGATAAACTTCAATGAGGTCTACACCTGCCGAAAAAAAATTCTCCTTACCCGTGATGACCAACCCGCCAATGTTTTCATCAGCATTCAAATCGATGACAGCAGCAATAAGCTCCTGCATCATTTCTGTATTCAGCGCGTTTGATTTACCACGGTCTAAAGTGAGTATGGCTAAACGATCTTTTATTTCCAGCTTTAAGAATTTCATAGGGTTGAATTAGTGGGTAACAGAAACGCTGCCAATATCGCTGGTGTACATGCGCTCTATTTCGTTTTTATATTTATCCATAATAATACGGCGTTTCATTTTCCCGGTAGGGGTAAGCTCGCCGCCGTCAATGGTCCACTCGTCGGGCATTAAGGTGATTTTCTTTACCTGTTCTACGTGGTTAAATTCTTTATTAAAACCTTCAACTATGGACTGAAACAAGGCTTGTACCTGTGGTTCGTCTATAATTTGCTTATGAGATAAGTATTTCAGTTTATTCTGATCGCACCAAAGTTTCAGGTTAGGGTATGATGGTACAATAAGCGCTGATGTAAATTTACGTTCTGCACCAATAACCATCATCTGCTCAATCAGCGGACTTTCTTTCATTCGGTTTTCAATAGGCACCGGCGCAACATATTTACCGCCTGAAGTTTTGAAGATCTCTTTTTTACGGTCGGTGATCTTTAAAAATCCATTGCTGTCCAGTTCGCCGATATCACCTGTATGAAACCAGCCATCTTCAATTACCTCGGCTGTAAGCTCAGGGTTTTTGTAATAGCCAGCCATAACGTTGGGCCCTTTGGTTAAAATCTCGCCGTCTTCTGCAATCTTAACTTCCACATCACTTAATAGCGGGCCAACAGTCCCAAACTTGCGTTTGTATGGATCATACTGATTTACGGCTATAACGGGTGAAGTTTCTGTAAGTCCGTAACCTTGCATTACCACCATACCGGCCGCAGTGAAAATGCGCTCGAGTCTGATTGGGCATGCTGAACTGCCTACAATAATCGCTTTAACATTACCGCCAATAGCTGCGCGCCATTTACTGTAAACCAGTTTATCGGCAATAGCCAGTTTAATGTTATACCACGCGCTGCGTCCTGTGTTCTCAAACTGTTCAGCTACTTTGATAGACCATAAAAAGATATTGCGTTTAATACCCGTAAGCTTATTGCCCTCTATCATGATCTTTTCAAACACCTTTTCCAACAACCTCGGAACGGCTGTGAAAATATAAGGCTGCGCTTCCTTCATGTTTGCGCCAATGGTGTCCATGCTTTCGGCATAGTGGATAGAGAAGCCATTGAACAAGTAAATGTAGGTACACATTTTTTCGAAAATGTGGTTAAGCGGTAAAAAGCTAAGCGCCTTTTTTTGCTCAACAGGGATCTGCCCTAAAATAAGGCTTGATGCAGATACATTGCTTACAATGTTTTTGTGCGTAAGCATAACCCCTTTCGGCCTGCCTGTTGTACCCGACGTAAAGATGATGGTAGTAACATCGTCCTCTGTTACGTTGACACTTATCTTATCTATCTCGCTACGCTCTGTATCCGTTACATTTTTTAACAGGGTAGACCAGTTGATACATTCAGATACATCATCAAATGAGAAAATAGCTTTTAACGATGGGACATGATCTTTTATAGCAGATACTTTACTGCAAAGCTCGGTATCGCTTACAAAAATGCATTTAACCTCAGCTTCGATCAGTATCTGTTCTATTTCTTTAAGGCTGCTGTTGGGGTACAGTGGTACCAAAACAGCGCCTACCAGTTGCACCGCCAAATCTACAATTAGCCACTCCGGACGGCCGCTGCTCACCAAACCAATCTTGTCCCGGCCTTCGGTTGTACCGTCGCCCGTTGATATACCCATGCGTAACAAGGCTGCTGCCAGCTGATACACTTTGTCGTGTACCTCGGCAGTGCTGTAGGCTTTCCAAACGCCGTTAATTTTAGCATTTAGTAAGTCAGGCTGAGGCTTTTGCGCTTGTATAGGGATACAGTCAAATAATCTGGTAGCACGATCCATGGTAAAGTAGATTATAATTGGTTAAGCAGCTGTTAAAAACAGTACTTGTTAGCTTCTATTAATTTAGCTGCAACTCTTCTCCTTGCTGCAGTGGTATTGATATCTTCGGTTTTAGTGTAGCGTTTAAGGCCAACCATAATCATGCGGCGTTCGTCACCTTCGGCAAAAGCATTTAACGCTTCTTTACCTGATTTAAAAATGCGGTCGGCAGCATCGCGGATATACACCTGCATAATGTCAATCTGCTCCTTAATGCTTTCTTCGCCGCGCTGGCCTGCCAGTTTTTCTACACGCAGCTGCAATGATTCGCTTACGTAAGTTTCAATCACCATATCAGCCAGGTGCATTAAAACTTCCTGTTCTTTGCCCAGGTTCATCATTAGTTTTTGCACTGCAGCACCGGCAACAAGTAATACCGCCTTTTTAAAGTTAGCTACATATTTCTTTTCCTTTGTGAAAAGGTCTTCTTCTTCGGTATTAAAATCCGGAATAGCCAGCAGCTCTTTAGCTACAGCTTCAGCAGGGCCCATCAGGTCAAGCTCGCCTTTCATGGCACGTTTTAGAATCATGTCGACCGTAAGCATGCGATTGATCTCGTTGGTTCCCTCGAAGATGCGGTTAATGCGGCTGTCGCGGTAAGCACGGTCCATAGGCGCCTCAGCACTATAACCCATACCGCCATAAATTTGCACACCTTCGTCAACCACATAATCCAATGCTTCTGAAGCATGGACTTTGATCATGGCAGCTTCAATGGCAAAAAGCTCTGTACCTTTCAGTTTAGCTTTAGATGCATCCATGCCACCTTCAATAAGGTTATGGGTAGCATCTTCAATATTTTGGCTGGCGCGATACATGGCTGATTCTGTTGCAAAAGTGCGGATCACCTGTTCGCCCAGTTTATACCTGATAGCACCATATTTTGAAATAGGACGGCCAAATTGCTCACGCTCGTTAGCATAACGTACCGCATTGGTAATTACATGTTTTGATGCACCCAATGCAGCACCGCCCAGTTTAATACGGCCAAGGTTGAGGATATTTACTGCTATTTTAAAACCGTTACCGCGTTCAGACAACAAGTTCTTAACCGGAACTTTACAGTCGTTAAAAAACACCTGGCGGGTAGAGCTACCCTTGATACCCATTTTGTGTTCTTCCGGGTTTAATGATAAACCTTCAAATCCTTTCTCAACAATAAAAGCACTCAGATTTTCATCATCATCAATTTTGGCAAATACGGTGAATACATCAGCAAAACCGGCATTAGTGATCCACATTTTTTGCCCGTTGATAATGTAATGTTTACCATCAGCAGAAAGTGTAGCTCTTGTCTTACCAGAGTTTGCATCTGAACCGGCACCCGGTTCTGTAAGGCAATAAGCGCCTTTCCATTCACCTGTACCTAATTTAGGGATGTACTTTTGCTTTTGTTCCTCGTTTCCATAATATAAAATAGGCAAGGTGCCTATGCCTGTATGTGCCATTACAGCTACAGAGAATGAAGCACCCGGACCTGTTTTTTCGCTGATCAGCATGGCCGTTGTGAAATCTTTACCAAAGCCGCCATATTCTTCTGGTAATGATACGCCTAATATACCCAGTTCGCCTGCCTGTTCAACAAGGCTTACCATCAGGCCTTCTTCCTGATTATCGATACGGTCAAGAATAGGTACTACTCTCTGCTCAACAAAATCCTGGCAGGTTTGAGCGATCATTAATTGTTCTTCGTCCCAGTTTTCTGGTATAAACACATCTTCAGCAGGGGTTTCCTTAATCAGGAACTCGCCACCCTTTAAATGCTTGTTTTCTGTTGCTGTGCTCATGATGTATGTCTTTTTTTAGTTTAATTAATTTAATAGTTCGAAAATACCCGCTGCGCCCTGGCCTGTGCCTACACACATGGTAACCATGCCATACTTTTGATTGCGTTTCTTCAATTCGTCAAAAATCTGGACAGATAGTTTCGCACCCGAACAACCAAGAGGATGTCCCAGGGCAATAGCACCGCCGTTTACGTTTACAATATCCTGGTTTAAGCCAAGTCCTTTAATAATGGCTAATGATTGCGAGGCGAAGGCCTCATTCAGTTCAAAAAGCTCAATGTCATCTTGTTTCATCCCGGCTTTTTTCAGTACTTCAGGTATCGCGTATAATGGACCGATACCCATAATGCGTGGTGGTACACCAACTACGGCGTAATTAACCAGGCGTGCAATAGGGGTAAGGTTGTTTGCTTTTAAGAAACGTTCGCTTACAACCATTACAAAAGCAGCACCATCACTTGTTTGTGATGAATTACCTGCGGTAACCATGCCTTTAGCATCAAACACAGGTTTAAGCTTTGCCAATGCATCAAGCGAAGTATCAGCGCGAGGGCCTTCATCTGTGTCAACAGTAAATTCGCGTGTTTTCTTTTTACCGTTTTCGTCAACGTAGGTTTCTGATACTGTTACCGGGACAATCTGGTCTTTAAACTTGCCTTCGGTAATTGCCTTAATTGCTTTCTGATGCGAATTATAGGCAAACTGATCTTGTTCATCGCGGCCAATATTGTATTCTTTTGCAACAGCCTCGGCTGTTAAGCCCATGCCCCAATAATAATCAGGGTGTGCAATGGCAACATCTGCGTTGGGTACAATACGCCAGCCACCCATAGGTAACAAGCTCATACTTTCAACACCACCTGCAATGATGCAGTCGGCAATACCGGCATGTATTTTAGATGATGCTATGGCAATGGTTTCCAAACCTGAAGCACAATAGCGGTTAACTGTCATGCCAGGTACTTTATCGGTATCCAGTGCCATGAGCGAAATTAACCTGCCGACATTTAAACCCTGTTCAGCTTCTGGTGTGGCATTGCCCACAATTACATCTTTGATCTGTTCTTTATCAACATTGGGCACAGATGCCACCAAATGTTTAATCACGTCTGCAGCCAGGGTATCGGGCCTTGTAAACCTGAACCCGCCACGGGTGGCTTTGCCCACTGCGCTGCGACTGGCTGCTACTATATATGCGTCCATGATAATCTCTTTTAATTTCTTAATACTTTACCGCCGGTAAGGATAGACTGGATACGTTCCAAAGTTTTCCGCTCGGCACATAATTGCAAAAATGCTTCACGCTCCAGGTTCAGCAGGTATTCTTCGCTTACTAATGATGGCTGCGAAAGGTCGCCACCAGCCATTACATAAGCCAGTTTTTGCGAAATCTTTACATCATGTTCGCTGATATAATTACCGCTGTACATACTGTTAGCACCTACATATCCTAAGCCTAATGCTGATTTGCCTAATACTTTGATATCTTTTCGTTGAACGGGCTGTACATAGCCTTCGTCTGCCAGTACGAGGCACTGCCTTTTTGCTTCAGACAATACCCTGTTTCGTGATACAACCACCACGTCGCGGCCTTTTTTAAGGTAACCTAACTCAAATGCTTCGTAAGCAGAGGTTGATACCTTAGCCTGGCCAATGGTTAAAAACCTGTCGCGGAAGTTATTGAGTTCGATATCGCCATCCTGCAATTCATCGCTTAAACGCAAAGCAAACTCCTTGGTACCACCACCACCGGGGATTAATCCAACACCAAACTCAACAAGACCCATGTACAGCTCGGCATGAGCCACAACCTTGTCGGCATGTAAGCATAATTCGCAACCGCCGCCTAACGCCATTTGATGTGGTGCTGCAACAACTGGAACCGATGAATAACGGATGCGCATCATGGTGTTCTGAAATGCTTTGATCACCATGTTCAGCTCTTCAAACTCCTGCTCAACGGCCATCATAAAGATCATGCCCACGTTGGCACCTGCGCTGAAGTTTGCTCCTTCGTTAGAGATTACGAGGCCTTTATAGCTTTGCTCGGCAAGGGTAATTGCTTTATTAATGCCTTCGATGATCTCGCTGCCAATGGTGTTCATCTTGGTGTGGAACTCCAGGTTGATGATGCCATCGCCAATATCAGTGATAGTAGTACCGCTGTTTTTCCAGATGGTGTTGGTGGCACGGATATTATCCAGCAAAATAAACTCTTCTGTACCCGGAATAACTTTATAGGTCTTTGAAGGGATATCGTAGTAAAGGCGTTTGCCGTTTTCTACTTTATAAAAGCTTTGCGCACCGCTTTGCAGCATATCATAAACCCATTGTGCGGGTTTAAGCCCATTAGTTTCCATTGCTTTCAAAGTAGCTTCAACACCAAGCGTGTCCCATTTTTCAAATGGTCCGGTTTCCCAGCCGAAGCCCGCATTCATGGCGGCATCTATTTTATAGAGGTCGTCGGTTATCTCTGGGATGCGGTTGCTGGCATAAGCAAACAACTGGTAAAATATAGCACGGTAAAATTCGCCTGCTTTATCTTTAGCAGCGAAAAGCACCTTCATGCGGTCGCTTAGCTTATCAATAGTTTTGGTAGTTTCCAATGATGGGAATTTTACCTTTTTTGATGGCTGATATTCGAGCGTTTTCAGATCAAGGGTATAGAACTGGTTAGCACCGTCAACTTTTTCCTTTTTGTAGAAACCCTGGCCGCTTTTGCTGCCCAGCCAGTTGTTAGTCACCATTTTGGTTACGAACTCGGGTATCTGGAAAAGCTCTTTAGCTTCATCATCGCGTACGTTTTGGCTTAAGCCGTTGGCTACATGTACCATAGTATCTAAACCAACCACATCACTGGTGCGGAAAGTGGCAGATTTTGGATGGCCGATAACCGGGCCAGTCAGCTTATCTATCTCTTCTATGGTAATGCCTGTTTTTTCAGCATAGTGCAAAATGCTCATGATGCTGAACACACCGATACGGTTACCGATAAATGCAGGTGTATCTTTGGCCAAAACTGTCGTCTTGCCTAAATATTTTTCACCGAAGTGCATTAGAAAATCAACAACTTCTGGCGCGGTTTCGTTAGTTGGAATAATCTCCAGCAATTTTAAATAGCGCGGCGGATTGAAAAAGTGAGTGCCGCAAAAGTGCTTTCTGAAATCTTCGCTTCGGCCCTCGGTCATTAAATGTATCGGAATGCCCGAAGTATTTGAAGTAATCAGGGTACTGGCTTTGCGATGCTTTTCAACCTGTTCAAACACCAGTTTTTTAATGTCCAGGCGTTCTACAACAACTTCAATCACCCAATCGCAATCCGCAATTTTGGGCATATCATCTTCAAAGTTGCCGGTAGTGATATTTTTTGCAAATGATTTACTGTAAATAGGGGACGGGTTTGATTTTAAGGCCGCTGTAAGCGCATCGTTCACCAGTTTATTTCTGGATTTAGCGTCGGCATCTTTGGCTACAATATCAAGCAGCAGTACCTGCATGCCTATGTTGGCGAAATGACATGCAATACGGCTGCCCATTACGCCAGAGCCAAGTACGGCAACCTTCTTTATGATTCTTTTAGAACTCATATAAGCGGTAATAAAAATGTATGTATGGCTACTGTCGCAGAAACAAAAGGTAGAACGACAGTAGACAGTTATTAATTGGTTATAAGCAAATATCCCTTTTCTGTTGAGATAAAAAAGGGATATAAGACGGAATGATTTGTCAAAAACTCGGATTTAGCGGTTATGCGCCTTTCAGTTGTTGAAAAATCTGAATGTATTCTTCCATTGCTGCTTCAGACGAAGTGCCGCTGCGGCTTTTCCAGGCATCGTGTTTAGCTTTATTCACAAAATCAAACATACCGGGTGCAGGGGTATCGGCAGGCATGTCGCCTTCGGTTGCCTGTTTATATAGGCTGTACATTTTCAGCAGTGTTTCGTTATCCGGGCGTTTGGTTAATTCTTTACTTTCTTTAACGGCTTGATCAAAGCTTTCTTTTAAACTCATAGTATCTATTTAAATAGTGAAGGTTTTGAATTTTTATTCTTTAGGCTTTACAGTTTCTTCTACATAATCACTGCTGCGCGGCGAAGCGGCAAATAAGGCACTCAGCTCCTCTGGTAATAAGGTAAGCTTACGTTTATCCATATCTATCCATGCGCCGTCTACATTTATAATGGCCGCCTTAACGTCATCGCCACGGTATATTTCATGCCTTATCGACCAGCGCGAGCCATCTGCTCTTGAGCGGTAAAGCTCGCAGCCAACCTTTATGATGTCGCCAAGCGCAATTTCGCGCAGGTAAAATAATTCTTCTTTAAAAAGTACAGGCCCTATTCGTGCATTAAGCAAGGTAAGCGGATTTAAACCCACTTCTTCGAGCATATTAAGCCGGGCTTGCGCAGCTACATCTGCGTAAGCAGAGTGCCGCATGTGCTGATTGGCATCAATCTGCGACCATAAAACCTGTCCTTCATAATAAACGCGCATAACTTATATTAATGGTGTTCGGCCTTGAATTTTTTAACTGCTTCTGTTAAACGGGGCAGTACTTCCATAACGTCGCCAACAACGCCATAGTTTGCCGCTTTAAAGAAAGGCGCCTCCGGGTCTTTGTTGATTACTACAATGGTTTTAGACCCGCTTACTCCCGCCAAATGCTGTATAGCACCCGAAATACCGGCCGCAATGTAAAGATTAGGGCGTATGGTGCCACCAGTTTGGCCAACATGTTCGTGGTGTGGGCGCCAGTGTGAATCTGCCACCGGGCGCGAGCAAGCCGTAGCCGCACCAAGCTCATGTGCAAGGTTTTCAATTAATCCCCAATTTTCAGGGCCTTTCATTCCGCGGCCGCCTGAAACTACCAGTTCGGCATCTGCAAGCGGAACTTCTCCGGTTACTTTATCAACAGATTGCACTTTAATGCCGAAGTCTTTATCCTCAAAGCTCACGTTAAAGGGCTCTACTGTGGCATTACCTTCGCCTTTTTGAAGCGGGAAGGTATTTGGGGCAAGCATGATCACCTTTACTTCGGTTGGGGCGGTTACATAAGCAAAAGCCTTACCTGAGAATGCTGATTTTTTGGTCTCGAAATTATTACCGGTATCAGGCAGCGATAATGCACCGCTGATTAATCCGGCTTTTAATTGTACGGCCACGCGCGGCGCTATAGTACGGCCGTTAACATCATGCAGGGTTACAATAACCGGGCTGTTTTCCTGCTTTGCAGCAGCAACCAAAACACGTGTAACGGCGCGTGCATGTAAGTCATTCAGGCGGTCATCGGCAACATGCAATACTTTATTTGCGCCGTATTGACCAAGGCTTTTCAGTTCATCTTCGGTTATGGTGCCGGTAGCTACAGCAGTGGCGCTTGTACCTAATTTATTAGCAATACCAGCGGCATATTGTACTGCCTCGAGGCTTTTCTTTTTTATAGTTCCTTCGGTATGTTCTATTAAAACAATTACTGACATCTTTTTAAGCTTTAAGGTTAAATAACTTTGGCTTCGCTGTGTAACAGGTTAACCAGTTCGTCCATCTGATCCGGCGCGATGAGTTTCACACCTGCTTTTGCCGGCGGCATTTCATAACGCGATACTTTAGTTACTGCATCAACAGCAGACGGTGTAACCGTTTTTAAAGGTTTGGTACGCGCTGTCATAATACCGCGCATGTTAGGGATGCGGGCTTCTGCAACACCTTTTTGGCATGATATGACCAACGGCAAATTAGCCGAATCTGTTTCTTCGCCGCCGTCAATTTCGCGCTTCACCGTAGCTGTGTTGCCATCAACTGCAATATTGGTAGCAAAACCAATGAAATCGGTATCCAGTAACTCTGCCAGCATTGGGCCTACGGCACCGTTAGCATAATCAATGGATTCTTTACCGCAAAGGACTAAGCCGTATCCTTCAGCCTTTGCATAGTCGGCAATGTAGCTTGCAATCTGGTAGCAATCATTACTGTCTGCATCTATACGGATGGCTTCATCGCCGCCAATGGCTAATGCTTTACGTATGGTAGCTTCGGTATTGGCCCTGCCCACCATAATTACGTGAACCGCTTCTACAATACCGCTTTCCTTGAGTTCGAGGGCGCGTACAAGCGCATACCATTCGTCGTAAGGATTAATAATATAGGTTACACCATTCTCTTCAACAGCTGTATTATTGTCTTTTAAAACAATTTTAGTCACCGTATCGGGCACCTGGCTAATACAAACTAATACTTTCATTTTATTTATAGGTTAATTGGCAGATTGATACCACTTGTGGAACGGGTATCTTTATCAATGCCAAAATTATAGGTAAGCCACAACTAAAAAAGGGCAGAAATGCGGTTCTGTTGGTCAAAAAATCGGAAGGGTGTTTTTTTGTTGCGAGGTGTGAGTTCCGAGGTTCGTGTTTTTTGTTCCCTGTAAAAGAAATACTACGAGACAGAAATCTCAGAAACAGGGAAACCCGGAAACTGATACCAGAGTCACCCGTTCGCTTTTACGCGATATTCTGACGGGGACAAGCCGGTTTGCTTTTTGAAGTATTTCCCAAAAGATGATTGATCTGGGAAATTAATTTCCTCCGCTATTTGTGCCACGCTGAAATCATGGTTACGTAGCAGAACTTTAGCTTCCAGAACCACGGCATCATCTATCCATTCGCCTGCGGTTTTGCCGGTTACTTCTTTAATGGTTTCTGTTAGGTGTTTTGGCGAAACAAATAAAGCTTCGGCATAGTACTGCACATTGCGGTGTTCTTTATACCGGCTAAATACCAGATCCTGAAATAAGTTATTCAGTTCCTGTTTACGGGTAAGCTTGTTCTTAATAATCACGTGCTGCTGCTCATAGTCGGCCGCTACTTCATATAGCAATATGGTCAGCAGGTTTCTCGAAATCTCGGTACGGTAAGGGTGATCTTCGCGCTGCAGTGTTTTCCGGATCAGGTCATACAGCTCTAACAACGGTTCGGCGCTTTTATCATTTAAATAAATAACCGGGGTTGATGAAGTGTTAAAATAACTGAATGATTCTATAAAGTGGCTGTTAGTATTATGCTCTGTAAGGAAAGCTTTTGTGAAAACCACAAAACGGCATAAAAAATCCGGACTGGCATCATAAATACGCAGCACATGAAAAGGGGTTGCCAGTAGCATGGCATCTGTACGGGCATCATAGATCTGCAGGTTTACTTCCACTTTGGCTGTGCCGCGTGTACATATACCTATAATATAGCCTTCAGAACGGTAGGGGTATTCGCTTAATTCAAGTAATTGTTTTTCTTCAGTTATAAAAAAATCTGTACCAACAGATTTATCGGCATAAAGATCAACGAATTTGGGAAAACTCAGTTGCGCAATTTTTTTCATTAAACGGAGATGTAGCTTCTAAATAATGGCTAAACATATTCAATTTATGCTAATGTCTGAAATTTTAAGTGGCCGATTGTTACAAAGGCTTAAATCAAAAACCGACTTTTTGACGAATATATCCGCTCTTTAAACCTTTTTTTGATAAGTTTGCCAACTACTTTTATGTGTTATACGCTTTAATACCAATTGTAAAGCACCTAAGAAAACCTATTTTATTATTGTATGAGAGGAAAATTACTAACGCTATTGTCGTTATTGATAACGGCAGGGGTGTATGGACAAGGATTTCAGGTAAATCTGGCCGGTCAGCAACAGATCGGTATGGGCCATACGGGGACAGGTTTAGCGCAGGATGGAGCTGCCATTTTTTTTAACCCGGGAGCAGTTGCGCAACTGCCCGACAATTATGTACAAGGCGGTATAAGCCCTCTGTTTTTTAAATCTGCATTTCAGGGTACAGGGTCAAACGTTACTTACCACAACAGTAATGAGGTAGCCACTCCATTTTCTGCTTATGCTATTTGGGGGCCTAAAGATGCTATCTGGAAGGCCGGCATCGGGGTGTATACACCTTTTGGCGGACTTGTTAACTGGGGAAATAACTGGCAAGGTAAATATGCTTTGGAAAGCCTTGACCTGAAGGCAATATTCTTTCAGCCTACGTTAAGCGTAAGGCTGGGCAAGTACATCAGCGTGGGTGGTGGTTTTGTTTTCAGCCAGGGTTCTGTTAACCTGAAACGTGCACTACCATTAGCTAACAGCGCAGGCGACGACGGGCAGGCGGAACTTAAAGGTCATGGCCACGGCTACGGCTGGAATGCCGGTATATTTCTGGATACCCATACAGGCTTAACAGCTGGTGTTTCTTATAAATCAAAAGCAACTACAACTATTAATGGCGGCGATGCTATTTTCACAGTGCCTGGTGCGGTACAAGCTAACTTTCCACAGCCTAATAGCTTTTCGGCAAGTTTACCTTTGCCTGCCACCACATCTGTTGGTTTAGGTTACAAAATCAATTCGCAGTGGCTTGTTGCTGTTGATGCCAATTTTACCAATTGGAGTGTGTTTAAGTCGCTTTCATTTGATTATGCGAATAATACTGCTGTTTTGCAGGATACTAATTCGCCGCGTAATTACAAAAACTCTTACAGTCTGCGTGGTGGTGTGCAATACACCCCAATTTTTACAGAAGGCAGTAAAAAATATAACAGCAAATGGGCTATCCGCGCAGGTGGTGGTTATGCATCATCAGCACCGGCAGATGGCTATGTAACTCCCGAAGTACCAGATGCAAACCGGATTTATTTCACAGGCGGCCTTGGATATAAAATTACCAGGAACTTTAATGTGGATGTATCTTTTGAATATGAGTACCTGAAACCAAGAACACAAACCAATATTGAAACCCAACTTTCTGGTACCTATAAAACAGAAGTATATATACCAGGTATTTCAATAGCTTATCACTGGTAAGCCGAATTTATTAGTTAAAGCAAAGCGTTTAAGTACAGCCTGATGTAATGCCAAGTTAAACAGGTGTCAAAAAGGCTCAATTACAGATCAACATGAACAAGCAATACATTAAAAATATATTCCTGATAACGGCAGCTGCAGTGGCAATAGGCGGCTGCAAGCCGGAGATCAATAGCCCATCAGGAACAACACATGGCTCAGCCGATTTTTCAAGATACATTGCAGTAGGTAACTCACTCACAGCAGGTTATGCCGATGGTGGTTTATATCTTGAAGGACAGAAAAATTCGTACCCGTCAATGATTGCTGCACAAATGGCATCAGTTGGCGGCGGAACATTTACCCAACCGCTTTTTGACCAAAGCCAGGCAAACGGATCAGGGTACTTAACCTTAACAGGCATTGACAAAACAACGGGCTCGCCGATCACAGCTAATGTAACTACTAACCTGGCGATTACTGGTCAAACGCCTATCCCGGGGTTTGGTAACGTAACCACTTATGCAAAATACACAGGTACCGACTTAAATAACTACGGTGTTCCGGGCATTAAGTTGCTGCACATTACATTGGCTGCCTACGGCAACTTAAATGGCTTTTACGAAAGATTATTACCGGGAGCAGAGGGTACGCACAATACCACTTATCTTGATTTTATTACCTCAAAGCCTTTTACATTTTTCAGCAACTGGCTGGGTAATAACGATGCGCTTGGCTATGCAACATCAGGCGGTGCAGGAGATGTATTAACAGATAAAACAGTTTTCGCACAATTATATACTGCGTTAATTGCTAAAATGACTGCTGGCGGTGCTAAAGGTGTTTGCGCTACCATACCAGATGTAACCAGCATACCTTACTTTAATACGGTAACCCCGGCTGCAATTTTAGCAGGCGTACAAAAAGCGAACCCGGCGGTGCAGGCTATTTACATCAATGCTAAAACAGCAGCTGATGCTTCTACAACTTATGCACCAAGAGCCGCCAAAAGTACCGACTTAATTGTGCTTACTTTCCCTACAAGTTTAATTGGAACCCCAGTTGCTACACCAGCAGGTAACCTGCCTTATGGCTTAACACCATACACCCCAATAGATAACAAATATGTGCTTGACGAAAACGAAGTAGCAATAGCTAAGGATTACGTTAACTCTTACAACAACACGATCAAATCGGTTGCCGCTTCTAAAGGTTTAGCCGTTGCAGATATGTATACCTTCTTGAATGATGTAAAAGCAAAAGGATTATTGATTGATGGTGTTAGCCTAAACTCATCTTACATAACAGGTGGACTGTTCTCGTTAGATGGCGTACACTTAACCCCGAGAGGTTATGCAGTGGTAGCTAACCAGTTTATTAAAGCTATTAATGCACAATATGGGTCAACCATTCCATCGGTGAATGTTTCTGCTTACAGAGGTGTGAAATTCCCCAACTAAAACTTTTTATATATGACAAAAGCCACCGCAAGGGTGGCTTTTGTGTTTAAATCAACTTATATAGACAATAGTTCCCCAACTATTCAGATTTTAAGCTTTTTACAGGGTTCATCATTGCGGCTTTAATCGACTGGAAGCTTACCGTAATTAAGGCCAAAAAGATGGCAGACAACCCCGCAAGCAAGAAGATCCACCACTGTATAGGCGTACGGTAAGCAAAGTCCTGCAGCCATTTATTCATGCCCCACCATGCTACTGGTGAACCAATAAGGATGGCTATTATTACAAGCTTTACAAAATCAAATGAGAGCATGGTTGTAATGCCGTGTATGCTGGCGCCTAATACTTTTCTGATTCCTATTTCCTTACTGCGCTGCTCGGCCATAAAGGCAGATAATGCAAACAGGCCTAAACATGCTATAGCTATGGCAAGTACAGCAAAACTGGTAAAGATATGGCCGGTGCGTTGTACATCTGAATACATATTGGCAAACTGCTCATCCATAAAGGTGAATCTTATAGGCTGATCGGGCGAAAAGCTTTTCCATACAGAACTTACCGCATTTATAGCTTGCCTGGCATCTGTTCCGGCTATTTTTAAGGAAACGATAGAGGGGCTTAAACCAAAGTGTAATGCCAGTGGCGAAACCTCTTCGCGCATAGAATTAAAGTTAAAATCCTGTACCAGGCCTATTATTGTAAATACCTCACCACCATTGGAAATCCGCCTTCCTACCGGGTTTATTAAATTCAGCTTTTTAGCCATGCTTTGATTAATGATAAGGCCTTTTTCGTCGGTGCTAAGTGTTGAGTAAGAAAAGTTGCGGCCTGCAAGCAATTTGATACCTAATGTTTTAAGATAGGTATCATCGATATCCCAGAACTGGCCGCTAACAGCCGGGTCAAGCTTATTACGTCCTTCTATAAAAAATCCATTTCCATTACGTTTGCTTCCGTTGATGGGCAAATAATCACTAATCGAAACACTTTTTACCATTGATAATTTCGACAGTTCATTTTTAAGATCTTTTACTTTATCATTTGTTAAAGTATTAGTGCCCTGTATCAGTAAAACCTGGTCTTTATCAAAACCAACCTTACGATTTAAAATGAATTGCATTTGATTATACACAACTATGGTGCTGATGATAAGGATAATGGAAACCGTGAATTGGAACACCACCAGGCTATTTCTAAGCACCGAGTTTTTACTTCCGGTACTTACAGAACCTTTGAGCACCTGTACAGGTTTGAAGCCAGATAAATAAAAGGCGGGGTAAAGACCTGCGGCAAGGCCAACAATTATTGCTGAAAAAATAATGACCGGTAAAAACCACCATGATAACCATGGTATGGTTAGCGCTCTTGACGATAATATATTAAAATATGGTAAAAGCAGCCAGGCAATTAATACGCCTAAAACAAATGATATTACACTGTATATCAATGACTCGGTAAGAAACTGATTGATCAGGCTGCTGCGATGAGAACCTACTACTTTTCTTAAACCTACTTCTTTGGCTCTGTTTGCCGATTTTGCAGTTGAAAGATTGATAAAGTTAATGCAGGCAATAGTGAGTATAAAAGCGGCTACTGCACCAAATAACCACACAAAACGAATATCTCCATAAGTAAGGCTATCACCAATATCATACGACCTTAAATTTACATCTGATATAGGTTGTAAATATATTCCGAATTTACCTGATTCTTGCGCTGCGTTAATATCGCCCTGTCGTACCATTTCCGGAATGAAATAGCTTTTCATTAACCCCTTGTAGAGCTTTTTCTCAAATGCTTTTGGGTCTACGCCTTGCTTTAGCTTGATATAGTCTGTGTAATTCCAGGCCGACCATTGGGTTTGTTCGCCCTGCCATAACTCTTTTCCCGTTAGGGTCAGGAAGAAATCAAACGGCCGCAGATGTGAATTTTGCGGAATGTTTGCCATCACACCGCCAATTTTATATGGCCTGCTTTTATCATCATTCAGATACATCACCTTACCCACAGGATTTTGACCGGGGAAATACTTATCGGCTTTACGTTTAGAGATCAGCATCGTAAGCGGTTCGGCAAGGGCACTTGCATTGCTTCCGTAAATCATTGATAGTTTTAAGATGTCCAGCGTTTCCTGGTCAATGTAAGCGAAACCTTCCTCATACGTATTTTGAACCTGGTCGGCAGGGCGTAACTCATTGCTACCCGCTCCCCAAAAAAGCGGGCTGGTCATTAACCTGCCTGATTTCTCAACTTCAGGAAAATCTGATTTAATGGCTTTCCCGGCAGGGGCTGGCATTGACAACCCTTTTTGCAGGCGCCCATTACCTGTGTAAGACATCACTACCCTGTAAATACGGTCATCGTCAGGATAGGCCTTGTCATAACTTAGTTCAAACTTTATATATAAGGCAATAAGCAGGCATGCAGCTATTCCAAGAGAGAAGCCACCAATTTTAATGGCAGCATAAAGCCTTTGTTTGCGTAATTGCCTGAAAGCTATTTTTAAATAATTTTTAATCATGATGAAACAGCAGAGGTTAACGTTGGAGATTAATATATCATGGTATAAAACTATGTCCTGTAATTAAATAATTGATAATCAGTAACTTGTTTAAATATCTTTTTTATTTGCTGTACGTTATCGAACAGTGATTGAGCGATAATAGTACATGGGCATTAAAATGTATGTATATAATGCATGTTATTTGTACTAATCTTAGCAAGATCCGGGTTTAGCGGCTTGCATAATCAAGTTAAATTTGTTGTATAATAGCTAAGAGATGGAAACACAGTTAGATACCGATTATAACAGGATAGCCAAAGCAATAACTTATTTACGGATTCATCATACAGAACAGCCCTCACTTGATCGGCTTGCCGAACATGTAAATCTAAGCCCTTTTCATTTTCAGCGCATGTTTAAAGAGTGGGCAGGCGTAACGCCTAAACAGTTTCTTCAATACCTGAGTATAGAACATGCTAAAAGCATATTAAAACAACAGGCTTCGTTATTTGATGCTGCGTTTGAAACAGGGTTATCGGGCACCGGACGTTTGCATGACCTTTTTATAAAGATGGAAGGTATGACGCCCGGCGAATACAAAAATGGGGGAGCAAATCTCAGCATCAATTACAGTTTTGCAGAAACAGCCTTTGGCAACATCCTGATAGCGTCTACATCGAAAGGAATTTGCTATATGGCTTTTGCTGACGAAGGCGAGGAACTGGCTCTTGCAGCATTGTATAAATTGTTTCCTAACGCCACGTACCATCAGTTTGCAGATACGTTACAGCAAAATGCACTGTTTATCTTCACGCAGGACTGGAGCCGTTTAAGCGAGATAAAACTGCATTTAAAAGGTTCGCCGTTTCAATTAAAAGTTTGGGAAACCTTGTTAAAGGTACCTATAGGCGGTCTTGTTACCTATGGGCAGCTTGCCAAAGGCTTAAACAACCCACTGGCCAGCAGGGCTGTAGGTTCGGCGGTAGGCGATAACCCGGTTGCATTTTTAATTCCCTGCCACAGGGTGATACGTTCAACCGGCGAGATTGGCCAATACCATTGGGGTAGTCACCGTAAATGTGCTATCATTGGCTGGGAAGCTGCAAAGAATTGTAATATTTGATTAGTGAAATACCGATACACATTCCGTTCAACTTGTATCTTTTCAAAACAAACACATAGGGGTTTTACGTTTAGGTAATATTACCTTAATGTGAGACCTTGAAAAAACTGATCTATTTTTTACTGCTGTTAATTTCTGTAAGCGCTGAAGCGCAACAAACCGATACTACCAAAAAGATAAGTATTGCTGATACTTTAAAGAAAGATCTGCTTACAGCACCAGATACGGTGCCGCATTTAAGAAGCAAATCATGGACCCTGATTCCGCCTGCTGTGCTGGTAGGTTATGGCATTACCTCTTTTTACGCAAAGCCTTTAAGGCGGCTTGATCGTTATATTTATAAAGAAGCGAACGAGCACGATATTATAACTACTTCGCATCTTGAAAACTACTTTCAGTATGCGCCCGTTGCGCTTACCTACGGCTTAAATTTGGTAGGGGTGCATGGTAAAAATACCTTTGTCGACCGTACATTCATTTACCTGCTGTCACAGGGCATGTTGCAGCTTACCACTTTTACGGTTAAGCGTTCTACTCATCGGTTGCGCCCTAATGGAGCAAACAGATACTCTTTCCCATCTGGACATACGGCCAATGCCTTTGCCGGTGCCGAATTTATGGCGCAGGAGCTGAGCGGCAAGTCTGAATGGTATGGTGCGCTTGGTTATGCATTTGCTACAACTACAGGCATATTCAGGATTTATCACCAGGATCACTGGTTCAGCGATGTTATAGCCGGGGCCGGTTGTGGTATACTGGCAACTAAGGGTGCTTATCTGCTTTATCCGGTTATCAGGAACCGGCTGACAAGGGCAGGGCGGCAGAAGGAAAAGAACAGGGATATACCACCTGAATTACAGAAAAAAAAGCAGCCGAAAAACACATTGCTTTTACCCACTTATCAAGGCGGGACAGTAGGCCTTTCTTTTGCAATGGAACTTTAATAAATATGGTAATATCATATTATTCAATGTTAATTATATTTCGTAGCTTTCAATGTGTTAACATAATGATAATATTAAATACATATTTAGTAAACATATATTTGTATTATGAAAAAAGACAATCTAAAATCACAAGTTAAGTCGATACGAAAAACCATTAAGCATAGCATTAAGTTAGCTGTAGTTGCCGATCTGAAAAAATTAGCTGCCGAGTTTGGAGATACTTCTAAAAAAATTGATAAGCAGATCAATAAAAGGGCTGATAAAATAGCCGGAAAGATTGCAAAAGAAATAAAGGTTGATAAAGGTGCACTGCACGCAAAAGCAGAAGAAAAAGCACCGAATTTAAGTGCGAAAAACGTTGATGTAAACGGTGCATCATAAAACAAAGAAGCCATCCCCAGGGATGGCTTCTTTGTTTATATCTATTTAAGGATGTGTGCCGGTATAAATTACTGCGCCAAACAAAATGGCTATTATAAAATAACACCACGGGTTTGCAAAATTTAGCGTATAGCCAAGGTCACTGCGTTTAGGCACCCACACCCGTTTATCATTTTATTGAAATAAAATATCCCCAGTTTGTAATTAGCCTGATTAGTATCATTGAAATTTTCCACAGGGAGATTATTTAAATGTTAAGCAATTGCATACATTTCTTCGCGTTGCTTTTGCACGGCTTCGCTGTTTACATATTCGTCATAAGTCATCAGCTTATCTATAATTCCCGCCGGTGTAATTTCAATAATACGTGTGGCAACGGTTTGGGTAAGCTCATGATCTCGTGAAGTGAACAGCATGGTGCCTTTAAAATCTTTCAACCCGTTGTTTAAAGCAGTGATTGATTCCAGGTCAAGGTGGTTCGTAGGCTCATCAAACATTAACAGGTTAGCCTGTTGCAGCATCATGCGGCTAAACATGCAGCGCATTTTTTCGCCACCCGATAGTACCGAGGCTTTCTTAAGCACTTCTTCGCCGGTAAATAACATACGGCCTAAAAAGCTGCGGATAAACTGATCATCCTTTTCACCCGGCGAATACTCGCGCAGCCAGTCGATCAGGTTATCGGTTTTACCTTCAAAGTAAGCAGCGTTTTCAATAGGAATATCTGCAATGTTAATGGTAACACCCCATTTAAAGCTTCCGCTGTAGTCGGTGTCGCGGCCGCTTAAAATATCATAAAAAGCTGTAGTCGCTAAGCTGTTTTGTGACAACACCGCAATCTTATCGCCTTTGTTTACCATCAGGTTTATGTTATCAAATAGCATTTCGCCACCCATGGCTTTGCCAAGCTTTTCAATCTGAAGGATCTGGTCACCCGCCTCGCGTACCTGCTGGTTAAACATAATAGCAGGATATTTACGATTTGAAGGTTTGATCTCGTCCAGGTTGATCTTATCCAATGCTTTCTTACGGCTGGTTGCCTGTTTTGATTTTGATGCGTTGGCACTGAAACGGCTAATGAACTCCTGAAGCTCTTTAACCTTATCTTCCATTTTCTTATTCTGATCGGCACGCTGCTTTAAAGCCAGTTGGCTCGACTGATACCAGAAACTGTAATTACCGGTATAAATGGTCATCTTGCCAAAGTCAATATCTACCACGTGGGTACAAACGGTATCTAAAAAGTGCCTGTCGTGCGACACAACCAACACAATAGCTTCATATCCGGCCAGAAAATCTTCAAGCCAGCTGATGGTATGTATATCAAGGTCGTTGGTAGGCTCATCCAGCAGTAATATATCCGGACTACCAAATAGGGCCTGTGCTAATAACACACGTACTTTTTGATTACCGTCAAGCTCTTTAAGCAATTTATAATGCAGGTCTTCGGTTATGCCCAGGTTGCTTAAAAGGGTAGCGGCATTGCTTTCGGCATTCCAGCCATCCATTTCTGCAAAAAGATTCTCCAGTTCGCCTGCACGTTCGCCGTCGGCATCGCTGAAATCTTCTTTCAGGTAAATGGCATCTTTCTCTTTCATGATACTGTATAGTTCCTTGTGGCCCATCAGCACAGTTTCAATCACCGGACATTCATCAAACTCATAGTGGTTTTGTTTTAATACCGCCATACGCTCGCCCGGAGTGAAACTAACCGATCCTGTGGAAGGATCAATTTCCCCGCTCAGGATTTTCAGGAATGTGGATTTTCCTGCCCCGTTTGCCCCAATTATGCCATAACAATTTCCCTGCGTAAACTTTAGGTTTACGTCTTCAAACAAAGTACGTTTGCCGTAACGAAGGGATAAATTGGATACTGTAATCATGTTTTACCTCAATTCTGAATATAAGTGCAAAGGTACTAATTTGCGCTCGAATTTGCCCGAAAAGGCTTTAAATTATCGGATTAACATGCTACAATGATTGAATATCTTATGTAACATGTTTGATGTTGAATGACTAAAATTGTATCCGGATATACCGTTTAAACGATCTGATCAGATAAATAATTGATGAAATTATTTAACAAATTAGCTACATATTAATAATGGAACAGTGTTTGCAATTATCTAAAAAGATTAACTAAAACTATAACCATTATGATCGCTTTAATAACAGCTCTGGTAATTGTAAATGTGATAGCAGTAATTTACAATTTGGATAAAAGGAAGAGAATCTATTAACAGAATAATTAATAGCTATAAATATAAAGTCCGCCTGATACAGGCGGACTTTTTTATTGGCCCCAGGTTGATGGGTTTTCGCGCCATTGTTTTAAAATATCAAGGTCGCTCGTGTTGATATAGGCGTTTTGTTCTGCGTATTTTAACAGTGCGTTGTAGTTGGATAGTGTGGCAAAACGACATTTTGCTTCTTTGAAATTTTCTGTTGCGGCATCAAACCCGTAGGTAAATATTGCTGCTAAACCTGCAACATCATAGCCAGCCTCGCGCAAGGCAGCTACAGCCTGTAAACTGCTTTTCCCGGTCGAAATAAGGTCTTCAATTACGGCAACACGCTTTCCAGGCAAAATTTCACCTTCAATCATTTTCCCTGTTCCATGTTCTTTTGGTTTTGAACGCACGTATATAAAAGGCAGGCCAAGTTCTTGCGCAACCAGTGCGCCCTGGGGTATGCCGGCTGTTGCTACGCCGGCAATACAACTTACCACACCAAATTCTTCCTGAATAAGTGCGCTTAGCTGTTGCCTGATATAGGTACGGATAGCAGGGTGTGACAGGGTAATACGATTATCACAGTAGATTGGCGAACGCCAGCCCGATGCCCATGTAAAAGGATTAGCAGGTTGTAGTTTTATTGCTTTAATTTGCAGCAGAAATTCAGCTACCTGCTGTTCAATCTCAGTTTTATTAAACATGGCTCAAAACTACAGAATTTATATCAACGAAAAGACCATAAGTATTACAGAATCTGCACCTGAAGGCATAAATCAATCAGAGCTAATTGGAGTAGAGCAATTTGACTTTTCAAAAATTTATTTCCAGGTACTTAATTCTACCAGTAATCAGTTCTACGTGATCACTGATAATGCAAAGGCTTTTTTAAAAAGGATAATTAAAAGCGTAACGCTTATTGAAGCAGCGGGCGGGTTAGTTAAAAATAAAAAAGGCGAGCATCTTTTTATTTATCGTAATGATAAGTGGGACCTGCCCAAAGGTAAACTTGAAAAAGGGGAGGGCCCGCGTGCAGGTGCAGTAAGAGAAGTAGAAGAAGAATGCGGAATTGAGATCAGCAGTTCGGGTAAAAAGATTTGTAAAACATACCACGCTTATACCATAAAAGGCCAGGTTGTGTTAAAAAAGAGCCACTGGTATAAAATGAAGTATACCGGCAAGGGCAAACTTGTACCGCAGTTAGAAGAAAATATCACTGATGTAAAATGGTTTACTAACGATGGTTTTGCGCTGATCTTAAGCAACACTTTCCCTTCCATTATCGAAGTAATGGAAGAAAGCGGGCTGCTTACAGATGGTCAAGAGCAGCAGCAGGGATAAACTTGCTTACATCGCCGTTATAGCGTAAAATATCGCGTACAATGGTTGAACTGATAGACGAATAGCCGGGCTTGCTTACAATAAATATGCTTTCTATATCAGGGGCCAGGGCGTGGTTCATTTGCGCTATAGCCTTTTCGTATTCAAAGTCGGACACGGTACGTATACCGCGTATCATCCAGGCAGCGTTAATACTGCGGCAAAAGTTAACGGTTAAACCTTCGTAAGTAACTATTTCAATCTTAGGCTCATGGTTAAAAACCGCGCGCAATAACTCTTCGCGCTTAGCCATGCTTAATAAACCCTGTTTAGAACTGTTGGCGCCAATGCCTATGTAAAGCTTATCAAATAAGCCAAGCGAACGTTCAACAATATCAACATGGGCTTTTGTAACTGGATCAAATGAGCCTGGAAACAGCGCAATTTTCATAGCTTTCGGTTTTGCAGGTAAAGCTGCACCAAAAAAATTAAACCGTCAATACTATTACGATACTTAAAGTAAAGTTAATCTTTGTTAAAAAAAGAGAACGACGAATGCCCGTATCTGCGTTGTTCTGTAAACGCGGGGTGGTTGCTTAGGTTCTGCATCGACTGATGTTCTACGATCAACAACCCGCCCGGTAATAAAAGGTCCCGGTTAAAAACAATAACAGGTATTTCCGGAATACGGCTAATGTCATAAGGCGGGTCGGCAAATATGAGATCATATTTTTCGGTCTCTTGCTCAAGATATTTAAAAACGTCTGCCTTAAATGTTTTGATCTGGCTTAGTCCGTGCTGCTTAGCGGTATCATTTACGTATTTAATGCAATGAAAACTACGGTCAACAGATTGTACATGTGTTGCACCCCTGGATGCGAACTCGAAACTTAGATTTCCGGTACCGCAAAAAATGTCCAGTACTTTTATGCCATCCAGTTCGATCTGGTTTTGAAGGATGTTGAAAAGCGCTTCTTTAGCAAGGTCTGTAGTGGGGCGTACAGGTAAATTAGCCGGCGGGTTTAACCGCAGGCCTTTTAATCTTCCACCAATTACGCGCATAAGTTTAAAGCCGATAGAGAAAGCGCCTCCTGTATGGTAAGCTGCTGTGGTAATCGAGATAAAAGCGACAAAGCATTAATCTCAATCTTTGGGAAATATTCGCTTAAAGCGCGAATGGTTTCATCATTGAGGCTAACTTCACCGCTCAGCATCAGTTTGATATTAACCGGGTTAATTTGCAGTTCACTTAGTGTAAGTGCTACAAAGTATACCAACTCATGTGTATTCTCATAACTAAGCCGATTGTAAAACCGCAGCTTATTATTTTTAAAGTAAAGCAGGTGAACGGCATCAGGCTGCACATCGATATAAAAATTTTGCCAGTTGGCCTCGGTCTCACTTATTGCCTTAATCCATCCTTTATAAAAAAAGCAGATATGATAGTATTTATACCTGGCAGTAATTTGAGGGACCATCTGATTGCCATCTTTAAAAAAGATAAAGTTATCATCGTTTAAAGACTGGCGATATACCTTTTCATGTTCATTTACATCTAAAAAGCGGCTTACCTGAACATCCAGCTCATCTTTATGAAGGCTTTTGGGCAAAATGGTAAAAACCTGCGGTTCAATGCCGATAATTACTTTATTATATTCCTGGCTTAAGTAGTCAGACAGTTCTTGCGGTGCAAGCAATTCATTTAAAGGATAATTTTTTCCGTAAACCTGAAGCTCTTTCTGATAAACCACCGCAAAAGAAAAATCCCGTTCCCTTATTTGTAGTAAAAGGATGAAGTTCTTAGTCCGCTCGGGTCTAAAGTCGTCGCTGATATACAGTTTTGATTGGCTCGTCATTGCTGGTCAGCCACAAATGTAATATTTTCTTCGTTCATTAACTCATCGCTTGTTTGGTAATAACTTAATAACTTAGCACCTCAACTATTTAAAGTAATGCCTGCTATCGATCATATTTACAAATCATTTCCACACCAGCCTACCGGGCAGCAGCAGGAATTATTTGAAAAAATAGATCAGTTTTTAAGAGATCCTAACGGCTACACCTGTTTTATATTAAAGGGATATGCAGGCACCGGCAAAACCACTATTGTAAGTGCTTTGGTTAAAGCCCTTAAATACTACGGGTTAAAATCTGTACTGATGGCGCCTACAGGTCGGGCAGCTAAAGTGATTAGCAGTTATTCGGGGCGTAAGGCTTTTACGATACACAAGCGCATCTATCGTAAAAAATCGGCCATGAATGTGGACGAGGCCTTTTTGCCCGCCCAAAATGTGGCTGAGGATACTTTATTTATTGTAGATGAGGCATCCATGATCAGCGATGAAGGAGGTAGCTTTAGCAGGGCCTCGCTTTTGCATGACCTGATCGAATATGTATATAACAACAATAATTGTAAACTGCTGCTGGTGGGCGATACCGCACAGTTACCGCCGGTAGGTTCTGACGATAGCCCAGCCCTTAACGCACAGCTGGTACAGCATAATTTTGGCCTTAAAGTTTCTGTTTATGAACTAACAGAGGTGCTGCGTCAGCAAAAAATGTCAGGAATACTTTACAATGTAACCGGGATACGCGAGCTGATAAGGCAGGGGCTGGAAGAAGCCCCGCAGATTACTACAAAAGGCTACAAAGATGTTTTCAGGATGACAGGTGAGCGTTTACAGGAAGGTTTGGAATACGCCTATCGTAAATATGGTAATGAAAGTACCCTGATTATTACCCGCTCTAACAAAAACGCAAACATCTACAATCAGCAGATACGCACAAGGTTACTGTACCGCGAAGAAGAAATAACAGGCGGAGACCAGATCATGGTAGTACGCAACAATTATTTCTGGCTGCAGGCTAATGACGACGATAGCACCGGGTTCATTGCCAACGGCGATATGGCTGTAATCAAAAGGGTGCGTAAAGTTGAGGAAATGTATGGTTTGAGATTTGCAGATGTACAGCTGCAGTTTTTGGATTATACCGAAGAACGAACGATGGAGTGTAAGGTGCTGCTGAATACGATAAGTTCTGAATCGCCTGCATTGTCATCGGCCGATCAAAAGTTGTTTTACACCGAGGTAATGAAAGATTATGCCCATATTCCTAACCGAAGGGCGCAGCTTAATGAATTAAAGCTTAATCCGTATTATAATGCGTTGCAAATCAAATTTTCTTATGCGGTTACCTGCCATAAAGCGCAGGGCGGCCAGTGGGATGCTGTATTTGTAGATCAGGGCTACCTGACCGAAGAGATGATTAATACCGATTTTTTAAGATGGCTATATACTGCTTGTACACGTGCCCGCCAAGAGCTTTTCCTCGTAAATTTTAGCGAAAAATTTTATTTAGAACAATAACTATACGGGTTGATTTGTTATTGATTTAAGTTATAGTAATAATTATTTACCTTAGCGGTTGTTCCACCTCTTCTTAATGACGACTACAATTTTCGATTTTGACGATAAATTAGTGCTTGATGTGCTGGCATTCTCTAAAGATGCAACAGCTGTTTATATCTCCGAAGATTTACATATCAGGTTTGCTAATGATGTAATGTTGAAATTCTGGGACAAGGGGCGCGAGATTATCGGGATGCCGTTAGGCGAAGCAGTGCCTGAATTGCAAGGTCAGCCTTTTCTGGATATATTAAAAGAAGTTTGGCGTACAGGTACGACATACAAAGCAACAGATACGCCTGCTAATCTGCTTGTAGACGGGACTCCATCTGTATTGTATTTTGATTTCCAATATCGCGCTTTATTAAATGAAGAAGGCAAAACTTATTGCATATTACATTCGGCTACAGACGTAACGAGGCGCTTAAGAGCATGGCAGTTGGTGCATGAGAAAGAACAGCGCGAAACCCAGCTTATTGCTGATCTTTCTGACTCTAATGAGCGGCTTACTACACTTAATGAAGCGCAAGAAGCAGCTAATGAGGAGCTTTTATCTGCCAATGAAGATCTTGCAACTGCGCAGGAGCAGCTGAGTGTATCAAATGATAAACTAACTGAAAGCGAGAACCAGATACGCAACGTATTTGAGCAGGCGCCTGTTGGTATTGCGGTGCTTCGCGGCCCCGATCATATTATAGAAATTGCCAATAAGGCCATCTTAAATATATGGGGGCGCAGAGAGCAGGAGGTGTTGAACAAGCCACACAAAATTGCAAGGCCGGAGTTAGCGGGACAATCTGTTTATGGTTGGCTTGACGAAGTTTATCAAACCGGCAATAAGCGGGTAAATAACGAGATCCGTATAATGCTTTACGATAAGGGTGGCTTGCGTGAGGCATTTGTTAACTCTATTTATCAACCGCTACGTGATGCGGAAGGTAAGGTGAACGGCATATTAGTAATTTTAGAAGACCTGACAGATGTAATAAAAGTCCGTAGAGAAGCTGCCCGGATACAGGATATGTTTAACCTGGCTATAGAGGCCGGGGAACTGGGTACATTTTATTATGACCCCAAAACCAACTCATTTACAGGTAACGATCTTCTAAAATCATGGTTTGGTTTAAATCCAGAGGATGAAATAAGCTTAGACGCAGCTATTGATGTAATTGCCAAAAGCGACCGTCAGAAAGTAATTGATGCCATACAGCAAACGCTCAGATCTGAAAAATACAGCAACTATGCTGTGGAGTACACCATCATTAATCCTTTAACGCAGCAATCGAGGATTGTTAGGGCCAAAGGAAAGTCTCGGTTTGATGCACATGGTAATGCAATTAGTTTAAACGGTACAGTGCAGGATATTACAGAACCAAAGCGGGATGAGCAGCGAAAAAATGACTTTATTGCCATGGTTAGCCATGAGCTTAAAACTCCGCTTACTTCTTTAAGCGGCTATATACAAATTCTGCAAAAGAAAGCCACGGGTAGTGTTGATAAGGCCGTACCGGGGATATTAGCCAAGGCGCACAAGCAGGCTGTTAAGATGACTACCATGATCAATGGTTTTCTGAACGTATCGAGATTGGAGTCGGGTAAAATTTCAATAGAGCGGGCAAGGGTTAATATGGCTTCTCTAGTAAGAGAAGTTGAAGACGGAATTGTACAGGACTCGCTATCGCACCGCATCATATTTAAACCCGTACAAGAAACATGGGTTAATGTTGATCGGGATAAGATAGAGCAGGTAATTAATAATTTCATCAGTAATGCTCTAAAATATTCTCTGCCCGGCACCGATATTCATGTGTCATGCGTTATCCGGAACGGGCATGCGCTTGTAGAAGTTACCGATGAGGGCATGGGCGTGAGCGAAGCAGATATTCCTCACCTGTTTGATAGATTTTACCGGGTGCAGGGTAAAGAAATGACCTCAATAGCCGGGTTTGGAATAGGCCTTTATCTTTGTAAGGAAATAATTGAACGGCATGAAGGCGAAATTGGCCTGATAAGCGAGCCGGGCAAAGGCAGTAAATTTTGGTTTACGCTCCCTGTTATTAAATAGCGTCGCCTGATCTTAAACAGCTTCTGGCAGGCTTATCTTAAACACCGAGCCTCTTTTTTCCTCACTTTGTACCTCAATTTTGCCATTATGTTTTTCAACGATCTGCCTCACAATGCTCAACCCCAGCCCGGTAGACAGTTCTCCCCGTATTCCTTTACGGCCAGCCTTTGAAAAACGCTCAAAAATATGCGGCAGCATTTCTTTAGGTATACCCATACCATGGTCGCGCACTTCTATATGTATGCCTTGTTTTGTCTTGTTAAGATAAAGCTCAATGGTATCTTCATCCTTCGAAAACTTTATAGCATTACTGATCAGGTTATCAATTACCCTGTGAAATTTTTCCGGGTTGATATTGGCATAAAGTGGCTGTTTGCCGCTAATCAATGCGATGTTATTTCTTACATTTTTACCAAACTGCCAGGCATGAATGATATGATTAAGTAGCTGGTTAAGTTCTACACGTTCGGTTTGTAAAACATCAATATTATCATTACGGGCAACCTCGAGCAGGTCGTTAATAATGGCTAACGCCTTTTCGCATGATGCCTTTATCATGTTCACGTTATCCTGCATGTCATCATCAAGCGGCTCTAATTCCATAATCATCGCTACAGATTCTACTGCGCCAATGGGGTTTCGCAGGTCATGGGCTACCATGCCCAATACTTCATTTTTAAACAGGCTTGCTTTTTCAATCTCTACGTTTTTCTCACGTATTTGCATCAGTTGCATATAGTGTGCTGCACGGTATGAGTAGGTGTAGCGCGAGATAAAGAAGAAACCTGTAATAAGTACAAAGCCTATAAGCTCATTATACATCATCTCTGTAGTGTACAAATTGCAATAAAACAAGGCGGCAGTAAATATGATTTCTGTGAACACGCCCAACATAATGGTATCTTCCCATTCATACAAAAAAACCAGCCCGATAAATATCACCGCAATTACGTAAATCACCATGCTGTTGCGCGGATCATGTGTAGAGATAATGCTGGCCGCTAATCCTGCGGCGATAATATATAACGAAAAGCAATTTACCACCAGCGACATCATTACGTTGGGTTGCTCTTGCTTTTTATATTTGCTCAAAAGTAAATTAGCGGCAATTATAAAAACAGGCGTAGCCAATAAAAAGCCCAGGTTAGTGGTGTTAAATTCCGGGAAATTGTCTGCATGCGTAGTGCTCTCGGGCAAAACAGTATAAAGCAAACGCAGGAATATATTGATAGCGAAAAAAACTACGGCAGCAATTTGCGCCGCCTTCAGGTTTTGAAGCGTATAGTATTTACGGAAACCTTTCCTGTATTTTAGAGGCAGGCTTCTGAAAAAATAGGTATCCAAAGCTAAATAAATTGGGGTCTTCTCAAAATTATAAAAATTAAATCAAAGTCGCTATTTATTGCCCTCTGCCTAAACATTGTGTGGTAATATTAAGTATATCTACATAACTGATAAATTAACTTTTAAATATAAGTGCGCGTCAATTTGTCGTTAGAGATTTGTTTTTTAATGACATTTTATCAGGTTTTAATAACTGGCAAAAGAATTGAATTAAAGGTGTTATGAATTTCAACAACTTTACAATAAAAGCTCAGGAGGCCGTGCAAAAGGCTTCGGAGATTGCAACTGCAAATCAGCAGCAGGCTATTGAAAATGCACACCTGCTTAAAGGGTTGTTGCTTGCTGACGAAAATGTTGTAACCTATTTATTAAAAAAACTAAATGTAAATATTACCAGGCTCAATACTGTGCTTGATAAGCAGATAGAATCATATCCTAAAGTAAGCGGCAGCAATATGTACCTGTCGTCAAATGCTAACTCGGCTTTGCAAAAAGCACAAAGCTATTTGAAAGAGTTTAAGGATGAGTTTGTATCTGTTGAGCATGTGCTGCTGGGTATATTGTCAGTAAATGATGCTGCCGGTAACGCTTTAAAAGATGCCGGTGTAACCGAAAAAGATTTAAAGAAAGCGATCACCGAATTCCGTGGTGATAGCCGCGTTACTGATCAGAATGCAGAGGCTACATTTAATGCCTTAAACAAATATGCACGTAACCTTAACGAGTACGCCGAGTCTGGAAAACTTGACCCGGTTATTGGCCGCGACGAAGAGATACGCCGTGTGATACAAATACTATCGCGCCGTACTAAAAATAATCCGGTATTGGTAGGCGAGCCGGGAGTTGGTAAAACAGCTATTGCCGAAGGTATTGCCTTCCGGATTATTAAAGGCGATGTGCCCGAAAACCTGAAAACCAAAACAGTTTTCTCATTGGATATGGGTGCATTGGTGGCCGGTGCCAAATATAAAGGCGAATTTGAGGAACGTTTGAAAGCGGTGGTTAAAGAAGTAACCCAAAGCGATAGTGAGATCATCCTGTTTATTGATGAGATCCATACGCTGGTGGGTGCTGGCGGTGGCGAAGGCGCTATGGATGCCGCAAATATTCTGAAACCGGCTTTAGCCCGTGGCGAACTGCGTGCAATAGGTGCAACTACGCTTAACGAGTATCAAAAATATATCGAGAAGGATAAGGCTTTAGAACGCCGTTTCCAACGTGTACAGGTAGACGAGCCAGATGCTGCCGATGCGATTTCTATTTTGCGTGGTTTGAAAGAACGTTACGAAACCCACCACAAGGTGCGTATCTTGGATGAGGCTATTATCGCTTCGGTAGAAATGTCGCAACGTTATATTTCTGACAGGTTTTTACCGGATAAAGCAATCGACTTAATGGACGAAGCGGCATCAAAACTTCGCCTGGAAATGGATTCGGTACCAGAAGCCGTTGACGAATTGGAACGCCGCATTATGCAGTTGGAGATAGAACGTGAAGCCATTAAACGTGAAAATGACGACCGTAAAGTAAAAGATCTGAGCGAAGAAATTGCTAATCTTTCTGCTGACCGCGATGCTTTACGCGCAAAATGGCAAAGTGAAAAAGACCTTGTAGATGGCATAAACTTAAAGGTTGAAGCCATTGAAAACTACAAACTGGAAGCAGAGCAGGCAGAACGTGCTGGTGATTATGGCAAGGTAGCTGAAATACGTTACGGCCGCATCCGCGAAACACAGGAAGAAATAGATAAACTAAAAGCGGCGCTACTGGAAAACCAGGCCGATAGCCGTATGTTGAAAGAAGAGGTTACTGCCGAAGATATTGCAGGCGTTGTTTCACGCTGGACAGGTATCCCGGTAAGTAAAATGGTACAAAGCGAGCGCGAAAAATTACTTCACCTGGAAGAAGAACTGCATAAACGTGTTGCAGGGCAGGAAGAAGCGATAGAAGCCATCAGTGATGCCATACGACGCAGCCGTGCAGGTTTGCAGGACAAACGTAAACCAATTGGTTCCTTCATATTTTTAGGTACAACAGGTGTCGGTAAAACAGAATTAGCCAAAGCACTGGCCGAGTTTCTGTTCAATGATGAACAATCAATGGTGCGTATTGATATGTCTGAATATCAGGAACGCCATGCGGTAAGCCGTTTAATCGGTGCGCCTCCGGGCTATGTGGGTTATGATGAAGGTGGCCAACTAACAGAAGCTGTACGCCGTAAACCTTACAGTGTGATCTTGTTAGATGAAATCGAAAAAGCTCACCCGGATGTATTTAACATTTTGCTGCAGGTGCTTGATGATGGCCGGTTGACTGATAACAAAGGCCGTGTGGTAAATTTCAAAAACACTATCGTGATCATGACTTCTAATATCGGTTCACATGTTATTCAGGAGAATTTTGAGAACTATGATGAGGATGATAAAGAAGAAGTGATTGCACGCACCAAGGCACAGTTGTTTGAACTGTTAAAGAAAACTATCCGTCCTGAGTTTTTAAACCGTATCGACGAGATCATTATGTTCACCCCTCTTGGCCGTAATGAGATAGCTGAGATCGTTAAACTTCAATTTAAACAGTTACAAGCTACTTTAGCTGAAATGGGTATTACTATGGACGCTACCGACGAGGCTTTGGATTGGCTGGCACAGTTAGGTTATGATCCGCAATTTGGTGCCCGCCCGTTAAAACGTGTTATTCAGAAACGGATACTTAACGAACTGTCTAAGCAGATACTTGCCGGTAAGGTAGATAAAGATAGTAAGATCAAACTGGATATGTTCGACAATCAGTTTGTCTTTCTGAATGAATAAATGATTTTGTTAGTTGTATGCAAGCAGCAGTTTGATTTGTGAAATTGAGCAGAGTTGAATGTGCTGATGATTTGTGAGTGTGAGTGAATGAGCGCGAGATAACTGTTGTTTGCTAAACTAACTTAAACAAAATGACCACCAAAAAAATGGTGGTTTTTTTGGTGGTAAGTAAAAAACTTTCTACATTACATAACGTTACCATAATAACCAATTAATATAATAAACCTCCAGTCCGTTATCCTTATGCATTGCAAATGGATAGTGTGCTTATAATTTAAGTGTTATGAATGTGGATTTTCCAGAATCTTCACGCAGTGATCGTGACTTCTATGTAAATCAATTTGAAATGGAGTTGGATATCATCAAATCTTTTGAGAAGATATTGCAACAGGAATTAAAGGATTTAGAACCTAAGCAAGAAAAAAGGCATAATATTTCAAAACGTAAGATCCATTTTAGCCGTTACCGTAATTCGGCTTAATGATATTCAGGATCTTAAAAATCCGTCTACAATATATCCAACCAGTTCTTTCGTATAGCGTTCCCAGGTGAACAATGTAAAAGATTCTGGTAGGAAAGATTCAGGACTGATTTTTCTTAAACCGGTATCGTAGTTACATGAATAGGGTAGTACCGCTAATCCTGCTTTTTTAAAAAGCATTACTGATCGCCGCATGTGGAAGTCAGAAGTAACCAGGATGTATGGGGCGGCTATATTGTGCTCTTTAAGTATTTGCTTAGAGAAGAGCGCATTCTCCAGTGTGTTTCTTGATTTATCCTCAATCAAAATATTGCTATCAGGAATATTAAAGGCTTTAAGCTGTCCGTAAACCCAATCAGCTTCTTTAAATCTGGTATCAATCAGGTTTCCGCTACCGCTGCTTATCAATATATGAGCAGCCTTCCCGGTTTCATAAAGTTTAACACCTTGTATAAAACGGTCTGAAGCGGCATTGAAATAGCCTTGGTTTTTGTAACCCTCAGATGAAAATCCACCCAATACAATTACCGCACTGTATTTTTTGCCATTAAGCTTAGCGTCGGGATAATGCCAGGCACGTGAATATAAATCGACTAAAATTGGTATGGAGAAAATATAAATAAGTAGCAACGAGCTTATTAACAGCCTTTGTTTACGCTTAATATTTTTAGTGATACAAGCCCATACCAGCAGAATTAAAATCCAGGTGAAGGGGAACAGTAAAAACAGCAGGACCTTTGATAAAACGAACATGGTTGTGTGCAAAGCTAATAATTGCAATCAAAGTTTCATTCTTGATAGTATGTATCTTAATTAAAGGCCTTGATCTTTGAATTATCAAACAGGCTTTTAAAACAACCAGCCCTCATTAATGGTTTATATAACGAAACCGGCAACGCAAACTTTGTCGCCTAAATAATAAAACATCACCATGAAAAATTACGAAACTTTAGTGGATGCCACTAACGATCTTTTAAAAAGAGGATATACTGCTAACCTTAGTTTTGAGGATGGCGCAGATACCATTCAGGATAAATCACAGAATATTGAATTAGGTGCAGACGATTTTGAAGTAGATGAATTCTATCGTTTCGAAGGCCCGAGTAACCCATCAGATATGGCTATTGTATATGCTATTTCGTCAACGAGGTACAATCTAAAAGGTGCACTGGTTGATGCTTATGGTACTTATGCCAACAATAGTTCATCAGCTATCGAAGCTAAATTGCATCACCATCAGGTAAGTGATAACTTGAAAGGCACAGACCGCCCAACAGCTGATAATGCATAATTTATATTTACATCCCCTCAAACGGCGAGGGGATGTAAATATCCTAACAGTTTTTTTCCTTTGGTTTGTATGGCAATGCTGCCGTCACGCATCAGGTACTCAAGTTGTGCAGAAAGTTCATCCGTAACCCACGGATACCGATGGCGAAGATTAAATAAAGCCTCGCTTGCAAACGCTTTAACAGCTACCAGCACTTTTGCATCTATCATCCATTCAAAGCAGGTATTTACAATCGGCTCCAGATCAAGATCATTTAATTTAGCGCGTACGGCAGGTAATGCATTAGGCGATGTGATATGCATAGCAATTTTAGCATAGTGCCTTTTACAACTGGCATGCTTTACATTTGGGTAGCTTTCAATGATATTTTTAAGATCGTTGATGTACAGGTCGGGGCGGTGTAAAAAAAAGTTTTCAAGCAGCCATGCGGCGCGGAACGCAATTTTTTTTTCAGGATAAAAGGTAAGTTCGATCAGGTCCAGCAGTTTAAAGTTTTTATGATATAAAATATTGGTAAGCTGCAGCACCTTCACTTTAGTCATTGAAGCCTGTATCTGCTTTAACAACTGCTCTTTAGATAACATAATTAGGTTTACAATTGTATGTTCAAACTTCTTTTTACGTTACTGGTAATTTATTGTTACAAATAATTTAAGATTGTTGAACCACTGGTCTGTTTTGAACAGCAGGTTACACTAATTTTAATACATTTGCCATTCTATAATTTTGATACATGGTTAACTTTAACCGTTTTACACTTGATAACGGGCTTCGTGTATTAGTACACGAAGATCATACCACGCCAATGGCGGTGGTTAATATATTATATGACGTAGGTGCACGCGATGAAAATCCTGAACAGACCGGGTTTGCGCATTTGTTTGAGCACCTGATGTTTGGCGGATCTGTGAACATCCCTGTATACGACGAGCCTTTGCAGCGCGTTGGCGGTGAAAACAATGCTTTTACCAGCAATGATATTACTAATTATTATGTGACGCTTCCTGCGGTTAACCTCGAAACAGCTTTCTGGCTGGAGAGCGACCGTATGCTAAGCTTGGCTTTCAGTGAAAAAAGCCTCGAGGTACAGCGTAACGTAGTGATGGAAGAATTTAAGCAGCGGTACCTAAACCAACCTTATGGTGATGTGTGGCTTAAACTGCGCCCTATGGTTTATAAGTATCACCCTTACCGGTGGGCTACCATTGGAAAAGAGTTATCTCATATTGAAAATGCGCATATTGATGATGTAAAAGCTTTCTTCAAAAAGCATTACAATCCTCAAAATGCCATAATGGTAGTAGGCGGAGACGTTACTGTTGACCAGGTTAAGTCGCTATCAGATAAATGGTTTGGCGCTATACCATCCGGCGAAAAATATGTTCGCGATTTACCGCAGGAACCAGATCAGCATGAAGAACGCCGCGAAACAGTTACTGCAAAAGTACCGTTGAATGATGTTTATATCGCTTTTCAGTCGCCAGGCCGGTTAGATCAGGATTATTATGCTATTGATCTGTTGTCTGATATACTGGCGCGGGGCAATTCATCAAGACTTTATCGCAGCCTTGTTAAGGATAAGCAGCTGTTTAGCGAAATACATGCGTACATGACGGGTAGTATCGATAAAGGGATGTTTGTTGTTGAAGGTAAGCCTGCCGAGGGCGTTTCTATAGAACAGGCTGAAGCTGCAATATGGGAGCAACTAGAGCTGATAAAACAAACCGACGTACAGGCAGATGAACTGACGAAAGTGAAAAATAAAACGGAGTCGACCCTGATGTTTTCAGAAATGTCACTGCTGGATAAAGCCATGAACCTGGCCTATTACGAACTGTTGGGCGATGCGAATACACTGAATGATGAGGCCGAAAGATACCTGGCCATCACTGCAGAGCAGGTCAAAGCAGTAGCCAACTATATATTCAGGAAGGATAACTCATCGACTTTGATTTATTTGGCTGAAAAATAAGCAGCATCCTGACCATAAGCCTTTACTAATGATAGATAGAAGTATAGCCCCCGAATACAGGGGAATTGAAAATATAAACCTGGTAACACCAGGCCACGAAGCTTTGCCTAACGGCAGTAATTTATATTACTTTAATGGCGGAGGACAAGAGTTACTGCGCATTGAATGGATATTTGGCAACCTGCATTTTAACCCGGAAAAGCCATTGTTAAACATGGCTGCAAATACCATGCTTACCGAAGGTACAAGTCAACTTACAGCAGCGCAAATTGCTGATAAGGTAGATTTTTATGGTGCCTTTTTACAAACAGATTACGGCTTCGACCAATCGCAGGTTACGCTTTATACATTAAGCAAACACCTGGATAAGATATTGCCTGTGATACAGGATATCCTTACCGATTCTGTTTTTCCGGAAGAAGAATTGCAAACCTATATCCGTAACCAGCAGCAAAAGTTGCAGGTCGGCTTACAGAAAAATGATGTATTAGCCCGCCGTGCTTTTAACAAGGCTATGCATGGCGATACGCTTTATGGGTATGCTCCAGAAATTGACGATTACGCCAGACTGAAACGCGAAGATTTGCAAACGCATTATAAAGCAATGTATCAACCTGCAAATTGTACCATTGTGGCTGCAGGAAAAATTGATGAAAGTGCTCTTCAACTATTAAAGGATACCTTTGGTAACCAATGGAATACTACTTCGGGCGAGCCCGATCTTAATCAGCCTGAGATTCAGCCGGCAACTGAAAAGTTCTATTTTATAGAAAAACCAGACGCACTGCAATCAGCTATTCGTATTGGCTTGCATACAATTAACCGTCCGCACCCTGATTTTCCGGCCATGCAGGTGCTAAATACAGTATTAGGCGGTTACTTCGGTTCGCGGCTTATGGCAAACATCCGTGAGGACAAGGGTTATACTTACGGCATAGGATCCGGGATGACATCACTTAAACATGGCGGCGCTATGTTCATAGCTACAGAAGTAGGGGCAGACGTATGCCGCGATGCTGTCAAAGAAATTGAAAAGGAAATTACTTTGCTAAAGACCGAGCTGATAGAGGAGGAAGAACTATCTTTAGTTAAAAACTATATGCTGGGCTCTCTACTGGGCAGCCTTGAGAATATTTTCTCACATGCTGACAAGTTTAAGAATGTTTACTTCTCGGGCATGGATCTGGATTACTATCACCGCTATACTGAAGTAGTCAAAACTGTAACTGCTGAGCAACTGCGTGATCTGACCAATAAATACCTTGATTACGATAATATGTTTAAAGTGATAGTAGGGAAGTATTAATTTCCAGATACATAAGGCATAAAAAAAGGGAGCATTTGCTCCCTTTTTTTATTTTATAAGATGATCAGCTTATGCTAATACTTCTTTTACGCGTTCTGCAGCTTCTTTTAATAAGATAGCAGAGTATACTTTAAGTCCTGAATTATCAATCAGTTCTTTCGCTTCTTTAGCGTTAGTTCCTTGTAAACGAACAATGATTGGAACAGGGATATTGCCAATTTCCTGGTAAGCATCAATTACACCTTGCGCAACACGGTCGCAACGAACGATACCACCAAAAATATTGATCAGGATAGCTTTAACGTTAGGGTCTTTCAAAATGATGTTGAAAGCTGCTTTTACAGTTTGTGCGTTAGCAGTACCACCAACATCAAGGAAGTTTGCAGGCTCGCCACCGGCTAACTTAATAATGTCCATAGTTGCCATAGCTAAACCAGCGCCATTTACCATACAGCCAACGTTACCGTCAAGCTTTACATAGTTAAGATTGCTCAGGCTTGCTTCAACCTCCATCGGATCTTCCTCGTTGGTATCACGCATTTCTGCATAATCTTTATGGCGGTAAAGCGCGTTATCATCAAGGTTAACCTTAGCGTCAACAGCTAATATTTTGTTGTCAGAAGTTTTAAGTACAGGGTTGATCTCAAACTGAGAAGAATCTGTAGCCTCGTAAGCTTTGTATAAAGCGGTAATAAATTTTACCATGTCTTTAAAAGCTTCGCCGCTTACACCCAGGTTAAAAGCAATTTTACGTGCCTGGAAAGCCTGTAATCCTACTTTAGGATCGATCTCTTCTTTATGAATAAGGTGAGGGGTGCTGTGTGCCACTTCTTCAATGTCCATACCACCTTCGGTAGAGTACATGATGATGTTACGGCCTTTAGCACGGTCGAGCAATACGCTCATGTAAAATTCTTTAGTTTCGCTTTCACCCGGATAGTAAACATCCTGTGCTACCAACACTTTATGCACTTTTTTACCTTCAGGTCCGGTTTGCGGGGTAACAAGCTGCATACCTAAAATAGCATTTGCTCTTTCTTTTACCTCGTCCAGATTTTTGGCAAGCTTAACACCGCCACCTTTACCACGGCCACCGGCATGGATCTGCGCTTTTATAACTACCCAGTCTGAACCAAAATCTTTTTTCATTTGCTCAGCTGCCGCAACGGCCTGGTCAACGGTATCGGCAACAATGCCTTCTTGTACCCTTACGCCAAAGCTTTTTAAAATGGCTTTGCCCTGATATTCGTGAATATTCATGTTTACTTGTAGTAATTTGGCGGTAAATCTACAATTTCATCCCTACTTATAAAACCTTAATTTGTATTATCCATTAATTAATGATGTTTGTATGATTTAGGGGCTATTATTATATTTTTGCAACAATGCTAAAGGCACAGGGTATTTATAAACAATTCGGCCATCTTCAAATTTTAAAAGGAGTTGACCTCGAAGTAAACAAGGCAGAGATCGTTGCCATTACAGGTGCCTCTGGTGCGGGTAAAAGTACTTTGCTTAATATTCTGGGTACTTTAGATAAACCCGACCAGGGAAGCATATACATTGAAGGCACCCAAATTAACAAGCTTGGAAACAAGCAGCTCAGTGCTTTCCGCAACCATAAAATAGGTTTCGTTTTTCAGTTTCACCACTTACTGGCCGAATTTAACGCGCTCGAAAATGTATGCATCCCAGCGTTTATTGCAGGGGTACCGAAAGCCGAGGCCGAGGTTAAGGCGAAGGAAATATTAGCCCGTTTGGGTTTAAGTGAGCGGTTCGATCATAAGCCTTCGCAACTTTCGGGAGGCGAGCAGCAGCGTATAGCCGTGGCCAGGGCGCTGATTAATAATCCTGCATTGATATTTGCAGATGAACCTTCAGGAAACCTCGACTCCAACAATGCACGTGAACTGCACGAACTGTTTGTAAAGCTTAGAAACGAGTTTGACCAGACCTTTGTGATCGTTACACATAACGAAGACCTGGCGCAACTGGCCGACCGCACCGTAATAATGAAAGATGGTTTAATTGTACAATAATTAAAGTGGCAACTCTAATAACAGGCGCAACATCAGCAAAGGCATATCAGCTTAAAAGTACCCTGACAGATAATGAAATTTACCTGGGCGATTATGAAGAACTGCCGCAGGTAATGATTGATAGCGGTAAAATGCTAAAGCTACCCAAACCAGGCGATGCTGCATACATACACGAAATACTGGCTTTGTGTCTCGATAGAGATATTATCGAAATTTATCCTTTGCATCAGGCCGAAGCCGATTTGCTGAACGAGGCAAAGCAACTTTACAGCGAATACGGTATCAATATCAATGCAGTACAATGAGCATTACTTATCATGACATAGATAAAAGGATAGAGGGTTTTATTTTTGAGCTTGATAATGTCCTTTATCCCGAAAAAGATTACTTGTTTCAGGTTTATTACCTGTTTGCAAACTTTATAGAATATACCGAGCAGATTGATGCGAAGCAGATGATCACTTTTATGACATCGGTATATGAGGAGCAGGGGAAAGATGCCGTTTTCAATGCCGTACAAAAAGAGTTTAGCCTTGATCTTAAGTATGGACAGAATTTACAGCATCTGATGCTGAATGCCAAACTGCCATTAAAGCTGCTGTTATATAATGATATGCTTAACTTATTGCAGGATATTGTTGTTGACCGTAAGCGTATATTTATTGTAACCAACGGCAATCCGCAAATGCAGTTAAGTAAAATTAAGCAAACAGAGTGGAATGGTTTGGAGCAATACCTTACCTGTTATTTTGCAAACGAGTTTGCACCCAAACCCGAACCAGATGCTATACACGCCTTACTGCATGACCATCACCTGCAACGCAGGCAATTAATGATGATAGGCCGTGAACCAATTGATGAACGTTGTGCAGAAGCCAGTGGGATTGACTTTTTACACATCAGCAAGCTGGTAAGCGGACAGTAATATTTAGTATTTAATTGTTAAATATTATAAAATATTTTTCCCGTTTTAAACTATTTGTCAGATTGATACGTATCAGTATAAATGAATTATATGAAAAAAACTTTTTACATTTTTCTGCTGGGAATTGCTGCAATTACCGGCTGTAAAAAAGATAAAGCAGTAACCCCGGATAATACGACTACTAATACTCCCCCTACAACAGGTTCGGCACTTGACCTGATGCGCGATTCGGTATTTTTATATGCAAAGGAAGATTACTACTGGTACGATGGTTTGCCAGACTATAATACATTTAAACCGCGCAGCTTTACCGGAAGCACAGATCTGGAAGCTTTGCAAAAAGAAGTAAATGCGTTGTCGCAATACAAGATCAATCCAACTACAGGTAAGCCTTATGAATATTATGCACCTGATCCCGGAGAAGCCAAATATTCTTTTATAGATGACGGTTCAGAGTCGAAGAAATTGAATGGTGTAACCGGTGATTTCGGTTTCGCGCCATTTTTTAATACCAATACAGACCTGCGTATAAAATATGTTTATCCGGGTTCTCCAGCTGATCTGGCAGGTATAAAAAGGGGATATAAGATTACTAACATTAATGGTACTACCAGCTTTGATGCTACCAGCGACTCAAACATTGATTTTATTATCAATGCCTACTCAAACAGCAGTACAATTACCATGACACTGCAAAAGCCTGATGGTACTACCATGTCGGCTAATTTAAGCACAACCTCTTATACGGTTAACCCGCTCTTTACTTCTACAGTAATTGATCTGGGTAATGGCAAAAAGGTTGGCTATATGGTGTTTAAGGACTTTGTTTCTTTAAAAAGCGCGCAGCCTAAATTAGATGCAGCCTTCAGTACTTTTACATCAAGCGGCATTACCGATCTGGTTGTTGACCTTCGTTACAATGGTGGTGGTTATGTAGAAACAGCCGAATACCTGGATAACCTGATTGCACCGGCATCTGCTTCAAACAAGCTAATGTATACCGCTTACTACAATAGTATATTAAGTAATAACAAAGATGTGTTGTTGAAAAACCAGGTGCGTAAAGATGATAATGGAAACACCTATAACTATGGGCAGATTGATTTTTCTGCACAAGCAAATCAAACCAACTTTGGGTCTACACACGGTTTAGCACTTAACAGGGTATTCTTTTTGGTAACTAATTCAACGGCATCTGCCAGTGAGCTTACTATTAACAACCTGCGCCCGTATATGAACGTGCAGATCATCGGTCGTACCACCTATGGTAAACCGGTAGGTTTCTTTGATATCGACATTAACAAATACGAAATGTTTATCCCTGAGTTTGAAACTAAAAATGCTTCAAGCCAGGGTGGTTACTATACCGGTATGGTACCGGGATCAAGTGATTATCCGGGATTAAGCAAAGCAGACGATGTAACCCGTGATTTTGGCGATACTAATGAAGGGTTACTTGCCAGCGCACTTTCTTACATCAAAAATGGTTCTTACACAAATTCTGTGAATGTTTCTGTGCAAAGCCTGAGCACCAATGCAATAAGTGCTGACAGGCAAATTACGCTGTCAAGCAAAATGGATAATGACAAATTCAAAGGAATGTTCTATCAGCATCCGAAGCATAAATAAGCTATAATTAAAATAGGATATTAAAGCGTCTTCTGAAAAGAGGGCGTTTTTTTGTTAATCGGCCAGTTCGCGAAGATCAACAGGCACAACACGGGAAATACCCTGCTCAACCATAGTAACGCCATAAATAACATCTGTACTGGCTATAGTGCGCTTATTGTGAGAAACAATAATGAACTGTGAATCTGAAGAGAACTTGCGGATAATGTTGTTGAACTTATCGATGTTGGTATCATCAAGTGGTGCATCAACCTCATCAAAAATACAGAAAGGTGCAGGTTTTAACAGGTAAAGCGAAAACAGGATTGCCGTGGCGGTAAGGGTTTTTTCACCACCCGATAACTGATTGATAGATAATGGCCGTTTGCCCTTCGGCTTAGCAATAATATCTATATCTGATTCTAAAGGATTGTTAGGGTCATTAAGGATCAAATCGCAAGAGTCTTCTTCATTGAACAACGAACGGAATACCTTGATAAAGTTTTCGCGCACCATGATAAAGGCCGACATGAATTTTTCGCGTGCGGTATCATCAATTTCCTGGATGGTTTGCAGTAGAGATGCCTTGGCCTCTAGTAAGTCAGATTTTTGGGTATTGATGAACTGGTAACGGTCGTCCATTTCTTTATAGGCTTCAATAGCCATAGGGTTAATGGCACCAAAATCATCCAGCTGTTTTTTTAATCTCTCGGTCTTTTCTTTCAGGTCAGCTTCTGTTTCTTCGGCAGGAGGGGCGGTATCCAGCAGTTCTTCAATATCAATATTAAACTCAACCGAAAGGCGCTCTTTAAGTGCATTCAGCTCCAGCTTTAAGTTATTGCGCTGATCTTTCAGCTCATTTTCTATTATTTCGGCGTTTTCTTTTTTGCGGCGCAACTGGCTGATCTGTTCTTCAATTTCAACAATCTTATTGCGCGAGCCGTAATAGACCTGCTCTGCCTGCTGAACGCCTTTTTCCATTTCTTCACGCTGCACATACATCGCAATCAGGTCCTCGTCAGAGTGGTCGGTTTGCTGCATGGTTTCCTGTATGGCAACCTTTAGCTTTTCAAGCTCGGCGTTATTGATATTGATCCGGTTTTCAAGGCTCTCTAACTGCGTTTCGCGATACTCCAGGTCTTTTAAAAGGCCCGATACTTTATTTTGCTGCTGATGAAAACGAATGTTTTCCTGGTTATATGCACCCGACTGTACAGACACATACTCGTTCAGTTCGGTAAATGCCTGTTGTTTATCCAGAAGCAAGTCGCCCTGTATTTGCTTTTGTGTTTTAAACTCGTCAACCTGCGGTGCAAGTGTTGCCATTTCGCCCTGAATAGCGGTGATTTTATTGGCAATGTCTTCCTTACGGTTACGGCTGTTTTCTATAAAGGACTGGTATTGTTCCTGCCGTGTTTTTACAGTGATCAGCTCGGTGTGCAGCCGGTTCAGGTCCTGCTGTTTAGTGCGGATCTCATCAGCTTTTGTTGAATTACGTAAGGCGACAAGTTTGCTTTGTAATTGCTCTGATTGCTGATTTGCCTTAGTAACGTCGGCCTCAATGGCTTTAATTTCCCTGGCCAGGTTTTCTAAATTTTTAGCACGGCCAATACGCTTACCCTCAAATAGCCCAACAGAGCCGCCTGCCAATGTATGCTTTGATTTGTTGAACTTGCCACTTTTACCCAGTAGAATAATATCTGCCGATAATTGCGCATTATTAAGGTCATTTTCAGTAGCATCATCCACCAGATAAACATTATGTAACAGGTTGCTGCACAATGCCTGGTAGCGTTTATCAACTTCAACAACACTTAGCGCAGGAATGAATGAACTGTCAGCAGGTAAGGCATCATTGTTTACCTGCTCGTAATTATTAAGGATAAAAAACTGTGCCCGCCCACGCGATGCATTGCTTAGCAGGTTGATGGCGTTGATGGCTTCATCGTAACTTTCGACTACGTAATAATTCATCAGTGGTTCCAGGAAATTTTCGATAGCCACCCTGAACTCTTCCTTACAAAAAAGTACGTCGCTAAACAACGGCGCGTTTTTAGCCCAGCCTGTGTTCTTCTTCAAAAACCTGATCGATTCCGGGAAACCTTCCAGGTTATCAACCATGCTTTTGGTAAGCGTATACTCATTTTGCTTTGCGTCCAGCTTACGGCTTTCCTGCCTGATATGGTCTTTTACAGAATTTATTTCAGCATCGGTGGCTTTAATGTTTTCCTGTAAAAGTGTTTCCTGTTCAACAGATAAGTCGTATTCTTTTTGCAGTGTTTCGGTGCGATATGCCAATTCGGCAACAAGCTGGTTAAAATGCGAAAGTTCAACCTCCTTGCTTGCAGCATCATCCATATTACGCTGGCTTTCCTGCTCTAAGGCTTGCTGCTGTATGCGCAGAATATCCAGATCTTTTTCTGTTTTATAGATCTGGTTTTGCAGGCGATTATTGATGCTATTAAGCTCATTCAGTTCTTCGCGCGCAGCAGTTTGTTCAACACGTAATTCATCAACAGTTTGTTTAAGGTCAGATAGGCGCTCCTGAATACTTTGCAGGGTTTCCTCTTCCTGCGCTTTTTCCTCATTCAGCCTTTTGATGTTGTAAAGAACGTGATTAAGCTGGTTGCGGTCGCGCTCTAATTCAGTATTTAAACTGGCTTCCTTATCCTTTTGATATTTCAGCTGTTCATTCTTAACACGCTTTTCGCTTTCGTAAGCACGAATCTTTGAGATGAAGTCGTTAGTTGCCTTTTGCTGTATAGAGAGGTTTTTTTCGTTAGTCAGGTTGTCCAGCTTTTGTTGCTGTAGTAAAGCTTCAAGCGTATCAATCTGCGCAACAACACCGGTTTTCTCAGCGCGATGTTTTTGTTCCTGATCTTCAATTTTTGCCAGCGACTCGCTGAAGGAAACTATCCTGAAAGATGCCAGCATAATGCTCAACGTTTTATACTGCTCTTTAAGGCGATAATAACGCTCTGCTTTTTTAGCCTGGTTTTCTAATGTTTTTAAGTTCTTTTCAATCTCGAAAAGCAGGTCTTCAACGCGGTCCAGATCTGCTTCAGTATCTTTTAACTTGTTAAAGGTTTGCTTTTTGCGGAGCTTGTATTTGGATATGCCCGATGCTTCTTCAAACAAGTTACGACGTGAACCTTCTTTATTGGTAATGATCTCGTCTATCATCTTTAACTCGATGATAGAGTAGGAGTCGGCCCCGATGCCGGTATCCAGAAAAAGATCGGTAATATCTTTCAAGCGGCACTGCACATCATTGAGGCGGTATTCGCTTTCGCCGGTGCGGTACAGTTTACGGGTAAGGGTGACCTGCGAAAACTCGGTCGGCAATACGTTCTTGGTATTATCAAAGGTGAGGGATACCTCTGCCAGGTTAGCCGGCTTACGGCTTTTAGTTCCGTTGAAGATGACGTTCTCCATTTTTTCTGAGCGGAGCATGCGCGTGCTTTGCTCGCCCAAAACCCAACGGATCGAGTCTACTACGTTTGATTTTCCGCAGCCATTAGGGCCAACAATAGCAGTAACACCCTCATTAAAGTTAATGGTGATCTTATCGCCAAAGCTTTTAAAACCCTTGATTTCTAAGCGAGTAAGCTGCATCTGTAAACGGAATCCCTAATCAATAATGTAACCCGTAAGTTAATCAGAAATTGTGAAAAGTAAAGAGCAATTTCTGTTGCGAGGTTCGGGTTTTCTGTTGCCGGTTTGCTGTCTTGGATTATGAGTTAATAGTAGAGGATATATATGAAATTAATCACACACGGCACGTAACACGCAACTGAAACCTCGCAACTGATTAAATGTAAATCTCTCCCTTTAAATAAGTAACTGCTTTGCCTGACATCAGCACGCGGTCGCCTTTTAGTTCGCACCAGAGTTCTCCTTTTCGTGCCGAAAGCTGATAAGCATGTAAGGTGTTTTTACTAAGCTTTTCTGCCCAGTAGGGTATCAGGTTACAATGTGCCGAACCAGTTACCGGATCTTCGGGAACGCCAGCGGCCGGAGCGAAAAACCGCGATACAAAATCAACTTTAATACCCGGTGCTGTTATAATGATGCCTACTGCATCAATCTTTGCAAGTGCAGCGTGATCAGGTTTTATATCCGTTATATCTTTTTCGCTTTCGTATACCAGGAAATAATCTCTTGATTTAAGGATACTTTTGGGCTGCATGCCACCCAATGCCGCTATCAAACCTTCCGGTTCATCGGCTGCAAAAGGCGGCCGGGATGGAAAATCTAAGATGTACTTATCTCCATCTTTTGTAACTTTTAAAACACCTGCCTTTTGTGTGTCGAACTTAATTTCAGGATTATCATAGCCCAATTCGGTATATAAAATATGTGCAGTGGCCAGGGTAGCATGCCCGCATAAATCAATCTCTAATTCCGGTGTAAACCAGCGCAAATGGAAGCCATCTGTAGTTGGCACAAAAAAGGCAGTTTCTGCCAGGTTGTTTTCTGCTGCTATTTTTTGCATCACATCATCGGGCAGCCAATCCGTTAGCGGACAAATTGCAGCCGGATTGCCACCAAAAAGTTTATCGGTAAAGGCGTCAGCCTGGTAAATAGGTATAGTCATTTCAAAAGGATAAACGACTAAGGTAGAAATTATAAATTATTCAATCCATAGTACAGAGTTACCCGTACCATATTCATTTTGTTCCCATTGTTTGTTGCCCGGGTCCAGTATCCAACGCCCATCGATCAGAAATTTGTATTGATATTTCCCTTTCTTAAGGTACATGCTGATTACCCATTCGCCATCGCGGTGTTCAAGCGTATAGCCACTTTCATTCCAGTTATTAAAGCTGCCGGGTAGTATTACTTTATGAGCATCGTTATATCCCTTTAGCCTGAAGATATGATTGGGTTTCACCGCCAGAAATGAATTAGTCTTCCCGTTTTCCGTAATTTGATGTGGGTTATTTGGATCTGTAATCCACTGGCCATCCACTACAAATTTGTACGAATAATTACCCGCCGGTAAAACGTATGGTAATACCCAACCTGTGGATGTTTTTCTTAAACGGATCATATCCGGATTCCAGTTATTGAAGGAACCAGCCACATAAACATTTTTGGCATTGGTATAGCCATCAAGTTTAAAAGTCACTGTTTCTCCCAACTTAAGTATCGAAACAGGTTTACCATTTTGCTGCTGTTTTTCAGCATTTGAAGGATCAGCCAGCCAATTGTTATCTACATTAAAGTGATACAGATGAACCCCATCATGAATGTAAAGCTGGGCTGTCCAGACTTTACCTAAAAGTCTCATCGGAATTTCAGCCCATTTATTGAAGCTGCCGCTAACAGAAACATGCTTAGCTTGTGAATAACCAGAAAGCCTGAATGTGAAATTGTAACGGTAGTATATGGAGTTCATGTTTCCTGCACCGTCATTTTCAATCAGGTTATTGTAAGTGTCTGGTGTCCAGTTGCCGTTGATGATAAACTTATAAGCATATTTCCCCGGTTCCAGTTTAATGTCTGCCACCCATCCGCTGTCGGTTTTATTCATCAGGCCTTTAATGGTGCTCCAGTCATTAAAGCTGCCGGAAAGAAGTACGCGCCTTGAATTGGTATTTCCGGGGACAAAAAAGCGGGTAAGGCCAGATGGTAATTCCCGTACGGTTACACGGTTAAAACTGTTTATTCCGTAAAGCACTTCGGCCGGATAGCCCGGCCTGTTCTCGCTTTTATTTACTGTGGTACTGATTAAATAGGGCGTAATCCTGTTTTCGCCAAGATCTGATAAAGAAATATCCAGCTGCACCTGATACTTGCCTTTAATATTTACATTCCAACCCTGTTTTTCGGCAGGCGCAAAATTGCCCTTCTGTACCATGTCGGCATTCAGGTTAGTGAGGCCAGCTATATGCAGTAAACTATCAATCGTTTTTTTAGGCGAGCGGCGGTCGAGCTGCAGCATCATGTGGTTACGCAGGATGTAAATCTTACTGCGCTGCTGAGCCATTGCCGTTACTTGTACAAACAGCAAAATCAGAATTGATATGTACTTCAGCGCCTTCATTTATCCTGTTGGTGATTGTAAATGTACATTTCAAATTCTTTTTTCGCGAAGTTGATCGTAAAAACTCCGCGGGCAAAAAAATCATACCCCAAAATACCGTCTACCGAATAGCCATATGCTTTGCCAATGTTTTCGAGGTTGGAGACCAGCACATGGTTACCTGTGAAAGTTTTATTGCCGATCTCAAGATTATTGCATCTTGCATAGATCAGTTCATATTTTGTGCCGCCTACGCCCGTAACGGAAGAACGGTTAAGTATTTCTAATGATTTAAGCACCTTTTTAGGTACGTGTAAATCAATCATATTTGTTTCGGCACCACTGTCAAACGCCAGCCATACAGTTTTATCTGTAATTTTTGCTTTTAAAAGGATCACATCGTGCATCAGTTGAAAAGGCACTTGCAGATCAGGATTCTTCAGATTACGCTGGTCGTTTATAATGTCGCCTTTACTGTCGAGTTTATGAATATATAACAAGTTGTTTGCCATATCAATTGTGATGGCCAGCTTGTTAAAAAGCCTGGTACCTAATAAACCAAGTATCTTGATCTTTTTGCTGTTTTCAATGCCCGAAAGGTCGGTTACATCTGCAACCAGGCGGTCAAAATGAAGGTCGAATCCTAACGAGAAATTATGCACCACTGTGGTGAATGTGCTGGAGGTGCGGCCATTTATTCCGCCTGCTTCCTGCTCAACGATATGCGGCAGATCACGAAAGTAAGTTTCATTTAGCACAAGGTAGGGGGCACCGGTATCCAATACAAAATTACCTGCAACAGAATCAATCTGTGCCTCCACTATCAGCAGGTTACCGGCGCGTTTGATAGGGATGGCTAAAGTTTTGAAATCGCCGTAAGGGTCAGAATCGCCAAGCTGTAGTTCGGTTAAATTGATACCGCCTATGATCACAGGGTGCCCGCCGCCTTTATTTGCGAGGCACCATAATGGCATAAGCAGTAAAATAAGTAAACCTAATCTGTGCATTTAACGCTGATGTATTGGTAAGACGAAACCCGGAGATAAACGTTACAGCCAATAAGTTTTAAATAAGTTAACTAATGCCTTTCATCACATCAAGCCATTGTAATTTTAATGCTATGAAATCGTCAATTCGCATTATTTCCAAATCGGAACTTCTAAATACCGAATAATTCACTATCTTTGCCCGGCAAATAATCAATCTCAATAATATTATTTGCCATGCTTGACTCCTCAAAATTTATCGCCGAAGGTTTAACTTATGATGACGTTTTACTGATACCGGCATACTCAGAAGTTCTACCGCGCGACGTTAATACCAGCACTTACTTAACCCGTAAAATCAAGCTTAACATCCCAATTGTTTCTGCTGCTATGGATACTGTAACCGGTTCGCAACTGGCTATTGCTATTGCGCAGGCCGGGGGTATCGGCATACTGCATAAAAACATGAGCATCAGCGCTCAGGCTAATGAGGTTCGTAAAGTTAAGCGTTCGGAAAGCGGAATGATACAAGACCCGGTTACTTTGCACGAGGATGCATTAGTGGCTGATGCTGTTAAGATCATGAAGGAGTTTAAGGTGGGTGGTATCCCGGTGATCGGCGACGATCATCAACTAAAAGGTATTATTACCAACCGCGACCTGCGTTTTCAAAAGGATATGGATAAGCCGGTGCGTGAGGTAATGACCACCAATAACCTGATTACTGCGCCACAGGGTACAACGCTGATCCAGGCAGAAGAAATACTTCAAAATTATAAAATTGAGAAACTTCCGGTTGTTGATGACAATAATAAACTGGTAGGCTTAATTACTTTCAAAGACATTCAGAAATTTAAAAATTACCCAACCGCCTGTAAAGATGAGCATGGACGTTTACGTGTAGGTGCAGCAGTTGGCGTTAGCGGCGACAATATTGACCGTGTAAAGGCACTTGTTGCTGCCGGTGTGGATGTACTTACTGTTGATACTGCTCACGGCCACTCAAAAGGCGTTATTGATATGGTTAAAGCTATCAAAGAGCTTTATCCGGAAATGCAGATCATTGCAGGTAATGTTGCTACAGCCGACGGCGCACGTGCATTGGCCGAAGCCGGTGCCGATGCAGTTAAGGTTGGTATTGGTCCGGGTTCTATCTGTACCACCCGTATCGTTGCGGGTGTTGGCGTACCTCAATTATATGCCGTTTACGAATGTGCAAAAGCCCTGGAAGGAACCGGTGTGCCGGTTATTGCCGATGGTGGTATCAAACAAACAGGCGATATTGTTAAAGCAATTGCAGCAGGTGCTGGTTCAATAATGGCAGGCTCTCTGTTTGCTGGTGTGGAAGAATCACCAGGCGAAACCATTATTTATGAAGGCCGTAAATTTAAATCATATCGTGGTATGGGTTCTGTTGATGCGATGGAGCAAGGTTCAAAAGACCGTTACTTCCAGGATGAAACAGACGTTGTAACCAAGCTTGTGCCAGAAGGTATTGTAGGCCGTGTGCCTTATAAAGGTACTTTAGCCGAGGTTGTTTATCAATATGTAGGCGGTTTGCGTGCAGGTATGCATTATTGTGGTGCAACCAACATCCCGCAATTGCAACAAGCTAAATTTGTACGTATTACAGCGGCCGGTATGCGCGAGTCGCACCCGCATGATATTACCATTACTAAAGAATCGCCGAATTACACTAGGTAATTTATTCGATCATATAAGTTCAATAGTTCATTGGTATTTGATTTGCTGATGAACTATTGCTTTTTAATAAGCAACTGAACAAATGAACGAAATCAAAAATATCCTCTTCTTCGGCGATAGCCTTACTGCCGGTTATGGCCTGGCCGATGCAGAAAACCAATCGTTTCCGGCTTTAATTCAGCAAAAGGTTAATGTTGCAGGCCTTAATTATAAGGTGCTGAATGCCGGTGTCAGCGGTGATACTTCTGCCGGCGGATTAAACAGGTTAGGCTACTGGCTAAACAGACCTGTTGATGTCTTTATTCTTGAATTGGGCATCAATGATATCATTCGCGGAGTACCACCTGCAACAACACTCACCAATCTTCAAAAGATCATAGATCAGGTAAAGGCAAAGTATCCTCAGATAAAACTTGCCTTGATGGGAATGGAGCTTCCTGTATTTATTCCGGGTGCTTTTGCAAAGGAGTTCAGGTCAATCTATCGTAAACTGGCCGACAGTAATCAGATGGCGTTTGTGCCTTTCTTTTTGGAAGGTGTGGCTGGTATAGCTCACTTAAATTTAAGGGACGGCTTGCACCCCTCTGCAGAAGGGTATAAAATTATTGCTGATAAAGTATGGCCGGTTATCAGCAAGCTGATTTGATAACAAGAAAATGATGTAATCGCAGATCTTAAATTGCCGGGAATGCTTAGGTTTACATCATCAATAAATACCAAATACATACAAGCAAATGAAATCTATCTGTGTGTTTTGCGGTGCCAATTATAATGGCGACCCTATACTTAAAGATGCTATTGACCAGTTGGCACAAGTAATGGTTAACCGGAACATGAACCTTGTGTATGGTGGCGGTAAAGTAGGAGTGATGGGCCTTATTGCCGATGCTATGCTGCAACGTAATGGTGAAGTGATAGGCGTGATCCCGCAGTTTTTAATGGATAAAGAAGTTGGGCATAAAGGTATTTCCGAACTTATTGTTGTTGAAAATATGCATCAGCGTAAACAACGTATGAGCGAAATATGTGATGGATTTGTGATGCTTCCTGGTGGCTTTGGTACACTCGAGGAATTTTTTGAAGTGCTGACATGGCTGCAACTGGGTTTACATAAAAAGCCCATAGGCGTTTTAAACGTCAATGGCTTTTACGATTTTCTGCTGAAGCAAATGGATGTGATGGTAGAACAAAAGTTTTTGAAACCGGCAAACCGAAAACTGGTAATCACCTCGGCAGATCCTATTGAGTTAGTCAACCTAATGGCTGATTTCAAAGCCGAACCTGATGAGGTTTGGTTTAAAAATAGTCTTACTTAATAGTTTGTCATCTGAGTGATAACGAAGAATCTTTTTAGATATGCTTAAATAGATTCCTCACTTTGTTCGGAATGACAAATTGATTTGGATACCATACTGTCACCTCGAGCTTGGCGAGAGATCTTCTAAGATTTGCTTAACCTAACTTATAGATTCCTCACATACGTTCGGAATGACAAATTGATTTGGATACCATACTGTCATCTCGAGCTTGGCGAGAGATCTTCTAAGATTTGCTTAACCTAACTTATAGATTCCTCACATACATAGAATGACAGTATTCAAGACTTTTTCGTTCTGAGTGATAACGAAGGATCTTTTAGATATGCTTAAATAGATTCCTCACTTTGTTCGGAATGACAATATTATTGTTTCTGATTTTAGGATAAAATCTCCGCCAGTACGCCCTCTTTTAAAGAGTAGGCAGACATGCATACATTATCAACTTTGAGTTTATCCATCAGGTAACGGGTAAATATCGAAGCAACCACAATCATATCAACCCTTACCGGAATAATGTAGGGGTTTGCTTTACGATCTTCGTGATTTGATCGGATCAGATCATTGGTTAGATTTACTAATTGACCCTCTTCAAAAGTGTAGGTCTTGGTTTGTTTCAGGTTAAACTCCCGTCCCGCATTACGTTCTGCAAGCTCGGCAAAGGTTTCAAAGGCACCCGAAGACCCGATGATATTATTGATCGGGTATTTCTTTGCAGCTTCAAAAAACGGCTGAAGTTTTTCGTCAAGGTAATCATGTAAATTGTTGATCTGTTCAGTTGGTATAGGGTCTATTTTATGATATAGATCCATTAATCTTGCAGCGCCAATTTCAAAGCTCTGCTTCCAGAAAATGCGTTCATCGTTACAGATAATAAACTCAACACTGCCACCGCCAATATCAACAATAACACTGTATTGCTTATTCAGCATTCCCGATGCTTTTACACCATAATAAATGTATCCAGCCTCGGTATCACCGTTTATAGTTTCAATTACAATACCTGTTTCCGCTTTTACTTTGTCGATAAAGTCCTTTCCGTTTGAGGCACTTCTCAAAGCTGAAGTAGCGATAGCCTTTACCTCGCTTACTTCAAAGTATTCGATATACTGCTGAAAGCCGCGCATAGTGTCAAGCCCGCGTTCAAAAGCTTCGGGTTGTATAAAGCCTTTGTTTATACCGCCCTCGCCAAGTTTAACAGCAATATGATCATGCCGCAGTTCTTTAAGATCGGCATAAGAGCTTCCTTCAATAATTAACAGGTGAAAAGTGTTTGTGCCGAGATCCATTACGGCTACTCGTTTACGCATAGGCTTCATTCTTCCACCAACAAGGCAGGAACAGATAAATTGTTTTAAATGTATGAAAAACTAACAGAGAATTAAGATTATATCAAACAACACACCCCTGTTAAAGCACTTACTTTAACAGGGGTGTGTATAATAATCGATAGGAGTATTACTCCTTATAAAAGAACCATTTGCTAAGCTCTTTAAAGCTGGCTTTTTTGCCATACATTAAAACGCCGACCCGGTAAATACGTGCCGCAACATAAGTGGTAAATAAAAATCCGACTACCATTAATGCCATTGATAAGCCAACCTGCCACATCGGCGGATCAAAAGGCAGGCGTACCATCATAGCTACCGGTGCGGTAAACGGAATAATGGATAACCATACCGCCAATGGGCTGTTAGGTGCCTGGAACAATACCGATACCGATAGGATGTAGGTGAATAATAAAGGCATGGTAATAGGAAACATGAATTGTTGTGTCTCCGTTTCACTATCTACAGCCGAACCAACTGCCGCAAACATAGCGCTGTAAAGTAAATAGCCGGATATAAAATAAAAAATGAAACAGCCTAAAATGAACCCAAAAGGGATGTTTTGTAATACGCTGATAAAGCTCATCATGCCTTCCTGGGTAGATTGCCCGGCAATTTTAGTGGCAATTACAGATAATATGATCCATGCGCCAAATTGAGTAAGTCCTACCAAACCCACGCCGATGATTTTACCCAGCATCAGTTGAAATGGTTTTACGGATGAGATGATCACCTCTATAATGCGGTTGGTTTTTTCTTCAATAACGCCGCGCATAACCTGTGCACCGTAAATAAATATCGACATATATATCAATATTGCGCAGGCAATAGCAATACTGATATTCGCCGTCATGTTGGTGTTTTTATCTCCCTTCTCGGTAATCTCCACGGCGTTTACAGAGATATTGGTATGGCGTATGTTGTTGATCAGTGCGGTATCAATATGCTGCGCTTTAAAGCTGTTGGCAACAGCAATATCGTTCATCTGCTTTTCTATCTGGCTGGTAAGCGGGAAGGGTGGTTTCTTTTTAGAGAAAACCTGTACACCATTTGGGCTATTGTAGTTGGCTGCAATGTAAAGCGTGAAATTATTTTCTTTATTCTTTGAGTTGGACTTAGCTTGCGCAAGCGATTGGGTAGAGGTTTCAAAGCGGATGTTTTTCGCGTTGTGAAAGTTTCCTTTAAACATGTTGCTTTCATCAATCACGTTTACAGTTTGCAGCTCTGTAATTTCTCCACTGCTTTTTGCAATGTATTTGATGGCAAAGCCCATTGCTAATATGAGCAGTGGTACCACAAATATCATCACAACAAATGATTTCTTACGTACACGGGTCAGGTATTCGCGTTGTATAATGAGTAAAACTTTATTCATGGCTTAGGCTATTAGGTTTACTTTTTCAATGAAGATCTCGTGCATAGAAGGTATCACTTCCTGTAGCATGTTAACGCGTGCACGTGTTATAAAATGGTTTAAAATATCGTTGGAATTGCTTGCCGGTTTCAGCTTAACTTTTATAGTGTATGCGCCTTCTTCCTCGTTTACTTCTGCAAGCAAATCAAAAGGTTCTGAACCATTGAAATTCAATCGTTCACCGGTATACTCTAAAAGGTAAGTATCATTACGATATGATTTGCGGATGGCCTTTACCTTGCCGTCGAGTATCTTGCGCGATTTATTGATCAGCGCTATGGAGTCGCACAGTTCCTCTACCGATTCCATACGATGGGTGGAGAACAATATCGTAGCACCTTTACGGTTTAGTTCTAAAATCTCATCTTTTATTACCTCCGCATTTACCGGGTCAAAACCGCTAAATGGTTCGTCAAGGATAAGCAGATCCGGTTCGTGCAATACAGTAGCTACAAACTGTGCTTTTTGCTGCATTCCTTTTGAAAGTTCTTCCACTTTTTTATCCCACCAGCTTTCAATCCCTAATTTTTCAAACCAGTACTTGATTCGTTTGCGCGCTTCGTCGCGGCTGAGGCCTTTCAGGCGTGCCAGGTAAATGATCTGCTCGCCAATCTCCATTTTCTTATAAAGGCCGCGCTCTTCTGGCAAGTAGCCGATACGCTCAATATGTGATTGGTTGAGCTTTTCACCATTGAAAAGTATCTCGCCCGAGTCAGGGGCAGTAATTTGGTTAATGATGCGTATAAGCGAAGTTTTACCGGCGCCGTTAGGACCCAAAAGTCCGAACACTTTGCCGCTTTCCACTTCTAAGCTTACATCATTCAATGCCGTGTGTCCGGCGTATTGTTTTACAATGTTACGAATGCTGAGCATGGTGAAGGTTTTAAAATTATGCGGTTTAGATACAAGGTTTTATAATATGTTACATAGTTAATATTTTCGCCAGTAATTTCAAGTAGATACTATGCTTTTGATCAACTCAAAAGGTACGAATATGAAGCCTTTAACAAAATGTCAAATTCATTCCGCCCGTTCGGCTCATTTTGTTAATTTTGCACATCCTTTCATCAAACAAATACTACATTGGAGCAACAGGAATTAACTACCGTTGAAACCGCCAAAGATTTAGGCTTATTACCCGCAGAGTTTGACCGTATAAAAGAGATTTTGGGCCGTACGCCTAATTTCACTGAACTATCGATATTCTCAGTAATGTGGAGCGAACACTGCTCTTACAAAAACTCTATCAAATGGTTAAAAACTTTACCACGCGACGGCTCACGCATGCTGGCCAAAGCAGGTGAAGAAAATGCCGGTTTAGTTGATCTTGGCGATGGCATTGGTTGTGCATTTAAGATTGAATCACATAATCACCCGTCAGCGCTGGAACCTTATCAAGGTGCAGCAACCGGCGTGGGTGGTATCAACCGTGATATTTTCACAATGGGCGCACGCCCTATAGCGCAGCTTAATTCATTGCGTTTTGGCGATCTTAACCTTGACCGTACCAAATGGCTGGTTAAAGGTGTAGTTAAAGGTATCAGCCATTATGGCAATGCCTTTGGTATCCCAACCGTAGGCGGCGAACTTTATTTTGATGAAAGCTTTAATGTAAATCCGCTGGTTAACGCTATGTCGGCCGGTATTGTTAAGGCTGGCGAAACAGTTTCGGCCACATCTTATGGTGTAGGTAACCCGGTTTACATCGTGGGTTCTGCAACTGGTAAAGATGGTATCCACGGTGCGGCATTTGCATCAAAAGATATTACAGAAGATTCTGTGAACGATTTGCCGGCTGTACAGGTGGGCGATCCGTTCCAGGAGAAACTGTTGCTGGAAGCTACTTTAGAAGTTATTAAAACCGGTGCTGTTATTGGTATGCAGGATATGGGAGCGGCAGGTATTATCTGCTCAAACTCAGAAATGTCGGCCAAAGGCGAGCACGGTATGAAAATCTGGCTGGATAAAGTACCAACCCGCCAGGAAAATATGAAGCCTTTCGAAATCCTGCTTTCAGAATCACAAGAGCGTATGCTGATTGTAGTTGAAAAAGGCAAAGAAGCTTTAGTACAGGCTGTATTTGATAAGTGGGATTTGAACTGCGCTGTCATTGGCGAGGTTACTGACACTAAACGCCTGGAATACTATATGAATGGTGAACTGGTTGCCGATGTGCCAGCTGATGATTTAGTGTTAGGCGGCGGTGCCCCGGTTTACGAGCGCGAATACCGCGAGCCTGCTTATTACCAGGAATACCAGAAATTTAATATTAATGATGTACCAGAGCCTGAAAACCTGGTAGAGGTTGCTGAGCATTTGGTAGCGCATCCAAACATTGCATCAAAAAGGTGGGTAACTAATCAGTACGATTCAATGGTGGGTACAGCTACTATGACTACCAACCGCCCTTGTGATGCAGCTGTTGTTGCGGTTAAAGGTACTGATAAGGCAATTGCTTTAACTACCGACTGTAACTCGCGTTATGTAAATGCCGACCCTCAAAAAGGTACATCTATTGCAGTAGCAGAGGCAGCACGTAACATTACCTGCGCAGGCGGCGAGCCTGTTGCAATTACCAATTGCTTAAACTTTGGTAACCCTTACATTCCTGAAGTATACTGGCAGTTTGTAAGTGCTATTAAAGGTATGGGCGAAGCGTGTACTAAATTTGAAACTCCGGTAACAGGTGGTAACGTAAGTTTCTACAACCAGTCATCAGATGAGGGCCCGGTTTTCCCGACACCAACTATTGGTATGTTAGGTGTACTGGATAACATCGATAATATGATGACGGCAGACTTTAAACAGCCTGACGACCTGATCTACCTGATCGGCGAGTCTGTAAATGATATTGCTTCATCACAATACCTGGCATCATACCATAAAATCAAAGAATCACCGGCACCATATTTCGATCTGGAGAAAGAATATGCCATGCATCAGGTGGTTAAACAACTGATACAGGCAAAAGTAATCCAGTCGGCACATGATGTTGCCGATGGCGGTTTGTACATTGCGTTATTAGAATCGGCTATGCCAAATGGTTTAGGTGTTCATATCGACACTGACGAAACCATTCGTAAAGATGCTTTCTTATTTGGTGAAGCGCAGGGAAGGGTAGTAGTAAGCGTTGCTCCGGCAGATCAGGAACGTTTTGTAGAAATGATGGCAACATCAGAAGTTCCGTTCAGTCTGTTAGGTACCGTAGCCGATCATGGCAATTTGTTTGTTGACGAAGAGCTTTACGGCAATATCACCGACATTAAATTAGTTTACGATAACGTTTTGCATTTAACCCTTGGCGAATAATGCTGAAACTAAACCGGGTACACCACATTGCTATTATTTGTACAGATTATCAAAAATCTAAACAGTTTTATACCGAAATACTTGGTTTAAGCATTCTGCAAGAGGTTTACCGCGAAGCAAGAGATTCATACAAGCTTGATCTGGAAGTCAATGGACTGTACCAGATCGAGCTTTTTTCTTTTCCCAACCCGCCGGCAAGGCCATCCCGTCCAGAGGCTGCAGGCCTGCGCCACCTGGCATTCGAGGTTGAGGATATTCAGAAAGCTGTTGCCGAAGTAAATAAGTACGGAGTAACAACTGAACCAATCCGTACAGACGAGTTTACAGGTAAGCGTTTTACTTTTTTAGCTGACCCCGACGGTTTGCCAATTGAGTTTTACGAGGTATAATAGGAAGGTATTTAATTTGGTCATGCCGAACTTGTTTCTGCATCTCACGCGCTAAGCCAAGTCAATAAAAAATATCTTTGGGATGCTGAAACAAGTTCAGCATGACGATGCAACATAATCAGCCATGTTCCAATTTAAACAATTTGCAGTCGACCAGTCGGGTTGCGCTATGAAGATTAATACAGATGGCGTATTGCTGGGGGCACTGGCAAATAATGAAGAGCCAAGAAGTATCCTTGATATTGGAACGGGTACCGGCGTTGTAGCCATGATGCTGGCACAGCGTTTTGCTTTAGCACAAATAGATGCCGTTGAAATAGACCACTCAGCCGCACATACTGCTATACAAAATTTCAATAATTCTGATTTTGCCAGTCGTTTAAGCTGCTATGAACAAAGCTTTGAGCAGTTTTTTAAAGAGCATCCGGAAAAGAAGTATGATTTAATAGTTTCTAATCCGCCTTTCTATACGCAATCGCTCAAATCACCAAATCAGCAAATCAATGTTGCCAAACATGCGGACGAGAATTTCTTTGCTGATCTTTTAAAATATACGTCTGGTCATTTAACAGAAAAAGGCTTATTCTGGATTATAGCGCCAGTTAATACATCAGACATTGTTCAAAGGTGTGCTGATAAATATGGTTTATATCAGCGTTTAATCATTTCAATTAAATCGTACCCACATTCGGAACCGCATAGGTATTTAATCGCATTTGGATCGAAGCCAGTTGAAGTAGTAAAATCAGAATTTACAATCTACCAGGAACAAGGGAAGTATACAGCACAATACGCACAAACACTGAAGAACTTCTTTACCATCTTTTAGCGTCCGTTCAATTCAATCACTTTTAGGTTTTCAATTTTGCTGCCGTTAATATCAAATTTCATTAACGTGCGTACCTTATGCCAGCCTTGTTTTCCGGCAGCACCCGGATTTAAGTGCAGGCAATTGATCTTCTTATCAAATATTACTTTAAGTATATGCGAGTGTCCGCAAATGAATAGTTGTGGGGGATTGTTGTAGATTTCAGGTTTAACAAAAGAGCTGTACCTGTCGGGATAACCACCAATATGGGTCATCCACACATCCACGTCTTCGCATTTAAAACGTAAATGTTCCGGGTAAGTAATACGTACGTCCTTTCCGTCGATATTTCCGTAGACACCTTTAAGCGGTTTAAAGGCAGCAAGCCGATCAGCAAGTTCAATAGTGCCAAAGTCGCCCGCGTGCCATATCTCATCACAATTCTCAAAATGCTTAAAAACGGCATCATCAAGGTAGTTATGTGTGTCTGATATCAGGCCTATGCGGGTCATTTAATAATTATATAGTGGTTTAGTTCTTATAATAGATTAACGCGATTCATTTCCGCTTCGAAAACAGAATCAATAAGCAGGTCTTTTTGTTTAGAAGCTGCAACAGCTAACTGGTCGCAGCGTTCATTTTCCGGGTGACCGTTATGCCCGCGTACCCATACAAACCTGATGCGGTGCAATTTGCTGAGTTCTAAATAACGCATCCACAGGTCCTTGTTTTTTTTGTCTTTAAAGCCCTTCTGTAGCCAGCTATGTACCCAGCGCTTTTCAATGGCATCTATCACATATTTCGAGTCCGAGCATATTACAACTTCCTGGTTAGGGCTTTTCAACGCCTCAAGCCCTTTAATAACAGCCATTAACTCCATGCGGTTATTGGTGGTTTTTCGGTATCCGGCGGATAGCTCTTTATAATGGTTTCCCGATCGTAAAACTACGCCATAGCCACCTGGGCCAGGATTTCCGCTTGATGCACCGTCTGTAAAAATCTCTATCATATACAGCTGCAAGTATAGGAAAATGCGATTGCAATGCGCTATGATAATTTTTTTGAAAAAAGGACTTGCATAGCTAATCAAGATTTGTATTTTTGCAATCCCAAACGGTAGATGTAGCTCAGTTGGTTAGAGCACTAGATTGTGGTTCTAGGGGTCGTGGGTTCGAGCCCCATCATTTACCCAAAGCCTCTCATGAAAATGAGAGGCTTTTTTTATGACTATATAAACTATTTATAATCTCCATTTAAAATTGCAATTGCTTCCAGGTTTACCTCGTCTTCAATTTCAACTTTTGATGGAAATTTTGCAATCCGTTCGATTTCTGCCAACAAAAGAGGATCGGTTGTATTTCTCACCAAATTAATTAATACCCAAAGTTCCCACATTGAATCGTTTGATCTCAGAACTTTAATTATTTCAGAAGTCATTCTGTTTGCAAATGGCTTTAAGACATCCGCAATGGACCTGCCAATTGGCCAATTCATATCTTGAAGCCATTCTAACAACTGGGGTAAAATTGGCTTAATCTGTTCGAATGAAAGTTCTTTAAGCTCACTGATTACTTCATGGTAATGTTTATGTTTTGGGATTAGATCTTTAATGTCCATGCTTGCTATATGATAATATGTAATCAGCTTCTAATTTAATTCTATATTATAATAGTTTTTTGAAAAAGGATACTGCTTAATATCTGAATTTGTTTATCTCATATTATATGGGATTTTAAAGAAATTAAGGCGATAACGGACATTTGATAATGGTTAGAAACTATTAATTGAGTTTTATTTTGGAAATATATGAGCGTTAATGTTTGCTTTCGGCAAGCTTAACCCTTTGAAACCAGCGTATTAAGTAAATGTTTTAAAAAAGTAAAGAAAAAGGTTGCAGGGCGGGTAAAAGTTGGTACATTTGTATCCCCTCAGCAATGAGGGTTGTTACTTGAAAAGACGAAGGTGAAAGAATAGAGAAGAGACGGGAAAAGTGCTTCTCACAAAAGCAAAAAAAAACTTTTGTAGGTACTTGTGAGAATAGAAAAAAATGATCACCTTTGCAGCCGCTCCGAACGGGAGCGGGAATGTATTGAAAAGCGGGAAGGAAGCTACGGCGGAGAAAGCGAAAAAAGGCGGAAACGAATAAGTTAAGGCTGATTTTGGAGGAAGCTGAAGCTGGGAGTAACCAGAAGAAAGTTTGAAAAAAAAAGTTCAAATAAATTTTGGAGAAAAGAAAAAGACTTCTACCTTTGCAGTCCCAAACGAAACGGAGCGACTCCGGATCGGAAATGAAAAGAGAAAGTAAGCAGAAAGCGGTTAGTTGAAAGCGGAAAGTTACGAGTTGAAAGTTCATACGGACAACAGATAACCGGCCACTGAAAACTGGCAGCTCGAAGCCCAACATAAGAAGCCTAAGCGTGAGCGGCGGCGCAAAGTTCTTTAAATAAGATAATAACATGTAGCGAAGCGGGTAACTTGTAACCAAGTTATCAACCTAAAAGAAAGTCAATTTAATTTAATTAAATCTAAACTGATAGGGATACTGTATAAAGATACAATAAGGTTGAAAGACAAAAGCGAAAAGCAGAAAGGATTACCTTTAAGCTTTAAGCTCAAAAACTTTCGCCTTCAAATACAGATTTCTATTTTGAGTAATAGGGTCTGGATACAAACAAAACATTTTACAATGGAGAGTTTGATCCTGGCTCAGGATGAACGCTAGCGGCAGGCCTAATACATGCAAGTCGGACGGGATTGAGGAGCTTGCTCTTCATGAGAGTGGCGCACGGGTGCGTAACACGTATGTAACCTACCTTTATCAGGGGGATAGCCTCTCGAAAGAGAGATTAACACCGCATAAAATCACAGAACGGCATCGTTCAATGATCAAATATTTATAGGATAAAGATGGGCATGCGGGACATTAGCTAGATGGTGAGGTAACGGCTCACCATGGCCATGATGTCTAGGGGATCTGAGAGGATGGCCCCCCACACTGGTACTGAGACACGGACCAGACTCCTACGGGAGGCAGCAGTAAGGAATATTGGTCAATGGACGGAAGTCTGAACCAGCCATGCCGCGTGCAGGAAGACGGCCCTACGGGTTGTAAACTGCTTTTGTACCGGAATAAACCTTTTCACGTGTGAGAAGCTGAATGTACGGTAAGAATAAGGATCGGCTAACTCCGTGCCAGCAGCCGCGGTAATACGGAGGATCCAAGCGTTATCCGGATTTATTGGGTTTAAAGGGTGCGTAGGCGGCTTGTTAAGTCAGAGGTGAAAGGCGGTAGCTTAACTATCGGAGTGCCTTTGATACTGATGAGCTTGAATGCAGCTGAGGTAGGCGGAATGTGACAAGTAGCGGTGAAATGCATAGATATGTCACAGAACACCGATTGCGAAGGCAGCTTACTAAAGTGCGATTGACGCTGAGGCACGAAAGCGTGGGGATCAAACAGGATTAGATACCCTGGTAGTCCACGCCCTAAACGATGAATACTCGATGTTGGCGATATACGGTCAGCGTCTAAGCGAAAGCGTTAAGTATTCCACCTGGGGAGTACGCCCGCAAGGGTGAAACTCAAAGGAATTGACGGGGGCCCGCACAAGCGGAGGAGCATGTGGTTTAATTCGATGATACGCGAGGAACCTTACCCGGGCTTGAAAGTTAGTGAATGATACAGAGACGTATCAGTCCTTCGGGACACGAAACTAGGTGCTGCATGGCTGTCGTCAGCTCGTGCCGTGAGGTGTTGGGTTAAGTCCCGCAACGAGCGCAACCCCTATGTTTAGTTGCCAGCATTTAAGGTGGGGACTCTAAACAGACTGCCTACGCAAGTAGAGAGGAAGGAGGGGACGACGTCAAGTCATCATGGCCCTTACGTCCGGGGCTACACACGTGCTACAATGGGCAGTACAGAGGGCAGCGACCTGGCAACAGGAAGCCAATCTCAAAAAGCTGTTCACAGTTCGGATCGGGGTCTGCAACTCGACCCCGTGAAGTTGGATTCGCTAGTAATCGCGTATCAGCAATGACGCGGTGAATACGTTCCCGGGCCTTGTACACACCGCCCGTCAAGCCATGGAAGCTGGGAGTACCTGAAGTGCGTAACCGCAAGGAGCGTCCTAGGGTAAAATCGGTAACTGGGGCTAAGTCGTAACAAGGTAGCCGTACCGGAAGGTGTGGCTGGAATACCTCCTTTCTGGAGCAGTATCCCAAACTATCAGTCAAACGACAGGAATTAGGAAAAGCCTCGTTACATGTTATCTTATTTATTATAAAAGAGAAAAGACAGAGACAAGAAACAAGAGATAGGAAACAAGAGAAGATCTTGCTACGATATACTTGGTACTTGCTACTCTGAAAAGAGAAACCCAGAAGATGAAGCCATCAGGGAATGTGAACTAACTGAAAAAGTAAGGCACAAGACAAGATCGGCAGCAAAGCGTTTGGAGCGATAGAAAGAAGAGTTAGCAGTTAGCACAGCGAAGCTGACTCGGAACTCGGAACTCACAACTCGGAACTGCAAAAGAAAGTCTCGTAGCTCAGTTTGGTTAGAGCACTACACTGATAATGTAGGGGTCAGCAGTTCAAATCTGCTCGAGACTACAGGGTGAGTTAAAGGTAAAGAGTTAAAAGTTGAAAGTAAAAAGTACTGGCAACAGATAACCGGCAACCGGCAACAGACATCATAACTGGGGAATTAGCTCAGCTGGCTAGAGCACCTGCCTTGCACGCAGGGGGTCAACGGTTCGAATCCGTTATTCTCCACGCTTAAGCGGAAAGCAGAAAGCGAAAAGCACAAAGCCCTTAAAAGCTTTAAGCTTTAGACTTTCAGCACATAAGCTTAAAAAAGTTCTTTGACATATTGGAAGAAGTAATTGAATAAACTGAGAAAACAACAGTAGAGGACAGTTACGAGTTGCGAGTTGACAGTTGGGTAGCAATACCGTTAACAGGAAACAGACAACAGATAACAAGAATCAAATAAAGACATACCATACCGAGCAAAAGCGGTATGCGTAGAAGAAAGTAAGAAAGGGCACACAGGGGATGCCTTGGCTCTCAGAGGCGAAGAAGGACGTGATAAGCTGCGATAAGCTCCGGGGATTTGCAAATAAGACTTAATCCGGAGATTTCCGAATGGGGAAACCTGATCATTTGAAGAATGATCGCAAATGCGCTAACCCGCTGAACTGAAACATCTAAGTAAGCGGAGGAAGAGAAAACAATAGTGATTTCCTGAGTAGTGGCGAGCGAAAGGGAAGGAGCCCAAACCAGTTATGTTACGGCATACCTGGGGTTGTAGGACCACGACATAGTACAATAAAATGAAGCTGAAGGGGGTGGGAAACCCCGCCAAAGAGCATGAGAGCTGCGTAAGCGTAAGTAATATTGACTTAGTGGGATCCTGAGTACTGCGAGGTCGGAGACGCCTTGTGGGAATCTGCCGGCACCATCCGGTAAGGCTAAATACTACTGAGAGACCGATAGTGAACTAGTACTGTGAAGGAAAGGTGAAAAGAACCCCGAACAGGGGAGTGAAATAGAACCTGAAACTGTGTGCTTACAAGCGGTCGGAGTCTGGCAACGGATGACGGCGTGCCTTTTGCATAATGAGCCTACGAGTTACTCTTCTCTGGCAAGGTTAAGTGTTTAAGGCACGAAGCCGAAGCGAAAGCGAGTCTGAATAGGGCGTGCAGTCAGAGGAGGTAGACGCGAAACCTTGTGATCTACCCATGACCAGGTTGAAGGTGCGGTAACACGTACTGGAGGACCGAACCGATAAGCGTTGAAAAGCTTCCGGATGAGTTGTGGGTAGGGGTGAAAGGCTAATCAAACTGGGAAATAGCTCGTACTCCCCGAAATGTTTTTAGGAACAGCGTGGCGGTAAAGTTATTAAGAGGTAGAGCTACTAATTGGGTGCGGGGGAGTCAAATCCTACCAAATCCAGATAAACTCCGAATGCTTGATAATATACGCTGCAGTGAGGCTCTGGGTGCTAAGGTCCAGGGCCGAGAGGGAAAGAACCCAGACCATCAGCTAAGGTCCCCAAATTACCATTAAGTTGAACTAACGAGGTCCGGCTGCACAGACAGCTAGGATGTTGGCTTGGAAGCAGCCATTCATTTAAAGAGTGCGTAACAGCTCACTAGTCGAGCGGCCGGGCATGGATAATAAACGGGCATTAAATGGTATACCGAAGCTATGGATTGTATGAATAATACACTGGTAGGGGAGCATTCTATCGCCGGCGAAGCAGTAGCGTAAGCTGCTGTGGAGGTTATAGAAAAGCAAATGTAGGCATAAGTAACGATAAGGCGGGAGAGAAACCCGCCCACCGAAAGACTAAGGTTTCCTGATCAACGCTAATCGGATCAGGGTTAGTCGGGGCCTAAGGATAATCCGGGTGGAGATTCCGATGGACAACTGGTTAATATTCCAGTACTTTTTATGACTGCGATGCAGTGACGGAGTAGTGACACATCCGCGTTCTGACGGAATAGAACGTTAAAGGCCGTAGGTATAGGACACATAGTAAAGTACGTGAGTTCTGCTGAAAGCTGATAGTACCGCAAACCTTCGGGGGAGTGGATAGTGATGGTAATCAGACTTCCAAGAAAACCTGCTAAGCTTCAGGTCATAAAAACCCGTACCGTAAACCGACACAGGTAGTCGAGGAGAGGATCCTAAGGTGCTCGAGTGAATCATGGCTAAGGAACTCGGCAAAATGGCCCTGTAACTTCGGGAGAAGGGGCGCTGCAGAAATGCAGCCGCAGTGAAAAGGCCCAGGCGACTGTTTAACAAAAACACATGGCTTTGCAAAATCGAAAGATGACGTATAAGGCCTGACACCTGCCCGGTGCCGGAAGGTTAAGAGGGGATGTTAGTCGCAAGGCGAAGCATTGAATCGAAGCCCCGGTAAACGGCGGCCGTAACTATAACGGTCCTAAGGTAGCGAAATTCCTTGTCGGGTAAGTTCCGACCTGCACGAATGGTGTAACGATCTGGGCGCTGTCTCAGCCATGAGCTCGGTGAAATTGTGGTATCGGTGAAGACGCCGGTTACCCGCAACGGGACGGAAAGACCCCATGCACCTTCACTACAACTTAACATTGATATCGGATACAGGATGTGTAGGATAGGTGGGAGACTGTGATCTGGCTTCGCTAGGAGTCAGTTAGTCAACGTTGAAATACCACCCTTTCTGTATTTGGTGTCTAACCCTGCAAAGCGGGGGACATTGTTTGGCGGGTAGTTTGACTGGGGTGGTCGCCTCCAAAAAGGTAACGGAGGCTTTCAAAGGTAAGCTCAGTACGCTTGGTAACCGTACGCGGAGTGCAATAGCAAAAGCTTGCTTGACAGTGAGGCAGACAAGCCGAGCTGGGTCGAAAGACGGATATAGTGATCCGGTGGTTCTGCATGGAAGGGCCATCGCTCAAAGGATAAAAGGTACGCTGGGGATAACAGGCTGATCTCCCCCAAGAGCTCATATCGACGGGGAGGTTTGGCACCTCGATGTCGGCTCGTCACATCCTGGGGCTGGAGAAGGTCCCAAGGGTTCGGCTGTTCGCCGATTAAAGTGGCACGCGAGCTGGGTTCAGAACGTCGCGAGACAGTTCGGTCCCTATCTGTTGTGGGCGTTGGAAGTTTGAGTGGGGCTGACCTTAGTACGAGAGGACCGGGTTGGACTAACCTCTGGTGAATCTGTTATGGCGCCAGCTGTACTGCAGAGTAGCTACGTTGGGAATAGATAAGCGCTGAAAGCATCTAAGTGCGAAACTAGCCACGAGATGAGACTTCCTTATAGGGTTGTGGTAGACTACCACGTTGATAGGTTACAGGTGTAAAGGTGGTGACATCATAGCCGAGTAATACTAATCGCCCGAAGCTTTCTTCGCAACAGATAAGTGGTGTGACCTTTCCGGTCACACCACCATCAAAACAACAAATAAGCTGTTGTTCTCTCAGCTTCAACTACTTCTTTCAATAATATGTCAAGTTAATGAGTCAGAAAAGTCAGCAAAGTCCGTAAGTCAGTCAATGACGAATGCACTAATGACCAATGACTAATAACTAAAAATATTCAGGTGCCTATATCGGCGGTGTCCACCTCTTCCCATTCCGAACAGAGAAGTTAAGCCCGCCAGAGCCGATGGTACTGCGGTAAAACGTGGAAGAGTAGGTCGGCGCCAACCTTTTTTAAAGCCCTTTCGGGCACTCAATGCCCCTAATCGGGCAGCAAAACTTAAAGCCTTGTTCCTAAAGAACAGGGCTTTTTTGCGTTTAAGCACTGGGGAAATGTTAGCTGCTTGAATTTTCAAGGTAGATATCAGTGCTTATCAATAGTCAGTTTGTAATGCTCGGGAGATATGCCCATGTATTTTTTAAATACCCGTGAAAAGTAGAAAGCATCACTGTATCCCAGCTTTGCGGCTACTGTTTTTATTCTGGCATCTTTACTATATAATAATTGACAAGCGCTCTGCATTTTAATGTTAATAAAATAATCCATGGGCGGCATTCCTGTCGCCTTTTTGAATATTGCAGAAAAATGGGAAGTAGAAAGCGTGTTGTGTTCAGCTATTTGTTCAACTGTAAGCTTCTTGTCTAGATTGGCTTTCATATAAAGCACCGAATTATTTATCACATCAGTGCTTTGTACAGTTTTTAAGTGCCTTTCCGGGAATAAGAAGGTTGCTAAAAAGTTATATAAACAAAAACTGGCGTTCGATAGGTTCTCCAGGCTATAACCCATCTCAAGGCTTTCGTACATATTGTCCCATATACCTATCGCCTTAGCATTGAAAGGTATAGCAATAGGCCCTTTATGCGATTTTACATTTAAAAACTGGTTAAACACATCTATTTGATCACCAGTATAATGTATCCAATAAATTGTCCATGGATCCTCGGCATCGGCCCAATAACGCATGTATTTATCTGTGGCAGGCAAAACTATAAACTGATTTGCCGTAACTGTATATTTTTTATTTTCAAGTACATAGTGTCCTTTCCCTTGCAAACAGTAAATGAAAATGTTGTCTTTACACCCTTTACGCCGCTCTCTGTAATGATAGCTCGCTTTAGGAAAGTAACCGATCTGTGTAACGTATATCTGGAATATGTTCGGATGTCTTTTTAGAACATTCTTCCAAATTTTTGGAGGCAAATAAATCAGTTTCTCGCCCTCAAAGCCGTCTCTTCTTTTATTACTCATAGGTTAATACAAGGGTGCTTTGTTACTAATGTCCTTAAGATTTTTTAGGTTAGTAAGTGTTATACTAACAGGCATTAAATATCTATAAAAAACTTATTACAGTAGAATAATCCATTAAAAAAAAGGTTTTTTCTATTCTGCTCTATTAAACATGAAGCTATTTTTGATACAAGCTCAAACCAGTTATATAAACTAATATTCGTAATTGTTCCTTGTTAAATTAAGCAGTTGTTAGTACGGGGCTAATAATGCAGCAAGAATAGTCGTATGAAATCATACAGTACGGATACACGTTAATTTTTATTCTAAAAAATGAGATTATAAATAATGTCTGATACAGAGAAACACATCTTTTTACAAATACATCCAAAAGATAACGTGCTTGTTGCTTTAACTGATTTAAAGCAGGGTACGCAGATTAATTTTGATAATCAATCCTTTATGCTTAACACGGATGTTGCTGCTAAGCATAAATTTACCATCAATGCTATAGAGAAGGATGCCGAAGTATACATGTATGGCATTCTTGTAGGTAAAGCATGTGAATATATAGCGCAGGGGGCAGCAATTACAACAGAAAATATCAGGCATGCTGCTGCTGATTTTCAATTAAGTGAGCGTAAAATATCATGGGCTGTACCTGGTGAAGCGGATAAGTATCAGGACCGTACATTTATGGGCTATCACCGTGCCGATGGCAGTGTAGGAACTGCAAATTATTGGTTGGTAATACCGCTGGTATTCTGTGAAAACCGGAATATTAACGTACTGAAAGACGCATTATCAGCCAAGTTAGGTTTTGCCAAGCCAAGGGGGTACGAAAATGAAGTGGAGAGTTTGATTAGCATGTACCAATCTGGCAAAGATGTGCAGGAAATATTGTCCGCTGATCTTTTGACAACACCGGAGCAAAGCATTTCCAATAAGTTGTTCCCCAATATTGATGGTATAAAATTTATCAATCATGATATGGGCTGTGGCGGTACTCGTACCGATTCAGATGCACTTTGCGGATTATTAGCTGGCTATATCACGCATCCAAATGTTGCCGGCGCCACTGTTTTAAGTTTAGGTTGCCAGCATGCACAAGCGGCTATATTACAGGAGGAAATTCAAAAACGCGATCCGGATTTTAGCAAGCCATTAGTAATGTTGGAGCAGCAAAAGCTGGGAACAGAGCAAAAACTAATGCATGAAGCTTTAAAACAGACTTTCGCAGGGTTGATCAAAGCTAATGAAAACCACAGGCAACCTGCGCCAATATCTAAATTATGTGTTGGCCTGGAGTGTGGCGGTTCGGATGGTTTTTCAGGAATTTCTGCTAATCCAGCTTTAGGATATCTATCGGATATCTTAGTTTCTTTAGGCGGAAGCGTAATTCTTGCAGAATTTCCGGAATTATGTGGAGTAGAGCAGGAGTTAAGCGACCGTTGTGTGGACGAGCAAACGGCACAACGTTTTATGAGCCTGATGCGCACTTACAATGCACGTGCAGAAGCAGATGGATCAGGTTTTTATGCCAATCCATCGCCGGGTAATATTCGCGACGGTTTAATTACAGACGCTATCAAATCAGCTGGTGCTGCAAAAAAAGGCGGTTCTTCACCTGTTGCGGCAGTGCTGGATTATCCTGAAAAAGTAACTAAACCGGGACTGAATTTATTGTGTACCCCAGGTAGCGACGTAGAAAGCACAACTGCCGAAGTTGGTTCGGGTGCTAACGTGGTGTTATTTACAACCGGCCTTGGTACACCAACAGGTAATCCTGTTGCGCCGGTAATCAAATTATCTACTAATACAGCACTTTATAAACGCATGCCAGATATCATTGATATTAACTGCGGTACCATAATAGAAGGTGAAGAGACCATAGCTCAGGTTGCTGAAAGAATATTGAATTATGTTATAGAAGTAGCAAGCGGAAAGGCCATTCCTAAGTCGGTCAAACTGGGACAGGATGATTTTATTCCGTGGAAGAGAGGCGTATCACTATAAATCTGAATAAATGTTTAGCTTAAAAAATAAATCGGCTATTATTACAGGCGGCGGAAGCGGTATAGGCAAGGCCATTGCCACGCTTTTTGCAAAACAGGGAGCTATTGTACATATCATTGAATTAAACATAGATGCTGCTGAGGAAACTGCCGCGCAATCAAGGAAATCTGGCTTTGCTGCTTATGCATACCAGGCAGATGTAAGCAATCAGCAGCAGATAGCAGACCTGATTGAAAAAATAGGTCAAGTGAATATTTTAGTTAACAATGCAGGTATTGCCCATGTGGGTAATGTTGAAAATACTTCTGAAGCTGATTTTGACAGAGTTTTTAATGTAAACGTTAGAGGTGCTTACAACATGTTGCATGCTGTTGTCCCTTTTATGAAAGCAAATGATGGTGGTGTTATCCTTAATCTTGCATCTATAGCTTCGTCGGTTGGTATTACTGACAGGTTTGCTTATTCAATGAGCAAGGGCGCTATTTATTCCATGAGTTTGTCTGTTGCAAGAGATTACATGGCTGATAACATCCGTTGCAATACCATTTCGCCAGCGCGCGTGCATACTCCATTTGTGGATGGGTTTATTGCAAAGAACTATCCCGGAAAAGAAGCGGAGATATTCGAAAAACTCTCAAAAAGCCAGCCAATTGGCCGTATGGGTACACCGGAAGAGGTGGCTCATTTAGCCCTTTACTTATGCTCTGATGAAGCATCATTCATCACAGGAAACGATTACCCTATTGATGGCGGATTTATAAAACTGAACAACTAAACTAATATGAAACTGATAAGATACGGTGAGCCGGGTAAAGAAAAAACCGGTGTTAATATAGATGGTGTTAATTATGATACTTCTGCTTTTGGCGAAGATTATAACGAACAGTTTTTTGAGAACGACGGCCTTAACAGACTGAAAAAATATCTTGATGAAAATAAGGTTCAGTTACAAAAGATCGCGGATAGCGAGCGCATCGGTAGCCCGGTAGCAAGGCCATCTAAAATTGTATGTATAGGCCTTAACTATAAAGACCATGCAGAAGAAACCGGAGCGCCAATGCCGCCAGAGCCTGTTATCTTCTTCAAATCTACTACAGCCCTTACCGGCCCTTTCGATAATGTGATCATCCCTAAAAATTCAGTTAAATCTGATTGGGAAGTTGAGTTGGCTATCGTGATCGGTAAAAAAGCATCTTATGTAGAAGAAAGTGAAGCCCTTGATTATGTAGCCGGTTACTGCCTGCATAATGACGTTTCGGAACGTGAATTTCAGATGGAAAGAAACGGTACCTGGGATAAAGGTAAAGGCTGCGATACATTTGCACCTATTGGCCCGTGGCTGGTAACACCTGACGAAGTTTCGGATGTGCATAACCTGCGTTTATGGTTAAAACTGAATGGCGAAACCGTACAGGACGGCAGTACATCGAACCTGATTTTTAACGTGCCATTCTTGATTGCTTACGTTAGCCAGTTTATGACCTTGCTACCGGGTGATGTTATTTCAACAGGAACACCTGCAGGGGTAGGTTTAGGTATGAAACCGCCTGTTTATCTAAAGCCGGGTGATGTGATGGAATTGGGCATTGATGGTTTAGGTACCGCAAAACAGCAAGCTGTAGCTTATGCTAAGAATTGATACACATCAGCACTTCTGGCTGTATAACCCGGTAAAAGATGCATGGATTACAGATGATATGTCTGTAATACAAAAGGATTTCTTGTCCGGAGATATTGCACCCGTTTTACAATATAATGATGTGGCGGGCTGCATAGCGGTGCAGGCAGATCAGACTGAAATGGAAACCATGTTCCTGCTTGAGCTTGCAGAAAGAAATCCTTTTATTGCAGGTGTGGTAGGATGGGTTGACCTAAAGGCTGATAACTTAGAAGAAAGGCTTGCTTATTTTAAGCAATATAAAAAGCTAAAAGGTTTCAGGCATATCTTACAGGCAGAACCTGCTGAATTTATGCTCGAAGATAAGTTTAAGAAAGGTATCTCAAAATTAAATAAGTACGGTTATACCTATGACCTACTGATTAAACCTCAGCATTTAAAGGCTGCCGAAGAACTGGTATCGCTTTATCCTAACCAACGCTTTGTGATTGATCACATGGCTAAGCCGTTGATCAAGGATAAACACCTGCAACCATGGGCAGATGAAATTACCAGGCTTGCAGCGTGTCAAAACGTTTATTGCAAAATATCCGGGCTGCTTACAGAGGCAGACTGGTACAACTGGCAACCATCAGATTTTACAGCTTATCTGGATGTCGTTTTTAAAGCCTTTGGCCCTTCGCGTATCATGTTTGGCTCAGACTGGCCGGTATGTATGGTGGCGGGTGGCTACAATCAGTTTGTGAAATTGCTGGAAGAGTATCTTACCCGGTTTACAACTGCCGAACAAACTTTGTTCTGGAGCGAAAACGCAATTAATTTTTACGGTTTATCAAATACTTTACACAAAGCATAATGGATCTTTTACTACAGGATAAAATAATAATTGTAACAGGCGGTGCACGCGGTATTGGCAAAGGCATTTCATTAGCCCTTGCTAAAGAAGGTGCCATACCGGTAATTGTAAGCAGGACAGAAAAAGAAAATCTGATCACTGCCGATGAAATTAAAGCATTGGGTGGCAAGGTTGATCATATACAGGCAGAGCTAACCGATCCTGAACAGTGTAAAAATGCAATCGCAACAGTTATCGAGCGCCATGGCCGTATTGATGGACTTGTAAATAATGCAGGCGAAAATGATGGCGTAGGGCTTGAAAATGGTAGCTACGAAAAATTTATGTCGTCACTGCATAAAAACCTGGTGCATTATTATCTGGCGGCACACTATGCATTGCCTGAACTGAAAAAAACACAGGGGCCAATTGTTAACATTACTTCAAAAGTTGCCGATGTTGGTCAGGGTGGCACTTCGGCTTATGCAGCTGCGAATGGTGGGCGTAATGCGCTTACCCGCGAGTGGGCTACCGAACTCTTACCTTATAACATCAGGGTAAACGCAGTAGTGGTTGCCGAATGCTGGACACCTTTATATGAGCGATGGATCAACTCATTGCCTGAAGGGCAGGAGCGGCTTAAATCTATCATCGAAAATATTCCTTTAGGCAAAAGAATGACCACCAGCGAAGAGATTGCTAATAATGTAGCATTTCTTTTATCCCCGGTATCAAGTCATACCACTGGTCAAATTGTATATGTAGATGGCGGTTATGTTCATTTGGACCGTTCATTAAAATAGCGGTTAGCGATATGAGAGTCGGCTTGTTTGTTCCTTGTTATGTAGATCAGTTTTATCCCAATGCTGCAATTGCAACATTACAACTGCTCAGAAAGCTTGGAGTAGAAGTGGAATACCCGCTTAACCAGACTTGCTGCGGGCAGCCTATGGCTAATTCAGGTTTTGAACATCTTACCAATGGATGCAACGAGTTATTCGTCAAAAACTTTTCCGGCTTTGACTATATCGTAGCGCCATCAGGCAGTTGTGTACTGCATGTAAGAGAGCACCTGCATGATAAGGATGAAACTGCTGCTCAGGAAATAAGATCAAAGGTTTATGAGCTGACGTCTTTTCTGACCGATATTTTGCAAGTAAAGCAGCTAAAAGCCAGATTTCCTCATAAGGTTGGGATGCATCAAAGCTGCCACGGGCAACGGGGATTAAAGCTTTCGCAAATGAGCGAATTGGTTGCTCCGCAATTTTCTAAACCCGGCTCTTTGTTGAATATGGTTCAGGACATTGAACTGATCGAATTAAACCGGATAGACGAATGCTGCGGCTTTGGGGGTACGTTTTGCGTAACCGAAGAAGCTGTATCTGTAAAAATGGGAAAAGACCGTGTGGCTGATCATGTTAAACACGGCGCTGAATATATTACAGGCGTGGATATGTCATGCCTGATGCACATGGAAGGCATACTTAATCGCCAGCAAAGCCCGGTAAAAGTGATCCACATTGCAGAAATTTTAAACGCGGAGTGATATGAGTGCGGTTACTAATAAAGATCATGCGGAACTTGCTGAGGATTTTAACCGGGATGAGAACCGGGTAGACTGGCATGATGAAACCTTATGGTGGATCCGTCAAAAACGCGACCGCATTGTACACCAGATACCAGATTGGGAACTGCTTCGCGAAACCGCTTCGCAGATAAAGCATAATGTTTTATCAAACATGCACAGCTATTTACAGCAATTTGAAGCAAATGCTTTAGCCAATGGCGTGCATGTACACTGGGCCTTAAATGCACAGGAGCACAACCAGATTATACGTCAGCTATTAAAGGATAAACAGATCACCCACATGGTAAAAAGCAAATCGATGCTTACCGAAGAATGTGGATTAAATGAATACCTGGCTGAGCATGGCATAGAAGTAATTGACTCTGATCTGGGTGAACGGATTGTACAATTAGCTAAAGAGCCGCCAAGCCATATTGTATTGCCCTGTATCCATAAAAAGAAGGAAGAGATCGGCGACCTGTTCCACATGTATTTGGGTACGCCTTCAAACGTTGCCGATCCGCAAATATTAACAGAGGCCGCCCGTCAGCATTTACGGGAGATCTTTCTGACCAGGCGTGCAGCTTTAACAGGAGTAAACTTTGCCGTAGCCGAAACGGGCGAATTTGTAGTATGTACCAATGAAGGTAACGCCGATATGGGCGCACATCTGGCTGATATCCACATTGCCAGCATGGGTATAGAAAAGCTAATCCCCGAGCGTAAACACTTAGGTGTATTTTTAAGGCTACTGACCCGAAGTGCAACCGGCCAGCCGATAACTACTTATAGCAGCCACTTCAGAAAACCGCGTGATGGCAAAGAAATCCATATTGTGCTGGTTGACAATGGCCGCAGCGAACAGTTAGGCCGTCCTGATTTCAGGAACTCTTTAAAATGTATCAGGTGCGGAGCATGTATGAACACCTGCCCGGTTTATCGCAGAAGTGGAGGGCATAGCTACCATACGGCAGTGGCAGGGCCTATTGGTTCCATCCTGGCACCAAACCTTGATATGGAGAAATACGCTGATCTGCCTTTTGCATCAACCTTGTGCGGATCATGCTCTAATGTGTGCCCGGTTAAAATTGATATTCATGATCAGCTTTATAAATGGCGGCAGGTACTTGTAAAAAAAGGCTATGCACCCACCGCTAAAAAAATAGGGATGCAATTAATGGCAGCCACGCTTTCGTCGCCGGCCTTATATCATACAGCGGGAAAGGCGGGTCGTGCCGCACTTAGATATATTCCTTTTGCTATTAATAACAAGCTTAACCCGTGGTATAAGCACCGTGATATGCCGCAGGCACCTAAGCAATCATTCAGGGATTGGTACCTCAAGAATAACAGTTAATATATGAACAGCAGAGAAAAGATATTAGCCGCAGTAGCTGCCAATCAGCCTGATCTTGTACCATTGCCGGATATCAGTCCATTAAACTTCTCGCAAGATGGGCTTTTAGAAAAGTTAACTTCTATTCTTACAACTACCGGCAGCAATGTAATTCCTGCCGCAAATTATCAGGAAATAGCCGAATATATTAATGCTAACTACCCGGAGGCGAAAATAGTATCCCCTTTAGCTGAACTTGAAAGTGGCAGGCTTACCAGGTACGATACTACAAACGGGATTGACTTTCAGGATGTAGAGCTTGCCATTATAAAGGGTCATTTTGCTGTTGCCGAAAACGGTGCGATATGGGTGACAGAAGATCATATGCTGCACCGTGCATTACCTTTCATTACTCAACATCTGATTATTGTAATAGAAGGCAAAAGCATAGTACCCAACATGCACGAAGCCTATCAAACAATAGGCAATAGTACTTATGGCTTTGGTACGTTTATATCAGGCCCATCAAAAACAGCAGATATCGAACAATCATTAGTCATAGGCGCACACGGTGCCCGTAGCCTGACTGTGTTTTTGTTGCCCTAAGTTTAGCTTTTGGATGTACTCTTTAAAGCCCAGTAAATTAATAAAGGCTGAAAAAATAAGCGGGTTAAACGTTTACCATCGGTATCTAAGCCAAATGCACTTCGGTGATTGGTATACTGTGCAATATTGCCCGGAAAAACAGCCGCAAAAAATCCGGCTGCAACTTTACCAACTGTTTCCTGATGTTTTTTAGGAGTAAAAAGCAATGCGCTGCCTAATGCAATTTCGGCATAACCAGAAAGTACAACGGTATCGTCCTTTTTAAGCGGAACCCAATCCGGCACCTGTGCCCTGAATGCTTTTCTTGCAAAAGTAAGGTGGCTTATACCTGCAAAAACCAGATTTGTACCTAATGCTATTCTGGCTATGTTTTTTACTGTTTGTTGTTCCATTTATAAAATTGTACAAACACTATTCCACATCAATGTTTAAACCTTATTTTACTTTTACCGTATTAATTAAAGTATATTATTAAATAATGAGCGTTTTTCAGGTAAGCACAAATCATCCTCCGGATAATGAAAAGGATTGGACGGCGTTCTTAAATAACATCTTCCAGCCTGGTGAAAAGTCCTGTGAGCAACTTGTATATGAGCTGCAAATCGAATTTAAATCGGGCGGTTCTCCGGATGTGAGTAATATCAAAATAGACCGTGTTAAATTTGATGCAGCAAAACGGACAGGCAGGTTCAGGATACTATTAGATGTAACTTTTACTTTTGGTTGCGAAGATATATGTACGTTAAAAAAGGACCAAACATCGGAGTGGAGCTTTGAAATTGATCCGTCAAACCAAAATATAGCATTTAGTAATACGTTATACCCTGAAGGCAGGAGCACCGCTGACGAATTTTAACTAAATGAAAACAAAACCATGCAAATACACTTTATTGCAGAGTTAGCTTAAATAAATTATTAACATATCTGATCGCTCTGTTTAACTTGTACAGAATTTGATTAGATTAGACCGTAAAACTTAAAATATGCTTGTAAAGTGCTTTTAAATACTATTTTTGCAAGCTTTTAACCATTATTTCACTATTAAACAAAATTCATTATGGAGAACTTTCAGAAAATTAAAGACCTGGTAGCTACTGCTGAGAAAGATGCACAAGCATTTTATGACAAAGGAAACAAAGCAGCTGGTACCCGTTTACGTAATGCTTTACAGCAATTAAAAAACCTTGCTACTGACGTTCGTAAAGAGGTAACCGAAAAGAAAAACTCATCAAAAGACTAATATTCTGCTAAAACCCGGCCACGCGCCGGGTTTTATGTTTCAAGTAATTACTTCTTTATTTTGTGGTTTGATACTTCTTCAATTTTGGTGCACAAACCCTTAATAATATCATCAAGTTCATTTGCCGAGAGCGTGATAATATTGATGAGTTCCTGCCGGTCGATCTCCGAATCCTGGTAAATTCTATAAAGCTCAAGTAGGCCCATTATTCGGGCAAGGGGTACTCTTACCACGTGCGATTGTATCCATGCAATTTCCTGTAACTGCTGATTTTGTTTTTCGATCTCGGCCACATAGTTTTGCCGTTCTGTAATATCATTCGCTAAAACAATACGTGCCGGTTTTCCGCCGGGCGGCAACAGTTTGCTTTGGATACTTACTTTAATCAGTTCCCCATTTTTCTTTACGTGCCTGGTGATGATGTTATAATTGTCGCTGTTAGACCTTACACGCGCTGTAACGCTTTTAATGTCTTCCGGAAGTAAAAGGCTGGTGGCACTCATTGCTAAAAACTCATCCCGCGAATAGCCATAATTAGTGAGGGCCGCATCGTTTACATCTAAGAATCTAAATGTATCCACATCCAGAACCCACATTGGCAATGGGCTCAGATGAAAAAGATCGCTGTATTTCTTTTCTGAAGCAGCAAGGGTTTGCATATGCTGTTCAAGCTCCCCGTGCATAAATTTGAGAGTAGTTTCGGCTATTTTAGTATCGGTTATGTCTAGGCAGGCGCCTATCATGGTTATCGGGTTGCCTGCATCATCTGTCTGTACTTTACCCCACGATTTCAGGTACCTTATTTCGCCATTGGGCCTTATAATTCTTTCCTCAAACATTACGTCCTGTTTATTTTGCAATGCGCCGGTAATGCTTTTAAAAACAAGTTCCCGGTCATCGGGGTGCAGCAGTTCCTGATAACCTTCAAAAGTGGCTTTAAATGAATTTTTATCTAAGCCGTAAATATGGTAAAGCGTTTCAGACCAACTTACTTTATTCTCAACAACATCCCATCGCCAATTTCCAAAGTTTGCCATTTCCTGGCCCTGCTCCATTAATAAATTGGTTTCTAATAGTGTGGTCTTTATCCGCTCTTCTTTTTGACGGCTGACAACGGTTTCGGTAATATCAGTAGCCGAACGTATAATCAGTTCTACCTCACCATCACTATTCAATGCTGGTACGTTGCTTATGTGAAAATAGCGCGTGTTATATCCTCCCTTTTCCGAAGGGAATTTATATTCCCTTACGGGTGATTCCTGCGTTTTTTTAGTTTCAAGTACTTTTTGCAATTGTTCATTGCCTTCAGGGAAATTTTGGTAAGGGCTATTCTGAAGTGCTTTAATAAAAGGTTTTCCGATTAATTCAGAAGGATCGATACTGGCTATTTTTAAGTAAGCAGCATTTATATCTGCTATTGTAAAATCAGGGTAATCTGGTAAAAGTATAATTGTAGGTGTGGGAGACAGGTGAAAAATATGGGCATGGTTCACTATTGCAGGCATGATATAGTCAGTTTTGTAAAGTTGACAGTCCGTTTAATTAAGTGTTTATCAGGTATGTTTTTTTATATCAACGCACAATATTCACTAACCTATTGATTATAACAATATAACAAATTATTTCTTATATCGGGTTATTATTATTCCCACACAGAAGAGTAAGGCTGTTGTATGCGGTATTGTGATATTTACTTTCTAAATTTAGTCACTCAACTATTGATATGAAAAATGTAGATGTGGCGGCGCTCAAAAAAATTGAAGTGCTCAGTAATGTTCCTGATGATCAGCTACAATGGCTGATAGATGTAGGCACTGTCAGGGAAATAGCTGTAGGTGATGTCATATTTAAACAGGGCGACCCATTTGATTCTGTGTTTATCATTCTGTCGGGCAGGTTTAAATTCATGCTAATGATAGGCGATAAAATAAAGGAGCTTGATACGGTAGAAGCAGGTGTGGTAACAGGTTATCTTCCGTTTTCAAGAGGTACGGTAGCCAAGGGGTATGGCAGTTGTATTAAAGATGCCGTTGTTTTACAGGTACCGGCCGAAGAATTTAAGAAGAGTGTAAGCCAGCGTTATGAAATCATAGAAGCGCTGGTACATGTGATGACAACAAGGGTACGTTCATTTACGGCACAGCAGCAGCAAAACGAGAAAATGTATGCGTTGGGAAAATTGTCTGCAGGTCTGGCTCATGAACTGAATAATCCGGCATCGGCAATTGTAAGCAATGCCGCAAACCTGACGAATCATTTAAAACAGCTTCCATTGTTGTTTAAAAACATCGCTGCTTATTGCCCGGATGATGATCAGCTGATGCATATACAGGATCTGATCATTGCTACAGAAAATAACCCCAAATCAGGGCTGCTGAGCCTGATGGAAAGATCGGCATTGGAAGATGATATGATTGATTGGCTGGAAGATCATGGCATTGATGATGTTGTACTTGCGCAAAACCTGGCAGATGAAGGAGTGATGCTGCAAGCCCTTGATCACCTGTCGCAAAAAATACCGCAGGAGCATCTGAGTTCGGCATTAAGTTACATTGATTATCAGCTGACCGTTACCCGTATGGTCAACGATATAAAGCAGGCTTCGCAGCGGATATCTACTTTAGTAGGAGCGGTTAAAAATTACAGCCACATGGACCGTGGCGGCGACAAGCAGATGGTTGACATTAACAATGGCATTGAAACTACGCTTACCATATTAAATCATAAATTCAGAAAGGGCAATATCACCATTAATAAACACTTTGATGCTAACCTGCCGCAGGTGCGCGGAATGGCAGGCGAACTGAACCAGGTATGGACCAATATTATTGATAACGCCATAGATGCAGTTGAAGAGCAGCCGAACGGGAGGATAGATATTACAACCGAGCTGGATGATAACTGTGTAAAAGTTATTATTAAAGATAATGGTCCCGGTATACCTGAAGATGTACAGTCGCATATCTTTGATCCGTTTTTTACAACCAAGCAAATAGGAAAGGGCACCGGTTTAGGGCTGGAAGTGGTGACCCGAATTTGTACGCACCATCACGGCTCTGTGAAGGTAGACTCAAAACCTGGGGCTACCTCCTTTACCATTACCTTACCTATTACCAACGATTAAGTACTTTATGAAATTACCTATCATATTTCTAATTGACGACGACTACGCTGTATTAAGAGCCATTAACCGCGATTTAAGGGCTCATTATCAAAAAGATTATAAAATTTTAAGTACGGCTTCTGTTGATGAAGCTTTACAGGCACTGCTTGATTTGAAAAACAAAGGAGAGGAAGTGGCCATATTTATTGCAGATCAGCGTATGCCCCAAATGGAGGGTGTTGACTTTTTATGCAAGGCTATGGAGTATTTCCCTAATGCCAAACGCGTACTTTTAACGGCATACTCTGATACCTATGCTGCCATAAAGGCTATCAATGAGGTAAAGCTTGATTATTATTTAACCAAACCCTGGGACCCGCCTGCTGAAAAGTTATATCCCGTTCTTGATGATTTGCTTGAGGAGTGGCAGGCAAGTTACAAGCCTGATTTTACAGGTATCAAAGTACTTGGCTACCAGTTTTCGCCGCAATCACATGAGATAAAAGCATTTCTTTCGGCCTATCTGGTCCCTTATCAGTGGCTTGATATTCATACCGATGAAGGTGCCAGCCTTGCCAAGATCAACAATTTACTAAGCAAAGATCTTCCTGCCGTTATATTTCCCGACGGTACGGTGGTGTGTTCGCCGCAAATGATTGATATTGCACAAAAAATAGGGCTGACCTATCAGGCTAAAAATGAAGTATATGACGTAGCTATTATAGGAGCAGGGCCTGCAGGGCTGGCTGCGGCGGTGTACGGAGCATCAGAAGGGTTAAAGACTTTGTTGATAGAACGTAAGTCGCCGGGCGGACAGGCTGGTACAAGTTCGAGAATAGAAAATTATCTGGGTTTCCCCACAGGCCTTAGCGGTGCCGACCTTACCAGGCGCGCGCTTACGCAAGCCACTCGTTTCGGAACAGAGTTTTTGACACCGCAATCTGTAAAGGAGATCAGTTTTAAAGAGGGTTATAAATTGATCACACTGGACGATGACTCGACCATTACTACCAGAGCGATAGTTATTACAACAGGGGTTGATTACCGTAAGCTTGAAACTCCCGGCCTTAGTCAATTTACTGGTGCCGGGGTTTATTATGGAGCTGCCACTACCGAGGCTGCATCTTGCCAGGATAAAACTGTTTACATAGTAGGTGGTGGTAATTCGGCAGGGCAGGCGGCCATGTATTTGTCTAAATTTGCTAAACGGGTAATTATCCTGATACGCCGTACAGATCTTACTGCTACCATGTCATCCTACCTGATAGAGCAGATTGGTAAAGTAAGTAACATAGAATTGCAGGGCTGCTGCGAAGTAGTTGAAGCTATAGGGAAAGAAAAGTTAGAAAGCCTTGTAATTGAAAATATCGATACGAAAGAGCGTGAAACAGTTACTGCAGATGCCTTATACATTTTTATTGGTGCTAAACCTTATACCGAGTGGCTTTGTGATGTGATATTAAAAGATCAAAAAGGTTTTGTGGAAACAGGGCGCGAATTAAACCGCTATGATCAGTTTAAGAAGGTATGGAAGTACAAGCGTGACCCTTATCTGCTTGAAACCAGTTGCCCGGGAATATTTGCAGCAGGCGACGTTCGCGCCGGAGCTATGAACCGTGTAGCATCGGCCGTTGGCGAAGGTTCAATGGCAATCAGCTTTGTGCATAAATATTTGGCAGAAGTTTAAATGTTTATAATGCTCTTTGTAAACACAAAAGCCAGGTTAACCTGGCTTTTGTGTTTATTTTTATATCCTGAAGTTGAAGGAGAAGTAAGGGTACCATCCTTCTTCAGAGTGGGCTGCAAGTATTTGTAAGATGGTTAAGCCTGCTGGCGAAAAATATAAGCCGCCTCCAACGCCACTATGCCATTTATTAGAGTTGTCGTTATTTATCCAAACACGGCCAACATCATATATACCGGTTACGCCCAGTTGTCCCGGTAAAATATAACTCACTATGTTAGCCAGTTTTGCCCTTGCCTGAAAATTGTTGAATACCATGTGCTGGCCTGCAAAACGGTATTGTAAATAGCCTAATAAGTTACCCTGTCCACCCAGGAACAATGATTGATAAAAGGCGCTTTTACCTATGGTAACGCCGCCGCCAATTCGATCTGAAACCACAACATTACCATCAGATGTTATTTTTTGATAGTAAGTAAACTCCGGACGGATGATCATATAAGCCTTTGAATAGCTGTTTAGTCCTTCGTAACCCTGAAATACAACATTGAAGAAATATCCCTTGCTGGGTAGTATATTATTGTTTCGCTGGTTGGTTGTATAGTTCATCAGGAAACCCAGATGCGCTTTGTCCTTATTTAAAGTAAGGCTATCATAGGTATGCAACTGGTTGAAGTTTGTGATAAACCGGCCTGCGTTATCATCAAGATTTAAGTGGTAATACTGAAAAGACGGGCCGAAGCTTAATGTTGCATTTTCACCTGTTGTCCACCTTAATGCTGGGTCAAGCTGGTAGTTATCAAACCTGGTACGGTGATACCTGCGATAATTATCTTCCTTAATTAAAATAGTCTCATTACCGCGGCCAAAAAAGTTCATTTTATTATTCGGGGCCCTTAAATCGGCTTGTAATATAATATCGGTTTTGCCAAATACATCAATCCATTCGGCGTTGTATTTAACCCTGAATGCATCTGTAGCAAAAGAGTGGGTAACCATTAATTGCTGCATACTATTATAAGGCACCGTACGGAAGCCGTTTTGATGCGTATAACGGAAACCTACCCCTAACAGAAAACCATCATCGGCATTGATAGATGCTGTGGCCAGTGGCATCCATACGCTGTAAAGATTAGTAGGTACATACTTGGTATTAGCTGTATCCCTGCTAAGGTGTTTAACCAATCTGTCACGGTCGCCGTTAAATGCTACACTGTCTTTATGGTTATAAATTTGTACTTTTTGCCCGCCTTGTGCTACATCATAAGTTTTTTGACCTTCATCGCCTATCACCCTTAACTTAATAGGGGAAGCTGTACTTTTCAAAATTACATGGTCGTTTCCGTTTGAGGTATAAAGTCTGATCTCTTTTGTATACAGAGGATCATAAGGCATAGAAAATACAGTATCTGCACCAATACCATTGTCTGATTTCTGCACTGTAATGCGCAAGCCGCCTTTCGGGGCTTCGTCAACAGTAACTACTTCGCTTTTATCAGACGTGCGCAGATCAACTATATTAAACATGAACTTGTAATAATCTAACATGGCCTGCGGAATATTATCCCGGCGCTCCTTCAGTTTTTTCAACAATACATCATGTCGTATATGATAAGCTTCTACAGGTAGTCTTTTTAATGAAGCTTCCAATACCTGGTCATTTTCTGCTTTAACAAAGTCGTTTACTACCTTCATCCACTCGTCATAAGTAAACTGCGCATCATAATATGGTCTTATAAAGCGGGTTTTATACAACGAATACCTTACACGCGGAATTTTGCCGTCAAAATTATCTAAAGTGGGGTTAAGCCAGGTGAGTGCTGCAAGTTCTGGTAAAACACCTTGCTCTACGTGGAATACCTGATCCCTGTCGCGCGGTACCGCAGTATATTTTTTACCTTTTCCTTTTTTGTTTACTGCCCAGCGCCACTGATCTTCGTGCCTGTCCCAGTCACCCATCAGCAGATCAAGCATGCGGGCGCGCAGAAAGCCTTCTTTATCAAAGCGGTGGTCATTGTCCTCAATCAACTCGCGCTCCATTTTCTCAGTGTTATCTGATTCACCGATAGGTTCGCGTTCTTCAAAAAGGCATACCAGGCCTTTAAAGGTTTTATTGTATTCGCCCAAAGCAGGGTCTTCTGCAACAACGCCAATTACCGGGTTACTATGCGGCACACTTGCTGCATCTGCCAATGGTGGTACAACAAGTGCCGAATACGGGTGCTGGCTGCTTAGCGCATCGCCGAGCCAATCAACTGCAAAAGTGTTTCGTAAAGTAGGAGGGAGTAGCTTATCTGGTGTTTTTTCAACACTGCGTAATACGTATTCTTTACCATCTTTTGCTCTCAGCCTTAAAGATTTTGATTGCATACCACCACCTTCCTTTACAGGTTCAAGGCCGCCATATATTTTTGATATATGAAATACGGGCATTTTTACAGGTACAGCCCATTCTTTACGGTAGTTTTCGCCAAAAAGCCAGCGATGTGTTTTACTTACATTGTTATATACAGGATGCACTGCAACGGTAACGCTGTCTGGAAGATTTAATTTGTTTTGTTGGGCCGAAACAAATTGGGATGATAAAGCAAGGCAAACTAATACCTTTAAAGTTTTTAGCATGGGGCAAAAATAAGCTACTGCAAAATAATTATTATGATACTAATTAAGTATCACATTGCAGTAAAATAACGGATAATAGGCAAATGTTACGTTTAAAAGCCAAATGTGTTTGCTTTGGCCGGCAAATACGGCACATGATGTAGCCTTTTTATTACTTGTGCTTTTTATTGAGATACCAGGAGATCAGTTCAGACTTGGAATTAATACCCAATTTTTTATAGATATTTTTAAGGTGTTGATTAACAGTAAAATAAGTAACATTAAGTTTGTCTGCAGCTGTTTTATTTGCCCATCCCTCGCTAAGTAACTTTACCAGTTCTATCTCGCGCTTGGTAAGCTCGGGGATACTATCAACCCAGTTATTATGGTCATTTGTACTTACAACATGGCTTATTGTAGCCGGAGAGAACGGCATACCGCCTTCATCCAGTTTTAGCAATGATTCTGCTATATAGGCCATACTGCTTGATTTTAGCAGATAACCGGCTGCCCCGTTTTCAATGGCCTGTTTAGTTAAGCGGGCATCCTGAAGATTAGAAAGAATAACGATCCTGCTCCCTTTAAAATGTTGTGAAAGTGATTTAATACCGTCTATACCCGAACCCGAACCCAGGCTTACATCAAGCAAGATAATATGCGGACGGATGTGTTTTATCATTAATGCATCCTTGATGTCACTAACAGCAAATACAACATTAAATGATTGAGTAAGATTGAAGTACTTTCCATAAGCACTTCTAATAACCTCATCATCCTCAATTAAACCAATATCCTTCATTAATTTGTGGGTAAAGATCGACGCTCGAAAGGGTTAGGTCAGCAAATATGATTAATTAATAGTTAGCCAAATATTACTTAAATGAGTAAAATTTATGCCAATCTGCATAATCCATTTAATAATTAGGTTAACTTTTTTATTTCTTAATTGCAATGCTAAACAAAAATTAATCTTTTACAACACAATGAAACAAAAAGTTTAGCCCAATTCATTACTTAAATAAGTAATTTTTTGGTAGTTAATTTTTATTGAATTTTACGGACATAAACTTAATCTTAACATAATTAATAAACTATAAAGCATCCTTGCCCGTTGCAAATATTGTTTCTAATAAGAAAAATGGCAGGAATACTAACTGATTTTAGGGGTTTGATCAACAAGGTGCGAAAAATCTGGCGTTTTATAATAGACGACAGTTCACTTCAGGTAAGGATATTTCATGCTTATTGCTGCTTGTCATTTTTAGCTATATTATTTATTATTCCATTAAAATTTTATTTAGAATTATATACTACAGTAATACTCGCTTCTATACTGGAAGTAACTATAGTACTTGGTTATTATCTGTCACGTTTTTGCCGGCGTGCTGATATTGGTATACCATTTACAGCTATAGCTGTAAATGTTTTGTTCGCATTAAATTACTTTTATAATGGTGGTATAGCCAGCAGTGAGATTCTGCTGATGTCGTTTTCTTTTTTCGCAATTATTACAGTAACGCCGAAAGCCGAACATTGGGCATGGACGGTTATCAGCATTATTATTTTTCTCGTGCCGATAGGCCTCGAGTATTTTCAGCCATATGTTATACAAGATCGTTACCGGTCCAGAAATATATATTTTCTGGATACCATTGCTACTTATATAATATTGATTGCGCTAATGCGGGTGGTTATACCCTATATCTTACGCAATTATGATTTTGCCCGCAATTATGCAGAGCAAAAAGCAGCAGCCTTGGATACGCTTAATCATGAAAAAAGTAAGCTGATTTCTATTATTGCGCATGACATACGTGCGCCTTTGTCTAATATTCAAAACTATCTTGAATTAATTGCAGAAGATGATATTGACAGGGAAGAGATGATGATGGTAAAAAGCAAATTACTGCAATCAACCGCCAGTACAATTGATATACTGAATAATCTTCTTAACTGGTCGAGGTCACAGATGGAAACCCGCGAGCATGTATTTGAACGGGTTGACCTCAACAAGATTATGTTGGAAGAACACCAGTTATATTATAATATCGCATCCAACAAGAATATAACGCTCGATTACATCATCGCATCATCGGTTTATATAAACGGTAATAAAGAAATGATAAAGCTTATTATCCGTAACCTGGTAAACAATGCCATCAAGTTTACGTCACCGGGCGGAAGTATCCTGGTAATTGCCGATACTAATGAAAGTAATTGTATAATAGAGGTACGCGATACCGGTACCGGAAGCCCGGTATATCTGGACGATAGAATTTTCGATTTTAGCGTAAAAGCAACTTATGGCACCAATAACGAGAAAGGTGTAGGCATGGGGCTGGTTCTGTGTAAAGAATATGCCGAAGCCCAAAAAGGGAAAATATGGTATGCCACCGATAAAATAAGTGGCACCAGTTTTTACCTGCAATTACCGCTTTATTCAGAGAACTAAGCAACCCATTTCATTTATCGGGCGTATCTTAACTGTTACTGATCTTAATGATGGCTGGCTTCTCGCGCAATTTTAAAAGTATATCAGCTAATACTGTACAGTTTGTTATCAACCAGGTTTTGGGGTTGCTGATATTCTATGTATTGTCTACCAACCTCACAAAAAATGATTTTGGCCGGCTTAACTGGGCTTTGGCAGTGATACTTACCGCCTTTAGTATTTTGTCCTGCGGAATAGATCAGTTAGCAGTGAAAAGAATTGCTGAAGATGATGATACACCCAATATCATGAACCTCTACATCTGGCATGTATTAATCACAGGCGCTCTTTTCTATCTCACTATTATAGGATCATACTTTTTATTTTCAGGCAGTAAAATAATAATTGCCCTATTACTTGGCCTTGGATTAGGTAAAATGCTCAATTACTTTAGCACGCCTCTTAAACAATTGGCCAATGCAAAAGAAAGATTTGCTTTACTGGCCAAAATGTCGGCAGTGGCAAATGTGGTTAAAGGGTTAGGTTTATTTATAGCATTACTGCTCCATGCCATAACGCTTAAATTTATAGTTGCCATTTTTGTAATTGGCGATGTATGCGAATTACTGGCGACTGTAATCCTTTACATCAAATATCTAAAAGTAAATATTAAGGTAAGATGGAACCGGCAGCAGTATGTTAATCTGCTCAAACAGGCTTTACCGCAAATAGGGGTAATCTTGTTTTCATCTGCTTTGGCCAGGTTCGATTGGATATTTATCGGATTGTATTTGCCAGCGCCGAAACTGGCCGAATATAGCTTTGCTTATAAGGCTTTTGAAATTTCTACCATGCCTTTGCTGGTGATTGCCCCGCTGTTGGTACCTAAATTTGTAAATATCTTAAAAACGCATACGCAAGTACCGGCAAAAATATTTGAATGGCTGCAAGCCGAATTAATTATTGCTTTTGGAGCAGCTATTGTGCTTAACCTGTGCTGGTCGCCATTGGTTGACGCTATAACCAGCCATAAATATGGTGCAGTTAATAAACAGGTTGTCTTCTTACTCTCCATGTGCGGGCCTGTGTTATACGTCAATAATTTTTTATGGAGTATCAATTTTGCACACGGCAGGATGAAATTCATCTTAAAAGTATTTGCCATAACCTTTTTTATAAATCTTGTTGGCGATGTATGGCTCATCCAGGTTTGGGGTAATGTTGGTGCCGCAGCTGCATTCTTAATTGCAACAATTGTACAAGGCATTATGTATTGTACAAGTATTAAGGAGGTTGCAAGCAAGATAAGTTTAAGTTTTATTGTGAGCCTTGTTTGTGCTTTGATCAGTATGATGGCGGCCAGCTATATATTCAATAATGTTGTTGCCTCAACTGCTTTTGGAATGGCTATTTACCTGATTTTACTTTTTATAACACGCACGTTGAATAAAGAAAAGCTGAGCATGCTTAAGTCTTTTACAACTGTTTAATTTCTGAACACAGGCAACCAAAGCTTTTTTCGGGACGTAATTTTTTCGAATGCTATTTACAACGGCATTGATTTAAATGTTCGAAAAGGGATCAATCAGTTTACGATCAATAATTAAAGATATCAACTGGCAGTTGCTGGTTTTCCTGTTGCTATTTTTAAATGTGAAGCTGGTGATTAAAATAGCAGCTATGGTTATCATTTATCTTTTACAGCCTAACTTCAAGTTTCGTTTAAAAGAAAAGCTAACCCCAATCCATTTTTATTTATCCTTAATCGTAATATCATTAGTCAATTGGCTGATTTTTAAGTACTACCTTAATTTTAATTACAATCTATCCCTACTTACCGGCATTGGCTTTTGGTTACTATGTTTACTGGCTTTTCATCAGTTAAAGTTGATGGTTGAAGGTACCGATACAGTTAAGCTGCACAATACCCTTACAGTATTCTTTGTGCTAAACTCGTGCGTGTCTTTGATTACCGTACTGGTGATTATTTTAAAAACACAGCATGTAAACCCTTACACTTACCAGGGCGATTTCCAGAAGTACTTTCTCAATACCGGCGATTACATTAAAGGGGTAACATTTGATGTTTCGGTGACCAATGCAGCAATCTCAGCCTTTGGTGTTGTGTACTTTTTATTGCAAAACAAAGCGAAGCTGATGTTACTGTGCATGGCAACGCTGTTGTTGACGGTTAGCAACACGGTAAACATCTTGCTAATGGTTACGATTGTACTGGTGTTCATTTTTAAAAGTATCAAAGTGCAAAAAAGCCTGATGGTAGCCTGCCTTATGCTGCTTATCATCTTTATGGCTAAGGTGACACCGCAAAATATGTTTTACATTGATAAACTGTACAACAAGGTGGTGTTTAATAAAAATGTCTCTTTCGATCCAGTTCCTGTTAAAGAACGCCGGATTACCGATATACCCGACAGTGAGTTGAACAAAGAACAGCGGCAGGAAAAGATCGCACAATTTTATCTGGATACTTTAGCCCTAAAATTGCAGCGTAAAGAACCTGCTGTTGTTAAAGTAAAACCTGCACGTGTTTTTGTTCTTCCAATTGATAGTATCCATACTGCAACATTTCAAAGCCGGGCCGATACAGATTTTTTGCAGGCAAAATTGCTGGCTTTTATCCATACGCATAAAAATCAGCTGCCAATCTCATCATTTGTAACTACCGGAAAACTGGTGCCAGGGAAACTAATGGCAGCCAGGCAGACCATTAATTATTTCAGAAATCATCCGGTAAAAGCAATAACCGGCGAGGGAATAGGTAATTTTTCATCCAAGCTGGCCTTTCGTACAACAGCGCTTGGTGTAGCTGGCGGATATCCTGCAAAATATGCCTTTATTGGGAAAGACTTTCTGTCTAATCACCTGGATGTTTATCTCCGGTTCTTCAGCGAAAAGGCGGGGATGCATTCTCTGATCCATAGCCCCGATAATACGTACGACCAGCTATTAAGTGAGTACGGCTTATTAGGCACGGCCGCTTTCCTGGTAATTTATATAGGCTTTTTTATCAAAAGGTATAAACAGCTTAGCTATGGCTTGCCTTTGTTATTGCTGATGCTGGGCTTGTTCTTTATCGGATACTGGTTTGAGCAATTATCTATAGTGGTGCTTTTTGAATTACTGATGTTCATTGATCTGAAGGGACATGATCAGAAAGGAGCGGTGGTATGAGTACGCCATTAATTACCGTTTTAATGCCTGCTTACAACGCCGGTAGTTTCATGGCCGAGGCTATTTCATCAATACTGGAGCAAACATTTACAGATTTTGAATTACTGATAGTTAATGATGGCTCAACGGATGATACAGAGGCTATCATTAAGTCGTTTACAGATCCGCGCATTGTACTTATCAATCAATCAAACGGGGGTGTTGCGGCAGCCTTAAACACGGGCTTAAAAAATGCCAGGGCCGCTTATATTGCACGTTTTGATGCCGATGATATTTGCAACCCTCATAGGCTGGCTATACAGTATCATTTCATGGAATCGCACCCTGAATATGGGGTAATTGGTTCGTGCACAGATTATATTGATAAGCAGGGAAATTATGTTTTTACGCATGAGCCAGCAGCTTTTGAAGATGCCGAGATCAGGAAGGTGATTTTAAAAGAATGCCTTTTCATTCATTCCAGTGTGTTTTACCGCAAGGCTTTGGTCACAGATTTAGGCGGCTATGATGAAAATGCTCACACGTTTGAAGATCATTTGCTTTGGTTAAAAGTAATTAAGCATTGCAAGGTATGTAATCTGCAAGAAAACCTGATCACGGTAAGGCTAAGCCCCGAATCGGTTACCATTGATGAACGCTGGCATCACCCGCGATTTACAGAGATTAAGCAGAAAGCATTAAAGCAGGGACAAATCACAGCAGACGAAGCTAAGGAGCTTTTAGAAGTGCTAAAAGCTGAACGCGAGCAGCAGATAAATCTTGAAGCCTATTATGGTCTACTGGCTAAAAAGTTTTTGTGGAACAATCACGATCCTGAAAAAGCGCGCGAAAATTTGCAAAAGCTAATGGCGCTAAACCGTTTCAGTCTGCAATGCTATTTGCTTTTCCTGGTCTCGCTTTTTCCCGGTAGCTGGATTCATAAAATTTATCATGTAGTAAAAGGATGATATGATGGGCAGGCCTGTTAAAATATTTGTAGATGCACATGCTTTTGATAACGAGTATCAAGGCACACAAACCTTTATAAGGGGTTTGTATACAGAAATTTTAAATAGGTACCCTGAAGTAGAAGTTTGCTTTGGTACATCATCTCCCGAACGGGTTGCAGCGGTATTTCCAACTGTAAAAGAAGAGAATATTTTGCCCTACAAAAAGCATAAATATGCAATAACAAGGTTTATAGATGATATTCCCAGGTACCTTAAAACGCATAAGTTTGATTATGCGCATTTTCAGTACCTGTCGCCTTTAAGGCAAAAAAACTGTAAGCATATTGTGACCCTTCACGATGTGTTATTTAATGATTATCCCGAAGACTTCTCATTTCTATATCGCAAAAGCAGAAACTTATTATTTGGCAACAGCATTAAAAATGCCACTTTAAGAACTACGGTTTCGCAATATTCAAAAGAACGGATCAGCAGTCATTATAAAGTGGCAACGGATAGCATAGGTGTGTTACCCAATGCGGTGAATAGTGAATTTGATACGGGTTTAACACATACAGAGGCCACTCAATTTATTGTGGACAAATACAGCTTAAGCAATTATCTCTTATATGTAAGCAGGGTAGAGCCACGCAAAAACCATTCGATGCTTTTAAACACCTGGCTGCAATTAGCGCTATACAAACAAGGGATTCCACTGGTGTTTATCGGCAAGGAATCTGTTAAGGTGCCGGAATTAACGAAGCTTATTTCGACATTAACGCAAGAACAGAGACAATACTTTCACTGGTATCAGGGTGTAGACAATCATGACCTGAAAGCTTTCTATAAGGCTTGTAGGCTATTCGTTTATCCCTCAAAAGCAGAAGGGTTTGGTATACCGCCGTTGGAAGCTGCGTTGTCTAGGGTGCCCGTCTTATGTTCATCCGCCACGGCCATGAGCGATTTTGGCTTTTTTGCGCCACACACCTTTGATCCGCAAAACCAGGAAGATTTTACTTCAAAACTGATGTCAATTATTGCCAATCCACCTCACAAGGATTTTCTGCTAAAAACCGCACAGCTGGTTAAGCAAAAATATAGCTGGAAGGCTACGGCAACGGAGTTTTACAATTTACTGCAACAACATGGATAAACTGAAAATAGCCATATTAGGAACAAGGGGTATACCTAATCATTACGGTGGGTTTGAGCAGATCACCGCTTACCTCGCGCCCGGTCTGGCTGCGTATGGCCATGAGGTAAGCGTTTACAATTCGCACAATCATCCTTACCAGGAAAGCCAGTGGAACGGCGTAAAGATCATTCATTGTTACGACCCTGAATTTAAGTTAGGTACAGCAGGTCAGTTTGTATATGACTTTAACTGTATTATGCATGCCCGTAAACAAAACTATGATGTGATCTTATTTATGGGATATACCAGCAGCTCGGTTTGGGGGAGTTTATTTCCAGCCAATACAACCATTATATCAAACATGGATGGGCTTGAGTGGAAAAGATCAAAGTATTCGAAACCTGTTCAGCAGTTTTTGAAATATGCAGAAAGCCTTGCTGTAAAATACAGTCAGTTTTACGTTGCCGATTCTACCGTTATACAATCCTACTTAAAGAAAAAATATGCTATTAATAGTGCTTTTATAACTTATGGGGCGGAACCCTTTAAAATAGTGGCAACAAATAAAGCATTACCATTTGATTTAAGCGCCAAAGAATATCTGTTAATAGTAGCGCGTATTGAACCTGAAAATAACATTGAAACCATTTTAGATGGCTTTAACAAAAGCGTTTCTGATAAGAAGTTCGTCGTAGTAGGTAATACTCAAAATAAGTTTGGCACTTATTTAAAACACAAGTTCAGGAAAGACGAACGTATACTGTTCCATCAGCCCATTTTCGATATTAAGTATATCCAATACCTGCAGCACAACGCCTACCTGTATTTCCACGGGCATAGTGTAGGGGGTACTAACCCATCATTGCTGGAAGCAATGGCAGGCGGTGCACTTATAGCGGCACATGATAATCCGTTCAATCGTTCAGTATTAAATAACAATGCCTTTTACTTTCAGGACGCAGCAGATGTGCAATGGCTGGCAGAAACTGTAAAGCGTACCACTGCCGAGCAGCAAATGATCACCAACAATATCTCCCGTATTGCTAATTACCACAGTTGGGACAAAGTGATCAGTCAGTACGAGCGATTTATCAATGAATGTTACTATGCTAAAAACTATGAAAAGGTTTATGCCTACACCAGGTATGCTGGCTAATAAAATAACTTTATATCACGTTTTACTGTTGTTTATCAGCTTGCCTTTAGACCGCTTTTTCAGCGAAGTGGTTTTTGTAAGTTTCATAATTCATACGCTTATACATTTAAAGGCCAGTAAATTAAATAACTTATATCACCCTTTGCTTTTAGTGGTGCCAGGTGTGTTTTTTATTAGTTTACTGAGTTCTTTATATGGCGGCAATACCAGTACAGCTTTAACAGCATGCAGTAACCAATTGCCGTTTTTATTTATACCGGTGTTGTTTCTGATACATAGGGAATTGATATGGCAATACAGGCACACCATTTTAAAGGTATTTGGATGGAGCTGTCTGGCAGTGGTACTATACCTTTATGGAGTGGTTTTCCTTACCATGTTGCATTTTCATTTATCTCCAAAATCCTTGTTTTCAGAAAGCTTTATCAATCATAATTTTTCGAAACCGGTTGGCATACATGCAACATTCTTTTCGGGGTTTGTGGTGATGGCTGTTATCATATTTTTTAAAAGTATTATAGCCGAAAGGAATACCAAACTCAAGATGGTTTATGGAGCTGCAACTTTTTTAATGCTGCTTGCCTTAGTACAGTTATCATCAAAAACCGGCATCATAACACTGGTATTAGTGCTTAATATATTTCTGCCTTTTTATTACACCAAGGGAGGAAAACGATATGTTACATCTGCAACATTATGGCTGGTAACTATCTCCGGACTTGTAATCGCTTGTTTTTCGGCTAACCTGCGTGCAAGGTTACTTACTGATTTAAATAATGATCTCGATTTATCAAAGGTTCAATTGGTAACCGATTCGAGGGTTGACAGGTGGAAGGTAGCTTTAGAAACTGCAATGAAAAAGCCTTTTTTTGGTTACGGTAACGGAAAAGAGCAGGATGTAATGCACCAGGCTTACTTTGACCATAAACTCTACCATTCTTACATATTTCAGTTAAACGCACATAACCAGTTCCTAAGTATTTTAATTAAAAGCGGCATTGTAGGATTGGTGCTTTTTATCACCCTTTTAGCTTATGGATTGGTTGTTGGAATAAGGAATAAAGATTTATTGCTTACCACTTTGCTGGTTTTTATAATTGTTGCATCTGTGAGCGAGAATGTACTTGACGCTAATAAAGGTATTATGTTGTACAGTATGTTTTTTTCAATTTCCCTGCTTGCACCGGCTATGAATTTTAAAAGAAAAAGTATTCGTTTTAAGGCAACGGAAGTGCCGGTTCTTACGTGATATTAATGTAATTCATTTTTATTAGTCAGTTACTTACATGTACAAATCACACGCCTATACCGCCCAGCTAACCGAGGTAAAAAAAGATATTTTATCAACGTTGGCGTATTTTGATTTGTTTAATTATCCGCTTACCCAGGAAGAGATATTTCTCTTTTTTGGTTCGCGGGTGCAACAGCATGAGATTTCTTATTCGCTGTCACAACTGGTTACTCAAAAGTCGATTTACAGGTTTGGCAGCTACTATACCTTGCAGCGCAATGTAGAGCTGATAAGCAAGCGAAAGGTTGGTAATTTAAAAGCGATAGAGCTTTTACAGGTAGCAGAGAAAGTAAGTAAGGTGCTGATCAAGTTTCCTTATGTACGGGGTGTAGCAGTGTCGGGTTCTTTATCTAAGAAGTGTGCTGATGAAAATTCGGACATTGACTTTTTCATTATCACGGCTAAGAACCGTTTATGGATCTCCAGAACATTTTTACATGCCCTTAAAAAGCTCTCTTTCTTATTTAAGAAAGAAGACTGGTTTTGCATGAATTACTTTGTTGACGAAGCCAACATGGAAATAGCCGAACAAAACCTTTACACCGCAATAGAAGTGGTTACGCTAATACCTATGCAGGGCGACCTTACCTTTAACCGGTTTTATACGGCCAATAAATGGACAAGGCGCTTTTTACCTAATCAGATCATGCGGCTATCATCTGCAAGCTCGCTGAAGCAAAATATAGTTAAACAGGTGATAGAATGGAGCTTTAATAATAAGTTTGGCGACATGCTTAATGATTTCCTGATGCGTGTTACTGCTGCCAGGTGGAACAAAAAAACAGAACAGGGTAAGCTAAATGCACACAAAATAGTAATGAGCATGATGGCTGCAAAAGGTTATGCCAAACCCGATCCTAAACGGTTTCAGCAAAAGCTTTTAAATGCGCACAACGAAAAGGTGATGGCATTAGAACAGGCTATAGAAAACGCGTAGTTATTGCTTTTGAAAGGATATAATAAAATAATCTCCCCAGTATTTCCATGGCCAGCTCTCTTTAAAGCGGTCTTCTAACTTGATAAGCTTTCTGTAAAGAGCCGGAGATTTATCTGCAAAGTGCTCTATATATGATGGGGGCACAATGGTGCATAATCCCTCTAAGCCCGTTAACCGATACTTAGCTTGCATTCTTTTTACAAGATACGATGGCTTGTAATACCAACAGGTAAACCAGTTACCTTCAATATGTGCGGGATATCCCTTTGAAGCAAACCATCTGCGGGTAGCCGTTTTAAATTTGCCTTTAAATAGGAGCAGGCTTTCCCAAAGGGAAAATTTAGAGATGATTACAAGCGTAACCGTTCCGCCTGGTTTTAAAAGATCATCGAATGATGCCAACACCTTATCCAGGTCTTTAGTACAATTTAATCCGCCGAAGTTTGAAAAAATAGCATCATAAGGTCCGCGTTGCTGTAATTCCTCAAGTTTTGTAAAAGAACAAAGCTCTGTACTTACAAGTCCAGTTGTGATTAGGCTTTGCGCCTTTTCTCTTAATTGCTTCTGCATGCCGGTGGATATGTCTGTGGCATGTACTTCAAAGCCATTCTCAGCAAAAAAGATAGCATCTTCACCGGTGCCGCTATTTAATTCAAGAATATGGCTGCCAGGATTCAGTCGGCTCAAAAAATGTGAACGCACCCTATGACGTTTGTACTCAATAATCTTGTTTTCGGCATAAAATTCGTCGAAAATAGGCGCCTGGCCGCTAAACGCAGCTTCTGCCTTTGTTTCATTTAAAACAGCCGTGCTCATAATGTAGCCCTTTCTGCCCTTAAAAGTTTAAGGCGTTCAATCCATGTTGCCGGGGTGTGGTAAATTAGAGATGCCGCTTTTTTAAATGTTTTCTTATCGGCTTTAAGCGGGGCTTTGAACAGGTTTGCCAGTCCGTTCAGTGCCAGATTACGGTGATAGTTTTGATGCACATATTTATGCAACTGCTTATAAAAACCGGCAGGGTAGGTGTTCTTAAACATCAGAGCCATTTCGTCCGAGTCTGTCCAGTTGGTTTTTTGTTTAAGTTGCGCCTGTACACGTTCGTAAAAAATAGTTCCAGGTAAGGGATAAGAAACTGATATGCCAATTTCGTAAGGCAGGAGGCGATTGATCATAGCTACGGTTTCCATAATATCAGCTTTAGTTTCGCCCGGATAACCAAATTGTATAAAAAATGAAGGCTTGATGCCATGCTTTTTAAGCAGGTGGGTTGCGGTATGTATCTGCTCAATAGTGGTGCCCTTATCCATAGCATCCAATATTTTCTGTGAACCGCTTTCGGCACCTATCCATGCGTTGTCGCAACCTGCATCAGCCAGGGCTTTAACTTCCTTGTCTTCGGTAAGTAAATCAGCCCTGGATTGTATCTTAAATTTAAAATCAAGCTGATATTCTTTCACCAGGCGGCTGAAAGTTTCTACCCAGCCGGGCTTAAGCCCGAAGATATCATCGCAAAACCAGATGTAATCAAAGTTAAAACGCTGTTTCATTATCGACAGCTCTTCGACCACATGTTCGGGCGAGCGTGAGTTATATCGGTTACCATAAATTGGTTTGGCACACCAGTTACATTTAAAAGGGCAGCCACGGGTTGTACCCATGTTTAGGGCGAAGTAGCTTTTGCTTTTCATCCACATTTCGCGATAGGGCGCTACATCAAGCAAGTCCCATGCAGCAAAAGGCAGGCGATCAAGGTCACGGATAACAGGCCTTGCACTTGTTTTTATCAGTTGGCCGTTATCCAGAAAAGCAATGCCTTTTACTTCAGACACATCTCTACCTGTATCCAATGTGTTCAACAGATCTGGCAGCGTATCGTCGGCTTCACCTAAAATCACAAAATCGGCACCTTGCTTCAGGTATTCCAAATGGCGGTCTGTAGCGTCAGAACTGGCAACAATCACTTTTGCGCCGTACTTTTTTGCTAAACCAAACATTTCAAATGCGGCCTCGCGCATATTGGTAAGGCACATTTTGGTGAGGTAGTTAAAGCAATCGTCATAAACTACAAAATACTTAGGCGACTGCGAGTAAAGGGCGTTCTCCACATCATTCGCATCAAAAGCAAACATGGTATCAAAAAAATCTACCTCGTAGCCTTTATCGCGCATTATAGCAGCAGCTATCAGGGTTGCAAGCGGTGGATATGGCTGGCCGGTTTCCCATTGTTTCTGATCGAAACGAAGAAAATAGGAGTGCGTAAGCAATACTTTTTCGCCCATGTCAATTAAAATTAGTTTTATAATGCAGGTTTAAAGCGCATACACAACGCGAACAGATGTCGTTTTGTGCAGATTTTAATTCTTTTCTGAAAGCAATAGCCTGCGGGGTATTTAATATGTCTTTTAGTCCGTTATCGCGGATGTTTCCAATAGCTTGATGAAAAGAGCAGGGCTTTACATCACCATCTGCTTCTATCACAGCGGATACCCAAGGTGCATTACATGGTTTAAAGGGAAAAGGATTGCGGCCGTAAAAGGCAGCGTAGTAACGGTAAATATTATAAATTTGCTCTGCAGATTCAGTGATGTAGCCGGGTTGCCTGCGGGCAATGGTAACTATCTTGTTTACCATTGCAGCGAATTGCGGCAATTCATCTTCCTGTACCATTATATCGTTCAATTCATTGCCGATCTTATTAAGATCTGCCGGTAAAAAACTGATCTGTTTTACACCAATGCTTTTGGCCGAATCAATGATGGAGATCCAGTTATTAAAATTGAGCCGATTGATAACCGTTCTTGCGGATATTTTTAAATCCGGCTTAAGTGACTGGATAACTGATAAGCCCTCTTTGATTTTACGATAGCTGCCCGGTGTATTGCTAATTCTCTCGTGTGTGGGCTCATCGCCGTTCAGGGATATGACCAGCTCATCTATGTACTGCACAATATTGTGCGCATACGTGCGTATGGATGAGCCTGTTGTAAGCAATGTTATATTGATCTTCTGACCCTTTATTTTACGGCACGATTCGAAAAAATCATCGTCAAGCATGTGGTCATTTGCAGTGATCACCACCTGTTGTGTGCCCAGTTTTTTAAGTGAGGCAAGCAGGCTCTGTATATCTTTCGGATTTAATGCTTTTGCGCTACTGTTATTCTTCCATACGTCACAAGTCAGGTTGTTGCAGGCCTGTGAGCTATTTGGCATCAGCATTACCAAGGACAAGGCATAAACCGTGTCTGTTTCAAGCGTACGGTAACGTTGTATGGTATGATATATATTATTCAACTGCATATTGTAAATATGTTTTGCTCAGCCAGGCTAAGCAATGTTGCTTTGTCATAGGGACAATCTCTATAAATATTACGCGGGTAGTTAAGCCCCGGTTGCCTTGCATGCTGTAATAAATAAAGGCAACCTTTAGTCGCCGGTTGGCGTATGAGATTAAAAGGCGATAGCATGCTGTTACAGAACGTTAAGATTTTACCCGAAAACAAAAACCGTGACATACTATTATCGCATGGGATTATTGAACGTGTTGAAGAAAATGGTGGGATCAATACTTATAACATCCCTGTTATTGACCTTGACGGTGCTGTAGCTGTTCCCGGCTTTATTAACTCTCACGACCACCTGGATTTTAATTTATTCCCAAGATTTACAGGACCCACTTACGCTGATTATGTAGAATGGGGGGAGTACATTCATCAACATTACAGAGCTGAAATTAATGATGTATTGAAGGTGCCGCCGCATTTGCGTACACAGTGGGGTATTTACAAAAATCTGCTTGCCGGGGCTACAACGGTAGTAAATCACGGAGAGCCATTAAAAATTTATGGAAGCCCCATTAATGTTTTTCAGGATTGCCACCATATACATTCTGTTCGCTTGGGGGGTAAATGGAAACGCAGGATAAACAACCCGTTTGATAGTAAGCATCCCTATGTTATTCATACAGGCGAGGGTACGAATGCTTTAGCTTTTGAGGAAATTAACGAATTACTGCGCTGGAACTTTCTAAGAAAAAAACTGATCGGTATACATGGCGTAGCCATGAATGCGCAGCAAGCCGCTAAATTTGATGCGCTGATATGGTGCCCAGATTCTAATTTTTTTCTGCTTAATCGCACCGCCGATATCAGCCAATTGAAGCAGCATACTAATATTCTGTTTGGCACTGATTCGACCCTTACCGGGGATTGGAACATGTGGCAACATCTGCGATTGGCAGCGCAAACTGGCCATTTGAACGATGCCGAATTAATGAATAGCATTACCACCAATGCTGCTAAAACCTGGAAGTTAAATAAGGGAAAAATAAGCGATGGAACGGATGCAGACCTTGTTATATTAAAAGACAGGACTGTGGACAACTTTTATGAGCTTGATCCTGCCGACATTCTTTTGGTGATTTGCAACGGCCAGGTAAGGCTGTACGATGAAAGCCTTGCAACTCAGCTTAAAACTAAAGGCATTATAAAAGAAACTTTTGTGCCGGTTGAATTAAGTAATTCGATAAAATACGTTGAAGGCAATCTGCCTGATTTAATGTCGCAAATAAAGTCCTATTGCCCGGAAGCAAAGTTTCCAATCAGATCAGTAAAATATGCCAAGGTTTATTGACATTGCTTTTTATGCGCATAAGGAATATGAAACGCCTGAGCCTTTAATGGCCTGGCATAAAGTTGTCACTGAATATGCACAGCATTTTAAGTATAAGTTTGATCTGTCATTTGTAAGGCATGCAGCTTTTGAAGGTGAGAAACTACAAGACGGGATTGAATGGCAGTTTTTCAAAAGCATAAATAAAGGATGGTATGTGCCGCTTAAAACTTTAAAGTTTGTAAAGCATCAAAAGCCTGACATCATCTTGGTGCAAGGCCTGGGCTTTCCTTTGCAAACACTGGCATTAAAACTCGTTCTTCCGAAGCATGCCAAAATAATTGTACAACATCATGGCGAAAGCCCGTTTAAAGGGGTAAAACTATGGTTGCAAAAGCTTGCAGCTAAATGTGTAGACACTTACTTTTTTACATCAGCGGACAATGCAAAGAAATGGCGGGAAGTTAACGTTATTACCCGTCAGCCGGTTTATGAGGTGTTAGAGGCTTCAACTTTTTTTAAGGCACAGGATAAACAACAAAGCAGAAGTCATTTAGGTATTGAAAGTACAGCCACCGTATTTTTATGGGTAGGCAGGTTGAATGAAAATAAGGACCCGCTTACCGTACTTAAAGCCTTTTCTGCTTATGTTAAAGATCATAGTGATGCACAGCTTTACATGATCTATAGTACAGAAGAATTGTTAGGGAAAATAAGTGATTTTCTTGATGTTGATGTAGCGCTGAAAAAGCATGTGCATTTAATTGGAAGTGTAAAGCATACAGATTTGCCAACATGGTATAGTGCTGCGGATTATTACCTGTCTGCTAGCCACAGGGAGGGTAGTGGCTATGCTTTGCTTGAAGCAATGGCTTGTGGCTGTGTACCTATACTAACCGCTATACCGTCGTTTAAAAGTATAACAGCTGATGGCAAATATGGTTATCTATATCCGCCAGGTGATGCTAATGCATTGGCCGAAATATTATTAAAATTAGGAGGTGATAATACGATCCGCTCTGAGGATGTGATTCGTTTTTTTAATGATCATCTTTCCTTCAAAAAAATTGCAGAAGATATTGAACAGGCAATTACCAAAATATCGAAGCAATCTGTTGCGCTATCTTCTCATCAGAGTTTAGCAGTACCGGCTGATGAACCAGTTGGGCACCTGTAAACAGCTTTGCCATTATTTTATTCAACTCCTGCTCATCATTAAAACGGTGAAAATTTGATGGCATCACGTGCATTGGCTGCGTATAAGACACCACCTCGCAACCGGCATAAAAGGCTTCTGTAACAGCCGAGCTAAATCCTTCATAAGACGAAGGATGCAAAAACACTTTACTGCGTTGCATCACCTTGAAAACCTGGCCGGCAGGTACTTCGCCTGCCAGGGTAATATTTTCCTGTAAATTGTATTTATCAATTAATTCCTGTAAGTGCTCATGCTCAGGGCCTTTGCCACAAACTACAGCTTTAATATCCGGCTTTACCTGTTTTAAGTTTTTTATGGCTTCTACAAACAGGTGGTATCTTTTTAGCGTAGTTAACGAACCTACACCTACCACGTCTATATCTCTTTCTTTGTTAGGTTCAGTAACACCAAACGATGAAATATCAATACCGATAGGTACCGTATATTGCGGCCTGATGCCGTAGTTTTCAAAGAAACGGTCGCTCATGGTTTCAGATACACTAATGAGCGATGAAGCAGATGGCTTGGTGCGATAGTAAAAGCGGTTACCGGCTTTGGCATCCTGGCCAAGCATCCATATTTTATGGTTGACATGGTGCCTGCGGCTGAAGTTTTCTCCAACAAAACCGCATTCATCAAGCCAAAAGCTAAGTAACTGCATATCGGGATGAAGGCGATGCAACTCTTTCAGTTTATTCCATACTTTTCGCCACGTAATCAGCTTAAACAGTTTGCCCCGGTTCTTTCCATTAAAGCTATAGATTTGAGCGCCGAATAAACTATAATTATCTTTACGATAAGGATAATGAAATGCCAGTATGATTACTTCGGTATTGGGATAAAGCCGTTTAAATGCTTTTACAAAAACCTGTAGCGAAGGCACACAGGTGCTATCTGTTTCATCGGCAGCAAAACCGGGCGTTAATATGACCAGCGTTTTATCAGTTTTCAAGGTTAATTACTTTATTGCAATAATGCAGGGTTTGTAAATGGTGGGTGATCATCAATATGATCTTACCATTATTGGCCAATTGCTGCAATTGGTGGAGTATGTAAGCTTCAGATTCAGTATCCAGCTCACTGAAAGGTTCATCAAGTATCAGAAGGTCAAAGTTTTTGTATAAAGCCCTGGCTAACATGAGGCGCTGACGCTGACCGCCACTAATATTTGCTCCATTTTCGGTGATTAAATGATTTAAACCATCAGGATATTTTGCGACAACAGGAGCGAGGCCGCTTATAGCCAAAGCAAGATCTAAACGTTCCTGATCAGGCTGTGCATCGCTAAGGGTAATGTTTTTTAAGATCGAATCATGGATAATCAAGGTCTGTTGCCTTACATAAGCCATGCAGGAATGGTAAGCAGCAATGTCCTTAGCATTTACAACTTGTCCGTTAAATGATATAGATCCCGATTGCCGCTCGAGAAAACCCTGCAATAGATTAATGATGGTAGTTTTTCCTTTCCCTGAAGCGCCGGTCAATGCAGCAAAATCACCAGCTTGCAGTTCAAAGCTTAAATTTTTGAGTTGTACTTTATCCGTATAAGCAAAGCTGATGTTGCTGAAATTGATATTATCAATTTTTTTAGCGGTGAATTGTTGGTCAACGTTCTTGCTATCAGGTTCGGGTAAATGATCAATAGTATGTTCGTAAGCTTTGATCTGTGCGGTGCTGGTTATGATCTTTACCAGCCCCGGAATGATTTTATATGCTGCGGTTACAAATACACCAATGGTAATGATATTATTCCCACGGCTGTTAAACGCCAAAATGACGAACACACCTGCTATTGCAAAAATTTCAAAAATGCGTGATGGGAAAAGCTGCACAGCCTGTAAGGAAGATAAATTCCCATTCAACTTATTCTGATAGCTGGTATACCTGTTGGAGAAAAACGCCTTTGCCTTATAAATATGCGTTTCGATATAGGCAGACAAAGCTTCTTTTAAGTGCTGCAATGTTTTTTCATTACTTCGGCGGATACCTGTGCGCAGGCTTGCAACCCGTTTTTTTAAGATCCAGCTGATAATGATAATAGGCAAAGAAAGAAACAAGAGCATCAGGCAGAAAAGCCTTGGATTATAAATGATGATACCGCTAACCGCAAAGAGAATTAAAAAGCATTGTGTGAAAATCTGCTGTAAGCCTGTTAGCACGTACTGAGCAAACTCGATGGGCTGCTGGCTGATCTTGTGAATATGTACCGACGAGTCGGTGTTAACATGGCTTAAATAACCACTCCTTAAATAATCATCAAGGCTTGTTGCAGATAACCTGGAAGCAACTTTATAATTGAAGTGGATGCTTGCACTGTTAAAACTATATCCTAACAAATTTTTGAGTGTAAAACCTGCAGCAATAAATATGCATACCAATGCAAAATGCGATCTGTAAAATTTATAATAAACAACGTAAGAAGAGGGGGCCTTAGCAGCCGAAAAATTGATCACCCAAAGGATCAATACTAGAAAAGCAATATCAAGTATGCTGATCGCAAGATCACTGAATAAATACAGCAACAGCTTCCTTCTTTCGGCGGCTGTAAGCTTAGTCCAAACTTTTTTGATGATCAGGTACAAATGCTTTTTTATCTGAACACGTCAAATAAGCGAGCAAGGTTGCTTTAAGCTGATATTAATGGTACATAAAAATAGTGAAGTCATCGTCAGTGTAATCATCTTTCAGTATCACATTCTTTGACAAGGTTTGGCAATAGGATAAGATATGCGCTTTGTTGTACGACATGATCAGGCCGTTTTCTGCAATGTTACTGAGCAGATTAAAAGCTAACGCATAGCGGCAGTTATCATACAATTTTGATATGGCTTTGTAAATATATTCAGGGTCGCTATGGTGGTAATTTAGTGATCCGCAAACGATGATATAATCTGTAAAAGGCATCGCTGGGGAAAGGAAATTACCTTGCATAAATGTAGTCTCCGGCCAGTCGTTATACCGTTTAACAGCAACATCAAGTAATTCGGGTATTTGCTCCATGCCCATATATTTTACATCAGGATATAGCTTATGCAAGTATTCGCACAAGTCGCCATGTCCGCAGCCAGCATCCAATACAGAATGATTATTAAGGTCGGCAACAGTGGCTAATATCTTAAACCTGTCTTTTTGATTTTCAGGAGCTTTCCACCCTAAGGTTGACGTATTTCCGGTGCCATGCTTTTCGATCATGTCGCGGTGGTAACGAAAAATGGATGCGGTATCTTTAACAGAACTCATAAAATAGGGATTAAATGCAATCAAAGATAGGTAACCCGATTAAGACAAATTTATTGTTGTTTGAATAACGTAACGATTTGTTTGAAAAAGGTAATTGTTAAATCAATCAATACGCAAAATTTGTATAATTAATATCCATCTATAACTAACTAAAATGGAATATACAAGATTTGGAAATACAGGTATAACGGTATCTCGTTTATGCCTCGGCACCATGACCTATGGTACACCCACCGAGCGGTGGCCTTGGGCATTAAATGAAGAACAAAGCCGCCCATTCATAAAGAAAGCGCTTGAATTGGGGATCAATTTTTTTGATACTGCCGATGTTTATACAGCCGGAGCCAGCGAAGAGGTGGTGGGCCGAGCCCTGCGCGACTTTACAAAACGCGACGATGTGGTTTTGGCAACCAAGGTTTTTAACCCGATGGGGCCGGGGCCTAACGATAAAGGCCTTTCGCGTAAGCATATCATGAGTGCGATTGATGCCAGCCTTAAGCGTTTAGGTACAGACTATGTAGACCTATATCAGATCCACCGCTGGGATTATGATACGCCTATTGAGGAAACAATGGAGGCCTTGCATGACATTGTTAAAGCTGGTAAGGCACGCTACATCGGCGCTTCTTCTATGTATTCATGGCAGTTTGCCAAAGCTCAATATATTGCCGACCTGCACGGCTGGACACGCTTTGTATCTATGCAGCCGCATTACAATTTAGTTTACCGGGAAGAAGAGCGCGAAATGTTGCCTTTTTGCGCCGATCAAAAAATTGCCGTTATTCCATGGTCGCCATTAGCGAGGGGATTGCTTACAGGTAACCGTGGCAAAGAACGCAACGAAACCGAGCGTGCAAAAACAGATGCATTTGGTAAATCACTTTACGGTGCCGAATCTGACTTTGAAGTGGTTAACCGTGTGACCGAAATAGCGCAGGAAATTGGTGTGCCAAATGCGCAGGTTGCCTTAGCGTGGATGCTTGCCAAGCCGGTGATTACTTCGCCTATTATTGGTGCAAGCAAACCGGGCCATCTGGAAGATGCTGTTGCCTCACTGTCTGTGAAGCTTACGGATGATCAGATCAAACGATTGGAAGAGCCTTATCAGCCGCATCCGGTATTAGGATTTAGTTGATCCTTAAACATGAAGCCTCTATTATGCAGAGGCTTCATGTTAATATTTAATCACGGCGTCTTTGCAAATGTAAGTAGGAATAATGCCCGACGAGGTAATTCTGTTATGCGCATCGGCAGGCAGCGTGTTGCCTGTAAGTACAAGTACGGTATCCAGCCCAAATTTATTTCCGCCAAGAATATCGGTTTGCAAAGTATCGCCCACCATTAATATATCCTTTTTGCTTACCTGGCTATTCTCGCGCAATAGATCATAAGCAAACATAAACATCTGCGAATCCGGCTTGCCAAAACGAATGAAACGCTTGCCTACAATTTGCTCGATCATGTAGGATAAGCCGCCGATGGCTATGGCTACATCAGTCATGTTAAGCGGATAAGCAAAATCGGTATTAGCCACAATTACCGGGATATTGCGCTTGCGTACCAGGTTCAGGGTTTTGTTGAGGTCATTAAACCAGTCAAAGCCCTCATCATCCAGAAAAACCAGTGCGTTTACCTGGTCAATATTGTCATCATTAATGGCGCTTACAGGTAAGGTGTGAAGGCCGCTGCTGTCTATATAATGTGCCGAATTTTGAGGGCCAAGATAAGCTACAATACCATCGTTTACTTTCAGGTCCAGGTACTCCTTAGCCAGCATCCCTGATGAAATAATGCGGTCTTGCTCAATACTGGTTAAACCAATACGGTGAAACGATTGCGCCAATTGCAGCGGACTGCGCGATGCATCATTGGTAACTATATAATATTCTTTGTTGGTTGCCTTAAGGTACTCGAATGTCCTGTCGACACCGGTCACCATGCCGTTATGCGTTTTAATAACACCAAAAGCATCAAAAAATATAACGCTGTATTGGTCAATTACTTCTTTAAAGTCAACCGTATCAATCATATTCTTAGTTTCTTAATTTAAGGGCATCAATAATGGCCAAGGCATCGAAATCACGGTCTACCGATGGCAGATAAATGTCGTAAGCTTCCTGTTGCAATTTCTTAGCATATTGCTCGTGAAAAAAGTGCTTGCCATCTTTTATTACATAGTTTAAAATGAAAAAACGATAGGCTTCTTTCATAAAACCAACTTCGTTAATAGTTAGGGGATTTAGTTTGTGGTATTCCTGTAAGAAAAGTTGAAAGCGGTCTTCCATCAGCGTAGTCATATAATAGCTAAACACCGTTCTGTCGCCTACGTTTGATACCACACGGCTAAAGAAGTAAAAGTCCATGATGCGGTTACTCATCCTGAACCAGTCGTAATCCCAACGCGAATAAAACTCCATGTCGCCAGTTACCGAGAAGTTGCCGATATTCCAGTCGATAAATACCGGGATAGTTTCAAAGGTATTGGCTGCGTACTTGGCACGGCCTTTCAGGTAAAGATCGCAATGATATTTGAGCTGGTCAACCTGGGTGCGGGTGCCAAACTGATTTTCATTTTTTGCGATTTCGTCAAGTAAGGCATTGATATCCTTACGCATTGTTTTAGATGATTTAGGCAATACTTTACTCACTCTTGAACATGCCTTATGAAAGCGCGCCGCCTGTTGGGCCAGCTTAACAATATGCCCTTCATCCAACCGGCGTGGCATACGGTCCATAATGCGGGTAGGGTTGTAAAATACCACCCAGGCATCTACCTTACCTTGCCTGTAACGGTACATATATACCCGGTTATTTTTTAGCAAAGATTTGGCAAGAAAATTTTCGAAAGGGTATAAGAGATTGTTTGATAAGCTATGTATTATACGGTGATCCTCTTTGAAATAATCATACTTGCCAAAGCTCGATAGCTTGGCAATTACAATATCCTCGTCCTCAAATGTGATCTTAAAAACTTTATTGGTTGATACGTTAGCACTAATATCTTCTATGCTGCGAATTACCTTTGACGCATCATAGCCTTCCCACGCTTTACGAATGATCAGCGTACCTAATTCATGTTCCATAATTGGTTGTTAACCCTATTGGTTAAATAATTTCAAAGTAACGCTTTAATTCCCAATCTGTCACATGTTTTGCAAACTGCCGCCATTCCCAAAAACGGGTATTAACAAAATGTTCTGTAAAGCTTTCTCCGAAAAGCTCTTTGGCTACCGAAGATGCTTTCATTGCCGATGCCGCTTCGTAAAGGTTAGACGGTATTATGCCGTTAGCTTTATCAGCATAGCCATTGCCGGTAGTCGGCGGAGTGGTTAACGGTAATTTATGCTTAATGCCATACAAGCCCGAAGCAAGTGCCGCAGCTAAGGCAAGGTATGGGTTAGCATCCGCGCCCGGGATGCGGGTTTCTACACGGGCATATTTTTCCGACTGGTTAAGTATCCGGATAGCTGCAGTGCGGTTATTTATACCCCAGGTAATGGTAGTGGGTGCCCAGGCACCTTCAACTAATCTTTTATAGCTGTTAACGGTAGGCGCGTACATGGGTACTATATGCGGCAGGCAGTAAAGCTGCCCTGCAAGATAATGCTTCATGGTATCGCTCATGTTCAGCTCATCTTCCGGATTAAAGAATAAGTTTTGCAATTTATCCATACTCCAAAGGCTTTGATGGATATGCCCGCTGCAACCCGGTAGGCTTTCATTCCACTTAGCCATAAATGAAGCCATGATGCCATGCTTACTGGCGATTTCTTTAACGGCATTCTTTAATAAGGCAGCTTTATCGGCAGCGGCCAGCACATGGTCGTGTATAATGGCGGCTTCATAAACGCCCGGACCGGTTTCCGTATGTATGCCTTCTATCGGTATGTTGAACTGCTCTAACAGGTTGATCAGGTCATAATAAAAAGCGCTATGCTGTGACGAGCGAAGTATCGAATAACCAAACATACCAGGACTAAGCGGCTCAATATTGGTGAATGATTTTTGAGCCAGTGATTTTGGCGATTCGTTAAAGTTGAACCACTCAAACTCCTGCGCAAATTCAGAATGAAAGCCCATATCCTCGCATTGTTTTGCCACATGCTTAAGCAGTGTGCGCGGGCAGGGCACATCGGTAGTATCGACGCCGCTATAATCGGCTATGAAGAATGGGATGTTATCCTGCCAGGGAATAGTCCTTAAGGTTGACAGGTCGATACGGCATGGCTGATCCGGATAGCCGGTATGCCAGCCAGTAAAAGAGGTATTGTCATAAAGGGCATCTGCGCTATCCCAGCCAAACACCACATCGCAAAAGCCATATCCGCTGTCAAGACCCTCCTCAAACTTTTTAACATGGATTACCTTTCCGCGCAAAATGCCGTCAATATCGGCAAAGGCAAATTTGATATGATGTATGTTATTGGCTTGTATATAATCAAGTACCTGCTGTTTGTTCATGCAATAAATTTTCAGACTAATGAGCCAATTTAAGTAATACCTGTAATAATGGCAAAGCACAAAGTGGGGGGCTTAATCAAAAAGTACAGGATTCAAATAATATCGTATTCGTCCTCCAATTTCTAAAATGACATTAAGATTTATATGTTGTGTTTGATTTGTGTAGCTTTGTGTTATGGATAAGACAGAATCCCTCGAAGATTTTTATCAGAAGAAACTGAATTGGCTGCCTGATAACCTGCAAAGTGATTTAGGACATTTTAATGTTTTCAGAAGAGAAGATTGCATAACTCCGCAAGGTGGTTCAACGGTTAGCTACAGCAGGAGGAGCTTTTACAAGATCAGTATATCAAGGGGCAAGTTCAGATGTCACTATGCAGATAAGAGTGTGGAGGCTGAGGGGACTTCTTTAATCTTCTTTAACCCTAATGTGCCCTACAAATGGGAGTCTTTAAGTGATGATACTTCAGGTTACTTCTGCATTTTTACCCAGGAGTTTTTTACTGATAAAATGCGTAACGGCCTAACGGAGCTGCCCATGTTTCAGCCGGGTGGTATGCCCGCATATTCTTTAAATAAAGAGCAGGAGGAGGAAATCTGCCGGTTGTTTGAGAAAATGATCGCAGAAATGGAATCAGATTATCTTTATAAATATGATCTTTTGCGCAGCTACGCCACCGAAATGATCCATTACGCTTTAAAAACGCAGCCGTCTACCACGCTATACCAGCATCCGGATGCCAACTCACGTATCACAGCTGTATTTACAGAACTACTGGAACGCCAGTTTCCTATTGAGAACCCGTCTCAGCGGTTTATGCTGCGTTCGGCAAATGATTTTGCAAGGCAGTTGGCTATACACGTCAATCACCTTAACCGTGCTGTACGCCAAACCACAGGTAAAACTACTACAGACCGTATTTCTGAAAGATTAGTAAGTGAGGCTAAATCTTTACTGCGCCACACCGACTGGAATATTTCTGAGATTGCTTATTGCCTGGGCTTTGAAGAGCCTACACACTTTAATAACTTCTTCAAGAAAAAGACCAATATTACGCCGGGTTCATTTAGAAATGTTTGAATTTTGTAATTATCTGTTTGGATAATATAACCGCTTGGGTGCATTGCTGCTTTAACTTTGTATTATCAAAATCAAGCAGTATTATGGAAAACAAAAAAGTATGGTTCATAACAGGGGCATCAAAAGGTTTTGGCCTGCTACTGGCCAAACAGGTACTTAACGAAGGACATATAGTAGCTGCTACATCACGCAATGTTGATGAACTGGTAGAAGCTATCGGCCCTAAAAGCGATCGTTTCTTGCCACTTCAAATGAATTTAACCACAGAAGATTGTGTTGGTGAAGCCATTAACATCACTTATAAAACTTTCGGCCGGTTTGATGTTGTTGTAAACAACGCAGGCTATGGCATAGCAGGCAGCATAGAAGAACTGACCGACGAAGAAACCCGCAGCAACTTCGATGTTAATGTGTTCGGTACGCTTAACGTTATCCGTAGCGTTATGCCTTATCTGCGTAAACAACAATCAGGTCATATCATTAATATCTCTTCAATTGCAGGTATAGCGCCCGGATGTGGTTTTGCTATTTACGCAGCAACAAAATATTCGGTGATTGGCCTGTCTGATGTGCTGGCACAGGATGTTAAAGAATTTGGTATTAATGTAACCGTTGTTGCGCCTGGCGCATTCCGCACCAGCTTCCTAAATTCAGAGTCGCTGGCTGTGGCTAAAAGGCCAATTGCAGAGTACCAACAGGTAAGAAACGTACAAACAAAGTATTTACAGATGGATGGAAAACAAGTAGGCGATCCGCAAAAAGCGATAGAAGCTATTATTGAAGTAAGCGAGCAGGAAAACCCACCGTTGTATCTTTTATTAGGCAACGATGCTTACGACCGTGCAATGAGTAAGCTGGATTACCTTGAAAAAGAATTCAGGTTAAATGAAGAACTCACCCGCTCTATGGCGTATCAGGGTTAATCAGGCTCTAACAATCACCAATTGAATCAAGAAAGGCAGCGTAATTACGCTGCCTTTCTATTTATTTTCTACTGTTAAATTGCTTACGGTAAGGTTCTCTACCTTTAAATCTTTGATTACGGCCTTTTGTATGGCCAGCCTTTTAATGGCAAGTGCGCCAATAGCCAATGCACCTAATGCTGCAGAACCAATGGCAATTGCAGCTATGCCCGCCGCGCCGACTCCGGCTATTCCAACGCCTTTAATCGCGCTTGTGCTTTTTAAGTGTTTCATAAATATTACGATGGTTGATGTTTATTACTGCTAATTTAGCAATTCAGTATACCTGTTTATAAACAACATGAGATCAATTATACATAAAGCAATTGCTGCATGCCTTGCTGTTGCTATAGGCACAAGTACTTTTGCGCAACCTGTGAAAGTTAAAGTAGAAAAAACTAAAGATGGCTTTACACTGATTAGAAACGGCAAGCCTTATTTTATCAAGGGAGCAGGCGGTACAAGTTATATGGATCGGCTGGCGAAATACGGAGGCAATTCAATTCGTACTTGGGATACCCATAATGGCGATGAAATATTAAGCAATGCGCAAAAGCTCAACTTAACCGTTACTATGGGGCTTAATGTGGCCCGCGAACGTCATGGTTTTAATTATGATGATACGGTAGCAGTGCATCAGCAGTTGGAAAAGCTTCGGCAGGAAGTGATCAAATACCGCAATTCGCCTGCTTTACTGATATGGGGAATAGGCAACGAGCTTAATCTTGATTATAAAAATCCAAAAGTGTGGAATGCGGTGAACGATATCGCAAAGATGATCCATCAGGAAGACCCTAATCATCCGGCTACAACCATGCTGGCCGGTGTTAATCCTGCAGTTGTAGCCAATATCAAGGAGCGTTGCCCGGATCTTGACCTGCTTTCTGTGCAGGTTTATGGCGGTTTGGCCTCAGTGCCCGATCAATTGCGTAAAGCAGGTTGGGAAGGTCCTTACATGGTAACCGAATGGGGGCCGACGGGTCATTGGGAAGGACCGCAAACGCCTTGGAAAGCTTCGGTTGAGGAAACAAGTAGCCAGAAATCTGCCGTTTATAAAAGCCGTTACGAGGCATCGGTAAAAGTGGATAAGCATTGCCTGGGTTCTTATGTGTTTTTATGGGGACAGAAACAGGAACGTACACCTACTTGGTATGGCTTATTTACTGAGAAAGGCGAGGAGAATGAAGTGGTTGATGTGATGCAATATTTATGGACAGGCAAATGGCCTGAAAACCGTGCACCGCACCTTGATTCGCTTACTTTAGACGGTAAGCATGTACTCGATTTTGTCACATTAAAACCAGGAAAGGCCTATTTAGCTAAAGTTTATGTGCATGACCCCAATGGTGATAAACTAACTGCAAGATGGGAGTTATTGCCCGAAAGTACTGACCTGAAACAAGGCGGCGACCGCGAGTCGAGGCCACAAGCAATTACTGATGCCGTGACTATCAATAATTTAAACCAGGCCACTATAAAAACACCTGAAAAAGAAGGTGCCTACAGGTTGTTTGTGTATATCAGTGATGGGCATAATAAGGTGGCTACAGCCAACTTTCCGTTCTTGGTTAAATTGTAAAAAAGCACGTTTTTATATTATTGGGTACGGTATTTGCTCAATTTGAGTGAACAGCTGCAAAAGTTGTTTTATACCAATTATCTATAACATTATGAAAAATCAAGAGCACGTGAAGGGTGATTCAAACATGCAGGGCGACTCAACTTCAAACAGAAATTTCACCGACCTTAAAGAGGCAAAGCAACAAAGAGGAGTAAGCAATGGCGGTGGACAAAAATCATTTCAAACATCAGGGCGCGACCAGGTGCGCAAGCCCAAAAGAAGAATGTTATAAAATCTGACCCTGCAAAACAGGGGTTTTTAATTAAACAAGAAAGGCAGCCAAATTTGGCTGCCTTTCTTGTTTAATGCTATTAGTTATTGGTTTTTATCTGTACTTAATGCAAAACCCCAGTCTTTACCTTTATCAACTGCAGGTACGCCGCGCTCTAACCAAACCGGCATTGGTGCACCTTTCAGAAAATGGTCAAAGAATTGCGCTTCGCGGATAGTGATATCCTTGCGGTTCTGACGTTTAACCAGGTTATGTGCTTCATCATTATATTCTAACAGCCAAACAGGTTTACCTAAGCGGCGTAAAGCGGTAAACATCTCAATTCCCTGGTACCATGGCACAGCGCCATCAGCATCGTTAGACATGATCACAACTGGGGTATGTACCTTAGGCAACTGGAACAATGGAGAGTTTTCAATATATAATTGCGGGTTGCTCCAAAGGTCTGTACCGATACGGCTTTGTGTTTTTTCATACTGGAATTGACGGTTAACGCCGCTTTCCCAACGGATGCCACCATAAGCCGATGTCATATTAGCTACCGGTGCGCCAGCCCATGCCGCAGCATACATATCGGTTTGGGTGATCAGGTATGCCACCTGGTAGCCGCCCCAGCTTTGTCCCTGTATGCCTACGTGCTTCGCATCAACCCATGCATTTTTCTCTAATGCTTCAACACCCGAATTAATATATTCAACTGCCGATGCTCCCGGGTGTCCGGTTGTGTAATGAATATCCGGAGCAAATACAAGGTAACCATTGCTCACAAAATAAGAGATCGGCAAGCGTGATGGCGTAGGGGCTGGTGCCATGTAATTATATAGCCCTTCTGATAATGTTTCATAGAAATACACCAGCATTGGATATTTCTTGGTCGGGTCAAAGTTTTCAGGCTTATATAAAATACCTTTTGAGTTGTGGCCTTTAGGTGTAGTCCAACTTACTAATTCTGCTGTTCCCCAGTTGTACTGCGCCTGCTGAGGGTTGATGGCACTTAGCTTGGTTTCCTTACTTAAATTGTTGGAAATGTACAGGTCTGGCGACTGCACATAGCTTTGCTTAGTATAGATGAATACATCGGCGTTTTTGGCTTTTTGCAAAGTGCTATAAGCTATAGGCGCCATTACTATTTTTTCAGCGGCTTTGTTGCTGCTAAAGCTTTTCTTATAGTAGCCCCATTGTTTGTTATCCTCATTTTGCACCAGCATATAAAATGGTTTTGAGGTCGATATAGAACGATCATCCTCATCGCCTGAACCAAACCCACGCCCCGAAGTTGGCAAAGCCGCACGGAATATCAGGTGGTTTTTTCTGCCGATACCATTGGTGAAATCAGTTGCACTGCCTGTAGCAGGGTCAATGCTCCAGATATCGTAACGGTCGTATATCAATACGCTTTTATCTCCGGTTGTCCAGCCTGCAACGCCGTAAGAAGAAGGATCATCCGGAACGTCGTTTTCCTCATCGCCCAGTTTTGTTCCTGTTGAAGCGGTAATGTTTGTTTTTTTACCTGTTGCTATACTGTAAGTAAACCAGTTCTGTTCTGTAGGGTCAAACCAGATCACGTAATTGCCGCCCGGTGATAACGCAAACCTACCTTTGTTGCGGTCGGTGATCTGCCTGCGCGAACCGGTTTTCAAATCGATCAGATAAGCAGCAGAGCGTGTGCCGCCTTCCCATTGCGATTGTATACGCGAACCGGTATCGGTTGTGCCCAATACATAGCGGCTGTCGTTGTTTGCAGCTACGATTATATCCTGCATGCCTTTATCAGCAAGCTGAATCAGCTTAGTGTTTTCTTCCGGGTGTATCACTGCAAGGTAACTGCGGCGAAGTTCGCGCTGCAAATTCTTCAATTGCTGCGGCTGCAGATAATCGTCTTTATAATTCCAGATATCAACTTTGGCCACTTCAAAATCTACAATGGTGGTATCAGCGGGTTTCGGAATAGGGGCAGTGCCGAAAAATAAATTGGCCCCGCTTTTGCTGAAATATACACGGCCATCGCCGCTTACCGCCCACTTAGAAGGCATGCCCTCTGACCCCGGTGCAGCAATAACAGATGCGCTGTCTTTACCTGATGTATAGTAATAAAGCTTGTAAGGTTTTACAGGCGCTTTCTCCGGATTTTTTTCAGCTGTAAAAGCTATCTGCTTGCCAGCCTCGTCAAAAGCAATGTTTTTATAGTTACCACGGCCCGTGCTTAACGTTTTCAGTACATCCTTCTCAATATCGTATAAGTACACACCCGATTTTACCTCTTTAGAACGGCGGGGCGCAGTTACGGCATAAGCAAGCCATTTGCCGTCTTTGCTCAGTTGATAATCGGTTACATAATTGAATGTGCGCTTTTTGCCACTGGCTAATTGCAGTACGGTCATGTCTGCGCCCTCGCGTGTTGGAGGCGCAACCGTAGTAGCCACCGCTTTTTTAGAAGTATCGCCGGCGGCTGGCTTTTTAACCGTATCGCTTGGCGCTAAATAAGCAATCACTGATGCTTTATCTGCAACTTTAAATGAACGTACAGCCGGAATTTTAACTATGGATGTATTGCCTGTAGCAACGTAACCCAAGGTGTCTTTAGGCATTTCGTCTGGCTTTTTCTTTTTGATTTTAGCCTGGCGAATAGCCGAGTAAAAAGGACGGATCAGGAAAACGGCATATTTAGAGTCATTGGTGAAACGTACCGTATCTGCACGCGGAACACTGAATGGCTTACTATTTTTTGCATCGGTGATCACTAAGGTAGCATCAGCCTCCTGCGGTTTAATTACGTAGGTAACCCATTTACCATCGTTACTGATACGGTCATTGGCAATGCTCTGCCATTTATCATAAACGGAATGGTCTATCGGTTTTTTGCTTGTGGTTTGTGCGCTGGCAGCAAAGGCAGCTGCTATACTTACTGAAAGCAGTAAAAGTTTTCGCATGGTTGTAGTTCAATCTTTAGTTAAGAAATAAATATGCTAAAAATTGAGCAGCAATAATGCCTGTTTATGAAAAAGTTACAATGAGCGGAGTAGTGAATCATTAGGGTGTCATACTAAGGCCCTCGAAGTATGACGTGGTAAAAAATATTACTCCAGTCACATGTTTCGAGAGCCTCAACATGACCCTATGCTCAGTTTTAGGCCATCGCTTTATTCAATGCAATGATGGCATTGTCAAAATCTTCGCGGGCAATCAGGAACTGTATGTTTACTTTACGCAAGGCAAAGCCGGCGCTTTTAATGTTGATGCCATTGTCTGCAAAGGCAGAAGCAGCGCGAGCAAGTAAACCCGGTTGATCCATGTTTGAGCCGATAAGGCAAACAAAAGCCATATTTTCAACAGTTACTTTTTCAAATTTATCTTCAAGCTCGTTGATTAATTTCTTCTGGAAATCCTTCTCCCAAATCACAACAGAAATGCTGTTTGCGCTTGTCGCCTTAAAGCTGTAGCTCACACCATATTTGGCAAACACCTGCATAATTTCCAAATCCGAACCCACGTTACCTACCATCAGCGGATCGTAAATATCAATCATGGTTACCTTTTTGGTGCCGGTAATTACTTCAACACGTTTGTGCGGGCAAATATAATCCTGGGTGATTAACGTGCCCGGGTGTTCAGGCTCAAAAGTGTTCTTGATACGCAGGTTGATGTTATTGATCTCCAAAGGTTTTGAAGCTTTCGGATGGATGGCTTCCATTCCAACGTCGGCAAGCTGATCGGCAACATCGTAGTTGGTAAAACCGATAGGCTGGCAGTTATCTACACCCACCAATACCGGGTCGGCGGTACATAAGTGATATTCTTTATGGATAATGGCCTCGGCGGGCTTAACCGCAACTGCAATTTTGCTGAAGGTAACTTCAGAATACCCGCGGTCAAACTCACGCATAATACCTTCGGTACCTTTAGTATATCCGGTTACAATGCAAATGGTTTTGCTGAAATCAATATGCTGAAACGCTTTTTTGATACGTTGGTCAATCGTGTAAGAACGATGGTCATCAAAGCCGCTGAGGTCAACCAACGTGGCATTAATATCCATGTTTTGCAGGATATTGGTAAAGTTAAACGCCGAATGCGTTTCGCCGATTGAAGCTAAGATCTCGCGTGCTGCCAATAGAATGCCTTCTTTGTTAACGTATCCTGATGACAAGATAGCAGAAAGGTTTTCCAGGTAACCTTGTGCCTTATTCACATGGCTTTCGATAAACTGATCGGCAACGGGGATGTTTAAACCCAGTTTTTCATAACCTTTATTGATCTCTTTAAGGCGTGCAGTAAGTTTTTTGAGCGGACTGCGAAAATCCTGGAAATTAGCCAGCTTATGGTAAACACCGGGCTTTCCGGTTTTCTTATCCTCAAGCAGCATGTTGGTAACGCCAGAAAAGGCAGAAACTACAAAAATGCGGTTGTAAAGTTGTTCGTCTTTCCGATTGAACAGTATGATATTGTTGATTACATCACCAAGGGCGGTCATGGATGTGCCGCCGATTTTTTCTACAGTTAACATTAAAAATTAGTTGTCGGTTATTAGTTATCAGTCTTTTTATGTTTTATTGGATTATCTGTTGTGAGGTTTACTGACAACAGACAACTCACAACAGACAACCGGTTAATCGTTCTTGTATAATACGCCAGCTTTATCTGCCGACATTTTAATTCCCTTAATCATGGCAGAGCTAAAGCCATTATGTTCCATTTCGTTTAAGCCTGCAATGGTACAACCCTTTGGCGAAGTTACCTTGTCAATTTCCTGCTCAGGGTGCGATGCGAGCTGTAACAACAAGTCTGCTGCTCCTTTTGCAGTTTGTGCTGCCATTTTCAGCGCATCATGTGCATGGAAGCCGATCTCGGTGCCGCCCTGCGATGCCGCGCGGATAGACCGTAAAAAGAAAGCAATACCGCATGCGCAAAGTGCAGTGGCCGATGTCATCAGTTCTTCGTTGATCTGGATGCTCACGCCAACGGTATCAAAAAGCGATTTTACAAGGGTTAAATTTTCTGCACTGGCATTTGTTGTGGCAATACAAGTCATTGATTGACCTATGGCAATTGCTGTATTTGGCATTGCACGTACTACCTGTATTTGCATACCTAAGTAGTTGCATATATCCTCGCAGCTAACGCCGGATATTACCGAAATTAATAAGTGCTTATCAGGATTAAGTGCGGGTTTGATTTCATCCAGCAGTTTGTTAAGCTGCTGCGGTAGTATGGCAAGCACAATGATATCAGCTTTGGCTACTGCCTCGCCGTTATCACTGGTTACATGGTACCCTACATGTGCAAGTGGCTGCAAAGCGGCAACGTTGCGGCGGGTTAATGTAATGTGCTGAGGCTTAAAAATATCTGCCTTTACCAATCCTTTAGCTAACGACAAGCCAATGTTGCCGCTGCCTAAAATGCTGATATGTTTGTTGTCCATTATTTTAATTGCTTAAACGGGTACCAAATGAATCACCTTTTTGCAGGGTGCCTAATTCATCTGCGTGGCCAATAATTACTGCGCTTACTCCACATGATATGGCTTTAAATGCATTATCCATTTTCGGCAGCATCCCGCTGTGGATGATCTGTTCTTTCTTCAGTTCTTCATAACGTTCCGGATCAATCTCCCTTATCAGCGATTCATCATCATTGATATCCTGTAAAACGCCTTTTTTCTCAAAGCAATATACCAGCGTAGTTTCATACAATGACGAAAGTGCTACGGCCAGGGCCGAAGCGATGGTATCGGCATTGGTGTTTAGTAACTGTCCATCGCCGTCATGTGTCAACGCAGAAAAAACAGGCGTGAAGCCAGCTTCCATTAAACGGCTGATGGCTTCTGCATCAACGGATTTATCATTTAAGTCGCCAACAAAGCCATAGTCAATAGTTTTAACCGGTCGTTTAACAGCTTTAATAAAATTCCCATCAGCACCTGTAAGCCCTATGGCATTGGTGCCGAAACGTTGTAGCTGGGCAACTATGTTTTTGTTGATCAATCCACCGTAAACCATGGTTACCACGCGTAAAGTTTCTATATCGGTGATACGGCGGCCATCTACCAGTTTAGCTTCTATGCCTAACGTGTCTGATAATTGGGTAGCAACCTTTCCGCCGCCATGCACCAGGATCTTATGCCCGGGCAGGGTGTAAAAGTCTTTCAGAAAATGGTAAAGATTTTCTGAATTATCTATTACGTTGCCGCCAATCTTTATAACGTGAAGTTTATTATCCTTTGCAGACATGCTTTTATATAATATTGTAAAGCTAAACGCCTCTGAGAGCCATTAGCCCACTAAAATAGTATATATTCCCCATTTTGGTGTCATAAATTGGTATTAACAGAAACATAACATGTTAAAGGCGGTTACTTTGTTTATCGAAATAGAAAATAACAGTATTATTGCCCTCTATGAAGTTACAAGAAACCACGCCCGGAACCCCTCGTATTGTAATTGTTGGCGGTGGATTTGGTGGCGTGCAGCTTGCCAAAAGACTGAATAAAAAACCTGTTGAAGTGCTTATGCTGGATAAGCATAATTACCATACTTTTCAACCTTTACTTTATCAGGTAGCCATGGGCGCTGTTGAAGCAGACGCCATTGGCTTTCCGCTGCGCAGGATATTCTACAAGCAGAAAAACTTCAACTTTCACCTCACTGAGGTTACCCGCATTAACCCGGAAAGCAATACGGTAACTACTTCCTCAATGGGAGATATCAAGTATGATTACCTGGTTATTGCTACAGGAGCCAATACTAACTTTTTCGGGAACAAGCAGATCGAGCATTTTACCATGCCCATGAAGAATATTCCGGAAGCGTTAAACATTCGCAGCCTGGTATTACAAAATCTTGAAAAAGCAGCCGCAACGGAAGACGAAGCCGAACGTAAAGCGCTGCTTACCTTTGTAATTGTCGGCGGTGGTCCAACGGGTGTAGAACTTGCAGGTGCGCTTGCAGAAATGCGGCTGCATATATTAGATACCGATTATCCTGATCTGCGTAAAGAGCATATGCGTGTATACATCGCCGAAGGTAAGGAAGTATTATTAGGCGCTTTTTCGGATAAAGCATCGGCAAAGGCGAAGGAATACCTGACCGAAAAAGGCGTGGTGATTTACAACAGCGTACACGTAACCAGTTACGATGGCGATTGCGTTAAAATTGATAACGGGATCAACATCAAATGTAAAAACGTGTTTTGGGCGGCAGGCGTAAAGGGCGAAGTGCCTGACGGTTTGCCATCGGGAATTGTAGTTAGGGGCAACCGTATAGAAACTGACGAGATCAATCGTGTTAAAGGCTTCGAAAATATTTTTGCCATAGGCGATGTGGCCGCAAGTATCTCACCTCAATATCCTAATGGCCATCCCGGGGTTGCACCTGCTGCTATGCAGCAGGGACAGCATCTGGCTAAAAACCTGGTGGCATTGGTGCAAGGGAAACCTACAGAACCCTTTGTTTATCATGATAAGGGCAGTATGGCTACTGTGGGGCGCAACCAGGCAGTTGCCGATCTTGGTAAGCTGAAGTTCCATGGTTTTGTAGCCTGGCTGCTATGGATGTTCGTCCACCTCATGTCCTTAGCAGGCTTTGCCAATAAGGTAATTGTTTTTGCAAGCTGGGCAATAAATTATATTACCAAAAATAGTGATAACCGGATGATTGTCAGGTATTTTGATAATGAAACGATGATGACAGACCCTGTTGCGAAGTAAACAATTTGGGAATAGTCAGGTTTAGTGAATAAGCCGTTACCGAACACAGCATTAAGCTGTTGAAATGTATGTTGCAGATGCTGTTTGCGACTTGGTTTATTGACTGTTTACCATGGATTTATTTGCAATTATTGCTCTTCTTGTAATAGTAAGCGCTGGTTATTCTTATATCAACGCGCGATTTATAAAGCTCCCGATTACCATAGGCATTATGCTGATTGCCACTGTGGTTTCCATACTCATCATTGTATTTGACAGCGTTAATCCTGCCTTTTCTAAATATCTTACCTCATTAGCCAGAAACATTGATTTTTCAGAAGCTGTACTGAACATTATGCTGGGCTTCCTGCTTTTTTCCGGGTCGTTTAACATTGATGCGCACAAGCTTAAACGCGAGATGCGGCCTGTGCTTTTATTAAGTACTATCGGTGTTATGTTATCCACTGCCGCGTTCGGAGGCATGTTTTACGGTGTAATGACCCTCTTACACATCAAAATTCCGCTATTATACTGTTTTTTGTTCGGGGCGCTTGTGTCACCTACCGATGCGGTTGCTGTATCGGCCATTATTACCAAATCAAAGCTTCCTGCTCACCTTGAAACCATCATCACCGGCGAATCACTTTTTAATGATGGGGTAGGGCTGGTCATGTTTATTACCATTTTAGAGCTTGTACAACGCAATACTATGCACGTCGACATCAGCAAAACGCTGCTTTTGTTTGTTCGTGAAGTGTTTGGGGGCGTGGGCTTGGGTTTGATCTGTGGTTATCTTGTTAACCGCATGATGCATTCCATCGACGATTTTCAAACCATTGTTCTGCTGTCATTAGGCCTGGTTATGGGGTTATCGGTAATGGGCACTATATGGCATCTGTCTGTACCCTTGGCGGTAGTTTCGGCCGGTATTATTAACAGTATCCGATCAATTAACAGTACTAAACGGGAAACATCCCACCAGTCGCTCGAAAGATTCTGGAAGCTGATAGACGAAATACTGAACACCATTTTGTTTGTCATGATCGGCTTGCAGATCATCGAACTCCCATTCCTTAATAATTACTGGATAACAGGAACGGTTTCCATTGTTTTGATTTTGATTGCACGCTGGATCAGCATTATGATTCCACTTACGTTTTTGCGCCGTTCGTTAAATATCAACTACAGCAATGTCAATATACTAACCTGGGCAGGATTAAGAGGAGGCATATCCATCGCGCTTGCATTGTCTCTGCCGCACAATCATTTTAGGTATGTGATTTTAGCGGGGGCCTATTTTGTGGTTATATTTTCTGTAATAGTGCAAGGGTTATCGTTAAATAAATTGATCGGCCGCAGTTATAAAGATGTTGATCCGTCAATATAATTGGTGTGTCATTAAGACACATTTGTTAAACTAAAAGTCTTTTTTACCGTTTTGATAGTAGCTAAATCAAACAATTATGTCATTATTAAAAGATAAAGTAGCCATAGTAACCGGGGCCGGTTCGGGCATTGGAAAAGCCGTTGCGTTAAAGTATGCAGAAGCAGGAGCAAAAGTAATTGTAAGTGATATCGTTGAAGAAAATGGGCAGAAGGTTGCTGAGCAAATAAAGCAGAGCGGATGCGAAGCCTTCTTTATTAAAGCAGATACAGCCAAACCGGAAGATAACGAGGCCTTGGTAAAACAGACTGTTGAAAAATATGGTGCGTTGCACATTAGCTGTAATAATGCGGGTATAGGCGGACCGACTTCTCCAGTAGGAGAGTATCCATTGGATGGATGGGACAAGGTGATCAGCATTAACCTTAATGGCGTTTTTTACGGAATGCGCTACCAGATACCGGCAATTTTAAGCAGTGGTGGCGGTGCAATCATTAACATGGCCTCTATATTAGGGCAGGTTGGTTTTGCAAATTCAGCTGCTTATGCAGCAGCAAAGCATGGTGTAGTAGGGCTTACGCAAACAGCAGCGGTTGAATATGCTTCAAAAGGCTTGCGTATAAATGCTATTGGACCAGGTTTTATCAATACACCATTAATAGAAAAATCATTAGACGAAACTGCAAGACAAGCTTTGGTAGGCTTGCACCCGATAGGCCGTTTAGGTGAAGCTGATGAGGTAGCAGAATTAGTGCTTTGGCTAAGCTCAGACAAAGCATCATTTGTAACCGGTTCTTATTATAATATTGATGGCGGTTATTTGGCCAGGTAAATGCTAAAAAGCCGCACTGAAAATTCTGTGCGGCTTCTTACTTTTCTTTACTCATGTAAGTAGCAATGTCCCAGTCGGTTTGGTGGGGGCTTGCATTGAGCGTACTGATGATATTTTGTTTTTCCTGGTCTGAACGGTTTTGGCTCAGTTTCTTTTTGCCTTGCAGATCGGTAACTAACAGCTCAAACGCAACAATCCCTTTTAGCATTTTTAGCTTGTAGTCCATCGATAGGCCATTCCATTGCTGCATGTAATTGGCATCATAGCTTGCTATCATTTCTTCCAGCATGGTAAGCTTTTGCTGTTCATCGTTAACAATGGTTATATCGCCGTAGGCATGCACCGCTATGTAATTCCAGGTGGGAACATTTTGCTGCTTCTCGTAATTGCTCGGCGAAATATAAGCATGGGGTTCGGTGAAAATGACCAGTGCCTTATTTTCAGTAAGTGATTGCGACTGTGAGTTAGCTAATGCAAGATGAGAGGATAAGATCAAGTTTTCACCGTCCTGGCGTACAGTGAAGGGGATATGTGTAGCAACAGGCAAAGCATTTTCAATAGTAACCAGTGTGCCGAAGCTGTACTTTTTAATAAAGCTGATGGCTTCATCGTGATCGCTGATTTGAAAATGCTTTGGGATATACATGCTACAGATTTTCTAACATTTGTTTTAAGACAGCCTGAGCCGCCCAAACACGATTACCCGCCTCATGCACAACTATAGAATTGTCGCTATCTAATACCTCATCAGAAAGCTCTACGTTGCGCCTTACCGGTAAACAATGCATCACTTTTGCATTATCGGTGATTTTAAGCTTGTCGGCAGTCAACATCCAGTCTGCGTTACCGGGCAGCACCTGGCCGTATGGCTCATAGGCTGACCAGTTTTTAACGTACACAAAATCAGCATCTTTTAATGCCTCATCCTGGTTATAAGTTATGGTGGCCCCGTTAGTAAATTCGGTGCTTAGCTCATAGCCTTTGGGTTGAGCAATTACAAAATCAACATCGGCTTTGCACATCCATTCGGCAAATGAGTTGGGTACTGCCTGCGGAAGAGCCTTAACGTGCGGCGCCCAGGTCAATACTACTTTAGGGCGATCTTTAGTTTTTAACTCCTCAATAGTGATCAGGTCGGCAAGGCTTTGCAGTGGATGGCGGGTTGCGGACTCCAAACTTACCACCGGAACGCCGCAGTATTGCACAAACTTATTAAACACCTGCTCGCTGTAATCTTCATCGCGATCTTTCAACCCCGGGAAGGAACGTATACCAATAATATCAACATACTGGCCTAAAACGGCTGCTGCTTCTTTTACGTGCTCAACAGAGTTGCCGTTCATTACGGCGCCGTCCTGCATCTCCAAAGCCCAGCCTTCTTTATCCATATTCAGCACCATTACGTTCATGCCTAAGTTTAAGGCAGCCTTCTGGGTACTCATTCGGGTACGCAAACTTGGATTTAAAAATACAAGTCCAATAGTTTTATTTTTACCTAACTGCTGAAATGCATACGGATCTTTTTTTAATTGTAATCCTTCTGCAACCAGTGTGTTGATATCTTGTACGTCGTTTACGGATGTAAAAAGTTTCATGTTTATAAGCTTAAAGCTAAAAGCCTAAAGTTTAAAGCTAATTATTAATTAAGTACTGTTTTAAAAGCTTCCAGAAATCTGTCGGCGTAAGTTTTAGTTAAATTGAGAGCCGGTAATAGCCTTACTACATTTGGTTTAGCTTCGCCGGTGAAAATGTGATGTTTGTAAAGCAAATCCTTACGTACATGCGCTAACTCTTCAGGCAATTCAATGCCAATCATTAAGCCACGTCCGCGAATCTCTTTTACCTTATTAAACTTTTTAAGCTCTTCTATCAGGTAACCACCAACGTCTGTTGCATTTTGCATCAGGTTATCGCGCTCCATTACCTCCAATACTGCTAAACCTGCAGCACAAGCCAAATGGTTACCGCCGAAAGTGGTGCCCAGCATACCATAAACAGGCTGTATTTTTGGCGATATAATAATACCACCAATAGGGAAGCCATTGCCCATACCTTTTGCCATGCTATAGATGTCGGCATCTACGCCTGCAAAGTCGTGAGAAAAGAACTTTCCTGTACGGCCATAACCACACTGTACACTATCCGCAATGAAAACAGCGTTATATTCGTCGCACAGTGTACGGATTTTTTTCAGGAAATCGATAGGGGCTACCTGGATACCGCCAACACCTTGTATACCTTCAATAATTACTGATGATATTTCGTTGTTTTTAAAAGCCTCTTCAAGAGCTGCTTCATCTGCCCAAGGCAGAAAGATCACGTTATCGGTTTCGTTAACAGGGGCAACAATCTTAGGATTGTCTGTCACAGCTACTGCTAAAGATGTACGGCCGTGAAATGATTTGCGGAAAGCGATTACCTTCTTTTTACCATTATAAAATGATGCCAGTTTCAAGGCATTCTCGTTAGCCTCGGCGCCAGAGTTGCATAAAAATAGCTGATATTCTGTTTTGCCAGATACCTGGCCAAGCTTCTCGGCTAATTCTTTCTGTAAAGGAATTTCAATCGAATTGGAATAGAAACCGATCTTATGCAGCTGGTCTTCCAAACGGCTTACATAATGCGGGTTAGTATGGCCGATTGATATTACAGCATGTCCGCCATAAAGGTCTAAATATTCAGTTCCTTTATCGTCATATACTAAACTTCCAATACCCTTAACAATTTCAATGGGATTAATTGGATAAACGTCAAATAGTTTCATTTTTTATTAAAGCTTAAAGCAGAAAGCGCAAAGCCAAAAGCTATTTACTTTCTAATAGTTTTAATGAGGCCAATCAGCATTGCTTTGACTTCATTGATTTGTGAATTAACGTTTTGATATAATACTTCGTCAATGTATGAAAGATCCCTACAAAGCAAGCTACAGTATTCCAGTTCATGTATTGAACCCAGTGCCATGTCTAAAAAGTGGGTGAAATCTTTTTCAGTGAATCTACCACTGCCTTCAACAATATTTAAGGGGACAGAATAAGAAGCTCTTTTAGTCTGACTTTTTAGATCAAACTGTTCATGTGAAGGGAATTTTGGTAATATGTTCAAATACACAAACAGGTTTAGTTCGTGTGCTTTTTTCCATATTTCTAATTTTTTATAATCCCTCATCTTGTTCTGTCTTAGCTTTCAGCTTTTACCTTTTTGCTTTAAGCTACTTTCACCTAAAATGCCGCTGCTTTCAATTTCAAACCAGCTGTTTCCTCCAGTCCAAAGATCAAGTTCATGTTCTGCACTGCTTGCCCGGATGCACCCTTAAGTAGATTATCCATAATGCTGATGATAAAAAGCTTATTGCCTTTTTTCTGTACCTGGATAAAGCATTTATTAGTGTTCACAATCTGCTTAAGGTCAATGTTACGGGTAGTAACATGCGTAAACGGGTGCGAAGTATAATAATCTGTATATAATTTAACGGCTTCCTCGGCAGTTAAATCGCTGTTTAAGTATATCGAGGCAATAATGCCTCGTGTAAAGTCGCCCCGGTAAGGTATAAAGTTTACATCCTGCTCAAAGTTATCCTGCAACTGTTTAAGTGATTGCTTAATTTCCTTTAAATGCTGATGATCAAAAGCTTTATAAACAGATAGGTTATCATTACGCCATGTAAAGTGCGAAGTTGGCGAAAGACTTTGGCCTGCACCGGTAGAACCAGTAGTAGCAGTAATGTGTACTTCGCTGTTCAATAAGTTTTTTGATGCTAATGGCAATAAGCCCAGTTGAAGGCATGTTGCAAAACAACCCGGATTGGCAATGTTATCTGCTTTTTTTATAGCACCGCGTTGTAACTCCGGTAGTCCGTACACAAAGTTGCGTGTTGCTGGCTGATTGTCGCCGGATAAATTTTCGTAAGCTATGGATGATTTTTCTGTATGGCGGAAGTCCTGGCTTAGATCAATGATCTTAATGTTGGCAGGGAACGGGTTCGCTTCCAGAAACTTACGGGCATCCCCATGTCCAACGCAAAGGAACAATACATCGATGTTGTAATTAAATACATCAGTGAACTTAAGGGCGGTATCACCAAAAAGATCGGTATGCACTTCATATACAAAATTGCCTGCGTTACTGTTGCTGTGTATAAAAGCAATATCAACAGATGGGTGGTTTACCAGTATGCGTAACAGTTCGCCACCGGTATAACCGGCACCGCCTATAATACCGGCTTTTATTTTTTCGCCACCGGCTAAAGGCACCATTACAGTAGGTATACCTGTGTTAGCAGTTGATCCTGTCATTTTTTGTTGATGGTTGTGAGTATAGAATAAATTCAAGGTCGTGGTTACCGTTGTTAATGATACGGTGCCTGCTTCCTGCTTTAATTTCAATACCCTGATGCGCTGATAAAGTCTTTACTTCCTGATCTATCTCAAAAGTTGCTTCGCCGTTAAGGATGAAGAAGAACTGATTGGCATAAGCATGATAATGCAATTCCTCTTTTGTGCCGGTAGGCATTAACTCCTGTTTTACAGATAGATCGTCACGATCTATATAGTTCCAGCCGATGCAATTATCTCCCCAGTAATACTGGTTTAAAGCAGAGTTTTTGTCAATCGGCTGGTTCATGTTTAGCTATTTACTTTATGGTAGATCATTACCTGGTTACCAAAGATCTTTGAGAACCCTTTTACGTCCTCACCGGTCCAGGCATTGTTCATTTCTCCGTAGCTGCCAAATTTGCTCGACATCAGGTCGTGATCAGATTCGATGCCAGTCACCTGGAAACGATATGGATAAAGCTGCACATAAACCTTACCACTCACTTTATCTTGCGTGCTGTTTAAAAAGGCTTCAATGTCGCGCATGATCGGGTCATGAAATTGTCCTTCATGCAACCAGTTACCATAGAAAGATGATAATTGGTCTTTCCATGAAAGCTGCCATTTGGTAAGCACGTGTTTTTCAAGCGTATGGTGTGCTTTGATAATCACGATAGGCGCAGCTGCTTCGAAACCTACACGGCCTTTAATTCCGATAATGGTATCGCCAACGTGTATGTCGCGACCAATGCCGTAAGGCTGTGCTATAGCTTGTAAAGCCTGTATAGCTTTGGTAGGGTGATCGTACTTTTTACCGTCGATAGCAACCAGTTCGCCCTTTACAAATTCAAGCTCAATATTTTTAGGCTCGCTTTCAGTTACCTGTGTAGGCCATGCTTCTTCTGGCAGGCCAAGGTTTGATGTTAAGGTCTCTTTACCACCCACAGATGTGCCCCATATACCTTTGTTGATAGAGTATTTCGCTTTTTCGAAATTCATTTCAACACCGTGTTTTTTCAGGTATTCGATCTCTTCCTCGCGGCTTAGCTTCAGGTCGCGGATAGGGGTAAGGATCTGAACATTCGGGATCAGGATATTAAAGATCATGTCGAAACGAACCTGATCATTACCTGCACCAGTACTGCCATGGGCAACGTATTCGGCATTTATTTCTTTTGCGTAGTTGGCAATAGCTGTAGCCTGGCTAACGCGCTCTGCACTTACAGAAAGCGGATAGGTGTTATTTTTTAGTACGTTACCGAAGGTAAGATACTTAATACAGGTATTGTAGAAGTTTTCAGTCTCATCAACCACATGGTGCGATGTTACACCCATTTGGTAAGCGCGCTCTTCAACCGCTTTTAATTCTTCATCGCTGAAGCCACCGGTATTTACAATTACCGAGTGTACTTCCATACCCAGATCCCGGGTTAAATAGATACAGCAAAAAGAGGTATCAAGGCCGCCGCTATAGGCTAAAACTACTTTTTTCTTCATGATATGTTTAATCGAATAGTTTATGGATGAGAGCTGCTGCTCCTACAATAGTGAGTATTTTATGGGTACGCATTTTAAGCGCCTGCTCAATACGCTCGAGCAAAGTTGCTTTATGTGCAATCTTCTTAAATTTTTCTTCCTCAAACTTCTGTTTTTCGGCAGGGTCATAAAGCATGGCAGTGCACATACAGTTCTTACGCTCTTTGCTCATCAATATGTCGTAGTTAACGCAACTGCGGCAACCCTTCCAAAACTCTTCATCCTGCGTAAGTTCTGAATAGGTTACAGGCTCGTAACCAAGCTCTGAGTTGATCTTCATGACGGCTAAGCCGGTGGTTAAACCGAAGATTTTTGAGTTAGGATATTTTTTACGCGAAAGCTGAAATATTACGTGTTTAATAGCTTTAGCCAAACCTGCTTTACGAAACTCGGGATTAACAATAAGCCCCGAATTAGCAACGAAGTCGCCGTGGCTCCATGTTTCAATGTAGCAGAAACCCGCCCATCTGCCGTCTTTATGTAAAGCGATAACAGCTTTACCTTCAAGCATTTTGTTGGCCACATATTCGGGCGAGCGTTGCGCTATACCGGTACCACGGGCTTTAGCAGATTCTGCCATCTCTACTGTAATTTGCTCTGCAAAGTCAACGTGCTTTTCGGATGCAACTATAATATCAAAATCTTGTATGGTCATTTATAAACCCTTTAACGTTGGCGTAATGCCGTTATAAATAAAATGTTTTAGGGAAAAAGTGTTTTACACTTTTCAGGATCAGGTCAGTTTAAGTCAGCGCTTAAATCAAACCCGTGGAATATAGATCCTTCGTCGAGAGGGAGAGATAACAAAATCAGTGAAACTCAAAGCAACAGTAACAGGTGCAAAATTTGCCCTGCAAACTGGTTTATATGTGCCCTGAACGTTCATTTTTTATAGTGTTGTACTGTTTTGTAATTTGGTGCAAATTATTGCATAATTTTTTATTTATGCAAGTAAAAAATGTGATTGTTATGTAATTAATATTCAGGGCCGCCAAAACAATCAACCACCATAAAATAAAATTCATTTATGTTGCTATTAATTTTAGTAAAATAGGTTACTTTGCATCTGTATATGTCATTGTTTATTGCATCATTAAATTCGGGGAGTAACGGGAATTGTTATTACGTGGGTAATAGCACAGAGGCGGTGTTAATTGATGCCGGAATATCATGCAGGGAAACCGAAAAGCGCATGACGAGGATTGGCCTTAGCATGGACAACGTGAAAGCAATCTTTGTTTCGCACGAACATTCTGATCATATCAATGGCATCCCGGTGCTACAACGCAAGTATCAGTTGCCGGTTTATATCACAAGCGGCACACACCTTTACAGCCGCATGCTGTTGAACGACCAGCTTATACAGTCCTTTACGGCTTATCAGCCTGTGCAGATTGGCAGCTTGTCGATAACTGCATTCCCTAAGTTTCATGATGCTTCTGAACCGCACAGTTTTACCGTATCGAGCAATGGGGTTAAAATCGGAGTGATCACGGATATTGGTTCTGCATGCGAGCATGTGGTGCGCAATTTTGCCGAATGCCATGCTGCTTTTTTAGAAGCTAATTACGATGAACAAATGCTGATGGGCGGGCGTTACCCTTATCATTTAAAACGCCGTATTAGCGGGGGAAGGGGGCATTTGTCTAACTCGCAGGCTTTAGAGTTATTTAAGAAGCACAAACCGGCTTACATGAGCCACCTGCTGTTGGCGCATTTATCAAAAGACAATAACAGTCCCGAACTGGTAAAGGGTTTATTTGATGAATATGCCGGGGAAACCGAAATTGTTGTGGCCTCAAGATATAATGAGTCGGCTGTTTATCATATCACTGCCGAACCTAACAGACAAAAAAGAAAGGCTGTACAGTTTACCACTATACAGCCTGTTCAATATTCTTTATTCTGATACTATCTTCCGCGAGCGTCAAAAGTATGTACCTCATCTGTAGTAAATGGTGAATAAGTACTAAATATTCCAAGTCCGAACACTAATAGTCCTAAAGCAAAATGTGGTATCCACACATTGTTGGAGAACGCCCATAAAAATGGCGAAACCATCACAATAAATCCTACAAAAGTAGTAAGTGTTAAATTGGTTGCGATTGGGAACACTTTGATAAATCCACCGGTTGTGCTGAATATAGACATGATGGTAATCATGCTACCAATACACAACGGCATAAACAAGGCAGCGCCACCAAACTTATAAAAGCCGAATAACCAAGGGGACGATGCTAATAAAATACCTAAAATATAAGCTAATACGCCTTGAGCTTTTGGTGAAATAAATGGTTTCATGTAATGTTATTGAAGTCTTATTGTTTGCAAAATCAAATCTGATGCAATATTGCTAAAAACAAGTCAAAAAAGCATTTGTTCTTTCAAAAAAAATTAAACTAATGTGAGGGCGATGAAATTAGGTCAGGAGATACTAAAAATCACGAACAAAATTTATCAACCTCTGAGTTGGATAGACACAACTTTTAGCAGGTACGACCTATCCTTTAAAACTGATGAAAAGGGAAGGCCAATACTATTATTTATCGGTCAGCGAAAGGATGACGGAACTATAAAAGGCGAACGTTTTGCACGCCGCATTTTAGAGAATGAAAACGGTGAATTAATTAAAGATCATTGGGATAACAAAGGCAAAATAAATTAGATCATTTATCAGCCGTATCCTTTACTAAGGGGGCCATAATTAATTTGCTCCAACCCTGGCTATTGTTTCTGCGGCCTTTTTTACGGTCATCCATTACTTTCTTCACTTTTATAGCATATTGCCAGCAAGTACTTTGCCTTATGCCAAGTTTTTCAGATAATTGATAGGATGATATCGTGCCCTTGCTGGTGTACATCAGATATACCAGGTAAAAAGCCTTGTTAATAGGTATGCGGCTATTTTGAAAGATAGTATTAAATAATACTGACTCTTCATAACCGCATTTGGTACAACGGCGGCTATGCGGGGCACGACCGGTATTGTAAGTTTTATTGTTGCATTTAATACAGCTAAAGCCTTTGTTCCATTTAATTTCTGCTAAAAACTTATTGCATTTTTCCTGGTCGGGATATTTGGCGCTAAACTCTTCGAAAGAAAGCTCGGTTGATAAAGCCAGTGCATCAGTCGCTTTTTCAAAATTATCTTTCAGCTGAATATTATCTTTTTCAAGCAATACGTTCATCCGCGAAATTTCTGCTGCCTGTTCTTCTAACTGATGGTTTATGGTTACCAATTCAAGATTTTGCTGTTCAATAATATGTGCCTGTTCTAAAATCTCCTGAGATTTTTCAACTACCTCACGTGTTCTTTTGGCTACCTGAATCTCCAGCTCCTGGTTAATAGAGTCCTTTAACTGGCTATTAATATTCATTTGCCTTATCATTTCCTCGCGGGCTTCTTCCTTTTCCTTTCTCAGCACACGTACCTGGTCGCCAATGGCAAAAGACAGGAATACCATTTCCATAATAAAACTAAAGCTTAAACTATAATGTCCGATGTAGCCGGGAAAGAAAAGCTGGTAGCCAAGCACTGTACATGCTTTAAACAAAAAGCCAAGCAATAGTACACTGTATCCCAGTACAAAAAAGCGTGCGGGTTTATATCCTTTGCGCCAAATGGTAATACCTGTATAGTAAGCCATAAATAGCGGCACAAACTCAATGAATTTGTAATAGAACAGGCTTTTATCAAACAGCAGGCAGAATAAAAAGTAAACCGAACGGGCGATGATCAGGTAATTAAGAACATTATACAATTTGGGAGCCTGAGTTTTAACCCTTAACAGATCGCGTGTAAATATTAAAGCAAAAATGCTGATGCAAAACAGGGCAGTGCCATAGGCATATTGATTCCAATGCGGCGAGTTTGGCCACAGAAATTGAAATGCAATACCATCTGTACACATTTCATAAACACCGATGCTTAAAATATACAATACGTAAATCAGATATTCCCGTTTACGTATGGCAATGAACATGAGTAAGTTATGAAAGCAGAATATCAGGATCATTCCGTAGAATAAGCCATACGTAAGGTATTCTGTTATGGCATAATGGATAAAATAGGGGATGGTGCGGTATACAATGATAGCATTGATACTTTCTTTAGATTTTATTTTAAAGTAATAAGTTCGAACACCTGCTGATTTAGCTTCTATCGGAAACTCGAAGTTTTTATGCAGAAATGATCTTTTTGAAAATGGAACCGCAGATCCGGCAGTACTCTTAATGTAATTCCCATGCTCATCGGGCATGTAAATAGATACATGGTCTATCGTCTGGTCAAAAAACTCAAATACGGCGGAAGGGGATATATCTTCGGTATATCTTACTGTAATCTTATACCAGTAAGCAGACTGATGATGATAGTTTTTAGGGTAGTAGCCTGGATTATTCTTAAAGTTTTTTTGAAAGTCAGCGCTGCTGATCTGGTTAAACGTAAACTGGTCTCCGGCATCTTCCAGCCATTTAATATCAGCAGTATGAAATATAACCTGCTTTGTGGAGTTATCAATATTCACGATCTGCTGGGCATGAGCAGTAGTTAATATCAACAAGAAAAAAAACAGACAACGTAAACGTTTTACCATCAAATAATTTTAGAATGATTTATAATTGGTTTTATGCAGTTAAAATGCGCTTCAGTGCGTTCTATAAAGATATTTGAGGCACTTTTAATATCAAAGCATTGTAAATTATTTGAAACATTGGAATAATTATAACGTTGTAGCTTACAATTCTTGTAATAGTTTTTAATCTTTGTTGGAAAACTAAGAATAACCGTTTTTCTTACAATTAAAGCAAAACGTTGTCTTTTAGTTATAAGTGACGGTGAATAACTGTCGGAAGTTGTTAAATACGTACAGTTTTGACAATTCAAACCTTTTAAAAGGCGATTTTTCCGGATCTCCGTACCTCGACATTAAATTTTTTTAATCTTTTTTTAATGTGCTTAATGCGTATTGCTATTCTGCAACACGTGCTTATCCACTTATTATTTCCTGCTTATAATGATTGATTTAGCTTATAAACCATCAGTTCATTAAGCGTATTATTTTATTTATAAATATTTAGTTATCAGGTGTTTATGAATAAAATTATTTGTTTTTATCATTTACGTTTCGATAATTTTGAGCTCATATTGTCAATTATACACTCCGTATAAGGCAATCTGTTATAAACCAATTAACCCACTTATGTTCAAAATTAACCTGACAGCTTATGGCTAAATAAGCGCTTATGCCTCTATCTGTAGCATTTCTACTGCTACCCTCAATTAAACTTTGACCCAATCAATTAAACTTTATGAGAAAAAAATTTACGCTATTTATTTTATTGCTTTTAGTTGGCTTTTCAATGGCAATGGCACAAGTGTCAACCATTAAAGGTAAAGTTACCGACAGTAAAGGCCAGCCTTTGCCAGGTGTAACTATAAAAGCAAACGGTACCCCAAACGGCACAGTGACCGACTTAAGCGGTAACTTTACCTTACGCATTCCGCCAAATGCATCTTTAACAGTTTCATACATTGGTTACGCCACTCAAAACGTGCAGGTAGGCGGCCAAACCAATCTTAACATCACCCTTACCGAAACCCAGAATAACCTTAATGAGGTTGTGGTAGTAGGTTATGGTACACAAAAGAAAAGCGTTGTAACCGGTGCTATTTCAAGCGTAGGTGCAAAGCAACTGGAAAACCAACCGATCAACCGTATTGAACAAGCGCTGCAGGGCCGTACTTCGGGTGTTACCATTTTACAAAACAATGGCCAGCCGGGTACATCTTCTACAGTGCGTGTACGTGGTTTTACAACGTTTTCAACTGCATCAAACTCAAGCAACGACCCGCTTTGGGTAGTTGACGGCCAGATTGTGGATAACGGCGGTATCGGCTATATTAACTCAGATGACATTGCATCAATCGAAGTATTAAAAGACGCAGCTTCGGCAGCTATTTACGGTACACGTGCTGCAAATGGTGTTATTCTGGTAACTACCAAAAAAGGTAAAGCAGGTCGCATCACGGTAAGCTATAACGGTTTTTATGGTACGCAGGCACCTGCTAAAAAGTTAGACCTGCTAAATGCGCAGCAATATGCAACCATCAGAAACGAGTCGGCAGCTAATGCAGGCAAGGCACCGGTTGTAGCGGATGTAAGTAATCTCGGCACAGGTACCGATTGGCAATCGCTGATTTTTAATAATGATGCCCGCCGCCAGCAGCACCAGGCAAGTATCTCTGGTGGTAGCGAAAAATCTACGTTTTTCTCTTCATTCGGTTATATCACACAAGATGGTATCGTTTCTACACCGATATCCAAGTACAACCGCGCCAATATCCGTCTAAACTCTACTTATAATTTATCAAAATACATCACCGTTGGCGAAAACTTAGGTTACAGCCATTCTGTAAGTAGCGGTGTAGGAAACGAGAACAGTGAGTTTGGTGGTTCATTATCTGATGCGATCAACCTTGACCCGCTTACACCGGCTATTGAAACCAACCCGACAAACCTTGCTAAAGCGCCTTACAGCAACCAGAATGTTGTGCGCAATGCACAAGGCCAGCCTTACGGCGTATCAAGCCTGGTAGCACAGGAAATTGTTAACCCATTGGCGTATACGCAGGTTAGGATTGGTAACTATAACTGGGACCATAACTTTGTGGGTAATGTATTTGCAACAATAGAGCCAATTAAAGGCCTTAAACTAAACTCGTCTTTAGGTACTAAAATGGCATTTTATGGTACTGAAAGATATGTGCCTACCTTCTGGTTAAATTCATCTACATCAAACACCCGTACCAACTCGCACCGCGAAATGAATTACAACCTGTTCTACAACTTTGAGAACACGTTGAGTTATGGAAAAACAATTGGTAAACATGATGCCAGCATTTTGTTAGGTCAGGGTAGTTATATGGACGGTAACTCAATGGGTACTACTGTTGATTTTTATAACGTAATCGCTAATAATTTCTTCCAGAATACATTTAACTATAAGCCAATTACTACCGACAGGCAGGCCGATGCGTCTGATGGTGTACGTCATAAACTAAGCTCGTTGTATGCACGTGGTACTTATGCTTATGACGAGAAATACCTGTTTACAGGTATTATCCGTCGCGATGGTTCATCACGTTTCGGTGCTAATAACAAATATGGTACTTTCCCATCAGCGCAAGTGGGTTGGGTACCAACACGCGAAAGCTTCTTTCCTAAAAACCAATACGTTAATTTCTTAAAAATACGCGGTAGCTATGGTGTGGTAGGTAATGACGGCTTGCCGAACTTTGCTTATATCTCATCAATTGGTAGCGGCAGAAACTACACTTATGGTACAGGTGATGCCAGCACCATCGGCTGGAGCCCCGGCAGGCCAGGTAATCCTGATCTGAAATGGGAACAGACATCGCAAACCAACATCGGTTTTGATGCACACCTGTTAAATGATTTCACATTAACTGTTGACTGGTATAAAAAGAAAACTAAGGGCATTCTGCAAGCGCCAGGCCTGCCAAATTACTTAGGTTATGCCGACAACATTTTCTATAACCTGGGTGATATGCAAAACACCGGCTGGGAGTTTGAGTTAGGCTATAATCACCGGTTCGGCGATTTCAACTTAGGGGTTAACGGTAACATGTCATTCAATAAGAACAGGGTACTTTACATACAACCCGGCCAAACATTTACCGAAGCCGGCGAAGGTACTTTCCAAACGCTGGGTAACGTAACCCGTTCAACCGTAGGAGGGCCAATGCATGCATTTTATGGTTACACCATGCTGGGTATCTTCCAGACACAGGCAGAAATTGATAGCTATACCAGTGCATTAGGCAAAAAAATACAGCCAAATGCACAGCCAGGTGATGTGAAATGGGCCGACTTAAATGGTGATGGTTCAATTACATCTGATGACAGGTCTAACATCGGTAGCTCGTTGCCAACTGTTACCTACGGTTTAACGCTAAACCTAAGCTACAAACGCTTCGATTTTACCGCCTTTGGTATTGGCCAGGGTGGCAACCAGATATTCCAGGGCTTGCGCCGTTTGGATATCTTAAACGCTAATTACCAGACTACCATTTTAGACCGCTGGACACCAAGCAACCCTAATGCAAGCCTGCCACGTGTTACAGATAGCGATAATAACAAAAACTACGGTAACTTCTCTAAACTGTATCTGCAAAGCGGAAACTTCTTCAGGATTAAAACCATGCAGTTAGGTTATACCTTCCCTAAAGCTTTATCAAGCAAGGTAGGGTTAGACCGTCTGCGAGTATATGTATTGACCGAGAACCTGGTAACCTTTACTAAATACACCGGTTACGACCCTGAAATCGGCGGCGGAACATTTGGAATTGACCACGGTGCATACCCTCAAGCCCGTTCATTTATGGCTGGTGTAAACATTGGATTTTAATTAAAAACTTTTAGAGCAATGAGAAGAAAACTTACATATGTGGCTGCAATAGCTCTTGGCATGCAAATATTTGGTTCATGCAAAAGTTACCTGGATGTAAACCCGCATGACTTAACCTTAGAAACTGCATTTTATCAAAACTCAACCCAAGCTTTCCAGGCGTTGGTAGCAGTTTATGATATGGCTGGCAATCAATCTATTAGCACCAGCTACATGAATAAAACGGCTATTATGAACGTAGCCAGCGACGACCATTGGGCGGGTGGCGCTTCTGCCACAGACATTGGCGACCTGCAATCGGTAGCTACCTACAGCATGACGCCATCATACATGAACGGCGCTGCCGGGCACCTTTGGAAAAAAGGCTTCACCGGTATTTACCGTGCAGATGTATTGCTGAGCAAAATCGGAAGCGTACCGGGAATGGATGATGCTACAAGAAAACGTTATACCGCAGAGGCTAAATTTTTAAGAGCGTATTTTTATTTTGACTTAGTGCGCTTTTTTAAAGCAGTGCCTTTGATTTTAACACCTACACCAACAGACCAGATCTACACTGTTGTTCAGTCGCCAGCGGCAGATATCTATGCACAGATTTATAAAGATATTGCAGAGGCAACACCAGATTTGCCTGTTACTGTGCCCGCATCTACAGAAGGTGGTCGTGTTACACAAGGTACCGCACATGCCTTACTTGGTCGTATTTATTTATGGCAAAAAGACTACGCTAAAGCCGTTACCGAGCTTGCTGATGTAAACGGTACGTCACCAGGTACTGCACCAAGCAAATACGGGTATCAACTGGTTAAGAACTTTAAAGATCTTTTTGATCCGAAGAAGAAGTTCAGCTCTGAATCTATTTTTGAATTAGTATACAATTCTACCTCCAATACAGGTTGGGGTAACTTAAGCTCGGGCGAAGGTAACCAGGAATGTATTTTAGTTGGTCCCCGTGGTTACTCTATTACCACTAAAGGCGCTGCTAATGGTGCACCCGATTATATTTCCGGTTGGAGCGGACAGCCTTATACTGACGATTTTTACAACTTCATTCATTTCGACCCTCGCAAAAATGCTTCGGTAGCTGATCTGGATAGTTTGGAAAAAGCAGGATTAGTAACCTATCAGCATGCTTATCAGAATACAGGCCACTTTATTGAAAAATGGGCGGGGCGTAATTCAACCAAAGCAGTAAGCGGCCAATTGGAGCTTAATTTCCCTCTTGATTTTTATGAGATCCGTTTGGCTGACACCTACCTCATGGAAGCTGAGGCCATTATACAAAGTGGTGGTGCCACAGGTACAGGTTCACGCGCTTACCAGTTGCTTAATGCCGTAAGGGCACGTGTAGGCCTTAACCCGGTAGCAGCTACAATGGATAACATCAAAAAAGAAAGGCGTGCAGAGTTTGCCGGTGAAGGCCTGCGTTGGTTAGACCTTGTACGTTGGGGCGATGCTGCAACTAAATTAGGTTACAAAGGCTTTGTTGCAGGTAAAAATGAGATTTTCCCAATACCTGTAGCTGAAACCTATAACAGTAAGATTGAACAAACCAAAGAGTGGGGCGGAACAAAATAATGCTGCTCAACCTAAACCATCATGTGTATTAACTTAGCACTTTTAAACAGAAAGCGGATTTCCGCTTTCTGTTTTTCGTTTCAAACTTTATGAGGCTGAACAAAGGCAAAATATTAATTCTATCAATTTTTTCAGCTTTTATACTTGCTGTGCTTTTCTCCCAGTGTATAAAAAGCTCGGGTAAAAAAGACTTGAGAGGAAACACTTATGCAGATGAAACCACGTGTATTAAATGCCATAAAGAAATTTACCAAACCTATCACTTAACAGGGCATTATCATACGTCGGCTAATATTACAGGCAATACTTTGGCAAACAATATAAAGCCCGAAAGCAATGCTTTTGAATACGATGATAGCTTGAAAGTAAATATTGAAAAAGATAAAGCAGGCATTTTTCAGTCTGCCTATTTCAAGAATAAGCCGGTAAGAAAAGAGCGTATGGATATGGCGATTGGATCGGGAACGAGGGCGCAAACCTACGGTTACTGGAATAGCAATAAGCTATTTGAACAGCCGTTATCATACTATAGTTTTATACATAACTGGGCTGGTAGCCCGGGCTTCCCTAATAAGCTTGTTTACTATGATCGTCCTATTTTAACCCGTTGCCTGGAATGCCATGCTTCTTTTGTGGAGAGCCATTATGTAAACACCAATCAAACCTTAAAGGTAGCCGAAGAATTTAATAAAGCATCCATGATCTATGGCATAGATTGCCAGCGCTGCCATGGCCCTGCAGCAGAGCATGTAAAGTACCAGTCAGATCATCCGGATGACAAGCAGGCAAAATTTATTGTTCGTTATGCTGATCTACCCCGTGAGCGAAAAGTTGAAATGTGTGCGGTTTGCCATTCAGGCAACGACCTGCAGGTTGAAAGGTCTACTTTTTTCTATAAGCCGGGAGATACCCTATCGCGGTATCTCGAAACCGATTTTGGCAACACTGTTGAGCCGGATGTGCACGGCAGCCAGGCAAAACTGCTGGCCATGAGCAAATGCTATCTCAAAAGCCAAACCATGACCTGTACAACCTGTCACAGTAGCCATGCCCAAAACAATAATAACGTGGTATCTTATTCACAGAAGTGTATGACATGCCATAAAACTGAATCTCACAACTTTTGCAAGTTAGCCCCTCAGTTAGGTAATGCAATTAATACTAAATGTATTGATTGCCATATGCCAGCGCAATCTTCCAAACTAATTTCTTATAAAAAGAACCGGGCTAATACAACTTCCGACTATTTACTCCACACGCACCGTATAGCAGTATACCCTGCTGTAACACAACAAGTAATTAAACTTCTTACAAAATAATCTACCCCCAAAATGAAATCAATAGCTACCTGTGCAGCAATTCTTTGTTTAGTAACCGCCATGACAAGTGGTTGTAAAAAAGACAACTCAAATTCAGGCGGGCAGCCTGCAACACCAACAAATCCAACCACACCTACAACGCCTGTACAGTCAGATGTGGCTATGTGGTTAACACAACCCGACCAGGCTGCGTTACTTGCAAAGCAAAACCGCGCACTTAATTTTAGTACGATATTAAATAACAATCCTACAATTACCGTTGATGATTCACAGGCGTATCAAACCATTGATGGTTTTGGTTTTTGCCTTACGGGCGGTAGCGCATCGTTAATAAATAGTTTACCGTCTGATCAAAAAGATAAATTGCTGAACGAACTTTTTACTACTGCTGATAATGGCATAGGTATCAGTTACATCAGGATAAGCATTGGGGCATCAGATTTAAGTGCAAATACTTTTACTTATGATGACCCTTCATTTAATCAAGCTACAGACGTTGACCTTAAGAATTTCACGATAGATCAGGAGCGTACAGACCTGATACCAGTGCTAAAAAAAATAATTGCACTTAATCCTTCAATAAAAATTTTAGGTAGCCCATGGACGGCACCTATTTGGATGAAAAGCAACAACAGCTATAAAGGCGGAAGCTTGCTTCCGCAATACTACAATGCTTATGCACGGTATTTTGTAAAGTATATACAAGCTATGAAAGCCGAAGGCATTACAATTGATGCCATAACACCACAGAACGAACCGTTAAATCCATACAATAATCCAAGTATGGTGATGCAGGCAGATGAGCAGGCAAACTTTATCAAAAATAATTTAGGACCGGCTTTTAAAGCAGCTAACATCACTACCAAAATTATTGCGTATGACCATAATACAGACCGTACAGATTACCCGCTGACGGTTTTATCAGATGCGGGGGCAAATCCTTATGTAGATGGTTCCGCATTTCACTTATATTCTGGAAGCATCTCTGCATTAAGTCCTGTACATGATGCTTACCCTGCTAAGAATATATACTTCACCGAGCAGTGGATAGATGGCAAGAACGGCACATTTGCCGGGGATTTGCAATGGCATGTAAATAACTTAATTATCGGTGCTACACGCAACTGGAGCCGCAACGTAATTGAATGGAATTTGGCTGCTGATCAAAACTTTAATCCGCATACTGCCGGTGGTTGCTCAACATGCCAGGGGGCAATTACTATAAGCCCTGCTATAACCCGTAATGTATCTTACTATATTATTGCTCATGCATCAAAGTTTGTGCCTGCGGGTTCTACACGCATTGCTTCAAACACTTCTGATACGCTGCCTAACGTAGCGTTTAAAACACCCGATGGCAAAAAAGTCCTCATCGTACTAAACACCAATAGTTCATTATCTCAAACCTTCAATATCACTTACGGTGGTAAATCGGTTACTGCTGTTTTGGGTTCAGGTTCGGTGGCAACCTTCGTTTGGTAAAATAACTGACACTTATAATTATATGAAATACCTTAAAAAAACATTTATTGCGGCGGCTTTATTAACATCGTCCGGTGTATTTGCACAACAAAAGGGGACTGTTGAAACCTGGTTGACCAAGGCGGATCAATCAGTGTTATTCAAGAAACAACAGCAGGATCTTTTATTTAAAAAAACAGGAGATCAAAGTCAGGCCATTGAAGTAAATGATAAAGAAAGCTATCAGAGCATCGATGGTTTTGGTTTCTGCCTTACCGGTGGTAGCGCACAGTTACTGATGCGTATGGATGCTGCTAAGCGTGCACAATTATTAAAAGAACTTTTTGCATGGGACGCTAATAACATCGGCATTAGTTATTTACGTGTATCAATCGGCGCATCAGATTTGAACGATCATGTATTTTCTTACGATGATCTTCCGGCTGGTCAGTCAGATTCAACTTTAGCCAAATTTGATTTAGGCCCTGATAAATCTGAAGTGATACCGGTATTGAAAGAGATACTGGCCATCAATCCCAAAATTAAAATCTTAGGATCGCCCTGGTCGGCGCCTGTCTGGATGAAAACCAATGGTGATACCCGTGGTGGCAGCTTAAAACAGGATTGCTTTGATGTGTATGCGCGATATTTTATAAAGTACATTAAAGCGATGAAGAGTAATGGTATTACCATTGATGCCATTACCGTTCAAAACGAGCCGCTACATCCTGGTAATAACCCAAGTATGTTTATGCCGGCAGACGAACAAGCCTTGTTTGTAAAATCGAGCCTTGGCCCTGAGTTCAAAAAATCGGGTATTAAAACCAAAATCATTATTTATGATCATAATTGCGATAAGCCCGAATACCCGATTTCTATTTTAAATGATCCGGAGGCAAAGAAATATATCGATGGTTCTGCATTCCATTTTTATGCTGGTACTATTGATGCGCTATCAAAAGTACATGACGCACACCCTGATAAAAACCTGTATTTCACAGAGCAATGGATGGGTTCGCCTGCCAACTTCAAGCGGGATATTGCCGGTCATATTACCAATTTAACCATTGGCGCTACACGCAACTGGAGCCGCAACGTAATTGAATGGAACCTTGCTGCCGACCCGCAAAATAACCCGCACACAGACAGGGGCGGCTGCGACAGATGTATGGGTGGTATTACTATTGATAAAGACAGTGTGATCCGTAATCCGGCTTATTACGTGGTGGCTCATGCCGCTAAATTTGTCCGCCCGGGTTCAGTAAGAATTGCATCGAACACTTTAAGCACCTTACCAAATGTGGCATTCAAAACCCCGGATGGTAAAAGGGTGCTTATTGTAATCAATACGGCTGAAACACCGCAGAACTTTACCATCAAATATAACGGACAAAAAGCCAGTACAATGCTTGATGCAGGCGCTGTGGCCACTTACGTATGGAAATAATCGGAATGAAAAAAGCTTTTAAATATGGATCAGTAGCGGCAATGTTGTTACTGGTTATGTTACCATCACTAATTTATGCGCAGGGCTACCTTAAAGCATCGGGCAAAATAATCACTGATGGTAATGGTAAAAAGATCATACTGCGTGGTATGGGCCTTGGTGGCTGGATGTTGCAGGAAGGCTATATGTTTAAGGTAAGTAACCTTGGCCAGCAGCACATCATCAGGCAAAAAATTGAGGAAATAACAGATGCAGATTACACTGCTAAATTTTACGATAGGTGGCTGGCAAATAATACCCGGAAGATTGATATTGATTCTATGCGTTCGTGGGGATTTAATTCTATCCGATTGCCTATGCATTTTGATTTATATACCCTACCTGTTGATCAGGAGCCTGTTGCAGAGAAAAATACCTGGCTTGAAAAGGGTTTCGCCATGACGGATAGCCTTTTGAAATGGTGCAAAGCAAACAAGATGTACCTTATACTTGACCTGCATGCTACACCGGGCGGGCAGGGGAATGATTTAAATATTTCTGATCGTTATCCAGACAAACCATCACTATGGGATAGCAAAGCCAACCAGGATAAGATGATCGCTTTGTGGCATAAACTTGCGGAACGCTATGCTAACGAACCTTACATTGGTGGTTACGATATCATCAATGAGCCTAACTGGGGCTTTGAAAGCACTGAGGATAAACGCGGTACAAATGAAACTAAGAATGCGCCGTTGCGCCAGTTAATGGTAGATATTACCAAGAGCATACGCGAAGTAGATAAAAACCACATCATCATTATTGAGGGAAATGGTTTTGGAAACAACTATAAAGGCATATTCCCTTTGTGGGATAATAATACGGTGATTAGCTTTCACAAGTATGGTAATTTTAATACGCAGCAAGCCATACAAAACTTTCTTAACATCAGTCAGCAATACAACGTTCCACTTTGGTTGGGCGAATCTGGCGAAAACTCCAATACATGGTTTACAGAAGCTATAAGCTTGGTCGAGTCGCACGATATTGGCTGGAGCTGGTGGCAGCTTAAAAAGATAGGCATTAACAACCCGCTTGAAATCAAGCTTACACCATCATATCAAACTCTCTTGGACTACTGGAGCGGAAAAGGCCCAAAACCTGCTAAAACCGATGCAGAAGCTGCTTTAAACGAATTCCTGAATAATATTAAACTGGAGAACAATATTTATCACAAAGACGTTACCGATGCCATGTTCAGGCAGGTGCATACAACGGCAACAGTCCCGTTTAAAAAGGTAACGGTAAGCAGTAAAGCACAGATCAATACTGTTGATTATGACCTGGGTCGCCAGCGTTATGCTTATTTTGATAAAGATACAGCAAGCTATCAGTATACGCCTGGAGTACATACGCAAGGTAACAGAGGCAGGACGTACCGTAATGACGGGGTAGACATTAAGGCCGACGAAAATGGCTATTACATATTTAGCATTGAGGATGGCGAGTGGACACAATATACTTTCAACGTTGAAAAATCCGGTAATTATAATATTGATCTGGATATAATGGCTGACAATGCCGATGGCCAGGCAAGCCTGATCTTAAATGGTGTAAGCATACAAGGAATTGCTATTCCGCAGGCCGATAAATCAAAAGGCTGGCATCCGGTTACGTTTAAAAATGTAAAGCTAAATAAGGGAAAAAATGTGCTGAGGGTAATGGCAGATAAAGGCGGGTTTGATCTGCGTTCTGTTACTTTCTCCAAAAATTAGATGATAAAAAAAGCGTTCCGGGGTCTCAAGCCGGAACGCTATAATCAACTAAAATCCAAGCAATCTCTGAACGTCAAAAATTCCTTTCTCAAGGGAAAATTTATTTAGAAACATCTTCAGTAAACCGAAGACATCTTCAATTATCAGGAGCTTGTATTTTCAAAGCAAAATTACGGACTACCACCTCTGGTAACCAAATTATTAGGCTTTAAAAACGTCAATTTAACGGTTAAAAATCCTAATTATGCTCTCATTTTTAGTAACAATTATATTACAATCATCCAATGTTATAACCTTAAATATGATAAATCCGTATTAGCGTCCTTAGTTTAGTTAGACCTACTAAATACATATACAGCGTATCAGATAGAAAGAGGGCATGTTTTCAACGAATGTTACTTTTTCCGTTTGCGATTAAACCGTATTGCTCGATAAAAAAGCGCTAAATATTTCAGGAGCGTTAACAGAGTGTTTTCACCGAACTTAAAAGATTAAAAACTTTCAGATTTACACTTAAATCACTTGTTTTGCAACATGACTGGCGAAGACAAGGATTACTCATTCTGGACGAAATATAAGCGCTTCGCCGGTAACGAGATTTTGCTTTATGTAATTATGGTTGTCGGCATTATTGCGGGTATCATCATTATTAGTTATTTTGTTGACTAAGCAATCATTCGTGGCCAGCCTTTTCTTTTTTAAAGATTAGTTTAGCCCCATTCTTAATCATTTGTTGCTGCGCAGCAGTAAAGGGTACGCGGCCGCCAAAGTCCTGTACCCAATATAAGCCGCTTCGTGCTACACCAACTTCTTTAAAGTCCGGGTTCATCAGGTTACGGCAATGACCTTCGCTTTTAAACCACCCGTTGGTAACCTCAGCAATGCTTTGCTGCCCATAAGCAATGTTTTCGCCAATTGCAAAGCTCTGATAACCTTTATAATTATAACCGGCATTCAGGATACGGTCTTCAATGCTGCGTCCATCTTTACTGGTATGGCTAAAATAATTACGAGCGTTCATGTCTTTTGCATGGCCAATAGCAGCAGATTCTAACACGTTATTCCAGGTAATGGGAGGGGCAGGGGGCATGCGCTTTCTGCCGCAATTGCAGCCTGCTGCACGTACTTTATTAATCCGGTATAGAAATTCTTGTTTAAACTGGTCGTCTGATACTACATCCTGCGATTGTACCAGTAATGACAATCCAACCAATAAGAACATCATTATCCCACCAAAAATCAACTTCTTATTCATACCCTTATCTGACAAAAAAAGCGGTTAATAGTTTAACCGCTTTAAATCCTTGATGATTTACGTCGCCTGTAAAATATGATGACGACTATAATGAGAATAACAACAACCAGTATCGCTATTAAAGTGATACCGATTGGGTACCCTTGCTGTTTGACTGTACTTTGTTGCTTGCGAGGTAATACTTTTTTTTTGGACCAAGTTTAGCCATTCTTCTCAGCTGAGAATCGCGTTTCATGCTATCTTTCATAAATGCATAACGCTTCATGGCTGCTGCCGCTTTGGTAGGTTTATGGGTACTATTGTACAAACGGGCATAAGCCAGCATAATATTAGTTTGCTGATCTGAGTAACGGTTTACTGATGACAATGATAATGCCTCTTTCAAGTCGCCTACGGCAAGATCGTAATCTTTAATATCCATCTTGATACCGGCAAGTGTAATCAGTGACGCAACAATATTAGCCTGGTCGTTTTGATTACGGGCCATGGTATTAGATTGTAGTATGAACCATTTTGCCTGGCTGAATTTCTTTTGATCACGGTACACTCGTGAAAGGCGATCATAGCAGGCACGCATGCTGGTGCTGTCATCAATACGGTAATAATGGTGCAACGCTTTAAGTGTATAGTTTAAGGCATTTTCCTGGTAGGCAGTTCTTACCTCTCTGTCTTGTATTGCAGCATAAGCCATATAATGGTTAGCTAAGTCGTTATATAATTTAGCCTTAACCGTATCTGATTTAGAAACTTCGATCTGTGCTTTGATCAAACTATCCGGATCACTGATTATTCCTGCTTTCGCAAAAGTAGCGGCTAATATAATTGATGATAATAGTAATAACTTTTTCATGCGGATTGTAATACAATAAGTTAAATTGATAATTACAAACGCCGTGCCTAAGTCGTAAGAGCCGCAGAAAATTACTTTAATAAGTAAATCGTTGAAAGTAAAATAGTTAGTTTTTACACTTAATAATTAGTTTTTCGTATGCGTTTATGAAATTTTGAAAGGATTTGCTTTTAGCAAGTATCAGGTTAAATAGCGATATACCTACAATAGCCGTTGTAATACCTGCCATTACATCTAAAACATAGTGATGGCTTGCATAAACTGCTGTAAACCAAATACCCAATACTACTGTAGCAAATAAAATGTTGACTAAGCCCAGTTTGTTTTTTAGTCCATAATATAGGACAATCACCGGATAAGCCGAATGTAGCGAAGGCATGGCTGCAAATACGTTAGAGCCTTTTTCGTAGATGCCTTTGAATATCCCCGCATGGAAATAGTTGTCAAAACGGGCAAGGCCTGCCGTGCTTCCTTTTATTAAGGGAATGAATTTGAAGCCGTGTTCCTGTATATACCATGGTGGCGCAGCAGGGTAGGTGTAGTATACTACAAAGCCCAATAGATTTACCAGGAAAAAGGTAAGTGCAAAACCCAGGAACTGCTTTGGCCTTGTAAATAACAGATAAGCTGCAAAGCCAAGCGGAACAGGTATCCAGCATAAATAAAAGATACCGGTAATTACATCAAGCCAGCTGCGGCTATTCGCTTTCAGGTATTCGTTTGGGGTAAATATAAGCCCGTTACTATGTATGCCAAATAGTTTTTTCTCGGTGCTATAGAGATCGCCTATGTGTACCGGATTGAAGCGGTAGTTTGGAAAGGCTTTCATGTAATCGAAAATGATCCAGTAAACTATAAATATAGCGAAGCCTGTGACAAAGCGGCGGGTATATCCCGATAAGTAATACAGGCCATTCACCAAGCCTAGGAGTACCAATTGATCAGACTTGTAGCCAACCACAAAGTACGACAGCACCACATAAGCTACTGAAAGCAATGCAAGTGTTATTGCTGTTTTTTTATTTACAGTGGGGAATAGTTCAAAGGAGGAGGCGAGGTCCATTATTTAGCTTTTTCCTCAAAATCTGATTGAAATACCTTATCCCATAAAGCAGAGCTTACACCGTATCCTTTAGTTGGATCCTGGTAATGATGCAGCATGTGATGGCGTTTAATGCTTTTCCAGATACCGCCTTTAAAGTTAAAGTGGTGGATGGCATAATGGCCAATATCATAAAACAGGTATCCTAAAATAAAGGTTGCAAAAAAGGGATATACGTCTGTATGCAACGGTAATATAGCACGGAACAAAAAGAAAAAGCCTAATGCCAGTGGAATACTTGCTGAAGGCGGCATCACTAAACGTTTTTTATCGCTTGGATAATCATGGTGTACACCGTGAAAAATGAAGTGTAAACGCAATGCCCATTCTGCTTTTGGTACAAAGTGAAAAACAAAACGGTGTAAGGCGTATTCAACAAATGTCCAGATGAACAGGCCCGAAACCATTAATATTAAAAAGCGTGTTACAGGGATATGCGCATCAATGCCCATATATAAGCACACTAATATTACCGGTAAATAAATAATTATCGGAACAAAAAAGTGAACCTTAGATAAGCTCTCTAAAAAATCACTCTTAAACATGCGCACAGATTCCTGCGAGTTTGATATATAATTCTTTGCCATGGCTAATCAGGGTTTAAATCTATCTACTATTTCTTGTCCGGTTACAGGATCAGACCCTCTTAATTCAACATACAATACGTTTGGAATCCAGAATGACCCGCCTTCAATCCGCACAAAAATACGGTTTAATATTACTTGTTTCTGCCCAATAGTTGCGAAAATGTGATATTTACCGTCCTGTGACTTCATTAATGTCATAGGATACTTTTTGTAAGACACCACCCTGATATCATATTTTCCGTTTCCCAGTGGCTTTTGGTTAAGGCCGTAGGCAAACTTACGTTGTATGTAATTCAGTTCTGCATGTTCTCCTTTGGCTGCATAACGGATCCAGTAAGCATGCACGGGTTCTTCCTCGTCCAGTTTGCCATTAGGCGCATTCAGCTCATATACAATCGTGTTTGCATTAGGGTCGCGCTGTACATAAAACAAATGGTTTACAGATGCAGGCAGCGCAGGATATTTATTTTCAGATTTGTGGTTCTTTAGTGTATCTGGTCCAGTAAGACTATGAGAAACGTGGTTATTTGTGTATTTAGCCGGCAAAAAACTGCTTGCCGTTAACGAAAGAAATAGTAAAAGTTGTTTCAAAGTACGAATTAATTATTTTTAGGATTTTCTTTTTCCAGCAAGCTTTTCTTGGCATCAACCAACCTGTTGAAAGCAGTGATATTTGTTAGAACAGCAAGTGCAGCGATAGGAATGGTAAAAATAGACATGGTTTCAAAAATGTGATATTTTACACCAGGTACATATAATTTGTAATCGCCGCCGATATATAATGAGGTTACGCCGCATAGTATGGCGCACAGGCCGATTGTTATAACACGTTCGGGGCGTTGCATTAAACCACCTTTACACTCAATGCCCAAGCCTTCGGCACGTGCACGTACGTAGCTAACCATCATAGAGCCTATTAAGGCGATAAAGGCAAATAATGAGCTTAAAAAATAGTGGTGAGCAACCAGGTACCAGCAAATTCCTAAAAACATCACCAGTTCGCTATAGCGGTCGAGCACAGAATCGTAAAGCGCACCAAAAGTAGATTTCATATTGCCTAAACGTGCCACCTGCCCGTCGAGCATATCAAATAAGCCTGCAAATAAAATCAGGCCGCCAGCCCAACCTACGTAGGTAAGGTCACCACGGTTGCCTTCTTCGGCACCGATAACAAATATGACAGCTACACCAACATTAAGCATAAAACCTATTGTTGTAACTGCATTAGGCGTAAGGCCGAGTTTAATTAACACCTTTACAAAAGGATCAATTACCTTGTAAATGGTAAGCTGTGCAGATGTGCGTAATGATGTAGTTTGTTGTGCCATGTTTTTCGCAGATGCAAATTTAAAAATCAAATTTAACTCTTGTACGTATTCCCCATTCAGGTGCATTTGGATGATCCAGGTAATTGAATCTTCTTACAAGGTCAACCCTAATAAATTTAAATATATTTTCGATACCAACGCTACCTTCTATGTAAGGTTTTGAACCCAATGCATAAGTGATAGGTGCGCCGCTACTTTCAACAGGGAATTGATATAATGAGGGGTGTAAAGCTGGATTGTTCTCGTCTCTTACACCGCCGTATAATGCTTTAAATGAAAAGGTTTCGCGCCATTTTAAGCGTTTTAATAAAGGTATTTTATTAAAGAAGAAACCGTTAAAATGCTGGTCAATAGTAAACGCTGCATAATGGTCACTCACAAACTCCATGAAATTCATGAGGTTATAGGAGTCAAGATCGTACGCATAAGTCTGGTTGGCTCTATGTACTACCAATAAAGGGTAAGGTACCTTGCCAAAAATATTGCCACCCTGTAAAGTGATATCGGCATAGCCTAATTGAGAGAAATAAGTATGCTTATCAATCCGCAGGTCAACCTTTGAATAATTGTATTCGCCGCCAAAAACATCCTTCAATCCTTCGGTAAAGTTGAAGGTAATAATAGGATATTTAGTGAAGATAGGGGTGCGGTAAAGTTTACCCTGGTAAAATTGCTCATGCGGTGCATAGCGCAGCTGCAGGGTAGCTTCTGTAGTAGTCAGGTCATGAATACTGTTGGGGAGGCCATCAACAAAGTTGTTGAAGTATAGTGAACCAGCCGGAGCTTGTTTCCAATTTTTTAAACCGATTGAATAAGAAAAGTGATTTTGAAATTCACTTACATAATCCAAGCGGTAAAAGTCGTTGTATAAATATTTATCGTTAACGCCGCGTTTAAATGATAACAGGAAATTGTCTTCCTGAACAAATTGTAGATCAGCACCCGGAATAGAGGTATCGTGCTGATAGCTTGCCCTGATGTAGTGCTGAGGGAAACTATAGATTGACTTATCATTAAGGGAATAGGTGGCGCTTAAAAAATACTTCCACTTTTCGTCTTTAAAACCATAAGCACCATAGGTTTCAAAGTAGTAACGCTTGCTTAACTCAGGCGTAGTACGCCCACCCAGGCGTAATCGCAAACCTTCAATAGGGTTAAAGCTGTAAAAGGTACTTGAAGGTCCAACTTCAAATTTGCCGAATGATTTATAGCCCGCTAATAATAAAGCAATGATATCTGAAGTGCGTCTGTATGATGGCATGCGGTGCAGGCTATCAATATTGCCATAGACTTTTGATTCCGCCTTGCTTAACGTATCCAAACGGTTATCTGCCCAAAACTGGTCGGTTCGCCGTTTAGCATCATCTGTTGTTATTTCACTCAAACCCTCGTAGGTAGTATCAGGACGGGGTTTATTGATAACATAATTTTTAAACGTTATCGTACGTTCACCAAATAATCCGTGGTCGCCTTTTTTGCTTATCCCAAAATCGGCCTGAATATCGCTGCGGCTCATGTGCCAGCGGCCATCAGGGTTTTGTTCAAAATCAAGATTGGCGTGTAGTGTACGTACCCAGTTAAGATTGATGCTTTTGTTAATAGTCAAGTTTGCTTTTTGTACGGCATAATTACCATCAAGTGTGATAAAAATATCACCTTCAAAAAGCATATCCGTTGTGTTACGTGGCGTAAAGCTTAACTGTATCAGTTTGGTATTATTTACCATAACTGTATCGGTTATGAAAAACTTATAAAAGGTTGGCGCAGCATCAGCAATAGGACTAAGGAACTGATTGGTCATCAAGAATATGTTATTCTGATATATATCAATATCATTATACATACGCTTGAAATAAGTGCTGAAACCTTCGCTGTCTAAGAAAGCCCCTATATTAACCGTTTTTTCTCCAAGGGTGATCTGCTTTTTCTTTTCAGGATCACGGCGATAATAGTTTTGGGATAACTTTTCTGTTAAAAATACAGGTAACAGGGTCTTGCCAGGCAGTAATGTACTGTCCTTATTATCCAGGAAAAACTTATATTTTCTGAAGAATTTTTTGTCACCCAGTTTTTCAGACACGTTGATGAAAGACATCTGCGTCTTGTCATACTCTTTATACTCAACAAAGTTATAAGCTTCGGGCTTGTTCTTTGGCTTGTTCTCAATTACTTTGCGTATCAGCTCAACAGCCGGGTTGTCCTTATTTCTGTATCGTTGTTTCTTGCCCGATTTTACTATAACCTCATTTAGCTGTTTAGTATCAGGAAACAGTCGAACGTTAATGACCTGCTCTGTTTCAGGCTTTACAGGCATCGTGACGGTTTTGTAACCTACAAACGATACGGTGATCTGCGAGTAGGGCTTTATAGATTTAAGTGAGAAGTTTCCCTTATCATCGGTGTTCATGCCAATACTGCTTCCGGTAAAAGCAACTGTGACATAGGATAGGGGGCGTTTGGTTGCGGCATCTGTTACTGTACCGCTTACTACGGTATTTTGGGCCAGTGCAACCGAAGAAGCAATAACAAATAGTAATAGCGATAAAATAAATTTATTCAAGTTGTTAAAGCTCATTCAAGTTACAATACCTGCAATTATCCTTTTTGTTTAGTATGACCTTAGATAATCTATAACGTTTAACTGTTGCCAGACTTATCTTAATAAAATCAATTAACGTTATTTAACATATTGATAATTGATAGCCGCAAAAGTGAAAATTTAAAACGAGAATATTGTAGAAAGAAAGTCAAAAATTAATCAAATGATTGATTAATTTTTTTGATTGAATTGTAACAAGAATAAAAGAAAACGGCCACCATAGGCAGCCGTTCTGTATATACATGAAATCTTATAAATGATCTACAAGTTCCTGGTAGTAATCTAAACCTAAGTGGGTAATTAAATCTTCGCCCATCATGTGGCGCAGGGTATTTTGCAGTTTCATTAACTGTTTGAAAATATCGTGCTCCGGACGTAAGCCAGGCGCAGCCTGTGGGGATTTTAAGTAGAAAGATAACCACTCCTGAATACCGCTCATACCTGCACGTTTAGCAAGGTCGCTGAAAAGGGCAAGGTCAAGTGCTACCGGTGCTGCTAAAATTGAATCGCGGCACAAAAAGTTGATCTTGATTTGCATGTGGTAACCTAACCAGCCAAAAATGTCGATGTTGTCCCAGCTCTCTTTGTTATCACCGTGAGGAGGGTAGTAGTTGATACGTACTTTGTGGTAAAGCTCACCATAAAGCTCAGGGTTAGCTTCAGGTTGAAGGATATCTTCTAATACGCTTAATTTAGAAACCTCTTTAGTTTTGAAGTTTTCAGGATCATCAAGTACTAAACCATCGCGGTTACCTAAAATGTTGGTAGAGAACCAGCCTTTAACACCAAGTGCGCGTGCAGCCAAACCTGGAGCAAGGATGGTCTTCATTAAAGTTTGACCAGTTTTAAAATCTTTACCGGCAATTGGTGTTTCGGTGCGTTTAGCAAGCTCAACCATTGCAGGGATGTCAACTGTTAAGTTAGGAGCACCGTTTACGTAAGGGTGGCCTAATTTTAAAGCTGCATATGCATAAAGCATACTTGGCGAAATCAGTTTATCATCGTTAGCTAAAGCAGCTTCGAAAGCTTCAACAGTTTGGTGAATTTCGGTTTCTTCGAAGTAAACTTCTGTAGAACCACACCATAAAACTACAACACGGTCAAGGTTGTGCTGTGCTTTAAAGTTGTTGATATCGTCAATTAACTGCTGGGCAAGTTCGGCACGGGTACCTTGTTTTACGTGGGTACCGTCAAGGTTACGTGCATAATCTTTATCAAAAGCAGCTTTCATCGGAACGATAGCTTCCAGTTCTTCTTTGACAGAATTGAGCAGATCTTTTTCTAAAACTTTAGCATGTACAGCAGCTTCGTAAACATTATCACTATATACATCCCAACCACCGAAAACAACATCGGTAAGGGGCGTTAAAGGCACGAAGTCTTTTATTTTTGGTGAACGGTTTTCAGTTCTTTTACCTATACGGATATTGCCCATTTGTGTAAGTGAACCGAAAGGTTGAGACAACCCTTTGTTTACGGCTACTACACCTGCAATTAAGGTAGTGGCAACAGCACCCAGACCCGGTATCAAAATACCAAGTTTACCTTCTGAAGGTTGAACGTTGTTTTTCATTTATTAATATTTATTCGAGTTAACAATTTATTTATATCCAATTATTAGCTTTATACCAGTTAATCGTTTTATCTAAACCACTATCAAGGTTATAAAGCGGGTAAAAGCCCAATTCCTGCTTTGCTGTTTCAATGCTGCATGCCCAGTTAGGAGCGATAATATCTTTAAGCCTGTCTGGGGATGGTTCCGGATTTTTACCGCCCAAATAACTTACTTTTTCTTTAAACGATGCAAGTAATTTTACAAAGGTGACAGGCAGATGAAACTTCGCAGTATGCAAATTTAATATGTCCTTAACAATTTTTTGTAATTCAGTACGATCATAAAAATTACCGTCAGAAATATTATAGGTTTTAAAGTTACCTCCGTATAGCGCTTTTACACTGGCAAGGGCAACATCCTTTGCATAAATGTAGCTTAGCTTTTGTGGCTGGGTGCCTATATAGGTTTCTTTACCGCCAATCAGTTTATTTAACAATGGTAATAGCTGCTTACCACCCGGGCCATAAATGGTTGCCGGCCTTAATATGGTGTAAACTAAGCCCGGCACTTTTTGTAAAAGTAATTCTGCCACTAATTTACTGCGGCCATAATTGCTTACCGGGTGCGGTTCAGTGTTTTCGGTAATAATACCGTTAAGATCCTTTAGAGGTCCAACTGCTGCAAGGCTACTGATAAACACAAGCTTTTTTACCTGGCCAACTGCGGCTTTTGCCAGATTGATAGTAAGGGTAGTGTTCACGTAATCATACGCGCCGCGGTATGAAGCATTGTTTAAGCCCGCAGCGTGTATGATATAATCGTATTTGTTTTCTCTGATATTTTCAGCAAGCAGTTTCTGATTGCTGTATTTGAGATTGGTAAATTGTACGTTGTATGCTTTCAGATGCGCTATGTTGCTTTTCTTTCGTACGGCAACATACACATCAAGGTCGTTTTTTAATGCTTCCTCTATAATGTGGTGGCCAATAAACCCGCTTGCGCCGGTTATTAAAACCCTTTCCCTCATATCTCTTTCTCGTAAATTCTGTAGGTTTTGTATTGGTCGCCGCCAATAGCTTCAATGGCACGGTTTACCATGTCATTATGTTCTAATGTCCATGATGCTTCGGCATATTTTAAACCTTTGCGGCGGTATTCTTTTATAATTGATCCGTAAAGGCAAGCTTCAATACCCAGTTTGCGGTAACCTTCAATAACGCCTAACAGCATAATACGGATACCCTGTATTTTCTTTTTGTTAAGTAAAAGCTTAAAGATACCTGTTGGCAGCAAACGGCCTTTCTTGATGGTTTTCAGTATCTGGTTAACATCAGGCACTGCAACACCGAAACCCACAATTTTTCCTTCTTGTTCTGCAACGAGTGCAAAGTCTGGGTCTAATATCAGTTTAAGATCTTTGGCTGTATAATCAAACTCTTCGTTTGTCATCGGGAAGAAGCCCATGTTTTTATCCCACGCATGATTATAAACATCGCGTAGGGCATCCGCTTCTTTTTTAAATTCTTTGAGGTTTATTTTACGGATGGTGATGTTGCTATTGCGTTTTAAGCGCTCTTGCAGTTTATCAAGCATCTGTAAAGACTTATCGTTATAGCTTTTATCATCCCAATGCCATGCGAGTAGATCCACTTGTTTGTGTAATCCGGCTTTTTCAAGCAAGTCTATATAATAAGGACGGTTATACGGCATCATCACCATTGGCGAACTGTCGAACCCTTTTACCAGTAAGCCGCATGTTTCGTTGGTTGACGGGTTAACCGGGCCAACTAATTTAGTAGCGCCTTTTTCTTTTACCCATTTAGTTGCGGTTTCAAACAATATATCGGCAACTTCCTGATTGTCGATGCAATCAAAAAAGCCAAAGAAGCCGTCATTAACATTGTTAAACTTATTATGATTGGTATTGTAGATTGCACAAATACGCCCTACAATTTTATTGTCGTCATAAGCCAGGAAACACTGCAATGAAGAATGTTTATGAAAGGGGTGCGTGGTAAGTATGTCGCGTTGTGCGATAAACAGTTCTGGTACGTAGTAAGGATCGTTTTTGTAAAGCTCGTGTGGGAAATCAATAAATAAACCAAGTTCTTTTTTTGAACTTACGGCAATGATCTTTGTCATGATATTGATATAGAGTTATTAGGGGTATAAACAAAATGAGCTATTTTGTAGTAAAATAGCTCATTTAATTGGCTTATATTTTTTCTTTTATCGAGTGGGCGTCTACGCCAACCTCTTTAAATGTTTTTGCTATCTTTTCAACAGCTTCCTCAATCTGGTCAAACGTGTGTGTAGCCATTAACGAGAAGCGGATCAGTGAAGAATCTGAAGGTACCGCCGGAGAAACAACCGGGTTAACAAATACGCCTTCTGATTGCAAAAGCTTAGTCACTAAAAACGCTTTATCGTTATCGCGTACATAAACCGGTAGGATAGGGCTTTCTGTTGGGCCAAGATCAAAGCCTTCTTCAAGCATTAACTTGGTAGCATAGTTAGTATTGTCCCATAACCTCTGGATACGATCTGGTTCAGATTTAATAATATCAAGTGCTGCAATAACGCTGGCCACTGTTGAAGGCGGCATACTTGCGCTGAATATTAATGAACGTGCATGGTGCTTTAAGTAATCAATTACATCTTCATCGGCAGCAATAAAACCACCTAATGATGCTAATGATTTACTGAAGGTACCCATAATCAGGTCCACATCATCGGTTAAACCAAAGTGTGATGCTGTACCAGCGCCCCTGTCACCTATAACACCAAGGCTGTGTGCATCATCAACCATAACGTTGGCACCGTATTGTTCTGCAAGTGCAACAACTTCAGGTAACTTAACAATATCACCTTCCATGCTGAAGATACCGTCAACCACGATCAGTTTGGTAGCTTCTTCAGGTAATATGCTCAACTTACGTTGCAGGTCCTGCATGTCGTTGTGTGCATACTTAATTACACGGGAAAAAGATAAACGGCTGCCATCTATAATAGAAGCATGGTCGTATTCGTCAAGAATTAAATAATCGTTTCGGCCTGTAATTGATGATAAAACCCCAAGGTTAACCTGAAAACCGGTACTGAAAAGCACAGCAGCTTCTTTACCTACATATTCGGCAAGCTGATTTTCTAATTCGATATGAATATCAAGTGTCCCATTTAAAAAGCGGGAACCGGCACAACCTGTACCATATTTATCAATCGCTTTTTTTGCTGCTTCTTTTATTTTGGGGTGGTTGGTAAGGCCCAGATAAGAATTGGAACCAAACATTAATACCCGCTGACCGTTTATGATAACCTCAGTATCCTGCCCCGACTCAATAGGCCTGAAATAGGGGTATACCCCTTTCTCTCTGGCCATTGCTGCTGTCGTAAACTGAGCAATTTTATCATGTAGTTTTTTACCCATGAATTAATTTAACTTAAATTTTTTGTAAAAATACCATGAAAAAGCTTATAACTTATACTTGGCTTGTAATTTTTTTATCAGATTACTTATGGCTCCCATAAAAAATACTAAAGGGCAAAGTAATTAAAAAAAATCGTGATGTTGTAATGTTGGTTGAAAAAAACCCTCAAACCACACCTAAAAGTAAGTATTAATATATAAACTGATGAGTATGTTCAAATATTGTAACTTTTTAGATAATTGATAAATAACCTGAACCTTTGTTATATATATGCGTTTCTATTGCGTTCAAGTACCTGCATGAAAAAAAATTATCTACTACTACTATTAACTATATTTATTACCCAGGCAGTTAATGCTCAGGTTAATGATACCCTTACCCGCACTTATTCTTTAAGACAATGTATTGATTATGCCTTAAGAAATCAGCCGGCAGTGAGGCAGGCCCAAATCGACGAGGAAATAAACGAGCGCGATATCAGGATCGGATTATCGGCCTGGTTGCCACAAATAACTACCAACGGCAGTTACGATCGCTACTTTCAGCGTAGCGCAATACTGGCAGGCGGTTCAGGCGGAACTAATACCGGTTCGGGCACAGGCGGCACAGGTACGGGTGGTACCGGTACCGGAGGAACGGGAACAGGAGGTGGTACAGGCACAGGTACCGGAACAGGCACCGGGTCGGGCACGACAACATCAAACCAGCAATCGGTAATTGCTGCAGCCAGAAATGTATCAAGCTTAGCACTACAGGCTAACCAGGTGATATTTAATAACGATGTATGGCTCGCCTCTAAAGCGCAGCGTTATTCAAGGCAATATTATAAGGAGAATACGCTAACTACCCAGATCAACCTGGTATCTGAAGTAAGTAAGGCCTTTTTTGATGTATTACTTTCTCAAAAGCAACTTGATATTTTAAATGAAGACATCAAGCGTTTGCAGCGCAGCCTTAAAGATGCCTACAACCGCTACCAAGCAGGTGTAACGGATAAAACTGATTACAAACAGGCCAGTATATCACTTAACAATTCCATTGCCAGCCGTAAGCAAACAGAGGAGTCTGTTAAAAGTAAGACGGCTTATCTTAAACAGGTAATGGGCCTGGAACCAAACAAGTATGTAACATTACAATATGATTCGACAAGGTTTGTGCAGGAGGTTGCTATTGACACCAACCAAACGCTTAACTACGAGAACAGGATAGAGTACCGTCAGCAGTTAACACAGCGCAACCTTCAGTCGCTTAATGTAGATTATTATAAATATGGTTATCTGCCATCGCTTTCGGCTTTTGCCAGCTACAGTATGCTTTACTTTAACGATGACTTTAAAAAACTTTACAATAACAACTATCCTACATCATTAGCCGGTTTAAGCATCAGCATACCTATTTTTACAGGTACACGCCGCCTGCAAAACCTGAGTAAAGCACGCTTACAGATCGAAAGGACTAACCTTGATATTGTAAATACCCGCAATACAATCAATACCGAATATGCACAGGCATTGGCGTCTTATAAAAGCAACTACACCAACTGGGTATTGCTAAAGCAGAATGTGGATATGGCCAAAGACGTTTATAATGTAGTGAGCCTGCAGTATCGTGAAGGTGTTAAAACATACCTGGATGTGATTGTGGCACAGGCCGACCTGCGTACTGCAGAGTTAAATTATTATAATGCTTTATTCCAGTTGCTGTCAAGCAAAATTGATTACGAAAAAGCTTTAGGCATTTTACCAGTTAGATAATTATCATATGAGTTCTAAATATTTACGTCTACTAAGTTTAGCTGCATTGGCGGCTTTATCTTCCTGCAAGCAAGGTGAAAAACAGAATGCAGCGGCAATGCCTGCTACACCTGTATCTGTCGCTGAGGCAAAAAAATCTGATGCAGTTTATTATGATCCGTTTCAGGGTACGGTAACAGCGCTTAACAGCGTGGAACTGCGCAGCCAGGTTTCGGGATTTATAACCGGCATTTTTTTCAAAGAAGGTACTGTTGTAAAAAAGGGAACCCCTTTATATGAAATTGACAGAAGGAAATATATCGCAGCTTATGAGCAGGCAAAAGCTAACCTGGCCAGCGCCAACGCCAATCTGGTAAAAGCGCAAAAAGACGCCGACCGCTATTCATTCCTTTTAAAAAATGATGCCGTAGCACGCCAGACTTATGACCAGTCTGTTGCTACCCTGGAAACCAGCAAAGCACAGGTAGCAGTTGCAAAAGCCGGCGTTACCTCTGCACAAACAGACCTTTCTTACTCGCTGATACGTGCACCCTTTACAGGCCGCATAGGTATTTCTCAGGTTAAGCTGGGGGCACAGGTTACACCGGGCACCACCTTGCTGAATACGATCTCCAGCGAAAATCCGATAGGTGTGGATGTTGTGGTAAACGAGCAGGATATCGATCGCTTTTACAACTATCAAAAGCATTATACAGATTCAACCTTCAGGTTAACGCTATCTGACGGAACGCTTTATAATAAGCCCGGGAAAATATTTGCCATTGACCGCGGCGTGAATAATCAGACCGGCACAGTTAAAGTACGCGTACAGTTCGCCAATGACAAGGATGTTCTAAAAGACGGTGAAGCAGGCGTTTTAAAAGTACTTAACGAAAAATCGGGCGAGCGTGTGATCATTCCATATAAAGCTATTACCGAACAGGTGGGCGAATACTTTGTATTTAAAGCCCAGGATACGGTTGCTCATCAGATTAAAGTGGTTTTAGGCCCGCGCATTAATGATAACGTGGTAATTATGGATGGTGTTAAGCCGGGAGAGAAAATTATTACTGATGGCTTTCAGCGCTTAAAAGACGGCGGGAAAATCACATTGGGCAATCCTAACCAACAACAAGGCGGTGCCGCTGCAGTGCAGGGTGGAACTGGTAGTAAACAACAAGGCAAATAATACCCTAATTAAAAGACAATGATCGCAGATACCTTTATACGAAGGCCGGTAACGGCAATTGTAATATCATTGGTAATTGTAATTGTGGGTATTATATCCATGAGTACATTACCTATCGGGCAGTATCCCGAAATTACCCCGCCAACCGTACAGGTGACAGGCACCTACACCGGTGCCGACGCACTAACGGTAGAGCAGACAGTGGCTACCCCGGTAGAGATACAGGTGAACGGTACCCCCGGCATGACTTACCTGCAAAGCAACAGTACCGGTACTGGCCAAATGAACATGACGGTGAACTTTGAAGTGGGTACAGATATTAATATCGCCGCTCTCGACGTTCAAAACCGTGTGGGCATTGCCCAGCCAACCTTACCGCAGGAAGTACAGCGTTTAGGCTTAACGGTGCGTAAACGTAACCCCAGTATTTTGATGCTCGTGGCAATCTATTCGCCTCAGGGAGACCATGCTGTTACATTTCTTGACAACTACACCAATATTTTTGTTCGTGATGCGCTTTTGCGTACCAAAGGCGTAGGTGACGTGTTTACACGTGCAGATGATTTTAGTATGCGTATCTGGCTTAAACCGGATAAACTGGCTGCCCTGGGCATGACCGCTGCCGATGTAACCAATGCTTTACAGGAACAAAACGTACAGGTTGCGGCAGGTACCGTAGGTGCGCCACCGCAAGAGCATGGACAAACTTTTGAATATACCGTTTTAACTAAAGGGCGTTTAATTAAGCCTGAAGAGTTTGAAGATGTAATAGTGCGTACCCAGCCTAACAATGGTGCAATTGTCCATCTTAAAGATGTGGCAAGGGTACAGTTGGGTAAATTTAATTATCAGGGTAATTCATTTGTTGATGGCAGAAGGGCATCATACCTGTTAGTATACCAGGCACCCAACAGTAATGCACTGGAGACCTATGAAAATGTACTGGCTACCATGGATCAGCTTAAAAAAACATTCCCTCCGGGTGTGGATTACGTGGTTCCGTTCGAGTCGGCATCTGTTGTGAAGGTATCAGTACATGAGGTGGTAGAAACGCTGATCATCGCCCTGATATTGGTAACCATCGTAGTGTTCCTATTCCTACAAAGCTGGCGTGCAACGTTGATCCCTGTATTGGCTATCCCTGTATCAATCATCGGTACTTTTATATTCTTTATACCATTAGGCTTTACCATAAATACACTTACCCTTTTTGGTTTCGTACTGGCTATTGGTATTGTGGTGGATGATGCCATTGTAGTGGTAGAGGCTGTGCAGCATTATATTGACGAAGAAAAATTGTCGCCTAAAGATGCAGTACACCATGCCATGCAGGATATATCTGCACCGGTTATTGCCATTGCCTTAATCCTTGCCGCGGTGTTTGTGCCGGTAGGCTTTGTACCGGGCATCGTTGGGCGATTGTACCAACAGTTCGCTATCACTATTGCTATATCAGTATTGATCTCGGCATTTGTGGCATTGTCATTAACGCCTGCGCTTTGTATGCTGTTGTTACGTGAGCATGATCCTAATAAGAAAGGCAATTTCTTAGACCGGTTCTTCGAGAAGTTCAACAACTGGTTTGGCCGAGTGACCGAAAAATATGAGCATGGGGTTGACCGCAGTATTAAGCATTCGCGCCTGGTGATTATCATATTGGTTTGCATTATCGTAGGGACAGTCTTCCTGTTCAAGAGCAAGCCATCGGGCTTTATCCCTGTAGAGGATGACGGTCGTGTGTACATTACTTATGATTTGCCCGAAGGTTCATCTACAGAACGTACAGTTAGCGTATTAAACAGCATGATGCACACGCTGGATAGTATCCCGGCTATTGGCCACTATGCAGCTTTGGGCGGATTAAACGTTGTAACCTTCTCTACCAAATCAAACAGTGCAACTATTTTCGTGCAGCTAAAACCATGGGACGAACGTTCTGATAAAAAGGATCAGTTGTTTGGTGTAGTGGCTACTTTGCAAAAACGTTTGGCAAGGTTCAAAGAGGCTAACGTGGTTGTAATTCCGCCGCCTGCTATCCCGGGTTTGGGTAGTACGGCTGGTTTTTCATTCATATTGGAAGAAAAGCAGGCCGGTGGCGATATTCATAATTTTGAGAATGTAATGCGCAATTTCATTGCCGAAGTAAGCAAACGTCCGGAGATAGCTAAAGCATTTTCGTTCTTTACATCGCGTACACCTGCGTACCAGTTGGTAGTTGACCGTGAAAAGGCAAAACGGATGGGAGTTTCCATTTCTGATATTAACAATGCTTTACAGGTTTACATGGGTAGTAGTTACATTAACGACTTTACCATTTATGGCCGTAACTTCAGGGTGGTGGCGCAGGCCGATACCAATTACCGGACAAATATTGGCAACATCGGTCAGTTCTTCGTGCGTAACCAGGCTGGTTCAATGGTGCCATTGAGTACGGTTACGTCATACAAAGTAATTGAGAACGCACCTTTAATATCGCATTATAACTTGTTCCGTTCAGCGGAAATTGACGGTAACCCTGCTGATGGTTATAGTAGCGGTGACGCTATTAAAGCCTTACAGGAAGTTGCAGCCAAGTCTTTGCCACAGGGATATGGTTACGAATTTTCGGGCTTAAGCCGGGAAGAGTTGTTATCGGGATCCAAAACGGTATATATCTTTATCCTGTCCATTGGCTTCGTGTTCTTGTTCCTTGCCGCCTTGTATGAGAGCTGGTCTGTACCATTCTCAGTCTTATTAGCGGTGCCGTTAGGTGCATTTGGTGCGATACTGTTCCTCAGCTTTTGGCCGCACTTGAATAACAACGTTTATGCACAGATCGGTTTGATTACGCTGATAGGTCTTTCGGCGAAGAATGCGATCCTGATCGTGGAGTTTGCCAAAGAGCGGGTTGACAGCGGCTGGGATCTGGAAAAGGCAACATTAGAGGCGGTACGTCTGCGTTTACGTCCCATCATTATGACTTCGCTTGCATTTATATTAGGAGTGTTACCTTTGGTATGGGCATCAGGCGCTGGTGCGCAGGCAAGGCAAACTATCGGCTGGACAGTGTTCGGCGGTATGCTTGCTGCAACCTCCATGGCTATATTTATTGTACCCGTGCTGTTCTTCGTAATTACCCGTTTTGCTTATGGTGAGAAAAAGCTAAAAGAAATGCAGAAAAAACGCGAAGCGGAAGAAAAAGAAAAGAAGCAAAACGACGGTAAAAACAACGATGATCCGTCTGCTCCTCATATTATATTACCCGGAGAAGTGTAAACATTAACGCAAATACCTACTTATAGCGTCATATTTTGTTAAATAAGGTTAAAATGGCATGGGAATAACCCATGCCATTTTTCTTTGTATGTATTCAACATTGTATACTCATGCTGACACTTTCAGAAAATTGTACAGTGTGTATTTGATTTAACATTTGTCAACGTATTGCAACTTCTCTTAACATTAAGTTTACAACTATATATACTAATAAATTATTGAAATACAGCTTGTATAAGCGCTATTTTGACAGTTAATAGTAGTCAAGTAAACATCTGCCCAAATGTTAAAAACGCTGTTTTTGGCACGTATTGGCAAAATATTTGAATGTACGGGATCGAACACAATCTAAATATTTGTTCACTAAAAAATACGAAAATGACTACTATTAAAAAAACTACAAGATTAGCAGCAGCAGCATTTGCAGTAGCTGGTTTATTATTCGCAGGAACTTCAAAAGCACAATCTACAGGTAGCGATTCACAAGCATGGCGCTTTGGTGTAGGTGTTGAGCCAGGTATACCAACAGGTAATATGCATGATTTTTCTCACTTCGCATTAGGCGGTAACGCACGTTTACAAAAAGACCTTAACGGAAGTGTATCAGTAATGTTAACCGCTGGTTATACTAACTTCTTCGCAAGAAACTATGATACTCCAGCAGGCAAAACTGATTTTAATGACTACGGCATTGTTCCGGTAAAAGCTGGTATCAAAGCATATTTTGTACCTCACGCTTATGTAAGCGGTGAAGTAGGTGCCGGTTTTGAAACTAACAACAATTTTATGAACGGCTATGACAAAGGTACTAAGCTGATCCTTTCTCCTGGTATTGGTTACTCCATGTCAGGTTCAGGCCTTGACTTAGGTGTACGTTATGAAAACTTCTCTGGCGGTAACAGTGGTAACTTTGGCCAGGTAGCCCTACGTATTGCTTACGGTTTTAAACTGTAATTTGTAAATACAAATACCTTTCAACAAAAAGAGCTTGCCATTTGGCAAGCTCTTTTTGTTATATAAATGATTTTAAAGCTTACTGTAATTTGCCTAAGGCAGCTTTAATGCGTTTCATGGCTTCAACAAGCTTATCTTCTGCAGCAGCGTAAGATAAACGAATTGATTTAGGATCGCCGAATGAATCGCCACCAACTGTAGCCACATGCCCTTCTTCTAACAGGTATAAAGACAGGTCATCGGCATTGTTGATTTTACGGTCGCCAAAGCTTTTACCGAAGAACGCCGTAACGTTAGGGAAAAAGTAAAATGCGCCGTCGGGCAAATTAACTTTAAGGCCGTCAATCTCTTTCAATAAATCGTATACAATACCACGGCGTTTTTTAAATTCATCGCGCATATGGTGTACGCTTTCTAAACCACCATCGTACGCGGCTGTACCTGCACGCTGAGTGATAGAACAAGTACCCGAAGTAATTTGTCCCTGCATTTTATCGCAAGCCGCAGCAATTTCGCTGTTTGATGCCGTGTAACCAATTCGCCAGCCTGTCATGGCGTAAGCCTTAGAAAAACCATTGATGATTACCACACGGTCTTTAATGGCAGCAAACTGAGCGATAGACTCGTGTCCGCCTATAAAGTTGATGTGTTCGTAGATCTCGTCAGATAATATATATACATGCGGGTTACGCTCAAAAACCTCTGCTAAGCCTGCAAGTTCTTCTTTGCTGTAAACACTGCCTGTAGGGTTACATGGCGATGAAAACATAAAGAGTTTAGTTTTAGGCGTAATGGCAGCTTCAAGTTGCTCAGGTGTGATTTTAAAGTTGCTTTCAACAGTAGTATCAATAAACACACTTTTACCTTCTGCCAGTTTAACCACTTCAGAGTAAGATACCCAGTAAGGGGTAGGGATAATTACCTCTTCGCCTGGGTTAACAAGGCAAAGTACGGCATTGGCAATAGCTTGTTTAGCACCGGTTGATACTACGATCTGTGAAGCATCATAATCTAAACCGTTTTCGTCTTTAAGCTTCTTTACAATTGCCTTGCGCAGGTCGGGGTAACCGGCAACAGGGGTATAATAAGTAAAGTTATCATCCATTGCTTTCTTGGCAGCATCTTTTACATGTTCCGGTGTATGAAAATCAGGTTCGCCAAAGCTTAAGCTGATAATGTCAACACCTTTGGCAGCCAGTTCGCGGCCAAGTTTTGCCATTTTAATGGTCTGGGATTCGGACAGATTATTGATCCGGTTACTTAAAGCACTCATAACTATATTTTTATGTCGGCGGCAAATATGAACAAACTTTAACGCTTATTAAAGGTTGTTTTTAAATTTGTACTCAATTTATCGCTTTGCAAAAAAAACGTAACATCATCGTATTTGCACTTATTGTGAGCGTGGCGCTCATGCTTGCAAAATTTACAGCTTATTTTATAACCTCTTCTAATTTTATCCTTACAGATGCCGCCGAAAGTATTGTGAATGTAATAGCCAGCGCCTTTGCATTTTATAGTATTTACCTGGCTTCGCAACCACGCGATATTAATCACCCGTATGGGCACGGTAAGGTGGAGTTCTTTTCAGTTTTTATAGAAGGTACCCTGATCACTATAGCCGGTATCGTCATTGTATTTAAAGGTACCTACAGCCTGTTTACACCTCATGAGGTTCATCAGGTACTTACAGGTGCCATTATTATAGGCGTTACGGGCGCTATAAATGGCTTGTTAGGCTTTTATATGATAAGGCAAGGTAAATCCCTTAACTCCATCACACTTGAAGCTGACGGCAGGCATTTACTTACAGATACGGTTACCAGTGGTGGTTTGGTTGTCGGGCTTACTTTAATGTATTTTCTGCCTTATGCATGGCTGGATAGCGCTTTATCTATCATCGTAGGTATATATATCATTATAACAGGTTATAAGCTGATCAGGCGTTCGGTAGGTGGTTTAATGGATGAAGCAGACTTTGAAATTGTAGAGCAGATCATTAAAGTATTGAATGAGCAGCGCAAAGAAGAATGGATTGATGTACATAACCTGCGTGCGCAAAAGTATGGTCATGAGCTGCACATTGATTGCCACATGACTTTGCCTAACTACTTTGACTTAAACCGTGTACATGATGAAGTGAAGCTAGTTGATAAAATTGTGAATACGGAAGCCGGTATACATACTGAGTTTTTTATCCACTCAGATCCATGTATCCCAGAATGCTGCCACTATTGCGGCATGCCTAATTGTCCGATACGCTCTGAAGCTAAAACGGAAGACATTCCGTGGAATATGGATAATGTAACGCGCAACAAAAAACACTTCGAAAAATAATGGCATTATTTAATGTACGTGTTTATGGCCTGCTAATTAACGAACGCAATGAGATACTCATTAGCGACGAACAGGAATATGGCTACCAGTTCACTAAATTTCCCGGTGGCGGATTGGAATTAGGAGAGGGGCTGATTGATGGATTGAAACGCGAATTTCAGGAAGAATGCTTAGCAGAAATAGAAGTATTAAGCCATTTTTACACAACCGGTTTTTATGTAAAATCGGCGTTTAACGATTCGCAGATCATCAGTGTATATTACATGGTACGCAGCATTTCTCCGCTAAACTTAAATTTTAAAAACAAAGTGTTCGACTTTGATGGCGAAGGCGATGTTTTACAATCCTTCAGGTGGATACCCCTGTCTGAACTTAATGTTGAGCACATGACTTTCCCCATCGATCAGCACGTAGTTAAATTACTAAAGCAACAATAATGACACTTGCAGAAAGAGATGCAAAACTAATATGGCATCCCTACACACAAATGCAGACTGCCGGTTTGCCAGTAGGCATTGTACGCGGCGAAGGCGCTTGTGTGTACGACGAAGACGGTAAAGAATATATAGATGCCGTTTCTTCATGGTGGGTAAACTTATATGGACACGCCCATCCACACATAGCCAAACGGATATCCGAGCAGTTAACCAAGCTTGAGCATGTAATATTCGCAGGCTTTACGCATGAACCGGCTGTTGAGCTGGCCGAGCGCTTATTACCGCTGCTGCCACATAACCAGGCTAAGGTTTTTTATTCAGATAATGGTTCTACCGCTGTTGAGGTAGCCATAAAAATGTGCCTACAATACTGGCTTAACCAAGGCAAGGCCCGTACTAAAATATTGGCATTTAACAACGCCTATCATGGCGATACCTTTGGAGCAATGGCTGTTAGCGGCCGTAGCGCTTTTACCGCTGCCTTTGATCAGCTATTGTTCGAAGTGGAATTTATTGATCTGCCTCATCAGAAAAATATCTCACAACTAAAAGAACAGATTTCTAACCTTAAAGATGAGCTGGCCTGCTTTATTTACGAGCCTTTGGTGCAGGGATCTGCGGGTATGATTATGTACCAGCCCGAATGGCTGAATGAGTTGCTGCAACATTGCGCAGCTGAAGGAATCTTGACAATAGCAGATGAAGTATTTACAGGTTTTGGACGCACAGGTAAACCATTTGCCAGCGATTATATGCCGCAGAAGGCAGATATTATGTGTTTTTCAAAAGGATTGACCGGCGGTACAATGGCGCTTGGTGTAACCACCTGTACACAGCAAATTTATGAGGCTTTTTTGTCTGAGGATAAAATGAAGACGCTATTCCACGGGCACTCTTTCACTGCAAATCCTATAGCCTGTACAGCCGCCTTAGCCAGCCTTGATCTGTTTACAAGTGATGAAACGCCAGCAAACATTAAGCGTATCGCAGACCAGCACCACCAATTCAGGCAAAAGATAGAAGGCCATGCTAAGATCCGTTCTGTTAGGCAAACAGGTACAATTATAGCAATGGAGTGGGAAACAGGAAACGAAACATCGTACCTTAGTCCGCTGCGCGATAGGCTTTACAAGTACTTCCTTAATGCCGGGATCATTTTAAGGCCTTTGGGCAATATCATCTATATTTTACCACCGTATTGTATAACCAATGAGCAACTGAGCTATATTTACAGCAAAATTACTGACGCTTTAAACGAAATTTAAGATGGCTTTGAATGATGTGCTTCCGGTTATAGTTGCCGATGATAAATTACACGCTAAGTGGTTGAATACCCTTTCATTAATGGAAAATACCGGTGCCAGGAAAATATCTGCCTGTGAAGACCCGCTTACTGTAACCTATATTATTTTAAAGCATGCCGCTGAAGAACACCGCCATGCTTTTTACCTGAAGAAACAGATAGAGAAGATCGCAGGCGCTAATTTACCAACCTATGCTGGTGAATACCTTTTGGCACCGGCGAGCAGTAGATACTATTTAAATCAGCTGGATGTTTCTGTGAGCCGCTATTTAAAAAAGGAACTGAACCTGGCAGGAGCAGAGCTACGGTTTGCAGCCTATTTGCTGGTTACTTATGCTATTGAAGTGCGTGCAGACGAACTTTACCCAATTTATCAGGACATCCTTACCGAAACAGGAAGCAAGGTGAATGTAAAATCAATCATACTGGAAGAGGAAGGGCATCTGGAGGAAATGATCAACCAATTGAAATTCTTTTCGCCAGACTGGGAACACCATGCTGCAAAAGCTGTAGAAATAGAAACGGGATTATTTAACAACTGGGTTGAGACGCTTTCTAAAGAATTACAACTGGTTGCCTAATAATTTAAATATTCGGTATATATCGTTTCTAAAAAAGCCTGCCCTTTGCGCAATGTCTCATTATTAATTTGCTTAGGGGCATGCGGGTATTTCATATAGATAATGCGGTCGCCCTCATTGTCATATGAAATACTCTGTTCAGGTTGCATAAAGCCCAGCCCGTTATCCCAATCGAAGAATGCAAACGGTTTGCTGTAAGGGTTCAGCAGGTTTTTAGACCATTGGAAATCCTGATGTGGTAAACCCATCTGTGCAAGCAATGTAGCTGCAATATCGGTTTGGTTGCCAAGTAAATTGATGCGCTTGCCTTTAAACTCATCCTTAATTACATCGCCGAAAAACAATAACGGTATGTGGTATTTCCTCGGGTCGTAAGCCTCAGATGTATTTCTTGGCAAACGGTGCCCGTGGTCGGCTACTAAGATGAAAAGCGTATTTTTATACCATTCCGTTTTCTTGGCTGCTTCAAGGTAAGCGTTAAGGCTCGAGTCGGTATAAAAAGCCGTACTTCTGAACATATTGCCATTGTCTTTTCCCGGAAACTGCGGTTTACCACGCAGTTCAAAAGGTTCGTGGTTACTTAACGTTTGCACGTAAGCAAAAAACGGCTGCTTTTGCTTATTAATGATGCCGATATTTTTGTTAAACATCACATCATCATAAGCCCCCCATTTCGACTGTATCTGTGATTTGGCAAAGTTGCTTTCTTCAATGATCTTATCAATTTTATGATCTTTTACATAAGACCTGAAATTCATGTAATCGATATCACCTCCATAACAGTAAGACGTACTGTAACCCTGCTTTTTCAGATCATCTGATATGGCAGGAAGTTTCTTTTGCTTGGCATCTTCGGTAATGATGGTACGTACCGCTTGTGAAGGGAAACCACTTAGTATGGCGACCACGCCTTTATCTGTACGGTCGCCGGCTGCATAGATGTTATCGAAAAGCACACCTTGCTTAATCCATTCTTCAAAGTGCGGAGCCACGCCGCTGTCGCCCCCAAGCGATTCAATAATATCAGCTGTATAACTTTCCAGCTGTACTATGACAACATTTGGCCGTTTGGTTTTAAGTATGGAAACTGTGGTATCTTTTTTTACGGCGTAGGTATCATTTACAATCTTTCTTGCTTCGCCGAAAGGCATAAACTCGTAAGGATTATAACCATGCCGCATATTCTGCACTACGTTATGAAACAGGTTCCATTCGGTGTTCAATACTGATTGATTGAGGATTTGCTTATCAGAGAAGTATGCCTTTTGCTCATTTATTGGCGCGCCAAATAAGCCACCACGAATGAAAATAAAATTGATAAGGCAAAACAGCAATGCTAAAGGGACTTTAACAGTAGGTGAAAGCTGTGGTTTCCTGAATTTGAAATCAACAACAAAGAGCGAGATGATAATTCCGAGTGCAAATAACGTTACACCGATGGTAATGCTCAAACCAATAGGGGATGATCCGGTAGAAGCCACAGCTTCAGAAGGGGACACATATAAAGTATTAAAAACCCTGTAATTGACTTTTGTACCCCATTCGCGGAATATATTAAGGTCAATGATGGTTAAGAACGAGATAATAAATATGCAAAACCAGGTATATACTTTAAGCCATATTGATGGTATGCGCGAATTAGGAATAAACCAGCTGATTACGAAAGTAAGCAGGGGAATGGTACAGATGTAAGCTGCTGCGGAGTAGTCGAGCCAAAGTCCGTGCGCAAACGTGAGCAGAATTTCTTTAAACGAGGCATTGCTGAGCTTTTGGTGGAAGTAAAGCTCAAAGGTCAAACGGGTTAAAAAAAATACAATCAGCCAGAAAATAAAATACCGGCAAAAACTTAAAAAGCTCCTTAACATTCAGGGGCGAAATTAATTATTTACCCACAATGTTAAGAAGCTTTAAATGAATTGTTAATGAATTTGTTTAGCGACCGCCGCCAGCCATGTTTTTAAGGTCGGTAAGGCTGATCTTGTCAAAACCGGCAGGGATAGCATAAGTACCCGCAGGTGCTTTTGAATCATCAATAGATTTAAGTGTGTTAGTTACTGCCATTCCGTTCTGGAATACAGTGAACTGAACAGGATAGCCGCCTGCTTTTGCATAAAGTTTTGAAGCAGTACCCAGTGGTGCAGTAAAATCTGTAGTAACCCAGGTATCATAAGCTTTACCGTCTTTATCTTTTGCAATTACTTTTTTGCAATTGAAACCGCTGATTTGTTTAGTTTCAGTTGTTGGGGTAAAAGTTAATTGAGGTAATTGAGCTTGCGCTTCTTCCATTTCTGCTGGTGTTGCAATACCCGCTTTTTTGATGTTAGCTACAGGTACATCAACCAATACAGCTAAATAATCTGTCTTGCTGTTTGAAAGCAGAACGATTTTAGCAGGACCCTGATTGGTTACAGTTGCGCTTGAATCGCCTTTGAAATATACGGTGGCTTCGCCTGTCATGCCATTAACCTGAGCAGTATATACTGCTTTGCCTTCTGTGTAAGCTTTTTGTGCAGATGCACTTAATGCGGTTGCCGAAAGAACTACGCCCAGGGCAACATTTAAAAATTTTAATTTCATGTGGTTAAATAATCATCCAAGATATTTGTTTCTAAAGTCAGATACAAATTTTTCTTTTTCGTTTAATTTAGTTTGCTATTTAGATAACACTGTTAAAGCTTTGTTACGTTTTAATATAAAATAATTTATATCAAGGCTGTCAGCATCGTAGCTAAGCTTTTTAATCGTTTGTGCAGTATTTGTCCCATCAATAATTAATTGATCGCACTTAAAATTATCTTTAATGTATTTTAATTTTATAGCATTATTGCCCGTAAGGTAGACATAATTCACCGTCAGCTTTTCTTTTAAGTTAATGTTTTTGGTTGGGTTACTATCTAATATCATTAACCGATCATTGCCAAACTGGATCAAGCCTAAACCTGACTTTCTTAGATATGGAGTTGTTATAGCCGTATCCAGCTTTCCGATTTTCAAATAGGTTATTCCCATACTGTCTAAAGCAGGTTGAATGTTATAGTTAAATAAGGGGTCACTTATAGATAAATCGGTAAGCAATACGCCGCTGTTCCCCGTTTTAAATAAAATAGCTGAATGTTTGTTTAAACTGTAAAATAGGATGTTATTACTGTTTTGGAGATTTATTGTATTGACACAAATCAAAATAGTCACAACTAAAGTACCGCCGAGTGCAGCCCATAAGTAATGCTTTCGCCTGGAATAGCTAAAATAGAGTATGGCTATAATTACGATGAAGATAAGCAGGCATTCAGCGGTAGTGAACCATATTTTACTAATGGACGAATAAGGCTGTTGCTCAATAAGCTTTAAGCCGTAGTTCATTATTTTGATCGTATGCTCTACCACCCAGAATAAGGCTTTAGTCAGATAAGGGATTTGGGGTAGCAAAATAGCCAGCAATCCCGCGCCCAATATTAGTTCAGAAGGTAAGATGATGAACAGGTTACTGATCAAAAAATAAACGGGAAACTGGTGGAAATAGTAAATGCTTAATGGAAAAGTGATCAACTGTGCAGCAAGTGATGCAGACAGTAAATACCATAACTTATTGATCCACTTATTTGATGGTTTTAGCCATTTGTAAATCACCGGCTGTAAAACAATTAAACCCAATACAGCCAGGTAAGAGAGTTGAAACCCAACATCGGTAATTAATAAAGGATCATAAAGTAACAGGAGAAAAGCAGATACGGCTAACAGGTTTACAGCATTGTTATACCTGTAGCCTGTTGTACCTAAAATGGCAAAGCTAAGCATTAAGGCAGCCCGGCACACCGCTGGCGAAAAGCCCGTCAGCATGGCATATGCCCATATCAATACGATAATCAAAATTGCCTTTAGCCACTGGCCCCGTCGCGAACCGTTTAAAAAGTTAAACGCAAAGCTGATGAATATAAATACAATGGCTACGTGTGCGCCTGATACAGAAAGTACGTGTATGGTGCCTGTTTTTGAATACCATTGTAATACATCGGGGCTTAAATCAGCTTTGTAACCAAGTATCAGCGTACTTGCTACCGCTGCAGCTATGGTATCGCTCATATTTGCTTTTATTTTCTGTACCATTTGCTGGCGCAGCTTTATTGATGCTGCAATTATTGGATTGCCCTGCCCGTGTTTAACCACGGTATACTGTCCCGGAAACAAAAAGATTTGCTCATAAATATTTTGATGCTGAAGGTATTTGCGGTAATTAAAAACAGCCGGATTAAGTGGCGGAGAGACGGGTTTGTTATTGGCAATGATCATTAGCTCGTCCCCATATTGCAATGGCTGTTCAGGATTGGCCAAAATGGTTAATAAGATTTTGCCGGCTACCAAATTCGTTTTCTGATGATCAAAAGCTTCCTTAACCTCAGCTGTACAATGCCAGTATTTCCCTTTCAGTATTGGCTCATTGCTAATAGCGACTAAAAACTGAGTTGCCTTGTACTTGCTAAAATAGGTTTGCCTGAAGCGAGGGTTGTTAAGCAGAACGGCAATAATGCCAAAGAGAAAGAGGATAACATGCACCAGTGTACCACCTAACCATGAAATGCGGTAAATGCCAAATTTTACGTAAAATATGTTGAGCAGGATAAAAGCAAATGTTAACAGGCCTGATGCAGCAGCAACATAAATAAGGTTAAAGCTTAAAAATAAAGAAGAAACAATGCCTGCGATAAACGGCAAAATATAAACAAATACAGGAACTTCACCTTTATGGTCGGCGATCATTAGACAAGATTCAGATTTGCCTTAAAGATAGCAGCTTTTAAGAAAGGTTCAAATCAGGAAAGCTGCTCGCGTACGCCGATCAGGAATTTTTTAATTTCTTCCAGCTTGGTAATCATGCGCTGGGTCTCTTTAGCTGCATTAAGATTGGTTTTCATGTACTCGCGGGCACCGGGAATAGTATAACCTTTTTCACGTATCAGGTACATGATTACCTTTAAATTTTCGATATCTTCAGGAGTAAAAAAGCGGTTGCCTTTCTGGTTTTTTTTAGGCTTTAAAATATCAAATTCTTTCTCGTAATACCTTAAAAGCGATTGGTTTACATTAAACATGGCCGAAACTTCGCCCATGGTATAATATACGCGTTTGATGTCTTGTTCTTCTTTTAAAGGCATAGGCAAATATAGTAAAAGTTAATTGCCACCAAATATCTAAGCATATACATTGTCGCCATTTTGTTACATAAATACTTTACATTAATTTAACATAGATGCCTCGTGCAATTAAAAAAGTTATAGCTTCGCATCAGCCAATTATAAACGCGTTAGTTTGGCTGATTGATTAGTCAAACTAACGCGTTAACTAAAGTTACAGTTCGCCGGTAGCGAAAAGGTTTTCAGCCCCGCCATTCTTTTTCAAAAGCATAAAATGGGAGTATATTGCTTCATGCAATGGATATGAACGGTATTCAAGCTGGTATTTCTGTGCAAACTCTCTGATAATAGGAGTTATAGCTGGATAGTAAACATGCGCTACAGTAGGGAATAAATGATGAGCCACATGATGGTTAAAGCCTCCGAATAAGATATTCGCTATTCTGCTTTCGGTACTGAAGTCCTTGGTTTCGCGGATCTGGTACATGGCCCAGGTCATATCAATCTGCCCATCTTCAGGTGGTTTCGGGAAAACAGCATCTTCGTCAGCATGTGTAGACAGCAGGGCAGTTACTCCAAATGCACTTGCCAGAAAATGCATCACTAAAAATGCTGCAAGCACCTTGTACCAGGGTTGATCGAGTACCATCATTGGTATGCCTATCATAAAAAACAGATTAAATATTTTAGCAGCAAAAAGTTTGACATATTCAATTTTAGGGATGTTCACTACTCTTTTCAAATAGTTATCCTTTACTCCGAAGAAATCTTTAAAATCACGCACCAGCAGCCAGTTAAGGGTATAAAAGAAGTATAAAAACCACATATAATAATGCTGGTAGCGATGGAAATTGTACCATTTGCTTTCGGGAAATATCCTTACGATATCGCTTTGCTTTACATCAATATCCCAGTGCTGCATATTTGGATAAGGATGGTGTAATACAATGTGGCGTTTTTTCCAGATGTAGCTGTTACTGCCAAACAATTCAAGTACGTTGGTCAGCAGTTCGTTATGCGATCTTTTTTTAAATATGGCGCCATGCGCTGCATCATGAAACGCATTCAGAAAAACCAATATCATGGTAATGCCTGTGAGTGTATAATACACAAACAAAAGCGGCGTCTGGTTGCCAAACATCAAAATACAGCTGTAAAAAACAAAATAAAGTGCCATGAAGAAGATCGATTTAAACACGATCTGGTTCTGTACTTTCTTGTTGCCAAGTACCCTTAATTGTACTTCTCGGTGTAGTTCTTTGTAAAAATCGTCGCTTCCAGCTTTCTTAAATGATGGTTTAATTAAGTTTTCAGTGGTCATGATGTAAAGTATTGTCCCATAGATATGTTATTGTATACAAGCACTGTTAAATCAATGTTTAAACAATATTTTCATCTTTTTGTCAAAAGCTGTTTCCTTTCATTTAAGGAAAATTTTTCTACTTAATGGCAGCTGTTTTAAAGAATAATATAATATCAAATTGTTGTAACAAAATGCCTGCATGCGGTAGTTTTTCCATGCGTAATATTTCAAACTTTATACCTATTTAAGCTATATTGCAACCCACAATAAATATTGTGTTATATTTTGAAGTGTATTTAGATATAACACCGTTAATACGAATATGACAGATTTATCAGACCAGATAATCGGGCAATATGAACTCGTAGTTGGCCTTGAAGTGCATGCGCAGTTGTCTACCCAAAGCAAATCCTTTTCAGCAGATTCAGCTGCTTTTGGTGCTTTGCCCAATCATCATATCAGCATGGTATCCTTAGGGCATCCGGGTACGCTTCCGTTTATTAATAAACGCATGGTAGCGTATGCTGTAAAAATGGGACTAGCCTGCGGTTGTGAAATTAATCCGTTGAACACTTTTGCGCGTAAAAACTATTTTTATGCCGATTTACCAAAAGGCTACCAGATTACACAAGATCAGCAGCCTATTTGTATTGGCGGCGCAGTAAACGTTAAACTTGCAGACGGTTCGCAAAAAACAATAGCTATACACCATATCCATATGGAAGAGGATGCCGGTAAAAGCATCCATGACCAGGATCCTGAATATTCACTGATTGATCTGAACCGTGCAGGGGTTCCCTTGCTGGAGATTGTTTCACAGCCTGATATGCGCAGTGCAGAAGAAGCCGGGCAATATTTAACCGAACTGCGTAAAATACTGCGTTATCTTGATATATGCGATGGCAACATGGAGGAAGGCAGTATGCGCTGCGACGCCAATATTTCTATCCGTAAAAAAGGGGATACCGCTTTAGGGAACAGGTGCGAAGTAAAGAACCTTAACTCTATCCGCAATGTGCAACGGGCAATTGAGCATGAATTCTTACGCCAGATAAAAGTTGTTGAAGCGGGTGGTTTTATTGATCAGAACACCTTAAACTTTAATGCTGATACCGGTGAAACAACCGTATTGCGTACCAAGGAAATGGCGAATGACTATCGTTATTTCCCTGAACCGGACTTAATCCCGGTAAGCATCAGCGCCGAATATGTAAAAAGCATAAAAGACAGCCTGCCTGCTTTACCTGCTGAACTTTATCAGAAATATACAGCTAAGCTTGGTCTTACAGACTATGATGCATCGGTACTGACTTCTGATAAAGAGTTCGCTTTTTTCTTTGAGCAGTTGATTGGCCATACCAGTAATTATAAGTCGGCCGCTAACTGGATGATGGGGCCTGTTAAGTCTTACATCAACGAACGCGGCGTTTCATTGGCAGAAACAGCTATAAAGCCCGAAAGTATTGCTGAGTTAATAAGCCTTATTGACAGCGGAAAGATCAATAATACAGTTGCTGCACAAAAGCTTTTCCCGGCGGTGATCAGTAACCCATTAAAACAGCCAACCGTATTAGCTACTGAACTTAATCTATTAATCAGTGAAAACAGTGGTGAGCTTGATACGTTTATCGCTGATGCCTTAGCTAAGTTTCCGGATAAGGTTAAGGAGTATCAAAAAGGTAAAAAGGGAGTATTAGGCTTATTCATGGGCGAAATAATGAAACGCTCAAAAGGAAAAATAGATCCGCAGAAAACCAATCAATTATTATTAAAAGCATTAGACCAGGCATAATGAAATCAAATTATAAATTATATGCAGCTGCAGCACTTATATCAGCTTTCGCAGCTTGTAAAGATCAAAAGTCTTTTACTGTAGACGGCGAGGTTAAAAACTTTGGCGCTAATAAGAAAGTGGTGCTTCTCGCTGCCGATAGCAGTTCGGTAACCAAAATAGATTCGGCAGAAGTTGGTGCCGATGGTAAGTTCAAGTTTAAAAAGTCTACCCCTTATGCCAACTTGTTTAAGCTACAGATAGGAGAGTCTATTTATGATTTTATCGCTCAGAATGGCGACGATATCTCGTTTAAAACTAATGCTGCCGACTCTGCACATAACTATGAAATAACAGGTTCTGGTGATTCTGAAAAAATCAAAGAGGTAAATAATATCAGTAATACTTACGGTGCTAAAAATGCAAAGTTGGTAGCTGAATTTCAATCAAAGGCTCAGGCCGGCGGTAATAAAGATTCATTGCTGAAGGTTTATACACCTGAATTTCAGCAAAACATAAATGCTTACGGCAAAGAGGTACTTAAGTTTATTGATGATAATAAATCATCTTTAGCTGCATTTTACGCGGCAACCTCGCTTGATCCTATGCGCTACGAAGCCGAACTGGTAAAATACGCAGATGATCTTAATGGCCAGTTTAAAGATAACCCTGCAGTACAGAAATTTGTAAAACAAATGGAAGTGGCAAAGCCATTGTCAATAGGCCATAAAGCGCCTGATTTTGCCAGCACATCCATTGATGGCAAGCAGGTTAAACTATCTGATTACAAAGGTAAGTATGTACTGATTGATTTCTGGGCTTCATGGTGTATGCCATGCCGTGCCGAAAACCCTAATGTGGTTAAAGCCTATGGCCAATATCATGATAAGGGCTTAAACATTTTGGGTGTATCATTAGACACCGACAAGGCTGCATGGCAAAAAGCAGTAAATGACGATAAGTTAACATGGCAGCATGTGTCAGACTTAAAACGGTTTGAAGGGCCTACCGAAACATTGTACCATATAGAGGCTATTCCGACAAATTTCTTCATTGATCCACAGGGAGTTATCATTGCAAAGAATGTAACAGGGATTGATCTTGAAGAAATTTTAAATAAAACGTTCAATAAGAAGTAACTCTTTGTTAAGTATTTGTGAAGATTAACAATTAATTAACACTGGTTTAATCATTTTGTACTTTTAAGCGTTTACTTTTATCAAAAAATTCAGCCCCCACATGAGTACATCTGCGAAACAAAAGATCCTTATCGTTGATGATGAACCGGATATTCTGGAATTGATAGAATATAACCTTAAAAAAGAAGGCTACCAGGTTTATCTTGCTAACAACGGCCAGGAAGGTGTTAACGAAGCAAAAAAAGTTCTTCCCGATCTGATCATTCTTGACATTATGATGCCTAAAATGGATGGTATAGAAGCCTGCCGTATTATGCGCACCATGCCAGAGTTTAAAAATACCTTTATGGTATTTTTAACTGCACGAAGCGAAGAGTACTCTGAAATTGCCGGGTTTAACGTTGGTGCCGATGATTATATTGCTAAACCAATTAAGCCGCGTGCTTTGGTTAGCCGTATAAATGCCATTTTGCGCCGTAACTCTGCAACAGAAGAATTAAGCGATAACAAACTTGAAGTAAAAGACCTTGTAATTGACCGCGAAGCTTATCTGGTATTTAAAAATGGCGAGAAAGTAGTTTTAGCTAAAAAAGAGTTTGAATTACTTTATTTGCTGGCATCAAAACCCGGAAAGGTTTATACCCGCGAAACGATCCTGAAAAACATATGGGAAGATTCGGTAGTGGTTACCAACCGTACTATTGACGTACACATTCGTAAACTGCGCGAAAAACTTGGCGACGAATATGTTGCTACTGTTAAAGGTGTAGGTTACAAATTTGAAGCATAAGCAAAAGGCCCCTTAAGGGGCCTTTGTCATTTATTAAGCTTTCTTTTTTGCAGTTGTTTTAGCTGCAACTTTTGGAGAATCGCTTTTTGCAGCTTTAGCCGGTTTTACAGCTTTAGTAGCTGTTGCTTTTGCAGTTGATGCTGTTTTTGCAGCTGTAGTTTTGGTAGCTTTTACAGCTTTATTGGTTGCTTCCTTTGCAGTTGAAGTCGCCTTGGTAGCTGTATCTTTAGCAGCTTTAACAGTTTTTGATGCAGTAGTTGCAGCCTTATGCTGTGGTTCTTTAGCAGCAACAGCTTTCTTTACGGCTGTAGCTTTTTTACTCACTGCTTTTTTAGCGTCATGTGCTTCTTCTTTTACAAAGTCAACTGCATCTTCAGTTTTTTCTTTTGTACTATCCCAAATACTTGAAACGGTATCTGCAATTTTTTCGAAAAAGCCTTTTTCCTCTTTTTTCGAAGTTGTTTTTCTGGTAGTGCTCATAAAATTATCGGGTTAGATGTAAGTTATTGATTTTTAATCCCTAACATAAGCGTTTGCAGATTGTTTGTTTCGCACAAAGTTCATTAAAAACGGTTATAGGTACAGTATCGGTTATTAACCGTATTTTTGTACATTAATATGAAAATTCCAAAGTTTACAGATCTTATTTTATTTGAAGACGATAACCTGATTGTGGTAAATAAACCGCCATACATCAGTTCGCTTGATGACCGTGGCGAGGCTGCAGGCGAGATCAATATGCTTCGGCTGGCGAAAGCCTATGCTGATGATGCGCAAATATGCCATCGGTTAGATAAGGAAACATCTGGCGCTTTAATTATTGCTAAAAACCCGGAAACCTACCGCTTTATATCCATGCAGTTTGAGCACCGTAAGGTGAAAAAAATATACCATGCTGTTATAGAAGGTACGCATGTTTTTGATAACCTGCTGGTTGATCTGCCTATATTAAATACAGGAAAAGGCAGCGTAACCATCAGCAGGCAGGAAGGTAAACGTGCCGAAACCTGGTTTCAATCACTAAAATACTGGAAACATTATACTTTGGTGGAGTGCCGACCGGTTACCGGCCGTATGCACCAGATCCGTATACACCTGGCTACGCAACGCGCCTCAATAGCCGGCGATGCCATGTATAAAGGTAAGCCTGTGTTTTTATCTTCACTTAAACGCAAGTATGTTTTGGGTAAAGATCAAGAGGAGCAACCGATTATGAAGCGGTTTGCACTACACGCATTTGAGGTTACTTTTAAAATCAATGAAGAAACGGAAGTAACCATCCACGCGCCATATCCTAAAGACTTTGATACCCTGTTAAAGTTGCTGGATAAGTTTGACAGTTAATAAAATAGCCTGATAAACGATCAGGCTATTTTGCGTTAATTCCAAAAGCCCTGCGCTTTTATCTGGTTATTTCCATAGCCTTGATTACGCAGCAACTTACGCATTTGCATTACCATCGTGTTATTTCCTGCAAGATAGAATATCGTATTTTCTAAGTCGTAAGATTGTTGTAGCAACCATTCTGTAAGAGAGTGGTGCCCAAATTTATCCGACTTTGAAACTGTAGTAATAGGAGATTTGAAATACTCTGAAAACAGATTACGGTTAGTTTCGCTTTCCATAGTAATGGCACCGGTTAACCTGGTTACAGGTTGTGTTAATTGCTGTAAGGCAAGCATGTGTCCTAATGCGCTTTCATCGCCAAGGCATATCACCGCTGATGTATTAACAGGCGTTTGTTTGGTACTTGCAATACCAATATAACTGATTTGATCGCCTTGTTTCAAATTTTGCGCCCATATACTGCCCGGCCCTTTGTGGGCGGTGTCGATAAACAGGGTGCAAGTTTGCGTTTCTGCATCCCAGCCTGCAGGTGTATAGTCGCGGTAAGTAAAATTGTCAACCTTGCATTTCATGTAATTCACCTCATTCCAGTTGTCCATTTCGGCAGTTGGCAAATGCAGGTCTATTTCAGTAATCGTGGATGTTTCCCAGTACCTTACCTCAAGCACATGGGCAGTTTTATGCAGACGATTATTGATTAATCCGGATGCTTTTCTTTTTAGGTGTTCTAACATAGGGTATTATCTTAAGTGTGATAATACAAAGTAACAGCCTTACTGTATGATAAAAAATAGATTTACCGCGGTAAGGATTGGATTATTCGTGGTAACGCTGACGAAACTCAAGAGGTGTTATATTTTCTGATTTTTTAAATAATCTTGAAAAATAGGTGTGATCATCATATCCCAGCTGAAAGGAAATTTCTTTAACATTAAGGCTGGTGTGATACAGTAAGCGCTTCGCTTCGAGCATGATTTCCTGCGTTATCCAGTATGATACTGAAAAGCCGGTAACCTTATTTAGCACCTCGTTAAGATAAGAGCCGGAAATATTTAGCATGGCAGCATAAGCTGATGGGCTTTTCTCAGTTTTATAATGCTCTGAAAGCAGGCGTTTGAAGTTTTGCGCAATAATTTTGGGCTGCGATAATTGCCCGATACAGTTTTTAGTTTTGCTGTAACCACTTGCTGCAATGGCCAAATATGAATTTAATAAACCGTATATGTGCTGTTTAAAAAATGGATCGTCGCGGTTAAAATTACAGGCATCATGCAGTAAATGCAATATCTGGCTACATTTTTCATATGATTCTGCCGAAAGGCCGCAAGGCTGTTGCAATAGAAGATGATTTTCAAAAACTTCCCGATATTCGTTAGCAATTAATGAGGTATCTACAGCTAAAAACCACCCACATGCCATGTTAATATCAATACGGTGATGAACCTGTCCAGGAAGTATGTAGTAAATGTGCTGTTCTGGTAATAGCACCCTGGTGAAATCAATCATTACACTTGCCGTACCCTTATCTATCATGAACATCACGTAATGGTCGTCACGGTGTGCGCCAAGTTTGTCTACTTTACGTTTAATTTCATCAGCTGTAGCATAGTGAATATCAAGGCCTATGTCTACCCGTTCCTGAAGTTTATGTACAGGGATGCTTTTCATTTGCTGCAAAGCTAAAAACTAATAACAAATAAGGCGCCCGGATGAGCGCCTTAAATATCGTTGAAGTGTTATCAGGTGGTGTAACCTAATATTTTTAATACCTGTTTACTGTTCTGCTCTTCACCGAATACTTCAAAATTGAATGTTTCATCGCGGTTGCGGCGAATAATCACATGCTTAGGAGAAGGCAGTAGGCAATGGTGTATGCCACCATATCCGCTTAATACTTCCTGGTAGGCACCGGTATTGAAGAAACCCAAATATTGTACTTTACGGGTCTTTGGCATAAATACACTGTTCATGTGGGCTTCCTGGTTGTAATAATCCTGGCCATCGCAGGTGATACCACCAAGGTTTACACGCTCGTACTCGGCATCCCAGTTGTTAATTGGTAACAGGATATACTTTTGGTTAAGCGCCCAAACATCCGGAAGGTTAGTGATGAAAGAACCATCAAGCATTAGCCATTTTTCACGATCGTTTTGTTGCTTACGGCCAAGCACTTTATATAAAATGCCTGATGCTTCTGCTACAGTGTATTTACCAAACTCGGTAATGATATCCGGTTCAATGGTATCATTTTCGGCGCAGATCTCTTTGATACGGCTAACAATCTCGTTTACCATGTACTCATAATCGAAATCAAACACCAGCGAATCTTTAAAAGGCATACCGCCGCCAATATCAAGCGTATCCAGTTCAGGGTTGATCTTTTTAAACTTGCAATAAAGGGTAACGTATTTCTCCAACTCGTTCCAGTAATATGGCGTATCAGAGATACCGGAGTTGATGAAAAAGTGTAAAAGCTTAACCCTGAAATTCGGGTTCTTTGCAATTTTGCTGGTATAGAAATCGATAACGTCTTCCATACGGATACCCAGACGCGAAGTATAGAACTGCGAGTCGGGCTGCTCTTCTGCCGCTATACGGATACCCAGGTTACAAGGCACGTCCATCTCGATCTCATCATCGTAAATGTTAAACTCTTCCTTATTATCTAATACCGGGATAATGTTCTTGTAACCATCATGCAGCATATCGATGATATATGTTTTGTACTGGAAGGTTTTGTAGCCATTGCAAATAACGGTGATGTCTTTATTTACAACGCCCTTTTTTTCCAGCGCATCAATCATAGGCATATCAAAAGCCGAAGAAGTTTCAAGGTGAATATCATTCTTCAATGCCTCTTCAACAATATGCTTAAAGTGCGAACTTTTGGTACAGTAGCAATATTTATAACCGCCTCTGTAATTGTTCTTTATAATGGCCTGCTGAAACATCAGCTTTGCCTGCTGAATTTTTTTAGAAATAATTGGAAGATACGTGAAGCGTAGGGGAGTACCATACGTTTCTATCATTTCCATTAAATTAAGATCGTTGAAATATAGTTCGTCTTCAATGATCTCAAAACCTTCTTGCGGGAAACCCACGCTCAGGTCCAGAAACTCCTGGTAGCTTTGCATCTATTATAATCCTGTAATTTCCCGCAAAAATGTAATTTTTTAAGTGAAATTTTCAGATAAAATCTCAAATAGTTTTTTCGTTTACTTTTGGATAACAAAAGCTATTATTTTTAATAATAATGATTGCTCATAAATATCTCATATTCAATATGATATGAGTTTATGTTAAATTTCTGTGAACTTTTGCTAAGTAAGTGAAAACTTGTACTTATAAAAGCTAATTTTTGGGCTGTAAATGTACTTCTGCTAACATGCATCGTGCACTGCCTCCGCCATGCGTTTCTATAGCGCTAATATCGCTACAAATGATGCGAATATATTTCTCTAAGGTAGCTGCCTGATTATCATCTAAAGATTGGTAAGCCTGCTTAGACATTACCAATAACTTTTCACCGTTAGTACTCTGCACTTCGAGCATATTACCGGCAAAATGATTCATCTGATCGAAGGTGATTGCTACCATTTCTTTTCCGGTGTTTTTAAATGAATCTAATAGCTGCCCGCGTTCGATTTCGTCTTTTATTGCATCAAGGCAGATGACCACATAGCTGCTGCCAATACACATTAAAACATTGGTATGGTAGATGGCTTTACCCTGGCTGTCAACAGCATCAAAAGTAATGGCCTTGTAATCTTCCTTTTTGGCAAAAGTTTCCAGTACTTCTTTGTCTGTTCGTGGTGAAAGGCAGGCATAGGCAATTTTATTTTCACGGTCTAACACCATGCTGCCAGTGCCTTCTAAAAACTTGTTCTGGACCTCAAATCTGCTGAGGTCAATAACATGGTTTACCGTGTAGTCTTCCTCAATCTTTCTGATGATATCTTCCCTGCGCTCTAACCGCCTGTTTTCAGCCTGCATGGGATACATCAGCACATCGCCATTGGCATGGAAAGATATCCAGTTATTAGGAAATATCGAATCAGGGGTATGCGGTTCTACGGTATCATTCACAACAATTACCTTCACACCATTTGCCCTTAGCAGGTCAACAAAATTATCAAATTCTTCCAATGCTTTCTGCTGTATATCTTCAGCTTTATTATCGCTTTTATTCTGGAAGGCATTGCTTTCGGCAGTTTGCTCATTAAACCCGAAACGTACAGGACGAATCATGAGCAGGGTAGATGTGGTTTGCTTATTTTTCATTAAGGTAAAAGCTGAAAGCTAAAAGCAGAAAGCTGCCTATAAAGAACATCTGCCTTTGACTTATATTTTTAATTAAATTTCGTCTCTTAATAGTGGCATGCTCATACAGTGGAAACCGCCACGCGCGCGCGAAAGTTCTGACGATGGCATCAGGATCAGCGTATCTTTTATGTCTTCGGTATTCAACTCGTTGTTTTCCAGCTGCTGCAACAGGTCTGCTACTTTAATGGTGCTAAAACCGTTTTGCTTAAAAGCTTCTACAGTTTTGTCGTTTCTGTCATAACCCAGTACAACACCTTCTTTTAGGGCAAGCAAATTACAGGAGTCTGTCCATTGTTCCCGGGCATCAAAAGGGAACGTGTTATTGCCCGAATAAATAAACTTTGTTGGCTCTGTACTATGCAGATCGTTTTGGCTAATGTCGTTCAATAACTCTTCCAGGCTTTTAAAACGGTGTGGCTGTTGTTTATCTGCATAAAACTGGATGATCTCTGGTTGATCTTTCAGTTTATTGTCTACAAACCATGCAATTGGCTCAATTTCTTTTACAGCTGCTTTGGTTATAGCCAGCGATCCTAAAAGCACCCACACATTACGTTTTACCTGCGTAAAAATGGTGTCAATGTGCATATAATCCCGCTTATGCGGAATTTTTACAATCGTCACCTTTTTTACCACCTTATGGCCGAACAATAATTTAATGGCCTCGTTAGCACCACTTGGGGACGTGCGCTCGCTGCAACCGATAATGACATGGTCTGTACTCACTACCATTACATCGCCACCTTCAAGCGTGGTACGTTCGCTTTGATCCTCACCGGGGCGAAGAAAATATTGAACCGTTTCCGGGATTTCGATAATGTTATCGGTATAAGCCTTAAACAGCGGATGGTTAAAGAATATATATCTGGCAAGCAAGGTTTCGCGGGTACGTGCTTTTTTCGCAGGCTTATTAATCAACACATGCTGATTGATGATGATACCGATATCCCTTGAAAATATCAGGTTGGGGATAGGGGCAAATATCATCTTATCATGATCCATCGTGCCCGAGATCAATATTTTGGCTAACTCTATGGCGTCAGTATCACATAAGCGCTGTTGCAAGCGGTAATCGCAACTTTCTATGGCGCAAACTGCGGCTACAAGCTTAACCCTGATCTTATCGTCCTTTAAAATATCAGCCAAAAGCGACTGCATTTCTACAACCTTGCCCGAAGCATGAAAGTCTGGGTCGTCGGGTTTATAAAAGCGGCGATTATTTTCGGGCGCATCAATGGCATTAAGCTTCCCTTTGATCTTTTGCTCATCTAAAAAATACATCAGCAGCTTAACGTAATAATCGTATTCTCCGGCACGCATGGTATCTAAATGTACAATGTCTTCAAATAGCCAATCCTGTGCTTTTGATGGTACAACCTTGCCCAAACCGCTATCAGGGCTGTGTATTAAAAGCGATCGTAAGCGGCCGATCTCAGAGGTAACGCTTAGTTTAAAATCGGTATTTTGTATCATAAGTGGTTGTACAAATCTATCAGATTTTTGCTGATATAATTAATTCGGGCAGGTGATGGCAATTTATTAATTTTGGCGCATGAACTTCATATCCGAGGCGGCTGCTAAAGCCGTTAAAAACTTATATCATATTGATCTGACTGCTGCCGATATTAACTTGCAGGAGACCCGTAAAGAATTTGAAGGCCAGGTAACCATAGTTACATTTCCGTTCACACGTTTTTCTAAAAAGTCGCCGGAGCAAACAGGGCAAGAGATAGGCGAGTACCTAAAGAATGAATTAGCAGAAGTATCTGCTTATAATGTTATAAAAGGATTTTTAAATATTTCTTTATCTGAAACTTTCTGGCTCGATAAACTGAACCGTGAAGTTTTAACAGAAGGCTTTGGTGAAATATCGCCAAACGGCAAGAAAGTAATGGTTGAATATTCATCGCCAAATACCAATAAGCCATTACACCTTGGCCACGTCAGGAATAACCTTTTGGGTTATTCTGTAGCACAGATCTTAGGTGCAGCCGGATATGAAGTGATTAAAGCCAACCTGGTAAACGACAGGGGTATACATATTTGCAAATCTATGCTGGCATGGCAAAAGTTTGGCAACGGCGAAACTTCTGAAACAGCAGGCGAAAAAGGCGACCACCTTGTGGGCAAGTATTATGTGATATTCGATAAGGAATACAAAAAGCAGATAGACGAGCTTAAAGCTGCCGGCCAAACTGAAGAAGAAGCGAAAAAGAATGCTCCGCTGATAAAAGAAGCGCAGCAAATGCTTCAAAAATGGGAAGCAGGTGATGAGGAGGTGATCAACCTTTGGCGCACCATGAATGGTTGGGTTTATGCTGGTTTTGACGAGACTTACAAAAAGTTAGGTGTCGACTTTGATAAATTTTACTACGAATCAAATACCTATCTGTTAGGAAAAGATATTATTGACGAAGGCCTTCAAAAAGGTGTGTTCTTTAAAAAAGAGGATGGTTCAGTTTGGATTGACCTGACCGAAGATGGGCTTGACCAGAAACTGGTATTACGCGCCGATGGAACTTCAGTTTATATTACCCAGGACTTAGGTACTGCACAGTTAAAATATGACGACTTCCAGATGGATGAATCGATCTATGTAGTGGGTAACGAGCAGGACTACCACTTTAAAGTGTTGTTCCTGATCCTACAAAAGCTGGGTAAAAGCTGGGCAAAAGGTTTGTATCACTTATCTTATGGCATGGTCGACCTTCCATCGGGTAAGATGAAGTCGCGTGAGGGTACGGTGGTAGATGCCGACGACCTGATTGCTGAGATGGAACAAACTGCAAAAACACAAACAGAGGCATTAGGCAAGGTTGATAATTTAGATGAAGAGGAAAAGCTAAACCTTTACCACATGATTGGTATGGGGGCCTTAAAGTACTTTTTGCTAAAAGTTGAGCCAAAAAAACGTTTGCTTTTTGACCCTAATGAGTCTATTGATTTTCAGGGGCATACCGGGCCGTTTATACAATATACACATGCACGTATTAAGTCGGTTTTAAACAGGGCAGGTGTAGACTTTAGCGCTGAACAGGCTATTGAAGAACTTGCGGCTGTTGAGCGTGATCTGATCATTACGCTGTCGCAATATCCACAGGTTATTTTGCAGGCCGCAAAAGATTATAGCCCGGCCGTAATTGCAAATTATGTTTACGAACTGGCCAAAGCTTACAATAAGTTTTATCACGAAAAATCAATTTTACAGGCAGAGGACGAAATTTCTAAAAAGTTCAGGCTGCAATTATCATCAGCAACTGCCGGTGTAATTGCAAAAGGCATGAACCTGCTGGGTATCGAAGTGCCTGAAAGAATGTAATTGAGGTAAAAGAACAGGCAGTAAGATAAAGTACATTGATTAGTTATTGTTCGGCAATAACTAATCATGTCAATCTATTTATCAGAAGGATTTTTCTTTTTATTCAACAGCATTTCCACCATTTTTTCAATTCTGGCTGTTCGGGTCTTTTCCTGTTTGGCGCTTAGTATCCAGATCACATATTCTTTCTTGTGCGAGTAGGCGAGTCCGTTGAAATACGCTAATGCTATAGGGTGTTGCTGTAAGGTCTGTCGCACATCTTCCGGAAGTTTTACAGATTTGCTGTCAACATCAATATACTGCGCGTAATCATTGGTCTTGATTTCCGAGTTGCGCGAAGTGGATATCTTAACCTCACTTTCTGGTTTAAATCGAAGAGCCGTCCAGGTATCATTAATTGCGGCTGACGCAACGGGCCGCAAGCCATGTTGGCTCATCTTATCCCAGCTTCCCATCATTTCAAGATCAGTACCTACGCCAGAACTCTTTTTAGGATAAATGATCCATAAAATGATGTTAAGCTCAAGCAGGGGCTTGATCTGCTGCATTTCAGTTTCAAGCTCATTGCTGTTTTTTACAAACAGCTGTACGCCATCAACTTTCTGGTTGTACTGAAAAGTTAGCTTAATGCCATTAGGTAAGGGTTCAAGAAAAGAAATGTAATCTTCAGGTGCGTTGGCTATCAACCACCTTGACCCCATTTTTACCTGTAGCTTTTTGGCTATGGCGTTCATAAAACCGTCTTAGTTGTTCAGGTTTAATTTAGCAAAGAAATCCCAAAGTACAATACCAGCTGATACTACAATGTTAAATGAATGTTTGGTGCCAAACTGTGGTATTTCTATGCAATGATCTATTACAGCCATCACATCGTCACTGACACCATTAACTTCGTTACCAAAGATGAGTGCATATTTTTTACCCGCTTGCGGTTCAAAAGTATTCAGCATTAAACTGTTTTCAGCCTGTTCAATTGCGGTAATGATATAACCTTCGGCCCTTAACTGCTCAACTGCATTTAAGGTAGTATCGCTATAACTCCAGTCGATAGATTGAGTTGCGCCTAATGCCGTCTTTTCAATTTCACGGTGCGGTGGCTGACCTGTTATACCACACAATATTACTTTCTCAACGGCAAAGCCATCGCTGGTCCGAAATATCGAACCAACGTTATGCATACTGCGCACGTTATCTAAAACAACGGCTACTGGTAGTTTTTCCTGTTCTTTAAATTCTGAAACGGAGGCCCGGTTTAATTCGTCAAGCTTTAATTTGCGCATCTAATTGTTCGTTAAGCTCGCCCACGCCGTTACCAATTAATGAACTGTAAACGGTAGGGGCATAGCCAATTTTCTGCGTGTAAAATTCCGTAATTTCTTTTGAAAAGTTATCGAAACCATCTTTTTTAACCAATGCAATGGCACAACCACCAAATCCGGCTCCCGTCATACGCGCTCCTGCAACATCGGCATTAGTACGTGCATAGTCAACTATCGCATCCAGTTCTTTACCGCTAACCTCGTACAAGTCGCGCAATGAATCATGAGATGCATACATCATTTCACCAAAGGCAGACAGGTCATGTGCAGCAAGCGATTTTGCAGCAAGTTTAACACGGTCGTTTTCTTCAATAACGTGGCGTGTACGTTTTTTAACCGTTTCATCAGTAATCAAGTGTTCATATTGGTTAAAAGTGGCCGTGTCTATGTCACAAAGGTTTTCTATGCTCAATTCTGCCTGCAAAGCTTTTAGTGCTGTTTGACATTCGCTTACACGCTCGTTGTATTTTGATTCGGCCAGTTGACGCAGTTTATTGGTGTTGATAATAGCCAACAGGTATTCGCCCAGGTGGCAATCAACGGCATCGTAAGCCAGGGTATCGCAATTAAGCATTAATGCCTTGTCTTTTTCGCCAAATGCTACGGCAAACTGATCCATGATGCCGCTGTTGAGGCCAATGAAATTGTTCTCTACAGACTTTGCTTGTTTAACCAGTTCAAGCTTGGTATAACCCGCATTTAATATTTCGTTTAAGGCATAAGCCGTAACTATTTCAATAGAAGCAGAAGACGATAAGCCAGAACCGATGGGAATATTACCATAGTACAGGAAATCAAGCCCCTCAAACTGATGTCCATCCTTTAAAAAGTGATGGATCACGCCAAGCGGATAATTATACCAGTGGCTGTCGTCTTTTTGATAAGCGGCTTTGATTTCTATTTCAGCATAATCTTCAAAATTGACACTGCTAAAGCGGAATACACGGTCATTGTTGGGCGTAATAAGCAAATAGGTGCCGTAAGTAATGGCGCATGGCATAACCAGGCCACCATTATAGTCGATATGCTCGCCGATTAAGTTAACACGGCCAGGTGAAAAATAAAAATGCTTAGCATCCTGATTATAACGTTGTTTAAACGTTTGAAATAGCTGTTGGTTCATTTAGGAAATTGATAGAAAACAAATATTGTAAAAAATACAGTTATTCCTGCAACAAGAAAAAAATTATCTAAAAAGGTCTCTTAACAGTTTGCTGGTTCATAAATGTTTGTAAACGTATTGTTGCGATATAGCTTTTTTGAAAGTTAATGGACTGATTTAGATTAAAAGGTGTTGGGCCTTTATAGCCATGCTGTAAGGGATTGTAACTATATATCAAATTGTTATCTATCAAAAGTTCATAAGCCGGGAATTTATTGTGCGTACCTTCAATTATTACAAGAACAGTATTACCCCGTTTAATTAATTTAATCTTTAAACTTAGATCTATGTTTGGAGACAGTGGTTCAAGATAGGGATATCCTGCACTTCCTGAGACATCAATAATTGTTGTATCACATAAGGCAGAGGCAGGTGTACCGGCCGCTGCGAAATAAGGACCCGTTATATCATTCTTTAGTTTTATATCCGTTGCAAGTTCTGTTGATCTTTCAGGTAATGAAGCCTTGAAAAAGCCTTTCCACTTATTACCATGTGCCACGAAGTTTCCAGCATGAACAAGTTGTTCGTAACCTATCCCAGCCGTAATACATCGGCTCAAGTCGGAGTGTTGAGTATATACCGGGCGTTTAGGGTTGTGCTTGTCGAAAAATATAGATTTAGCATCAAATTGAGTAAACCTTCCAACCTTTGTAAGATCAATATTACCCTCAAGTTTTAAACGCGCTGTATGAGTTTTATGATTTTTGTTATGAAAGGCAGCATCGTCTGTTGCAAAAAATCTTTTTAATAAAGTACCAGTTACTGGTTCGGGTATCCAATTACAGCCATACATATTAGCAGTCATTAAATTGCTTTTGAACTCAGTGTAATTTACCATAAGGTCCGGACTGAAGCGAGGGTCACCTTCAAAATAGGAAATAAGCGGTTTCCCTAAGTTGTATGGTATGTATGCCTGGAAAGTGATGTTAACAGCATCCATAAATTCGTCAATTATTTAGGCTATCTAATTTTGCGTCTATCTTAATTTTTGACAATGAATCGGGTTCATTAAAAGTTTTTGGCTTAAAAAACTTCGAGAACCTTTTAGTAAGGATATAAATCTGATAGTTTTTTGTAAAGTCAACTATATATGCATTAGTTTTAGTAGTATCATTATTTATTGGATCTGCCGATTTAATAGGGATCGTACTATTTAAATCATTACTGTAATGAATTAGTGTTCCATCTAATTGTGAACCAATATATTCTGGTACCGTAAATGAAGTTTTAGCAATACCGTTAGAGTTAACCTTTATAACCCGGTAGCCATCTTTCCATTGTTTGTTACTTTGTTTAGTATCGCCATAACCTACTACTATAATTCCTTCATAATTTTCAGGAACGATGATCATTTGTTTAAATGATCTGTTATAATATAATTCTACAGAAAGCAATGCAAGTAATGGCAGCAATACAAAAAATACAGTTAAGATATTTTGCATAGTAGCGCTGACCCGTGATGGTATTTTGTGCTGCTGATATACATATTTTGCAATATAATAGTAGATAAGCAATAGTAAGCCTGCAATACCTACCCAAAAGAAATTGAAAAAAACGAAGCTAAGTGCGCATGCAATACCAAAAACAATATAATAAATAGCAATATTTCTTAGCCTCTTCATGGTCATAACAGTAATAATGGTAAGATTTAGTGTTATAACTAAACAATCAGTATAATTGTTCAAAACAATATAATGATGAATCAATACTTAATTACCGCATACGATCACATAGATACCGAAGCTTTAACACGCCGGTTAAATGTAAGGCCACATCATTTAGATGCTGCAAAGAAATTGAAAGAGAGTGGCAACTTTATTAAAGCCGGAGCTATGTTAAATCAGGATGGAAATATGATTGGTTCGGTAATGATGATGCAGTTTGAATCTGAAGAAGCCCTGAATGCCTGGTTACAGGATGAGCCATATATCACTCAAAAAGTTTGGGAAACGGTAGATGTAAAGCCAATCAGGGTTGCGGATCTGTAATTCGATAACCAGTTGATTTGTCAATCAGCACACTTAAAGATCACAAGTAAATTGACAAATCAACTGATCTAAATTACATTTTTACTGCAGTGTCTTTCTTGGTAGTATCATGTGCTGCTGAATCCATTCCCTGTGCTTGGGTGGCGGTTGCCGCCGCCGAATCGCGTGCCTGCGTATCTAACATGGTAGAGTCTGATTTTTCGCCGGAAGCGCCGCCTTTGCAACCAAAGGCAGTCATACTACCTGCTACCAGTATTGCTGCTATTAATGTTTTGCTTTTCATAAGTTTTGTTTTAGTTCTGTTACTTGTTTGTCAACTGTCATATTACAGTTGCCCTTATCCTTTTCTTAAACATTATTTTTGATTTGGATGTTTCAAATCTTAAATAATAAAATGATGAGCAACGGACAATTGAAAAAGGAATTTACAATAGGGGGCGATCTTACCGTTAACCGTTTGGGTTACGGTGCCATGCGCATTACAGGTAAAGGGATATGGGGGCCACCGGAAGATCATGATGAGGCGATCCGTGTTTTAAAATGTTTAGTAGAACTTGATGTAAACTTTATAGATACAGCAGACAGTTATGGTCCAAATGTCTCGGAAGAATTAATAGCCGAAGCCTTGTATCCATATCCGGAAGGGTTAGTAATTGCAACCAAGGGTGGTTTATTACGTACCGGCCCAGACCAATGGCCTGTTGATGCCAGCCCTGAACATTTAAAAGAAGCTTTGGAAGGCAGCCTGAAACGCCTTAAAGTAGATACGATAGATTTATACCAACTACATCGCATTGACCCTAAGGTACCTGCCGAAAAAACATTTGAGTTTTTAAAACAGGCGCAGCAGGAAGGTAAAATAAACCACATTGGCTTATCTGAAGTAAGTGTTGATGATATTAAAAATGCGCAGAAATACTTTGAGGTAGTATCTGTACAAAACATGTATAGCGTTGATAACCGTAAATGGGAATCTGTGCTTGAGTACTGTAAAGAACAGAACATCGCGTTTATTCCGTGGTACCCGCTGAGTGGCGGTAATGTGGAGGCCTTAGACAAACTTAAGCAGGTAGCCGAAAAGCATAATGCAACCATACAACAAATTGCTTTAAGCTGGTTACTGCACCATGCCGATAACATTTTACTGATCCCCGGAACATCAAAAGTGGCGCATTTGGAAGATAACCTGAAGACAGCGAACATTGAGTTGACTGAAGAAGATATGGAACTGCTGAACGGCATTTCGCAATAATTCGCAAAAAATTAAAGCCCTGAGATAATCAGGGCTTTAATTTTTTATATCAGAGCGTAAGCTCTTCATACGCAGCCTGCAAACTGCGCTGTATGCCATCGCCCTTCCACTCGTCAATCCCCGGAATGGCTGTTGCCGATAAGATATCATTCCTGGTTTTACCCGCATCAATCTCCTTTTGTACAAATACTACCAGTTGCTCCATATAATTCTGCATGGCTTTGATATCTTCCATGGTGCCGGTCACTTTTTCAGGATCATAGGCATGGCCAAATACAAATAGAGTGTCTTTATCAAACTGCTTTTGCGCTTTCTCAAGCACTTTAGCCCAGTTTACCACAGAAGCACCGGCTTTATTATCAATGAAAGGATAACGGCGGTTAAACACCAGGTCGCCGGTGTGTACAATATTGGCTTCTTCAAAGTGGATCATGCTATCGCCATTGGTATGGCCCGGTCCCCAGTAGTAGGTTTTGATCTTTTCGTCGCCTATCTTAATTTTCCAGTTTTTGGTATAGGTAATATCAGGATATAGTTGCTTGTCTTCAGTTTTTTGATCCTGTGCTACTGCCTTTTGGTTTTTTAACGAATTTTCATGGGCAACCACATGCTTCACCAAACCCTTAAAGCTAATGTTGCCACTGGTATGGTCGCCATGATGATGGGTATTGATCAAATATCGAAATGGCTGATCAGACAGGTTTTTTAATTCGCAGATCAAATCTCCGGCAGGGGCAGGGAATTCGGCATCTACTACCACAATGCCTTCGTTATTGGCCAGCCAGGCGATTGTGCCGCCTTGTTCGGCGAACATGCCCACATTACGGCGCAGTGGTTTAAACTGATAAGAATTAGGAGCAAGGGCAGCAAATGCCTTACTGCGCGACAAAGCTAATGCAGCAAGCGAAAAAGCTGTTCCTGATATAAAGTGACGGCGTTTCATAGTCGGTTAGATTGTATAAATGTGCCATTAAAAAATAGCCCGATAAAGTTATTAAAAATTGATAAACGCGAATATTGTTTGCCGCTTATGCTTAGCTTTATGACACTAATTTTAAACCAATATGAGAAACTACCTAACTTTACTATTTTTAATAGTATGCAGCAGCGCTATTGCGCAACAATTACCTACCCGCTGGGACGAACTTAGCGCACCCGAATGGCCCGCCGCACTTGAAAAATCAGCACGCACCTGTATACTGCCTATCGGCATTTTGGAAAAACATGGTCCGCATGCGCCGCTCGGTAACGACCTGATCCATGTACGTGAAATTGCAGCCCGGGTAACCAAAAATGAATATGCCGTGATTTTCCCCGATTACTTTTACGGGCAGATCAATGAGGCGCGCCATCAGCCGGGTACATTTGCCTTACCATCAAACCTGATATTGGATCTGTTACAAGCCACCTGCGACGAAATTGCACGCAACGGTTTTAATAAGATCATCATATTGAACGGGCATGGCGGTAACCCGGAGTTTATTAAATTCTTTATGCAGTCGTTACTGAATAAGCGCCATGATTATGCCGTTTACTTTTATACACCGGGCAATGATGCCGATTATCAGAAAGAAAACCAGAAGCTGCGTAAAACCCCGCCATCTACAGATCTGCACGCCGGCGAAAGCGAAACTTCAACCATGCTATACCTGCGGCCCGACCTGATCCATCCGGAAAAAGGTACCCAACAATCAGGTGCAGACCAGAAACGATTAAACTTAACCAATTTATACACGCCGATATGGTGGTATGCTTCGTACCCAAATCATTATGCAGGCCAGGGCGATAAAGCCACTAAAGAACTCGGCAAGCTGATTGTAGACCATGAAATAACAGGATTTACCAACGCGCTTAAACAAGTGAAAGCCGATACCCAAACGCTGAAACTGCAGGAGGAATTTTATAACAGGGTGGATAGTGTAGGGAAGAGGTAGTGAGTTGATAGATAATAGTTGATGTTTTTTGCTTTAGCAGCGACGGATATACCATAAACGATGAACTATCGACGATAGACTATTTTATTATCTTTGCTCCACTTTAAATTTTTATAATGACAGCGCAGGAAATACGCCAGGCTTTTTTAGATTTTTTTGCTTCGAAAGGACATACCATTGTGCCATCGGCACCCATAGTAGTTAAAAACGACCCTACTTTAATGTTCACTAATGCTGGCATGAACCAGTTTAAAGACATTTTTTTGGGAGAAGCCCCTGCGAAATTTCCGCGCGTAGCTGATACACAACGTTGCCTGCGCGTTTCTGGTAAGCATAACGACCTGGAAGAGGTGGGTATTGATACCTATCACCATACCATGTTTGAGATGCTGGGTAACTGGAGCTTTGGCGACTATTTTAAGAAAGATGCGATTGCATGGAGCTGGGAACTGCTAACCGAAGTTTATAAACTGCCTGCCGACCGACTGTACGTAACTTATTTTGAAGGGGACGAAAAAGAAGGCCTGGAGAAAGATCAGGAAGCATACGATCTGTGGAAGCAGTATGTAGCAGAAGACCATATTTTGCCCGGGAACAAGAAAGATAACTTTTGGGAAATGGGCGAAACAGGCCCCTGCGGCCCGTGTTCTGAAATCCATTTCGATGGCAGGACGGATGAAGAACGTGCTGCAACTTCGGGTGCCACATTGGTAAATGCCGATGACCCGAATGTAATTGAGATATGGAACAACGTATTTATGCAGTTTAACCGCCTGGCTAACGGATCGCTGCAACCGCTTCCGGCTAAGCATGTGGATACCGGTATGGGTTTCGAGCGATTGGTACGTGTGCTGCAAGGCAAAACATCCAACTACGATACCGACGTTTTCCAGCCTTTAATACAGTTCATCGCTGAGAAATCAGGGAAAGTATACGACAGGGAAGCCATCCCTACCGGGAAGGGTGAGGCTTTAAATGCCTGGAATGATGCCGTAGCCATGCGTGTTATGGCCGACCATATACGTGCGATCAGCTTTGCCATTGCGGATGGTCAGCTACCATCGAACAATAAAGCAGGGTACGTAATACGCCGTATTTTACGCCGCGCTGTGCGTTATGCTTACCAGTACTTAGGCTTCAAAGAACCATTTTTAAATCAACTGGTGCCTTTATTGGCCGAACAGTTTAAAGGTGTGTTTGATGAGCTTTACTCACAAAAAGACTTTGTGCAAAAGGTGGTGTTGGAGGAAGAAAATTCTTTCTTACGTACGCTTGAAAAAGGCATCAACTTGTTTGAGAACCATATCAGTAAATTTGATTCAGTAACATCGCTGAATGAAGTAAATCTTGGCGAAATATCGGGTGAGTTTGCTTTTGAGTTATATGACACTTATGGCTTTCCGATAGATCTAACTGAATTAATGGCACGTGAAAGAAGCCTTACTGTTAACATGGAAGGTTTTGAAGCCGAGCTTTTAAAGCAGAAAAACCGCTCACGCCTGGCTACGGCAATTGATACCGGAGATTGGGTAATGGTGAGCGCCGACAGGCCAACGCATTTTGTTGGTTATGATCTGTTTCAAACGGAGACAAAAATTATCAAATACCGCAAGGTAACTGCAAAAGGGAAAGAACAGTACCAAATTGTATTGGCCGAAACCCCTTTTTACGCCGAAGGCGGCGGTCAGGTAGGCGATACCGGCGTGTTGAGCCCCGAGCGGTATAAGAACATGGAGAGCCAGAATTCTGAGGATTTTGAGCCCATTACCATTACCGATACTCAAAAAGAGAATGGTGTAATTGTACATTATACAGACAGGATTAACCCCAACATTGACCTCAGCAGTACTTTTTACGTGTCGATTGACCCGGGTAAACGTATGCTTACCGAGAGTAACCACTCGGCTACGCACTTAATGCATGCTGCACTAAAGCAGGTACTTGGCGATCATGTTGCCCAAAAAGGTTCACTGGTGAATCCTGATTACCTGCGTTTCGATTTTTCGCATTTCAGCAAAATTGATGACAACGACCTGGAGGCCATAGAGCGCATCGTTAATCAAAAGATCCGTGAAGCTATTCCGCTGAAGGAAGAGCGTAACGTTTATTTTAAGGATGCGATAGACCGTGGCGTTACAGCACTCTTTGGTGAAAAGTACGGCGACTATGTGCGTGTCATCACATTCGATGAAAACTTTTCGCAGGAACTTTGCGGTGGTACGCATGTGAAAAATACCGGCAACATAGGTTTCTTCAAAATTATGTCTGAAAGTGCTGTAGCTTCAGGCGTTCGCCGTATTGAGGCTATTACCGGCGTTATTGCCGAAAATTACCTGAGCGACCAAAGTAAGCTGATTAAACAGTTGCGTGAGGTTTTAAAGAACCCTAAAGATGTGATGGTAAGCGTTGAAGGCCTTATTGAAGAAAATAATAAGCTGAAGAAAGAGGCAAGTAAGAATTTACAGGCAAAGGCATCCGGACTAAAAACCGAAATTGCTGCTAAGGTGCAAAACATCAATGGTATCAACTTTATTGCCGAAAAGGTAGAATTGCCTAACGCCGATGCGGTAAAAACGTTGGCCTATCAACTGAAAGATATAGTTTCTGATCTGTTCCTGGTATTAGCTGCTGATTTTGAAGGCAAGCCCGGTTTAACCGTTATGCTGTCAGAAAATCTGGTGAAAGATAAAGGCTTAAATGCAGGTACCATCGTACGGGAACTGGCTAAAGAAATTCAGGGCGGCGGCGGCGGTCAGCCGTTTTTTGCTACCGCTGGCGGTAAAGACGTAAGCGGGCTTGACAGGGCTTTAACTAAGGCATCAGCATACATTAAATAGTTTTGACATATTGAATATTGAAAGCAGCGGCAACACCGCTGCTTTTTTTGTTAGGTGTTGTTTCACTTTGATTGCAATATGCGTATATGCTTAAAATCCTATCCCTAATGAACTATTTGAAATGTTTTATTGCAATAGCCCTGCTTACCCTTTCGGCCTGTAAAAAGGAGAAACTGCAAAGCTCGGGTTCTATAGTTGGTCAATGGCGCTTAAACGCACATTATGAAACCACCATAGCCGGCACCAGGCGCACGGCAGCCAATCAATCTGATCTTACAATTATTAAGTTTACCGATACGCAGTATATACAGTCGCAAAAAGGACAGGTTATAGAAAGCGGCAATTATCAGTTAGCCAAAAATTACAATTTTTACGACGATTACCATGCCGATGCCCTGCTGGTGAATAACGTTGTAAAAGGTGTATATGCCATAAAACGTGGTAATCAGGATACGCTTTCCATCTCAATGCCATTTTTTGCAGTAGATGCGGGTGCCTCTGATGAATATGTAAGGATCAGTAACTGATGGTATTATTCCTACCTCTAACATCAGTAACCGAATTAATCCACACTTATCAAACTTTTCAACACCGCACGTAATTACAGGCCAACACCTTAACTTTACAGATTAATATTTTATAAAGGATTGGCAAAGAACGCTACGAAAGAAACGCCGCTGATGCAGCAGTACAACCAGATCAAGGGTAAATACCCTGGTGCGTTATTGTTGTTTCGTGTGGGTGATTTCTATGAAACTTTTGGGGAGGATGCCATAAAGGCGGCAGGGATTTTAGGCATTGTGTTAACCAGAAGGGCTAATGGCACTGCTACGCATATTGAACTGGCCGGGTTTCCGCATCATTCGCTCGAAACTTATTTGCCAAAACTGGTACGTGCCGGTCAGCGTGTGGCTATTTGCGATCAACTCGAAGACCCTAAAACAACAAAAACTATTGTTAAGCGGGGTGTTACCGAACTGGTTACGCCCGGTGTTGCTGTTAGCGATAACATTCTTCAGCAAAAACGTAACAACTACCTCGCTTCTATATATTTCGAAAAGCAAAGTGCAGGTATTGCCTTAATTGATATTTCAACAGGCGAGTTTCTTACGGCGCAAGGTAACCTGGGTTATATCGACAAGCTGCTGCAAAGCTTTTCGCCAAGCGAGGTGATTTATCCTAAAACACGCCGCAGTGATTTCAGCGATGCTTTTGGCGACAGGTTTTATACCTACATGCTTGACGAGTGGCCCTATACCGGCGACTACGCACAGGAAACCCTGCTGAAACATTTTGGTGTAAAGTCGCTTAAAGGCTTTGGCATCGATAAACTGAATTTAGGTATTGTTGCAGCCGGTGTGGCGCTGCATTATTTAAATGAAACCGAGCATCGTAACTTACAGCATATTTCCGGTATCTCCCGTATTGAGGAAGAACGCTATTTGTGGCTCGACAGGTTCAGCATTCGCAACCTCGAACTGGTAGGTTCGGCTAATGAAAATGCGATTACCCTTGCCGATGTGCTGGATCACACCTGCTCGCCAATGGGCGCACGTTTACTACGCCGCTGGATAGTGATGCCGTTAAAAGACATTAAGCCGATTACCGACCGCCTGAATGTAGTAGAACACCTGATGGCTTTTAGTGAGCTGCGCGATGACCTGCAACAGCACATTAGGCAAATTGGCGACCTGGAGAGGCTGATCTCTAAAATAGGATTGCAGAAGGCCAACCCGCGTGAGGTTTGCCAGCTAAAAAAAGCACTATCGGCAATAGATCAGATCAAAAAAATCACAGATCAGGCCGAGAATGTTCCGCTAAAGGCCATCAGCGATCAGCTTAATCCCTGTACTTTTATTTGCGAAAAAATAGGGCAGGAGCTGAACAGCGAGCCGCCTGTTTTAATTGCCAAAGGCGGCGTTATGGCCGAAGGCATTAACGAAGAGCTTGACCGCTTGCGTAAGATAGCTTTTGGCGGCAAGGGATATCTTTTAGAGATTCAAAAACGGGAAGCGGAGCAAACGGGCATACCCTCATTAAAGGTTGCTTTTAATAATGTATTCGGTTACTACCTGGAAGTAACGCATGCACATCGCGATAAAGTGCCTGCCGATTGGATACGCAAGCAAACCTTGGTAAATGCCGAGCGATACATTACCCCGGAGCTTAAAGAATACGAAGAGCAGATACTTGGTGCCGAAGAAAAGATACTGGCTTTAGAAACCAAGCTGTATAATGAACTGCTTTATGCCCTGGCAGAATACATTAAGCCTATTCAGCTGAATGCACAACTGATAGCACGGTTAGATGTACTGCTGAACTTTGCTACTATATCTGAAAAGAACTATTACGTTAAGCCGCAGATCAACGACAGCCGCGTGATTGATATTAAAGGCGGCCGCCACCCGGTTATAGAAAAGAATTTGCCGCCGGGTGAAGCATACATTACCAATGATGTTTACCTCGATTCGGAAACGCAGCAGATCATCATTATTACCGGTCCCAACATGGCGGGTAAGTCTGCCTTGTTACGCCAAACCGGCCTTATTGTGTTAATGGCACAGATGGGCTGTTTTGTTCCTGCTAAAGAGGCGGCTATTGGCGTAGTGGATAAGATTTTTACCAGAGTTGGCGCATCCGATAATCTATCATCGGGCGAATCTACCTTCATGGTGGAAATGAATGAGACGGCCAGCATCCTGAACAATATTTCAGACCGCAGCCTGATCCTGCTTGACGAGATCGGCCGGGGTACCTCCACTTACGATGGTATTTCCATTGCATGGGCCATTGCCGAATACCTGCACAATCATCCGTCGGCTAAGGCTAAAACGCTTTTTGCCACGCACTACCACGAATTAAATGAGCTGAGCAACTCTTTTAACCGCATCAAAAACTTTAATGTCACAGTTAAGGAAGTTGGTCACCAGATCATCTTCCTGCGCAAGCTTGTACCCGGTGGCAGCGAACACAGCTTCGGCATCCATGTGGCTAAGCTAGCAGGTATGCCACCTAAAGTTTTATCACGTGCGCACGAAATTTTGAAGAAACTAGAGCATGAGCGTACCGGCGGCGAACATATTAAAGAAAGCATTAAAAAAGTACAAAAGCAGGCCCTTCAATTACAGATGTTCTCGATAGATGATCCTGTACTGGTAAAAATTCGCGATACCCTGAATAACCTTGATGTAAATACCCTTACACCTGTTGAGGCCATGATGAAGCTTGACGAGATACAACGCATGCTGAAAAGCTAGTCGGACAAAAGAGGAAAAGATAAAGGAGTAATGATTCGAAATTTATTTCTTTTGTCTTAATATCTTTCTTCAAACGATTATGTTGATATGTTAATAATATTCGTTTTAGTGTAATTGTATTGCCTTTTAATTTTACTTTCATGATCAAACGCCTGCCTCGTTTTGCCATATTATTTGTAGCTACGCTGCTTTTATTTGCATCCTGTAAATCTAAAAAAGCCGTACTGAAAGGCAGTCCGGGAGAAGTTGTTAAGCCGCAGGGATTTATAGCCGAAAAATATGCCGGAATAATGGGCGTTGATAAAGACGCCATACAAAACGGCCGTTTATATAATTTTATTGAGGAGTGGACAGGCACGCCATACCGCTTTGGCGGGCTGGATAAAAATGGGGTCGATTGCTCTGGTCTGGCTTATTTGCTTGAGCAGCAGGTGTATGGCATCAATATTCCGCGGATCACCAGTCAGCAGATCAATGTAATTAAACGTAAATATGAAGACGAATTGCAGGAAGGTGACTTGGTGTTTTTCGACTTTGACGGTAAGAAATTCAGCCACGTAGGGATATACCTGCAAAACGGGTATGTAGTGCATGCCAGCAGCCGCAAAGGGGTAATGATCATCCGGCTACATGACCCATCCATGTATAAATATTTCTCACGTGCAGGTTCCATTAACCTGCAAACCGATGCATCCGCAATGGTTACTAATCCGCAGGAACAATAAGCTGAACGCTACTTTTTCTTTACCAATACCATTTTATAATGGTCGGCCTCTTCTGCCGACTGATAAAAGTCGACCAGTTCGCTGTACTCATCCTTACTATACGTACCGTCTTTAAGTTGAAACTTACGGGTGTATACCAATTGGTTTCCGTTCAGGCTTACGTTAGCGCTGTAGCTGCCAAAATCTTTTTTGATGCTTAGGCTTAGCAATTTTTTGTCGGGTTCATATCCCTCGGGAATGGTATAAACTATTTTATCAATATCGGTATAACCGCGATTAATATAAACAGGCTGTGTGCGGTTAACCAGTTCCCTTAACGTACCGGCCCTGTTAGTAGGGTTAACAATAAAAATAAGCTTATCATCTTCTGTCATGCCATATTCAGGCGCTTCAAACTGTACAGCCTCTTTCATTTCCGGCTGATATTTTGGTTCGTCTTTCAGCTGATAACTTTTCACTTCCATATTATTAATAGGATAGATGCGCTGCACAGCCTTAGCCTGCTCCCTAAAAGGTTCATCTACATATTCGCGGCGGTTATTATATTGTGAGCCGCTAAAAGTGGTTAGCATTTTTCCTGTCAATGTTCCGTCTGCGGCAATAGTAACATCAGCTGTACGGCTCTCTATATTTTGCTCGGTTGTATATTTAGGGGTGTGCAACAATCTTCCGCCTTCGGGCGTACAGGCAAGTACTGTGCGGTCGTCAGTGAAACTGCCTAAATAACCAAATGGGATCTTTTGATTGGTACACTCCAGCCAGGTCGTATCATTTTTAAAGGGCAGGCATAAAATAACATGGTTACCCTGGTCCATGCTGGCAAAATCCTTTTTCATGCTGATCTTGCTGTTACCGGCTTCAACCACACAATACCACGAGTTAATGCCAACAGCTTTCAGTAAAGCCTGGGTATAATTTACAAGGCCTTTGCAGTCGCCGTAACCAAGCTGGTCAACATCGGTAGCTGGGAAAGGCTGATACCCGCCAATGCCTATCTGGATACTTACATAACGCGTTTTATGCTGCATGTATTCATATATCGCTTTTGCTTTCAGCTTTGGATCTGTAATGTTAGCGGTAAGCTCTTTCATCTGTTCAACCGTGGCCAATGATAGCTTTTGCCTGTCGACCAAAAGTTTCTCATAGTTCCATTTGCCAAGTTCTTCCCAATTGGTAAAACTGCCCGGGATGCCGCCATATACAAAATGTTGCGGCACAACACGTACGCTTGTAATGTAATTACTCATGATCGGGCTGTACGGTTCATCGCGATATGCTTTAATATTGGCAGCTCGCCAGGTATAAGTTTTCAGTCCCTTATCAGTTGTGCCTGTTTCAACCTGCCCTTTAAAGTTATTTTCATTGTACCTTAATGATTCATCCGCCGGGCAAATTACTTTGTATACGCTTTTTTCAACTGCCACGCCCGACTCTTCAACAGGGTACCACGGTGTAATATTAAGCGATTGGTTTGATTGTGTTTCATATTCATACACAACTGTGTAAGGGTAGGTTGTTACGCTTGGATTATAATGCTTTACACGGTTATCTTCAAACAAAGAATAGTCGTCGATATAGGCCTGATCTTCAAAATTACCGGATGATATTTTGCTGATAGGTTTATTAAACTCGTCATAGATCATCCCCTTAATTGATTTGATCTTTGAACCTTTATTATACCATAACCCTAAATGAGCCGCTTCGGCACCATTGCGGTTAAGTACGGTTATGGCTTCCTTAATGTGATAGACAACCGTTTCTTTGTTCCTGATCTCAACCGTTTTCTCATAGTTGCGCATCACCGCGCTTGCATAAGGCAGCAATTCTTTTGGGATCAGGCTTGCGCTGTAATCTTCCTGTGCTTTGACACTGATGCTACCGAACAAGATCAAGGCAATAGCTAAAATCCTTCTCATAAGCCTTTTTTCAATACAATATCACCAGCATCAACCTGTATCAGCTTGTTATAAAGTTCTTTGATATACGGATATTCAGCTACCGTATAAACGGGCTTGTTAAACTGCAGCATTTGCGAATAATTACAAACATCATCATCCTGATTCTGTGCTGCTGAAATAATTAATTTACCACCACCGTTAGGCAAAGCAAATGCCGTGTCCTTTGGCATATGTTCAAATTTGTAGCCGTGCGGCACATGCAGGGTAACCATGATCCTGCGTTCTGAAGGCATACCCATATCCACCGGATAGGTGCGATCAACCAACTTGAACGGGTTAGTGATCTGCCTGCCTAAAATGTTAGGGTTTAACATTAGCTTTTCGCCTGCTGTGTTTTTAAAAGCGTTAATTTCTACTGTATAATTCTCCACAAGTGGTTTGTCCAGGCTGTCAAGGCCGGAGATATCTGCTTTTAAAACTTTGATCTTCGACCAGCGTTCGTCACGGTTTTCAATATACTCATCAACACTGTTAAATTTCTTAATGGCTTTTCGTTGCAAATAGGCTTCGTAACCAGTGCTGATAAGTTGATAAATCCCTTTTAGTTTACCATCCGGCTGTAGCGTAAGTTCAAAGCTTAACAACTCTGATTTTTTAAATGGAGGAGTGATATCGATCCAGTAAGATGGTTTTTCAAAACTGATGACACGGCCCTGATCGTTGATACAATGCAGCGGTAACATGCCAAATCCCAGGTATGGGTCACTGGCATCAAGCATATAGCTTTTGCCATCAATATTGACCTTTGCAATTACATAATTAAAATCATCAGCAGTAGGGTATAGCCTGTTCACCAACCCATAATTCCTTGTAGCAAGTATAACCGCTTCTGTGTTGATATCTGCAGCTTTAAGTGCAGCTATTAATGCAAGATTAATATCTCCAATGCTGCCTTTGTGGTCATCAAGCGCTTTACGGATACCATCGGCACTGTACTTTCCATAGTTGTTATCCCAACGGATGTTTTTTTGGATAAAGGCATAAATCGCCTTTGCTTTTGCTATGTCGGTAGTTTGTCCTGCGATAACTCCCTTAATACGGTCTTTCATTAAACCACTGCGTTTAATCTGGCTACCGAAGTATTCATTGGTTTTTAATGAATTATCTATATCTCTCCATTCCTGCGCAACTTTTACTTTAACGCCGGTACTCAGATTCATATAATCCGTAAGCTCAAAATTAATGGCAGAAATAAAGTTCTTTCGCGCCGTCATGTATTCCTCTTCAACGAACGCCGGAATATCGGCCATTCCGAAAGTAAGTTCAGAACAATCGCACTTGGTACCACCTGCTGAAAAACAATCCCTTGTTAAATCAGACTTGTTCTTAGTAAGTTTAAAAGGTCCATGCAAAGAGATATGATAATTGTATATAGCCGGTATACTCAGGTATATTTCTGAATTTAATTTGGGTATATCATCCTGAAATTCCCAGCGTGGGATATTATGGATGTATGGACTTTCAACGGTGTATTTGTATTCAATGATACATCCTTTACGCAGGTTGGGCATATCAAACTTTACACCCTCAAAGTGTTTGCTTTCGTTGATATAAAATACCTTTTTAGGATCGAGTTCTGCTGTGTGGACAATACCGTTTTCATCGGCATAGGTGGTGATGCCTTTGATATCTCTTGCAATTTCAAGGGTAGAGTTATCCGTTTTGTATAACGGGATAGCCACGTTTCCACTTGATTCAAAAGCCTTGTCGTCAAAGATCTTAATTTTTACGTGCCGCTCGGTAATCAGCAATACACGGTCTGTGCCTGTAGTGAAGTATACTTTACCAAACTCATTTAACACAAGTGCATGTGCGGTGGTGTCTTTTTGATAACGTTTCATATCCAACTCTTCGTTGGTATGTGTTCCCCAGTCAAAATCCTGGGCTAAAACTGATGAGTAACTAACAGTAATAAAAGTAATTAGGGAGAATATGTATTTAAACATGGATAAGGGTAATAAACGGTATGAAAATAATATTTTTTCCATATATCTGCTTACCACTTTTTTTAAAATTATTGTAAGTAATTAAGTAATACTTTTTTCCGATTTTTGCAGCAGAATAAATCGGAATGAAATTAAATTTAAAACGCCCGCTTGCTTTTTTCGACCTGGAAGCAACAGGTACAAACATAGGCAGCGACCGCATTGTAGAAATTGCTATTATAAAAATGCTGCCTGATGGTAGTGAAGAAGTAATAGCCCATCGGATTAATCCCGAAATGCCGATACCATACGAAAGTTCGCTGATACACGGTATTTACGACGAGCATATAGCCAATGCACCTACCTTTAAATCAATTGCACCTGATATAGCACAGTTTATCGGCGATAGTGACCTGGCTGGTTTTAACTCCAACAAGTTTGACGTGCCTATGCTAATGGAAGAATTTCTGCGTGCAGGTGTTCATTTTGATCTGGAAAACCGCCACCTGGTTGACATTCAAAACATCTTTCACCAGATGGAGCAGCGTACGCTGAAAGCTGCTTACAAATTTTACTGCGAGAAAGATATCATTAATGCACACTCTGCCGAGGCAGATACCCGTGCTACGATGGAAGTATTTTTGGCGCAGTTGGTACGCTACGAGACAACAGAATTTGAAGACAAACAGGGTAACCGCTACGTGCCTGTTGTAAACGATGTTGAAGCATTACACCATTTTACTAACCTGAACAAGGTGGTTGACTTTGCTGGCCGTATGGTATTTAATGCTGACGGGCACGAGGTATTCAATTTTGGAAAGCATAAAGGCCGTAAGGTAGAAGATGTGTTTGATATGGAGCCAAGCTATTATTCGTGGATGATGCAGGGAGATTTTCCTTTATACACTAAACGTAGGCTTGAACAGATTTACAAGCGCTGGAATGAAGCTAAAGCTGCACGCCCGAAACCTGTACAGCCACAGCAGCAAAATAAGCCGGTTGAAAATCAGCCGCAACAGCAAAGGCCTGCAGGCGAACGTACATTTAACAAGCCTTATCACCAAAATCAACAAAACAACCAGCAGTACCGTAAAAAGGAAGAACCTGCAAAGCCAGTGAACGACGACATGCTTAAAGCATTGGCCAATAAGTTTAAGAAAAGTTAATTACAAGAAAATAAGAAAAGGCTGCGATTGCAGCCTTTCTCGTTACACTAATACTTTTTCGCGAAGCTCTTTACTGATCTCATCAGTAATGGCAATAATGTCCTCGGCTACGTGCGTGTTATTTGTGATTACCTTATCGCACTCCTGGCGGTAAGGTAAAAGAAACTCTTTATAGGCGGGTACAACATGGTTGATCCACTTGTACATCACATCATCATGCGAATAACCACGCTCTAACAGATCCCGTTTTAAACGTCGTTGTAAAGCAACATCCTCTTCGGTATCTATAAAGATCCGCATATCCAGCAGGTCGGCAATGCCTTTAAAATGCAGGATAAATAATCCTTCGACAATTAGGATAGGAGCCGGTTTTACTTCTAATATTTTCGGCGTTGCGTTCGGGTTGTTGAAAGTATATTCGGTTTTGTAGACCACTTCATTATTGATCAGCTTTTTAATATCATCAAAAAAGTGCTGCTCATCAATGGTATCTGGTAAATCAAAATTATAAAGCTTATTTTCTTCCGGTGTCATGTTATGAGCAACCGGAATATAATAATCATCCTGCGATACCAGGCATACTTCTTCTGGCTTAAAGTGTTCCAGAAAGCATTTTAGAAAAAAGGTTTTGCCAGACCCGCTTCCGCCGGCAATTCCAATAATATAAGGTTTATTCATTAGCTACGCCGTAACTGATATTTACACGAAAACGCTTATCTAATGCGCCAAGCGACTCTGCAACACTTTTAGTCATTACAATGATCACATCTTTAGTTTGTTCATTGTCTGTAAAAGTACCAACAACTTTTGCAAAAGTTGTACGGTTAGTCATGGGATTGGTAATTTTCATTACTGTACCCACAGGAGCAGTGCGGTGTAGTATCAGTTTTTTATTTGAGTCGAGTGAAGGGTCATCCATCCAGGTAGCTACCCCTTTTTCGTTTTTTTCGAAAAGGCCATAACGCGATGGTGCTTTGTGTTCAACATTTATACTGTCGGCGATACTGTTGATATGTGTAGTATCACGCTTAGTTGTATCAGGTATGGATGAAGCTGCTTGTTGAATAGGGTTTTGTACAGGTGGCTGCTGTGCAGTAGCCGTATTGACGGCTTGTGCGTTACCCTGATGGATGGTTAATACCTGTCCAACTCTAAGGGAACTGCTTTTTAGATTGTTTGTGTTTTTAATATCTTCAACTGTAGTATTGAAACGTTTAGCAAGGCTGTACAGGTATTCGCGTTTGGTAACCTTATATTGTATGCTGCCGTCGGGATTTGTTGTTACGTTGCTATTATCACCCGTTTGATCTGTAGTTGGGGTTGGCTGAGTAACAGCCGGGGTAGGTGCCTGTGCAACGGGTTGTTGCTGAGGCGCTGCCGCAGTTGTTTGCGGTGTAGCCGTTTGTGTGCTACCTCCCTGGTGAATGTTAAGGATCTGGCCAGGCTGCAAATTATTACTTGTTAAATTATTCAGGGCTTTAATATCCTCAACTGTTGTATTAAAACGCTTGGCAATACCGTACAAATATTCGTGCTGGGCAACTTTGTATTGGATGGTGGCACCTGTTTGTGCTGTGTTGGCCGCCGGAGCGCCAGACTGGTTAGCAGGGGCGGGTGGATTAGCTTGTGCTGTAGCCGTTACAAAAGGAAGTTCGGTTGGGACTTTTACCACATCGCCAACATGCAAAGCGGCGTTATTATTAAATTGAACAACCGCTTGTGGTTTTACATTGTATTTGCGGGCTATGCCGTAGTAGGTGTCTTTTGCTGAAACTTTATGCAGGATTACTTTTTTACCGTTTTGGTTTTCAACACCAATCGAATCGATAACCGGATGTGCAAATGTTACGGCACTTATGGCAGTTAAAGATAGGATCAGCAATAATGCTTTTAAATTCATACGGGGTATACTGTCTAATACAGATTTATAACTTTTAAGTTATTACGGTTTTTTAACCATATTAACTGATTTTTATAGTTGATAAACGCCTCGGGTTGCAGTTTTTGTATATCGTCATTAATAATATCCTCAAAAACTAGGTTATGGCCTCTGTCCCAGATAAATAAAAACTGATGTAGCTTGTCCCGGTTAAGCGCGTGCAAAGATACAATTTCAAAATCATTGTGCCTTAGGTAATGTGCCATATTTCCCTCTGGCGTTAATGGCTTTAAGTGCGCGGGTAACTTATCTGCTGGTATCAGCTCGGGAACACGGATTTGGCTGTTAAAGTATTCTACATGAGTTACATCTTCTACACGCTGGCCGGTTTTGTGATCTATTTTAAATAACTTTTTGGGCTGTATACGGCTATCAGAAGCAATTATCCCATCATCTGCCACGCGTTCAAATGTCAGGTTATAATCTGCCCATAGCATTTCGCCACTATGGCTGTCTATTCCGAAAAGCCCCTTATGTAATGGCAATATGTCCGACTGAAATCCATGTAGCAGTATCACGCCATCCTTTGCGGCTTCTAACCCGGTAAGCCATCGGTCATGAAAACCTAAGTCTTTGAAATTGACAACAGCCGGATTTAAGCTGATAGAGGAGAAGCTAACCTGCTTATTTACCACGTCGCGTATCTCAGCAATAAGGACATCTTTTTGCTCGTCTATCTGCATGCGCCAAACTGGAGCATCGAAGGTTTCACTAATAACTATTTTAATTACCATATAGAGATTACAAATATCAATATTATAGTTAATAGGTTAAATTTGTAATGAACAAAGGCCTAAAACCTGCGTTTTACATTCAACTATATATCACTATGGACGCAAATAAAATCAGCCTCGAAGAAGGCAAAGTAAAACCGGTTGTAGACCATCTGAATGTCTACCTTGCTAACTATCATATCCACTATCAAAAACTGCGTGGCTGCCACTGGAATGTAAAAGGCAAAAGCTTTTTTACCCTACACGTTAAATTTGAAGAGCTTTATACTGCGGCTTTAACTACCATTGATGAACTTGCAGAACGTATATTGTCATTAGGTAAGCCGCCAATCAGTACATTCCATGATTATATCAGTACAGCAAAGTTGAAGGAAATTAATACCATTGGCTTAAAAGATGTTGACATGGTGAAGGCCATTATAGAAGATATGGCTGCCTTGATTGAAATGGAACGTGAGATTATGGATCTTACTGCTGAAGCAGGCGACGACGGTACTAACGATATGGTTAACCGCTTTATGCAATTTAAGGAGAAAAACACCTGGATGCTGCGCTCGTTCGTAAACGAAGATTAAAAGGGTAAACCTGTAATATAAATAGAAAGCCCGTTCAATATAAATGAACGGGCTTTATTATGGAATAATATTTATTTATTTAAAATTTCAAGCCGAGTGTTAAAAACACATTGTTATAAGTGCTTTTTAAGTTAGCGCCATAGCTTGTGGCTGTTGCCAGCTCATATGGGAATGCTACGCTGTTGCCCGTAACATGTTGATAGGTAGCATCGATATAATAGCTGCTAAAACGATAGCCGATACCACCACTTGCAGTGTTAATGTTACCGCCATATTGTTTTAATGGATTGCCTTGCAAGCCATAACCACCTCTGAAATACAGTTGCTGTGCCCTGATCTCGGCGCCAACGTGCGCGTTTACTACAGACTTATAAAGCGTTTTAATATCATTATTGTCTGCCTGGGCACCATCGTAGTCAAGATGTATGCTTGAGTAATCCAGATATTCTACATCACCTGTAATAAAGCCATAATCTTTAATAAATACCGCTACACCACCTGATGCCCTGAAAGGCGTACGCAGGTTATAGCTTAATGTATACGGGTCGCCACCAGTACCGGCTGCACCGCCAGCATTTGCATTGCCTGTATAACGGGTAGCTAAGCTTTCACCATAACTGTCATCAATATTGTACCAGGTAGGGGTTGCAATGCTGGCACCAATACGTAATGCGTCTACTGGTTTGTATATAAAGCCTAATTTCAAATTAAAGCCAGTACCTCTCGTCACCTGATCTTGCGTGTACGTTGAAGCATAGGCACGGTTAGTAGGCACGCCCGGGTTACCTTCTAAAATAGATGCAGTACCGGTTTCGTCAAAATAACTCGTGGTATTGTAACGAAGGTCAGTAATGCCCAAGCTCAAGCCCAAATAAAATTTATTGCTATAATTAGCACCTACAGCCAGGTCAACTTCTGATTGCCCGCCTGTGCTGTAAGTAGTTTTTGCCTGGTTTACACCGCTCAATGCATTACTACGGTAGTTGGTACCGTTGGCAGTTTTATCAATTAAATTCTGGTCATAAGCCCATCCTGGTAAAATGCTTTGATCAATACCGGAATTAAATGCCTGCTCAGCATAATAATTTGCAATAGAGCTACTTGGGTTTACACCGTTGTAATAGGTATTTTGATAGAAGTTATTGGTACGGGCGTAAGCAGCGCCAAAGTTAACGCTAAGCCAGCCCTTGTTTTTATCAGCACCTTTTGGTGTATTTACAGGTGCATAAAATACAACGGCAGCATTACTCAGGTTTCCACTGTTTTTGGTAGCCTGTGTAGGGTTACCAAAATAATTGGCTTTCACTTTTGAGCCATTGTACTCTGGCGTAATGCTTAATTCAGAGTGCGTAAAAAAGCCCAAACCCGCCGGGTTATTACTGATAGAGCTAAGGTCGCCGCCTATAGCAGTACCAGCGTTACCCAAGGCTTTTATGCGTGCCGTTCCACCTGGCTGAAAGGTTGAGAACCTTAATGCGTCCTGCGCATACTGGGCGTAAGTTGTTTGTGCAATTGCTACTATAGCAACTGTGCTAAGTAAATATTTGATTTTCATTGATAATGTGCTTTAGATTAAGGTCTTGATGGACGGCCGCCGCCTCCGCCGCTGCTACGGCCACCACCACTGTTGCCGCCACCGCTTGGAAACGAATTACCACGTGTTGTACTTGTATTATCCGGACGGTAAGCAGGGTAATCGCTACGTGAAGGGCGCATCTGCCTTACACCATTACCACCATAATTACCTCTTCCGTTCATGGAGTTGGTACCACGGCCAGGATAATAACCTGCATTAGGGTAAGCGCCGCCGTAACCTATACCACGTACAGAGCGGTTGGCCATACCTGAAACCGGCGCACCCGAACCACGGAAAGGACGTGCAAGTCCGCCACGGGCAGAACCGTAACCATAAGCGGAGTATACCCCCCAGAATGGATAACCACCACCATAGCCTACGCCCCAAACAGAATAGGGCGAATAACCATAGTAACCACCTAAACCATAAGGGTAACCACCATAACCGTAGCCAAAGCCTAATCCGTAATACGGATATCCGTAGCCATAACCATAACCCAGGCCGATACCCAAACTTAAGCCATAACCGCCATAGGCGTAAGAGTTAAGTCCAAGTCCGCCATAAGTTGCCGGAGAATTGTAGTCGTAGTAATAGTAATCGTCATAGTAATTAAAAGGTGTGCTGTAATTAAAACGGTTGATGCGCGATGCGTAGCTATCATAGTAATAGTAGTCGTCATCTGCACCGTTGCCGTTGTCTCCACCATTTGCATACATGTCCTGACGATAGGTGATAGGCATGTCCATTTGGTCACCGGCTTTTGCCTTGGTGTTGTAAACGTCATCATCCGCTGTCGCGTTTGACGCCATCTTTTGTGTTGAACATGAAGCTAATGCCACAATGGCAAACAGCACCGCTCCACGAAATATATTGCGTTTCATCTTGTAATGATTAAATCAGAATTCAAATAAAGTTAAAATTTATAAATTTGGCGACTATTTAACATATTTCAATAGTCAAATTCTATTCCACAATATACATTATGAGCAAGGGGATCATCAGTAAAGACGAAGATTATTCACAATGGTTTAATGACTTAGTAATAAAAGCTGATTTAGCTGAGTATTCTCCGGTTAGGGGCTGTATGATCATCAAACCATACGGTTACTCAATCTGGGAGAAAATGCAGGCCGTGTTAGACAAAATGTTTAAAGACACGGGGCACAGCAATGCTTATTTTCCGCTATTTATACCTAAATCATTCTTCTCAAAAGAGGCCAGTCATGTGGAAGGTTTCGCCAAAGAATGTGCTGTTGTAACACATTACCGTTTAAAGAACGACGGCGAAGGTAATATTATTGTTGATGAAGAAGCCAAATTAGAGGAAGAATTAATTGTAAGGCCAACTTCTGAAACCATTATCTGGAATACTTATAAAGGTTGGATACAATCATACCGCGATTTGCCTATCCTGGTTAACCAATGGGCAAATGTTGTACGCTGGGAAATGCGTACCCGTCTGTTTTTACGTACAAGCGAATTTTTATGGCAGGAAGGCCATACTGCCCATGCCACTGCCGATGAGGCGATTGCAGAGGCCGAGCAAATGTTGGACGTATATGCCGACTTTGCTGAAAATTGGCTGGCAGTACCGGTGGTAAAAGGCCGAAAAACGCCAAACGAGCGCTTTGCCGGCGCCCTTGATACTTATTGTATAGAGGCCTTAATGCAGGATGGTAAAGCCCTGCAGGCAGGCACATCGCACTTTTTAGGGCAGAATTTTGCCAAAGCTTTTGATGTGAAGTTTACCGATAAAGAAAACAAGCTCGATTACGTTTGGGCTACTTCATGGGGGGTGTCCACCCGTTTAATGGGGGCATTGATCATGTCGCACTCTGATGATGCTGGTTTGGTGATTCCGCCAATGCTGGCGCCTATACAGGTGGTTGTAGTGCCGATTTACAAACACGATGAAGAGCTGCAAAACATACGTAATTATGTGAACGGTTTAAGTGCCGAACTGAAAGCAAAAGGTATTTCGGTTAAATTTGATGACCGCGACACACAGCGCCCTGGTTTCAAATTTGCAGAATACGAACTGAAAGGTGTTCCGTTACGTGTGGCCATAGGCAGCCGCGATATGCAAAACGGTACGGTTGAACTTGCACGCCGTGATACTAAAACTAAAGAAACCGTTGCACAGGAGGGTTTGGCTGGCCGTATTGAAGGCTTACTGGAAGAGATTCAAAAAAACATCTTTGAAAAAGCTTTCAAATTCCGCGAAAAGAATACCACGGAAGTAAACGATTACGAAGAATTTAAACGCTTACTTGACGAAAAGCCGGGCTTCCTTTCAGCACATTGGGACGGTACACCAGAAACAGAGCAACGTATTAAAGACGAAACCAAGGCTACAATCCGTTGTATACCTTTAAACAACAAACAAGAGGAAGGCAAATGTATCCTTACCGGCAAACCATCAAGCCAAAGGGTATTATTTGCAAGGGCATATTAAGTTAGTCCATGGTTGATAGTCCATGGTATTTTTAAATTTAAAACTATGGTCCATGAACTATCGACTATGGACCGCGGAACGTACAATGAAATTCGCAACTAAAGCTATACATGCAGGGCAGGAGCCCGATCCATCAACAGGTGCGGTAATGACACCGATATACCAAACGTCGACTTACTGGCAAAAAGCGCCGGGCGATAACCAGGGTTACGAGTACTCTCGCGGAACGAACCCAACCCGTCAGGCACTTGAAGACTGTCTGGCTGCTTTAGAAAATGCAAAATATGGTTTGGCATTCTCAAGTGGCATGGGTGCTACCGATGCTGTAATGAAGCTATTACAACCGGGCGACGAAGTAATCACCGGCAACGACCTTTACGGTGGCTCTTACCGTATCTTCACCAAGATCTTTGCTAATTACGGCATCAAGTATCATTTTCTTGACCTGTCTGATCCTGCAATTATTGATCAGTATGTGAACGAAAACACCAAACTGATCTGGATTGAAACGCCAACTAATCCAACCATGCAGGTGGTAGATATTGAAGCGATTGCACAAAAAGCAAAAGCACATAATCTGAAACTTGTAGTTGATAATACTTTTGCATCGCCATATCTGCAAAACCCGATAGACTTGGGTGCCGATATTGTAATGCACTCGGTTACTAAATACATTGGAGGCCACTCTGACGTAGTAATGGGTGCATTAATGCTGAACGACGATGAATTGTATAAACGCTTATGGTTCATTTACAACTCATGCGGTGCTACTCCCGGACCGATGGACAGTTTCCTGGTACTGCGTGGTATTAAAACACTTCATCTACGTATGAAAGCGCATTGTGAGAACGGGCGTAAGGTAGCCGAGTTTTTAAAAACACATCCAAAGGTTGATAAGATTTACTGGCCAGGTTTTACAGATCATCCGAACCATCATATTGCTGCTAAGCAAATGCGCGATTTTGGCGGCATGATTTCCATTGTTTTGAAGGATGCGGACTTGAAAGAAACCTTCCGCATTGCATCAAACTTTAAAGTATTTACACTGGCCGAATCATTGGGAGGAGTAGAGTCCCTGATCAATCACCCAGCTACAATGACGCATGCTTCTATCCCTAAAGAAACACGCGAAGCAGCAGGTGTAGTGGATAACCTTTTGCGTTTAAGCGTTGGGGTAGAGGACATTGACGATTTATTGGAAGATCTGGAAAAAGCGCTTTCTTAGTATCGGGTAATTAGTATCAAGTATCAAGCTACATTGGTACTTGATACCTGCTACTTGCTACTTGATACTAAAAAAAATGATTCACGACGTTAAAGCTTTTCTTGATGCTAAGGTTGCGCAATACAACCGTCCCGAGTTTATAGAAAACGACCCGATTGTAATTCCCCATAGCTTTACCCTGAAACAAGACATTGAGATCATGGGCTTTTGGGCGGCAATATTAGCTTGGGGACAGCGTGTTACCATCATCAAAAAATGCCGTGAACTCATAACACTTATGGATGGCGCTCCTTATGATTTTATTATCAATCACCAGGAACCGGATCTGAAAAAGCTTTTAACCTTTAAACACCGCACATTTAACGATACCGATACGCTGTATTTTATTCAGTTTTTCAGGTATCATTACGAGAATTTCGACAGCCTGGAGGATGCTTTTTTGAAGCCCCCCGCCCCCCTAAAGGGGGAGGTAGAATCTCAATTGCCTCATTCTAAATATAAATCTTTTATTCCCCCTTTAGGGGGGCAGGGGGTTGAATCATCCCTCAATCATTTTCGCTCATATTTCTTTTCATTACCCGACTATCCGCACCGCACTAAAAAACATATTTCATCGCCATCACAAAAATCAACCTGTAAGCGACTGAATATGTTTTTAAGATGGATGGTGCGTAAAGATGATTGCGGTGTTGATTTTGGACTATGGAACAGGTTGAAACCTGCAGAACTTATTATGCCCTGCGATTTACACGTAGACCGTGTAGCAAGAAATCTAAAACTAATAACCCGCAAACAAACCGATTGGCAAACTGCTGTTGAACTCACAGAACACCTGCGCCAGTTTGATCCGCTCGATCCCGTAAAATATGATTTTGCCTTATTTGGGTTAGGAATAGAAGAAAAGTTTGGTTTTGGCCTGTAGGTATTAAGGTAATTAATATTGAATACTCTTCTTCAAAGGTAGTTAACTATGTTAAATTAAATTATATCTGTTTCTCAGATAATTAATTCCAATGATGAGGAATTCTACAATGATAGAATATAATAAGACATCAAGTACAAAACCGACAAAACCGAGTATGACATTAGCCTTTATAAACAAAGACAGATAAACAAAGGGGTACATGGACACCCTAAAAACAGGGGTGAAAAACCGCACTATCTCGCCGAGTTGCTGGTTGCCATGCTGAACATTAATGATGCTCAGAAAGCCGGCAGTCATGAACAGCAGCATCACGGTAAATATGGTAAGTACCCGGGTAAATTTCATGTATAGGTAAATATATCAGTGTTATATTCATTAACAACAATTTATCACGACTTTTGTAGTAAATGATTTATCATACTAACGATACTATTGTGGCGCTTGCCACTCCTAATGGTTCAGGTGCAATTGGTATTATTCGGTTGTCAGGCCTGGAGGCATTAAGCATTATCCAAAAAGTTTTTAAGGGTAAAGACTTAACTCAACAACCTTCGCATACCATACATTTTGGGCACATCGTTGACGGAGATGTCATTTTAGACGAAGTACTGGTATCGCTTTTTATTGCTCCCAGATCATACACTAGGGAAAACGTTGTTGAGATATCGTGTCACGGTTCAGCATATATCATTGAATCTGTAATTAAGTTACTGATTCGTAAAGGAGCACGTGCTGCACAACCCGGCGAATTTACTTTAAGAGCTTTCTTAAATGGTCAGCTCGATCTCTCACAGGCAGAGGCAGTTGCAGATTTGATTGCAGCTAACTCAAAAGCTTCGCAGCAAACGGCCATGCAGCAGTTGCGCGGAGGTTTTAGCAATCAGCTAAAAGGCCTGCGCGAGCAACTGGTCCACTTTGCATCATTAATTGAATTAGAGCTCGACTTTTCGGAAGAAGACGTAGAGTTTGCCAACCGCGACCAGTTAAAGCAATTGGTTGTGGATATACTGAATATACTCGGCCGACTGATCCAATCATTTGAGCTGGGCAACGCCATAAAAAACGGCATCAATACCGTAATTGCCGGTAGGCCTAATGCTGGTAAATCCACTTTGCTGAATACGCTGTTGAATGAGGAGCGGGCAATTGTAAGCCATATAGCGGGTACAACCAGAGATACCATTGAAGAGATCTTAAATATCAACGGTATCAATTTCCGGCTTACAGATACAGCTGGTATAAGAGAAGCAACAGATACCATTGAAGCCATTGGGGTACAAAAAACAATGGAAAAAATCAATCAGTCGGCAATATTGGTTTATGTATTCGATGCATCTCAAACAACTCAGAAAGATTTAAGCGCAGATATTGAAAGCCTGAAAAGGCCCGGTATGCCAATGCTGATTGTGGCTAATAAGATTGATCTGTTAACCGATGAAGAGGTTTCAGAATTACCGGCATTAGAAAATGTCATCAGTGTATCGGCTAAAGAGAAACAGCATATTGAAGAGCTAAAGAACAAGATCTACCATACAGCAATAAAGAGCGATCTCACAGGCGACGAAACTTTGGTAACTAACATTCGCCACTTGGAAGCACTGCAAAAAACTGAAGAAGCATTAAGCAAAGTATTGTATGGTATCAACAATCCGATTACATCAGACTTTTTAGCAATAGACATTAAACAAGCACTACATTACTTAGGCGAAATTACAGGTACAGTTACCACAGACGATTTGCTGGAAAATATATTTAGTAAGTTCTGTATCGGAAAGTAGTGATTGTCACATTATACGTGGAGGTAAGCGGCTTGATGAGGATCAGCCGGGAAGATCAGCAGCCTCTCCGCTCTTTTGTGCGAGATATTTTGACTTAAAACCGGAAGGCGATTCCCCGGTTTTTATGAAGAACAACCGGCTAAAATAGGCAGGGTCATCGTAACCCAATTCGTAAGCTATTTCTTTAGCAGACATAGCCGTATGCACCAAAAGCCTTTTAGCCTCCAAAATAATGCGGTTTTTGATTACCTCATTTGGCTGCGGCAAGTTCATGCGTTTAAACCTTTGCGTAAGAGTTTTAGGTGCAATCAACATTAGGTCGGCATAGTCAGCAACTGTGTGTTTTTCTTTGTAATGTGCATCAACCAATTGCGTAAATCGCCTGAAAGAATCTGGGTCATTATTTGGGTCACTGAGCACGCCGCCCAGATGCTGCTGTTTCCACAACCGGGTAGATTTAATAAGCAGTTGTTTTAAATAGGTTCGGAGCATTTCCTCCTGTGAAGAGTCTTTAAGCGTAAATTCATTCTCTATCTGAATGAAAAGATGATCAATAAAGGTAGCCTCATGCTCAGGTACGGCCGTCATTGGCATATTGTGAATATTATTGAACAACAAGCCATCGCAGGCAACCTCCTCGTCATGTATCTGGATACAATAGAAGTCACGGTTGTAAAATATAAAATAGCCTGATTCGGAACATAAATTCTCTATCGTTAAAATCTGGTTAGGGCTGATAAAAAACAGCGCCGGGCATTCGGTCTCATAAATGTTAAAATCCACTTTTATTTTGCATCCTTTAGGCAGGTACATGACTTTGATATAAGCCTTATAAGTATCAGAATTGATCATATCAAGACTTTCGGTATTTACAAGTATCAATCCTATGGTTTTAAGGCTTGCGTCAAAAATATTTTGTTTCATGTTCGTATGATGATAATAACTTAAACAAGTAATGTATGCCGGCTTTATGTTCTTAATGAACTTGCCTGACGGTCCGAACTCCGGCAGGCAAGTGTTGTTGAAACGCTTTAAAGTTATTTGGAAAGATGATAACTTTCAAAACAGCGATTGGTATGCTTATCTTTCCCTGATCATCCGGTTATACTCAATGAGCTGATGAGGCCGTCTTTGAAACCAAAGTGAAACTGAAGTACGGCAGGGCTTCCGGGAAACTCACCCGATACCTCGGCGGACAACAAGCTCTCCGTCTCCGTTCCCTCATAATTAAGCGGCGTTAATTCGGTGTGGTATTCACGATCTGATTTTTCGATCCATTCTTGAATCTCTTTCTTACCCTTATGGGTCTTACCCTCGTCATGTACAATGGCCGTAGCTGTAAAGCATTCAACATATGCCAGGCTGTCGTGATTATTCTGAGCTTCTACTAAGCTTGCTACTACTTTGTGTAAATTCATGGTTGTATGTATTTATTTATATGTTAAATAGTTGGTATGGTTCCGCCGTCAATTACAAATTCGGTACCTGTTAAATAGCCAGCTCGCGGCGAGACCAGGAAGCCAACTAAATCTGCTACTTCTTCCGGCTGGGCGGGCCTGCCCATAGGTATCCCGCCTAAGGCATGCATCACGCTATTGGTAGCTTCATCTTTAGTAATATTCGAGCTTTTGGAGATCCGCTCCATCATTCGTTCGGAAGCATCGGTCATGATCCAGCCCGGCGAAACGGTGAGCACACGTACACCTTTGGATGCCACCTCTTTTGAAAGGCCCTTGCTATAATTGATCAGGCCTGCTTTTGCAGCGGCATAGGGTAACGTTGATTCGTATAATGGAAGTTTACCCTGTATTGAACCTATGTGGATAATGACGCCATTTCCACGCTCCAGCATTTGCGGCAGAAAGCCTCTGTCTAAACTTACCGGTGCCAGCAGGTTTGTACGGATAGAAGTTTCCCAGTCTTCATTAGTTAATACTCCAAATCCGCCGCCGGGCGTATCTGAACCGCCAAGGTTGTTGATCAGAATATCCAGCCTGCCAAATTTTGTGAGTATTTCACTAACCACTTTTTCGGTTCCCTCAATATGGCTAAGATCAGCCGGAATAAAATGTAGTTCCAGATCATCGTCTACAGGTTTGTTTCTTGCAGTGATAATCACCGTTGCACCGGCCGCCTGCAAATTTTTGGCAATGGCTTTACCAGCGCCCTTTGTTCCTCCTGTTACCAGGGCTATCTTTCTTTCCAGCTCATTTGAGAAATTATATTCGTGTCTCATAGGTATTTGTTTTTGTACAAATTTCGGTAGTACATAAACCCCTAACAAGTACGGGCTTACGATTCATATAGGGAGAAATTTATCCCTATTGTTCACATCAGGCAGTACCTCTATATTTGTATTTATGTATGAACGAAAGATCTTACCCCATCTTAATTGCGGCCTTGACCTGGTAGGAGAAGTACTTTATGGAAAGTGGAAGATCCGGATATTATGGTTCATTCATGAGGGTCATAAACGCCCCAGTGAACTACAGCGTAAGATACCTGATGTTTCCAGGAGGGTTTTGAATATCCAACTAAAAGAGCTGGAGGACCACGAACTTGTCATGCGTAAGATCTACCCGGTTATGCCCCCCAAAGTAGAATACACCCTGACGGAATTCGGCATAACACTGATACCATTGATCCATGCTATAGGGCTTTGGGGCGATGAACACGAGGATCGCCTGAAAAAAGTAATATTAAAACAATTCGCTCATACCGAAACGGAGACTGAACATTAATAACTTATTGGTTTAAGATTTACTATACATTCTTCGCTTAAGGCTTGGATCGGTCATATTGCCCGGGCCGGTAAAACATTAAGTTATAGTGAGCTAAGGAGCTGATAACAGGTAAAAAGGTATATGTTGCCGTGGCCTCCGGCGGCGAGTATTCTGATGGACCGTACCAACGTCATTATTTTGTAGTTCCCTATCTTAAAAGCATCCTCGGATTTTTAGGCATGACCGATGTTACCGTATACCGAGCAGAAGGACTTAACATTCTGGGGCTGCAGGAAACTGCCTTGAAAAAAAAAGTTATTGCAGAAATAGAACTTACAACGCCATAAGCAATGATAAGTCTGACTGTCTTGAATAGTGATATGGCAGCATATTCATTTTTCAGAAATTCAGGCCAAAATTATAACCCAAGAGACAGCACCAAAACATGGGTAATGCCTCTTGGGTTTAGTTGTTTAACTTCAATAAGTTAAGCGTTGATGAATTCAAGTATATCCTTGTTGATAATTTCGGCTTCTGTAGTTGGCATGCCGTGTGAAAATCCAGGATATATGATCAGCTTCCCTTTTTTCAACAACTGAGCAGCTTTAACCGCTGTGGTTTGATACGGCACTATCTGATCATCGTCACCGTGCAAAACAAGTACCGGGAAATCTACACTTTTCAGATCTTCGGTAAAGTCAGTTTCTGAAAAAACTTTGATGCAATCATAATGCGCTTTTATGCTTCCCATCATTCCTTGTCTCCACCAATTGTCCTGAATTCCTTTTTTGATGTCGGCACCTTCCCGATTATATCCGTAGAAAGGTATGGTAAGATCCTGATAAAACTGTTGCCTGTTAAACCTGGTGTTGTGGCGAATATCGTCAAAAACAGCCAAAGGTACTCCGTCCGGATTATTTTCATCCTGGATCATATAAGGTGTGATGGCACTGATCAGAACCACCTTGGCTACCCGTTCTTTACCATATTTTGCCGCATATCTTATCGCTTCGCCACCACCTGTAGAATGGCCGATGTGGATCACGTCCTTCAGGTCCAGAAAGTTCACCAGTTCTGCAACATCAGCTGCATAAGTATCCATATCGTTGCCTGTGAAGGTTTGGGTTGATCTGCCATGACCTCTTCTGTCATGGGCGATGACCCTAAATCCCTGCTCAAGGAAAAACATCATTTGCGCATCCCAATCGTCTGATGACAGTGGCCAGCCATGATGAAAAAAGATAGGCTGTCCTTTTCCTAAATCTTTAAAATAAATCTCTGTACCGTCTTTTACTGTTAATCTGTTCATGGTTTTAGTTTTAATTGTTTGTTGATATATGATTTATGGTCTGAAATATTTGTTGTTTGTTAACAGTACAAAGTTGGGCAGAATGTCATGGAAAGGGAATGGACAAATAGACAACACTCTTGTACATTTTTCCCTTCACCCAATATTTGTCCCATTGCTCCATATTTATGGATTCAGTAGGCTCAAAGCCAGCCATAGATAGCTTTTGCTATATATCTGCAGTCAGTAGATAAACTTTTTAAGTTGCTGATTGCGACAATGAGTAAGAGCCGTGGTTATAGATGCACAAATAGACTAAATGGAACCTGAAATAAATAAGAAAAGATTATTGCTGCTCACTGTCCCTCTAACCAGGCTAAAAACTCAGCGGCTTTTATTTTACTCACTATAATTGTTTCCGGTGTTTCTACAGATAGTTTAACTGCCAGTTTACGGGAAAAAAATCGTTCAACACCGGTAACAGCATTCCGGTTAATAAGGTATTGTCGGTTGGCGCGATAGAATATTTGGGGATCAATAATTTTTTCGAGTTCGTCCAAACTGGTGGTCAGGTAATATTGCTGATGTTGCAGCATATGTGCCCGAATAACGGTATTTTCCAGACAGAAGTAAGCAACATCTTTTATTAAAACAGGAATTATTTTTTCTCTGTGATTAATCAGGAGGCTGGTTTTATAGGCAGGTTTCATCTGTCTCATTAGCCTTTGCAGTGCAACAACTATCATGTCTTTTTCAGACTGTTGACGAAGCATTGCCAGTTTGTCCAGCGCTTGTTTTATTTTATCAGGCTGTACAGGTTTAAGCAGGTAGCTGATGGCATTGGTTTCAAAAGCTTGTAGCAAATATTCATCAAAGGCAGTACAAAAGATAATTGGACATGAAATTTTTACCTTTTCGTAAATTTCAAAACTCAACCCGTCGGCCAGATGAATATCTGAAAAAATCAGATCAGGCATATCATTTTGATTTAGCCAGCCAATAGCCTCCTCTACAGATTCTATCATACCTGTAATAGTCACTTCATGGTTGATCCGCCTGATCGTATCTGCCAGTTGACGTGCCAAAGGTGCTTCATCTTCAATGATCAGTACTTTCATAAATTAATGGTAGTGCAACTAAAAAAAGGTCGTCCGTTTTTTCGATGCTTATGGTTTCGTTAAAAAGCAGGCGGTAACGATCTGCAATATTACCAAGCCCGATACCAGATGAGGTAGTAACTGAACTGCGCAGTTGAATATTATTAGTGATGATTAATTTCTTTCCAACAGTATAAAGCCTGATCTTTAATGGCCTGGCTGTTGATGTAATATTATGCTTTATCGCATTTTCCATAAGCAATTGCAGTGTCAGCGGAGGGATTTTACAGTTTAAAAAATGCTTGGGCACATCTATCGAAATACTGATCGCCTGCTCTAAACGCGTTTTAATGATATAAAGATATGACTCTGTAAAAGTTAATTCTTCCTGCAGCAATACGCAATCTTTTTTTTGGTGACTTAGCAGGTACCTGTATACATCGGCCAGATGTTGCACATAATCAGCAACTGGTTGTTCCCTGGTAAGCGTTGTAATATTGCTAAACGCGTTAAACAGGAAATGCGGGCTAAGCTGTTCTTTTAAAATGGACATATCAGCCTGCAGTTGCGCCTGTTTTAGAGCCGCGAGTTCCAGCTGGCTTTGTTCTTTTTCTTTTACTTCATGCAAATGAAACACCAGGAAGGCATTCAGTACATTAAAAAGTGTGCCTCTGAAAAGGATAGGTAAAAGCAATAATTTGTGATCTCCTAACGACGCGCCACCGAAGAATTTATCCATCCCGGTAATAGTGTATTGTAAAAGAAATGAGAAACAAAAACCACAAATAATGGAAACAGCAAAGAACGTTAACCTGCTGAATTTTCCTTTTTTGAAATATTCTGTCTGTATAAAATATTGGTTGCTTATCCAGGAAATTACTGAAAAAATAAAGTAAGATAGTGTTACCAGTAAGTATTGGACAATACCGGAAAACATCGATGGCCGGGCCACTACCACCATTACTGCAATCAGCAGGCAAACCGGGAGGCCTATCTTCAGATTGTATCTTTTCACCAAATCAAATATAAAACTATCCTACAATTGTGCCATCGCTCAAATCAATAATACGGTCGCTGTTTTTTGCAAAGTCATCGTCGTGCGTTACGGCAATAATAGTTTGCCCTTGTGCCCTAGTTAGCTCTTTAAAAATTTCAAATACTACATTGGTGTTTTTAGAGTCGAGGTTACCGGTTGGCTCATCGCCCATAATAATTGTCGGATCGTTGATCAAAGCTCTTGCGATAGCAACCCGTTGCTGCTGCCCCCCGGATAACTTTCCGGCCATTTTTAGGGCTTGTGTTTCCAGTCCTAAAAGTTTAAGATGCTGCAATGCTTTAAACTCAATTTCATCTTTATGCTTTTTATTAAGTTTTAGTGCAGGCAACATCACATTATCGATAACGGAAAACTCGGGCAGCAGGTAATGAAACTGAAAAACAAAGCCGATATGTTCATTGCGGAATGCCGCAAGTGCATTTTGTGTTTGTCCTGTAAGCTTTTCGCTATTGATTGTAAGGCTGCCCTCATAATCGGTATCCATGGTAGATAAAACATATAATAAAGTAGATTTACCAGAGCCGGATTTTCCGGTAAGGGACAGAAACTCACCTTTATTAACTTCAATACTGATACCTTTTAAAACCTGAAACTTTTCAGGCTCATAAAAATATTTGACGATCTGTTCTGCTTTTAACGCAATTGCTTTTGACATACTATCCTCTTATAATTTCTACAGGATCAATTTTAGACGCTTTCCTGGCGGGCAGATAACCAGCGATGGTTGTTATGAACAGGCCGAAGACGAAGGCCATCAGATAGTCCTTCAGATGATAAGTCATCGGTAGTGTTTCCAGACCGGCGAGCCGAAAAGGGATATGATTAATCAATTTGGCAATGACAAATCCCAATAACATGCCGGCAATACCTCCGGCTATACCGATAACTACTGCTTGTGTCAGAAATATTTCTGTAATATCCTTTCCGGAAAATCCCATCGCTTTAAGTATTGCAATTTCTCTGATCTTTTCATTGATTGTCATATTCATGATGTTGTAGATACCAAAACCGGCTACAATAAGTATGGTGAGTGATACAGCAATAGCAATGATATTCCGTAACTGCGAACCGGCTTCAAGTTGTTGATTTGCCGTTTGCCAGCTTTCTACTTTATAAGGAATCACCGAGGCAATGCGCGCCACCAGCGAGGCCGTTTGCTCATAATTGCGGACGTTGATCTGAAGGTCGGTTACGTAATTCTGGTTTTCTGAAAGTAGTTGCCGTGCTGAGGCTATATTAATATAAGCTTTTGATTTATCTACAGATTTAACGTTGGTGCGATATATCCCAATCAGTTTATAGTTATGGCTAATGCCGTCAGACGTAAGAATGTTAATATTGTCATCAATATTTACGCTCAGGCTGGTGGCCAGATCTGCGCCCAGTATAATGCCGTCTGTCCGGTATTGGAGATCATTCCATCTACCTATAAGCATGTAGTCTGCAATGCCGAATACACTGTTTTCATTTACAACATCTACACCGGATAAGATACCGTTCAGCTTATTGCCGCTATTCCGGAAAAAAACGTTGATGTTAACTTGCGGGGTAACAGCTATTACATTCTTTTGCTTTTGCACCAGTGCCTTAATTGGTAGTATGTTTTTTATGCCTGTAGTATACTGTATCAATTTTGCGTTCCGCAGATATACTGCTGTATGAGTAGGGTAGGCCCGGCTCACCAGGTTGGTTTGATCAGCGGGACCATCATTGTATACCCGGATATGCGCCAGTGAAGTAAAGGCAAGCTGTGTCTGCGTATCATTGACCCCAGCCATAAAGCTGTTCATGAAAATATACATCGAAATACCAAACGTAACGCCAAGCATAGCCACTAACGTTTGTCTCACCTTGGCGGTAAGATGCACCTTTGCTATTTTAAGATTAGTACTTAACATTTTTAATCGGCATTAGGCAGTGTTAACACCTCATTTCCGCTGAGTCCGCCGGTTACTTCTGTCCATTCCAGGGTCCGGATTCCAGTATTTATTTTTCTCTTTTGCCGGTTGATCCATACATAATGATCATTAACCACAACTGATGAGGGAATTACCAGTGCGTTTTTCTTTTCCTCAACAATGATATTACCCTGTAACTGCGCGCCATTAAGCGGATGCAGAGGAGCTGTTTTAAACATTGCTTCAATAATAAAAGCCTGGTCCGTCACGTTAAACGCCGGATAAATTTTACTAACCAGTGCCTCATAATTTTTATCCTTTTCATTGTTCATCGAAACCAGCACCCGCTGTCCGATCCTGATCCGGTTGATATCTTCTTCTGCAATATCCAGTTTGATCACCGTATGTCCGGTTCCCAGCATGGCAATCACATCACCGCGTCGCACATAATCTCCTGGCTTTTTAGCCAAATTCATTACCACACCCGGTCCTTTACTGCTCAATTGGTAAAAATTATTATTTTCCTTTTGCAGTTGATACTGTGCTGCAGCATTCTCCACATTTAACCGGAGGTTTCGCAACAGATCGTCAAGATTCTTTTTTAGTATATTAAGGTTGGCAACAGAACTTTGGAAATTGAGTTTTGCATTTTCAAAATCGTTTTCAGACACCGCTTTCGTTGTTACCAAACGGCTGTAACGGGCATAGTTAGCAGAATCTACTGATAATTTTTTACGCCCCTGAAGAATCTGTATCTGAAGTTGTGTGATCTGCGGCGACCCTGCATTAGCGTTAGCCTTGGCGTAATTGAGATTTGTTAATGCGTTGGCAACCTGTGTATTTTGTATATCGTTGTTTAAACAAAAAAGCATCTGTCCTGCCTGCACTGTGTCGCCCTCATGCACATAAGATTTGCTGATGAAACCATCTGCATTAGCCATAATGGTATATTGCCCTGCATTCTCTAAATGGCCGCTGCCGAATACAGCATCTACAATAGTTCTTCTTTCGGGCCTGATCTCATTTTTAGGCTTGCAACCACTTATAAGAATGATACATATTAGTGCGAGCTGGAATTGATATTTCATATTTATAGAACTTATTGACGTGAATAGATAACAGCCCTGTTTGACAGCAACAGAGAAAGATTATTGAGGTAATTATTTTCGGCGGCGAGGTAATCTTGAAATGCTTTTAGATAGGTATCAATGGCAGCTATACCTTCTATGTATTTTCGCTGGTTTAAATAAAGATTATCGCTGTAAAGATGAAATGCCACAGCCGATGATTGAACCATTATATGATAAGTGGCCTCGTTTTGAAGTGTAAGCTGATCGTTTATTTCGCTTTGTACACTGCTGTTCTGATACTGAAGTTGAGCTATTTTTTGCTGGGATGTAGCAGACCGGAATTTGTTAATATTACTGAAACCGGTGAAAATGGGCACACTGATGTTAATGCCGATATAGCGATACGCATTCCAGGAATTACTTTCCATAGACAGTCCGAAATTGTCGCGGAACTGCTGACCGCCTAAATAGCTTACCACGGCTATTTTGGGTAAAAACGAGCTCTGTGTCAAACCGGTCTGCAGCTTTGCCAAATCCGCTTGTTTTTGATAAATGCCCAGGCTTTTATCCGGCTGCATCAACACGGGAATCATTACCTGTAACGAATCAAGTTTAAGACCTTCGGAAAACGCAAGTTGTGTTTTAACACCTGCGCCCAGCAAAATTTTAAGATTCTCTACGCTTTGATTAAAAAGCTGACTGCTTTGCGCTTTATTCTGCGCTATGTTTTGGCAATTAATGGCAGACTGATTAACGGCTAACTGGTCCCCCAAGCCCTTGTTCAATCGCTGACGCGATAAAATCAGCATACTGTCTGCCACAAGGCTGTCTTTATTATTAATCAGAAGTGCATTTTTCGCAATCAGAGCTGAATAATATAACCGGGCAACCTGCTCTTTCAGCGTTTGTAAAAAGGCATCCTGCTGCAGTTTACTTAACTCGATGTTCTGCCTGGCGATCTTAGTCTCCAGTATATTTGTCCAGTCAAACAAGCTTTTCGACAAGGTAATGCCGGTATTATACACATATTTGCGCCCAAACTGCGCATTGTAAACAGTGCCTGGATGTCCAATCAATTCACCGGGTATGGGTGTAACAGCTAAATGAAGGTTGTCTGTACCATTAAAACTTGCAGAAGCATTGGGGTAGATAGTAGCCAGGGTAGCTTTGTAATTATATCTGGCCTGCCTGATCTGTTCCAGATAAACCGCTTGTGTAGGGTTATGTTGCGTAGCAATGTCAATGGCTGCCTTTAGCGAACTAATTTTAAGTGTGTCACTGTTGGCCTGCGCCATCACATCGCAGGTAAAGATGTAACTGCAAAAAATAAAAATTAAACGAGTGGATAATTTCATACCTAATTATTTAGACGTTTCCATTCGCGGGTCTGACTCAAAAAACCTGATCTGACTTTCACTTCAAGATCTTTATTGTTTTTAAGGGATAAATTACAAGGAAACTCCTTGCCTTTGGCAGGGGCATATATTTTACCCTCCCAATGCCCGTTGGTAAAAGTCAAATCTTTAAAAATGATAGTGCCTACTTTAACTTTATTCTGAGAGGTATTAACCTGGATCAGCTTTCCGAAATATTGACCCCGTTCTTTATAAAATTCAACTTTTCCGTTTTCATCAGGACTTTGATAAATACCAATAATTGCATCAGGTTCTTTAGCGGTTTGTGCCAATGAATCTGCCGCTGCCATCATCAGTAAGACAGATAATGCAAAAAATGATTGAGATAGAATTTTCATATACCGTTCGCGCTATAATTAGTCAAAGCTAATTTTGACGATAGTAGCACTATCATTTAATTAGTGCGAACCGGACAAAAAACAGGATAGAACGGACAGTTTTTCAGTTAAATAATAATTGAGAAACCTGTAAGATAATAATGAGCATTTATTTGCCAGAGGTAGTCAGTTAATAATCACCAATATTGGCTTTCATGATAAGCACAGGTAGCAATAGATTACTCATAATACACTTAAAGTATTACCTTTATATGGACGTACTATATTTTAAAAACAATTCAGCCGCGATAACTTTGTGGCAGGAGGGAGCAGGGTACTTTGAGCTATTTTAATGACTGATTAGCATGAAGCTGTTTTTGTATTTCATCAAAATTTAAAGCATAATCATACATTTTTAATGAGGCGATATAACCTGTAAAATTTTCGCCAATGTCTGACGCTCCTATAATAAATTTAGCATTTTTTATGGCAGATGACAAGGTCATCATCTGTGCATTATCCAGTTTACCGTCGACATAGATCTTCTCAGATATACCATCAAATGTTAAAACAATATAATGCCATTTATTGCTCTGCGGCATATGGTTATATTTCATATCAAAATGATAATCAAGGTGCCCGGCCGCTCCGTAACCACCACTGTTGAAATACATCGCATTATAGGAGTTGGCAAGTCTCATTATGTTTCTGTTGCACCACGACATCAGGCATCCGCCTTCTTTTGCCATCACCCGTGTTTTTACCCAGGCAGCAACTGTGTATGAACCGTTCCATGCAAGTGTTTGCGGAACAGGTTGATCTGATTGAAGAGACCCGTTTGTAAATTTAAAGGCAGTTATCCCGGCTTCGTCTTTTTCAATCGTAACATCGCCGTTTTTTTTAAATATTCCACCAAGTACACCTTTGTTCTTAACAATTTTAAAAGACTGATCTTTTGAATAATCTGCTGCATTAATGTTCAGCAGCATTTGCCGTTTACTGTTGAGCGCAGGTGCGTTTTCCGAGATTTTGTTTTTTATGTGTAGCGGCATGTCAAATAGGCCATCATAAACTTTGATATTCCATATTGCGGCATACAGCCCTTGTTTTTCAGTACCTGTAACCGTTAATTTGATAAATCGTGCTTTTACATCTTTATCGTCAATCATTGGGCTGCCAGGTGTCCGGTTCTTTGATTGATCTGCAAAAAGCTTCCAGCTTTTACCATCAGCAGAGTATTTGATCATATACTGATAGTAAAATGCAGGAAATTCAAATTGCGTCATTATACGCCTGATCCTTTTTTCAGCACCTAAATCAATGGTTAAATCCTGTGGCAATAGGTTACTGCCAGCTTTCCAAAGGGTTGCGTTGTTATCGTCGGTTACAAAACTGGCTTTGTATTCGTAATCGTTATTCAAATCCTGCAAATGATACTCTGAAGATGCACGGGCGTCTTTATTTAAAGCCAGGTTAACAGGTGGCGTTTGTTTTGACGGATTGATATAGCCGGTATTTTGCGGTTCCACCTTCTTTATGGTCGAATCGTTTTCAAAGATCAAGCGATCTACACATACCTGACGGGCTAATCCGCCCCTGGTCATAGGGTAATCATGCTTGTGATAAATAATGTAATAGTCATCACCGTCCTGTAAAACGGAATGGTGCCCCGGGCCATGAACGGTTTTGTCGGCATTGGTACTTAAAATCGGATTATTAGCTCCTTCTTTAAAGGGGCCGTAAGGGGTATGGGCATACGCATAGCGTACATTATAAGTCTCGTCATGGCATGATCCGCCCGAATACATTAATAGGTATTTATCTCCCTTCTTCATCATATAGGGTGCCTCAAAAGGCCCGGGCGTTTGCGCCAGCGGAATGTTTGTTGATTTTTGCATGTTACTCATGCTTTGACTATTAAGTTCGCCTACTGCGTAACCGCCATTGTAGTGTACCCATGTACCCCAGTAACCATAAATTTTTTGGTCATCATCAGTAAAAAACTGTGCATCAAGCGAAGGAAAGCCCGGCCGGGGGTAATCATGCGGAATAACCGGATTGTCAGCGTCGCTTAACTTTTTCCAGGGACCAACAGGTGTATCAGAAACATATCCATATATGTTGCAACCCATTTCGCAGTTACCGAAGTATAAGTAATAACGATTGTTTTTGAAGACCACATCAGGTGCCCAAAAATTGGTTAAAGGTTCGGCGGTAAAAGCAGGAACATCCATTGTGTAGTTATACCAATTTTCGAAATCTTTGCTGTACCATACCGTAGGTGCCCCCGATGCCAGCATAATGTTGTCAGTAGTGGCGTAGATGTAATATATATCGCCAAACTTTTTAATAGTTGGATCAGCAAAATAACCCGGCAGCAGCGGGTTTAGAATTTTATTTTGAGCCCGTAGCGTTGAATAACTATTGGGAAGGTCTTTATTTTGGGCAAAACTTCTGCTAACGATTGACATCAGGGCAATTGCGAGTAATAAAGCACCTTTAAGGCTTAATTTCATATAGAATTTAATTATATACCGTGGCTGAATATAGAAAATGCACGTTGTAGTTACCGGCACTTATTTATTTGAATTAGTGCTCATGACAGCGAAATACAGATAAAATATAGCATGATGATCTGGCCGCGGCTTTTTGAATTGTATTTTGAATGGGCATGACAGGTCAGCGGTTCAGATCATGCAATGGGAATATATGACAGATATGCAATTAATTAAAAAATACAGATTAGTATTAGGAAAGCATCTCCAAGGACCGGCAATAGCCAGCAATGCATTGAAAAATGTACGGCTTAAAAAGAAGGTGTGAATAGGGCACTAAGAAGTTATAACAATGAGGGTTCTGAAGAGCAATTTTAATTATAACAAAAAAACCCTCTAAATCATACAATTTAGAGGGTTTTGATACTTGGTATCGCTTTAGTCGGGATGGCAGGATTCGAACCTGCGGCCTCCACATCCCAAATGTGGCGCGATACCGGGCTACGCTACATCCCGTTTGCGTGGTGCAAAAGTAAGATTTAAAAATACATACGCAAAGCCTGTGGTGATATTTTTTTTAAAAATCTTCTATCAGGCTGTTTTTCAAAAAGATAAAATTCAATAGCGCGGTGGTCTTAACCTGTGAAATAATAAAATCAACTAACAAATCATTAGTTTAAACATATTTAAATCAATAGTGTTAACAAAACAAGCTGTAAGTCTTAATATGCTTACAAGTTATAAATGTTATATAATTGGATATTTGATTTTAATCAAATATTTATTTGCTTAATAATAAAATTCTGACTTAAATTTTATTATTATTATTAATATTGTAAAGTAATTCTGTTACATTTATCTGTAATAATGTTTCAAACTCTTAACATCGTACCTCGCTGGATAATCTTTTGTCTCGATCTTATAATCGGTATGTTTTCTTTAGGGATGGCATATTTTATCCGTTATAATTTCGATATAAATAACATTCAAACCGCTTCTTTTAGTCGTAACCTGTTGATTTTTACTGTAATCAACGTAATTGTATTCCTGGTTGTAAAAACATATGCGGGTATCATCAGATACACCAGTTTTCAAGATGCACACAGGATTGTACTTTCTGTAGGAATAAGTAATTTCTTGTTTTTCCTTACAAATCTGGTGTTGATGACATTTAATTTAAAAACCATGATCTCTAACGAGGTGTTGGTGATTAATGCATTATGCAGTTTTGTTTTACTACTTAGTTACCGGGTATTTGTTAAGTATTTCTTTTTATATATAAAAAACCTGAACATTGATAAAAGACATGTGGTAATCTACGGCGCAGGTGAAATCGGTATCGCTGCTAAACGTACTTTAGATCATGATGCAGCAGTTAATATGACTGTTGTAGGTTTTATTGAAGATGATACCAGGAAGTCTGGGAAAATAATAGAAGGAGTTAAAATATATTCTGTTTCCGCTTTCGAAAAATTTGTAACTTCTCTTGAAAAAGTTGACGATTTGATAATTGCTATTAACAATCTTGACTCTGACCGTAAAAATAGAATTGTAGACCTTTGTCTTAAATATAATATCAGAGTACTGACCTTGCCACCAGTTACAAATTGGATAAATGGCCATATCAATACCAAGCAAATACAAAATATCAAAATTGAAAACTTGCTTGAACGCGACCCGATTAAAATCGACAATGATGTTATCAGCGATCAATTAAAGGGTAAACGTATTGTTGTTACAGGTGCCGCAGGGTCTATCGGTAGCGAAATTGTACGTCAGCTACTGAACTTTAAACCTCAGATGATCATTTTAACAGATCAGGCTGAATCTCCTTTGCATGAATTGCAACTCGAATTGGAAGAATGCTGCGATGACCAGATTTTTCACTCTTTTATAGGTGATGTGCGGGACCGCAACCGTATGGAATCTCTTTTCAAAACATTCCAGCCTCATTATGTTTATCATGCGGCGGCTTACAAGCATGTACCATTAATGGAACACAATCCTGCTGAAGCCATCAGGACTAATGTAATGGGTACAAAGATAATGGCTAATCTGTCTGTTCAATATGGTGTGCATAAATTTGTAATGGTATCAACCGATAAGGCTGTAAATCCTACTAATATTATGGGCGCTTCTAAGCGTATCGCCGAAATTTATGTACAATCTTTGTTTAAGTCATTCTTTGAACCCGGAACGGTATACGAAAATGGCCTTAGCCACTTAAATACAAGTAAAAGAAAAGAAAATACTAAGTTTATAACTACCCGTTTCGGTAATGTATTGGGTTCAAATGGTTCGGTTATACCAAGGTTTAAAGCTCAGATAGAAAAGGGCGGGCCTGTAACTGTAACCCATCCGGAAATAACAAGATATTTTATGACCATTCCTGAGGCTTGCAGGCTGGTTCTTGAAGCCGGATCAATGGGTAACGGGGGTGAAATATTTATTTTTGACATGGGCAAATCTGTAAAGATTGTCGAACTGGCGAAAAAAATGATCAGGCTTTCGGGTTTGATACCTAACCAGGATATTGCTATTGAATTTACTGGCCTGCGCCCAGGTGAAAAGCTTTACGAGGAGTTGCTGAATGATATGGAAAACACTATACCTACACACCATCATAAAATAATGATCGCCAAGGTACGTGAGTATAGTTTTGCAGCCGTTGTTAAACAGGTTGACGAATTGATACATCTGGCCACAACACATAATAATAACCGTATTGTAGCTAAAATGAAGGAAATAGTTCCTGAATTTAAAAGCAATAACTCCGTCTATGAAGCGCTTGACCTCCAAACATCGGTTAACTAATATTTAGTTATTATTCTTTTTAAAAAACTTTTTAAGCTATTAAATCGTACAGATAGTTAATCTGAATTCAGTTTGTTTGCCGTTTTAAATCATTTGCATATTTTTAAGGACTGAAGCAAATTGCTATCCGATAATCTTGCTTATTAATGAAAAGAATATATACTTTAATATTATCAGTTCTTGGCTTATTGTTCTTATATCAACCTCTTAAAGCTCAGGAATCAATAATTCCAGACATTAATGAAGCATATCTTAATAAACTTATAGAAGTTTCTAAGGCCAATTACCCCAGAGTTAGGGCTAACCAGAACCGGGTTTCTGTTGCTAAGGAAAATATCAGTAAAGCAAAGATCTCTTATCTTGATGCCTTTACCATCTCGTATGTTTATCAGCCGCATAGTGCTACCATAGTGGCAACCCCCGGCATTAACACCACCGGTACAAGCAGTACTACTACACAATCTTACAGCTACTTTAATGGTTTGCAGGTAGGCCTTTTTTTTAATCCGGGATACTTTTTTCAAAAACCAGCTACGATAAGGCAGGCAAAAGCAGAACTACAGGTTGCACAAAGCGAAAGCGATGAATACATGCTTACTTTAACTAATGAAGTAAAGAAACGTTATTACCTGTACATTCAGCGTACTGCAGAAGTTAAATTGCAAACACAATCTGCAATGGATGCCGCAGAACTGGTAAAAAGTATAAGACATAAGTTTGAAAAAGGAGAAGAAACCTATGATAATTATAATAAGGCACAGGCAACCCTTTCTGACCGTAATCAATCACGTATTTTAGCTGAAACCAACTTATTAATTGCAAAATCAGACCTGGAAGAAATTTTGGGTGACAAACTTGAAAATATCAAATAATGGAACTGAGTAATTTTTTCAGGCTACTGATAAAAAATAAGTATACACTTATTATAATACCTTTAGTTGCCATTATTATCACTTACTTTTTGGTTCGCAACCAGCCTGATCTTTATACTTCGCAGGCCCAGATTGCTACAGGCATAGTGGATCAGACACAACAATCTATTTCGCAGCAAATACAGCAGGATTCGCGCATTAGCCAGGAGTTTAGTAACCTGATTGAACTGATCCGTTCAAAAAAAATGCTGGATCAGGTTTCGTACCAGCTAATGATACACGACCTGAAAAGTGCAGCACCTTATCGTAAGCCAAGTAAACTTTTAAGTACGCTTAATCAGCAGGCCAAACAACATGCGTTGCAGGTTTACAGCGATATGTACGCTAAAAAGCAATCATTATCATTATTTAATGAGGATCAGCGCGGATTGTACCAGTTAATGTCATCCATGAAGTATGATGACCAGTCGTTACTTAAAACATTGACAGTTTACCGTACTGATAACAGTGATTTTATAGTTGTACAGGCAGACTCGGATAACCCCGAACTATCGGCCACTATTGTTAATAATTTATGCAGCGAGGCTATTAGTTATTACAACATGCTTATAAAAGAGAACCAGCAAAAGGCAGTTACTTTTTTGGGCGAGTTATTAAAAGCCAAGCAGGATTCGATGAATAAGCGGATGCAACAGCTTAAAGATTACAAAATTCAGAATCATGTGTTTAATCTTAATGAGCAGGCCCGTTCTTTATATGGTGAAATAGCAGATTTTGAAACCCGGCTTGAACAAAATAAAAAGGATGCAATAGCTAATCAGCAGGCCGTTAAAAACATCGATAGTAAATTCGACCCTTCAGACAGGCAATATATTGAAAGCACGCTTGTAAAGATCAATCAAAATATTGTAGGTACACGTGCCCAGCTCGAGGCTGCTAATAATCGCTATGTGCAAAGTGGTTTCGATCAGAAATACAAATCGCAGGTTGATTCACTAAGCCGCAGATTATCAGCTCAGGTAAATCAGTCTACAGATAAATTGATCACAAGTCCACTTACTACCAAACAGAACTTAATAGAACAAAAACTAACACTGCAGATCCAGGCAGATCTGGCAAAAAACAGTATCTCTTCTATACAAACCCAACTTGATGCCTTAAACCAGAGATTATATAAACTGGTACCGCATGAGGCTGTAATACAGGCTGATGAAAGTGCCATAACTGTAGCCAGTCAGGAGTATCTGGATATATTACAGAAATATAATCAAACCAGTCTTGAATCTAATTTTACTGCAAGACTGCGACGGGTACAACAAGCCATGCCGGGTATGGCACAGCCATCTAAAAAAATGTTGCTTGTAATATTGAGCGGCATTATAAGTTTTGTGTTTTGCGTGGCTGTGTTCTTTGTTATTTTCTTGTTAGACACCTCAATTAAAAACCCGAGAGAACTTGCCAATAAGACAAAGACGCCTGTGATGGGCTATCTTAATCAGTTGCATGGTGCAGTAATTGATTTAAATAAGGTCTGGAATGAAAGGGATGCTGGAACCGAGGTAGCGCTGTTCAGAAGTTTATTGCAGTCGGTAAGATTTGAAATAGATACAGAGTTAAAAGGCGACAAGATACTTTTAGTTAACAGTATAAAAAAGGGGGAGGGCAAAACGTATGTTACCATGAACCTTGCCTATGCCTATGCTGCTATCAATAAAAAAGTATTAGTAATTGACGGTAACTTTATTAACCCGGATATTACTGAATTGTCTGGTACTAAAAATTTTATTGAAGATTATTTTAAGGCCGCAGAAGATACTGAGACCATGCACTTAAATTCTAAAATAAATATTTTAGGAAATAAAGGCGGCGGTTTATCCGTGCTGGAAATTGCCGACAGCAATATCATCAACAGAAAGTTGAATGCTTTAAAATCATTTTACGACATTATTATCATAGAAGCATCAGCCCTTGATACGCTTAACCGATCAAAGGAATGGATACTTTATGCAGAGAAAATAGTTGCCATTTTTGAAGCTGGACAAAGTTTTAAACAAACACAACAGCTTAACCTCGAATACCTTAAGGCACATGGGAATAAGTTTGTAGGTTGGGTGATGAATATGGTTTCAAAAGAGCAACTTCAGGAGCCACCTAAATAGAAGATTATAGTATGATTACCATTTGGATAGTTTTACAGGTATTGGTGGGTTATAATCTTGTACTTCCTTTTTTGCTTTACTTGTTGTCTACATTTAAAAGAAATAAAATAGGGGGTGGCCAGCCGCATCAATCTGTTATAAATGACTATGGTATAATTGTTACCGCCTATGAGCAGGTTACTGCCATTCCTGATGTAGTAGCCTCGCTGCTAAGGCTTAATTATCAGAATTTCCTGATTTATATTGTTGCAGATAAATGCGATGTATCCGGCTTACAATTTAAAGATGATCGAGTGATCATCTTAAGGCCCGAGGAAACGCTTTCGAGCAATACAAAATCTCATTTTTATGCGATCAACAGGTTTAAGCGCCCGCATAATATCTTAACTATTATTGATAGTGATAACCTTGCAGAACCTGATTATCTTGACCAGCTGAACATTTATTTCGATGCTGGTTACAGTGCCGTACAGGGCGTAAGGGATGCTAAAAATCTGAATACTACATACGCACGTTTGGATGCAGCCCGCGATATTTATTATCATTTTTATGACGGAAAGATATTGTTTAAAATAGGCTCATCTGCTACACTGGCCGGTTCTGGTATGGCTTTTACCACGCAGCTTTATCGCGACTGCCTTGAAAACAGGGATGTGTCCGGTGCTGGTTTTGATAAAGTTTTACAATATGCCATTCTTAGCCGCAACCTGCGCATTGCTTTTGCAGATAAGGCCATTGTATACGACGAAAAGACAACAAAAAGTGATCAGTTGGTTAAACAGCGTTCACGGTGGATCAATACTTGGTTTAAGTACTTTACTTTCGGCTTTAAACTACTATTCAAAGGGAGCTGGAACCAGTTTGTTTTTGGTTTAATACTACTGCGCCCACCACTATTCATCTTTTTATTAGTATCGGTTGTCTTTATGCTCATCAATATATTTATCAGCCTTACTGCAGTGTTAATATGGCTTGTTGCATTTATTATATTTGTATTAGGTTTTTATATTGCACTGGCTAAATCAGATACCGACAAAACCATCTATCAGTCTTTAATTAATATTCCAAAGTTTATATTTTTCCAGGTATTATCATTGCTCAAAGCCCGTAATGCCAACAAGCATTCTGTAGCTACTACGCATTACTATAATAGTGCTTCGGAGGAGCAAAAAGATGAGAATTGATCCTTCAGAAGAAGTTATACGGAAAGAGGAAATTGCTAAAGAGCTAAAAGAAAAAACAGACCGTATAACGCGTATTGTTGCAATTGTTGTTGCATTTTTAAGCACATATATGTTATTTCTAAAAATATTGTTTTTATAAATGGCAGATCATAATCCGGTAGCCGGCAACATTGTTTTTAAAAAGCGCGAAACAAATAACCGTGCCCGGATAAACCGTTTGGTAAGTAAATTAAACAGCCCTTTATTTATTAGTTTATTAGGTGCATTTGCGGCCATCATCGGTATTGGGGTAGGTACGGCAGGCATTCCGTTTGGTGGTATGTTTCTGGCTATAGCTATTGGCATTCCATTAGTGTGGTGTCTTGTTGCTTATTCAGAATTTGGGGTGTTGGTATTACTAATTACTGCCTATCTGCTTTTTTTACTAATGCGATTTATACCCGGGCCGTTAGGTACATTAATGGATGCCATGCAGGCTTTGCTGGCTATTGTTGTAGTAGTAAAGCAAAAAAAGGAAAATAACTGGGCATTATTCAAGGGGCCAATAACTGTAATGGTTTTATTATGGATTGGATACAACCTGATAGAAGTAGCCAACCCAACGGCCGAATCGCGCATGGCCTGGGTATATACCGTGCGCTCGGTGGCTATTGTACAAATCAGCTATTTTATCTTTTTGTATAATATCAAATCTGTAAAATTTGTAAGGCTTATTTTAAAACTATGGCTGGTATTGTCGATACTTGGCGCCCTTTATGGCTTTAAGCAGGAGTTTATTGGTTTCAGCGACTCTGAAAATGCCTATTTATATTCGGATCCCTCTATTGCATCTTTGCTTTTTATAAATGGTCACTGGCGTAAGTTTTCTTTCTTCTCAGACCCGGTAGCTTACTCTTACAACATGGTAATGCCAAGTATCCTATGCGTATGTGTCATATTTGGGAAATTTGCTAACTGGAAAAAGATCGTGTCATTGTTTTTGATTATACTTTTCTTCATCGCCATGATCTTTTCCGGCACGCGCGGAGCAAACGTGTTATTGCCGGCAGCTTTACTGCTATTTGCTATACTGAACTATAATAAGAAGGTGCTTATTTTCTCCTGTATCGCCGGGTTCTTTTTTATTGTGCTGATTAATATACCAACAGGAAATCAAAATATCGTACGCTTCCAGTCTGCGTTCAGGCCTAACAATGACGATTCTTATAACGTGCGTAAGCAAAATCAGAAACGCATACAGCCCTATATTTTAACCCACCCAATGGGTGGTGGCCTTGGAGCCACCGGTGTATGGGGAAAACGTTTTGCACCTGGTTCTTTTTTGTCTAACTTTCCGCCAGATAGCGGTTATATACGGGTTGCTGTAGAAAACGGGTGGTTAGGCTTGCTGCTATTTTGTACCATGATGTTTGTAATGATGAAAACAGGCATCAACAATTTTTATCTGATACAAGATCCTGAATTAAAATCTTACTGCCTGGCAGCAACATTGATTGTGTTTGCATTCAACATTGCCGATTTTCCGCAGGAAGCTTTGGTTCAGTTTCCGTCGAACATACTTTTTTACCTCTTTGTAGCCCTTATCCCAATTACTAAAAATTTAGATGATCAGAAAAGAAAAAACATCTTGCCTGCTGCTTCCGTAGAAGGTACTTAGTAACATGAGCGATATAATAAAGAACAGGGATATTGTTATTGTTGGGCAACAAGCCTGGGATGTTGAAATCGGTAGCAATTGTAAAAACATTGCACTCGAATTCAGCAAGAATAATCGTGTTTTATATGTTAATGCGCCGCTGGATACACAAACCTATTTAAAGGGCAAAAGTGATGCGAACGTTAAAAAGCGCATCGATCTGATAGAGGGTAAAAAAGACAACATTTTCAAGATTGAAAATAATTTATGGAACCTGTATCCTGATAAGATAATCAGGTCAATCAACTGGTTACCTTTCACATTGGTACACACCATAATTAATAAGGCCAACAATAAGCTTTTTGCCGAAAGCATATCTAAGGCAATAGATACACTGGGTTTTAAGGATATTATCCTTTTTAATGATAACGATATTATCAGGTCTTTTTATCTGAAAGATCTTTTAAAGCCCAAGGTTAGTGTTTACTATTCACGCGATTATATGTTGGGTGTGGATTACTGGAAACGTCATGGTGAGCGCCTGGAACCAAAACTCATCGCGAAGAGTGATGTGTGCGTAGCTAACTCAGTTTACCTTGCTAATTATTGCAAACAGTACAATCCTAATTCATACTATGTAGGGCAGGGCTGCGATCTGGAAATGTTTGTAGCCAAAGATCAGGTTGTGCCAAATGATGTTGCGCCTATTAAAAAACCTGTTATCGGGTATGTTGGCGCTTTACAAAGTTTGCGGCTGGATATCGATCTGTTGAAACACATTGCACAAAACAAGCCCGATTGGAGCATTGTTTTGGTTGGGCCGGAGGACAATGAGTTTATAACAAGTGATCTGCATCAATTAGAAAATGTACATTTCCTGGGCCGGAAAAATGGCGACCAGTTACCGGCTTATATTTCTTCTTTTGATGTATGTATTAATCCGCAAATCGTTAACCAGGTAACTATTGGTAACTACCCCCGTAAAATTGACGAATACCTTGCTATGGGCAAACCCACTGTGGCAACCTATACCGAAGCCATGAGTGTTTTTGCAGACCATGTTTATCTGGGCAAAGGCAAAGAAGATTATATTGAACTCATACAAAAAGCCTTGAATGAGGATTCGCCTGAAAAGCAGCAGGAGCGTATTGACTTTGCTTCAGGCCATACCTGGGAAAACAACGTAAACGAAATTTACGCAGCTATAAACGCAGTTCAACAGTAATTAATTTTTATAAGTGATCAGTTCGTAAGTGTGCTTTACATTACGATAGATCATTCTTACAAAAGATACAAGCGGATTGGTGCTTGTCCTGAAGTCGCTTCGTGTCATGGTACTTGGTTCATCAGAGGAATTAACCTGATCGAAAAGACCTTTATAATCTTCATAAAACATCCCTTTACCAACGTGTTTTAAAAATGACAGCGCCATCAGAAATTCTGTACGGTCGCCTTTAAGGCCTTCTCTGTAACGACCGAATTTTTCAAAGAAATTGCTGCGGCGCAGGTGCGGGTGGTCACTATAGCAATGAAACTTCCTGTGTCCCGGATACCAGATCTTGAATACCATTTCTGAGTAGCCATCGCGGTAGGGTTTAAGATACGGATATTTAAAATAGGCATAAAAACGGACGATATCCATATCTTTTCTTTCATCCATTATGCTAACAGCATCCTGCAAATGCTTGCCATAGCCCGGAAACGGATTGAAATCTTCCTGTACGTAAAGCGTAAGCGGCGTTTTAACGGCATCTTGCCCTTTGTTAATGTTATTGCCTAAGCCCTTGTTTTTAGGCGTTGTAATGAGCCTGAAACCATATTGCGGAGCAATCGCCTGTAAATAGGTAATATGTTCGGGCTTGCTGCCATCATCAGATACTACAATATCTCCAAAGCTGATCTCTTGCTTTACAAACGCTTTTAATAAACGCTCTAAAGACTGGCTTCTGTTATAGTGAGTAATCAGTAGGGTAACAGTATCAAATTGGTATGCAGGAGTCATATGGGCTATTTACGAAACTTCTAATGTTATGGTTAGGACTACGGTCTTATTTTTTATACAATACTTCGTAGGTCCAGCGCAGCAGTTTAAACCGCAGGTAAAAGTATCGGGCTGTAAGCGCAACAGGATTTTTGCTTTCGCGCCAGTCGGCCCTGTTCATGGTGCTTGGTTCGTCTGACGAATTCTTTTGATAGAAAAGGTCGTTGAAATTATCGTAAAACAAGCCCCTGCCTTTGTGTTTAATAAACGAAGCCGCCATTAAAAACTCGGTGCGATCGCCTTTTATACCTTCCGGATAACGGCCGAATTTTTCTAAAAAGTTACTTCTGCGCAAATGCGGATGATCACTATAAACATAAAACTTCAGGTGATTGCCATAAAAAATGGAAGACTTAAACAGCATTTCCGAAAAACCATTTTTGTAAGGCTTCTTGTATGGATAACTGAAATAAGCATAAAATCTGGCAATATCCCAGGTAGGGTCTTCTTTAAAAAAAGTTAATGCATCTTTAAAATGCTCTGCAAAAGCAGGCTTAGGTTCAAAGTCTTCCTGCACGTATAGGGTAAGGGGCGTTTTAACAGCATCTTGCCCTTTATTGATATTATTGCCTAAACCTTTATTGACAGGTGTCGTAATAAGATCAAACTCAAAATTCGTTTTCAGATTTTTAATATACTCCAGATGTTCTGGTTTACTACCATCATCAGATACCACAATTCCGCCGAATACAAAGCCTTGATCTGCAAATGTTTTTAACAAACGTTGGAGCGAGCGGCTACGGTTATAATGCGTAATTAGAAGCGTTACTTCGGGAAACAGGTGTTGTACCATATTTGTATCTGATTGTGCTAATATCTGATAAATGAATTTATTTTACTTAATCTTGTTTTACGAATATTTATAAAGTTAGGATGTGGGCAAAAGCTACCGGAATAATTAAAAATAAACATTTCTTGTCATTAGCCGGTAACGGGGTAATGATTGTACTTGGAATGGTGACCACGGCAATCATTTTTAGGGCCATGCCCATATCAGAAGCCGGTAAATGGGTGTTTTTTCAGGCTACCTATTTATTGATAGATACTTTTCGATCCGGGTTTATCACCACTGCTTTTATCAAGTTTTATGCAGGATCAGATGAAGCACGTACTGCAGAGGTAGCGGGTTCTACCTGGGTGGTTGGATTAATCATAACAGGCATACTTGTTTTACTGAACCTGCCGGCGATATTTTTCTCACACTACGTTACAGACGAGGGGCTGCGGCTATTTATCAAATGGTTTGGTTTGGCCTATCTGTTCACCCTGCCCATGTTTTTAGCAACCTGCGTGCTACAGGGCGAACAACGTTTTGATCAACTGCTGTACGTACGTTTTGTAAACCGCGGGCTTTTTATCGTTTTTATTATCATTCTGCTCATCATTAAAAAGCTAACGCTTGATAGCCTGCTGTATTCATACCTGATCTCTAACTTAATTACGAGCCTGTATGCAATGGTAATGGGCTGGTCGCGGGTAAATACGCTTGCCCGCAGTACTAAAAAAACGGTGATGGAGCTTTATAATTTTGGTAAATACAGTGTTGGGACAACGTTAAGCGCAAATATGTTCCGCACATCTGATACTTATATCATTAACTTTATGCTTGGCCCTGCACCATTAGCTGTTTATAATCTGGGTCAAAGCCTGATGCAGTTGGTTGAGGTTCCTTTGGTAAGTTTCGCTGCTACTGGTATGCCTGAGCTTTCTGCGCATTATAATCAAAATAAAAGGGAAGAGGTGATCTACACCATGAAAAAATATGCAGGTATGCTTACTGTGATTTTGATCCCCGCCTGTATAATAGCAGTTCTGCTTGCGGATATTGCTATATCGCTGATTGGTGGCGGCAAATACGCCCATACAGAAGCAGCCAATGTATTCAGGCTGTTTATGACCTTTGCGCTATTATATCCTGTTGATCGCTTTTCTGCTTTAACGCTTGATGTAATTAATAAACCTAAGATAAACTTTTACAAGGTGTTGGTGATGCTGGCAGCAAATATTTTGTTTGATTACCTGGGTATACTGGTATTGGGCAATATTTACGGTGTTGCGGTTACTACGGTTGTCCCGGTATTAATTGCTGTAATTATAAGTTACATTGCACTTAACCGGTACCAGAAATATAACTTTTGGAGTGTATATACAGTAGGTTACAAGGAAGCTATTTCATTTGTGAAACAAGGCTTGGGCCGCGGTAAAGCTTAGTAAGCTACAAATACATTAAACGTATTTACACCAGTGGTTTTGTTATGATGATAGTAGAATGTGTCTGATGATTTGGTGATGATCAGCAAACCGAAATGTTCAGGAAGATTATCATCTGCCGCAAGCGAATTGTGATTTTCAACACAATAAAAATGCAATTGCTCATCTTTATTTTTCACATACAACGTATGCAAAAAGTCTGATGCAATAACGCTATCAGATGGAGCGGCTTTAAGCTTAAAATTTAAAGGGTTTCCGGTATCCGTCTTTATAATCCTGATACCATCATCCTCCATCCGTATCTGTAAACTTGATGAATCATTTGGCGTGTGTTTCACGGCATTGGTAATCAGTTCGGTGAGGATAAACTTGGTTTTAAAAGTTAAGGCATCATGGTCAGGCTGCTGCGGTAAATTATTCCTTATAAAATTAAGCATATCATCAAGTAACGTTGCCGGAACGTAACTTAAATCGTTTAAAAAATAAAGCTCACTTACCATTACCTGCTCAGTTAAGTAGTGCTAAGCCGAAGTAGCGTCATTAAAGGTATTGTAGATCTTGAATACCTTATCAAGCCTGATCAGTGATAAAAGATCATGTATGTCTTTTTTAAGGCCTACAAGTAAAATATCCTGCTTGGTTGCAATAGCATGCTTTAATGAAGCTACCAGTGCGCCTAAGAAAGTACTGTCGATATAGCTTACCTGGTGCATGCTTAGCGCAATTTTTTTCTGATGCGTATCCAGCAGCTTAACCATTTCAGCTTTAAAGGTATCTGCATTACTCATGTTAGCCTCTGTTAATTGCAGATCGGCAAGGATATAATTATCTGAGTTTTTTATGATATCAATCATTGTCAGTGGTTTTAAGCAAATGAATAATACTGCAATCATCAACCTGGGCTGTAACTGCATTTTTTTTAAGATACTCCTTTAGATTAGCAAAGGTATCTTGCTTATCTGTTATCTCTTTTAATTTTTGTACAAAATATTTATAGTCAGACTTACTGTGATCTTTATCTACAGCATAATCTATGATGCCATCTGTAAATATAAAAAGCTGGTCATTTGCCTGCATGGCCATCTGTTGTTCTTCGTACATACCGTCAGCAAATAAACCTAACAGTAACCCGGAAGATTGCAGCTCAGTTAACCGCCCGGTAGCTGCTTCATAATAAACAATAGGAAGATCGCCCGCACCTGAATAACTGATCGTATTCTTTTCATGATCGATCATCAGTAATGACAGGCTCGACAGGATGTCGGCAAGTACCTCGTCGGTTGCAATGATATGGTTTACCTTTTGCAATATAGCAGCGGTTGAATATTCCCCGCTCCAGATGGCAAACTTAACGGCAGCCCTTATGTAGCTTAAAAAACTAAAGCTTAAAAACCAAGCCATCCATTTTTTACCCATTACATCGCCAAGCACTATAAAAGTAAAACGATCGGTAACCTGTATAAAGTCAATAAAATCTCCGCCTGGTATATCCTGAAACGACTGATGCCAAAAGTTGAGCTCGTAGCCCTTAAGTATAGGGGCCTGTTGTGGTATTGACTTAATATTCAACGCCGTTGCTGCTTTTTTAACTTCGGCTTCAGATAATTGCCTTTGCTTGCTGACAGTATCAATCAGGTTATTGAGTTTTGATACGATCACATTTACAGGCGTATTTTTTAATACATAATCAATAGCCTGCAGGTTAAGTCCGCTGGTTACTAAGTCTTCGTCAGAAAAATCGGTTAGGAATATAAATGGTATATCCTGAAGTACAGGTTGCTTTAACAGGTGTCTCCTAAACTCGAGCCCATTCATCACAGGCATCTGGTAGTCAGATACTATTGCATCCGGGCGCTCGGTTTTTAGCTTTTGTAAAGCGTCTGCAGCAGATTCGGAAGTATCACAAACAAACCCTGATTTTTTAAATGCCTGCGAAAGCATTTTTAAAAAAAGCGGATTATCATCTACCAGAAGTATTTTTTTTAAAGACGAATCAGATGCCATTTGAAAAAATTAGGGAAGTGTTTTTTTCTGATAGAAAGTTTTAATTAATAAGTACACACCCGCTAATATAATAATTAGTGAAATGACATCCATTATGGTTACACCATCATTGGGGTTGAAATAGTAAATGGTGAACATTTCAAAATAAGGCGGGGCTGGCATCACAATCATGGCAAATCCAAGCCCAATCATTAACACCGCAATCAGGATAAGCACAACAGACGAAAGCCTTTCTTTTTTGATGTAGTTAGTTGCTCCTGCACTGTCGATACGGTGATTGGTTAAAAGTATGCTGAACTCGTCGAGCAATTCTTCGCGTGATGCGGTTGCGCTCAGTTCATCCATCTTTTCAAAGTCCTTTAGCTTGCTGCGGTCGATATTTGAAGATTGAACGGCTGTGTTAAAACGGTTCTGTAAATTTTTAATCGATTCACTGTCGAGGTTACTTTGCGCTAAAAGCGTAATAAGTTCATCCAGTTTCTGATCAATATCATTTTGCTGATTACTGATTTTTTCGAAATCGGAAATTTCTTTAGATATGTTTTTTTTATTACTCAATTGGTAACTATATTCAATGTAACTTCAACCCTCGTAAGTTACGTTTAACATATATATTAGATGAAAAAGGTTTCTGTCATAACGGTTAATTTTAATCAAAGTTATATAACGGAATTACTTTTAGCATCTATCAGTAACACAAATACTTATACAAACATAGAAATTATTGTGGTTGATAATGGCAGCAAAGAGAACAGTGTCCCAAACTGGCAATCACAATATCCCGGTATTAAATTCATACGTTCGGATGCTAACCTTGGTTTTGCCGGGGGCAACAATTTAGGTATAAAAGCTTCAACAGGTGACTATTTGTTTTTTGTGAATAACGATACGGAGTTTACCCCCGGGCTGATTGATGAAATGATAAAGGTAATGGAAGCCAATTCTTCCATAGGAATGGCATCCCCCAAAATCAGGTATTTTGATGAGCCCGATACCTTACAATATGCGGGTTTTACACCCATGAATTATTATACGTGCAGAAATTCAACCATCGGATTATTGGAGAAAGATAATGGCCAGTATGATAATACTACAGGGCCAACCGGTTACGCACATGGTGCGGCCATGATGTTAAAGCTCGAAGCCATAGACAAGGCAGGCATGATGGCCGAAAACTTTTTCTTGTATTATGAGGAGATGGATTGGTGTGATCATATTAAAAAAGCAGGTTACGAGGTATGGTTTATCCCTGCGGGATTAATATATCACAAAGAATCGGTTTCTGTTGGAAAGGCCAGCGGTTTAAAGGAATATTTTATGAACCGTAACCGCATACTTTTCATCCGCCGAAATGCACCTTTGCAGGCACGCTTATTTTTCTACCTTTATTTTATACTGATAGTAACACCAAGAAACCTGCTCAATTATAGCAAGAACAAACAAAAGGGCTTTGGTAAGCTTTTGCTTAAAGCCATTTGGTGGAATTTGACCAATAACATAAACAGCAACAATTTAGGATATCCTATCACCCGTTAAATGAAGATAGCGCTTTGGCTTAGCCTTTTTATTGTATTTTATGCCTTTTTCGGATATGGCATACTATTGTATTTCATCATTAAAATTAAACGTATTGTTAAAGGCAAACCTGTTATACCTCCGGTAGACGAAGGTTTATTGCCAAGCTGTAGTTTAATCATCGCGGCTTATAATGAAGAAGATTTTATTGATGAAAAAATTGCCAATACACTGAGCCTTCGTTATCCGGCAGGTAAGCTACAGTTGATTTTTGTTACCGATGGCTCTACCGACAGAACGCCCGAACTTGTAGCTGCTTACCCGCAGATCAAACACATGCATAGCGAAGCCCGCAAGGGTAAACTGGCTGCAGTACACCGTGTCTTGAAAGAGGTAACTACCGATGTGATTGTATTTACTGATGCAAACACATTTTTAAATGCCGATGCCCTGATAAACATTTGCCGCCATTACGCCGATCCGGTTGTAGGGGCAGTAGCAGGCGAGAAGCGTGTTGCCACCAGCGCGGCCGATGATGCCACGGCAGGAGAGGGCTTTTACTGGAAATATGAGTCGAAACTTAAAACCTGGGATTCTGAATTGCTAACTGTGGTTGGTGCAGCTGGTGAGTTGTTTAGTATCAGGACGAACTTGTATCCGGAGATACCAGCTAACAGTATCATCGAAGATTTCATGACTTCATTACTTGTTGCTGCAAAAGGTTACCGTGTTATTTACGAGCCGGAAGCATATGCCATGGAAAATAGTTCGGATAGTGTTAAAGAGGAGCTTAAACGTAAGATAAGGATTGCAGCGGGCGGTATACAATCAATCGTGTGGCTTAAGAAACTACTAAATCCTTTTCCAAAGCCAATATTAACTTTTCAGTATGTAAGCCACCGGGTTTTACGCTGGACAGTGGTCCCATTTTTAATGATCGCAGCCTTAATCCTTAATATCGTAATTGTGAGGAGTGGTTATGATAGCTTAGTTTATGACCTGTTACTTGCAGGTCAGATCATATTTTACAGTATGGCTTTATTAGGTTGGCTGCTGGAAACCCGGCAGATCAAAGTGAAAATACTTTTTATCCCATATTATTTCTGTATGATGAATTATGCCGTAGTACGCGGTATCATGCGCTACATAAGCGGTACGCAAAGCGCAATTTGGGAAAAAGCAAAAAGAAAAGAAGCGTGATATGTCGTTAACGGAACAAATAAAAAATAATCCCAAACTTAAAGCATTTGTACACTGGCTGCTGATACCAAGCGGCGAAGCACGGCCCAGGCTGTGGGTAAAATGGTTTGTTAATCCTTTTCTGCATAAACGCGGTAAGGGATCAAAGGTGCGCTACCGTAGCCGTATGGATGTGCTGCCTTTTAACCGCTTTGAACTGGGCAACCAGTCTGTAATAGAATCTTTTTGTACCATCAATAATGGTGTAGGCGATGTAATTATCGGTGATGGAAGCCTCATTGGAATGAGTAACGTAATTATAGGGCCGGTAACGGTAGGTAACAATGTGATATTTGCCCAAAACATCGTAGCAAGCGCCCTTAATCATGGTTATCAGGATGTTACTGTGCCTATATCAAAGCAAAAGGTTGTAACCAGCCAGATCATCATTGAAGACGACTGCTGGATAGCGGCTAATTCAGTTATCACCGCAGGTGTCACCGTTGGTAAACACAGTGTAGTTGGTGGCGGTTCGGTTGTCACTAAAGATGTTCCGCCGTATTCTGTTGTAGCAGGGAATCCGGCGAGAGTGATCAAAAGATATAATTTTGACAGTAAGCAATGGGAACGCGCCTAATTAAGTTTTCAGTTACGAGTTATTGAGTTGCGAGTAATTAAATCCCTTGATTGAAATCTAAAACAACCTTATACGTTTTCTTTTTGCAGTAACGCAGGTATTGTTTTAAAGATCAGGCGAAGGTCGTTTTTAAGGCTGTGGTTTTGTGCATAAACATTATCCAGCATCAACCGCTCTTCTTCGCTCATTTCACCTTTACCGCGTTTTTCAACCTGCCACAAGCCAGTAATACCTGCCGGGGCATTAAAGCGTAATGCGTATTTATCTGTAGTTAGTTTTTCGGCTTCGTAAATTGGTAACGGACGGTTACCTACAATGCTCATATCGCCAATAAATACGTTCCAAAGTTGCGGTAATTCGTCGATAGAAGTATTACGGATAAAGTTACCCACCTTAGTAATACGTGGGTCGTTCTTGAGCTTAAAGAAAGCTGAACCGGCAGCGCTCTTTTTATTTTTAGAATAATCCTTTTCGCACCAGCTGTTTTTATCAGCATACACCGGGAACTGACATTTGCCAGCCTTTAAACAATCGTTACAAAGAAAAATCGCAGTTTCTTCTGTAACAGGGGCTGGTGCTTCTGTACTGCCGTTTGAGTACTGATTAAGGTGTTTCAGATCTTTTAAACGCTTATCAGCATTTACATACATAGATCTGAACTTGTAGAACTTAAAAACCTGGTAACCGGTACCCACACGCAGCGAATAATAAAATGCAGGGCCCTTTGATTCTAAACGAACAAGAATGTAAATTAAAAGAAAAACAGGGGACAAGAACAGTAAAGCCATTCCTGAAAAAAAGAGGTCAAATATCCTTTTACCCAGTGGTACAGTGTACGTGGCATTAGTTTTTTCATGAACCGGGCTTTTAATCTCTGACCAGTATTTAGCCAGAAAGTTGACCCTTGCCTGTAACTTATGTGGCTTAACGGGCTGTTTAAAAACATCAACTATACCCGCATTAAGCGCCAGCTTGCGTAAATTACTGTTCAACTGATTTGATATCAGGAAAAAAGGCACGCTTGGAAGCCCCTTCTTTCTTAAAGCTTCGGCAAGTGCTATACCGGATGGAGCCAGTATCTCACTTTGCGAAATAATGGCGACTATATTAAGCTTTTGATTTTCCCACGCCGAAGCCAACTCTACGCCATTATTGTAATGCAGCAATTGTTTGCTTTCAAAATCGCAGTATTTAAGCATGAAAGCTATTTCCTCATTGCTGTGGATTACGGCTATGTATTCAGTTGCTGCTGTAGTCTCAGCCATAAAATTAAGCTACTATTTTACCTACTCTTCTTAAAATTGCCCTTACACGTGCCTCAAGTTCGGCAGGGTTAAACGGTTTTACAATAAAATCGTCGGCACCGCTGTCAAGGCATTTAATACGTGTATCAGAACTATCTTCGCCCGAAAGAATAATGATAGGGATTGATTTAAAGAAATCGCTTGACTGTAGTTGTGCTACCAGTTCAAGACCGCTAAGGTTGGGCGTGTTCAGGTCTGTAATTATCAGATCCGGAATATTGCCGTTTTGCACATAACTGATGGCATCCATTGCAGTTGGTTTCAGTTCGACATCGTATGATTTACTTAGAAATTTTTTAACGATGAGCTGCATGTAAGCATCATCTTCAACAACGAGTATCTTGGTGCGGTCAGTATCTGTTAAACCCATTAGCAGTTGCTTGTTAAATCGTTTTTTTAGCGCAAATAAATATAAAACTTATTTGAAGTTGTTAATAGTTAATACGAAAATAAATTGCTTTCAGTTTCGATTTTTGTAACTTAACGTATGGTTAACCAAATACTCTTTTAAGCCTTTTCCACGTGGCTTTCCACAAACCACCATCTATTTGTATCCTGCGGTCGGTAGTCCATACTATTGCCTTTGGGCTTGTTACCCTGTATAACCTGCCAAAACCTTTTTCCTTTAATTTTAAAGCAAGGTAGCCGTCTTCGTTTGTGCCCGGCGGATGATTAAAACCATCAACCTGTAAGCCTTGTTCGCGTCTGAAACCCGAATTAAAGCCATAAACGTTCACAGCTTCATTCTTAAAATATTTATTGTAAACACGGGTAAAGTCGGCAATGTACTCGTAAAAAAAGTAAGTAAACCTGCCGGTAACACCTACAGGTATAAATGAAAAACGACCATATGTAATAGCCACCTTGTCTGAATTGGCAAGCGGCTTTACCATTTCCTCAATCCAGTCTTTAGGGTAAATGGTATCGGCATCAGCATTCAGAATATATTTACCTGTAGCTTTAGCCAAACCGGCATTGCGCGATACCGTTATGCCTTGCGTGGTTTCGCGTATGCAGGTTACACCGCAGGCTAATACCAGTTCTTCGGTACGGTCTTTAGAGTTATTGTTAACCACAACGATCTCAACCGATCTTGGCGTTATATTATCGCAAAGTGAGGCCAGTGTCTGTACAATGGTTGTTTCCTCGTTATAGGCAGGAATGGAGACCGTAATTTCAGGCTCACCAGTTTTTCGCAATTGCTGATAGGCAGCACTCACCTCTGCAGGGGTAATTGTATCGTTAATATAATGTGCTATAACAGCTGGTATTGCAATGGGCCTCATGTACGCAAATTAGTAAAGGAAAAGCATTTCCCGAAAATCCTTTTTACAACAAAATGCAGTATTAAGTTTCAATATTGTTTCGTTATTTGCGTTTTACCTTTTGATTAACAATGAATGCCGAGAAAACAAGATTGCAGGACGCCAGCTGGAAAACCTGGGGACCGTATGTAAGCGACCGCCAATGGGGTACCGTTAGAGAAGACTACAGCGCCAACGGCGATGCGTGGAGTTATATCACGCATGACATGGCACGCAGTAAAGCTTTCCGCTGGGGCGAAGAGGGAATTGCCGGTATTTGCGACGATCAGCAATATTTATGTTTCGCAATTGCTTTGTGGAATAAAAAAGACCCGATCATCAAAGAACGCTATTTTGGCTTGAGCAATCCCGAGGGCAATCATGGTGAGGATGTAAAAGAGCTGTATTATTATCTTGATTCTACGCCCTCGCATTCGTACATGAAAATGCTGTATAAGTATCCGCAGCATGCATTTCCATACGAGCAATTAGTTAACGAAAACAAACAGCGCGGCAGAGACAAGCCTGAGTTTGAATTGATTGATACCGGCATATTTGATAACAACGAATATTTTGATGTACAGGTTGAATATGCCAAAAACTCATCGCATGACTTGCTGATAGAGATCTCAGTTTATAATCGCAGTGAGCATGATGCGCCCATAAATGTAATGCCCACCGTGTGGTTCCGTAATACATGGGCATGGGGCAGGCATGTGAATATCCCTACCATTACCAAAGACGGAAGGGGCGTTGTTGAGATCTACCATCGGCTTTTAGGCGAGTATTGGCTGGTTGTCGAAGAAGAACCTGAGTGGTTGTTCTGCAATAATGAAACAAACATACAACGGCTGTACAACGCACCAAATTTAGATAAACATCCCAAGGATGCTATAAATGATTATATCGTTAATGGTGTAAATACTGTATCGCCCGATAAAAAGGGAACCAAAGCCGCTGCTAATTATGACCTGGTTATACCCGCAGGCGGCTGTAAACAAATTAAACTTAGGCTTACTAAAAATCCGGGTAATAGCTTTGAGGACTTTGACAAGATTTTTGCCCAGCGCATAGCAGAAGCCGATGAGTTTTACAACGATCTATATGATGATTGCAAGGAGAACGATAGTCGCTCAATTATCAGGCAGGCTTTTGCCGGTATGTTGTGGAACAAGCAGTTTTATAATTACAACGTTTATCAATGGTTAACGGGTGACCCTATGCAGCCCCCGCCACCTGACAGCCGCCTAAAAATGCGTAACAGTAACTGGCAGCATATTGCGGCAAGAGAAATTATCTCTATGCCGGATAAATGGGAATACCCCTGGTTTGCAGCCTGGGACCTGGCATTTCATTGCCTGCCTTTAGCAAAGGTTGACCCGGACTTTGCCAAAAAGCAACTGATTATTCTTACTCAGGAATGGTATATGCATCCTAACGGGCAATTACCTGCATACGAGTGGGAGTTTAATGATACTAATCCGCCGGTACATGCCATGGCTGCCTGGAAAGTTTACCAAATTGACAAGGCGGCCAACAACGGAAAAGGCGACACTTATTTCTTAGAATCGGTGTTTCATAAACTGATCCTGAATTTTACATGGTGGGTAAACCGTAAGGATTCATCAGGAAATAATATTTTTCAGGGCGGTTTTTTAGGTTTGGATAATATTGGGGTTTTTGATCGTAATGCACCTTTACCTACAGGCGGTTACATTGAACAGGCCGATGGTACAAGTTGGATGGCCATGTACGCCCTAAACCTGATGCGTATTGCTACTGAGCTTACGGCAACAAACCCTACTTATGCAGAAATAGCTTCTAAATTCTTTGATCATTTTATGTATATCGCCGGTGCCATGACCAATCTTGGCGACGATAATAAAGATATGTGGGATGATGAAGACGGCTTTTTCTATGACCGTATTGTGTTGCCCAATGGCAGTAGTGAAATAATGCGTGTAAGAAGTATTGTGGGCCTGATTCCGATGTTTGCTGTAGAGGTTATGGAAGCGCAGGAAGTTTTAAAAAGCCCGATATTCAGCAACCGTTTAAAATGGTTTTACGATAACCGGCCCGATCTTTCTGCGCAGGTGTCGCACTTAAACCAGGCAAATGATAAGGGAAGCAGGCTGGTGAGTTTGTTGCGTGGGCACCGGATGAAGGCTTTGCTGAAGCGTATACTTGACGAGAGCGAGTTTTTAAGTCCCTACGGAGTACGCTCAGTTTCCAAGTATCACCTGGAACATCCTTATACTATTGAGGCTGAAGGCAGAGTATTTAGTGTGAAGTATCTCCCAGCAGAAAGCGACAGTGGCCTCTTCGGTGGTAACAGCAATTGGCGCGGCCCGATATGGCTGCCGATAAATTACCTGCTGATAGAAAGTTTGGTAAGATATTATACTTATTACGGCGACGGATTTAAGGTAGAATGCCCGACAGGATCAGGACAGTTTATGAACTTAAACGAAGTTGCTAATGAGCTGCGCCGCCGCTTGTCGTCTATCTTTAAAGCAGATGAAAACGGGAAACGAGCTGTTTATGGCAGTAACCAGAAGTTTTATACCGATAAATACTTTGCTGATCATATTCTGTTTCACGAATATTTTGATGGTGATACTGGTAAAGGCCTTGGTGCTAACCATCAAACCGGCTGGACAGGGCTCATTGTGAGTAGCTTATCAGTTGATTTGCATGGAAATAGTTGACAAGGTTGTTAGCTGAGCATTCAAATTTGTTATCCTGTTCAAAGCGAAGGATCTTTACATTAGATTCTTCACTACGTTCAGAATGACAAAATATGAAGATAAAATGCCTTGCTTTTGGGATGCCGAAACAAGTTCGGCATGACGGTAAAAACTATAAATGTGATAGCAGTAGCATAATGTAAGCTTAAAATGTCGCCTCAGCGCAGGCGGTAATCACAAAACTGATAAAGCAAAAACATACATAGCCTGCGGTGCCAGCGACGAGTTTCTTTTGGTTACTTTTCTTGGTGGTCAAAGAAAAGTAACATTACTTACGCTAATTAAATTTACTTAGTATTTGTATTAAGAAAGCAATTATAATCTACTCCACACTGATCTCATCAGCGAAAATGTATGACGGCTGCCCTTTGCTTTCATGCCAGTCGGGTAGTGGGCCATACTGCTTGGCAATAACCTTTATAAAACGTGTGCGGATGTTTAAAGGCGCAGTATAGCTTTGCGTTTGTACTTTTAAATCATCAACCGACACTTTAGTGTTTACCGTAGTACCCAGTTTGTAGTTTTTTCCGTCGTCAGAAACAAAATACTGCACCGATTTTGGGAAAACGATCCAAGCACGGGTATCCTGCAATGCTGAAAGAGATACTTCCTTAACCGGCCTTACAGAACCCATGTCAATAACAGCTTCCAGATCTGTGCCCTGGTAGCCTTGCCAGTTACCCAGACGCCAGTTAGTGCTGCCATGCAGGCCGTCAATTAATGCAATATCTCCCTGAGCGGCATAATTAGGCAGGTACCTGCTATTTAATTTAAGCTTGATGTCGTCCCTTATTTTTCGGTAAGTGCCTTCATTTACAAAGCTTGTTTTGCCATCTTTTACCGCAATCGCTTTTACCGTTGTTGTAACCGGGATATTTATCGGCTTATTATATAAGGTTGATGTTGTGGTAGGCGTACTACCATCAAGGGTATAATAAATCTTTACGCCGGGTTCTGCGCATTTGATTTCGATATCAAAAGGTTTACTGAAGGTTTTAGCTGAATTTGTAAAATAAGGGTTTGAGATAATCAGGTCGTCCGTAATTTTAGAAACCGGGTGCTCGAGGTCTTGGTAAAAAAGTTTATTTTGAAGCCTTCCGGTAAATACCTCAAATTCGCCGCCGCTGGTTATGTCTTCGTAATTTAAATATAACTTATTGTAGCCATGCTTATTAAGGCTCAATCCCTGAAGATATAAGTTAAGCCTTCCCATGCTTGCAGCGGAGTTTAAAACGGTGAACTTTTTGCCGTTCTCCATATTGATAACCGCTTTATCAAATTGCGGTACCCCAACTTGTAACTGCTGCTGTCCGGGTGCAATGTTATATAAACCGAGCGCACTCATGACATACCATGCCGACATTTGCCCGCAGTCTTCGTTACCGGCAAGCCCGTCGGGTTTATTGCTGTAAAGCGTATTCATGATCTGCGCCAGGTACATTTCTCCTTTTGACGGATCATCGGTAAAATTATACAGATAAGCCATGTGATGGCTTGGCTCATTACCATGTGCATACTGACCAATCAACCCGGTTACATCTTGCTGTTCACGGCCTGATAATTTATCGGTTGTGGTAAATAATTCGTCAAGCTTGTTTTCAAATGCATCTTTACCTCCCATGCGTGCAATTAAGCCTTCTATATCCTGTGGTACCAGGAACGAGTACTGCCACGAATTGCCCTCTGTATAATTGTTATTTATATCTGTGGGGTTAAAAGGTGCATACCAGCCCCCGTTGGTACGGCCCTGCATAAACCCATTCTGGTTGTTATAAACGTTTTTCCAATACTGCGCACGCTTTATAAATTCATGATAGTCGTTATCCTTTTTAAGCATTTTAGCCATTTGGGCAATACACCAGTCGTCATAAGCATATTCAAGTGTTTTTGAGACAGATTCATGCTCATCATCGGCTATAACTGCTCCATTTTTGCGATAGGAGTCAAGCCCGAATTGGTTACGGTTTACGGCAGCTTTCATAGCTGTAAATGCTTTTTCTGCATCAAAATCCCGAATGCCTTTTGCATAAGCATCAACAATTACAGGGATGGAGTGATTGCCGATCATGCAATAAGTTTCACTGGAAGCCAGCGGCCATATCGGCAACAGCTTGCCTTCATCATACATGGCCAAAAAGCTTTTGATAAAATCCGAGGTGCGTTTTTTATCAATGAGTGTAAACAGCGGATGTTCAGCCCTAAAGGTGTCCCATAACGAAAAAACAGTATAATAATTAAAGCCCTGCGCAGTGTGTATCTGCTGATCTAATCCCCTGTACTGGCCATCAACATCACTATAAATGTTTGGTGCGCACATGGTATGGTACAATGCGGTATAAAAGATTACTTGCTTTTGCTTGGCATAATCTATAGGAGGACCGGCTTTTTTAGACGCAGGTTTTCTGTTGTAATCATTTTCATTATTTTGTGAGCGCAGTGAAGGCGCACCTCCTTCAACGTCTATTTTTGAAAGGGCGTTTATCCACTCCGTTTTTGCTGCCTTCTGTATTCTTTTGAAATCGAAATCGGGTACTTCGGCATCCAGGTTTTTAAGCGCTCCATCGGTACTTACAGAGGAGATACCCACCTTAGCAATCACTTCCTTTGGATCGTTAAACTGAATAAACATTTTTACGTTTTTGCCTTCTATCTTTTGCTTGCCTTCCTGTAACTGATCGTTCAGTGCTATGCCATAGGTTTTAAAAGGCTTGGAAAACTTTGCGTAAAAGTAAACGTACTGATCATTAGCCCACGATCTTGACCTGCGCAATCCGCGAATCTCATGGTCATTAACCACTTCAATCCACGAGTCGAGCACTTCGTCACGGTGTTTTAAGTCAATAATAATATTGGCCTTTTCAGTACCGCTTGGGTAGGTGTATCTATGTACACCCGCACGGGTAGTTGCGGTAAGTTCAACGTCTATCTTGTACTTCTCAAGTGTGGTTTTATAATAACCCGGTGAAGCGATCTCGTTCTTCTTTAAAAAGGACGAACTGTATTCTGTATTTAAAAGTTTAGGTTCGCCGGTGGTGGGCATAAACAGTATATCGCAGTAATCAGGTATGCCTGTGCCACTTAAATGGGTATGTGAGAAACCATAAACAACTGTATCTGTGTAGTGATAACCCGATGAGCCATCCCAGCCTTCCAAACGTGTATCCGGGCTTAACTGTACCATACCAAAAGGAACAACAGCACCCGGATAAGTGTGCCCGTGCCCGCCTGTACCTATGAAAGGATTAACAAGCGGCGTATGGTCTATTTTTTTTTGCGCAAATGCTGCCGTAAAGCAAAGCATGGCACCCGCAATAAGTTTAGTTACAGTAAGTTTATAGGATTGCATTGATTATAATGGTCACAGAAATACAAAACGCAAAATAACAAGTTTAGGTGTATGTAGCAATAAAAAAGCCCCGTTGAAAACGAGGCTGGTAAGTTTTGATCAATTTGTAATGGAAAAGGCATCCGCATCCTTTAAAAAAGGGAAATATCTGCGGGCTTTTGTTACCTCGTCGGAGTTGATGGTAAAAGTGTAAATATCTTCTTCATCACGTTTATAGTATACAACTTTTCCATTTGGATCTATACAGGTGGAATCGCCTGAATGGTAAACTTCGTTACCATCATGGCCTACACGGTTAACACCAATCACATATGACAAATTTTCAATTGCGCGGGCAGGTATCAGTGTGCGCCAGTGCAGCGATCGTTTTTCGGGCCAGTTAGCGACTATTAGTAACAGGTCGTATTCGGCATCTACGTTACGCAACCATACCGGAAAACGCAGGTCATAACATATAGCAGGGCGTATATTCCAGCCTTTTAACTCAACAATCAGTTTATCATGCCCGGCTGTATAGGTTTCTTCTTCCTTGGCCATGGTAAACAAATGGCGTTTATCATATTTTTGATAAGTGCCATCCGGTTTCATCCATATCAGGCGGTTATAGTATTTACCGGCATCTGCAATAATAAGGCTGCCGGTGACAACGCAATTATATTTTTCTGCTGTTTGCTGCATCCACTTAACGGTTTTTCCGTCCATGGCTTCGGCAAGCTGAGGGGCATTCATGGTAAACCCGGTGTTAAACATTTCGGGTAAAATAATCAGATCTGTTTTTTCACGTATCCCCGAAAGTTTCAGTGATATATTTTGTAAATTTTTATCAACGTTTTCCCAAAATAGGTATCCCTGAAAAGTAGTAATCTTGAGGTTCTCCATAAATTAATCTGGTTTCGGATAAGAAATTGTTTAAGTAATCAAATTAATTAAAGTTTATAACTTCAACAATCTATCAACGGCATTATCCAGTGTTTCTTGCCTTTTTGCAAAACAAAAACGCAAAACCTGGTGGTCGGTAGCCCGGCTGTAGAAAGCAGAAACCGGTATAGATGCCACCCCAAATTCCTTTGTTAAGCGTATAGCAAACTCGCTATCTTTCTCATTTGTAATGCCTTTAAAACTTACCGACTGAAAGTAAGAACCGCTGCAGGGCAACAACTCAAACTTGGTTGCCTCAAGGCCTTTTCTGAAATGATCTCGTTTCTCCTGAAAAAATCCGGCAAGGCTCAAATAGTGCTCTTCGTTCTTTAAATATTCGGCTGCGGCATACTGCATTGGCGTGTTTACACTAAACACATTAAATTGGTGCACCTTTCTAAATTCGGCCATCAGGTAGGCAGGGGCAAGGCAATAACCTAATTTCCAGCCGGTAGTATGAAATAGCTTCCCAAATGATGCAACGATAAAGCTACGCTCACGTAGTTCCGGATATCGGCTCATGCTTAAATGCGCTTTACCGTCGAACACCAGGTGTTCATAAACTTCGTCGCTCAGTATTAAAATATCCCTATTCTTAACAATGCTGATCAGCTCATCAATATCTTCCTGTTGCAGTGTAGTAGCAGTTGGATTATGGGGCGAATTTAAAATGATCAGCCTTGTTTTAGATGAAACCAGTTTCCGCACCATATCCCACTGAATGCGATAATCAGGTGGCGTTAGTTCCATCGATTTAACTACACCGCCCATCACTTTTATTACCGGGGCGTAGCAATCATAAGCAGGTTCAAAAATGATCACTTCATCGTTTTGATGGATCATTGCTGTTATAGCGGTAAATATGGCCTGCGTACCTCCGGCAGTAACGGTTATTTCTGTAGCCGGATCGTAATTAGCGCCATACAGTTTCTCAGTTTTCTGACTGACCTGTTCGCGCAGGTTAATTAAACCGGGCATAGGTGCATACTGATTATGGCCCTGACGCATAGCATTGTTCACCAGGTCTATTAGTTCAATTGGCGCGTCATAGTCTGGAAACCCTTGTGAAAGGTTTATAGCACCGGTTTCGGCGGCCAACGCCGACATCACAGAAAATATAGTAGTGGGTGTTTGGGGAAGTTTAGAAACAATAGGTATCATGCAAATGCTAAATTACAACATTATTCACTCGTGAGTTTGCTTAATTGTTAATTTAGTGCCAATGAAGCAGCTACTAATAAAGTTAACAGCCCTTGCAATAGCAATCACTTTTGCGGGGTGCAGCCAGAAACATACTAAAGGTGTACCGGTTATCGGTTTTGTTGATGCCTTTGAAGATGCAACTATTGCACAGGCGCGCACCGGATTTACAGATGCACTTAAACAGAATGGGTTTAGTGAAGACAAACATACAGTAAGCATAGAATATCGGAATGCACAAGGCAGCATACCAACCTTAACGCAAATAGTTAACCAGTTTGTATCTGAGCCGGTTGATTTACTGGCAACCTGTACCACCTTATCTACCGTAACTGCAGCACAAAAAACAAAGACAATTCCGATTTGCCAGATGGTTTCTCCTACACCAGCACGCGCACATTTGATTGGCACCGATGGTAAAGCTCCGGCTAATTTGTTCGGAGCTATGGAAGATCTGCCTTATATTGATACCTCTTTTTCTTTGATTCCGAAAATATTAAAGCCCAAAGCCGGTAAACTTATAATAGGAATGATCTATAACCAGTCGGAACCACAATCGGCGGATGCGATGCAGCGGATTAAAAAGTTAGCTGATAGTTTAAATGTTACCCTTGTGGCGTTGCCATTAAATTCATCTGCCGATGCACAATTGGTAACCCAATCGCTGTTAGATAAAAATATTGATGCCTTTTTTGCCAATCCGGATAATACCGTATTCGCAGCATTTGAAACTATATTAAAAAGCTGTAACCAGCGTAACGTTCCAATATTTACCAGCGAGGCCGGGCTTGTACAGCGCGGTGCTGTAGCTGCATTTGGTGCTGATATTTACCAGTGGGGTTACCAGGCAGGTTTGCAGGCAGCACAATACTTAAAAACGCATTCAATGGCTGGCTTAAAGCCTGAAATGGTGAAAGTGCGTAAGCGTGTATATAATCCAGCTGCGGCGCAAAAGTACCATATTAGTATCCCGGCAAATTTTCAGCCTGTTAAGTAATGAACTTTTATCTTACTGCTTTATTACAGGGTTTATGCCTTTCGGCCATTGCGCTGGGGGTATACCTCTCCATGAAGATATTTAACATCCCGGATATTACAACCGATGGTAGTTATACGCTTGGCGGGGTCATTACAGCAACTATGCTAACACATAACCAGTCCATGTATATCACTATCCCTGCGGTTATTATTGCCGGGGGGATTGCAGGTGCATTAACAGGATTGATCCATACTAAATTAAAAATCAACGCCTTGCTTGCCGGTATATTGGTGATGACGGGCCTTTACTCTGTAAACCTTACTATACTTGGCCGTTCAAATGTGCCATTATTAAATACTGCATCCATTTTTAATTGGTTGAATGTATTTGTCAATCCTAACCAAAATAGCCTGGTTATATTGTTAATTATTGTTGCAGTATTAGGACTAGCTATAGGTTACTTATTAAAAACAGATTTTGGTATAGCTATGCGTGCAACCGGTAACAGCGAACAAATGGTGAGGGCAATGGGTGTAAATACAGACCGGATGAAGATCTTAGGTTTGGCTTTGGCTAATGCTTTAACTGCTTTAAGCGGATTTATGATGACCCAATTCCAGGGCTTTGCAGATATTAATATGGGTATTGGTATTGTGATAACCGGATTGGGTTCTGTAATAGTAGCCGAAACTTTAATTAACTGGTTGCGAATCACCTCTATCAGCCTCAACTTAGTTTTGGTTATTGCCGGGGCTATTATATTTCAGATGGTGCTGGCGTTCACCCTTAATATTGGCGTAGATGCCAACCTGTTGAAGTTGGCGACTTCGGTATTTGTGTTATTAATTGTAAGTATTCCACGTTTAATTGCACGCAAAAATGATTGATTTACAAAGCGTTTATAAAACTTACAATGCCGGTAAAGTAACCGAGGTTAAGGCATTATCTGATATTTCGCTTGCTGTAAACGATGGTGAGTTTATTGTGATTGTGGGTTCAAATGGTTCAGGTAAATCTACACTGCTGAACATTATTGCGGGCAGTGTATTGCCATCATCCGGCACAATTACTATTGCTGATGAAAATGTTACCAACATTCCGGATTATCGCCGCAGCCGCTGGATAGCCCGCGTATTTCAAAACCCGTTGAGCGGTACGGCGTCCGAATTAAGTATTATAGACAACTTTAGGTTGGCGGCTATACGTACCCAAGCTAAGGGTTTAAAAATAGGCGTTAACGAGGCTTTTATTAAGCAGGTAAAAGATAAGGTAGCCACACTTGGCCTGGGGCTTGAAAATAAACTTAACCAACCCATTGGAACGCTCTCTGGTGGACAGCGGCAGGCACTTACGTTATTGATGAGCGTAATGGATGATTGTAAAATATTGCTCTTAGATGAGCCAACAGCAGCATTAGACCCACGCTCGGCCAAGATTGTAATGGATACCGCCGATTTATTAATAAAGCAGCATAATTTGACTGCAATATTGATCACCCATAATCTTAAAGATGCCTACACTTATGGTAACCGTTTGATACAAATGGGAGAGGGCGCTATACTGAAAGATTATGATGCTGAAAATAAATTAACCTTGCAGCAAAATCATTTATTTGAATGGTTTACCTGAGTACTTAAAATTGTGGCAAAGTAATTGTATTAAGGCAATTACTATGAAGAACATTAATTTTAAAGAAATATACGATGCCTACCAATTGGTAGACGGTGCCAAAATAAAAGGCAAAAAATATGATGAGATTTTTGAGCTTGGCGCATACGATGCTAATAAACGTGGCTACACCTTATATCCGTTTGAAGAAGGCCGCAGATTTGAAGATTTCTGTGTGATCGTATCTGAAAAGGAACTTAAAAACAATTACCTGATAGAAAAGCTGAATGTAAATACCGTTGTTGCCGAACAACAGCCAATTGCATTATCAGCTTAAAATTCCCATATATAGGATATATCTGCAATTTGCTTTTGTAGATATATTCTCATCTTTCGCAACATATTTTGAATCGATAGTTTATTTGGCTAACTTGTGCTTGCTTTTAAAAAGGTTCCATTACATAAATTATCACATAGCTTATATCTGTTAAGCTTTCGGAACGTTTAATAGCTGCTGCCATTTAAGGCACCCTCCATCTACCCGGAAAACTTTTATTGTTACTTAACTGCCTGTGCAGTTCATTTTTTTATTGATATGGAGACGTATTACACTATTGAGGAAAAGTATTTGCAAGCCGTAGAAGAATTAAAATATGGTGATACCCCTAAAAGCTTGCAACTTTTAAATGAGATTATCAGCAACGAGCCTTTGCATGCACGCGCGCATTATCAGCTGGGCAAAATAAATTACTATGATCTGAATGATTACAACGCCGCAGGATATCATTTTAAAACCTGTAATGAATTAGCGCCAGGCTTCCCTGATGTTTATTTTCATTATCTGCATCTGCTCTTGTTTTTGCATATGAATAAGCAATTCGAAGCCGTAAGCAAAAAAGCATTGAGCGTACCTGGAGTAAATCTGGCATCAGTTTTTCAATTAACAGGTTTATTAGCTGAACGGGATAAAGACTGGAAAGAAGCCACTAACAACTTCCGCAAAGCATTTTTGGAAGTGACTGATAAATCGCAGAAAGAAGAAATTGAAGAAGCGCTTAAGCGTATATCTGAGAAAGTGAATCAGGCAAAATCATTCCATTACACCATTATAGAATAATAATCAAAGCCAGGCAGACAAGCCTGGCATACATTAAATTACTTTAAAACTACCTGTGCTGTGTTACGGCTTGTTTGTTCAAGCAATACTTTTCTGTCGCCGGTTAAATTTCTAAGTTCGTCTGCTTTATAATGACGCAATGTGATTAAAGTCAGTTCGCTGTTGTACTTATGATTGAAATCCTGGCTTAAAGCCTGCAATAATTTTTCAAATTTGCCTTCGCGATAGTCAAAGCAAACAGAGATACTAAGCGCCGATACCTGCATAACGTTTATTTTTACATGGTATTTGGCAAATAAAGTAAATACCGCGCTCAGGTGGTCTTCAGTAATGAATGAATAATCTTTAGCGGATACCGATACTAAAACCTGATTTTGCTTTACAATGATCACCGGCTTTTCATATTGGTGTAATCCGGTTTCGGAAATAATGGTACCAGCCGCATCGGGATCGTTAAATGGCTTTACCAATAAAGGTATATGTGCATTTTGAAGCGGCTTTATGGTTTTGGGATGTATTACCGCTGCACCATAGTAGGTCATTTCAATTGCTTCGGTATAGGATAAGCGATCAAACTTAACGGTATCTGTAAACAGTTTTGGATCGGCGTTTAATATTCCAGGAACGTCTTTCCATGTAGTTACAGATTCAGCCTTCAGGCATGATGCGAAGATAGCAGCAGTGTAATCTGAACCTTCGCGGCCAAGCGTGGTGGTGAAATTTTCTGATGTGCCACCTAAAAAACCCTGCGTAACAATAATGTTTTTTTCCAGTAGGGCAGGTAATTCCTGCTCAATATGTGTACAGGTTTTTTGCCATTCTACAATACCTTCGCGGTAGGTGTTGTCTGTATGTATATAGCCACGTACATCAAGCCATTTGCTGGTTAATCCAACTTGGTTAAGGTATGCGTTTATGATACGTGTAGATACCAGTTCACCAATGGAAACGATCTGATCATAAATGAAATCATAATCGTCATGCGGTTCATCCTCTATCATCCAATCTATTTCAACAAAGGTGTTCTCCACATCATCAAATACTGGATGAGAATGATCAAAAAGCTCACTTAAAATAGCGTAGTGATATTCCTTTATTTCATTGTAAATTAATTGAATACCATCAGATTGATTAACATAGGCTTTAGTAAGTCGTTCAAGCGCATTAGTAGTTTTACCCATAGCTGATACCACTATAAGTAATTTTTCATGCTTATACTTTTCTACTACTTTACTTAGGTTAATGATACCTGCGGCATCTTTAACAGATGCACCACCGAATTTAAAAACGAGCATTATTTTTTAAGATACTGAGCTGTAACCGTATTCGGTTTCAGCAATTTTTTGATTTGGTTATAAGGCACCAGCAAATCCGTTTGCCCGGCTGCATAGGGCTTAATTTCATATTGATTGTATAGGAAACGTATGCCCACAGGTGTGATCAGGAAATTATTATTTAAGGCAAATTTATTGTTTTCAAAAAAGTAATCTGTAGCCAATGATGCTGTATCACTTAAATTCTCCTGCTTACGAAATATCTTTTCAGCAACACGGGTAAGTGCTGGTTTATAACCTGCTATAAAGATATCCTCAAGTGTTAAGTCTTTATGGCTTTTGGTATTCCAGTTTACAAATGAGGTAAATGAACCTCCATGCGCACCGCCTGTATACTTGTAGCTATCATATTGCAAGGTAGTAAGGCTCGAATCCTGGCGAACTATTGAAGCGTTTGCCTCCAGCGTAAAAAACATTTCGCTGGTGTCTGCTTTTTTATATTGCTGGTATGTTTTTATAAAAGCAGATGATAATTTAGCCAGGCTGGTGTCTTTTTCGTCAGACATGCGCAACTGCTTAACCAGGTTAAATCTTACAGAATCGTTCAGTGCCGTTTCTTTTGTAAACAGCGGGTACTTATATACGATGGATGTACATGCACTGTCGGGCTTATTGCCGCAATCGGGCGCACGCAGTTTGTAAACTTTGTTTGTATATGTTAGCGTATCCTCTGCTACTGCTGGGGTTGTAACACGTTTGCCACCCCAATTGCATGATGTCAAAACTAATAGTAAGGCCGGAACTGAAAGATAATGTAATTTCATAGTTTATAAGATGTTATCTGTTCTTTGCTCAACGATACGTTTACCCATCCTTCATCAAAACCAGCTTCATATTTTTTATAAAAATTAATTGCCGGTTCGTTCCAGTCGAGCACTTGCCAGGTCATCCCATTAAAGCCCAGTTCCTGTGCTTCCTGAATTAAACGGTTGAACAACTTTTTACCAACACCTTTGCCCCTAAAAGGTTCTGTAACTATTAAATCTTCCAAGTATAAACGGCAGCCTTTCCATGTAGAGTAGCGCACATAATATAAGGCAAACCCAACAATGAACGAGTCGACCTCGGCAACAAACGCTTTCCATACCGGCTTTGTCCCAAAACCCGCCTCTTCAAACTCCTGTAATGATACAGTTACCTCTTCAGGTGCTTTTTCAAACAAGGCCAGTTCATGTACAAGGTCAAGCAGTCGCGGGCAATCGTCTTTCTTAGCTATTCTAATATGTAATTCGTTCATGTGTTTGATTTCACAGATTAATTTTGATTTCGCCGATCAGTCTTGTTTCTCGATTCTTGGCTCTTGTTTCTAAAAAATTAGTTGTTCTTCCAGTGCTTAATTACACGCTGGCCGAATACGGTACTGCCCAGGCGTACCATAGTGCTGCCTTGCTCAACCGCAATTTTGTAGTCTGAAGACATGCCTATTGATAGTTCATCAAAGTAATCGTCCTTACGGAAATAGCTTTGCTTAATGCCGTCAAAGAAAGTGTCCAGTTCGTAAAACTCTTCTTTAATCTGCTTTTCGTTATCGGTATTGGTGGCAATACCCATTAAGCCGCGGATGCGTACATTTTTTAACTGCGCAAACTCATCCGATCTTAAAAGCTCGATCACTTCATCAAAACCTAAACCAAATTTGGTGTCTTCGTCGGCTATGTAAACCTGCAACAGGCAATCAATCACCCGGTTGTTCTTTAAAGCATGTTTATTGATTTCCTGCAGCAGTTTCAGGCTGTCAACAGATTCAATCATGCTAATGAAGGGGGCAATGTATTTTACCTTATTAGTTTGTAAGTGGCCGATGATGTGCCACTCAATATCTTTTGGTAACTGCTCGTATTTTTCTACAAGCTCCTGTACCATATTTTCGCCGAATACGCGTTGGCCCTCATCGTAAGCTTCCTGTATATCTTCAACAGGTTTAGTTTTTGATACGGCCACCAGCTTTACCTGTATGCGGTCAAGTTCGTTTTTTAAATTTCTGATATTCTCTGCAATGCTCATTAATGCGTAATTTTGCTTTTGCTAACCGCCGCTAATTTACAGAATGCGCAATTATATTATCTTGTTTTTTTTGGGAACGCTGTTTTTAACCGCTTGCGGGGGCAGTGATTCTGTACCTCGTGATGTGATCCCCCAGGATCGAATGATTGATCTGCTGACAGATATTCACCTTGCCAATGGGAGTACCTACACCTTAAACCAGTCGCGCGACTCATTGTATAAATACGCCATGCACCGTTATCTGGTGGTTTTTAAGAAATACCAGACAGATACCTTACAGTTTAAAAAAAGCATGGAGTTTTATACTGAGCATCCGAAACAACTGGATGATATGTACACTGTTATTTTAGATAAGCTTAAAGCTAAAACGGATAGCCTTAACAAAACGAAAGAGAAATTGACAAAATGATATACCCGGAGAATAGTATTGATAAGCTGGGATTTACCGAGGTAAAACAATTAATAAAAGCACATTGCCTGAGTGTGATGGGTCAGCAAATGGTTGACCGCATACAGGTGATGAATAATTTTGATCAGATCCGCAAATTTTTAAACCAGGCTAACGAGTTTAAAAACATCCTGTTAAACGACCAGGTATTGCCGATCAATCATTTTTACGATATTAAAACCCTTGCTAATAAGGTTAGGGTAGAAGGCAGCTTTTTAACGGAAGAGGAGTTTTTTCAGACACAATTATCGCTTACAACAGTTTTTGCGGTTATAGGCTACTTTAACGAGCGTGAAGGTTTGTATCCAAACCTGGAAGCGCTGTTTGAGCATTTGCCTATTGAAAAATCGATCTTAAAAAAGATCGACCAGGTCATTGATCAAAAAGGCAAGATCAGGCCAAATGCTTCGCGGGACTTATTGGAAATAACATCTGGCATTGCTAAGGCAGAGCAGGAAGCACGCAAAAAGATTGACATGATCTTCAAAAGCGCAACATCAAACGGATGGACTGCAGATGGAAGCCTCACTATACGTGATGGCCGCTTGTGTATCCCAATGCTTGCCGAAAATAAGCGTAAGGTAAAAGGTTTCATTCATGATGAATCTGCATCGGGCCAAACCGTTTATTTAGAGCCAGAGGAAGTTTTTACGCTGAACAACCGCATCCGCGACCTTGAATTTGAGCGCCGCCGGGAGATTGTAAAGATATTAACCGCACTTACCGACGAGTTACGTCCTTATGTGCCATTGTTATTATCATATCATAGTTTACTCACCAAGCTTGATTTTGTAAGGGCAAAGGCGCTTTTCGCCATAGATATAGAGGCAGAAATGCCTGTTTTAACCAACGAAGGAAGCATGCGCCTGATTAATGCAAGGCACCCTTTATTACTGCTCAGTTTTAAAAAGGAACAGAAAACAGTTGTGCCGCTTAACGTGCAGATTGATGATGGTACACGCATTGTTGTTGTATCCGGCCCAAACGCAGGTGGTAAGTCAGTTTGTATGAAAACGGTCGGCTTATTGCAAATGATGGTACAGGCTGGCCTACTGATACCGGCTGATGAAAGTAGTACAGTAGGTGTGTTTAAGCAGATCTTTGCCGACATAGGTGACGACCAGTCGATAGAAAGCGATTTGAGTACTTATAGTGCCCACCTCTCAAAAATGAAATATTTTGTTGAGCAGGCAAACGGCAAAACACTGATCATGATCGACGAGTTTGGTACAGGTACCGACCCGCAATTTGGTGGCCCAATAGCCGAAGCAGTTTTGGAAGCTTTGAACCATAAAAAGGTGAGGGGTATGGTTACCACTCATTACTCTAACCTGAAAATATTTGCCAGCAACACAGACGGCATTGAAAATGCTTCGATGCTATTTGATAATGTGCAGATGAAGCCTTTGTATATTTTAGAAGTAGGCAAGCCGGGCAGTTCTTACGCCTTTGAAATAGCACAAAAAATTGGGCTGCCACAAAATGTACTTAACCTTGCTAAAAACAAGATTGGCTATACGCAGAAAAAAGTTGACACTTTGCTTGTAGACCTTGAGCGGGAGAAAAAAGAAATATTTGAGACCAAGACCAAGCTTGACAAACAGCAGCGCAAGGTAAATGAGCTTTTGGCTGAAAATCAAAAACTACAAGAGTTTTTAGATGAAAACCGCCGCACATTAATCAGCGAAGCCAAGCAGGAAGCAAAGTCGATTATACAAAATGCAAATAAGCTGGTTGAAAACACAATTGCAGGTATTAAAAGCAGCCAGGCAGAAAAAGAAACTACACGGAAGCTCCGTGAAAATCTGAACCGAGAATTAGAGAAAAATACGGTTAAAGCTTCTTCTCCCAAACCTAAAACTACAGACACAGAAGATGGCGAGCTTAAAGCAGGCGACTGGGTTAAGCTTACAGATTCGGATACGACTGGCCAGGTAATAGAAATTGCCAAGGATAATGTGATCATAGCCATTGGCGATCTGCGTACTGTTGCCAAACGTAAACGTGTGCAGAAGGTATCAAGAAAAGAAGTACCGAAAGAGATCCGCCGTTCGTTTAGCAGCAGTACTAATGATGTTGCAAGCTTTAGTCCGGAGATCGATGTACGCGGTATGCGCGGCGAAGATGCACTTAATGCTATTGAACGATTGTTTGACCGTGCCGTAATGATGGGTTTTGGTACTATTAAAATTATTCATGGTAAGGGTGATGGCATTTTACGTAAGCTGATACGCGATTACCTGCGCAAGTACGACCAGGTTAACCGCATGGAAGATGAACACCCGGACAGGGGAGGTGACGGTATTACTTATGTGTATTTGAAATAAACAGATAGACTTCTATTAGTATAACCAAAGCATTTAGCCTGTTTATCATTCTGAACGAAGTGGAGAATCTATATGTGCCTATACCCATAGATTCCTCACTTTGTCCGGCATGACAGGTTCATAATAGAATATCATTTAAGAGTAGGTTTACATCCCAATTACATAAGCTTCAAACATATTTACCTAAAATACTTATCTTTGCGGGCTTAAAATGGATAAGAAAGTTGCTTTTTATACACTGGGTTGTAAGCTGAACTATTCGGAGTCGTCTGCTATCGGGCGCTTGTTTAGCCAGGCTGGCTACAGCATTGTCAGCTTTACCGAGCAGCCCGATGTCTTCGTGATCAATACCTGTTCAGTTACTGAAAACGCAGACAAAAAGTGTAAGAAAATAGTTAAAGAAGCACTTAAGATATCTCCGCAGGCTTACGTGGTTATTGTTGGGTGTTATGCACAGTTAAAGCCAACAGAAATTGCAGAAATCCCCGGTGTGGATATGGTACTCGGAGCTGCAGAAAAGTTCCAGATCGTAGATCACATTACCGATCTTACCAAGCAGCCCAAAACACTGGTTTATAATCAGCCGGTATCAGAGGCTAACCAGTTTGTAGCATCTTATTCATTTGGCGACCGTACACGCACATTTTTAAAAGTACAGGACGGTTGCGATTACTCATGTACATTCTGTACCATTCCGCTGGCACGTGGTAACAGCCGCAGCGACAATATCGAAAATATTGTAGAACAAGCTAAGCAAATTGCAGCCTCTGGTGTGCGCGAAATTGTTTTAACAGGCGTTAATATCGGCGATTTTGGTATACAGGAACGCAAACGTATTAATAAGTTTGTAGAACTGGTTAAAGCACTTGACGAGGTTGATGGTATCGATCGCATCCGTATTTCATCTATTGAACCTAACCTGCTTACAGACGAGATTATTGAATACGTGGCTGTGTCAAAGAAATTTGTACCGCATTTTCATATTCCATTACAATCGGGTTCGGATAAGATATTAAGTTTAATGCGCCGCCGTTATAAACGTGCTTTATATGCCGATAGGGTGGCGAAAATTAAACAGTTAATGCCCAACTGTTGTATTGGTGTTGATGTAATTGTAGGCTTCCCGGGTGAAACACGCGAAGACTTCGTTGATACTTATAATTTCTTAAACGAACTTAATATCTCTTACCTGCACGTTTTTACTTATTCTGAACGCGACAATACACTTGCCAAAGAAATGGCAGGCAGCGTACCAGGATCGACACGTGCCGAAAGAAGTAAAATGCTGCACATCCTGTCTGACAAAAAACGCCGTGCTTTCTATGAAACACAGTTAGATAAAAACGAAGAGGTTTTGTTTGAGGGAGATATTAAAGACGGCTTTATGCATGGCTTTACACGCAATTACGTGAAGGTTAAAGCTAAATATGATCCTGTTCTGGTTAACGAAGTACGTAACGTAAAACTTACAGCAATTGCACCTGACGGCGATGTAGAAATTACCGAAAGCGAAGAAATTTTGGTACATTAATTCTATCTTCGCTTCAAAAACACTACCTGATGTTTCCAACCCTTTCCGATTTAATCAGATACTTTACCGGGGCAAACGTTCCACTTCCGTTTCAAACTTTTGGCTTTTTTGTTGCCTTAGCCTTTATGGCTGCTTACTGGGCTTTTGCCGAAGAGTTTAAACGTAAAGAGAGACTGGGATATATCCATCCTTTTGAAAAAACAGTTACCGTTGGTCAGCCTGCAACGCTTGCCGAATATGTAGGTAATGGTGTTTTCGGGTTTATAGCCGGATTTAAATTAGTAGATGCTATACTTCATTACCGCGACCTGGTAAACAATCCGCAAGACTTTATTCTGTCTACAAGGGGTAGCTTAATTGGCGGCTTACTGTTTGCTGCAGGTTTTATTTACTGGGCATACCAGGATAGCAAAAAGAACCAGCTGGCCGAGCCGGTGACCAAGCGCGTAACGGTGCATCCGCATGAGTTAATGGGTTCTATACTTGTTTGGGCCGCGGTATTTGGCTTTGCAGGCGCAAAGCTATTTAACGCACTTGAAAACTGGGACGAATTTATGTTAGACCCTGTTGGCATGCTGATCGGTTTTAGCGGTTTGACATTTTATGGCGGTTTAATTTGTGGCGGTTTAGCAGTGCTTTATATAACTAATAAGCATGGCATAAAACCTTTGAATATGCTTGACATCGGCGCCCCGGGTATGATGCTTGCTTATGGTGTTGGCCGTATCGGTTGCCAAATGGCGGGTGATGGCGATTGGGGTATCCCTAATCTGAAAACCAAACCTGCTTCCCTGAGCTGGCTGCCCGATTGGATGTGGTCGTTCAAATATCCGCATAACGTAAACATGGTTGATCCTAATAACCCTATACCGGGTTGTGTTGGCAAATATTGTAACGAATTAAGATTACCGGTTTATCCTACACCGTTTTATGAGTGTATAGTTTGTATCCTGTTGTTCTTCTTTTTATGGAGTATCAGGAATAAGATCAAAACACCGGGCGTTATGTTCGGCGTATATTTGATTTTGGCAGGGGTGGAGCGTTTTTTGGTAGAGTTGATCCGTGTAAACACACGTTACCACATTGGCAGCTTCTCATTCACCCAGGCCGAAATGATCTCCACCTTTATGGTGATAGCAGGTATTACACTATGTTTAGTAACAACGCGCAAGCGTCAAAACATAGCGCATGCCGGCTGAAAAATTAGGCCATAAAATAATCAATAACCAGTTTTTAAGGTTTATGGTATCTGCGGGTAGCGGCTTTTTGGTAGATATAATCGCATTCTATGTGCTTTACCATTACGTATTTACATCTCCCAGTTATAAAGTGATTAACCAGCCGGTAAGTAATTATCTGCTATCATTCAGTATCTCATTTTTTATGGGGGTATTGGTTAATTTTTTGATCAACAGGTACCTGGTATTTTCAGAATCCAAGCTTCCGCCAACTCAACAATTTTTAAGGTTTATTTCAGTGGCTATTGTTGGCTTTTTTGCCAATATGGGTGTGCTTAAATTTATGGTGAGTTACCTGCATATGTATCCGCCTATTGCGCGCCCTGCTGCAGCTTTAAGTTTATTTTTTGCCAGTTTCTTTATTCATAAACTGTTTTCATTTAATTTAAAACTACGCGATCATGCTGGAAACAATCACCCTCAAAGTAATTGAAGTTGCTAAACAGGCCGGGGCCTTCATTAGGGAAGAACGTAAAAAATTTGATCCCGATAAGATAGAATATAAAGGCCTCAATGACCTGGTTTCGTACGTGGATAAAACTGCGGAAGCCATGATCGTAAAGGCGCTTGAAGAAATACTGCCCGACGCTGGTTTCCTGACAGAGGAAAAAACTATTAACCGTACCGGCGAACGTTATAACTGGATTATTGACCCGCTGGACGGTACCACCAATTTTATTCACGGCTTGCCAACGTTCTCTGTAAGTATTGCACTTAAAGAGTATGATGAGCTGGTAATGGGTGTTGTTTATGAGGTAAACCAGGACGAATGCTTTTATGCCTGGAAAGATGCACCAGCTTACCTAAATGGTAAAGAGATTAGCGTAAGCAAAAACGAAACGATTAGCAAAAGCCTTATTGCTACAGGCTTCCCGTATTATGACTTTCAAAAGCAACCCGAATACATTGACCTGTTTGTTGACCTGATGCAGCATTGTCATGGCTTACGCCGCATAGGTTCGGCAGCAGTTGACCTGGCTTATACTGCATGCGGCCGTTTTGATGCTTATTACGAATACAATTTAAAGCCCTGGGATATTGCAGCAGGTATTGTAATTGTGCGCCAAGCGGGCGGAGATTGTGTTACTTTTAAAGGAGAGGCTGATCCGCTGGAGAAGTGTGATATAGTAGCTACCAATAAGAAGCTAACAAACGAGCTGGTAGAAGTTATAGGGAAATATTTTAAATAACAATACAAACAAATGGCCATTGATTGTGAGGTAGTTAACCGGGTTTTACGTTTTAACATTCCACTTTTTAATTTGCGCTTAAAATGTTACCTTTGTGCCAATTAACAAAATTTACACAGCTTTAATATTATTCAGGTAATGTATTTAAGTAAAGAAGCGAAAGCAGAGATTTTCGCAAAACACGGTGGCGAAGCTACCAACACAGGTTCAGCAGAAGGTCAGGTTGCATTATTTACAACTCGTATTGCACACTTAACCGGTCACTTAAAGAAAAATAAAAAAGATTTTTCAACTCAGTTATCACTGCAAAAGTTAGTAGGTAAACGCCGTGCATTATTGGCTTACCTGTACCACAAAGATATCAACAGGTATCGTGCTATCATCAAAGCTCTTGAGCTAAGGGATATCATCAAATAACTTTTAAATGAATTAAGAAAAAAGCCGTCCGTGTTATCGGATGGCTTTTTTTCATTAAAACAACGATTTTTAAACATACAAAACGATACGCTCTGAAAGATGAAAAGCGTATTACAATACAACAAAAATGAGTTACAACGTAATTAGAAAAACCATCGATTTAGGTGACGGCCGCACCATTGAGATCGAAACCGGTAAACTGGCTAAACAAGCAGATGGCTCTGTAGTAGTTAAAATGGGTGACACCATGTTGCTGGCTACTGTAGTTTCATCAAAAGAAGCGAAAGAGGGTGTTGACTTCCTTCCGCTATCTGTTGACTATCAAGAAAAATATGCTGCTACGGGACGTATCCCGGGTGGTTTTTTACGTCGTGAGGCGCGTTTATCAGATTATGAGGTTTTGATCTCTCGTTTGGTTGACCGTGCTTTGCGCCCAATGTTCCCTGAAGATTATCACGCAGATACCCAGGTGATGATTTCTCTGATTTCGGCTGATAAAGATATTATGCCTGATGCTTTGGCCGGTTTGGCGGCATCTGCAGCGCTTGCGGTATCAGATATTCCTTTCAATGGCCCTATCTCTGAAGTACGTGTTGCTAAAATTGATGGTCAACTGGTAATTAACCCAACTCTAAGTCAGTTAGAGCATGCTACTTTAGAATTTATTGTAGCCGGTTCTGAGCATGATATTAACATGGTTGAGGGCGAATCAAAAGAAATTCAGGAAGCTGAGCTGGTTGAGGCTATCAAATTCGCGCACACTGCTATTAAATTACAGTGTTTAGCTCAAAAAGAATTAACTGTTGAAGTTGGTAAAACCGAAAAACGCGTTTACAGCCACGAAAACAGCAACGAAGAGTTGAAGAAAGCAATCTACGCTGCTACTTATGATCAGGTTTATGCTATCGCGTCTTCTGCTTCTGCAAAAGATGAGCGTGCTGCTAAATTTAAAGAAGTACGTGATAATTATATTGCTACTTTAGGTGAGATTGATGATGCGACCAAATTTTTAGCTAAAAAATACTACCACGATGTAGAGTACGATGCTATCCGTAACCTGGTATTAGACGAAGGTAAACGTTTAGATGGCCGTAAAACTACAGAGATCCGCCCAATATGGAGCGAGGTTAGCTACCTGCCATCAGCGCACGGTTCTGCCGTGTTTACCCGTGGCGAAACTCAATCTTTAACCACTGTTACTTTAGGTGCTAAGGATGATGAGCAAATGATTGACGGTGCATTCATTAACGGTTACCAGAAATTTATTTTACACTATAACTTCCCTGGTTTTTCAACCGGTGAGGTTCGCCCTAACCGCGGTGCCGGTCGTCGCGAAATTGGTCATGGTAACCTGGCTATGCGTTCGTTAAAACGCGTATTGCCTGCCGATGATGAAAATCCATACACTATCCGCGTTGTGTCTGATATCCTGGAGTCAAACGGTTCGTCGTCAATGGCTACAGTTTGTGCTGGTACATTAGCTTTAATGGATGCTGGTGTTAAAATTACCAACCCGGTATCTGGTATCGCAATGGGCTTAATCACCAATGAAATGGGTACTAAATATGCTATCCTTTCTGATATTTTGGGTGATGAAGATCACCTGGGAGATATGGACTTTAAAGTAACAGGTACTAAAAATGGTATCGTTGCCTGCCAGATGGATTTAAAAATAAACGGCTTATCGTACGAAGTATTAACCAATGCTTTAGATCAGGCTAAAGAAGGCCGTTTACATATCCTTGGTGAAATGGCTAAGACTTTGAGCGCTCCACGTGAGGACTACAAAGAATTTGCTCCGCGCATTGTTACACTTAAAATCGACAAAGAATTTATTGGTGCTGTTATAGGCCCTGGTGGTAAAATCATCCAGGAAATGCAACGCGAAACCGGTGCAACTATCAATATCGAAGAAAAAGATAATCAAGGTATTGTACAGGTATTTGCTGATAACAAATCAGCTATCGATGCTGCTGTGTCACGTATCCGAGCTATTGCAGCTAAACCTGATATTGGCGAGATTTACGAAGGTAAAGTTAAGTCAATTATGCCTTTCGGTGCATTTGTTGAGATATTACCAGGTAAAGATGGCTTGTTACACATTTCTGAAATTGACCACCGTCGTATAGAAACAATGGATGGCGTTTTTGAAGTTGGTGAAATGGTGAAAGTAAAACTGATTGACGTAGACAAACAAGGTAAACTGAAATTGTCGCGCAAGGTTTTATTACCTAAACCGCCAAAACCAGAAGGTCAGGGGCAAAAAGCTCCTGAGCAAAATCAGTAATCAGCTTTCTGATTGATATAGAAAAGGCATCTGCAATTGCAGATGCCTTTTTATTTGCTCCATATTTAGCAAAGCGATATTATTCATTTTCATTGTCGCGCTGACCGTATTCATTGTTGTAGGTAGTTTTGCCAGGCTGTGTTTGCGCTTGCTGACCTGCTTTGTGCTGATCTTCATTAGCTTCATCACTACCTTTAACATAGTCGCGGCCGCCTGATGAAGTACCACCATCATAATCAGCAGTACCTTCCCTATATTCGTTTACTTCTCCGGGTTTAAAGTTGTTGTTTTCCGGATGTTCTTCAGATGGTTCCGTGCGCTTAAAGTAAGGGTTAGTACTGCCTGCATTTTGTGATGGATTTGCAGGGTCGTCCCCCGAAGTTGTTACCACCGTTTTGCCAAAATTATGACCGCCATAACCCTCACCTTCCATACCTGGTTGGTTCGCATCTGCATCTTCGCTGCTACCAAAAAGGTAGTTTCGCTTCAAATCTTTTTCTTCAAGATTGTTATCGTCTTCCACGTGGTAACCATGTGGTTTATTATTTTCTGAGCCTTGATCCAGCTCGTTGTTATTATCAAGTGCCATAGTTTTAAATAGTTAATTACTATAATAAAGCTATGTGAACCTGTTTTTGTTTGCGGCAATAACTATATCACTTCGGGCAAAACAATAAACGACATCGCACTAAATTTTATACCTTAGCCGTACCAATTATATATTTATTTCTTTTCATGAATAAGGTTGTAAAAGATGCTGAAGAAGCGATCAAAGGCATAAACGACGGCATGACTTTAATGCTCGGCGGCTTCGGGCTATGCGGTTTGCCTGAGAATTGTATAGCAGCTTTAGTAAAAAGCGGTGTAAAGGATCTGACCTGTATATCTAACAATGCCGGTGTAGACGATTTTGGTATAGGCTTGATGCTGAAACAACGGCAGGTGCGCAAAATGATATCATCTTACGTGGGTGAAAATGCCGAGTTTGAGCGCCAGCTTTTAAGCGGCGAACTTGAAGTGGAACTGATACCACAGGGAACTCTGGCTACCCGCTGTATGGCCGCAGGCTATGGAATGCCGGCTATTTTCACACCTGCAGGTATAGGCACCGAAATAGCTGAAGGAAAAGAAATAAGAAATTTTAACGGTAAGGACTACCTGATGGAAATGGCTTTTGATGCCGATTTTGCTATTGTAAAAGCCTGGAAAGGCGATACCATGGGTAATTTGGTTTACCGTTCAACAGCCAGAAATTTTAATCCGGTAATGGCGATGGCTGGTAAGGTTACCATTGCCGAAGTAGAGGAATTGGTTGAACCGGGCCAGCTTGACCCTGACCATATACATACCCCTGGCATTTACGTTCATAAGATATTTCAGGGTAAGGATTACGAAAAACGCATAGAAAAAAGAACCACCAGATTTGATAATTCAAAGGATTTGAAAATTTGATAATTAATATTCAAGTTCAAAATCAGTCTCAGGCGAATCATCAAATCATCAAATAACCAAATTATAAAATTGATTTATGCTGAGTAAAGAACAAATAGCGCAACGCATAGCGCGCGAGATAAAAGACGGGTATTACGTAAATCTTGGAATAGGTATACCTACGCTTGTGGCAAATTATATCCCGGAAAACATGGATGTAGTTTTGCAGTCTGAGAATGGGTTATTGGGGATGGGGCCATTTCCGTTTGATGGTGAAGAAGATGCTGATACCATAAACGCTGGCAAGCAAACGATAACCATGTTACCAGGATCCGCTGTGTTTGATTCGGCAATGAGTTTTGGAATGATCCGCGCTAAAAAAGTTAACCTTACCATTTTAGGTGCGATGGAAGTTTCTGAAAATGGTGATATTGCCAATTGGAAAATACCCGGCAAAATGGTGAAAGGTATGGGCGGTGCGATGGACTTGGTGGCCTCTGCCGAAAATATAATTGTTGCCATGCAGCATATCAATAAAGCGGGCGAGTCGAAATTATTACCCAAATGTACTTTGCCGCTTACAGGGGTTAATTGCGTAAAAAGAATAGTAACCGAACTTGCAGTGCTTGATGTTTTGCCCGAAGGTGGCTTCAAACTTTTGGAAAGAGCGCCGGGCATAAGTGTAGAAGAAATTAAGAATACTACTGCCGGAAAACTGGTAATTGAAGATGATGTGCCTGAAATGGCCTTTTAGATTTAAATTTAACGCTTTATAATTCCTTTTTGAGGAAGTTGATATTGCGTTTAAGCCCGTCAAATTTTGTACGTTTTACAGCAGAGTTTTTAAATACATTTCTAAACACATCTTCTGTAATTTCGTGCCATTCTTGGGTGGTCATATCCAGCAGATCGGGGTGTGGTTGAAAGGCAGGCTCCTGATGCAATACGGAAAATTTATTCCAGGGGCATACATCCTGGCAAACATCACAGCCAAACATCCAGCCGTCCATTTTATCCTGGAAATGAGCAGGTATTTCGTTTTTTAATTCAATAGTAAGGTAAGATATACAGCGGCTGCCATCAACAATCTGCGGTGCTACAATGGCATCGGTAGGGCAGGCATCAATACATCTGGTGCAGGTGCCGCAATGGTCGGCCGCAGGGGCAACATCATAAGCCAGTTCTATATCAACCATCAATTCTGCTAAAAAGAAATAAGATCCCTTTTGCTTGCTGATCAGGTTGGAGTTTTTACCAATCCATCCCAAACCGGATTTTTTAGCCCAGGCCCTGTCAAGTACCGGAGCTGAGTCGACAAATGCCCGTCCGCCAACTTCGCCAATCTGCTCATTGATAGTAGCAAGCAGTTGTTTAAGCTTGTCTTTAATTACATGATGATAATCGCTGCCATAAGCATATTTAGAAATTTTAGGAGCAGAAGGATCAGCCTGAATGTTGTCTGTATAATAATTCAATCCAAGGGAAATCACTGATTTTGCGCCATCCACCAGCAGCCGAGGGTCAAGGCGTTTGTCAAAATAATTTTCCATGTATTTCATTTCGCCATGCATACCGGCTTTTAGCCATTTTTCCAGTCGTGGTGCTTCCTCCTCCAGAAATTCAGTCTTTGATATACCGCAAAATATAAAGCCAAGCCTTTGCGCTTCTGCCTTAATCAGGTTGCTATATGCCAGCCGGTTATCCATTCAGGATACAAAGATACACAATGTAAAATTTAACAATGAGTTAAGTTATATGAAGATATAATTAATTAAAGGCAAACACAAAGGTTGTTAAACTGTTGAATAAAGGTAACCAGACTAAAACTGATATGCTTCAATTTATTAATGACTTACCTGAACATGTAGTGGGCATACATGCCATTGGTGAGGTAACCAAAGACGATATAGAAAATGTACTGGCCCCCAAAATTGATGATCTGGTAAAACGCCAGGGAGAGATCAATTACCTGCTTGTATTAGAAACAGAGGTGCAGAATTTTACAGCCGGAGCATTGTTTGACGATATTAAAGTGGGTGTCAAAAACTTCACTAAGTGGAACAAAATAGCAGTAGTAAGTGACCAGAAAAGTGTGGAGTGGTTCAGTGACATCTTCAGGTTTTTCATTCCGGGAAAATCAAAAGGCTTTCCGCTTAATCAGCTGGACGAGGCTGTTAAGTGGATCTCAGAACAATAATATTATTAACCTTTAAATACATACTACCATGATACCAGAGAACGAAAATGTGCAGGACCCTAAAGATGAAAAGGATATCGCCAACAACAGTAATACTGAAAAGGATGATGATACATTAGGAGACAACACCGGCGATGCTTCTATACAGCAAGGCAATGAACCAAACGTTCAGGATAAGCCGGATGATGTACTTGTGCCTACAGTTACACCCGACCATGATAACGGTGAGCCAGGGCCATCCGGAGAACAACCGGTAACTAACTCATCAGCAGAACAGCCGGTAACTGAAACCTCATCAAATAAAGGCCAGGGGCCGAGTGGGGAAAACCTATAAAATGAAAATAGCCGTATTAAGCGGCTATTTTTTTATCTTATATTTTAAGATTAGATAGTGTGTTTCAATTTGTTTAATACACCCTTTAAACGTAGTTGTTTCACTAACCTGTTAAACTTACGTTCGTGACGGCCGCCTGCATCAAGTGCATCATAAGTGAAACCTGCCGCAGTTGCATAAACTGCATGGTGCAATGCATCAATAGCAATTGACTTTGGTTCTTCTTCGGTAATTGGCGGCGCTGCTTTATATTTAGGAAGTACTACCAATGCTGTTGCCCAAACCACACCGAAGTGTAAGGCTGTAGCCGGCAATCCTTTTAAACCTGTAAGGGCAATTAAACCTCTTGAAATTCCAAGCGCTGATCCGTATGCCCAGTGTATCTCCTGGCTAACTTTTTCTTTCTGTTCATCATCGGTTGGCTGAATATCAGCCACCTGCGATACCACTTTAACAGGAGCGTCGCTTGGTTCGCGCTTGGTTATTTTCATTTCTATCATTTGCGAAATAGTGATGGCAGCAGTACCTGCAAGTCCGGCTAAAAGGCCTTTGCCAATTGCGCTCCCTAATTCGCCTAAAGTGTTTTCCTGTTTAATTCTCATAGCGTAATGTTTTAATGTGCAACAATATTTATTAAGTATTGATTTTTAATTTTTACAACGACGGAATAAATTATCATTAAAGTATGGATGATGTCATTGTCCATAAAACAACTTATTAACCACCGGGTTAAATCAGAACATAACCAACTAAAAATATATATATGGCACTCAAAATATCAAAACCATTTTGGCAGGCAATAAGCCTGGGCACATTGGCAGGCATGCGCTCTATGTCGGCACCTGCAATCACAAGTCACATATTAAGCCACCATCATTCCAAAAACCTGGAAGGTACGCCGCTGAATTTCATCCAGTCCGAAAAAGTAGCTACTGTTTTAAAGGTATTAGCCGTGTCTGAATTATTAGGCGATAAAATTCCTTCGGCTCCAAACCGTATAAAAGCTACTGCTTTGGTATCACGTTGTGTAGCCGGAGCGCTATCCGGCGCAAGTATTTACAAAGCAGCCGGAGAAAATGCGATTACAGGTGGTTTACTTGGCGGCGCATCGGCTATTGCATCAACCTTTGTAAGTTTCTTTGCGCGTAAAACCACAGTGAAAAGATCTCATCTGATAGACCCTGTTGTAGGCATTATCGAAGATGCGCTTGTATTTGGCAGCGCAGCAGGTTTAGCTACTGCGGCTTAACATTATTTTCTTCAAGTCCGGTGATTACTTCCGGTGCATCGGACTTGCTGAATGCCGTGCGCAACCTTGGTAAACTTTCAGGATAATTTTTCTGAATATAAGCGATCATATGTTCCCTGATATCGCAGCGCAGATCAAAACTATCTGAAGAATTACGCGAACTCATGAGGCAACGTATCTCAATCACTTTGTCTTTAGCATCCGTTACCTGTACAACCTTTACCTTTCCGTCCCAAAGCTTATGATCTGATATCAGGCGGTCAAATTCCTCGCGTACTTTATCTAACGGAACGGTATAATCCATGTACAGGAATACGGTGCCTAGGATGTCAGCTGAGATACGCGTCCAGTTTTGGAATGGTTTGGTTATAAAATAATTGATGGGTAAAATCAAACGCCGCTGGTCCCAAATACGCAGTACCACGTAAGTTAAAGTAATGTCTTCCACACGTCCCCATTCGCCTTCAACCACCAGTACGTCATCAATACGTATAGGTTGTGTAAACGCGATCTGGAAGCCTGCCAACAAGTTGCCTAAAGAATTCTGTGCTGCAAAGCCGACGATAATACCACCTACACCAACACCTGTAAGCAAACCGGTACCTATTTTACGCATATTCTCAAAACTGAGCAATATTATGGCAATGGTTATGAAGACAATTACAGCGATGATAAGCTTACGTATGAATACGATTTGTGTCCTGATCTTACGCTCTTTTAGGTTGTCTGTTTTGTTAAGATCATACATGTGGAACACATAGTCTTCCAGTACCCTTATGCCATTGATCAGCAAATTGGCAAATGCCAGTGTGATGAAGATATCCACCGCTTTATCCAATGGGTCATAATACAGCCTGTTCATCTGCATAAGCGGTAAAGCCAGATTGAGGAAGAACAGCGGTATGAAATAGGCTACGGGCATGCCCAAATGCGCCACGAATGACCTGAAGAAAGAGTAGGTGAGTAACTCCTGTTTTTGTTTGGCATAATAACTAAGAAAGCGGGTAATGCCCCATTTAATCAGCAGGCCTAAAATAATTGCTATTGCGGCAAGTATAAGATTCCATAACCAATGCGGCATCTGGTCAGAAATCATGAGCAAATCAGGTGGTAATCTCATTTAACTGAAAAGCCCGAAAGAGAAAAAATGTTTTTATCAAAAAGTAAATCTTCTATACAATTTTTAATGGGAAAGTGCCGTTAATAAATTGTCTGATACAAAAAGACATTTGGACACTCAATGTCAGGAATGCGTAAAATACAATAAATTAAAATTTACACTTTTAATTATTGTGTATCTTTGACACATAAAGAGAATTAACCGATAGAAAATAATTTCTATCATCGTTATAAAGAGACTTCTAAAGTTAGAGGTGATTGTTTTAGAGTGATTGAAGCATGGCGGAACTAAAATTCTGCCATGCTTTTTTTATGCCAGTTCGGTATCCACCATTATGCCGCCAACCAGGATCTTGTGAATAGGGCAGGCGTCAGCAATTTGAATAAGCCTGTGTTTTTGTTCTTCATTAAGGTCGCCTTTAAAGTTTAGCTTTCTTTTAAATAACGTTCCTCCTTCCACCTTTATCATTTCCACATCAACTGTTATTTCATCCACGATCCACATTTTACGGTCGATGTACATGCGTAAAGTGATGGATGTGCAACTGGCCAGGCTCGACATCAGCAATCCATACGGAGCAATTGCGGTATCTGAGCCATTTGCATCCTCTGGTTCATCAACTATAATTGCATGCCCGTCACTCGTGATAACGGTTTGATATTGTGTGCGACCGGTAACAGCTCTGGCTGTACCTAATGATTCCTGTTCGATTTCCATAAACTACTTTACAATGTTAAGTAAATCCCATGCAGATTTATCATCGGCGGGGCCGCCTCTGTATTTCATGGTAACTGTAAAGTTTTCCGATTTTTTATTGCCATCATCAAGGCTTTGCTCATAAGTAGCCCTTACTACATAAACAGAGTCGCCGTGTTTGCCAAAAGAAAACCCATCATCAGGAAAACTTACGTTTTCACCCCGCGAGTCGTCTTTTAAAAATTCTTTAGCTACCCCATAAGCATCTTTTTCTGATGGCAAGCCCCGTGAACCGATATTCATGCCGTTGTTTATGGCAAACTTGATAATGATAAAAGCAAAAAGTAAAATGCCCAATATGACCAGCCAAACACCGGTTAAAGCACGTTTCTTTTTTACAGCTTTACTCTCAAGATACTTATTTTCCATTCATTAAATATCTGTTATCTAACTGACTTAAAAAATATATTTAATAAAAATTATAGATGATTTATACTGTTTAAATACAGGGATGTTAACCGTACCCAATAAAAATAAACCATATAACTATTACCAATGATAAATCCAATGGCTACTTTAAACCTAAAGGGTTTCCTTTAACCATGCAAAAAATTCACGCTGCCAAACAAGGGCGTTTTGTGGTTTGGTTACCCAATGGTTTTCATCGGGCAGGTACAGCAATTTCGATTTAATATTGCGTAGTTGCGCCGCCTGGAAAGCTTCAAGTCCTTGCTCAATAGGCACACGGTAGTCTTTACCACCCTGAATGATCATGATAGGCGTGTCCCATTTACCTACATAATTGCTTGGATTAAACTTATCGTATGATCGTTCAGCGGTTTTATTGTCTTTATCCCAGTAATTGCCGCCAATGTCTTTATTAGCAAACCAAAGTTCTTCGGTTGTGCCATACCAGCTTTTAAGGTCAAAAAGTCCGTCATGTGCAATAAAGGTTTTAAAGCGTTTGTTGTGGATGCCTGCCAGCATATACACCGAATAGCCACCATAGCTTGCACCAACACAGCCTAAGCGATTTTTATCTACATATGGCTCTTTTGAGATATCATCAATTGCAGCAAGATAATCTTTCATCGGCTGGCCGCCCCAGTCACCACTTATAGCGCGGTTCCATTCAACGCCATGCCCCGGCATACCCCTGCGGTTAGGCGCTATAACAATATAGCCTTGAGCTGCAATTAGTTGAAAATTCCATCGGAATGAATAGAATTGAGACAATGCCGACTGCGGCCCGCCCTGGCAATATAAAAGGGTTGGGTATTTCTTTGCAGGATCAAAATTAGGCGGATAGATTACCCAAGCCAGCATATCCTTACCATCAGTAGTTTTGATATGGCGCTCATCTACAGGACTTGTAGCTAAATTATCGTAAGTGGCTTTGTTTACAGCAGTGATTTGCTCCATTCCACCTGTGGCATTAACAGCGTAAAGCTCAGCCGCATGGTTCATATCAGTACGGGTAACATATAAAGTGTTTGCAGCTTCGGCAGCAATACCTGTAACGTCCCATTGGCCTTTGGTGATTTGCCTGATGGCCTGTGGCGATCCTGGTGCTAAACGTAAGCGCAGGTCAACCATAAATAATTGCTCTGTGCCATTTTTAACAGCAATGAAATAAACTCGGTTGCCATCATTACTGAATTTGAAAGATGATACCGTTTCGTCCCACTGTTCGGTAAGATTTACCTTGTTACCTGTTTTTATATCCTGAAGAATGATATCGTTTTTATCAGCTTCGTAACCATCTTCTTTCATGCTTAACCAAGCCAGTTTAGTACCAGTTTTATTGTAGGCGGGCTGGGTATCATAACCCATCATGCCAAGCGTAACGTTTTTAGTTTCGCCACTGGCTATATCATAGTGGTACAAGTCGGTATTGGTGCTTTGGGCATATTCTTTACCAAATTTTTTCTTGCACACATAAATAATGCTTTTACTATCGGGACTAAAAATCAAATCTTCAGCACCGCCGCTTGGTTTTTGAGGACAATCATACGGTTGGTCAGGCATAATGTCTTTCTCATTACTGATTACCCCGTTTGCATAATCGGCTACAAACACGTGCGAAAATTTACCGTCTTCCCAGGTATCCCAGTGGCGGTAGTTTAAATCGGTAAATACATAGGCGTTTGATTTTGGCAAATCAGCATAACGGTCTTTGCCCTGTGTTTTTACCACTAACACTTCACGTGTGAACATGATCTTTTTGCCGTCTGGAGAAATCTGAACATTGTCTGCATCAGTCAATGGTTTAGCCGTAACCTTTACCACATTGCTGCCATCGGCATCCATTTCCCAGATGTTATCATCAAAGAAATACATGATCTTACCGTTTGGTAGCGTATTCATCAGGGAGCGGCTGCCCGGTTCTTTGGTTAGTTCAGTTGCCTGCCCGCCACTAACCGGGATGGTATATAGTTTAGCCTCAGACTTGGCTTCGGTCATGTTGTAATGTGTAACACCATAAACCAAATGTTTCCCATCAGCAGTAAGTTTTACATCGCCTAAACGGCCAAGTTTCCAAAGCAGTTCAGGGGTCATTGTTTGTTTAGTTTGAGCAGAGGCGTTTAAGATAGTCATGCCTGAAAGTAACAGATAAAAATATTTTTTCATGTAATATGAAGATTAACCAAAGAATAAGTAGCAAATAAAAATCCCGACAATTACACCCACCAGATCGCCGAACAAGCTGATAGGTACCACATACCTTGTTTTTTTAATCCCTACCGAACCAAAGTAAAGCGCAACAATATAAAATATGGTATCTGATGAGCCATAAAGAACGCTGGCTAAATGACCGATAAAGTTATCGGGATTGGGCTTCATTAAAACAATCATCATGGCGCGGGCGGCTTGTCCGCTCATTGGGCGTATTAATACAACCGGCAGTGCGTCAACAAAGCGGGTATCGTTCAAAAATAAATGGAAGATGTAACGGAAACCTTCGGTGATCCAGTCGAGCACACCGCAGGTACGTATCAAACTGATAGCAGCCAGTAAGCCCACTAAATAGGGAATGATGCGAATAGCCGTTTCAAAACCGCCTTTGGCACCTTCAATAAAGGTTTCAAAAACGTTTACTTTCTTATACAAGCCGCCTATTACAAATATGGTAGGTATAGCCAGCATCATAACGTTGCTGAATACCTTTGATACTTCGCCAATCTGTGACTTGGATAAGTATTCGGCAAAATAATATACCACACCACCGATAAACAAAGTAAGCCCGCCCAACCAGGCCAGTATCACCTTATCGAACAGGTTGATGCGTTGTTTAATGGCAACAAGGATCAGTCCGGTTAAGGTTGATACATAAGTAACTATGATAATCGGAATGAAGATATCACTGGGATCTTTGGAATGTAATATAAACCGTTGAGTTATGACACCAACCGGCAGCAGAGTAAGGCCCGATGCATGCAGCACCATAAACATTACCTGTGCATTTGATGCCCGTTCTTTATCGGGGTTTAGCTCTTGCAGGCTTGCCATTGCTTTAATACCGAGTGGAGTAGCAGCACTGTCAAGGCCAAGCAGGTTGGCAGAGTAATTCATCAGCATGGCGCCATTAGCAGGGTGATCTTTAGGTACTTCTGGAAACAGGCGGCTAAAGAAAGGACCTACTATGCGCGATAGCAAATTGATAGCTCCGGCTTTTTCGCCAACGTTCATGATACCTAACCAGAACGCCATTGTACCGGCAAGCGGAAGTGCAAAATCCATAACAGAGGCTTTGGTAGTATCGAACAAGCCTTCAACCATTAGCCTGAAAATCTCGGTATCACCTAAAAATATCAGTTTTACCAGTCCTACTACAAATGCTATTACAAAAAACGCGATCCAGATATAATTTAAAGCCATGCGATAATTTGAGAGTTTGAATTTAGCTTTTTTGTTTGATTTGCATTCTTAAAATGTCAATTACGTATCAGCCGCCAATGTGTTTGCCTATCAACGGAATCTTGTTTAAAAGCCAGGTTAGCACAGTAGATAAGATCAGGCATAACAAGGCCGTTGCTGGAATACTGATTAGCGGGTTAGCGAATTTATAAGTGATATTAAGCCAAAGATCAAGCAGATAAAGGATCAAAGCATGGCTTAAATAGATGCCGAAGGCGTATTGACCTGTAAAGTCTCTTATTCTTTGCATCCAGGCAGGCAAGTGTGGTTTGCTGTAACGAATTGCTAAAAAGATGCTGCCGGAAAGCACTACGGCAAATGGGCCTAATGGTTCATAAAATAGGGTGGTGTTAGTATAAAAGTTTTTTGTAATCAAATAGGTGCACACTGTAATCAAAACAACCATCAATATAAACACACAAAGCATCAGCAGGTTAAACCGGTTGATGTTAATATTAATTTTAGTAAGGTAATAGCCCAGTACAAGGTAGCCGAGGTACCCTTCAAAATATCGTAATTCAATTTGAGGCTTATACCTGTTTAAATAAGGCTGATTAAAAGTGATAACTATTATCCATACAATCAAAAAGTATATCAGCTCTTTATTGCTTGCGGCTCTTACAAATTTGCCTATTACGGGTATAAATAGATACAGACCGATAAGCGTATACACATACCATAAATGATACGAACTGCCATATTTAAGTTGGTGCAGTACAAGTTTAATGTTACCCCACGTGCCTTTGTCAAAAACAATGTCTTCGTTATACCAGGAATAGCCTACATAAACCAAGCTCCAAAATATAAACGGAGTTACTATGCGCAGCAGCCGGCGTTTCAAGAAATCAGAAAGTTCATATTCCTTACCCAGATTTAGCGCACCGGTAATCATCACAAACACGGGTACTGCAAAGCGTACCATCGCATTAAAAGCATCAGCAATTAGCCAGTCGCCAATTGGCACTTTGCCATATCGCATCAGCAAAACAGAAGTAGTGTGCAATATAATAACAGCTATTAAAGCAAGAAAACGCAGATTGCTGATCCATTCTAAAGTTTGCTTTTGCGCCGATGACATCGGGCAAAGATAATGTTTAGCGTAAAGTCAAAAGCTTTTATGTAAATTCAATCTTAATGTATATCAGGCTATTAAAATCCAATTAAACAAAACACTTAAATGTGAGTTGATACAACTATATTAGCTGAAAAAGGGTAACAATGAGTAAAGTTTTTACAATAGCCGAGGGTTTGGAAAACATGGGGGCTTTACGCACCGGTGGACAAGGGTCTGTATATAAAGGCCGCCGCGTTGGCCCTATCATGACGGCAGTAAAGCTAATACCCACGCCGATCTACCATGAAAGCGAGGATGATAAAAACTTCCGCCGTTTTCAGAATGAGGTTGAAAAACTGAAAAAGGTTAATCAGGAACCTAATCCTAATGTGGTAAAGATACTTAGCTCGGGGCTTACCGAAAGCGGTTCGTTTCCTTTCATTGAAATGGAATACATTGAGGGCCCTGACCTGGAAGAACTATTGCAGCCGCCTCACGATAAAATTTTCACCATTAAAGAGGCTATTAAAGTTGCTGATCAGTTAGCGTGTGCGCTAAGCCACTGCCATAAAGTAGGTGTTAAACATGGCGACATCAAAAGCAATAACGTAAAATTTAATATCCATTCGGGCAATTATGTATTGCTTGATTTCGGATTGGCTATCATGTCTGACGAGCAGCGCCGCAGCAGTGTGCGTAATGCAGGTGCTATAGAGTTTATGGCACCTGAACAAAACGATGGGCAAATGCTTTTTCAAACGGACATTTACAGCTATGGTGTAGTGATGTTTGAGTTACTGGCAGGGCAGGTGCCTTTCCCATTAACAGATAACAGCGAGAATGCCAGGAACACTGTACGGTTAAAACACATTGAGGAAATGCCTCCGGATCTACTATCGTTGAGGCAAAGGAACTTACCTGCCACTTGGAGTGATGAAAAAAAGGCTACCGAAATGCTGGTGCCTGATTGGCTGGTAAGGCTGATTAATACTTGCCTGGCTAAAAATCCGGAAAGCCGTTATGCTAATGGAATAGCCCTTCATGATGCCATAAATAAGTCGAGTATTTCTGGCGCTACCAATGGTGAACTACAGGCAGAAAACGAACGTTTGCGTGCCTTGCTTTATGATCCTATTGCCAAAAATGCGGCAATGGAAGATCAGTCGTCAAATGTGCAGATATCAAAGCCTCTTTTTATTTTGATGATCATTTTGCTGGTCAGCTCAATGGTTATGGCGGGTTATTATACCTTATTCTATAAGAATAATCATGTAGATCCCAACAAAAATAGCACGTTTACAGATTCAGTAAGAAGCGATACCGCAAACAAGACTAATTCTATCGGAGATAATGGTGTGCCGCTTGGACAGAATCCTGTAAATCAAAACCCAGATAGCACTAATGATACGCAAAAAATAAAGCCTGCTAAACAACAACCGGACAATGTGCCTGACACCAGCATAAAGCCACAGACAGATACAACAAATACAACTCCGGTTAACCCTGAACAGGGAGATGCAAACAACGATCAAACACAAGCTTTGCAAACATCATCTGAATTATGATGTTGAAGGAATGATTTAAATTTAGATTATATAATTTACTTGATGGAATCGAAACCTAACTTTTGGGAACGCCTCGGCATACAAGATTGGTTTTTAACTAATGCCGGTCAGGGCAAGATCAAAATACCTGATGCACTTACACCCGATGATGTTTATAAATACATCATTCAAAAGTTCACTGATTCCATTGCCCAGCTTTCATTTGCCGATAGGGTAGTATTTTACCACGAGTTTATTATCATCTTCAGCACGCAGGACTACCGCGAATTTATGGATAACAAACAAGGAATCTTCGGCCTTATTGTTAACGAATGCGTGAAGAAATTTTACGAGGTTCTAAATGAATACCGGGCACAGGGTAAAACGGTAGCTCCGTCAAGTTCAAAATGGGTGTTCAGGCTGGTATCAAACCCGCAGTATAGCAAAGGTGATAAAGGCTTCATTGGTAAGCTGCTTCCCGAAAGCAATAAAAAAGAAGAAAACCTGCGTGTAACATTTATCCCAAGACAAACGGGTATCGCACAAACCTTTGACGTGAGCCAGGAAGTGCTAAAAGACTTTACCTATTACAGCGAGGGTTATTACGAGTTGCCTTATGAAGATAAGTTGCAGTTTAAAGACGAGCCTGCACAACAGCAAAAGGATGTTAAAACCTATGCAAGGCTGGAGACCATATTGCCCGACAGACAGTTCAGCGGTAAAAAGGTTGAATACCTGATGCGTAATGAAGATATTATTGTTTCGGGCAGCGAAGATACCCGCGAAGAAGACAACCTGTTTAAGATACCATCTGAGTGGGTGAACAGTCCGCATTTGCAGATCCGTTTTAATACAGCCGATGGTAATCTATATGTAGCTTCTTTCGGAGAAAAAACAATGATTAATGAAAATGAAGTACCGGCAAGCGATATCAATTCACCACAATGGATAGGATTGCCTTATAACTCTCGCATTATTTTAAACGGTATTGTAGGCATTAATATTTTCAAAAGCTGATGTCGCATATTTTATCAATAGGCCTGCTTGTGGTATGTGTGCTGTTACTGGCAGCGCATTTTAATGATATTAAAAGTTCGGGAAAACGTAATGGCTGAAAACTATTTTGGAATAACAGATACTGGTAAGCAGCGTAGTAATAACGAGGATGCTTACATTGCCCAGCCTACATCTGACGGTAAGTACATCATTGCTGCTGCCATAGATGGGGTTGGAGGCTACTCGGGCGGCGAGGTTGCAGCAGGCATTGCCCGCGTAACATTGATCGAGCAACTGGATGGCAAATTAAACAATATTGAGAAAGCCATAGATGAGGCATTTCTTGTTGCCAATGATAATATTTTCCAGGAGCGCATAGCCGATAAAAAGCTGGAAAGTATGGCGTGTGTTTGTACGCTGGTAGTAGCCGATGTAGAAAACAACCAGTTGTATTACGGTCATATTGGTGATACACGTTTGTATTTGTTTCGCGACGGATCATTAGTAAAGCTTACAAACGACCATTCTTTCGTGGGTTTCCTGGAAGATAGCGGCAGGCTAACCGAAGAGGCGGCGATGGGTCATCCAAAACGTAATGAAATTAACAAAGCGCTTGGCTTTGAATCCAATGTCCGCGATCAGCAGAATTATGTTGAGACAGGTACCTCGCCATTTTTACCGGGTGATTTGCTGTTGCTTTGCAGCGATGGCCTTACCGATATGGTAAATAAGCACGATCTGACTGAGATCTTAGCCGCGCCAAATTCATTAAAAGAAAAAGCCAAAAACCTGGTTAACCTGGCTAACCATAATGGCGGGCACGATAATATTACCGCGGTACTGGTTAAAAATGATAAGTCACCTGCCCGTCAAAATGCAGTAATGCCGGCAGCAATTGAGCCTAAAAGTAAACCATCTTCAGAACCCGAGCCTGAAAATCATCGCACAGTAGAAGAGGAGGAGCCAGTTATTGATAACCACGTTATTAAAAACACTAATAATAAAGGAGTGGTTACGATACTAACATTGTTGTGCCTGTTGTTTTTAGGTTCTACTGTTTGGTTATATCTGAAAGGTAAACCAGTTTCACAACAAGGAAGCGTAGCCCCTAAAGACACTACTGCGGCAAAAACTTTAAGTGCAAGTCAGCAAAAATTGATGAGCCAGATAGCTTCATTAAAAGGTGATACTTTAAATCTGTCTGACACGGCTTATAAAACTCCGATTGCTATAGATAGCACTATCAGTATCGCTAAGGACACCTTATATATTAAGGGTAAAGGAAATATCGTTTTTAAAGCCGATTCAGCGTTCAAAGGCCCCGCGTTCCATTTATCTGACAAAAACAAGGTAGTCGTTTTTTACCATGTAAGTTTTGATGGCTTTGAAACGGCGATTGGTTCTTACAATAATAACCTTGTGCTGCGTGGCGTAAAGTTTAGCAATTGCAAAATGCCTGTGCAGGTTTCATTCAGTACACCGCAGGGGAAAAGTATAACCGGTTGGTTGCCATCAACAGTATTTAAAACCGATACAACAAGTACCACCTCAAAGAAATAAATGGAACAACATCTACCTCAAAAACCTTCACGAACAAAAGAGAGGCTTTTCCTGCTGCTGGCAACCGTTGTGCTTGGCTTGTTGTTCTTCGAATTGTACCAGGTATTGCAACGCAACTTTACAGATGTAAATAGCCGTTTGCAGGATGGTACCATGGTTAATCTTAATGCCAAAAGACCTGCCGCACAAGTAAAGCGCTTATTAGGAAAAGGCTATTATTTTGATGATAAAAAAGATATTGACCTGATCGAATCGGTAGTTGCTGACCGCATAAGACCGGGTGAAACATTTGACAATATTGGCGAACTAAACAAAAAGCAGTTTTTTGTAAACGCCGATGAAGCTTTTGAAAAAGGTGGTGAATCATTCAGGAAAAGGGTAGAGGCTTCCAGGGTTTTATTAGGCTACACAGGCGACGATTCTATTCGCTTTGTACAGGAACGTAACCATCCGCCGCAAATCGCAGATGCAAATGATTTGGCCATAGGGCATTACAGCATTAGTGGTTCGGTACTTAATAAAAAAGAACCTGTTGCGGGTGTGTTGGTAAGGCTAAGATTAGTTTTACCCCAGGATAGTATCAGCACAGATAACGACGACGGAGAACCGCAGACATTTACCGATAGCAGCAACACTGTAAAAAAGATTTTCGCATTAGATTCTGCTAAGCAAAAGCATTTGCAATCACTTACTGCTTACGCAAGGACTAACGCACAAGGTGAGTTTGCATTTAAAAACCTGCCGGATGGTAAGGCATTCCAGTTATTGCCATTGCAACCGGGCTACCAGTTTGGGCGTTCACAGGGTGTAACAGAGCTTACAGAAGATGCTTCCTTCACTTTCCAGCAAGCGCCACATACCGTCAAACTTTTACCTACCCGTGATTTTAATATTCTGAAGAAAGAGAAATCGCTGATTATCCGCACTCCGCAGGATTTTAATAAATGGTACTGGATCATTGCCGGATGTTTTTTCGCGGCATTTCTGATCGTGCATATCATCATGAGCGTTTGGTTTGCTGAAGCAGATCAGCTTTTGCTGCCATTGATCATGATATTAACCGGGCTTTCGTTTTTAGCACTACTAAGTATTCAGGATCCATTGCGCGACCGTTTCCTTGCACGCGATACACTTAATTATTTTGCTTTGGGCATGGTTGCCTTGTTGGTTATCCAGGCTTTTAATGTACGCAGGTTTAATCCGGACGCTTCTTTATACCGCTTGTTTGTATTTAAAAACACCAACAGTGCTGCCAATGGCTGGCCCTGGATTGTTATTGCAATTGGTTTGCTGGCTATGCTGGTTAAATTTGGTACAGGCCCCGAAGGTAGCGGTGTTAGGGTTAATCTTTTTGGCTTTCAGCCGAGTGAGTTTGTCAAATATCTGGTAGTATTGTTTCTGGCGGGGTTCTTTGCCGCAAATGAGCGCTTTATCAGCGAGTACCCTACATTTAAAAAACGCCTTACATTTTTCGGTTTTGCCTTGCTGGCTATTTTGGCCACGCTGATGCTGTTCCTGATATTGGGCGATTTAGGACCTGCAATGGTGGTGTGTTTTACCTTCATCATTCTTTTCTCCTTCTCCCGCGGCGACTTTACTTTTATGGCTGCATCTGTGGTGTTGTATGTGCTTTCTATATGGTTGCTTAAAAATATCTGGTTGTCTACACTTGTAGCCGGAGCTGTCATTGCGCTGTTTATGCTTTACAAACGCAGGCAACTAAGTGAATCAGCAATCATGACGCTGATAATCATGATGGCATTTCTGACGATTGATCAGATCCCGCATCTTGATCAGTATTTTGCAGGACCGGTTCAGCGTTTAAAAGAACGTAAAGCTATTTGGCAAGACCCTTGGAACAACGAAGTATATGGCGGCGATCAGGTAGCTAACGGTTTATGGGCTATGTCGGCAGGTGGTGTTACCGGGCAAGGGGCTGGCGAAAGTTTTGCCAAAACCATTCCTGAAGCGCATACAGATATGATACTGCCATCAATCGGGGAAGAGTTTGGCTGGACAGGGATCGTTTGCATCTTCATCCTGTTCCTGATGATCCTCCACCGCGCGATAAATATCGGGCGACAAACGGGTACGCCATTTTTATTCTATTTATGTGCGGGCATAGGTATTTGTACGTTTGTGCAATTTTTGCTGATTGCGGGCGGCTCCGTTGGGGCTTTACCATTATCAGGTGTTTCCCTGCCATTTGAAAGCTATGGTGGTTCATCATTGGTGGCAAATCTTGTAGCAGTAGGTTTCCTGCTATCAGCATCAAGGGTTAAGGGTACACCGGTACAGATGACTTACATTGCCGAAAAGCAGGACAAAAACCTGGTACCTGCCTTACTGGCCGCTTGCGTTGGTTTAGTATTGCTGACGTTGAGCGTTTCAAAATATTTATTCAACAATAAAAAATGGGTGGTACAACCTGCACTTGTTGCCGATAAAAGCGGTGCGCGTATGTTTAGTTACAATCCGCGCATTGCTATATTAATGAACAAGCTACAGGCAGGGTCATTGTATGACCGTAATGGCTTGGTATTAGCAACCAGTAATCCCGAGCTGATCCGTAAGCAGATAAAGATGCTCAGCAATGCGGGCATACAGAATTATAATCTGGATTCGGCCACGCACAAACGTTTAGACCGTTATTACCCTTTTGAAGAGCAGATGTTCTTTTGGGTGGGCGATGAAAATACGGGTGTATTCAATGGCAGCACTAACGGTTACTTTGCCGAATATGAACACGCCGCAGAATTGCGTGGCTTTAAAACGCCTGTAACCAGCTTTAACGTAACGGCATCCCGTTTCCAGGAAGACCGCTTTCTGCCAAGAAATGTAAAGGAAATGACGGTTGCCAAAACTGATTACAGCGCCATTGCACCGTTACTCTTAGCCGGTATCAACAGCGCCGATGTTGAAGCCTTCAAAAAGCGTAACCGTAATGTTCAGCTTAGTATGGATGCTTCGTTACAAACCAATATACAACAATCACTTGCTGCGGACGATTCTGTGAAAAACAACCGGGTATCAGTGGTCGTAATGGAAGCCGAAACCGGCGATGTACTGGCATCAGCTGTTTATCCTTTACCGCCTGTACGTAACTGGGATCAACTGACCATGAGTCAATCGGAGCAAAATACCTTACCGTATTGGATGACCACTACTGACTTAGGCTTTACCTACGCTACGCCACCGGGTTCAACAGCTAAGGTGCTTACTTCTATGGCTGCATTTAATAAACTGGGCATTGCCGCTGCCGACCGCAAGTTTGAAGTACAAAGCTTTGAGCGTATTCGTACAAAAGGTTTTGAGCCCGACGAAACAGGATTAATTACCATGGAACGCGCTATTGCCAAATCCAATAACGTTTACTTTATAAAACTGGCCAATGAGGAACATTTGCAGGAAGATATGGCGACGTTGTATATGAAGACAGGTATGTTTCTGCACGGTGTAGGCGGGTACTTCTATGGTAAAAAGCCGGATAATATTAAACAAGAAGAAAAATGGCGGGAACTATGGCGCAAAACAGAATTTAAAACCAAGCCGCCTTATGATCCTAATAACATCCGTAAAACACGGGCAAAGGGCATATCCGGTATGGCTTGGGGACAGGGCGAACTGATTGCTACACCCGCTTCCGTTGCACGACTTGTTTCCGGAGTGGCTAATCACGGTACTTTAATGGCTAATCGTTACGTTCTTAAAGTAAGCGATTCGGTTACAGCGGTACATAAAAGCGCTGATCTGGCTAATAACCCGCAATATGCACAGCTTATTACGCAATACATGATTGAGCAGAGCGCACCAAAAGCGTGGATCTTGGGATTAAACGTCGCTGGTAAAACCGGTACGCCCGAGCGTATCTGGAAGGGCGAACAGATCAATGATGGGTGGTATGTGTTCTTTGCGCCAAAGGCCGATGGTAAGGGTACCATTGTAACATGTATCCGTATTGAAAATACCAAAGGCTCATCAAATGCGGTGCATCTTGCCGGGAAAGACATTGTGCCCATACTGCTAAAGAAAGGCTACATAAAAAGTATTTTAGCTAACAAAGCAGTTGCAAGTGCTGTAAAGCCAGCTAAAACAATTATAAAAACTGAGGAACCTGCTGATGAACAACCAGATACATCGGCACAACAATAAGATATGAGAAGTTATGTTCAACCTGTTTAAAAGTAATTCGAACGAACGCCCAACCGATGTTAAAGGTTTGCGTGATGCTTTATTGCGATTTGTAAAAGACCAATTGCAAAAAATGGAAGGCGAAGGTGATGCCATTAAAGGTTTGCAATTGTTTATTGCCTGTTTGCCAGAAGACCGCCATTTATACGAAGCTGCGATAGGGGTAGAACAACCTGATCAGTTTAAGCAGGAAATACAACGCATTGCTGATGATTATGCTTTAGCATTGCCTTCTGGCTGGGCGCTGGATACCAACTTTGTTGAGGAGTTGCCGTCTGAGGCAATCAAGGTTGCTAATCTTCCTGCGGCTTTGTTTATTCGCACCAAGCAGCACGTGATACAAAAGTCTTATACGGCTTATGTGCGGGTATTAGCCGGCGAAGCTGAAAAAGAACAGTATGAGCTTCATTCGGATGATTCAAAGGTGAACATCGGCCGTGAGCGTAAGGTGCAAGTAAAGGACGGTTTTTTCAGGATCAACCAAATCGCTTTTCCCGGTGATGCTGCAAACGAAAGTAATAAATATATCAGCAGGCAACATGCCCATATCGAGTGGAGCGACGAGCATGATAGCTTTATGATCTTCGCCGATGAAGGCGGTGTACCACCCGGAAACAAAATTAAAATCAGGTCTGTTAATGATGAAAACCTGATCAAGCTTAACTCTACCCAAATAGGGCACCGGTTACAGGAAGGGGATCAGGTTATTTTAGGTGAATCGGCTGTTATAGAATTCAGTTTCAAGCCATCAATGTAATTAATAAGTGAAAGTTTTTACCATAACAGAAGGATTAGAAAATTTAGGTGCGCTGCGTACAGGCGGCCAGGGATCGGTGTATAAGGCACGGCGTACAGGGGCAATTATTACAGCGGTAAAGCTGATACCTACGCCCATATATAATGAAAGCCCTGACGACAGCAACTACCGTAACTTTTTAAACGAGGTTGAAAAGCTTAAAAAAGTAAACGAAGTACCTAATCCTAACGTGGTAAAAATTCTTAATTCAGGGATTACAGAGAGTGGTTCATTTCCATTTATCGAGATGGAATATATCGACGGTCCTGATCTGGAAGAGTTGTTAAAACCACCTCACGGAAAGGTTTTCACCATTAAGGAAACAATCAAAGTTGCCGATCAGCTGGCATGTGCTTTAAGCCATTGTCACGGTGTAGGGGTAAGGCACGGCGATATAAAAAGCAACAACGTAAAATTTAATATACAGACAGGTAATTATGTGCTGTTAGATTTTGGATTGGCTGTAATGTCTGACGAGCAGCGCCGTAGTAGTATGCGCCATGCGGGGGCAATTGAATTTATGGCACCTGAGCAAAATCAGGGCCAGATGCTTTATCAAACGGATGTTTACAGTTTTGGGGTTGTCCTGTTTGAGTTACTTGCAGGCCAGGTCCCGTTCCCTTTAAATGGCAGCAGTGAAACAGGCAGAAACAATGTAATGCTGCAGCATATGGAAAGCCCTGTGCCCGATCTGCTGACTTTAAGACGGCAAAACCTACCGCAAGATTGGTCGGAAGAGAAGAAAGAGCGCGAAATGCAGGTGCCCGATTGGTTACTAAACATTATAAAGCGTTGCCTGGAGAAAAAACCTGAAGGCCGTTACCCAGATGGTGTTGCACTGCACGATGTTATTGCCATGCAAAGCCTCAACGGAGGTACTAATGCCGAGTTACAAGCCGAAAACAATTTGTTAAAACAGAAACTGAATGCTGTAGCAAATGATAATACTACAAGGGGAACCTTATTAAACCCGCCTTTAAATAACGAGTATGCCAAACCTTCGGGTGTAAGGTTGAGCAAAGTGGCAGTATTTAGTATGGTATTTTTTATGCTGCTATTATTGCTGTTTGCTTTATCGGCTAACCGTTCAGCAAGCCAGAAAGATGATAAAATTGCCATTCTGCGCGATTCTGTTGCTAATGTAAAAGCCAAGCTTGCCAAAACGCAGGCAATTAATGAGCGTATGATACGTAATGCAGCTGCGGCAAGGCGCGCGCAGGAGGCAATAAGGGCTTCAATGATGTCAGACAGTACAAAAGTTACTAATGGGCGCAAGCAAAATGGGCAGCAGTATGTTAAACCTAAAAAACGAAAGAAATTTTTAGGGATCTTTTAACTGAAACTACTTATGAATAAATTTTTCCGCGCATTAATTGCTGCCTGGGGTGCTAAAAAACTTGGCGGTGGCTGCCTGTCTACTATTGTCATTTTTATTATTATTTACACCTTGTTAGGCAAATGCAACGAACCTTCAAGGGCTGCATCTCTTAAGCCTGTAAAGCAAAAGGTGCTTTGTGTAAAATAAACGCCAACGATATTTTTTTTAAGCCATTGTAACCGCAATGGCTTTTTTAGTTTCAAAAATGCTGATTTTTACTTAGTGTATTTTTTACAATAAGTATTTGCAAAAATCTTTATCATATTGTAAAAAATACACTAAGCATTGACTTGATTTTTACAAAAGTTCAAATAAAGACTTATAAATTATTAAATTATCATAAAAAATAAAATTTATTTGAATAATATTCATTTTGAGTATAAATTTGTTGCGGATTTAAAAATTAAGAAAATGAAAAAATTGATTTTAACCGCAGCCGTAGCTGTAACAATGAGTACTGGTGCTTTTGCTGTTGAAAGCACTAAAAATACTTCAAACTCAAACAAAGTTTCTTATCAGGTCTTAAACCAGTTCGACTCACAGTTTGCCGATGCTGAAAACGTTACCTGGTCTGCAACTGCTAACGGTCAAAAAGCAGATTTCGTAATTGACGATGTTAAAATGACTGCTTTTTATGATAACCGTGGCCAATTCCTGGGTACAACCCAAGCTATTGCTTATAAAAAATTATCAACATCTGCACGTAAAGAGATTGCTGCTAAATACCCTGGTTATGAAGTAGGCGAGATCATTAAATATGAAAACAATGATCCTTCTTACAGCAGCCTTGACCGCTTAACAATTGGCGACAACGGACCTGTAAACTACTTTGTTGACTTGAAAAACGATAAAGAAGAAATCCTTGTGCGCGTATCTCCAAACGCTAACATTTATTTCTACAAACAAATTAAATAAGGTTAATTAATTAGTGAAAAAGGCGGTTTGCATTCAGCAAATCGCCTTTTTTGTTTTGTAACAATGGCATTAGATCAAACAACTTTCCGCAAAGACAGTTGTATTTTATATTATGCCAAAAGTTGTTATTGTATCAAATCGTCTCCCGGTTAAAGTTTCTTTTGAAAATGACACCTATAATTTATCAGCAAGTGAAGGAGGGTTAGCAACAGGTTTAGGTTCTGTTTATAAGCAGGGCGACAACGTGTGGATTGGCTGGCCAGGTTTAGAGGTAACCGATGAGGATCATCAGACTGATATTACCGAAAAATTAAAAGAACTTAGTCTTCAGCCTGTATTTCTGACACAAGACGAGATCACCAAATACTACGAAGGTTTTTCTAATGATGTACTATGGCCGGTGTTTCATTACTATGCTTCTACTTATGCGCATTACCATCAGTCTAACTGGGAGTGCTACCAGACAGTTAACCAGAAATTTTGCGATGCAGTATTAGCCGTTATAAAACCAGGCGATACCATCTGGATACATGATTACCAGCTGATGCTATTACCTAAGCTGATCCGTGATGTGCAGCCCGATATCTCGATAGGTTTCTTTTTACATATTCCTTTTCCGTCGCATGAGATGTTCAGGCTTATACCATGGCGTGCGGATTTGTTAGAGGGGTTACTTGGCGCTGATCTGATCGGGTTCCATACATTTGATTATGTACGTCACTTTATTAGTTCGGTAACGCGGTTATTGCCTTTACAGGCCTCTGCCAATGTAATCACTTTTGGCGAGCGCTCTATAGTAGCCGAAGCTTTCCCAATGGGGATTGATGAAAATAAATTTGCGCAGATGCCGTTAAAAGCAGCTGTTAAAAAGGAAGTGGAATTTATTACAGATACCTTCCATAATCAGAAATTGATACTTTCTGTAGACAGGCTCGATTACAGTAAGGGCATCTTACAACGCATCCTGGCGTTTGAAACCTTATTAGACCATCATCCCGAACTGATAGGGAAAGTAACCCTGTATATGATCGTTGTTCCATCACGCGACCAGGTGCCGCAATACCGCGAACTTAGAGATCATATTGATAAGCGGGTTGGTAATATTAACGGACGTTACCGTACCATTGACTGGAGCCCGATACAATACTTTTACCGTCCGTTCCCGATAGAAACGTTATCGGCGCTTTACAGCATGGCTGATGTTTGTCTGGTAAATCCCATCCGCGACGGGATGAACCTGGTAAGTAAAGAATATGTGGCCAGTCGGATAAATAATGATGGTGTATTGATCCTTAGCGAGATGGCCGGTTCATCTAAAGAGTTGATAGATGCCATTATTGTAAATCCTAATAATGTACAGGAGATTGCACGCGCCATTATCACAGCCATTAATATGCCATTGGCAGAACAAAGGCGCCGTATGGCACAAATGCGCAGTGTGGTAGCCAAATTCAATATTACGCATTGGGTAAAGTTGTTTATCGACAGGCTGACTGAGGTAAAGCAGATGCAACGTTCTATGCAAACACGCCATGTAAGTAACGGCACCCGGCAGTCTATCATTAATCGTTTTGCTAAAACGCAGAAGCGTATTATCTTTTTAGATTATGATGGTACACTGGTTGACTTTAAGCCTGTTGTAGACCAGGCAAAGCCAGACAGCGACCTGTATGACCTGATCGATCATTTAACTGCCGACCCCGCAAATGAAGTGGTTATTATCAGTGGCCGCAAGCACGAAAACCTGGAAGAATGGTTTGGCGATAAGCCGGTTAACATGATTGCAGAACATGGTGCATGGTCAAAATTGCAGGGTAAACACTGGCATCGCCTTAGTGGCTTGTCCAACTCCTGGAAACAGGAAATATATCCTTTTATAGAAACCTACGTAGACCGTACGCCGGGTACGTTCATTGAGGAAAAAACCTATTCATTAGTTTGGCATTACCGTAAGGCACAAAGCGGCCTTGGTGAGCTGCGTGCCGGTGAATTAATGAATACGCTGAAATACATAGTGAGTGACAAAGGCTTGCAGCTGCTACCTGGTAACAAGGTGGTTGAGGTGAAGAATATGGAAATTAATAAGGGCAGGGCAGCGTTAGCACTAACCGAAGGTAAAGACTACGACTTTATTATTGCTTTGGGTGACGACTATACAGACGAAGATATATTTAGAAGCCTGCCTGAAAGCGCGATCACTATAAAAGTAGGCAGCAATGTTTCTGCCGCTAAATTTTATATGCGTAACCCGGCCGAGGTACGCGATATGCTTTGGGCACTTACCGAAGCAAGCAATGTGAAAACAGAATAGCGCACCATGTGCTATTCTGTTCTTATACTTTTCGCCGGATTAGCCAGCGCAGCTTTAACCGACTGCATAGCAACTGTTAGTATGGCTATTGTAATTGCAATAATACCAGCAAGTAAGAAAGTGGGCAATCCAATGCTGATGCGGTAGTTAAAATCCTGCAACCATTTCTGCATATACACATAAGATACAGGTATGGCTATAACTATTGCTATAATGACCAGTATTACAAATTCGCTGGTGAGCATTTTAGTGATATCAGCCACACTGGCTCCAAGTACTTTTCTTATCCCTATTTCCTTTAAACGATTTTCGGCCATGTAGGCTGCAAGGCCAAATAAACCTAAACATGAAATGAAGATAGTTAAGCCGGCAAATAAGGCAGCAATTATGCCTGCCTGCTTTTGATCTTTAAATTTTTTGTCATACTCCTGATCAACAAACTGATAGTTGAATGGATAATCTGAGTTGTATTTTTTGAAGATATCCTCCGCTTTTTTAATGCTATTAGCAATTCCTGCTTTACTATTTAACCTGATCACAGTATTGTATGACCATTTTTTAGAAGCAATTACAAGCATTGGACTAATATTTACATAAGGGGAGTTTAAAATAAAATCTTTAATAACGCCGACAATGTGTAGTTGGCCGTTACCATTTGTTATGGTTTTACCGATAGGATTTTTCAACCCTAAGCTTTTTGCAGCAGTTTCATTTAACAAGCATGCACTGCTGTCTGATGCGTAATTATTTAAGTCAATATCCCGGCCTTCAATAAGCGTTATGCCTAATGTCTTTACAAAATCTCCTGATGTGCCAAACCGTGAAAAGTTAAGCTTTTGTTGATCTTTGTTCACTCCGTCAGTACTGTAGCCGTTTTCCTGTCTGCCATCAACAGTCACACTCAAACTTGTACGGCATACTGATGTAGCTGCACCTGTGTTTAGCAGATCACTTTTGATCAACTGATAATTTTTGTCAATATCACCCTCAACAGGTATTTCAATTAAATTATTAATGTGATAACCTGTATCCCGGTTTTGTGCAAATCTTATTTGACGATATATAACAATGGTTGAAATGATCAGAACAGTAGCTATTGAGAATTGACTTACAACCAATACCTTACGTAAGTTAACCGGGCTTTTGCCTGTTTTAAAAACACCTTTTAGCACCTTTACCGGGTTGAATTTAGATAAGACAAATGCTGGATAGCTGCCTGCTAATAAACCTGTTATAAGTATAAATCCAATGAAACTTAGCCAAAATAAGGGTGAAGCATAATTAATAAACATTTGTTCACCAGTAAGTTGATTAAAGGCAGGGGCTACCAACTGCGCTATAACAAGAGACAGGCAACCTGAAATAAATGTAATTAAAATACTTTCGCTCAGAAACTGATTGATAAGGCTTTTTCGGGTTGCACCTATTACTTTACGTACACTAATCTCTTTAGCTCTTTTTTGGCTTTGAGCGGTAGAGAGATTCATGAAGTTAATGCATGCTATAAATAATACCAGCATAGCAATAATAATTAATAACCTTACAGTATCTATTCTGCCACCTACTGGTTTGCCATTTTCGAAACGTGAATAAAGATGCCATTTATCAATAGGGTGCAGAAATAATTCAGCTTTGTTGCTTGTGTCATGTTGCACTATTAAGTTTTTAATCTTTTTACTTACCTGCTCAATAGAAACTCCCGGTTGTAATTGCACATAGGTGTTGTACGAATTAAAAGTCCATGAGTCGGCAGAGTAATACTTCTCATTTGCTGAAAGATTAACCAAATAATCAAATTGAAATTGCGAATTAGGCGGTAAGTTTTGTAAAACGCCGCTTACTTTATAGATTTGTTTTTGATTAACGGTTACAATTTTATCTATCGGATTATCTCTGCCAAATAACTTTTCAGCAAGTTTTCGGGTGATTACAATACTATTTAAATGATCAAGTGCATGATTTGAGTTTCCTTTTATTAACGGAAAAGTGAACATCGTTAAAAAGGACTTGTCCACATCATTTCCAGTTGCTTTGATAGATTTATCGCCATAACTGAACAACCTGTCAATATCCCAGTAAACCCGTGCTGTGTTTTTTATTTCAGGATATTGTTCTTTTAGCGATTTTGCCAGGGGCGAAGCAGTTATATCTGAAGCAGATTCATAACCAGGTCCTTTATAATGGTTCCATGCTTTGTATAAGTTTTCCTTATTTTTATGAAAACCATCGTAGCTATACTCATTTTGTACCCACATTAAAATAAGAATAGCGCTAGCCATACCAATAGTCAATCCAGAAACATTGATAATGGTAAATGAAATTTTGTTGCGCAAACCCCTTAAAGCAATTTTAAAATAGTTTTTAAGCATAACGAAATGATAATGTATAGCTTAATAAAGCAAGTGCCAATTATTTAATTCACTGATAAATAGTGTTTTAATTAAATTATTAAAAAATAAAACGTACGAAAACGTACAATATTTGTACGATTGTATTACAGTATTTGCTGACCGCATAATAATGCATAACGTTATCTTTGGGCGGTCTGATGTCTGATATTAAATTACAAACTTCTTTACGCAATATCAGAATAGCTAATGCGGTGTTCTTTTTTATCTCCGGTTTTGGCTATTCTGCCTGGGCTTCGCGTATACCCACGGTTAAATCGCAACTTCAACTAAGTGAGGCGCAATTGGGCACGGTGTTGTTTGCCTTGCCTATAGGTTTAATGGTAACCATGCCATTGACTAATCACTTATTAGGCAAGTATAGCAGCCGGAAAATAATGCTTTTCGGTACGATATTGTTCAATATAATGCTTTGCTTTTCAGGCTTCGCGTCAGCTATGTGGCAACTGGCTTTCATTATGTTCGGCTTTGGTTCATCGCGTAATCTCATGAACCTGAGTGTTAATGCACAGGCGGTAGGCGTGCAGAAGTTGTATACAAAATCCATCATCACAACTTTTCATGGTATCTGGAGTTTAGCCGGCTTTGCAGGTGCGGCACTGGGTTATATTATGGTCAGCTTTAATGTGGCTACTCATTGGCATTTGCCGGCAGTGGGTATCAGCATGATTGTCGTTTCGCTGCTGTTTTATCAAAATACATTAGATGAGCCACCTGCAAAGACAACCGAGCGTAAGCCAATCTTTTCCCTGCCTGATAAATACTTGCTTAAATTCTCCATCATCAGCTTTGTATCTATGGCCTGTGAAAATACCATGTATGATTGGAGCGGTATCTATTTTCATGATGCGGTCCATGCTTCAAAACAAGGTGCTACCGCGGCTTTTGTGGTTTACATGATCGCTATGACTACGGGTAGGTTTGCAGGTGACAAACTGGTAAACCGTATCGGCATTAAGCGCATTCTGCATTATAGCGGCATATTCATAACGGTGGGTTTATTGCTTGCCGTTTTGTTTCCTTATCCTATCACGGCGGGTATTGGTTTTGTATTTACAGGCTTTGGGGTATCATGTATTATACCGCTGGTGTTCAGTCTTGCAGGTAAATCTCAAAGTATGAGCAGTGCAAGGGCTTTAGCTTCCATCTCAACTATAGGTTATCTCGGATTTTTGCTTGTACCACCATTGGTAGGCTATGTTGCACAGGCTGCCGGTATCCGGATTTCATTTGCAATTATAGGAGTTTTAGGTAGCCTGATTATATGGATGGTGAGCAAGATAAAAGAGGAGTAGCCGTGCTGGTGTATTTGTCCTGAAATTTGTTACATTTGCTATTGAAAATAAGAACACTGTTGTAGGTGCTCGAATAACACACAAATTTTAGAACCCGGCGACTTATTAAGTCATTGTTTAGATTTAAGAAGCGCCACAATCATGTTGTAAATGATTAACATCACACTCCCTGATGGTTCCGTTCGTCAGTATGACAAGGGAATTACATCCATGCAAATCGCATTATCAATTTCAGAAGGTTTAGCGCGTAACGTTTTAGCAGCCGAAGTAAACGGACAGGTTTGGGATGCCAGCCGCCCGATTGAGGAAAATTCGACTGTTAAGCTGCTTACCTGGAATGATACCCAGGGTAAATCAACTTTCTGGCATTCATCAGCCCACTTAATGGCTGAGGCTTTAGAGGCGCTTTATCCAGGCACCAAATTCGGTATCGGTCCGGCTATCGAAACCGGTTTTTACTACGATGTTGATTTTGGCGACCGCGAATTTTCATCAGACGATTTTAAACAAATTGAAGACAAAATGCTGGAGCTTGCCAAGGCAAAGTCGGAATACATCCGCAAGCCTGTAAGCAAAGCCGAAGCTTTAGCATATTTTACTGAAAAAGGCGATGAGTACAAGCTTGACCTGATAAAGGACCTGCCTGATGGCTCGATCACTTTTTACAGCCAGGGTAATTTTACCGACCTTTGCCGTGGTCCGCACATTCCGAATACTGGCTTTATTAAAGCAGTTAAATTAATGAATGTTGCAGGGGCTTACTGGCGCGGCGATGAGACACGTAAACAGTTAACCCGGATCTACGGTGTTACTTTTACTAAGGCCAGCGAGCTTGCTGATTATCTGCGTATTATTGAGGAAGCTAAAAAGCGTGACCACCGTAAATTAGGTAAAGAACTGGAACTGTTCGCCTTCTCAGAGAAGGTAGGTATGGGCTTACCTTTATGGTTGCCAAAAGGTACTGCCTTACGTGAGCGCCTGGTTAACTTTTTACAACGCGCACAAGTGAAAGCCGGGTATGAGCAAGTAATTACTCCGCATATAGGACATAAAAACCTGTATGTGACTTCTGGCCACTATGAGAAATACGGTAAAGATAGTTTTCAGCCGATAAAGACACCGCAGGAAGGTGAGGAGTTTTTCCTGAAACCGATGAACTGTCCGCATCATTGCGAGATCTATAAAACAAAGCCACGTTCATACAAGGACTTGCCAGTTCGCTATGCTGAATTTGGTACTGTTTACCGTTACGAGCAAAGCGGCGAGCTACACGGTTTAACCCGTGTACGTGGCTTTACTCAGGATGATGCACACTTGTTTTGCCGCCCAGACCAGGTGAAAGAAGAATTTAAAAAGGTGATTGACCTTGTATTATATGTATTCTCAGCCCTGGGCTTTGAAGATTATACTGCACAGGTATCATTGCGAGATCCGGAAAATAAATCAAAATACATTGGTAGCGATGAAAACTGGACATTGGCTGAGGCTGCTATCCAGGAAGCTGCTGCCGAAAAAGGGTTGCCAACAGTAGTCGAACTTGGTGAGGCTGCATTTTACGGCCCTAAGCTTGACTTTATGGTGAAGGATGCACTTGGACGCAAATGGCAGTTAGGTACCATCCAGGTTGATTATAATCTTCCGGAGCGTTTCGAGTTAGAATATACTGGCAGCGATAACCAGAAACACCGCCCTGTAATGATCCACCGTGCACCGTTCGGTTCACTGGAGCGTTTTGTGGCTGTTTTGATTGAGCATTGCGCCGGAAACTTCCCGTTATGGTTATCGCCAGAACAATATGTTATTTTGCCGATCTCGGAGAAATTTGAAGATTATGCGAAAAAACTTTCAGATGAATTAAAAAATTCCGATATTCGCGGGCTAATTGACTTCAGAGATGAGAAGATCGGACGTAAAATCCGGGATGCTGAAGTGAAGAAGATCCCTTATATGCTGATCGTAGGCGAGAAGGAAGCTGCCGAGGGCACTATTTCAGTTCGTAAACACGGTCAGGGTGATTTGGGAAGTTTAAGTATAGAAGAATTTAAGCAACAATTAATAAAAGAAACAACAGTATAACTTGGCATTAAATAAACCAAATTTTAGTAGAGGGCCACGTCCTCCATTCAAGAAAAAAGAAGCGGAACATAATATCAACCAATTTATCCGTGCACAGGAAGTGCGTTTAGTTGGCGATAATATTGAGCAGGGAGTTTACTCATTAAGAGATGCACTACGCATTGCTGAAGAGCAGGAACTTGATTTGGTTGAAATATCTCCTAACGCTAATCCCCCTGTTTGTAGAGTAATAGACTATAATAAGTTTATTTACGAACAGAAGAAAAAGCTGAAAGAGATCAAAAGTAACGCTAAGCAAACGGTTATTAAAGAAATACGTTTCGGGCCAAATACTGATGATCACGACTTTGAGTTTAAGCTGAAACATGCCATCAAATTCCTGGAAGCAGGGGAGAAGGTTAGGGCTTATGTACACTTTAAAGGCCGTGCTATTGTTTACAAAGAGCAGGGCGAGATTTTGCTGCTGCGTTTTGCACAGGCATTAGAAGAAGTGGGTAAGGTAGAGCAGCTTCCGAAACTGGAAGGGAAACGTATGTTTTTAACTGTTGCGCCTAAGGCAGCTAAAAAGTAATTGACTTAAGATAAAACGTAGCGATACGTTCATTTAAAATAAATAAACAGTTATGCCAAAAATGAAAACCAATTCCAGTGCTAAAAAGCGTTTTAAGCTTACTGGAACCGGTAAAATTGCTAGAAAAAACGCATACAAAAGCCACATCTTAACCAAGATGTCTAACAAACGTAAGCGTGCCCTTGGCCAAACCAGCTTAGTTGCTGATGCCGACATGGGTAATGTTAAACGTATGCTTTGTATCGGAAAGTAATTAATTAATTTTTTAACCAGGCTTTAGAGTATTAAAGATCCTTAACGGACACTCACTGCCAAAAACAACAAAAGATGCCACGTTCAGTTAACGCAGTAGCGTCGAGAAGACGAAGAAAAAAAATCATGAACCTCGCCAAAGGTTATTGGGGTTCACGTAGCAAGGTTTACACCGTTGCAAAAAACACAGTTGAAAAAGGTTTACAGTATGCTTACCGCGACCGTAAAACCAAAAAGAGAGAATTCAGAGCTTTGTGGATTCAGCGTATCAACGCTGGTGCCCGTCAGCATGGTATTTCTTACTCTCAATTAATGGGTAAATTAAATGCTAAAGAAATCGGTTTAAACCGTAAGGTATTGGCTGATTTAGCAATGAATCATCCAGATGCATTTAAAGCTATTGTTGACGCTGCTGTGAAATAAGCAAACACAATACTTTTACCGAAAGGCTCCGTTTACGGAGCCTTTCTTGTTTATTGTCATCACTTAACATAAACGTCATTTTAACTGCATATTAATTTCATGCCTGTATATTAACTTAGTACTATAAAGTTCAAGCATATGAATTTGTTAGCTAAGTTATTCAGGATGGTTACTAACCTGCGCGAAAGGTTAATGATGAATAACATCCGCTCAGTGTTTATGCATTAATGCTTATAAATACTTTGTCTTATTTATTTTCTTTTATATTTTCATGGATATTTATCCGTGCCTGTATGCCCTCCGCTAATTTTCTGAAACTTTACTTTCAATTACGGGTTTGTTGTTTGCGTGTTGAATCTGCATTATTGAATGAATAAGTTTAAGAAAATAGACTTCGGGGAAGAATTTCATTGGGGCGTATCCGCAGCAGCTTTTCAAACAGAGGGGGCTTGTTATAAAGATGGTAAAGGTCAATCTATATGGGACGAGTTTACTACCCGGAAGGGGAAAATATTAAATGGTGAGACCGCTTTAACCGCATGCGATTTTTATCATCGTTACCAGGAAGATATCGACATTGTTAAACAGCTTAATATTCCCAACTTTCGTTTTTCAATATCATGGACCCGCATTCTGCCTGAAGGTACCGGTGAGGTTAACCAGGCCGGTATAGACTATTATAATAAAGTAATAGACTACTGCCTTCAACAAGGTGTTGAGCCCTGGCTTACCTTGTACCATTGGGATTTGCCGTATGCGCTTGAACTTAAAGGTGGCTGGACGAACCGCGAAGTAGTAAACTGGTTTGGCGAGTTTGTAAATATCTGCGCAGATAGCTTTGGCGACCGCGTAAAGTACTGGATGGTCATGAACGAGCCTTCTGTATTTACGGGTGCGGGTTATTTTTTAGGTATACATGCCCCGGGCCGCACAGGTTTAAAAAACTTTATACCTGCTATACATCACGCCGTATTGGCTATGGCAACAGGTGGAAGGATACTGAAACAAAAGCTGCTTGATGCCGAAATTGGCACTACATTTTCGTGTTCGCACATTGAACCGCATACACAACGGCACAAAGATATTGCAGCAGCTAAAAGAGCGGATGCATTAATTAACCGTTTGTTTATTGAACCTATATTGGGGTTAGGGTATCCGGATAATGTTCCTGCTTTAAAAAAGATAAAAAATTACTTTCAGGCAGGTGATGAAGAAGCAATTAAGTTTGACTTTGATTTTATTGGCTTGCAAAACTATACCCGCGAAATAGTACAATATTCATTTTTTACACCTTACATAGGCGCACGCCTGGTAAAAGCTAAAGACCGCAATGTGCCGCTTACCGATATGGGCTGGGAGGTACACCCGCCATCAATTTATTATATCATTAAAAAATACAGTGCTTATTCAAACATTAAAAAAATCCTGATTACAGAGAATGGAGCTGCTTTTCCAGACAAAATTGAACAGAATGAAGTTGACGATCCTAAACGGTTAGCCTATATTCATGACATGTTGGAGCAGGTTTTAAAGGCTAAGAACGAAGGTTGTAACGTACAGGGGTATTTTGTGTGGACGCTTACAGATAATTTCGAATGGGCAGAAGGCTACCATCCTCGTTTTGGATTAGTACATGTTGATTTTGATACGCTTAAACGTACTATTAAAAACTCGGGTCACTGGTACAGGGAGTTGCTTGGTGAGCAGTAGTTAAGCGACAGGCTTGTCTATCGAGATTAAAAATGTGGTGCCGCCCTGCGGATTATTCTCAAACCATATTTTACCATTGTGTGCTTCTACAATTTGTTTACTGATAGACAGCCCAAGGCCAAAAGATTTTTCGCCCATGGTACCTGGTCGTTTGGCTTCGGTAAACATATTAAACACTTTTGTTTGCATATGATCAGGTATTCCAATGCCATTATCCTTTACTGCAATGGTTGCATTTACCGGGCTTTCATCAATACTAACAAATATGTTTGTGCCGGCCGGACTGAATTTTATGGCATTAATGATCAGGTTACTAATTACCCGCCATATTTTTTCGCGGTTGATCAATAGGTAAAGAGGCGTGTTGTTATGACTGAGTACTATGTGCTGGTTTTTTTCTGCTGCTTTAAATTTCAATAATTCAATACTATTATTTACCAAAGTATTGATATCAACAAGTTGCTTCCTGGTATCATCTAAAACAAGGTCGGCAGCCTCAAATAATTCGTTAATTAATTCCAGTGAATTATCTGCACTTTCTTTAATAATACCAATAAACTCTTTTTGCTCATCGTTGCAATTGGTGTCATTAACCATCATGTTACTTAAAGCCGAAATGCCGCCGAGCGGGTTTCTCAGATCATGAGCAACTGTATGCAAAATGCGGTCTTTCTCGCGGCTGCTATCATTTAATTTGTCAAGCGTATGCTGAAGGCTGGCTTTTTGCTCATTAATTTCATGGTTAAGCATTTTAACTACCTTAAAATCGTGTTTTGAGCGCTGCCAGTTTCGGTAAATTAAAAAAGCTATAACCAATGACATGATAATAAACATCACAGCCAACAGCAGATAGGTTCTTTGTATACGATAATTGGTTTTTAAAAGAGTGATTTGGCGCTCCTTGTCGAAATTGGTTAGCTGTTCTGTTACATTGGCTTCGCGTAGCAGGCGGTTATTCTCATCAAGTGAATCTTTAAGCGAATTGTATTTTTTGAGATAATCAAAAGCTTCAGCATGTTTGTTGTTCAGGCTGTAATATTCGCTCATTAAACGGTACCAGTTCGCTTTTACATCTCCGTTGCTAATAGCGGATAGCTTGTGTTTAATGGTATCCAATTCTATCTTCATCGAATCGGTCCGATTATTTCTACCATAAACATCCGCTAACTTTACCATATTAACCAGTGCATCATTGTTATCGTGGTGTTTAATCGAGTTAATAGCGATGCTCTTTTTAAGCAATGGTATTGCAGAATTGTAATCTTTCTTTTTGATATAAACGTCTGCCTGGTTACCATAAATTACGGCCTGTGCAACAGGAGTGAGGTCAGCCTTTTCGGGAAACCGGTATGAGTTAGAGGTTATATAGTGAAGAGCATGATTATAATAAGCCATGGCGCTGTCAGGTTTATTCAGCCTGAAAAAAGCAATGCCAATATTATCCATTAACTCCTGATTCCGGTAAAAGGTTACAAAAGTATCATTGGTAGATTTTATTAATCCAAGGCTTTCTTTAAAGTACTTAACAGCAAGTGCGTAATGTCCCTGTTTAAAAGTAACCATCCCCATGCGGTACAAAAACTCAGAAGTTACTCTTCTGTCTAACTGATTTTTGCCAATCTGATAGCCGATGAAAAAATTTTGATAAGCTGTATTATAGTCTTTTAGCTCAAAGGCGGCGTCGCCTAGGCTTAACCTGCAATTGGCATAAAAGCCGGGATATTTTTGCTGGCCTCCATTCTTGTTAATTAGATTTAAAATACTGTCGGCGTATATGCGTGCTTTTAAAAAATCCTTTTTTGTAGTAAACATTACGGCGTAATGAAAACCCAACCTGTTTAAACGTTCGTTTAAAGTAGGGGATTTAATTTCCCTGAAAGCAGCATCAATGTATTTTTGTGCCGAATCGGGGTTATATTTATCATGGATAATAAGAGTTTGCTTAAATATGGCCTGATATTGTGCCGAAAGTTTAAGCTGGTCTTTTTCTTTTTGCTTACAGCCCCAAAAAAATACAAGTGAACAGGCGAATGCTATCGGCCATGTGAATATTTTGTATTTTTTTGTGTAACGAAAAGACATTAAGTGGAGGTGAAGGCAAATATATTACTACTTTCCACTTAATTTAATTATTTTTTTTCAAATTATTTAAAACCATCCAAACCAGTTATGTCCATACCGGTAATCAGTAAGTGAATATCATGTGTTCCTTCGTAGGTAACTACAGATTCGAGGTTCATCATATGCCGCATAATTGGATACTCACCCGTGATACCCATACCACCCAACATTTGCCGGGCTTCACGTGCAATGTTTAAAGCTGTTTCCACGCTGTTGCGTTTTGCCATAGAAATTTGTGCAGCAGTAGCCCGGTTTTCACTCTTAAGTGTACCAAGACGCCAAACCAGTAACTGTCCTTTGGTGATTTCAGTAATCATTTCTGCCAATTTCTTTTGCTGAAGCTGGAAACTACCAATCGGTTTGCCAAACTGTACACGTTCTTTAGCATACCTTAAGGCGGTATCATAGCAATCCATTGCTGCGCCTAAAGCCCCCCAGGCTATGCCGTATCTGGCCTGGTTTAGGCAGCCTAACGGCCCTTTCAGCCCCGATACATTCGGAAATACATTTTCTTTGGGCACTTTAACATTGTCAAACACCAGTTCGCCAGTTGCAGATGCCCTAAGCGACCATTTATTGTGCGTTTCCGGAGTGCTGAAGCCTTCCATGCTACGCTCAACAATAAGTCCGCGTATTTTACCTTCCTCGTCTTTGGCCCAGACCACTGCAATATCGGCAAATGGGGCATTTGAGATCCACATCTTAGCACCGTTAAGCAGGTAGTGATCGCCTGCATCTTTAATGTTAGTTACCATGCCGCCCGGGTTAGAACCATGATCGGGTTCTGTAAGCCCGAAACATCCCATCAGTTCGCCCAAAGCAAGCTTGGGAAGATACTTTTGCTTTTGCTCTTCAGAACCGTATGCGTATATCGGGTACATTACCAATGAACCTTGTACAGAAGCAGTAGATCTGATGCCCGAATCGCCACGTTCTAATTCCTGCATTATAATTCCATAAGCAGTATAATCTAAACCGGCGCCACCGTATTCTACAGGTATGGTTGGCCCAAATGCACCTATTTCGGCAAGGCCTTTCAGTAATTGCTTCGGAAACACTGCACGCTGTGCGTAATCCTCTATAATAGGGCTTAACTCCTTTTTTACCCAATCGCGTACCGACTGGCGTATCAGCTTATGTTCATCGCTTAGCAGTTCGTCAATTAAATAATAATCAGGCGATTCAAATAGGTCTGTTCTTGGCATCTGGAAAGGTGTTTTAACAAATCTAATCAAACCTGATAATGATTGTTTATTTTATTGCGCATTAATTTAATTTTGGCGTATGATGATGATGGAAGTAGCATTGCATAGCGCCGAGTTTTTTGCACGGCATGGCTATTATGCAGAAGAGCAGCAGTTAGGTAACCGCTTTGTTGTAGATATTGAAGTTGGTTTTATACCTGCTGATAATCTTGCAGAGGATAACCTGGCCAATACGCTTAACTATGAGCGTTTGTATGAAATTGCAGAAGAAGAGATGAGTACCAACCGCCAGTTACTTGAAACGGTTGTACAGGCAATTATAGACCGCCTTAAAGCAGAATTTCCTTTTGCGGTGCGTATTTTGGTGCGGCTGAAAAAACTTAACCCACCACTTAAAGGTAAGGTAAAATCTTCGGCAGTAACTATCACTTATAATAAACAAAGCAATTAATGGGCTACCAACTGATAACAGAAGATATTTTAAACGCTTTTAAAGCGATTGCCGGTGAAGCCAATGTACTTACTGCGCATGATGAACTTGAAAAATATAGCCGTGATGAGACAGAAGATCTGGTTTATTACCCTGAGGTAGTTGTTAAGCCACAAACGGCAGAACAGGTGGCCGGATTACTGAAGATCTGTAATGAAAAACACATTGCTGTTACACCGCGCGGGGCAGGTACAGGCTTAAGCGGTGGTGCATTGCCGGTGAACAAAGGCTTGCTGATTTCTATGGAGCGTTTCAATAAAATTCTACAGATTGACGAAGATAATTTGCAAGCTACTGTTGAACCAGGTGTAATTACCGAGGTTTTTATGGATGCTGTAGCTGAAAAGGGTTTGCTGTATCCGGTTGACCCGGCCAGCAAGGGCAGTTGTTTTATCGGCGGAAATGTATCTCATGGGTCTGGTGGCCCGAGGGTAGTAAAGTATGGTACCATTCGAGAATATATATTGAACCTGCAGGTAGTATTGCCCACTGGTGAAATCATCTGGACAGGCGCAAATACTTTGAAATATTCATCTGGTTACAACCTAACTCAATTGATGATCGGCTCGGAAGGTACCCTGGGCATTGTAACTGCTATAGTTGTTAAATTAATTCCTAGACCACAACATGATGTATTGATGCTGGCCTCATTTGCCTCAAATGAAGATGCCTGTGCAGCTGTGTCTGCAATTTTCAGGGCGGGTGTGGTACCATCGGCGCTGGAGTTTATGGAGCGCAGGGGAGTAGAGTGGGTGATTGAGCATGATGGAGTCAACTTTGATTTGAAAGAGGGCATACAGGCTTTTCTGTTGATAGAAGTTGACGGCAGCAGCATGGATCTGATCTTTGAAAACTGCGAACGTATCAATGGTGTTTTAGAAAGCTTTAATTGCCAGGACGTTTTATTTGCAGATACTGCCGCGCAAAAAGAAGAGCTTTGGGTAATGCGCCGCACCATGGCCGTATCCGTAAAATCAAACTCGGTTTATAAAGAAGAAGATACGGTAGTCCCACGCGCTGCATTGCCTCAACTGATAAATGGTATAAAAGAAATAGGCGGAAGATTTGGATTTGAATCCGTTTGCTATGGCCATGCCGGCGATGGCAACCTGCATGTGAACATCATTAAGGCAGGCATGAGCGATGAGGACTGGAATAATAAACTTAAAGAAGGTATTAAGGAGATTTTTGAGCTTACCGTTGCATTAGGCGGTACCTTGTCTGGTGAGCACGGCATAGGCCTGCTTCAAAAAGAATACATGCCTATCAAATATAGCGATGTACACTTTGCCTTGTGGCGTGGTATTAAGCAGGTGTTCGACCCTAATAACATTCTTAACCCAGGTAAGATATTTAATTGATCAACTGCCAGGTGCTAAATAATTAGCAGCCTGGCGGTTAATAAACGTTTTTCTTTAATGTGTATTGGTGATCAGCCCCGGCTTATCATACTCAATCATGCGCTGGCGTTCATTCTCGGGGATAGGCACCGACTCTTTAGCATCATAATCATAACTGATACAAACAGATTTGCCGGTAGTGCAAATTTCTTCCCCGTCTGGCGTGTTACGGGTTAAGAGGTACAACATATCAAAACTGCTGTTACCTATACGCGAAGTACGTACATAGCAGCATATGGTATCATCAATGGTTATAGGCTTTAGATAGTTGATCTCAGAGCGTCCTAAAATAACTCCTGCCTTTTTAAAATCCCATTGCGTAACATCTTTCCAGTAGTTTAAACGTGCAATTTCAAAAAAGGTAAGATATATCGTGTTGCTCACATTGCCGTAAGCATCAATATCAGAAAACCGGATCGATATAGGGAAACGAAAATTGTAATCAGAAATATTTTCAGCCATGAAATGTCATTTTGTCCTGTGGTAAATATTTTTTAAGACATAAAGTCATGTTTAGTTAAAAAATACTTGGTGGTACAGGAGTTGTACTTATAGCAACGAAGTTAATAAAACTAAAATAACGGAGGATATAAAAATGACACTTGTAAAATTTAATAACGGACCAAAAGCTAACGTAAATCCATTTTTTAACGATGTGTTTGACACTTTCTTTAATGACTCATTTATCAATGACCGTTTTGTAAGCAAAGTGCCTGCTGTAAACATTGCAGAAACTGAAAATAATTTCCACATCGAACTTGCCGTACCTGGTTTGAAAAAAGAAGATTTTAAAATCAGTCTTGATAAAAATGTGTTAAGCATTTCGGCTGAGAAAAAAACCGAGAATACCACCCAAGGTAAAAAATACAGCAAGAAAGAATACGCTTACAATTCATTTGTACGCTCATTCACCTTGCCAGAAAGCGCAGATCATGCAAAGATCGAAGCTGAATATGTTGATGGTATTTTAAGCCTTAACGTAGCTAAAAAAGAAGAAGCTAAATTTCAAAGCAGAGAAATTGCTGTGAAATAAAGAATTGTTTTCATAAATAGGTGTTGGTTTAGTTTGATTAGTCCCTTGCAGAATTCTGCAAGGGACTTTTTATTAGTTGCGCATATTAATGTATTGAAGCGGCTGTCCAAAATCTTCACCACGGCAAAGGCTGATTACAGCCTGCAGGTCGTCAATCTTTTTGGCTTGTACACGTACCTGGTCTTCCATAATAGAAGCCTGTACCTTTAAGCCACTGTCTTTAATTTTCTTTACGATCTTTTTAGCGGCTTCTTTATCTATACCTTCTTTAATCTTAATTTCTTTTCGGATCATGTTGCCAGAGGCTGATACCGGATCTTTATCGGTGTCAAGCGCTTTTGGGTCAAGTCCCTGCTTCATCATGCGGCTGATGATCGAGTCCTCAATGGCTTTAAGGCGCATGTCATTTTCAGTAACTATCGTGATCTCGTTGGTTTTTTTATCAAGGTCAACAGTGCTTTTTGAATCGTTAAAATCATAACGGTTTAAAATTTCTTTCTTAGCAGTATTAATTGCATTGTCCAGGGTTTGCCCGTCAATCTTGCTTACAATATCAAAAGATGGCATTTGGTAAATGGTTTAATAAATTATAATACAATAGTAAGGCTATAATGTTGATCTGTCAACCATTGTTAAAAATGCATGTTAAATTAAAACCAGCTTATTTAAAATTAAGTTAATATAATCTTAACAAATAAATCGGCAGTTTTGCATTAACACCCTAACTTGTCGGTTTACGCTCCAAATGGCTACTGAAAAACGAATACCTTTAATTAACAGAGAAATAAGCTGGTTATATTTTAATGACAGGGTATTACAGGAAGCTGCCGACCCAACCGTTCCGTTAATAGACCGTGTACGCTTCCTTGCTATATTTTCTTCCAACCTTGATGAATTTTACCGGGTACGTGTGGCTACTTTAAGCCGCCTTTCAAACCTGAATGAAAAAGCAAAGGATTTACTGGGATACAATCCTAAAAAGGTTTTAAGCCAGATCAAATCTATTGTTGTAAAACAAGAGAAGAAGTTTAACAACCTGTATGAGAATATTATTGTTAAGCAATTAGCTGAGGAAAAGATATTTATTTTAACTGAGCGGCAGATCAACGTATCACGTGGTGCATTTGTTAAGGAGTATTTTCGCAACAAAATATTACCGACCCTGGTGCCGGTTATGCTTGATGGGATCAACCATTTTCCCGAACTGCGCGACCGTGCGATTTACTTTTTCGTAAAGCTTACTACTAAAAAAAGAGTTTGGTATGCATTGATCGAAATTCCGGATAGCTTGTCGAGATTTTTGGTGTTGCCGCAAACAAATGATCTGAATTTCATCATCCTGCTGGATGACATCATCCGCTACAACCTCGACGAGATTTTCTTCATTTTTGAATATGATTCTATCGAGGCCTATTCCATACAGCTTACCCGCGATGCCGAGCTTGATCTGGACAAAGAGGTAAGCGAGAAGTTTATTGATGCACTTGCTAAAAGCTTGCAAAAACGCCGCAAGGGTAAGCCCATGCGCCTGCTTTATGATGCGGATATGCCTGCCGATATGGTTAACTACCTGGTAGGACAAATGAGCCTTCACCCGGAAAACCTGATCCCGGGTAACCGTTACCATAATTTTAAAGATTTTATCAGTTTCCCAAATACCAAAAAGCCTGACCTGGAATATAAACGATATCCGCAATTGCCGGTAGACAGTTTATCTTACCGTAAAAGTTTGCTGGGGCAAATAGCCATTAAAGACCATTTAATGAGCACCCCTTACCAGCCCTTTGAGTATATCACTCACTTTTTACGTGAAGCGGCAATTGATCCTAAGGTAAAAGAGATCAGTATCAGCCTCTACCGCCTTGCCGAAAATTCAAGCGTAATACATGCACTGATTAATGCAGCAAAGAACGGCAAAAAAGTATATTGCATTATAGAACTGCGTGCCCGTTTCGACGAGCAGAATAATATTTACTGGAGCAACCGCCTGGAAGAAGAAGGCGTAACTGTAATATATGGCGTCCCCAATTACAAAGTGCATGCTAAAACCTGCCTGGTAACGCGTATGCAAAAAGGAAAGCCATTCTATTACGCAGCATTATCCACCGGAAACTTTAATGAAAAAACGGCACAAATTTATGCAGATCATACGCTGTTTACTTGCGAAAAACGTATTACAACTGATCTGGCAGAGGTTTTTAAAGCCTTACATAAATCTGTATTGCCAAAAGGTTTAAAGCATCTCATTGTATCGCCAATAGATTCCAGGCCTGCTATTTATAAGCTTATTGACCAGGAAATTAAAAATGCAAAAGCCAAAAAAACGGCTTACATGATACTGAAGGTTAACAGTTTATCAGATGAGCAAATTATAGCCAAGTTGTACCAGGCCAGCAACGCGGGGGTTAAAATTAACCTGATAGTTAGGGGAATGTGTTGTCTTATAGGCGGTGTAAAAGGGTATAGCGAAAATATCAAGGTCATCAGTATCGTTGACAAGTACCTGGAGCACGCCCGTGTAATGATTTTTGCAAATGGTGGTGACGAGAAGATCTATTTAACATCGGCCGATCTGATGACCCGTAATATTGATAACAGGGTAGAGGTAGGGTTCCCTATCCTTGATCCTGCATTACGGCAAGAACTTAAAGACATTATCAAAATACAGCTAAGTGATAATACCAAAGCACGTGAATTAAATGGTATCGGAACAAATAAATATCACAAAACACGAGCCGACAGCACGCATCGCGCCCAAATTGAAATATATAATTACCTGAAATCTAAAATATAAGAAATTGAGATACGCCGCTATTGACATTGGTTCTAATGCAGTAAGGTTGCTTATTGCAGATGTTGTTAAGCACAACGACGCAACTTCGTTTAAAAAAAATACACTTGTACGTGTACCGTTGCGCCTGGGCGATGATGCCTTTTTACATCAGGAAATTTCACCTAAAAAGGCTGAAGACCTGGTAAAAACAATGATTGCCTTTAGTAACCTGATAGATGTTTACAAGGTGAACGATTACATGGCCTGCGCTACTTCGGCCATGCGCGAAGCTAAAAACGGGCAGGATATAGTTAAACGCATTAAAGAAGCTTCGGGCCTTGACTTGGAAATTGTACATGGGCAGCGTGAAGCAAATATTATTTATTCCAGCCATATCGAACAAAATATAGATAATACTAAAAACTATCTGTATATAGATGTAGGTGGTGGTAGTACCGAAATTTCTTTGTTTTCGGCTGGTAAAATGCAGGTGTCACAGTCATTCAATATCGGTACCATACGTATATTGGACAACCAGGATAAAGAAGAAACCTGGAATGAAATGAAGCAATTTGTAGTGCAAAATACGCGCAAATTCAAAAATGTTTCGGGTATTGGTACCGGTGGTAATATTAATAAACTGTATAAATTGTCTGAAGAAAAAGATGGCGCACCACTGTCTATCAATAAGTTAAAGGCGCTATACAATCATCTTAATTCATATTCGCTTAAAGACAGGATTAATATTTTAGGTTTAAATCCAGATCGGGCAGATGTTATTATTCCAGCGTGCGAAATATATCTTACGGTAATGAAATGGGCCGATGTAAAATCTATCTATGTACCAAGCGTGGGTATGGTTGATGGTATTATACAGACACTGATTGAAAAGAACAGCTAAACAAATTTGCTGTTAAATTATTTGAAAATTTTGTTTACAAATTAAAAAATATTATTACTTTTGTAATGCCCTCTCAAGGGCATGTTTTTCATAGGTAGATGTAGGGTCGAGTACGTGTATTCGACCCTTTTTTTTATGCCCTATATTTCCGTAACATTGTTGCCATAATTATGTTTATCTGCTAAAAAGCATGAGAAAAATTGTTATTGCTGTAACGGGAGCCAGTGGTTCTGTATATGCTAAAGTATTGTTTGATCAATTATTGAAAATAAAGGATCAGATAGACAAGATTGGGGTTATCATGTCTGATAATGCCAAAGATGTTTGGAAGTTCGAACTGCAAAACGAAGACTTTAACAATTACCCTTTCGATTTTTATCATAAAAAAGATTTTATGGCGCCATTTGCCTCGGGTTCTGCACGCTATGATACCATGATTGTTGTTCCCTGTTCTATGGGAACATTAGGACGTATTGCGGCAGGTACTTCTGATGATTTGATTTGCCGCGCTGCTGATGTGATATTAAAAGAGCGTCGAAAACTAATCCTCGTGGCTCGAGATACACCGCTTAATCTGATTCAGATCCGCAATATGGCAACCATTACAGAAGCAGGCGGAATTATATGTCCGGCGGTGCCATCCTTTTACAGTCTTCCAAAAACAATTGAAGATGTGGCACTAACGGTTGTAAACCGCGTAATTGACCTGGCAGGCCTAGAGCATGACAGCTATCGTTGGAACGATAGTAATTAATGCAGGTCGCTGTTTATTACTTTCCGCTCCACACGTTTATCCGGAATAAACCAGATAATCGCGACTACTACATACATAAAAACACTGACGTATGTATTGAAGAAGGCAGCAATGATGCCAACGATATATATCACCGGGGAAAATTTATCTTTCCAATTTTTGCTGAAAGCCTGAGCTAATTCAGAATTTTTACCAGCCTGCCTGATGAGATATTTAGCAAGTATTTCGTAAGCTATGGCATTAAGTAATAATATACAACCGTAGAAAAATACCGGCCACATGGCAAAGTAGTTTTCACCCATCCAGGCAGTTACAAACGGAATAATGGAAAGCCAGAATAACAGGTTAAGATTTGCCCAAAGTATTTTACCGTTGATTTTATCAACCATGTAGATCATGTGGTGATGATTATTCCAGTAAATACCTACGTATATGAAACTAAGGATATAGCTAAAAAACTTTGGTAGCAGGGGATACAGGTCTTTAAAATCAGTGCCATGCGGTACTTTTAGTTCCAGCACCATTATGGTAATAATGATAGCAAGCACACCATCGCTAAAAGCCTCTAAACGTCCCTTTTTCATAAATTATCAGTGCCAATATAAGATTTACCTTACATTAAGCAATGCCTGGTGCAGTTTTTCTATTTCAATAGGTTTACGCAAAAAGCCATTGAAATAATTTACATAGTTGTCTTGCTGTTCGGCTGTTATGTCGGCGGTAAGCGCAAATATTGGCGTATTATGATTGGGATTTTGCTGGTTGCGTATTTGCTCGGTGGCGTCAAAACCATTCATTTCGGGCATATGAATATCCATCAGGATAAAATCATAAGGTTTTTGCATGGCCATTTCAACCGCTTCTAACCCGTTTTTAGCATGCTCGGCCGTTATGCCCCATTTGGATAACAGCTTACGGGCTACAAGGGCATTAATCATATTGTCTTCGGCCAGTAGTACACTGGTTGCTTGTAGCTGGTTTAAATTTTGTAAAGGTTCCTTTGGTACCGATAAGCATTTCTTTAATTTCAGGTCAAAGTAAAATACTGATCCTTTGTTGATCTGGCTACGAACGTGCACCCGACTGTTATGTAGCTCAACCAGCTTTTTCACAATGGCAAGTCCAAGGCCCGAGCCGCCCTGCTTACGTGTAGTTATAGATTTTGGTTGCGAAAAACTATCAAACAATTGGTCGAAATATTCTTGCGGAATACCTACGCCAGTATCAGATATAGCGAAACGAAGAGTGTCAAAATTTTCATTGTAATTTGTTCTTACCACCTCAAGCTTAATAGAACCCTGCTCGGTATATTTTATGGCATTGCTAAGCAAGTTACCTAATATCTGCATCATCTTGATTTCATCAAGCTCGTAGCTTTCCCAAATATTGCGGTCGAGTTTTACCTGTAATGATATGTTTTTCTCATCAGCCATTTTTTTATACATGCTGATGATCTGGTTAATGAACGGTTCTAACTGGCATGGGCGATATTCTAACTGAACTTTACCTGCATCAAGTTTTGTAAAGTCGAGAATATCGTTGATAATAAGCAAAAGGTTGTTAGACGCAAATTGCAATGAATCAAAAAGATCCGTTTCGGTAGCTTCCGGACGGTCGCTAAGGAGCGCGGCAATTGTAATCACTGCATTTAACGGTGTACGGATCTCATGGCTCATGGTCGACAGAAAATCCTGCTTCATTTTTGCAGTTTGCTCGGCTATCTCTTTTTTCTCCAGTATTTCCGCTTTCTCTCTTTGCAGCCTGGCGTCTTTTTCCAGGGCATCCATCTTAGTGATCAACTCATAGTTTTCAATCACCTTGAGCGTTTGCGTATTTATGACCTGCTCTTTTTGTTCAAGATACCGTTCAAGATATTTTAAAGAGTTAACGGTATCGTTCTCGCTTTTATATAATTTGTAAAGCAGGTAGTTGGATTTAAATATAACGAAGGTATTATTGTATTTTACACTGTGATCCAAAGCCCTTTTCAGCATTTGTTTTGCTTCTTTGGTACGGCTCATCGTATAAAATAAAACGGCATATTTATAAAGTAGCATACCAATGCCAAGCGTTTCATTTTCGCGCGTGTGTATATCCAGCGCTTGTATAAAGTCTTGCTCTGCTTCTTTAAACTGCCCTGTTTTGGTATATATTTTTCCGCGGCCGTATAATGCAAACGCCAGGCCGCGTATATCACCCGAACGGGTTTTTAAAGCAATAGATTTTTGTATCAGGTTTAATGCTTTTTTGATTTTTCCACTTTTAAGGTAAATCCCCGAAAGTGGGTTGTAAGCGTTGGAAATGAGGTTTAAAGCATTGATCTTTTTTGCGGCTTCTATAGAATCTTCATAACTTCTGATCGCGTTTTTAGTGTCACCGATATATTCATAAATGGTCCCCATAGACTTTAACGCACGCGATTGGTTCTGATAGTCGTTATACTTTTTATAAATACTTAAACAATCAATTAAATAAACAAGGCCCAGGTGGTAGTTATCTGTTTTATAGTAAACACCCGCAATGTTGTACTTGGCATCTGCAATGCCCTTTTCATCATCAAGTTTTTCGAAATAGGATGTAGCCTCGCGGCCTAATTTGATGGAGGTTTTGTACTGGCCCCTCACCATATTAAATAAGGAAAGCAGGTTAAGGCTACGGCCAATTAATTGCTCATCATTGATCTGCCTGCTGATTTTTAAAGCTTTGTTGGCAAGCTGCAAGCTTTTATTAAGATCGTGAACGCGCGTCAGATACGCCTCGTCTAAAAGAGTTTGTATATTATGGCTAATATCGTTCACAGAAACTGAAATAATTTATTTATATGCGGGCGAATATCTTTAGTTAGTGTTTAAAGATTGCCGTAAGCAAGATAATAATTTAACTTATTAATAATATAAATATTATTTCTGCTCTTTGGTTTTAATGTCGTTTAGTATCATCTCTGCATGTATGCGCGAATTTTCTATAAACCACAGATGTGTGTCCATACCGCCGCAAACTACCCCTGCCAGGTAAACACCCGGAAGGTTGGTTTCCATGGTATCGGCATTATATTGAGGAATATATTTGTCGTCATCGCTTAACCGGATGCCCATATGGCTCAAAAAGTTGAAGTTGGGTTTATAACCCGTCATGGCCATTACAAAATCGTTTTGTATTGTTACCAAGCCGTCAGGAGTTTCAATATCAACCTCATCTTCACGTATGGCTTTTAAGTTTGAATTGAAATAAGCTTTGATGCTGCCTTCCTTGATACGGTTGATAATATCTGGACGTACCCAGTATTTTACTCTGTGGCTAATCTCGTTACCCCTGATCACTAATGTTACCTCTGCGCCTTTACGCCAGGTTTCTAATGCTACATCAATGGCAGAGTTGCTTGATCCAACCACAACCACCTTTTGCAGCGTGTAGTAATGCGGATCCTGGTAGTAATGCTTAACCTTTGGCAGATCTTCACCCGGAATGTTCAGATTGACTGAAATATCATAAAAGCCGGTTGCTACAATGACATACTTAGCATCATATTCTCCTTTAGTCGTGGTAATATGATAATGATTGTCTTTTTTATGGAATTCAGTAACTTCTTCAAATAAATGAAGCGAAAGATTATTTGATAATGCTACCCGACGATAATATTCTAATGCGTCAGCACGATTGGGTTTTGTATGTGTGGTTACAAAAGGAATATTTCCAACTTCCAGTTTCTCTGAAGTGGAGAAAAAGGTCATGGTTGAAGGGTAATTGTAAAGGGAGTTTACGAGCGTTCCTTTTTCGAGTATTAAAAAGCTTAAACCGGCTTTTTGAGCAGCCAGTCCGCACGCAATGCCAATAGGCCCGCCACCAATGATAACAATATCCAGCATACATTAAATGTTAAGTAGATTCTGCCGGTATTATACCGGCAGAATCTACTACAAATATATACTGATTAAGGTTTAGCAGCTGCAGCCTTTGCATGGTCTGCTAAAAATTGTGCTAATCCGCTATCGGTTAATGGGTGTTTTAATAAAGCTGTAATGGCCGATAATGGTGCGGTAATTACATCTGCGCCAATTTTAGCACACTCTAAGATATGCATTGGATGACGTACCGAAGCTGCAAGTATTTGCGTTTCGTAACCATAGTTATCATAAATTAAACGGATATCTTCAATAAGCGCAAGCCCGTCTGTTGAAATATCATCTAAACGGCCAACAAAAGGAGATACGAATGTAGCGCCTGCTTTTGCGGCCAATAAAGCCTGGCCAGCAGAAAATACAAGCGTACAATTAGTACGGATACCTTTATCTGTAAAATACTTAATGGCTTTAACGCCATCTTTAATCATAGGCACCTTAACCACAATTTTCTCATTCAAAGCAGCTAATGCTTCACCTTCTTTAATTATTTCATCAAATGTGGTAGCAATTACCTCGGCGCTAACGTTATCATCAACAATATCACAAATGTCGATATAGTGTTTAATTACGTTATCCTGGCCTGTGATGCCTTCTTTAGCCATTAGGGAAGGGTTGGTGGTAACACCGTCTAATACGCCAAGGTCATAAGCTTCGCGGATCTGCGCAAGATTAGCTGTATCAATAAAAAATTTCATAGCTTAATTCTAATTTGTTAATCAGGTTATTTGTTGAGTTGTTAATGCTTTATAAGGCTTACTTGAGTAAATGAAAAGAGAGGAGGAGGTTTGCATAGGTTAAGAAACAAACTTCTGAAAAATAAAAAATGGGTAAGCTACTTTTATCGCACCGCTACAACCCTCTACCCTTGCTGCGTTCCCACCCTGGGGGAGTTCAAGAGGAGCTGGTCGTAAAAGACTTACCCACCGCAAATATAGCAAAAAGAGCAATTACTGTAAATAAATTGTGAAATGAAGGTTATACAGCCTGATTATGAGCCTGATAATTTTATATAGCAATGCTATCTTCCTCTAAGGGGCGGAATTTTATATCACGGTATATTTGCCATTTCGCCCTTGTATTTAAAGTTTCGCGTTCCAAAATGGTAAAATGGGTAACTAAAAATGAATCGCGGAATACCTTGTAACGGAAGTGCGGCCATAAACGCAGAAAGCTGTTCTCATCAATGGTACGTACTACCGTAATGTGCGGCACCAGTTGCTTTTTGTTGATGTGCATGTGCTTGCATAGCGTGCTAAACCATTCATCGCTTTTGTAGGTAGGTTCAATTACTGCATAAATGGTGTATCTGGCATCCTTAGTTGCAAAAAAACGGAAGTTATTAATCTGTAAGCGTACTGCCCGCATAATATTCAGGTTACGCTCAAGGTTTTCCATTGCCGGTTGAATTACATAGGGCTTTTGCCGCGGGTACTGCTTGATAGAAATATGTGCTGCTGAATGCATAGAGGGATAATCGCCGATAATATTGGCCGCTAATGCTTTAAAATTGCCTATTTGAAAACTGATGTGCTCATCCGGACGCAGCAACAGCATATAATCATTATATCCGTGCATAACTGTGCTGCAATATTACAACCTAAATGCTAAAAATATTAGTAATTTTAATTTAAATTTTCCACATTTGTATGGTGGAGCACAAGCGGTATATCGTACATATTGACCTTGATTCGTTTTTCGTTTCGGTTGAACGCAAGTTTAACCCGGCTTTAATTGGTAAGCCGGTAATTATTGGTGGTTCTGCCGACAGGGGAGTGGTGGCATCATGCAGTTACGAGGCGCGTAAGTTTGGCGTCCATTCAGCTATGCCTACAAGGCAGGCATTAAAGCTTTGCCCCGATGCCATATTGGTGCGCGGCACGCATGGGAGGTATGGCGAAGCATCGAGAGAGGTGACGGAGATCATTCACGATTCGGTTCCCAAATATCAGAAAACTTCGGTTGATGAGTTTTATATCGACCTTACCGGAATGGACCGTTTTCATGATCCATACAAAATAGCGACAGACTTACGTCATCGTGTAATGCGCGAAACAGGTTTGCCTATTTCCTTCGGCATGGCAGCAACAAAGACAGTGGCTAAAATGGCTACCAACCAGGCCAAGCCTAACGGACAATTATGGGTAAAGCACGGTGATGAAATGGCATTTATGGCGCCGCTACCTATCCGCAAAATACCCATGCTTGGCGAAAAAACCTGTCAGAAGTTGTATGAATATGGGATTGAGAAGATTGGCGACCTGCAACGCGTTGATGTCCGTTTCTTGCAAACTATTTTTGGTAAGGCTGGGATTTATATATGGGAAAAAGCGAGAGGGATAGATGGCGGCGAAATTGTTGAACAGTCTGATCGTAAATCTATTTCAACAGAGCATACCTTTGAAAGTGATGTAAAAGAAGAACGCACTATAGAAACTACCCTTGTTTCCATGACAGAAGAACTGGCATTTAAACTTCGTAAAGAAAGTAAAGTGGCGGGCTGCATGGCCATTAAGGTGCGTTATTCAAACTTTGAAACGCACACCATACAAGAGAAGATCCCACTTTCCGCAGCAGAACATATCTTAATACCCGGTATTAAAAACCTACTCAGGAAAGCCTGGAATAAAAACAGGGCAATCAGGTTGATAGGTGTAAGGTTTAGTCAACTGGCTAATGGTGGTTATCAGATCAATTTGTTTGATGATAATGAAGAGCAGTTAAAGCTTTACAATGCCATGGATACTATCAATTTCAAATACGGCGACAAAACTGTTTGTCGGGCTGCCGGTATGGAAATCGGCACCCGCAACTTTAACCCCTTTTTGGCAACAGGTTAATCATAGCTTAGTATTGCTGTCCTTTAATTCTGCTTTTTGGGGCTAAAGTTAAATCTTGTTACCTTTAGCCAACTTATGAAAAAGTATCTGCTCCCTTTATTGCTTATTGCAATATGTTCTTTTACTGCGCGTAAACCTTCCTTAAAAGGATCATGGATATTTGCCGGAGGTATATATAATGGCAAGCGCGACAGCGGAACAGTTGGCTACAACCTGAAACGAATATACGATGATAAGCAGTTTAATGCTTATGTGATACAGGAAGGTGAAAAGCCAGAACGTTACCAAAGCGGAGATTATCAGTTATTTAGCGATTCGTGCTTTGAAACTGAAACCTATAATTCTCAATCAGCAGATCTCACAGGCAAAACACTCAGATATCATTACACTATCCGGCATGATAGCCTTATCTTTAATGGGGTATTGCCTAATGGTACAACAGTGGAAGAATACTGGCAAAAAGCGAAGTAAATGTGCATTACGGGGCCTATGTTAGTAACTTGATCTTGAAATTAAGCATATTTTAGTATCTTCGCAGGTCGCTTTAAGTACATCTTTTTAACCTATTATTGCGCAAAATTGCTACAGAACTAATAAAAAATGGCAGAAGATACAGAGAACGAAAACGCCCACAAAGAAGATAGAATAATTCCTATAAATATTGATCAAGAGATGCGATCTGCATACATCGATTATTCGATGTCTGTTATCGTATCCCGTGCCTTACCTGACGTTCGCGACGGTTTAAAACCGGTGCACCGCAGGGTATTGTATGGTATGCTTGATCTGGGACTAAGTAATAATAAGCCGCATAAAAAGTCGGCACGTATTGTAGGTGAGGTGTTAGGTAAGTATCACCCGCATGGTGACTCGTCTGTATATGATACTATGGTACGTATGGCGCAAGACTGGAGCCTGCGTTATCCGTTTGTTGACGGTCAGGGTAACTACGGTTCGTTAGACGGTGACAGCCCTGCGGCAATGCGTTATACCGAGGCAAGGTTGCAAAAGATCGCCGAGGAAATGCTGGCTGACATTAATAAAGATACCATTGATTATCAGCTAAACTTCGACGACTCGCTTGAAGAGCCAACGGTATTACCTGCAAAAATCCCTAACCTGCTGGTTAACGGAGCATCGGGTATTGCGGTAGGTATGGCTACTAACATGGCGCCGCATAACCTTACCGAGGTTATTGATGCTACTGTGGCTTATATAGAGGACCGCGATATTGAGATCAGTGAAATGATGAGATTCATCAAAGGACCTGATTTTCCTACCGGCGGTATCATTTATGGTGTTGAAGGTGCAAAAGAAGCTTTTGAAACAGGTAGGGGCCGTATAGTACTACGTGCCCGTGCCGAAATTGAAACTTTCAATGGCGACCGTGAGCGTATTGTTGTTACCGAGATACCGTATCAGGTAAATAAGGCTAACATGGTTGAGCGTACCGCCGAGCTCATCAATGAGAAAAAGCTGGAAGGTATTTCAACCATCCGCGATGAATCTAACCGTGAAGGTATCCGCGTTGTTTACGAAATTAAGCGTGAGGCTAATGCCAATATCGTTCTGAATAATCTTTACAAGTACACTTCATTACAAACCTCTTTTAGTGTAAACAACATTGCGCTGGTAAAAGGCCGCCCAATGCTGCTTAACCTGAAAGACATGATCCATCACTTTGTGGAGCATCGCCACGAAGTGATTGTTCGCCGTACCAAATACGAGCTTGCAGAAGCCGAAAAGCGCGCACACATACTTGAAGGTTTACTGATCGCATTAGATCACCTGGATGAAGTTATCCAGTTAATCCGCAGTTCAAATACGCCTGATGAAGCCCGCGATGGTTTAATGACCCGCTTCGGTTTAACCGAGGTTCAGGCTCGAGCTATTCTGGACATGACCCTAAGAAGGTTAACCGGTCTGGAACGCGATAAAATTAAAGCTGAATACGCTGAACTGATGGAGCAGATCGAATACTTAAAATCGATACTTGCTGATGAAGGTTTGCGTATGCAGATCATCAAAGATGAATTAGCTGAGATCAGAGATAAATATGGTGATGAACGCCGGACCCAGATTGTTCACTCTGCTGCTGAAATGCAGACAGAAGACTTTATTGAAGACGAAGCCGTTGTAATCACCATCTCTCACGAAGGTTATATCAAACGTACACCACTTACCGAATACCGCCGTCAGGGCCGTGGTGGTAAGGGTGCTATAGGTAGCAACAGCCGCGACGCAGATTTTATAGAGCATTTGCTGGTTGCATCTAACCATAACTATATGCTGTTCTTTACCGAAGCAGGCCGTTGTTTCTGGTTAAGGGTATTCGAAATTCCGGAAGGTACGCGTACTTCTAAAGGCCGTGCTATCCAAAATATCATCAATATTCCTAAAGAAGAAAAGATCAAGGCATACATTAAAGTTGTTAACCTGAAAGATCAGGAATACCTGGAGAACAACTTTATTATTATGTGTACCACTAAAGGTACCATCAAGAAAACTTCGCTTGAGGCTTACTCACGTCCGCGTACTAATGGTATCAATGCCATTAACATTAACGAAGGTGATAGCCTGCTTGAAGCTACTCTAACTACGGGCAGCAGCGAAATTGTGATGGCGCTGCGTTCGGGCCGTGCTATCCGCTTCAACGAATCTACTGTAAGGCCAATGGGGCGTACAGCCACAGGGGTACGTGGTATCACTTTAGATAGCGACGAGGATGAGGTAGTAGGTATGATTGCCATTAACAGCCCGGAAACTACCGTATTGGTTGTTTCTGAAAAAGGTTATGGTAAACGTACAGATATTGAAGATTATCGCGTTACCAACCGTGGTGGTAAAGGTGTTAAAACTATCAGCATCACCGAAAAAACAGGCAAACTTGTTTCGATAAAAGATGTTACAGATCAGGACGACCTGATGATCATCAACAGATCAGGTATCATTATCCGTATTGCAGTAAGCGAACTTAGGGTAATGGGCCGTGCAACACAGGGCGTGCGTTTAATAACGTTGAAAAACGATGATGAAATTGCATCAGTAGCAAAAATTGAGCACAGCGAAGAGGAAGAGCTGGAAGAAAACCTGGAAATAATCGAAGCAGCTGAAGGCATCGAGCCATCTGCTGATAAGGAAAATACAGGTGAAGCCGGAGATACCGGTGAAAAAACTACCGACGAAGACGAAAACGAATAAGCATAATACAAATGCCAGGGCGTAGAATTATTTTATCGCTATTAATCATCATGTTTACTGCTCCTTTAGCCTTCTGCCAGTCAGAAGCCTTAAAGGGAGTAGTAAACAGCCTGGCTTATTTTCGCCAGCAAAAAGATCTGAAATACCTTGCCAATGCTAAACGGCAGGTAGATAGCCTGATCAAAACCAAAAAAGATTCGTCTAATCTTACTAAAAGTGTGTTTAGGGCAGTAGTTTACAGTAGCATACTTTATACAGATTCGCTTAACAAGCTCGCGCTGCCCGAAACTTCTTTAAAGGATATCACTAATCTTGTAGATCATATCTCTGACAGGCAACGTAGTTATAAATACCAAGTTGAACTTAGCTTTTCAAAACGCTGTTTGTCAAACGTTTATGTAAGAGAAGGATCTAAGCTAATGACAGCCAAAAAATTTGACCAGGCATTGGCTTCATTTGAGAAGGCTAAAGAATATGCGCCAAGGTATAAACGTATCAACTCGTACATCGCTTATGCCAATTCTAAAATGGGCCAGTATGCAGAGGCTGCCAAATATTATAATACCTTACTTAATACTGATACGCTTTCGAGCGACGATGTAATAGCTGCTGCAAACACTTATAAGGCCATGAATGATACCGCAAAAGCCTTGCAGGTTATACAAAGGGGCAGGCGTGCCTTGCCCGACGATAAATCGTTGCTATTTGAAGAGGCTAACATTTATAACAACAAAAAGGACTATAAAGCGTTAGAGCCTTTGTTGCCTCAACTGCTTGATAAGAGTGGTTCAAATGCTGAAATAGCATTTATGGCTGCTACATGCTATGATCACTTGAATAAGTATGACCGTGCAGAGTCGATGTATTTACAGGCTATTGATCTGAATAATAAAAATTACGACGCTATTTACAATTTAGGCTTGCTATACTTTAAAAACTACACCACCAAAACCGGCGCAGATAAACAAAGCGAAATTGACCGGGCCATACAGTGGCTGGAAAAAGCAAACTCCATGAAGCCCAATAATCAAAAATGCTTACAATTATTACAATGGGCTTATTTAAAAACCCGTAATGAAGACCAGCTAAATAGGATAAGCGATAAATTAAAACAAATAACTAATTAACAACGACCATGAAAATCGGAATTTTTATGACCGGCTTACTTAGCGTTGTTGCGACAGCAACATTTGCGCAAAAAGGCGAGCTGAGCAATGCACAAAGTGAGCTTGATAAATATGAAGCTTCAAGACAGAATAGCATTACGGCTGCCCTTGCTACCCAAAGCATCACTAATGCAAAAACATCCATAGACAAAGCAGCTGCTAACGAAAAAACTGCTGCACTGCCTCAAACTTTTGCTTTAAAGGGCGCTGTTTATTCAGCTTTAGCATTACGCGATACTGTTCCTGCTACTTCTGCTCCTTTGTTCAGCACTGCTGACGAAGCTCAGAAAAAAGCAATTCAATTGGATACTAAAGGTGAGAACAAAAAACTAATTGATTACACCAATCGTAACCTGGCTCAGTATCAGTTAACCAAAGGTGTTAAGGAATATCAGGCTAAAAAATTTGGCGACGCTTACAAATCATTTGATTACTATCGTACCATTATGCCAGAGGATACTAACGCTATTTATTACACTGGTTTAGCTGCGGTAAATTCTGAAAACTATCCTGCTGCAATTACTAACTACAATAAATTGTTAACCACCAACTATTCTGGTAAAGACAAAATATATCAGGATCTTACTTCAATTTATTTAGCCAGTAAAGATACTGCCGGTGCTTTAAAAATTGCTGACGAGGCAGTTGCTAAATTTCCTAATAACGGCGAGTTCCGCAAACGTGCAATTGAAATTGAATTACAAAGCGGTAAACAGCAAGAAGTATTAAGCAAAATTACTTCTGCAATTGCTGCTGATCCTAAAAACAAAACTTTATACTATTATGCTGGCCTTACTTATTCAGGCTTGGCAGAAAATGCTGCTAAAAGCTTAAAAGCTGCTGCACCTGCTGCAAAAGCTGCTTTGCAAAAAACTAAAGAAGAAAACTTTACTAAAGCAGCAGATATGTATAAAAAAGCATTAGAGATTGATCCTAACTACTTCGAAGCTAACCTTAACTTAGGCTTCGTGTTGATTAACCCAGCTATCGATGCTTACAATGCTGCTAACAAATTGCCTGCAAGCAAGCAAAAAGAGTACGATGCTGCCGTTGCAAAAGCAAACGCAATGTTTGATGCTGCTGGTCCTTACCTGAAAAAAGCGGTAGAGCTAAATCCTAAATCACCAGATGCTTTAGGTAACTTAAAAACCTACTACTTAGGCAAAAAAGACCAGGCGCACGCTGCTGAAGTTCAAAAACAAATTGATGCTTTAAAATAATCTCATCATTAAATATTAAGAAAGCCTGTAAGTTACCTACAGGCTTTCTTTTTTTGATAACATTTCGTTTGCAAGATATTGAACCAGGGTTTTTATCTTGCCACCAAATTTACCTTTATGAAGTTGATAAGAATCGCGTTAGTAGCTTTAATAATGTTGCTGTTTATGCAGTCGGCTACGCATGCTCAAAAATTAATTGTAGGCAGCTTTAACCTCAGGTATGATAATCCGGCTGATACCGGTAATTTATGGCGCGAACGCGCACCTGCTGTCACTTCACTGATCAGGTTTCATGATTTTGATGTGCTGGGTACTCAAGAGGGCAAGATTAATCAGCTGCAAGACCTTGTTAAAGCTTTACCAGAATATGCACGATATGGGGTTGGCCGCGATGACGGCAAGGAAGGAGGGGAGCATTCAGCCATATTTTATAAGAAGGACAGGTTCACATTACTTGGCAAAGGTGATTTCTGGCTGTCTCAAACGCCAGATAAGCCATCATTAGGATGGGATGCTACCTGCTGTAACCGCATTTGTTCATGGGTTTATTTGCAGGACAAGCAGTCGGGTAAAAAGTTTTGGTACTTTAACGGACATTTCGATCACCAGGGTGTTGTAGCCAGAGAAGAAAGCAGCAAGCTTATCTTAAAAAAGATAAAAGAAATTGCAGGTAATGGTATGGTGTTGCTTACCGGAGATTTTAATGGCGGAAACGATAGCTCATGGTATTTGCGAATCGCTAATTCAGGCGTGCTAATTGATACTTACAAACAAGCTAAATATCCCTATGGATATAATCCCACTTACCATGATTTTGGCAAGCAGTTAAAAGGAAATGAGATCATAGATCACATTTTTGCGACCAGTCAATTTAAAGTTAAGCGTTGGGGCATATTGTCTGACAGCAATCAGGGTAAATATCCTTCAGATCATTTTCCGGTGTTAGCCGAACTGGCTTATTAAATACCAAAAGCAAAGGCGTTCAATTGAACGCCTTTGCTTTTGGTTATAGTTAGTTTGTTAGTGATTATTCTTGCCTGTCAATAGCATAAGTAATGCTACCCATTAAAGCAGGGTTAATATTATCACCTAAAAGCAGTATCCATTCTTGCTTTTGACGTTTAAACCAGCATACTAAAGATGTTTTAGAAACATCGCTGTTTAAAACAACCTTGTAAATGGGATTACCGCGATAAATAGCTTTTAAAACTTTTGTTTTATAGGCCTTTTGCAAATAGCTAAAGGTGATATTAAACATTTTTTGAAGAGCTACTTGGCTATTGTTAGTTGGCTCATTGGGATTTACCACCGATAAGTTATTACCACGGGCAGTTTCTTCTAATGCTGTTTCTAAATCTTTTTTCCCATCCACTACTTCAAGTGCAACAGCATCGGGTTTTGTATATGCATTCACCAACATTTCTTTAATATATTATTGTTTGTTACTTTAATTTCAGCACGTAATTAATTGCGTGACTGTATGATAAACCAATATTTTGTTAACAAGTTTTGCGTTTGAGTTAAATTTTGATATTATTTTTATAATTTGTATATAATATATTGATTATCAATCTTATAATTATTACAAGCTACAGTAGCTATTCAAAATAAATTTTTAATTTATTTAATGTATAATTAAAAGAGATGTTTAACTTTAATTTATAAGTATCCGTTACTTATAACCAATTATCTAAATCCTAAATATCTATTAATGGAAAAAAGAAGGCATTTCATAAAGAAAATGGCTTTAACCACCGCAAGTTTAGCTGGCGATAGCAAATTGTTTTCAGTAAGTGCAAAAAACTACAGAAATATTATTGGTGCTAATGATCGTATCCATACCGCTATTATTGGGTTAAACGGAAGGGGTACCAGTATGGCCGGCACTTTTACAAAGCAAAAAAATCATGAAGTATCTTGCGTTTGCGATGTAGATACCCGTGTATTTTCAAAAGCTGTTAAGGCGGTTACCGATGCTGGTCAGGCTTACGCACCAACTACTGAAGGTGATTGCCGTAAAGTGTTGGCTAACAAACATATTGACGCCATTTACATCGCAACACCCGACCACTGGCATGCCCCTTTAACCATTATGGGTTGCCAGGCGGGCAAGCATGTTTATGTAGAAAAGCCTTTGAGCCATAATCCGCATGAGGGTGAGCTTGCCATTGCAGCAGCGCGTAAGTATAATAGGGTAGTACAAATGGGTGCGCAGCGCCGGTCGGCACCAGTACTTACACAAGGCATCAATGAGTTACATAACGGCATTATAGGCCGCGTGTACTTTGCCAAAACATGGTATACTAATAACCGCAAAGCAACTTACTTGAAGCCAGGTACTGTTCCGGCGGAGTTGAATTATGACTTATGGCAAGGCCCTGCACCACGGATGGCTTATCAGGATGGTTTGATACATTATAACTGGCACTGGTTTTGGCATTGGGGAACCGGCGAAGCCTTGAACAACGGTACACATGAGGTGGACGTTGCACGTTGGGGTTTAGGTGTTGAGTATCCGACAAGAGTAACCTCCATCGGCGGCAGGTATGAATTTAAAGACGACTGGCAAACGCCTGATACACAAGTTGTAACTATGGATTTTCCAGATCGTAAGTCGATTATGTGGGAGAGCCGCAGCTCAAACGGAAGGAAAATTGAAGGCAGCGATCGCGGCATTATCTTTTATGGTGAGAACGGGAGCTTAGATACCGGCGGCGACAGCTATAAGGTTTATGATATTGATGGAAAGCTGATAAAAGAGGTAAAATCAAGCGGCAAAGAAGATACTGTGCAAGGCAGAAACACGGCAAGTGTTAGCCTGGGTATGGATAGCCTGCATGTTGCCGACTTTTTAGATGCCATACGTAACAACCGCAGGCCTAACTGCGATGTAGAAATTGGCCATAAAAGTATCGTCGGTATGCAGATCAGTAACATTGCCTGGCGTTTGGGCCGCGATATAAAGGTTGATCCTAATACAGGACATATTTTAAATGATGCAGAGGCACAAAAGCTTTGGAGCCGTACTTATGAACCAGGATGGGAACCTAAAGTTTAATTGCCACAGCATGAAGAGAATACTATCATTTTTGTTCGTCACAACACTTTTTACTATAGATACAGCCCACGCACAAAAGCTGTTATTTCCGGAATCGCCGGGAATTGTTTCATTCACTTACAGAGACAGTTTTGCGCGAAATGTTCCTGCTACGCTGGACATTGTAAAACGTAACGGTATTACCGATATCGAATTCTCAAACCTATTTAAAACACCGCCCGAAGAGTTAAGGCGACTGATAGACGAAAGGGGCATAAAGTGCTCGTCCTACGGGGTTAGCTATGATGACCTGGTGAATAAAACTGAAGATGTAGCTAAGGTTGCTAAAATACTTGGTGCGCAATATGTTAGAGTAGCCGGTATACCACATAAGGGAACATTTACCTTACAAAATGCCGGGAAGGCAATCATTGATTTTAATAAATACGGTAAGATTTTAAAGGAACAGTATGGCCTTACCTTTATTTACCATAATCATGGTTTTGAATTTGAACCTTATGAGAACGGTACTTTATATGATTACATCGTAAAAAACACCGATCCCAAATATGTAAGCCTGGAGCTTGATATTTTATGGGCTTATTTCCCAGGTCAAGATCCTGCTGCTTTGTTAAATAAGTATAGCAAGCGCTATAAGGCATTGCATCTAAAAGACTTAAAAAAAGGCGTTACAGGTAACATGTCTGGTGGTACGTCACAAGAAAATGATGTGGTATTAGGGCAGGGGCAAATCAATATTCCTGCTGTAATTAAAGCAGCTTTAAAAGCAGGAGTGAAGCACTACTACATTGAAGACGAAAGCAGCGCATCTGTAGCGCAGGTGCCATTAAGTATTAAATATCTAAACTCATTAACTAAATAACCTATGAAAAAACTTAATTTACAGTTATTTACATTTATTATATTGCTGTTTATATTCAAAGTTTCAGTTGCCCAACAAGCCCCAAACACGTTAAGCGCAAAAGAGAAAAAGGAAGGTTGGCATCTACTGTTTGATGGAAAACATACCGATCAATGGGTTGGCGCAAACATGAGCACATTTCCGACTAAACCTAACGGATGGGTTGTAAAAGACGGCACACTGACTATTCTAAGTTCCGGTGGTTCTGAAGCGCAGAATGCTGGTGATATTATTACTAAAGAACAGTTTAGCGCGTTTGAATTAGCCTTTGATTTCAAAATGACCCGTGGTGCTAACAGCGGCGTAAAATATTTTGTAACGCTTGCCGAAAATACAAATGGCTCGGCCATTGGACTTGAATACCAGATATTAGATGATGATGTACACCCGGATGCAAAGCTTGGCCGCGATGGCGACCGTAAATTGGCTTCGTTATACGATTTAATTCCGGCAAACAAGCCAGCTAGTACTATCAGGCCAATTGGTGAATGGAACACCGGTAAGATCATCGTTTATCCGGATAATCGTGTTGAGCATTATTTAAACGGCGTTAAGGTTTTGGAATATGTGCGTAAATCTCAGCAATACCGTAATCTGGTAAAAATCAGTAAATACAAAGTCTGGAAAGATTTTGGTGAAGCTGATAAAGGCCACATCTTACTGCAGGATCATGGTTGTGAAGTAAGTTATAGAAATATTAAAATCAAGACTTTATAAATTTCATAAAGCGCTCATCAAATGGGCGCTTTTTTATGATGTTGTTTAAAATAGTTTAAATTCTTATAATTAACATTATGTTAAGTAAATGAATTTAATTATAACGTTTACTCACTCCTTCGGATAAGATAATGCTTCTTTAGTTAACTTATCGTTGTCGTTGGTAACGGATTTTCTTTTAATTTTAATTTTTTTATTTATACTGTCAATGCTCTTGTCAGAATTATAATAAATATCCCGAATTACATCTTCTTTTACTCCATTTTTTATTGCTATTTGCGTTAACAGTGCTGTTTGAATTTTTAAGTTTTTAATAATAGCTGGAATACTAAAGACAAATCTCACCACTAATATGGTAACAATCGAACAAACGATGTATATAAGTAAAGTTGTTGAATCCATAAATTTTGATTTATATTAAAAATAAGTAATTAAATATAAATCAATAGTCAATTATATACTCAAATATTAATCTTCCTGTTTCTTGCAATTGTAACCCACTCACCTGTTGTCTTTGCATTTTCAATAGTAATTCCGCTATTGTGCAGTGCTACAGTTGGGCAAACATGAAACGGCGTGCCGTATAAAACATCGCCTGGTTTAAACGGATGATTTTTTCCTGCTTCTAAAACCAAATGTTCTTCGCTTTGGCTAACCGGTTGCAATTGCGGCGCATTTAAGAAAGCTACACGTTTGTTCAAATCACTTTCGGCAGCAACTGCTTTATGTCCAAGGTCAACGCAGATCTTTGTATCATCTGGTAGCGAAACCACACGCACAACCAATAGTGCGGCGATATCAAATTCCTGCTCTTTAAATAATTGCTGATAATTGATGTCCCAATATATAAATGTACCAGGGCTGCATTCTACATCCGGCTTTAAGGCATATATCGGAAATGTCGGGCTACCGCCTATAATTACCTTCGGTTTCACAGAGCTTAGCTCAAAAATCTTTTCCTGTAAATTAATAACCAGCTCGTATATCGCTTCGGCTTTAATTTGGCGTACATCATAATCAGCATCATGTATATGGCCGTCATAGGCATGCAATCCAATAGTTTTTATACCTTTCAGTTGTGCACAGTATATATATAGTTCAATGGCATCTTGATTTGGCGCAATACCGGTACGGTTCATCCCGACATTTAAATCGATATAAACAGGTATCTGTAAATTATGAGATAAGGCTGCAACAGAAATTGCTTCGGCTGTATGTTTACTATCTACCAGGCAAGAAAATTCAGTTTCCGGATATTTTACTATCAGTGAAATGAACCGTTCAATTTTTGGCCCAACCGGCTGATACGCTAATAACACATCAGCAGCTTTGCACATACCAAGCATTTCGGCTTCGGCTATGGTAGCACACTTAAATTTATTAATGCCTGCCGCTATTTGTAAATAGGCAGCTTCTTTGGTTTTATGCGATTTTACATGTGTACGTATCCTGGCGATATTGTCTATCATTCCTTTTAATAAGGTAATGTTACGCTTTACCCTATCCGGATATATAACTAATGCAGGTGAGTCGATTTTATCGATATCGTTAATTTCGTACCAGGCCATTTAATAAAGTTAATTATGCTGAATGTTATGTATATCAGCAAGTATAATAACTTTATCATAAAAACAGGTGTTTACACGAATGTAAACACCTGGCATTTCTTAAATTATTTTAGTGCTACTATACAAGATATTTTACAATGGCAACACCAAAAATGGCAACTAAAATCACAAATTGTAATTTTTGTTCGATTGTGAGGGTTTGGACAGCTTTCATTAGTTTATTAGAATTGGAGGCTCGATCAAATATAAATGGCCGCCATTATATCTTCAATAGCGACTGTCATTTTTACAATTAATTAAACATTTAATAATTTGTGTTAATGTAAATAAATGGTTAAAGTATTTTTGATAAATAAATTATACAGCTAAAGCATTTTCTTTAAATTTTTATTATTTGCTACACGTTTAAATTATACAGCATAAAGCCTCAATAATTGCCTGAACCTGCTAAAACTTCAAAGTCCCTCCTCTCCTTTTTACGCCTTACTGACGCTTTGCTTAACTTCAATGCTGATAAAAGGCTTACCTTTGTAAATTATTATGAGTAAGCACGGAAGAATTTTAGTAGCCATGAGTGGTGGCGTTGATAGTTCAGTAGCAGCAGTGATGTTACATGAGCAGGGCTATGAGGTAATCGGGCTTACCATGAAAACCTGGGATTATGCATCATCGGGCGGTAGCAGTAAAGAAACCGGCTGCTGTAGCCTGGACAGTATTAATGATGCCCGTGCTTTAGCTGTAGGCTACGGGTTTCCGCATTATATATTAGATATTCGTAATGAATTTGGCGATTATGTGATCGATAATTTTGTTGACGAATATCTTGCAGGGCGTACCCCGAATCCATGTGTTTTATGTAATACACATATCAAGTGGGATGCTTTATTAAAACGTGCCGACAAACTCGACTGCGAATTTATTGCAACCGGTCATTATGCTAACATCCGTGTGCATGATAACGGTCGGTATGTAATTTCTAAAGGCCGCGATGAAAACAAAGACCAGTCTTATGTGCTGTGGGGTGTATCTCAACAAAATCTTGCGCGCACCAAATTTCCTTTAGGAAGTTTTACCAAGTCTGAGATCAGACAAATGGCTTTAGATATGGGTCAGTTGGAATTGGCTCAAAAAAGCGAAAGCTATGAGATTTGCTTTGTTCCTGATAATGATTACAGGGCATTTCTCCGCCATAAGGTTGAAGACCTGGATGACAGAATTGGTCAGGGAAACTTCGTATTAAGCAACGGCAACGTTGTAGGTAAGCACCAGGGGTACCCGTTTTATACCATAGGCCAGCGTAAAGGTTTGGGCATAGCTTTAGGCCAGCCCATGTTTGTAACCCGTATAGAGCCTGCTACAAATACAGTAGTGCTGGGTACGCAAGATGAATTGGAAAAGAAACAGGCATGGGTTCGCAACCTTAACCTCATTAAATACGAAAATATTAATGAGCCGATGGAAGCTGTTACTAAAATCAGATATAAAGATTCGGGAACATTAAGTACCATACAGCAATTGAATGATCACATGAAAGTTGATTTTATGCACAATGTTGCAGGAATTGCGCCTGGTCAGTCTGCCGTATTTTATGAAGGTAATGACCTGCTTGGCGGCGGGTTCCTGATGTAAAATTACCGCGCTTATATAAAATCATATCCAATCATTTCATCGTAAATACTGTTACATTTTTTGCCGGCAAAATTTGTGTTTCAGTTTCTTTGTGTTTATTTGCAGAAAAATGACCGTTAATGGCTAAAAATTTATTGATAGTTGAATCACCCGCTAAAGCTAAAACCATTGAAGGGTATCTGGGCAAAGACTTTACTGTAAAGTCGAGCTATGGGCATATCCGTGATCTGGTAAAGTCTGAAGATGCCATAGATATCGCACACAATTTCCAGCAGAAGTATGAGGTTCCTGCCGATAAAAAGCAGGTAGTGAACGAGTTGAAAAAACTTGCCAAGGAAGCTGAAACGGTATGGCTTGCTTCCGATGAGGACCGCGAGGGTGAAGCAATCTCGTGGCACTTATTTGAAACCTTAGGCTTAAAGGATAACAATACAAAACGTATTGTTTTTCACGAAATCACTAAACCGGCCATTTTACGTGCAATTGAAAATCCGCGTAAAATTAACTACAACCTGGTTAATGCACAGCAGGCACGCCGTGTGCTCGACCGTTTAGTAGGTTTCGAACTATCCCCAGTGCTTTGGAAAAAGGTTAAACCTTCGCTTTCGGCAGGGCGTGTACAATCGGTAGCGGTACGTTTGATCGTAGAACGCGAGCGTGAGATCAATAAATTTAAGGCCGAACCTGCTTTTAAAATTGTAGCAATTTTCGGTAAAGGCCGTGAAGCATTTAAAGCTGAGTTAGGCGAACGTTTTTCTACCCAGGAACAGGCAGAGAAGTTTTTAAACGATTGTATTGCAGCCAACTTTACAGTTAATTCACTGGAAACTAAGCCTGCTAAACGTGCTCCAGCTGCTCCGTTTACCACATCTACGCTTCAACAGGAAGCCAGCCGTAAACTGGGCTTCTCTGTTTCGCGTACCATGACGGTTGCTCAAAAGCTATATGAATCGGGTAAGATCACTTACATGCGTACCGATTCGGTTAACCTTTCTGATACGGCATTACAGGCCGCAGCACAAGAAATTGTATCTGCATACGGTCCGCAATATCATCAGCAGCGTAAATACAAAACCAAATCTGCTAATGCACAGGAAGCGCACGAGGCTATCCGTCCTACATATTTTAACGAACATACCACTGACGGCGATTCCGCCGAAAAGCGTTTATACGAACTGATCTGGAAACGCGCCATTGCATCTCAAATGAGCGAAGCCCAATTTGAGCGTACAGTTGCCCGTATCGGCATCTCAACCCGAAGTGAGGAGTTGGTAGCCAACGGCGAGGTAATGAAGTTTGACGGCTTCCTGAAGGTGTATCTGGAGTCATCTGATGAGGATGAGGAAAACCCGCAAGATGGTGATAATGCTATGTTGCCACCGCTTACCAAAGGTCAGCAATTGGCTTTGCAGGAAATGACCGCTACAGAGCGTTACTCAAGGCCACCTGCACGTTATACTGAAGCAAGCCTTGTAAAAAAACTGGAAGAGTTAGGCATTGGCCGGCCATCTACCTACGCTCCTACTATTTCAACTATACAAAATCGCGGTTATGTAGTTAAAGAAGAGCGTGAAGGCAAACAGCGTAACTATAAAGTACTGACCTTAAAGAGCGGCGAGATCAGGAAAGAAGAAAAGTCTGAAATCACAGGTGCCGAAAAAGGAAAAATGTTTCCTACTGATATTGGTGCCGTGGTAAACGACTTTCTTGTTCAGTACTTTAATGGCATAGTTGATTTTCACTTTACAGCAAACGTTGAAAAGCAATTTGATGAGATTGCTCAGGGCATGAAGGAATGGACCGACATGATCCGTAAGTTTTATGACCCGTTCCACCAGGAAGTGGAAAGCACTATTCAGAATGCCGACAAAGCCCGCGGTGAACGCGATTTGGGCGTACATCCTGAAAATGGCAAAAAGGTTTCGGTTCGCATAGGTCGTTACGGTCCGTTTGTACAAGTTGGCGATAATGACGATGAGCAGAAACTGTACGCAAGTTTGCGTGCCGGTCAGATGATCGAAACCATTACGCTTGAAGATGCGCTTGAGCTATTTAAACTTCCTAAAAAAGTAGGTGTGTTCGAGGAGAAGGATATGACGGTTGCCATCGGAAAGTTCGGCCCTTATATACGCCACAACAGCGCATTTTACTCGTTGCCAAAGGGTATTGATCCTTTAGATGTAAGCGAACAGCAAGCCATTGAGATTATACAGGAAAAGCGTAAAAAAGATGCTGAAAAGCTGATCAAAACGTTTGACGAAAATCCGGATGTTAAAATTTTGAACGGTCGCTGGGGGCCTTATATCGAGTTTGGCAAGTTAAACGTTAAGATACCAAAAGGTAAAGAACCGCAATCCCTTACTTATGATGAATGTAAGGCACTGGCAGATGCAATGGAGAAAGAACCTAAGAAAGCTGGCAAGAAATTCGCAAAGAAAAAATAATTGCGAAAACTAACAGCTTCGCATTTGCGGATATTGTTCAGAAATTATGAAAAAAGACCTTCCCGAAAATATAGTTGAGGATATAGCCATAGCAGTAGCATTGGAGAAAGAAAGTGTAGAAAGCAAGCTATGGTATGTGTACGTAATTAACCTTAAAGATCAGCCAATTGAAAACGTGCTGATCACATCAAAAGGTTACGGCGAAAAAAACGGCGAACAGGTTAAAACGTCTGTATTGCGCCACATGATACCGCATATTGAAGCAGGAGCATTTGCTTTAATTGAACCCATAGATGAAGCTACATTTGGGTTAAGCAACGAGTACTGGTTAAGCTATTACATCGGCCGCGAAATTTTTGATAAGAAGTTTATCTTCTTACCAGAAAGCGTAGTGGAATCAAACTTTATTAAGCTTCCAATTTTGAATAAGCCCGGCGTGATGATAAAGTAAAAGATTTGTCATGCTGAACTTGTTTCAGCATCCCAGCAAAAAGTTAGCATAAGAACCTATATTTGAGATGCCGAAACAAGTTCGTCATGACAGCCTGTTCTTCTACTTCGCCTTAAACATTCCGTATTTCAGGATACACCATATCGCCCGGAAACCATCCTTCCACCCTATTTTCTTACCTTCGTCGTAAGTACGGCCATAGTAAGAAATACCCACTTCATATAAGCGTAAGTTAGGTATGCGTGAAAGCTTGAGGGTAACTTCCGGCTCAAAACCGAAGCGTTTTTCCTGAAGATTGAGCGATTGTATCAGCTTGCGGTCGAATAACTTATAACAGGTTTCCATGTCTGTAAGGTTCATGTTTGCAAACATGTTTGATGCAAATGTTAACCACCTGTTACCTATCGTGTGCCAAAAGAACAAAATACGGTGTGGGTTGCTGCCCATAAAGCGCGAGCCGTATACCACATCTGCAAATCCACTACAGATTGGTTTTAAAAGGTCATTATATTCTGCAGGGTCGTATTCAAGGTCAGCGTCCTGAATGATCACATAATCGCCGGTAGCTTTTGCAATGCCGGTATGTAAAGCAGCGCCTTTACCTTTATTAACTTCGTGCTTAAAGTATTGGATATTTAAGTCAGGGTTTTGCTGCTGATAACGAGAGATAGCCTGTTCGGTATCATCCTTAGAACAATCATTTACAATAATCACTTCTTTTTCAATATCATCAATTAATTCTACTGCTTTGATCTTATTCAGAATAAGATGTATGGTACGGGCTTCGTTATATGCAGGTATTACAATTGATAATTTGTTAATTTTCATGCAAATGTTTTACGGTTGATGTAATTTCTAATACGTTGTAAAATTATAAAAATTATATCATATATGATTTTTATACTCATTATGCTTATTAAATACGCAGCAACATTATTAATTTTCTAAGTTTGTAACACATAATTATATATAAATGCTCGAAAGTTACGATCTGCATAATATCATGGTGATTGACATTGAAACGGTGCCGCAGCACGCCAGTTTTGATGAGATGCCGCCATTAATGCAAACGTTATGGGACAAGAAAACACAATACCAGCGCAAAGAAGAAACCGCTGCTGAATATTACCGCAACGCTGGTATACTTTCAGAATTTGGTAAGATCATTTGCATATCAGTTGGCATATTTACTACCGCGGGTGGTTTGCGTGTGAAATCCTTTGGGGGGCATAACGAAAAAGAACTTTTGATCGATTTTGCGCATATGCTTAGCGGTGTCAGCCCTAATTTGATTCTTTGCGGGCATAACGCTAAAGAGTTCGACTTTCCGTACATCTGCCGTCGTATGCTGGTCAATGCAGTACCAATGCCTATCCAATTACAGTTACATGGTAAAAAGCCCTGGGAAATAGCGCACCTGGATACTATGGAGTTATGGAAATGCGGCGACTATAAAAACTACACTTCTTTAAATTTACTGGCGGCCATATTTAATATTCCTACTCCTAAAGATGATATTGATGGCAGTATGGTAGGCCACGTCTACTGGGTTGAAAACCAACTTGAACGTATATGTGCTTATTGCCAAAAGGACGTAGTTGCTACAGCACAACTCTTGAAACGATACCGTGGTGAAGAATTAATACCCGACGATTTAATTACCATAGTATAACTTTAAACAGCAGAGCTATATTTACGTTACTACATAGTAGCACTTGTTGCTTGCTGTATGGCAAGTAATAGAGTATCTTAGTCCTGTTAGTAAACTATCTATGTCAAAAAAGAAAAGCAGTAATAATTCGGTAAAGCAGGTACTTACTCAGCTCATCATGGATGTGTTTGAGCAAAATGGCAACCAGCCGCTTAATTACAAGCAAGTATCTTCAAAACTGAATGTCCGTGACCCTGATTCGAGGGAAATTATACTTGATATATTAAAAGAAGAAACCAGAAATGGTGTATTAAAAGAAATTTCAAAGGGTAAATTTCAATTACTTGAACTTAAAACGTTTGTTGAAGGCCGCGTTGATATGACTAACGATGGTTCTGCGTTTATCATCACAGACGACCCTGACGAAAGCGATATTTATATAGCTCCCCGTAAGCTGCGCACCGCTTTAAACGGCGACCGTGTAAAGATATATGTGTATGTCAAAAGCAAAGGCAAGCGAAAAGAAGGCGAAGTAATAGAGATCATTAAACGTGCTAAAACAGAGTTTACAGGTATTGTAAAACTGTCGGAACGGTTTGCATTCTTTGTTCCGGACGACCGTAAAATGCTGCACGATATTTTTATACCGGGCGATAGTTTAAATGGTGCAAAAAATGGCATGAAAGCCGTTGCCGAAATTACCGATTGGCCGCCTGAAGCAAAAAATCCGATTGGTAAGATTAAAAATATTTTAGGTATACAGGGTGAGAACGATACGGAAATGAACGCCATACTTGCCGAGTATGGTTTTCCACTATCATTCCCCAAAGAGGTTGAGCAAGATGCCGAAGCCATTTCAGATGTAATTACTAAAGAAGAAATTGCACGCCGTAGAGACTTTCGTAACGTGCTGACTTTTACAATTGACCCGTTTGATGCCAAGGACTTTGATGATGCGATTTCATTTAAAGTGCTTGAAAATGGTAATTATGAAGTTGGAGTACATATTGCAGATGTGGCGCATTATATTGAGCCGGATTCTGCTTTGGACCGCGAAGCATTTGACCGCGGCACTTCTGTTTACCTGGTAGACCGTGTGATCCCTATGCTACCTGAACGACTTTCTAATGGTTTATGTTCTTTGCGTCCTAACGAAGATAAGCTGTGTTTTGCAGCTGTATTTGAAATGGATGAAAGGGCAAACATCGTAGATGAATGGTTCGGTAAAACAGTCATCCACTCTAACCGCAGGTTTACTTATGAAGAGGTACAGGATATACTCGATAATAAGACAGGCGATCACAGCGAAGAGTTATTAAAACTAAATGAACTGGCTTACGTCCTTCGTGAGCGGAAGTTTAAAATGGGTGCCATCAGCTTTGAAACCACCGAGGTTAAGTTTAAGCTGGACGATCATGGTAAACCTATCGGCGTTTATGTAAAAGAGCGTAAAGACGCCCATAAGCTTATCGAAGATTTTATGTTGCTTGCCAACCGTAAAGTTGCCGAGTTCGTAAGCAAAAAAGGTAAAGGCAAACACAAGTATACTTTTGTTTATCGTGTGCATGACTCGCCTAAACCTGAGGCGCTGGCTTCTTTTGCACAATTTGCATCCCGTTTCGGCTATCGTATCAATACTAAAAATGATAAAGAGATAGCTAAATCACTGAATTACCTGATGGAAGATGTAGAAGGTAAAAAAGAGCAGAACGTGTTAACGCATTTGGCCATACGGTCAATGGCTAAGGCTATTTACACTACTAAAAGCTCCAGCCATTACGGCCTTGCCTTTGATCACTATACGCATTTCACCTCTCCCATTCGCCGCTATCCCGATGTAATGGTTCATCGTTTATTGTTTCATTACTTGAATGGCGGCCAGTCTGCAAATGCCGAGCATTACGAAAAGCTTTGCCAGCATAGTTCTGAGATGGAGAAGAAGGCCGCTGACGCCGAACGTGCTTCAGTAAAATATAAACAGGCTGAATACCTGCAAAATCAAGTTGGTACTGTGTTCAGCGGGGTTATATCAGGAGTTACGGATTGGGGCATGTATGTAGAAATCATTGAGAACAAATGCGAGGGTATGATACGCCTGCGCGATATATCCGACGATTTTTATACACTTGATGAAAAGAACTATGCGATCATCGGGCAGCGAAAAAAGAAGGTTTATCAGCTGGGCGATGAAGTCCGGATTAAGGTTAAAAACGTAGATTTGACCAAAAAGCAGATCGATTTCTCATTAGTGATCGATTAACGCTTTCTAAAAATATATATGACCACATTAAAAGATCTGCAGATCATAATTGAAGATGCTGTTAATAAACTTAATTACCCAAGTCACCCGGCCGATCTTTATGAACCAATAAGTTATATTTTATCCATTGGCGGTAAGCGCCTGCGCCCTGCACTGGTGCTGATGGCTACCGATCTGTTTGGAGGCGATATTAACGCAGCCATACCTCCTGCCCTGGCTATTGAGGTGTTCCATAACTTTACGCTGATGCATGACGACATTATGGATAATGCACCATTGCGCCGTGGTAAAGCCACTGTGCATCAGAAATGGAACCAAAACGTTGGCATCTTGTCTGGTGATGCTATGCTGGTTGAAGGCTATAAGCTGATGATGCAGGTAAATGATGCTATACTTCGCCCGGTAATGGAAGTATTTAACATTACCGCTACAGCTGTATGCGAAGGCCAGCAGATTGATATGCAGTTTGAGCAGCAGGAAAATGTACAGCTTGACGAATATCTGGAAATGATAAGGCTTAAAACCGCTGTGGTTTTAGGTGGTGCATTAAAAATTGGTGCATTGGTTGGCGGTGCCGATCAGCCAAATGCCGATTTGCTCTATACATTCGGCGAGCAGTTGGGCATTGCTTTCCAGTTACAGGATGATATATTAGATGTTTACGGCGATCCTGAAAAATTCGGTAAGCAGGTTGGTGGCGATATTATGGCCAATAAAAAAACATGGTTACTAATTAAAGCGCTGGAAACCGCGCAAGATGAAAACCTGCAACAACTGGACTACTGGTTATCAGTAAAACAATTTGACCCGGCAGAAAAGGTCGCGGCAGTAACTGCTATTTATAACAACCTCAACATTAAAGCAGCTGCCGAATTTGCTATGCAGAAATATGCTTCAGCAGCATATGAGGCGTTAAACAATATCAACCTTTCGACAGAAAGAAAGCAGTATTTATACGAGTTTGCGGAGAGCCTGTTAAACCGCGATAAATAAAGCATAAAGAAAACGCTTGTTAATATTAACGAGCGTTTTCTTTTAATTGCCAAACCTGGTATACAAAGCCACCTGCAATACGTGGTTCATGGTATTAGTTTCCACCTGTTTTATAAACTGGTTTAAATAGCCTGTTTCAATGTCAATTGCTTTACTTAGGCGATAACCAAAAGCTACGTAAGCCCGGTTTTGGTCAAACACATTACCATTAGTTTTATCTTTGTTTTGCACATTGATAAATGTCTCATTTTGTAATGCCACAAATAGGCCTTTAACAAATTCTTGTTGTTTTTTTACAGGCACAACACCGCGTGCAAAATATCTTAAACGCTGCGCAAAAAATGCATCGCTTGTACCCAGTTTATCAACAAAGCGCTGCTCTAACCTAAAACGATGCTGCATGGCGGTACGTTGTATCTTATGGGTATAAATAAATTGCTCCCATACCCGGTTCTCTGTTCTGAAAGTATTTTCTGTTGCTGTTTTGCGATGAGTACCTGTAAACAGGTAGCCTACAGTAGCAATTTTATTTTTCTTGAAGTAGTAACTCAGCCCTGGCCTTAACAGTGGGTGTTTCAGATAAGCAACATTATCTGCAGATCGAAACTGTGCATCAAAAACACCACCCCAGTGTTCCGAAAACTTTTGCGTATGAAACCATGCCCCCCACATCGAAAACTCATTAACGGTTTGCGCCTGCGCTTTAAAAAATACTAGCAACGCAATTACCGTAATAGCTGCAATCTTAAATTTCATAAGTAAAGTTTTAGTCCGGTTGCTAAAATAGCGTTTTAAGGTATTAAACAATTAAAAACTACCTATTGCATAAACTTAAAGTTACCTTAAACGCTATTTCAGGCACCACTTAAAAAACAAAGCCCGTTACCTTTCGGCAACGGGCTTTAAAATATCGGATTTCTAAAATTAAGCTTCTGTAACTTCAGTTTCAGTACCGGCAGCCTCAGCCTTAGGTGCTTCTTCTACTGCAGGAGCAGATTCAGCTTTCGCTTTAGGTGCTTTTTTAGCTTTCGGAGCTTCTGCCTCAACCGAAGCCGGAGCAGCTACTTCTGCAACTGGTGCAGTTTCGAAAGGTAATACAGATACGTATGAACGGTTATCAGCTTTCTTGCGGAAAACTACTTGTCCGTCGATCAAAGCAAATAAAGTATGATCGCGACCGATACCTACGTTTTGACCTGGATTGTGTTTGGTACCACGTTGACGTACGATGATGTTACCGGCAATTGCAGGCTGACCACCGAAAATTTTGATACCTAAACGTTTGCTATGCGACTCACGGCCGTTTTTGGAACTACCGGCCCCTTTTTTGTGTGCCATTTTCTAATGTCTTTTTTAGGGTTAAACTTATAATGTGATACCAGTAATTTCTATTTTGGTGAATTGCTGGCGGTGACCATTTTTCTTTTTGTAACCTTTTCTTCTTTTCTTTTTGAAAACGATCACTTTATCACCTTTAACATGAGACACGATCTTAGCTGAAACTTTAGCAGATGTTAAATCAGCGCCAAGCTTAAATTTACCACCATCTTCAGCCAATAATACCTTGTCAAATTCAATACTAGCGCCCTCATCACCTTGTAAGCGGTGTACAAAGATCTGCTGGTCTTTAGCAACTTTAAATTGCTGTCCGGCTATATTTACTATTGCGTACATTGGTTAACTATTATTTTGTTTTAAAATTTGAGGTGCAAATATAGAGATTACTTTCACAAAAAGCAACCTTTATTTATTTTGCTTTGCCTCAGCTTCGTCTAATACTTTTTGTATCTCTTTTATCATGCGCTCATTGGCATCAACCAGGCGCTGGTCGCCATCATAAGCAGCATCATAAAACACCTTTTTACTTTTACGTTTATAGTTAAACTCCATGTAATACTTAGGCGAAGGGTGTATCTTGGCATTTGCCGAATCAGTGCGTGCCTCGTTTGACGGGAAATCCCAGAAACCAAGCTCGGCCGCTTTATGGTGCAGGTACAGTTCTTCGTCTTTTGTTAAATACAGTTTCTTTTTTACCAGATTACCTTTATCGGTTTTGTATTGATAATCGCCCGTTGCCGAATTGTACTGATTGATCAGGCTGTCATTCTTACCATATTTAAATACGATGGATTCAAACTCGGTAAATTTGTAAGGCGCATTTTTAAACACCATGGCATAGTAATAAAATGAGTATACCATAAATGGTATCACGATACATGCTAACAGAAACAGCTTTTTATTTTTACGAATCATTTATATTAAATTTTGAGCTACAAAATTATGTCATCCTGAACTTGTTTCAGGATCTTATTTAATTAAATTTGAATGTGGGATGCCGAAACAAGTTCGGCATGACGGTTTGACAAGTAACTATTCTTCTAATGTACTGTCATTCATTCCTTCTCCAAGCTCTCCCTCCCATTTACTTACTACAGCCGTAGCCATTGCATTACCCAAAACGTTAGTAGCAGAGCGGCCCATGTCCAGTAACGGATCAATGCCTATTAAAAGCGCTAAACCTGCCTCGGGGATATTAAACATAGAAATAGTACCTGCTATTACTACTAATGACGCACGCGGAACACCGGCAACTCCTTTACTTGTCAGCATCAGGATCAATAACATCGACAGCTGCTGTGTAAATGCCAGGTGTATCCCGTACGACTGTGCAAGGAAAAGCGATGCAAAGGTCATGTACATCATAGAGCCGTCCAGGTTAAAAGAATAACCTAATGGTAAAACGAAGCTGACAATCTTGTTATTGCAGCCAAACCGCTCCAGTTCCATTAAAACACGCGGATAAGCAGCCTCACTGGTTGATGTACTGAACGCTACCAGCATAGCATCTTTAATATTATTGACCAGGGTAAATGCTCGCCCTTTTAAAACAAAGAAACCGGCCAGTATAATAACTAACCATAGTAAAACCAGCGAGCCATAAAACTCGCCGATAAATATGGCATACGTAGATAAAATTCCCAGGCCTTGTTTGGCAACAACTACCGTAATGGCGCCAAAAACAGCTATAGGCGCAAGTTTCATTACATAACCTGTAATCTTTAATATCACATGGGCAAAGGCATCCATCGCTTTAATAACGATCTCCCCTTTTTCGCCAATTGCACCTGTAGCCACACCAAAAAACAGCGCAAATATCACAATCTGTAATATCTCATTATTGGCCATTGCTTCCACAAAACTTTTTGGTACAACGTGGCTCACAAAATCGCGCAGGGATAATGCGGTTTTCTTAATGTCGGTACCTAAGTGGCTATCTGGCAACGGCAGGTGCATAGCTACACCCGGTTTAAACAGGTTTACCAGCAACATTCCTAATAACAACGATACAAGGGTTGCACTAATGAACCAAAGCATAGTTTTTCCGCCAATACGGCCAACAGCTTTTATATCGCCTACCTTTGCTACACCTACCACTAATGTGGTAAATACCAGCGGCGCAACGATCATTTTTATCAGCCGAAGAAAAATATCACTTAAAATGGCAAAGCCTGTAAGCTTATCTTCGCGGACGGTATCGTTTTTTTTACGCTCGGCAACCTGAGCTGCCTTTTGTACTTTTAATGTTTTAAATTCGGCGGTGGTGGTGTCTTTAAGCTCAACAATACGGGTATCAAGCGTTTTTATATTCTTATCAGCAACAGAAATGTTGTTGTTTAAATCGCTGATTACGCTAACATTGTAAATGTAGCCCGCAATAACGCCGGCAACAAGTGCAATAAAAATGAAAAGCGTTAGTTTGTTTTTCGCCATGCCAAATGATTAAAGGGCGAAGCTACAATTATTTAATATTTTGCTGAAATTTAGGTTGAATGAGTATTGCTAATTACGGATTAAAAGAAATTAAAAGCGAACTAAAGCATTTAAGCGCTGCGCAAATTGCTGAAATATGCTTGCGCATGGCCAAGTATAAAAAGGAAAATAAAGAGCTGCTGGCCTATTTACTTTTCGATGCAGATAATGAATCAGCATTTATTGAATCTATAAAATCTGAGGCAGGCATGATGTACAGTCAGTTAAATAGCAACAGCTACCAGATGGCTAAAGGCATCCGTAAAATACTTCGGTTTGTAAATAAACATGTTAAGTTTGCCGGTTCAAAGCAGGTTGAGGTAGAATTGCTTTTGCAATTTTGCCGTGATTATGTAGACTACGTTGATCGTCGTGCAAATTATAAGCCTTTGAGGCAGATAATTTTACGACAGTTAACTAAACTCAAAACTACGATTAACAAATTGCACGAGGATTTGCAGTTTGATTATCTGCAGGAATACGAAACCCTGGTGCTTGATGCAGATAACAAACTAAGCTGGGTCAACAAATCTGAATTTTTGATGTAACAATGATAATAGCTGCGAGTCTTAAAATAAAAACTAATTAACGTGGCTGACAAGGATGCTGCCTTCAAGCAAATATTTGAAGCTAATTCAAAAAAAATATACCATTTGTGTTATGGTTATACCGGCGATGATGATGCCGCGAATGACCTGTTGCAAGATACTTTTTTAAAGGTGTGGCAAAACCTGGATAAGTTTCGTAACCAGGCACAAATATCCACCTGGATATACCGCATTGCAGTAAATACCTGCCTCACCTATCTGCGATCAGAAAAAAGACAGGCAAAAGACGAACTGACACCGCAACTTGCAGAAACACGCCGTGAGGAGTTTTCTGAAAAGAATGAGCAGGTGGCTTTGCTTTACAAGTGTATTTCGAAGCTGGAAGAAACAGAAAGAATTATTATAACGATGGTGCTTGACGAAGTGCCTTATCCTGAAATTGCAGAGATTTCGGGGATTACGGAGGGGAATCTGCGCGTGAAAATTTATCGTATTAAACAAAGATTAACAGATTTATTTAACCACTATGAAAGACTTTGATCATTTGATGTCGGTGTGGCAGGGACAGCCAGCTAAGACACAGCTTTCGGTGGACGAGGTGCTGAAACAGGTTAAGAAAGGGATACGCGGAATTACGGGTAAACTTTATTGGGGTATTGTGGGGATGATTGCAATTACAGCGTATACGTTTGTGGTACTGTTTTTCTTCACGTTTAAATACTGGCAAACTTATGTTGGTATTGGGGTGATTTTAATGACCATGCTGCTTTACCTTTCGCTTATTGTAAGGCATTACCGCATTTTGCATAAGCGCGACCATACCGTTAATCCAACAGAATACTTAAAATCATTAAAAGAATATCAAAAGCAGCGGGCAACACTTGCCGGGTGGTTCTACTATATCTTTGTAATGCTGATCAGTGTAGGCTTGTCACTTTACTTGGTGGAACTATTAGCCCACTCCTCGCCTGTTAAAAAGTATACAATATACGGCCTAACCGTTGCCTGGATCTTGTTCCTGACGTTTTATCTAAAAAGAAGGATTTTCAGAAGCGAAGAAGAAAAATTGAACTTGTTAATAGATAGATTACAGCGTTTAGAAAATCAGTTTGAAGGATAATATTATTATGGACTGTTACTTTACCTTAGATGCAAAGTAACCAAACATCAAGGCAGCAAAAAGGCTTCTTTGCACACTTGCTTTACTGCAAAGCCGTTTGATCCCGGAATCGCTGCAAGGCATTTGCGCTGGATCAAACAGCTTTTACCCGAAGCTGCTTTGCTGCCAATCTTAAAACATGCTTTGAGATTTATGATTTTAATAATATCCTAACCGATGTCGAAATTAGATAGACCTAAACCCAGTCTATTCCCTTTTTAAGCAGGTTTAAGGTTTGCTCTTCCCTGCTTCCCGCTTCTGGTTGGAAATTGTATAGCCATTTAGCGGTTGGAGGTAAACTCATCAATATAGATTCGATACGACCGTTGGTTTCTAAGCCGAATTTGGTTCCCGCGTCATACACCAGATTAAATTCGGCATAACGGCTGCGGCGCAGGTATTGCCACTGCTGCTCCTGTTCGGTAAATGATTTACTCCTGTTACGGTTTACAAGTTCGCTGTAGGTTGGCAAAAATGTACGCCCCAATGCTTTAGAAAACTCAAATATGGTATCCCAGCTTAAATCTTCCGTGGCTTTTAAACGGTCGTAAAATATGCCGCCTATGCCACGTGTTTCTTCCCGGTGTTTGATGAAAAAGTAATCATCGGCCCAGGTTTTAAAACGCGGATAAAATGAGCCATCAAACCTATCGCATACCGATTTCAAATTGTTATGAAAAAAACGGGCATCTTCTTCAAAAACATAATGAGGCGTTAAATCGATACCACCGCCAAACCAGCGTATAGGTTCAGCAGCGTTTGCATCAGGCATTTCAAAATACCGGATGTTCATGTGGATGATTGGCACCATTGGATGGTTAGGGTGCATTACAATGGAAACCCCGGTTGCAAAGAAATCATCGCTATCTGTACCGAATGCCTTTTTTACCGCAGCAGGTAACTGCCCATGAACGGCAGAAAAGTTTACGCCGCCTTTTTCAAGTACATTACCATTTTGAAGTACGCGGGTACGGCCACCACCGCCGCCATCGCGTTCCCAAAGTTCTTCTTCAAATTTGGCAGAGCCATCTAAAGCTTCAAGCCCGGCGCATATTTCATCTTGTATGGTCTTGTAGTCTTCTGCTATTTGTTCCCTGGTAATCATGCCGGCAAAAATGCAGAAAATACATATACACCTCTAATTAAATTATCAAGAAGCTACATTAAGCTGACCTAAACGCTTAGCTTGCCTCTACATAATCAAGGTCTTTACCAAAGGTTTCTTTAAGTTGACTAAGCGCTATAAGCGATATGATGGTTAGTGCCGCCATCATGATGTAACCGCTTTTTACCATGCCGTTATGTGCAACAAGGATGTTAAAAATCGCATTGATAGGTATCAGCGCGCCACGTACAAAATTGGGAACTGTGGTAGTAACTGTAGACCTGATATTCGTGCCAAATTGCTCTGATGCTATGGTTACAAAAGTTGCCCAGTAACCAACGGTGCATCCCATGAAAAACGATAGCCACTTAAATTGATCCGGAGTGATGCCTTTTGCACTTAGATAAAAATAGCTGCTTACGCAGGTAAGCAGTAGGAAAATAAACATGGTCAGTTTGCGCGAACGGGTAAACTGTGCTAATAAACCAGCTACAATATCGCCAATTGCAATACCAATGTAGCTGTACATAATGCCGATACCCGGGCTTAATAATTCTGTAGCGCCAAGTTCTTTTCCAAATTCAGGCGATTGAGTAATTAAGACACCTACTACATACCATAGTGGAGCGCCGATAAGTATACAGCATAAATATTTTTTAAAGCGTTGTCCGTTATTAAATAGCATCAGCAGGTTGCCCTTGCTCGCCTTACTTTGCGCAACGTTTTTAAACATTCCCGATTCAAAGGTACCCATGCGTAGCAGCAGCAATAAAATGCCAAGTCCACCGCCAACAAAATAAGCATTGCGCCAGCCGTAACTACTCACATAATAGGCAGCAACCGCACCAAACAAGCCTATAACAGCTACGATCATAGTTCCATATCCCCTGTTCTCTTTACTCATGGTTTCGCTTACCAAGGTAATGCCCGCACCCAATTCTCCTGCAAGGCCTATGCCTGCTATAAACCTGATAATTGAATAGGATGTAATATCATGCGATAACCCGTTTGCAAAATTGGCCAGTGAATACAGCAGTATCGATCCGAATAATACCTTAATACGGCCATACTTGTCGCCTATGACGCCCCATATCAGGCCGCCGATTAGCAAACCTGCCATTTGCATATCCAGCACATGGGCGCCTGTTGTACGCATATCTGCGGCAGAAACGCCGATATCTGCAAGGCTTTTTAAGCGGATCACAGAGAATACAACAAGATCATATATATCAACAAAGTAGCCCAGCGCGGCTACCAGTACAAGAAAAATAACATTTTTAGTTATTGCAGGGGATTGATAAGACATGCAGTTAGTAAAATTGATCGCCTAAAATAATGATTGTATATAAGAACACATAAAAAAACCCCTGCAAATAAAGCAGAGGTCAGTTTTTATCAGCAATGTTTCGAATTATATCTTTTTAACTTTTACGGCTTGTAAGCCTTTGCGGCCTTCTTCAACATCATATTCAACTGTGTCGTTATCTTTTATAGCGTTTACGCCACCCTGAACGTCTTTAAAGTGTACAAATAGATCCTTGCCATCTTCGGTTATAATAAACCCATAACCCTTTTGTGTATTAAACCATTTTACTTTTCCAGTTTTCATAAAATTTTAGTTCCAGTTTAAAAATTATTATAGTTAAATTAATGTACCTGAAAATAACAGTTTAATTATCAGCAAGGTAACCTTATCAAATATATAAAAAATGAAATTGAAATAGTAAAATTTTTGTTTTTCAAATAAATGTATTAACAAATAAAATTCGGTACATATTTCGATCAATAACTCACTCGAACATTTCCAGTTTCTCATTGTTTCATGTTGCAATGGAACGACACATATACCAGACCGGAATAATTGGCAATTGCGGTTTTTTAGCACATATCAATAAAAATACAAATGTTGAGTGGCTTTGCTGGCCACGATTCGACAGCACTTTCATCTTTGGCGGACTGTTGGATAAGGATAAAGGCGGCGAGTTTTCGATACTTCCACAGGGCAATTACACCTCCAATCAGTACTATCTTGAAAATACGAATGTTTTAATTACAGACGTTACTGAAGAAAACGGTGCCATTTATCGCATCACCGATTTTGCACCACGTTTTTACCAAAACCAACGCTATTATAAACCCTTGATGCTGATCCGTAAGATTGAAGCTATTGAGGGTACGCCGCGTATCAGGGTAAAGTGCGAACCGGTTTCAGATTATGGGCAAACTAAGCTTCATGTAAATCGCGGCAGTAACCATATTCAGTATTTAGGGGGCGATGAAAATATCCGCCTTACAACCAATATCCCTATCAGTTATGTATTTGACGAGCAATACTTTGTGCTTAACGAATGCAAGTACCTGGTAATGACTTATGGTGAACCGCTTGAGGCTGCCTTAGTTAGTACAGCCGAGCGTTTTCTGCGCGAAACCGTACAATACTGGCGTACATGGATCAAGCATTCGTCTATCGCAGGTTTTTACCAGCAATTTGTAATACGTTCTGCCCTAGCTTTGAAAATACACCAGTACGAAGACACGGGGGCTATTATAGCCGCCAGTACAACCAGTTTACCCGAATCGCCGGGTAGTACCCGTAACTGGGATTACCGTTTTTGCTGGTTACGCGATACTTATTATGTCATTACCTCTTTAAATCATATCGGGCATTTCGAGGAAATGGAGCGGTACTTCTCTTACATCACCGACATCTCTTTCGGAACTGAATACCGTTATCAGCCGTTGTATGGTATCACGGGTCAGAAGGACCTTGTAGAACATACTTTGGATTATCTGGAAGGTTACATGGGCAACCAGCCTGTAAGGATTGGTAATCAGGCATCAGAACATATCCAAAACGATATATATGGACAGGTGCTGATCTCCATGTTGCCTTTATACACGGATCATCGTTTCATTTTTGCCGAGCGAAAAGATTCGGTTAAATGGGTAGACTTTCTGCTACAAAAAATTGAGCGTACCATTGACGAAAAGGATGCAGGTATCTGGGAATTCAGAAACATGGCTAACATCCATTGCTATACCAATCTTTTCCAATGGGCTGGTGCATGTGCCGCCGAAAAAATGGCACGTACCATCAACCATCAGGAATTGATTGACCGCGCATTATCGCTTAAGAACCGTGCAGCTGCTCACATTGAAAGCTGTTATGACCCTGAACGTCGCGTATATACTAATGCGGCTGGCAGCAAATACCTTGATGCAAGCACCTTGCAACTGATTATGATGAACTACCTTGATCCTGCATCAGACAGGGCTAAGGATCATTTGAAAGCGCTTGAAGCAGAGTTACGCACACCTAACGGTTTATTTTACCGTTACCTGCATGCTGATGATTTTGGTAAACCGAAGACTACCTTCCTGATCTGCGCATTTTGGTATGTAGAGGCATTAGCTTGCGTTGGCCGTATTGATGATGCGATACGTGAGTTTGAGAACTTATTGCAATACAGTAATCACCTTAAGCTATTTAGTGAAGATGTGGATGAAAATGATGGCAGCCAATGGGGTAATTTCCCGCAGGCATACAGCCACGTAGGTTTGATGAATGCGGCTTACCGTATCGCAATGAAATTAGACAGGCCGATATTCTTGTAAAAGAGGCTACTGATGCCACTTTTGTTTGTATGAATTATGTACATGCTGGCTGATATAAGTACTTAACCCACTGCCCTTTTGGGCAAGTGCTTTCATTCTTTTTACATGAACTTCTCCGGGCGATTCATTATCATACAGATAATAATCGCCTTTTTTAAATAGCACAATAATACCGGTTTTGGTAAAGCTGTAAGCTATCACTCCAGACTCGTGTCCGGGATTGCCATATTTCGTCATTGCTGGTTTATTGTGCATGACTAAAAACACAGCAAACCCTTTGCCATTATCAGGCTAATTTGATAACTAAATAAGATCTTGCTTCGTCGAGATTAAAAAGCCCGTATATTGTTCTGGATAGTAATTCTTTTATAGAAATAGCGTCTTTTAATGTGGAAATATTGAAAGTATAAGTCGCTGATTCAGAATTTATTTTAAAGCCATACTTCAATAGTTTGTTTTGATAAACTCTGTATATGGTATGGCCTGTTATCTTGTTAAGGTCAAGGCTTATTTTAAGATGGTCTTCACTCGCACCAAACTGAAAATATATGTTATTGTCAAAATCAATATACAACTTAAATGACCGGATTTTTTCTTCAATCAGATCAAATATGGCATCATCCAATTGTTGGTCATCTATAAAAAATGGAATGGTATTTTCGAGTTGGTTTAGCTGTTGTTCATCAGCCCTGTACTCTTTTACAAGGTTTTGTAAATAGGAGGATTCATGACTATGGTTTTGTTCAATACTTTCTACTAAACGTTGTCGGGTAGTGAGGTTAAATCGTAGATCTTTTTTCTGAACATAATTAGGGTCACGGAGCCTGTGAAGTACTTCCAATTCCTGGTAAATCAGATTTAAGGCAATCTTATTTTGATAGGTATCAAAATAATTTTCATACACCAGATTATCTTTGATCATTTCCTCAATCGATTTTTTTTCTGCTTCGTAATAATCGATGAGTAATGCAAGGTCGGTTGCCATAGTTGTGGTATAGGTTGTTAGCCTAAATTACAAACTATTTATAAAGACAAGAAAAGGCCGTATTACGGATGATTAAACATTGCCCCACCCACCGGCAAGTACATCAGCAAGGTGAAGGGTTTTAATGGGTAATTGTTGTTTATCGATATAGCCTTGCAGGTGCATAAGACATGAAGCATCTGTAGAGATGATGTAGTCAGCATTCATATCCATGGCGTGATCAACTTTTTGCTGTGCCATTGCGCTGGATATCGCATCAAACTTTACTGAAAATGTGCCTCCAAAACCGCAGCAGGTTTCGTTATCCGGCATATTCAATAGTTCCAATCCTAATACCTTGCTTAGAAGCTGGCGTGGTTCTTCTTTAATTTTGCACTCGCGCAAACCGCTGCAACTATCATGATAAACCGCTCTGCCTTCCAGTTCGGCACCAAAATAATCGAATTGAAGTATGTTTACCAGGAAGTCTGACAGTTCATAAATATTGCCCTGTATAGCCCGGCATTTATTATGCGCAGTGGTATTGGTGAAAAGATCGCCGTAATAGTTGCGCACCATGCCTGTACATGAGGCTGATGGTGAAACAATTACGCCATTATCAGAGAAATCATTCAGAAACTTGCTGCCTATTGCTTTGGCATCATCCCAAAAACCGGCATTAAAGGCAGGTTGGCCGCAGCATGTTTGATTGGTATTATAAACCACTTCACAACCTGCTTTTTCAAGCACCTTTACAGTATTAAAAGCAGTTTCTGGGTATATCTGATCAACAAAACACGGAATAAACAGCTCGACCTTCATCTTTTTGGGTAAATGTTATAAACGGCTAATTTCCGAATTTTTATTAATTTTTCGTTCAACAGAAAGCAATACAAATAACAGGATTAAGCCAATGATGAAGAAAACTGCTAATATCAAGGCAGAATTTCGCATACTGTGGGTTAATGATTCAACAAAACCAAAGCAAAATAAACCAATTACTATTGCCAGTTTTTCAGTAACATCAAAAAAGCTGAAGTAAGATGCGGTGTCTGTAATATTCTGAGGAAGAAACTTGGAATAAGTGGACCTTGACAGCGATTGTATTCCGCCCATGACCATGCCTACTACCACGGCCAGTATGTAAAATTGAAGAGCGCTTGTTGTAAGATAGGCCGCTACGCAAACCCCAATCCACACAAATACCACGGCAATTAGTACTTTAACGTTACCATACTTTTCTGATAAGCGCGACATCAGCGTTGCACCGCCAATGGCTACCAGTTGGATTACCAGTATGACACCGATCAAACTTTCTTGTGGTAGTTTCAATTCTTTAGCGCCAAAGTTTGCTGCAACCAGCATAATGGTTTGTACCCCCATTGAATAAAAGAAGAAAGCCGGCAAATAACGCTTTAACAGTGGCATTTCTTTCACCTTGCGCCATACACGGCCTAACTCTTTGAATCCGCCGCTGATCACATTGTAGTTTTGTGATACAGCCGCGTTTGGCTGCCCTTTAGGTAAGCGTGCAAACGGAATTTGTGCAAACCCTATCCACCATATTCCTACTAATAGAAACGACAGGCGCGCCGGAAAAGTAGCATCTGTAATGCCGAATGTTTTTGGCGACAATACAAACAAAAAGCAAATGACCTGCAATATAACACTACCTATATAGCCATATGTAAACCCCTTCGCACTTACGGCGTCCTGTTGGTCAATGGTTGCAATTTGCGGCAGGTAAGAGTTATAAAAAACAAAACCACCGCAATAGCCAATTGCTGCAATTGCAAAGCAGATCATGCCGAATTCAAGCGTACTCAGTTTAAAAAAATATAAGCCGCAACAGGCTAAGCCGCCCATCAGGGTAAAAAACTGCATGTAATTTTTTTTGGTACCCTTATAATCGGCTATTGAAGTAAGTATAGGCAAAAGCAAAACGATAAGCATATAAGCTGCCGCAAGCACATAGTTTGATAACGCAGTGTTGATGAACCGGTGGCCAAAAAATACGACCTCATCTCCGTTTTCTTTTGTGGATGTAATGGCTGTAAAATAGGCCGGAAAAATTGTTGACGTGATAACTAAGTTGTAAGAAGAGTTTGCCCAGTCGAACATAGCCCAGGCGCGAATGGTTTTAGGGTTGTTTTTTGCTTCCATTTAATATGTAACTGCGGCATGAAGTTACCATATTGTAGCATATGTTGTATAAGGCTGGGTTATATTAGTGTTGAATGAAATAAAAGTAGCCAAAGTTAAGTAACGCTTAACTTTGGCTAAAAAATAGTATCAACCGTTGTCTGCAAAGCCCGGGTACAAGGTCATGCCACCATCGCTGAAAATGGTAGTCCCTGTGATATAATCTGCATCATCTGATGCTAACCAGGCCGCCAGTTTACCAATGTCTTCGGGCTGGCCAATTCTATTGTATGGTATAAGCGTAAGTAGTTTATTAAGCGCTTCAGGGGTTTCCCAGGCCTCTTTGTTAATTGGTGTTTGTATAGCACCCGGACCAATTGCCACTACACGTATCTTATGCGGGGCAAGTTCTTGTGCCATGCTTTTCATTAACATCATTATACCGCCTTTACTTGAAGCATAATTTACATGCCCTCCCCATGGAATAACCTCGTGCACACTACTCATACAAATTATCTTTCCGGCTGCACGGCTACGCGTATCATCAACTCCCCTACGGATAAATTCTTTAGCAGCTTCACGGGCGCACAGGAACTGCCCGGTTAGGTTAATACCGATAACCGTATTCCATTCATCAAGGGTCATGTCAACAAACTTTGCGTCCTTTTGTAAGCCTGCATTGTTTACCAGAATGTCGATAGTGCCATATTGCTTAAATACTTCCTTGAACATAGCTTGTACTTGGGCTTCCTGGCTTACATCTGCCTTGCAGGAGAACGCCTCGCCGCCTGCATCTGTAATATGCTTAACTACTTCTTCGGCTGCTTCGGCATGATGTGCGTAGTTTACCACCACTTTAGCACCAGCTTCGGCCAGTGCCAATGCCACACCCTTGCCAATACCACTATCGCCGCCTGTTACAAGTGCAATTTGTCCGTTTAGTTTTGCTGTACTCATAGATAGATTGTTGTTTTAAATCTACTTTAAGCAATACAAAAGCAGGTGGTTATGTTTTTGAGAATTTAAAATAGTGAATGGATTATTAACGCTTGACACGCATGCATGCCCATGTCCTATGGGATACTGAAACAACCCTTCGACGAGCATGATATTTATCATCCTCTCAATTGGTCATGCCGAACTTGTTTCGGCATCCCATAAGGTAGTATGTGTTTGTCCTATGGGATACTGAAACAACCCTTCGACAAAGCTCTGGGTGACATGTTCAGGATGACGGGAATGAAATAATACATGCTTCGACATGCTCAGCATGACAAGGCGTAAGAAGAACTACTTAGTATTAATTATAGTGCTCTGATGTAATCTAAAAACAAGTATAAAGCTTGTTTTTTGGCATCAGTCAGCGGGAAATCTATTTTATTGGTAAGATAATCTTTGATATCAAAATCGTCTCGCATAGGTAGTTCCTTAAACAAGTCTTCGCGGTGATCCAGCCCGTATTGTAATGACTCGTTAAACTCATCTATAAATTCCTGTGGAATTGGCTTATTGGCTATCCATGCTGCAAAGGTAAAAGGCAGGCCGGTCATTTTTTGCCATTCTTCGGCAAGGTCATACACAAACGGAAACTTTTTCTTTTTGCCAAAGGTACGGTCGCCTATTTGTACAAAAGCTGTGTCCGGCTCGGCGCAAGCGGCATAGTCAGGTGCATTAACAATTTGGTTAGGGCTAATTTTCCAGTGATTTTTCATCAGTACCTTTGCCAGGTTATTTGAGGAGCGCGACTCCGGATCAAGCTGAATGTTCTTTACATCATTAATGTCGCAGTTGCTGAAAATGAACACAGAATCAACCGGACCAACGGCGCCAATGCAATAGTTGGATACAATATGCCAATCAGGCAAGTTTAATGCTGCGGCTACAGGTATAAGGCCGATGTCTGCCTTGTCATCTATCAGTTTCTGAGCACAATCTGAAGGAATGTCAAGGCTCAGATCAATTTTATTAATAATGTCGGTATGTTCTATACCGTATAGAAAGGGTTTGGTGTTAGTATAACTAACAGCCGATATACGTATTTTATTCAAAACAGTCAGGAATATTGTAAATGGATAGAATTGTTAAAATCGGCGATCTCAAATTTTTCGCCGTTGTAAGTCACTTTATACAAAACCAGGTTTTGATGCGGGAAGCTTTCCATTTTAGTTAATGGCTGCTCTGTGAGCAAGCAAAGCAGCAGGCGCATGGCACGGCCATGCATACAAACAAGCACGGTTTTTTCTTCCGGCTTGCTCATGATATGATCTAAAGCTTCTTTCTGGCGAGCTTGCACCTCGTTAGGGCTTTCACCATTTTCAAACTTTTCGTCCAGGTTACCGCGTGTCCATTCTCGCATCAGGTGCAAAAAAGCGGCTTTAGTTTCGGGTGTGCTCGGCTGTCCTTCATGTATGCCCCAGGCCAACTCATCAAGACCGGGCAATTTTTCAAACGGAATACCTTTATCTATAAACGGCTGAATGCTTTGTTGTGTACGTTTCAGTGTAGAAATATAGATCTTATCAAAATCGATATAACCGTATGATCGGTAAAAAAGTTGTGCCTGCCTGCGTCCTTCTTCATTTAAATCAGTATCCATTCCACGCCCCTGAACAATGCCTTGTTTGTTTAAATCGGTTTGCCCATGGCGTACAATGTATAATGTTTTAATGATCATCAGTTGGTTTTGCTATTAGTTGACAACAGGTAAACGGTAAAATTGTGGTTTTGCTTCTTGCGGAAACTCGTAATCAGTGTAGTCGGTCACCACGTTATAAAGCGTATCACGTTCAATTGGCTGGCGGCCTGCATTTTTGATAAGTTCAACAAGCTCTTTGGTACTCATGGCTGGTGTTTGCTCTTCAGCGCCTGCCATTGAATAAATCTTAGTGGTATCATCAAGTGTACCGTCAATATCATCCACACCAAAATTCAGCGACAATTGCGCCGTAGTACGGCTGATCATCGCCCAGTAAGCTTTAATGTGATCGAAGTTATCCAGATATATACGGGCAATTGCATAATTGCGCAAATCTTCAACAACGGTTGATTCTGCCACATCAGACATTTGATTGTCTTTGTTACGGAACTTCAGCGGAATAAACGTCTGGAAGCCGCTGGTTTCATCTTGTAACTGGCGAAGGCGCTCCATGTGGTCAACACGATGATGGAATTTCTCGATATGCCCATAAAGCATGGTAGCATTTGAACGCATGCCCAGCTTGTGCCATTCCCGGTGAATATCCAGCCATTGGTCGGCAGTACATTTATCTTTGGCAATCAGGTCGCGCACCTCGGGGTGAAATATTTCTGCGCCACCACCCGGCATCGATTCCAAACCAGCTTCTTTCATCATGGCCATACCGGTTGCATAATCAACCTTGGCTTTTTTGAAAATGTAATGATATTCGACCGGGGTAAGCGCTTTTACATGCAGTTCGGGGCGGTGTGCCTTTATGCTGCTGAATAGCTGCGTATAGAAAGGCAAGTCGTATTGTGGCAATACCCCACCAACAATGTGTACTTCGGTAACCGGCTCATTATCATATTTCTTGATGATGTCCAGCATCTCTTCCATAGTATACTCCCAACCCTCCGAACGCTGTTTAATCAACCTCGAATAAGAGCAGAATTTACAATCGTAAACACACAGGTTTGTGGGTTCGATATGGAAATTGCGGTTAAAATATGTTTTATCGCCGTGGCGTTGCTGGCGGATGTAGTTGGCTAAAACACCAAGATAACCAAGCTCACCTTTTTCGTAAAGCGTTACACCTTCGTCAAAGCTAATGCGTTGGTTACGAGAAACTTTTTCGGCTATATGTTTAAGATCGTCTGGTAGGCGGTCGTCATTTAATAATACCTGTAATTGTTCTTCAGCGTCCATTAAATCACTTTTTTGTGGCAAAAGTAGCAATAATTGGCGCTAAGGTGTATCACCCGGATGTAACAAAAATTAAGATGTTAGTTTTTAAGAAGTACGTTTATTGATTTTATAGTAACGCCATTAAAGCAATCATCCTGGCAACCTTTAGGCACGTATCCGCAGCTGGATATCAAACCATTGGCGTCAGTTTCAAAATAAATATCATTAGATTTTTTATCTGCTTTAAGCCATTCTGTTTTAGCTTTATGGTAGATGTAATCTAACGTAACGGCCTGCCACCCTTCGGTATGTGAACCTATGTCTGCGGCGTTTTCATCCCATTCTCCAAATAATACATTTTGATGTTGGCTATTCATCTCGTAAGCTTTATAATGCCTGTTTAAAACTTTGCCATCTAAAACAGCTACTACAGTTTCACTTGAAGGTCCAAACACCGAGCCGCTTGTAACAATATAGGTATATGAGTTGCCGGTCATCTTTTTAAAATCTAAAAACTTCTCTTCGCTGCGCTCAAATTTGTCTTTATTGCTGATATCATCTTTTTTGCAGGATAGCAAAAGGCATATGGAGAAAACAAGTAGTAAAGTTTTTTTCATGATCGTTTTAGTTTAGAGTTCAATAACATTACGGCGATATATTTACAAATGCTACACTGCATCATCAAAAAATGTTATTTAATTTGCCTTTATGCATACCGAAACTATAGCCATACACGCAGGCAACCATACCGACGAAGGTACCCGCGCCGTAATACAACCGATAGTACTGTCATCAACTTTTGAGCGCGATGCTAACGGTGAGTATCCCAAAGGTTATATTTATGGCAGGGCAAAAAACCCAAACCGCTCTGCGTTAGAGAATGTGCTTGCCAAGCTTGAACAGGGAATAGATGCTGCTGCATTTTCATCAGGTAATGCTGCCGGTATGGCTGTATTTCAGTCGCTTAAGACAGGCACACACATCATCGCACCTGACGATATGTACCACGGGTTGCGTAATCAGCTTAAGACACTTTTTGCCGGTATACTTGAATTTGATTTTATTGACGAAACCAACCTGGAACTGGTAAAGCAGACCATCAAACACAATACAGGGTTGATATGGATAGAAACACCATCGAACCCATTGCTTAAAGTAAGCGACATTGGCAGCCTTGTACAAATTGCACATGAGCATAATATTAAGGTAGTTTGCGACAATACCTTTGCTACGCCAATTTGCCAGTTGCCATTAACGCTTGGTGCTGATTTGGTAATGCACTCTACCACTAAGTATTTTGGCGGCCATAGCGACCTTACAGGCGGTGTGTTAATCACCTCTAAAACAGATGAGTGGTGGGAACGTATCCGCCAGGTACAGGAAATGGGCGGTGCAATTCCTTCGCCGATGGATTGTTACTGGCTTACCAGAAGTATCAAAACGCTGCCCTACCGCATGCGCGGACACGTACACAATGCTCATCTATTAGCCCAGTTTTTAGAAAGCCACGCTAAAGTGGAAAGCGTAATGTATCCTGGACTGGAAAGCCATCCTCAGCATGAATTAGCCCAAAAACAGATGCTGTCTTTCGGTGGAATGCTTTCGTTCCTGGTAAAAGGCGACGTTAATGATACCGCCAAGGTAATTAATGCAGTAAAGTTATTTACACAGGCTACCAGCTTAGGTGGTGTAGAAAGCCTGATTGAGCATCGTGCGCTTGTTGAGGGGCCTGACACCAAAACGCCTAAAAATCTGCTTAGGGTATCTGTAGGATTAGAGCATATTGATGATCTAATTGAAGATTTATCAAATGCTTTATCTGTAATTTAAGAGAAGCTTTTGGTGGTATTTTAAGTTTTTTAAAATTTTATTTGGAAAGAAGTTTCAGATTACACTATCTTTGAAACATTATTTGGTAGTAATACCACGATCAATTTCCCTCACAAGGTTTTTGATTTATAAAGAAGCGGCGAGAGAACAGGCTCAACAGACCCGCTGGCAACCCTCGATCAACAAGAGAAGGTGCCAATTCCTGACCCGGGAAATAAACCGGGAAATATAAATGAATAAAATGGAAAAATTAATTCGCATCATTCAGCAAGTTTTAGGTTTAAACCAACAAGTATCTCCTGTTTTAATTCCGGTTAAAGCAAAAAGCTGTATGTGCATGTGTTGTTGCTGTTGCTAATGCAATAACACACGATTTCTTTTTCTGAACTATTCCCTGAAATTGTTTTTCGTGTAACTCAGATGGGCTTGCTATATCCCATCCGCGTATCCTCACAAGATTTTTTAACTACAAAATCCAGCTACCATGTCAGCTTTAAATTTAAAATTCGAAACCTTACAACTACACGCCGGACAAGAAGTTGATCCAACTACCGGATCACGTGCCGTGCCTTTATATCAAACCTCTTCTTACGTATTCAAAAATGCCGAGCACGGCGCAAATCTTTTTGCATTAAAAGAATTTGGGAACATTTACACCCGTTTAATGAACCCTACTACAGATGTATTTGAAAAACGCATAGCGGCATTAGAAGGCGGTGTTGCTGCACTGGCAACAGCATCGGGCCAGGCGGCACAATTTTTAGCATTAAACAACATCCTGCAAGCAGGCGATAATTTTGTGGCTTCGCCGTTTTTATATGGCGGTAGCTACAATCAGTTTAAGGTATCTTTTAAACGTTTAGGTATTGAGGTGCGTTTTGCAGCCGATGATACAGCCGAAAGCCTGGAAAGCAAAATCGATAACAATACAAAAGCAATTTACTTGGAAACCATTGGTAACCCGGGTTTTAGTATTGCCGACTTTGACAAAGTATCGGCGCTTGCACGTAAATACGATATCCCTTTAATTGTAGACAATACATTCGGAGCCGGTGGTTACCTTTTCCGTCCGATTGAGCATGGCGCAAACGTGGTGGTAGAATCAGCCACTAAATGGATTGGCGGACATGGCACCAGTATAGGCGGTGTAATTGTTGACGGTGGTAACTACAACTGGGGTAATGGTAAGTTCCCGCAATTTACCGAACCTTCTGAAGGATATCACGGCCTTGTATTTAATGATGTATTTGGTATCGGCGGCCCATTTGGTAACATCCAATATATCATCAGAGCACGTGTGGAAGGCTTGCGCGATTTTGGTCCTTCGCAATCACCATTCAATTCGTTTTTATTTATCCAGGGATTAGAAACGCTTTCATTACGTGTTCAGCGACATGTAGATAATGCTTTGGAACTGGCGCAATGGTTAGCACAGCATCCGCAGGTTGCTAAAGTGAATTATCCTGGCTTGCCATCATCGCCATATCATACACTGGCTAAAAAATATCTAAAGAACGGTTTTGGTGCTGTGCTGTCTTTCGAGCTGAAAGGCGATAAAGAAAATGCCGGTAAAGTGATAGATAATTTGCAGTTGGTGAGCCATCTTGCCAATGTGGGTGATGCCAAAACGTTGATCATACAACCGTCGGCAACTACACATCAGCAGCTGAATGAAGCCGAACAATTAAGTGCTGGCGTTACTCCTGCCCTGTTGCGTGTATCTGTTGGTATTGAGCATATAGACGATATCAAAGCAGATTTTGAGCAGGCTTTTGCCAAAATAAAACAACCACAACTACAAACCGAATTACAATAATTGAACGTTGCTGCGAAGCACCGAATAATACAATGGATCCAGAAATATATCAGCATACAGAAGAATTTGTTTTAGAGTCGGGTCAAACTTTGTCCGGCCTCGAGATAGGTTTTCATACATACGGTAGGTTAAATAAACATCGCGATAATGTAGTGTGGGTATGCCATGCCCTCACTGCAAATTCCGATGTGTTTGACTGGTGGAAAGGCCTGTTCGGCGATAACAATCTGTTCAATCCTGAAGATCATTTTATTGTATGTGCTAATGTGCTTGGTTCCCCTTATGGCACTACAAATCCGCTCAGTACAAACCCGGTTACTGGTTCACCATATTATTTAAGCTTTCCGCAATTTACCATCCGTGATGTTGCCAAAGCACATCAGCTGTTGGCAGATCATTTGGGTATAGACCAGATCAATATATTAATTGGTGGTTCGCTTGGCGGCCAGCAGGCAATGGAATGGAGCATAGATCAGCCCGACAGGATTAAAAACCTGATCCTGATTGCTACAAATGCACGTCACTCACCATGGGGAATTGCCTTTAACGAGTCGCAGCGTATGGCTATCACTACCGATCGTACTTTTTATGCCAACAAACCTGATGGCGGCGCTAAAGGTTTAAAAGCTGCACGCAGTTTCGCATTGTTATCGTATCGTAATTATAAAACGTATAATCTTACCCAGCAGGAAAGTGCAGATAATATCACTGATAATTTCAGGGCATCATCTTACCAAAATTATCAAGGCGAAAAATTGGTTAAAAGGTTCAATGCTTACAGCTACTGGTATCTTACCAAATTGATGGATTCGCATGATACAGGCCGTAACCGCGGTGGGGTTGAAAAAGCATTGAGCACTATAAAAGCTAAAACACTGGTGATCGGTATCCGTTCAGATTTTTTATTCCCTATTGAAGAACAGCAGTATTTATTTCAGCATATACCCAAAGCCGCTTTTGCAGAACTTGACTCATTTTACGGTCATGATGGCTTTTTGATAGAGACAGAAGCACTGACCAACATTATCAACTCTTTTTTTAAAACTGATGTCAGAGGCAAGATTATTGAGCTGCAACAAACTGCTTAATTATTATTTTGATAAAATAATTGAAAATAAAAAGCTTTTTTTAAGATTTTATTAAAACCGGCAACCATTTAATATCGTACATCGTATTAGTCAGGACGATTGGTTGCCGAGCTATGAGGGGTCAAACGCGAAGCGAAAAACCATCGTTCATTAATACCTGATGTTGTTTTATAAAGGTTCTGCATAGCGGAACCTTTATTTTTTTATATTTGTAACGACGTGATTACAAAACCTAATGTCCAGGCTTGAGAAGATTTTCCTGAATAAATATTTCGTAACGGTTTTATGGTTTGGGCTTAGTCTTGCTGCTGTGATTAAACAGGTAGCACATGGGCATTTTAATAACTACTTCATTTATAAATACGTATTTATAAATCTCACGCATCAGCAAAATCTGTACAATCCACAGCCGTACTATTTTGACACCAACCATTACGGGCCTTTATTTGGATTGTTAATCGCACCTTTCTCCTATTTACCCGACGGTTTTGGCGCCATTTTATGGGTGCTATTTAATGCGGCTATACTTTACTGGGCAATATGGCAGTTGCCATTCACTATTAATCAGCGTTTGGCAGTGTTATTAATATGTGCGCACGAGTTAATGACGGCAGCATTTGCTGTTCAGTTTAACCCGTCAATGGCGGCTATTATTATCCTAAGCTTTGTATTTGTCAATCGTAAACAGGACATGTGGGCTACCCTGCTCATTGTAGCGGGTACCATGATTAAACTTTATGGTATTGTTGGCCTGGCATTCTTTTTCTTTTCTAAAGACAAGTTGCGCTTCATCTGGACGTTTATCATGTGGTCGGTCATTTTGTTTGTGTTGCCAATGGCTATATCCTCTCCACAATTTGTAGTGCAATCTTATCATGACTGGTATGTAAGCCTTGCCCATAAAAACGGGGAAAATACCATATCTACCATGCAGGATATATCGGTAATGGGTATGATCCGGCGGATATTTAAGTACCCACAGTTATCAAATGCTATTGTAATATTACCCGGCATGTTGCTTTTTGCTACTGCTTATCTCCGTATAAAAGAATTTGGCAACACGCATTTCCGTTTGCTGCTTTTGGCTTCAACTTTAATATTTACGGTAATATTCAGTACCGGGTCAGAGTCGCCGACTTATATCATTGCATTTACCGGTGTAGCTATTTGGTTTATGAACCTTGACAGGCCCGTTATCGGGTTTGAGGTGTTTTTGCTGGTGTTTGCGCTATTAATCACCAGCCTTTCACCCTCAGACCTTTTCCCCAAATACATTAATAAGCATTACATAAAACCTTATGCCTTTAAAGCACTGCCTTGCTTTGTGATATGGCTGAGGATTATATATGAAACTTTAACAAGAAAATTCAACAGCCAATCCGCTGTTGCACCTGTTGCTGTTCAATGAGAAAAAAAATATCGGTAGTTGTACCTTCGTTTAATGAGGTCGGCAATATCGAAATGCTGGCCAGTCGGCTGGTAGCTATGCTACAGCAACTACCATACGATTATGAAGTAATATTTGTTGATGATGGAAGTTCTGACGGTACGCTCGACAAATTAAAGGGATTGCCGTCTGTAGACGATCATCTGTATTACCTTGAATTGTCGCGTAATTTCGGACACCAAAATGCCTTGAAGGCTGGTTATGATTACGCCGATGGTGACTGTATCATCAGCCTTGACGGTGATATGCAGCACCCACCCGAACTGATCCCGCAATTTATACAAAAATGGGAAGAAGGCTACGATGTGGTATACACCTGCCGTGAATACCAGGACGAGGTAACCATCTTCAAAACCAAGTCTTCGGATCTGTTTTACAAGATGATAAACTCGCTTTCGGACACCAAGCTTGAAAAAGGTACTGCCGATTTCAGGCTGATTGATCGTAAGGTGGCCAACGTGCTGAACAATATTAATGAAACCGGCATTTTTATGCGCGGCATGATTAAATGGCTCGGCTTTAAACAATATGGCATCCACTACACTGCCGAAGCACGTTTCTCGGGTAAAAGCAAATACACCATTAAAAAGATGGTGCATTTTGCGGTAGAGGGTATTACTGCTTTTAGCGTAAGGCCATTATATCTGGCTACAGGTTTGGGCTTGTTCTTTTCGTTATTAGCAACCTTGTATGTTCCTTATATTTTAATCAGCTACTTTTCGGGGCATGTGGTTTCGGGGTGGACATCAATTTTGGCAACCGTTGTATTTTTTGGAGGTGTGCAGTTGATGGTATTGGGCATTATAGGGATGTATCTTGGCAAATTGTTCATGCAGGCTAAGCAGCGCCCTAATTACATTGTTCGTTCTACAAATTTGATACGCGTTAAAGATGATATTGTTAAGCTTTGATATTGAAGAGTTTGATATGCCGTTTGAGTATGGCAAAGAGTTGGCATTTGATAAACAGTTAAGCGTATCAACCGAAGGCACTAATAAGATATTGAATATCTTAAAGCAAGCCGGAATAAAAGCCACTTTTTATTGCACGGCCAATTATGCCCAGCATAAACCGGAGATGATCAAAGCAATGATTGATGCCGGTCACGAGGTTGCTTCACATGGTTATTACCATTCAGATTTTAAACCTGAACATCTTTTACAATCGAAGCTAAAGCTGGAAGAAATAAGCGGACATGCAGTTAAAGGCTACCGCATGGCGCGTATGATGCCCGTTGATGAAAGCGAGATTGAGAAAGCTGGATACGTTTATAACTCTTCGATCAATCCAACTTTTTTACCGGGCCGATACAATAACTTTAATAAGCCGCGTACCTGGTTTTACTTTAAAAATGTATTGCAACTACCATCGTCAGTTTCGCCGTTGATACGCTTCCCACTATTTTGGTTAAGCTTTCACAATCTGCCAATAGGCTTGCTTAAGTGGCTAAGTAAGATCACGCATAAAAAAGATGGATATCTTAACCTTTATTTCCACCCTTGGGAGTTTACCGACCTTAATAAACCGCAGGAATATAACTTTCCGGGTTATGTGGTAAAAAATACGGGTGATGCTTTTGTTAGCCGTTTAACCGAATTTATAAGCTGGGTAAAAAGCAAAGGCTATACTTTCAGCCGTACCGATGAGTTTGTGGAGAAGGTTGTAAAAAAACAACAATGAAAATGTCATTCTGAACGAAGTGAAGAATCTAAATGATTTAAACAGATTCTTCGTTTCACTCAGAATGACAATAATGTCTTCAGAATTATAATTCTTTATTGATATCCCAGGCTTCCAGGTAATCGGTAACGCGTTTGATGAACGAGCCGCCTAAAGAGCCATCAACCACGCGGTGATCGTAAGATAAGGACAAGAACATCATGTGACGAATGGTAATCACATCTCCGCTCTTGGTTTCTACTACTGCAGGCTTTTTCTTAATTGCGCCAAGTGCAAGTATTGCCGCCTGAGGTTGGTTAATGATAGGTGTACCCATCACATTGCCGAATGTACCTACGTTGGTTATGGTAAAGGTTCCGTCTTTAATTTCTTCCGGCTTCAATTTGTTTTTACGCGCACGGTCGGCAAGGTCATTTACCGCTTTGGCTAATCCTGTAAGGCTTAACTCATCAGCCTTGCGGATAACCGGCACAATCAGGTTACCGCTTGGTAATGCGGTGGCCATACCAATATTTATATTTTTACGCTTAATGATATTTGTACCATCAACTGATACATTGATCATCGGCATTTCTTTTATAGCGCGTGCAACTGCCTGCACAAATATTGGGGTGAAGGTCAGCTTCTCGCCTTCGCGTTTTTCAAATTGCTGTTTTACTTTCTCGCGCCATAGTACCAGGTTAGTAACATCAGCTTCTATAAACGAAGTTACGTGCGGCGAAGTGTGCTTACTGTTTACCATATGCTCGGCTATAAGCCTGCGCATACGATCCATTTCAATCACTTCATCTTCTGCGCCTACAGAAATACCGTTACCCGCTTTTTTAGGCTCGGTAGGTTGTATAAACTGCGGCTCTGGATATTGCGGAGCCTGAATATATACCGGCGGAGGGGTTTGATATGTTGGCGGCTGCACAAATATTTGCTGTGGCGGCTGCTGATAAACTACATATTGAGGTTGCTGGTACATCTGCTGCGGTGGCGGCATGTATGCTGGCTGCTGCTGATATACCGGTTGTTGTTGCTGTGACTGTGCGGGCTGCGGTACTGTTTGTTGCACCTGTTGTACAGGTTGCTCAACCGGTAATACCGGCGTTTGTACATGCTGTACTGATGGCGCATGTTGTGGCTGAGGCGCTGCTTGTACAGGGGCTTGTTGTTGAACAGGTGGTTCAAAACGAGGTTGAGCCACAGGCTGTTGCTGTATTGGCTGCGGTTTCGGAGCCTCTGCAACAGGTTGAGGAGCATGTTCCTGCTTAACCGGTTCTTGTGCCGGAGCAGCAGGTGCTTGTGCAACTGGTGCTGTCGCTTGTTGTGCGGGTGCAGCCTGTTGTGGTTTATTACGATTCTGCAGGTAGTTGAGAAGGTCGTCTTTTGTTAAACGTCCTTCGGCACCTGTGCCGGGTACCGTATCAAGTTCTGCAAGGGAAATACCTTCCTGGCTTGCTATGCTTTTTACAAGTGGCGAATAAAATCTGCCAGATCCTGCCTGGCTTTGTGGTTCTTGTTGTGCGGGTTCTGTTCTGCTTTGCAACTGATCAACACCGGGTATATTTTGCGCTTGTGCCGGCTCAGGTGATTGAGCTGCCACTGGCTGCTGTATTGCTGGTTGCGGCGCGGGCACTGATTCTGCTACAGGTTGTGGTGCTGATGGAGCTGGTTCAGAATCAGCAGCATTTTGCTCAGTTTGAATTAATGCTATTGGTGCACCAACCTGTACTACGTCATCAACCACATATAATTGTGCTACCAATTTACCCGATACAGGCGACGGCACTTCAGAGTCTACCTTATCAGTAGCGATCTCTAAAACAGCTTCATCCGCCTCAATATAATCTCCGGGATTTTTTAGCCACTTGATGATGGTTGCTTCAGCAACGCTTTCACCCATCTTCGGCAGCAACAATTGGTAGTTAGACATAGAGTTACCTTAGTAAATTAAACAGCCAAATTTAAACTATTTCGCCGCTTTTCAGAACATCTGTTAATAAAGTATTCAACATTCCAAGTGCAGCTGTGGCGGCCCGTTCAATATTTTGCTGCCTTTTACTGCCAAATGTGAATTTCTTTACCATCCGTTTACCTGCTGTGGCGGCCGCAATCCAAACTGTGCCAACGGGTTTGTCGGGCGTTTCTCCCCCCGGACCGGCAATTCCTGTAACAGCAATAGCAAAGTCTGATTTAAAGTTTAACAGTGCGCCTTCAACCATTTCAGTAGCCGTTTCTTCGCTTACTGCGCCATGCTGCCAAAGTGTTTCATTCTGAACGCCAAGTATACTTTCCTTTAATTCATATGAATACGATACAGCACCGCCTAAAAACACTTCAGACGATCCGGCATGCCTGGTAAATAAATGAGATATGTAACCTCCGGTGCAACTTTCTGCAATTGACAGGGTAAGGTGGTTTTCGGCCATTTTATTCAGGATGGCCTTTTCAAGTTCAATATCTTCAAGCGCAACTACCACATTTCCAATTCGCTCTGTAATTAACGAAGCGTAATGATCTATCTGAGATTGTAATTCACCACCGGCATCCTGGTAACCACTCAACCTTAGCCTTACCATACCAAGTTTAGGCAAATAGGCCAATTTTATAGTAGCGGGTAAACTATCTTCAATATCGGCAATGCGTTCAGCCAGGAAGGATTCGCCCTCACCTACTGTCAATATCGTTTTATGCAGTATCTGCGGAAGATGATAAAGTTCCTTTAATTTCGGAATAACGCTTTCTTCCATCATATACTGCATTTCGAACGGTACGCCGGGCATTGATACATAAACCTTACCCTGATGCATAAACCACATTCCGGGTGCGGTACCATTATGGTTTTGTATCACCTCGCAATTTTCCGGTACTTCCGCCTGTTTGTAATTCACATCCAGCAAAGGGCGATTAAATTTGGCAAATATCCGCTTTACATTTTCTAACGCGCCCTCATCCAGCTTAAAGCCAACTCCGAAGTAATCGGCCAATGTTTTTTTTGTAATATCGTCTTTGGTTGGGCCAAGGCCGCCAGTGATCAAAATTACATTAGCACGATTATGTGCTTCGGCAAGTGCTTTTAATATATGTTCGCGGTCGTCAGATACGGACGAGATCTGTTTTATGCGCAGGCCGGCCTCGTTTAAACGGGTAGCCATCCAGGCAGAGTTGGTATCAACGATCTGTCCTATCAGTATTTCGTCGCCAATGGTTATAATTTCGGCAAGCATGTTTTAATAATAAGGATTGTAGTATTGACTGCTGGTGTAGTCACTTCGTTTGCTAAGTTTCAAGTCCTGCAATATTGATGCCTTAACACGTAACATTACACTATACATTTTTAAATATCCGAAAGGTACCCATTGTACAGAGAGGTCCCAGCAATGTAGGTCGCGGTAAATGCCCAGCTGGCAGGTACTTACTTTCTGATGCCTGATGTCAAAGTCGCTGTAATAAGTTACCTTCCATTTTGGAGCAATGTTGACATCGCCACGGGCTTGTATGGTATGGGTTATGGTTGGGATTAAGCCGTTATTGGTATAAACAAAGCTGTAACTAAGATTAACGTTCCAGGGCACGTTAAAATCAACAAAGGCGCTCTGATCCTGATTTACCATAGCTAATCTTTCGGCCTGTTGAGGCGTTAAACCAGGCGTATTTCCTAATGCATTGATATTGGTTTGTGTATTACCCATACTACGCTTGGCATTGGAATTAAGGCTCATATCAGCCGATACCTGGAACGCTGTTAAACGCGGCAAATGCCCATCCTGCCAGGTATAACGGTTAACAAGTACAGGCGTACGCACCAATGTGTTGTTTGAAATAGAATCGACTACCCGCACAACATAAGGGTTTAAGGTACCGCTAAAGCTGATGTTCACTTTTTGATTAAACACAGCTGTATGCGCAGAAAACGAAATTGGGGTAAGCTTGAAAGAGTCGGCTACGAAATTGTAAAAAGTAGAGAAACTTAAACTTTGCAGCAACTGTATCTTCTTATCAACCTGCGATGTGTCTGTAGCTTTAGGGCGCACCTTAGCTTCTAAAGTATTATCAATAGATAAACCTATACCAGCCTGCCGACCGGGTAAAGAAACCGGAAAAGCCGAATTTTGAAAGATGTTATAAGTTGTAGCCGTATAAGGATATGGCACAGTAGCACTGCTTACAATAGTTTTGTTGTACCCATAAGAAGGATCGGCAAAGTTAGGGTTATAGCTGAAGCTAAGATTCGGAGTTAATACGTGTCTTATAGCTCTTAGCCTGCCTTTTTTAAACTGCATGGTACCGTACACCTTAGTTGACAGGCCTGCACTTATGGTGTAAGTACCGGCACGCTTAAACCCACCTACTGTGTCAATAACCGGAGATGTGGGATTGATCAGGTTGTTACGGTCGTAATACTGATTGATCGTCTGGAAATTCCAATATTCGTTATAATTGAAACTTGGGTTAAACTGGAAATATTTAAGGAAGTTTAAGCTCAGGTTAATCGGAATGTTTTGTTGAAACCCGCTTTGAAAACGTTCAGTAAGTGTTTTGCTTGTAAATAATTGATTTTCGGGTACGCTCACTACACTGTTTTTTGCAGTGGATGTATAGCTTATGGTTATTTTCTGATACCATTTTTGTTCACCAACCCTGTCTTTTGAATCAAAAGGAGTAATACTGGCCATGTTAAAGCTTACAGTTGGCAGCGTTAAGCTAACGGTTTTCTGCTGAAGGTCCTGGCTGTGCTCTAAACCCACGTTCATGTTAAAAGGTGTACCTGCCCATGTTTTAGCGTAGGTAATAGATGAGTGAAGGGTATTTTGAGTAATTTGCTGTATGCTAAAGTTTTGCTGGGCTGGCGTATTGGTATAATAACTATGCGTACCTGCATTTACCGATGCACTGAACACCGAGCCGGGGTGTGCGGCAGGATCCTGCGAATGCGACCACAAAATATTAAAGTCCTGTGTACGCGGGTCGCCGGGGTTACCATAATTATGGTTACCATAACGCAGGGTTAGTGTACCTGTGTAAGCATATCTTTTGAGGTAGCGTGCAACCGTTCCTACTTCAAATGATCCTTTTGAATATAGTGTTGCCGTATTGGTAAGATCAATATTGTCATTTAAAGCAAGGTAATAACCGAAATCACGCAAGAAGAAACCCAGCCTGGCATCTTCACCAAATGTTGGCAGCATAATACCCGAAGTACGCGAATCTGGTTTGGGAAAAAATGCAAAAGGTAAGCCTATAGGTATGGGCACGTTCGCAATCTCAAGATAAGCCGGGCCAGATATGATCTGTTTCTTTTCTGCGATACCTTTGGTAATAACAATGCCAAAGTGTGTATCTGGATAAGGCAAATCGCACGTACTATAGATCACATTTTTGTAAGCTACCTCATTTTCGTTAAGCTTTTTTGCCAACCCACCTGATAAAAAGTTACCCTGCTGTTCTGATGCCGGGTTATAAATCTTCCCTTTTTTAGTGGTATAATCCAGGTACATAGAGTCGGCATAGGCTGGCTTTTGCCCTTTTTGTGTATAAATAGGCCTGCCGGTGTACCTGCCGGTTTTGGGATCTTTACGTCCGCTGGCAAAAATCAGGTGTTTTTTCTGATCAACCCTTATATAATCTGCATCAAGTTCAATATCTTCGTACGTGACCCTACCCTTACCATACAGGTAGATAATCTTCCGGGTGTTATCTGTGTAAGTGGAATCTTCTGCAACCGCTTTTACAACAGACTGCAGCCCACCCTTTGATTTTGTGGTATCACGGGCCGCGGCATTGCCAGCCTTGCCTTTGCCGTTAGGTTTTTTACCCGTGGGTGTTTTTACCTTTGGTACGGTATCGCGTCTAATAGTTGTGTCAAACGCCAATAAATGCTTTAAAAAAGCGTTATCAGACGCAGCAAACACTACATCCGCCATGAAAATAAACGATATTAGAAAAATTAACCGGGCGAATTTCAAAATTAGTTATGAATAGTATTTTTGCAGTTTCAGAACAAGGTTCAAAAATAATGAAAAATAAGGCATTCAAAAGCTTGATTTGTACTACTTCTTTATTATTGCTTTCTCTTCCTCTTTTTTCACACGGTATTGCCGATAGTTTAAAGAGAGACAGCACGGCAGCAGGGTATCGTATAAAAACAATTGTGGTTGATGCCGGACATGGCGGCAAAAGGCCTGGCGCATATGGTTCATATTCTGTCGAAAAGAATGTAACGCTGGCATTAGCATTTAAATTGCAGCAAGCTATACAAAAAGATTTGCCCGATGTACGCGTGGTAATGACACGCACCACGGATGATGATATCCTGTGGCAAAAGCGCTCTGACATAGCTAATGAGGCTAAAGGCGATCTTTTTATTTCGCTGCACTGTAATTCTTTGCCTGATAGATTGGTGACCGTTGGCGGCCGACGCAGAAGGGTTCCCGACCAATCCGGACGTGGTGTTTTATTGTTAGTTTATGGTTTTCACCGTCATGGCGACGAAACCGGAGGCGATAAAGAAGAAGCCGCAGCAATAAGGGAAAACTTATTTGAGGAAAAAGATGTTAATGGTGGAGGTGTAGATTTTAATGACCCTACGCAAATGATTTTGCTCAACGCTTTTAAAAATAAGTACAGGAAGAACAGTATACGTATGGCCAACATCTTAAATGATGAGTTTACACAAAATGATGGCCGGTCAAGCGAAGGTGTAAGGGAACAAAGCCTGCTGGTACTTTGCCACAGTGCAATGCCGGCGGTACTTGTTGAAACTGGTTATATCAACAACCCTAAAGACGAGGCTTACCTAAATTCGGAAGATGGGCAAAACGAAATAGTAAGTACGATTGTAAGATCAATTAAAACATATAAAAAAGAATTAGAACAGCCTAATTAAGGAAATATATACTTTAACTCTAAATACACAATTTTGAAAATAACTAACGAAACTAAAATAGGCGTACTAACTGTTGTAGGTATTACCATATTAATATTAGGTTACAGCTACCTGCGCGGAAACGACGTGTTCTCCAGTTCTAACCGCTTTTATGCCATATATAAAAGTGTTGAAGGGTTAACCGTATCTAAGCCGGTACTGGTAAACGGTTTCCCTATTGGCAAGGTGTCGAAAATGCAATTACAGCCAGACGGTCGTACCATTGTTGAATTCAAAATTGAACACCAATATAATGTACCTGTTAATACGCTTGCTAAATTAGAAAGTACCGACCTTTTAGGAAGCAAAGCCATTGTATTTGAGTTGGGTACAAGCAAGGAATACGCAGAAGACAAGGACACGCTGCGTGCCGATGTACAGGGCAGCCTTGCCGAAAGTTTACAGCCAGTACAAAAAAAGGCTGAACAGTTGATCGCCAAAATGGATTCGACGCTTGCCTCAGTGAATAAAATACTGAATCCAAACTTTCAGAAAAATGTTGACCGCAGCTTTATGAGTATTGCTAATTCATTGCAAACACTGGAAGGTACAACTAAAAAGATTGATCGAATTGTGGGTTCGCAATCCGGCCATATAGATGGTATCATGACTAACGCACAAGCAGTATCGGCTAATTTAAAAGTAAGTTCAGGCCATTTAAATACCATCACCGGTAATTTTGCAACTGTTAGTAATGATCTGGCAAATTCCCGCATAAAAGAAACATTAGAGAATGCGAATAAAACCGTTGCTGATCTGCAAGCTACCATTAACAAAATTAATAACGGTACAGGATCATTATCGCTGTTGATTAATGATAATAAGATGTACAACAACTTAAACGATGCATCGGCTAACCTTAACCAGTTATTCCTTGACATTAAGGCACACCCAAGCCGTTATGTACATTTCTCTGTGTTCGGTAAAAAAGATTAATTAGAAGTCTATAGAAATGAAAGCCGCTTTTAATAAAAAGCGGCTTTTTTTATATCTCAAAGGTTTTCCCTTCAATAGCAAGATTTGTATCAGGAAATACGCTTTGCGCCTCAATCAGTAAATCATCCAGCGTGCGGTAACGGGCTGAAAAGTGACCGATCAGTAATTTACTGATCTCATTATGAGCTGCAATTTCACCAGCCTGAAAGGCAGTGGTGTGAAAAGTTTGCTGGGCCCTGTCGAGCATGTTATGCAAAAAGGTAGCCTCGTGATAAAGGGTATCGGCACCCTTTATATACTGAAAATAATTTTGGTTGTATATCGTATCAGAGCAGTAGGCGTAAGATTTAGGCGTACTCGAATCAACGGTTAGCTCGTTGTTTGCGTAAACTGTGCCATCAGGTGCTACGTAGTTTTGCCCGCGTTTGAGCAAAGGGTAATAATTAATGGGTATTTCTAAAGCTTCTACCTTTTCTTTAATGATCTTTCTTAATGTTTTTTTCTGTTTGAACAGAAACCCTGTACAGGGTATACGGTGATCAAGCGGAAAAGTAGTTACTGTTAAATCCTGGTTCTCCAATATCACCTCTGCTGTAGTAGCATCCGTGGCTTTAAACTCAATTTCGTATTGCAGGTTAGTATCTGAATACTTAAACTGCAGATCGATGATTTCTTTAAGCGGCGCAGGGCCAAATAACTTTAACGGTTTTTTGCGGCCATTAAGATGCATGGAGGATAACAAGCCTACAAGCCCAAGATAATGGTCGCCATGCAGATGGCTGATGAAAATATGGTCTATACGGCTTGCTTTTATATCAAAGCGCAGCATCTGCTGTTGTGTACCCTCGCCGCAATCTATCAGGTACAGGCGCTCATTGATGTTAAGCGCCTGTGCTGTTGGATTTCTATTAAAAATGGGGGTTGCAGAGCTGCTTCCTAATATAGTTACCTCAAACTTCATGTGGGGTAAACATATAAAAGGCTTATTTTGCTTCTTTTTTTAGTTCTTTTTCTATTTCCTCCATAAAGATGAGGTCAATAGCTTCTTCAACGGATGGCACTATGGTTAAAACAGTGTCTAATTGTGAAATGGTTACCAAACGGCTAACAGATTCACTTAATCCGCAAAGTATAAACACACCTTCGCTGTTTTTACACAAACGGTGTCCGACTAAAAGGCTGCTAAGGCCTGATGAATCAGCAAATTTTACCTGGCTAAGATCAAGCACAATGTTGCGCTGGCCTTCGGTATTTATCAATATCAGTTCTGATTTAAGTTGAGGAGTAAATAATGAATTCAGTTTTGATTCATTAAGTTTCAACACCACATACTTCTCATGTTTATCAAGCGCAAATTTCATTATCTATTCAAATTAAGAAGCTAATATAAACTTATTTTAGCTACAATAACAAATTACAAACCGGCAAGCGCCGAATTAACATTATCCTCTACACGCTTTAAAACATCGGTACCTTCGGGCTTTACAAAAGCCTCTCCCGTGATGTGATTATAAAGCTCAATGTAACGTTCAGATATTGAGTTAACTATCTCAGGCGTCATCTCTGGTACAGTTTGCCCGTTCTTACCCTGAAAGCCATTTTCAATAAGCCATTTACGCACAAACTCTTTTGATAGCTGCTTCTGAGGCTCCCCTTTTTCCTGGCGTTCGGCATAACCTTCGCTGTAAAAGTAACGGGATGAATCAGGGGTATGAATTTCATCGATCAGATAGATCTGGCCATCCGCTTTCCCAAACTCATACTTAGTATCAACCAATATCAAACCCTGTTTGGCTGCTATCTCTGTACCGCGTTGATATAAAGCACGGGTATATCTTTCCAACTGCTCATATTCGGCACTGTCAACAATACCTTTTGCTATAATATCTTCTCTTGAAATATCTTCATCGTGGCCAACTGAGGCCTTAGTTGTTGGCGTGATAATAGGCTGCGGCAGTTGATCATTTTCTTTTAAGCCTTCGGGTAATTGCACGCCGCATACTTCGCGCTTACCTGCGCTGTATTCTCTCCAGGCATGTCCCGCTAAATATCCGCGTATCACCATTTCAACTTTAAAAGGCTCACAGATACGGCCAATGGTAACACTCGGATCAGGTACGCTGGCTACCCAATTAGGTACAATATCAGCAGTGTCTTTTAAAAATTTGGCAGCAATTTGATTAAGCACCTGGCCTTTGTATGGTATAGGCTGAGGCAAAACTACATCAAAAGCTGATATACGGTCAGTTACCACCATAACAAGGTATTTGTTATCGATGGTATAAACATCGCGAACCTTGCCTTTGTAAAATGATGTTTGACCCGGAAAATTAAAGTGTGTTTCTTTTATAGCATCCATATTGTTGTCAGTTGTCAGTTAACAGTTCCCAGTATTATAAGATATATAACTGATAACTCTTAACTTTCAACTTTAAATTTTACTGTATATCACCGTAAGCTTCCAAAATACGTTTAACCAGTTTGTGGCGTACTACGTCTTCGCCGGTTAAATAAATAATTTCAATGCCTTTAATGTCTGCTAAAATACGCAGTGCTGTATGCAGGCCCGACTGTTGTTTTTTAGGTAAGTCGATCTGTGTTACATCGCCGGTTACAATGAACTTTGCCGAAGGCCCCATGCGGGTTAAAAACATCTTTAGCTGCATATCCGTAGCATTTTGCGCTTCGTCTAATATCACAAAGCAATTGTCAAGCGTACGTCCGCGCATAAAGGCTAATGGTGCAATTTCAATAGTGCGGTTCTCTAAGTATGTTTTCAGCTTTTCAGCCGGAATCATATCATCAAGTGCATCATATAACGGGCGCAGGTACGGGTCTATTTTCTCTTTAAGGTCGCCGGGTAAAAAGCCAAGGTTCTCCCCTGCTTCAACTGCAGGCCGGGTTAAGATAATTCGCTTTATCTCCTTGTTTTTCAATGCTCTGCATGCCAGGGCGACCGCAGTATATGTTTTACCGGTACCGGCGGGGCCAATGGCAAAAAGGATATCGCTTTTAACGATACTATCAACCATGCGGCGCTGGTTTGCTGTACGGGCTTTAACCAAAATACCGTTAGGCCCAAAAACAATTACCTCACCGGTGGTTGATTTATCATTTGTATTTTCAGGCTCGGGCAATTGTACCTTCGAACCCAGGATACGTTCAATGTCTGTAATGTTAAGATTGTCGAATTTTTCGACATGATTTAGCAGATGGCCGAATTTTTCACTGAAAACACCCAGCTCATGTTCATCTCCCAGCACCTTAACTTCATTCCCTCTGGCTACTATTTTTAACTTGGGATATTGCTTCTTAATGATCTCAAAATGATCATTGTTAGGTCCCCACAAAACAGCCGGATTTATGTTTTCTAAAGATAATTTAAGTTCGTTCAATACTAACTGATTTTATAGTTAACGATATTTATTGGTTAAAAAATTTAATATTTGCACCGTGTAATCGCTTGCACAAGATTAACAATAATATTTAAAAAAGTAGTGGCAATAATAACATTAACAACTGATCTGGGCGATAAAGATATCTACCAGGCTGCTCTTAAAGGCAGTATATTAAGTTTGTTGCCAGCCGTAAGTATTGTTGATATTACCCATAGCGTTGCTGCCTTCAATGTACAACAAGCCGCGTTCATTTTAAAAAATAGTTATCATTATTTTCCAAAAGGTACTGTACACCTTATTGGTATCGATACCGTTTTTAATACGCACACCCGTTACCTGGCTTTAAGTTATAAAGGACATTGCTTTGTTGGTGCAGATAATGGCATATTCTCGCTGATGTTTGATGACGACCCTGATGAAGTGGTTGAGATCAATATTATGCAGGATCTTAAATTCCTGCACTTCCCTTTGGCAGATATCTTTGTAAAGGCAGCTTGTCATTTAGCTAAAGGCGGAAAACTAAATCAGATCGGTTTGCCAATTACTGGTATCGAAAAGAAAATGAACCTGCAGCCGGTAATTGAACGTAACCTGATAAAAGGCATGGTGATCTATATCGATTCTTTCCAGAATGTGATCACCAACATCACCAAAGACCTCTTTAACAAAGTACAACATGGGCGCAGGTTTACGTTATATTTTAAACGTAACGAAACCATCACCAATTTAAGCTGGCACTATAACGAAGTGCCCGAAGGCGAAAAACTATGCCTTTTCGGTATCAGTGATCACCTTGAAATAGCCATTAATAAAGGTAATGCAAGTGGCTTGTTAGGTTTAAACTTAGGTGACAGCGTAATCATTGACTTTGAATAAAAGCCTATGAAAAAATTATTGATGTTAGCGATAAGCGCCCTGCTTATCCAGAATTCCTTCGCTCAAAAAACGATCAATGCAGATTCTTTAGCGTACGAAAACCAGCGAAAGAAAATTAATGATATGCTGGTACAGCGTGCGGTGAAATTTGATGATTATCAATCAAGCTTAAGCAAGCATACCGGGATATTTGGGATGCAAACCAAAAAAGATATCAAAAATTCGAATACGATATTAATGGATATCGTAAATACGGATAATGCCATGCTGGATCAGATTAAGCTTTTACTGAAGTTCCGTACCAGCCAGCTACAATCTCAGGCAGCAAAGCTTGAATCGCAAAAATTTGAACAACAGGCTAATCAATATCAGGCCAGGCAAACGCAGGATAATACGTTAGCTTATATGAACACCATTAATCACCTGCGGGATGCCAATGAAAAGCTGAGCAAGCAGCTAAAACAGCAGCAGCATTCGGTTGATAAGGCACATCTGTGGCTGGGTGTGGTTATTGTTCTCATGGTATCGTCAATTTTATTGATTTTAATGAGTAAACGCCGGATTAAAGCTTAATTTCGCACATTTGATTGAAGATGGCGAGAGCAAGATTGAACAGCGGTAACGCTGCAGAAAAAGAATTACCTAAAGCAAAAATAAATAAGCAAAGCCTGCAGAACATTGGCAAGCTTTTAAGCTATATAAAACCTTACCGTGGAAAATTTATTGGCGGCTTAATATTCCTGATATTATCAAGCTTAACGGGGTTGGCATTTCCGGGGTTTTTCGGTGCATTGATTGATGCAGCACAGGGGAAACAGCGTTATAGCTTTATACCGGCTAACTTAACTACCATAGGCGAAATTGCACTGGTTGTGCTTTTTATACAGGCTTTTGTTTCCTACTTCCGTATTACATGGTTTGTACAGGTGGCGGAAAAATCATTGGCAGATATCAGGCGCGATACTTACTTTAGGCTGATTACCCTTCCTATGAATTTCTTCTCCAACCGCAGGGTTGGTGAATTAAACAGCCGTATCTCTGCCGATCTATCGCAGATACAGGATACCCTAACAACTACCACTGCCGAAGTAATAAGACAATCTATAATGCTTGTGGGCGGTACTATTTTATTGATGGTAGTTTCAATTAAGCTAACGCTTGCCTTGTTGGTGGTGCTGCCGTTTATGATAGCGTTTGCCATCTTTTTCGGAAAGTTCATCCGAAAGCTATCACGCCAGGCACAGGATAAGTTGGCCGATTCAAACACCATAGTGGAAGAAACGTTACAAGGCATTGCCAACGTAAAGGCTTTTGTAAATGAAGCTTATGAAGCCGCCCGATATGACCGTAACCTGCGTGCCGTGGTTGACCTGGCCATTAAAGGTTCTAAGTACCGCGGTATGTTTGGTGCCTTTATTGTATTTTGTTTGTTCGGGGCTATATTCGGCGAGATATGGTATGGATCATATCTGGTGTCAATACACGATCATGGCTTTACTTTCGGTAAGCTGACAACCTTTATTGTTTATGCAGCCTTTATCAGCGCGGCCATGGGTAGCCTGCCAGATTTGTGGGCTAATATTCAAAAGGCTGTAGGCGCAAGCGAGCGTGTTATAGAGATTTTAAGCGAACCTGGCGAGGATGTTTCTATCAATGCCGCCGAAAATGAAGTAAGACAAGTGCTTAACGGAAATATCGGTTTTAATAACGTTACTTTCTTCTACCCTTCCCGTCCGGAGATAACGGTTTTAAAGGATGTTACGTTTACTGCAACTGCCGGACAAAAGATTGCCATTGTAGGCCCAAGTGGCTCGGGCAAATCAACCATGGCATCACTTATTTTGCAGTTCTACCGCCCGCAAACCGGAACGATATCTTTTGATGGTAAAACATCCGACAGTTTTGCTTTGACGGATATCCGTAACCAGGTAGCTATAGTACCGCAGGACGTATTGTTGTTTGGCGGTTCTATATTAGAAAATATTACTTACGGAAAGTTAGGCGCAACAAAAGAGCAGGTGATCGAAGCAGCTCAACGTGCTAACGCACACCAATTTATCACTAACTTTCCGGAAGGGTATGATACGATGGTTGGCGAACGTGGCGTTAAACTGTCTGGTGGTCAGCGGCAGCGTATTGCCATAGCACGTGCTTTACTGAAAAATCCTTCTATCCTGATACTTGATGAAGCTACATCTTCATTAGACTCCGAGTCCGAGCGTTTAGTTCAAGAGGCGCTTGAAGAACTGATGAAAGACCGTACTTCAATCATCATTGCACACCGTTTGTCAACTATTCGCGAGGCAGACAAAATCATTGTTTTAGATAAGGGTGTTATTACAGAATGTGGCAGCCACGAAGAACTTATCGGAAACGAGAACGGATTGTACAGGCATTTAAGCCAGTTGCAATTTGATATTTCTTAAAAGCTTACTGACTCCGCAGGCATTAGTTATACTTAAATAATGTATATATTACTGATGTTTCGCTGAATTAGGAGCAAACGAATTTTTAATAAATGAAACTAACGATACACGGGGCAGCCCGACAGGTTACGGGAAGCATGCATTTGCTCGAGGTTTCCGGATATAAAATATTAATCGACTGTGGCCTTGATTATGAGAAAGGCCGTAGTTTGCAGGAGAACGAAGAATTTCCTTTCAATCCGGCAGAGATTAATGTAGTTATTTTAACCCATGCACATATAGATCACTCCGGTAATTTGCCTACGCTTGTACGTATGGGATTTGGCGGACAAATTTTGTGTACCCCGCCTACAGCTGAACTTACGGAGTTACTGTTGATGGATTCTGTAAGTATTTTTCAGCATAAGGCACATAAAAACCGCAAGCACAGGCGTGGGCGCCACCATCATGGCGGTAACAGCCAACCACTATATCTGCAAAAACATGTGATTGATACAGCCGAGCGTTTTATTACCATCGGCTTTAATAGGTCTTTTCAAATCAATGACAACATTGAGCTAACATTTGTTCCTGTAGGTCACCTGTTGGGTGCTGCTGCGGCGATATTAAAGATCAATGATAACGGAGAAGAAAAGACAATTGCTTTTACAGGAGATATTGGCCGTAAAAACTATCCGGTGTTAAACGATCCGCAACAGCTGCCTAAAGTAGATTACCTGGTAACAGAGTCAACCTATGGTGGCCGCTTCCATACCAAAGAAAAAACCATTGAAGAGGTTTTAACAGAGACTATTGAGAAGGCTTGTATCAAAGAACAGGGCCGCTTAATCATTCCTGCATTTAGCATTGGCCGTACACAGGCATTAGTATTCTCGCTTAACAAATTGTTTAGCAGTGGTAAATTACCGCGAGTAAAGGTGTTTGTAGATAGTCCGCTGGCTGCAAGGTCAACTAATACTTTCCGAAAGCACCATAGCTTGCTTAACGAGGAAGCGCAAAGCTTTTATCAAACACAGGGTGACGAATTTGAATTCGATAACCTTACTTACGTTGAAAGCCTGAAGGATAGCAGGCAGGTTTCAAATTATTGGGAGCCTTGCATTATCATATCATCTGCAGGTATGCTGGAAGGTGGCCGTATACAGGATCACCTGTTTTATAACATCCAGAATTATTACTGTACTATTCTGTTTATTGGCTATTGCGCCAAAGGTACATTAGGCTATCGTTTACTGCGAGGCGACCCTGTTGTGCATATCAAGGACCGCGAACTGGCAGTTTATGCAACCATCAAACAGACAGACTTGTTCAGTGCCCATGGCGATCACGAGGATTTATTGTTAAATGTTAAGCAACAGGATAAGGCATCACTAAGAAATGTTTTTCTGGTGCATGGCGACCCCGAAAGTATGGAGGCATTTTCACAGGCAGTAGCGGACGAGGGTTATAACGTAACCATCCCTGAAAAGGGATTGGCTTATGAGTTGTAAAAATTAGTTCTTTGGTTTGTTATATCGAAAGAAGTGAGATATCTAATGATTCACTTAGTTAAAGATTTCTCCTTTCGTCAAAATGACATAAGCATAATGAATAATGACACGGATTAGTAGCCCCACCTAAATCCTCTATTACATGCGTCATTGCGATACGCCGTATGGCGGAGAAGCAATCCCAGACATGCGCTTACATGATGATAAAGCATAAAACAACAACGGCTTCCTATAAGGAAGCCGTTGTTGTTTACAGACGTTTCTGACTATTTCTTAAAATGATTAATAATCAAGGTAGCCAGTTCAACGCCAATACGTTCTTGTGCTTCGTTGGTAGAAGCACCGATGTGTGGCGTTAATGATATTTTAGGATGTGTTAAAATTTCAGCACGTGGAGTTGGTTCGTTATCAAAAACATCCAATCCAGCAAAAGCAACCTGCCCGCTGTTTAATGCATCAATAAGTGCCAACTCGTCCACTAAACCACCACGAGAGCAGTTAATTACCCCTACTCCTTTTTTCATTTTACCGAAAGCCTCAGCATCAAGTAGCGGCTTATCAATAAATGGCGTGTGCAGTGTTACAAAATCGCTTTCGGCTATAATAGTTTCTACAGATGCGGTTTCAACAGCTACTTTAACAACTGTAGAAAGTCCTACAGTCACTTCGATTTCCGGAGTGAAAGGATACAGATCATAAGCCAATACACGCATGCCCAAACCTAAAGCAAGTTTGGCAACTTCGCGGCCAATACGGCCAAAGCCTATAATACCTATTGTTTTACCCCGCAGTTCAACACCTTTTGCATAAGACTTTTTCAGGTCGTTAAATTTAGTGGCTCCCTCAACCGGCATTTTGCGATTGCTATCTTGTAAAAAGCGAGAACCGGTAAACAGGTGCGCGAAAACAAGTTCAGCAACAGATAATGATGATGAAGCAGGTGTATTATAGGTAGGGATGCCTTTTTCTTTGGCATATTCCACATCGATATTATCAACGCCTACACCGCCGCGGCCAATTGCTTTTAAGTTTGGCACAGCATCAATTAATGCTTTACGTACCTTGGTTGCACTACGCACAGTTATTACATCATAATCCTGTAGTCTGGTCGACAATTCATCTTGAGGAACGGTTTGGGTATCAACGGTAAAACCTGCTTCTTCAAGCAGTTTTTTACCAATTGGGTCGATACCGTCATTAGCTAATATTTTAATCATGATATTTCTATTCGTTAGTATCATTAGTTCATTGGTTTTGTTCGCTTATTACTAATGAACAATTGCACCACTGAACTAATGTGAGCGTTACTATTTATTTTTCTCTGCAAATTCCTGCATGGCATCAATTAACACATGCACACTGGTAATTGGCAATGCGTTATAGATAGAAGCACGGAAACCACCTACGCTTCTGTGGCCTTTAACACCTACGATTTCTTTTTCATCGCACAGTTTTAAAAACGCTTTTTCATGCTCTGGATTTTCAACTACAAAGCATACATTCATGCTTGAGCGGTCTTCTTTAGCACAAACACCTTTAAATAATGGGTTGCGGTCAATCTCTTCGTACAACGCAGCAGCTTTTGCTTCGTTCTCTTCGTTGATGGCTGCAACACCACCTTTGGCTTTTAACCAGCGCAGCGTAAGCATAGATACATAGATAGCAAATACCGGTGGGGTATTGTACATAGAGCCGCCTTCTATCTGTGTTTGATAGTTAAACATAGCAGGTATCTTGCGGTCGGCTTTCCCTAATATATCGTCTTTTACGATTACTAAAGTAGTACCGGCAGGGCCCATATTTTTTTGTGCACCAGCGTATATCAAGCCAAAATCGGCAACGTTAACAGGGCGACTGAAAATATCTGAAGACATATCACAAACAACCGGTACCGGCGAAGGGAAGAACTGCTTCAACTGTGTACCATAAATGGTGTTGTTTGATGTAATATGAAAGTAAGCAGCATCAGCAGGGATAGTAAAATCTTTAGGGATATAAGTAAAGTTGCTTTCTTTAGCAGTAGCAACAACTTCAACCTCACCAAAATATTTAGCTTCCTTTAATGCTTTATTTGCCCACACACCCGACTCCAGATATGCAGCTTTGCCATTTTGCGGTAACAGGTTGTACGGAACCATAGCAAACTGAGTGCTTGCCCCACCCTGTAAAAATAGAACGGAGTAACCTTCCGGAACGTTTAAAAGCTCTTTTACCAACCTAACAGCTTCATCAAGTACTGCCTCAAACTCTGCCGAGCGGTGCGATATCTCAAGAATGGATAAACCTATTCCGTTAAAATCAACCACTGCCTGTGCAGCTTGCTTCATTACCTCATGTGGTAAAATGCCTGGTCCGGCACCAAAATTATGTTTCATATTAATTGGATTTGGGCTATTAATTTGATTGAGTAGCCGCCCCGAAATTAATTAAATGAAATATAACTTTGGCAAAAAAGTCAATGATTTATTAACACAGCCATATTTTTAAACCACTGTGAATAAAAACATTAGCAAAGGGTTGGTTTTAAGCTATAAAATCTATGCTTTTACTGGATTTTTTAGGCTCTTAATAGCCTCAGAAGGGTTGTTTGCAGAAAAAACCGAACTGCCTGCAACCAGGGCTGTGGCACCTGCATTAACCAGTTTATCAACATTAGTTACATCTACTCCCCCGTCAACTTCAATGATTAACGCTGGGTTTCTTTGTGCAGCAAGTGCTTTAAGGTCGGCCAGCTTTTTATAAGTATTGTCTATAAATTTCTGCCCTCCAAAGCCGGGATTCACTGACATGATCAGTACCAGATCAATATCCCTAATAATATCTTCGAGCAGGGCAACAGGCGTATGCGGATTTAAGGCAACACCGGGTTTACATCCTAATTCTTTGATGCTTTGTACCGTGCGGTGCAAATGCGTGCATGCTTCATAATGTACAGTTATGCCATAAGCCCCTGCCTCTGCAAATTGTTTCAGATAGCGGTCAGGATCAACAATCATTAAATGTACATCAAGCGGTTTAGTGGCATGTTTAGCCGCTGCTTTCATCACCGGGAAACCAAAAGATATGTTAGGCACAAACATCCCGTCCATAATGTCTACATGTATCCAGTCTGCTTCGCTGTTGTTAAGCATTTCGATATCGCGCTGCAGGTTGCCAAAATCAGCAGCAAGTATAGACGGAGCAATCAGATGGTTCATGGCTCAAATATAAATAATGGTTGATTAGTTAAGTGGTTCAATTGTTGATTTATCCCTTTAACTATATCCGGCAGGCAAATATTGATGTATTTAACAATGAACTGTATTAATCGCATTGCTGCAAAAGATCGTAATATTTGTTCATTAAGCCGGTATCGTAATTAACGAGTGATTGATAAGCTTCAGAAACAAGTTCGTTAAGTATTGAAGCGCCTAACTGGCCTGCTCCGTTAGGGATGTCTTCGTAATACCTGATCAGTTCTTTTACCCGTACAATCTCATACAGCAGATTTTGTATCAGATCATGCGGGTAATTGTTTATCCCGCTCAGTCGTCCGGATAAAAAATTTAATGGGTCTTCAGCTGCAGGAGACATACCGTTAAAAAGCATCAAAATCAAAAATCATAACCCACTGCAGATTTAATAATAACTGTTTCAAATAATTACTTGAAACACAAAACAATTTGTGATCTATTAGTAAATAACGGATTTGGTAAAATGTTTTAATTTTTTTACCATTTAATATTACCGTTAATGTAATCGATCAGGTCATCGGCCATTGCTTTCTGCTCGGCTTTACCTGGGTGGCCGGAAGTGTTTTTATAAGCAAAGAAATGTGATTTGATTTTATTGTCGTGAAGATTGGCAACCGCTTTATCAATATAGCCCGGCCAAGGCGAACCGGCCTTAGTAGCATCCATGCTGCCTAAAGCGCATATAATCTGTGCGTTTGGGTATTTTAACCGGATGCCTTTTATAAAATCAGCATAAGCATTGATCAACTGTTCTTCGGTTGGAGGCTTATCACCAAAACGTTTCTTAAATTCTTCGTTTTGAGGCTTTTTTACAATCCACGAATCGTTTTGAAATAAGTTGACAACAACTACATCTGGAGTAAACCGGTTAAAATTCCACTTGCCGGTGGTGTCTTCCCCTATTACCTTGTCCCACATTTCGGGCATAATTTGAGGAAACCAGCTAACGGTAACACCTATTCCGCTACGCGCAATACAACTGTACTCGGCATTAAAGTGGCGTGCAGTGATGTTGGCATAACTCAGCCAGAAATCTTCATAAGGCGAATCTCCCCTGTCTTTACCGGTAGTATCTAATACTGCATAGCCACAGGTAATGGAGTTGCCATAAAATTCAATTTTACGTTTCTTAGCAGCATCGGCCTCTAAAAACTGACCGCCCTCATCAAGCATAAATTGGTAAAGCCAGGTTTTGCCAAATACCCATTCTGTGCGTTTAAATAATTCCAGGTGATGTTTGCCTTTCTTTAGGCCTGAAGCCAGCGTATAGGTTTTCTGGATACTGTCAACAGTAATATCCGGCAATACTTTACCATCTATAATTACTTTAAGAAAGTTCTCGCCACTCTCATCTTTTAATAAAGCTTTTACGCCGGACCCCGTAAAGTTTATACTCGCCGAGTTTCCCGACCAGCTTAAAATTGCAGCATCACCCTGTTGCTGTATGCGGCCCGTATAATGGATATGCGGATCATTAGCTTTTATTATGTTTTGCGTAAAAGCTTTTAAGCAAAGCCCGGCGAGCAGTAATAACAATGTGATTTTTTTCATAGGTGTCAGTTTTGCGCAAATATAAATGCAAATGCCATATTTACAAGACTTTGGAGCGCGTTACCCGTATTTAGGATAGCCTTTAAAATATGCTTATCTTTGCACCCGATTTATATTTAGATATATGCCCGAATTATCAGTTGTAATAACTGTATTAAACGAAAAGGATAACATTAGTCCGCTTATAACCGCTATAGACAACGCACTTTCTGCAATAGACTATGAAGTAGTTTTTGTTGACGACGGATCAAGCGACGGCACCCAGCAGGAAATTATTAAAAATGCTAACGACCGCATTAAGTTAGTAGAGTTACGTAAAAACTATGGGCAAAGTACCGCCATGACGGCCGGTATTGACCATACTACCGGCGACTATATTGCACTGCTTGACGGCGACCTGCAAAACGACCCTAAGGATATTCCTTTTATGCTGCAAAAGCTAAAAGATGAAGACTGGGACGTAGTAGCCGGAAACCGTGCTAACCGCCAGGATGGTATGGTGCTGCGCAAGATACCAAGCAAAATAGCAAATGCTTTGATTCGCCGTTTAACGGGTGTATATATTAAGGACTATGGCTGTACGCTTAAAATATTCCGCAGGGAAATTGCTGAAAGTTTAGGCTTGTACGGCGAACTGCACCGGTTTATTCCGGTATTGGCAAAACTGCAAGGCGCACGTATTACACAGGTTGACGTTGACCACCATGCCCGTATTCACGGGAAATCTAAATATGGTATTAACCGTACCTTTAAGGTGATCAGTGACCTGATTTTAATGGTATTTTTCCGTAAGTATATTCAAAAGCCGATGCACCTTTTTGGTAGTGTTGGTTTCGTGGTGTTCTTTTTAGGTATACTGATCAATGCTTACCTGTTGGTGCTAAAAATTATGGGTCACGACATATGGGGTAAACCTATGCTTATTTTAGGTTTAATTTGCCTGTTAGGTGGTGTGCAACTCATTACGTTAGGGATACTTGCCGAGATCAATGTTCGCACGTATTTTGAATCGCAAAATAAAAAGACTTACCAGGTGCGTAAGATCTATGCGAACGGAGAAACTATAAGACCTGCTGTGATCAGCGCTTAAAAGAAAAAATTTAGATAAAGTAAAAAAGGCTTAGCAGTTTTGCTAAGCCTTTGATTTTTTACGGAGTTTTTGTGGTATCCTTTTTAGTGGTATCACGCATTGTACTGTCTGTAGTAGTAGTTGTAGTGGTGGTTTTCGTCGAGTCCATTTTGGTGCTGTCAGAACCACTGCTGGCCGACTTTTCTGAGCTACAGCCTGTAGCTATGCTGCCTGCAAATATTGCAGCTACAGCTAATTTCAAAATCTGATTTTTCATAATTTTCTTTTGTCTGTTAATCAATTAGATGCCAAACGCATAACGCCGTTTTGTTGTTAAATGTTTTATATCAATACAATAATAACTACCTGATGAATATGTTTTTGTACTCGAATTTCTATTTTCTTTAAAAGAAATATATATTGTTAATGAGTAATTTATATATGTTATCTAAACATAAAGATTAATATGTAGAAGCGGATTTGAATTTTGTTTTTCATAAAATAATAATGCGGTTATAATCCTAAATGCTGATATTTATAGCGTATGCAAGTGACAGCTTTTTGGTTAAAATGGGGTTTGCGTTTTTATCCCCCACTGTTTTTTCAACGGATATGGGTGTGTCACATTTCAGCAGATTTTCGCAGCATGGCTGTTAAAGTAAATAAGAGTTTATTGAATGTAAATTATAACCGTTCGATATTCGGAGGGACTTTGTTTGCTGCCGCAGATCCTTTTGTACCTGTATTATTTCACCAGATATTTATTAAAAAAGGCTACAAGATTGCTGTGTGGAGTAAATCAGCCCAGGTGCAGTTTTTAAAACCCGGACATACGGATATGTTTTTTGAAATTAACATTACTAACGAAGATATACTGGAAGCCGAGCAGATCATCAACGCCAATGATGGTAAATATGCTAAGACCTTCCCTATCAACATCCGTAATAAATTCGGGGAGGTATGTGTAATAGTTGGTATTGAAGTGTACATTCGTAATTTGAACCCGTTATTACCGTAATACAATGCCAACCTTACCTAATATTCACCAGTTATTATCTCAAGGCTATCTGATCTCTACAGACAAAGCGTTATTTGATATAGATGAAGCTTTTGATATGATAGCCAACCGCTCATACTGGGCAATCGGTATGCCCAGAGAGCGCTTTGAAACCGCTGTAAAAAACTCACTGTTATTTGGGGTTTATCACAATGGCGTTACAGTAGGTATGGCCAGGGTGATATCAGATTATGGTACTTTTGCTTACATCTGCGATGTATTTATTGATGAAGCGCATCGCGGTAGAGGGCTTAGTAAATGGCTTGTAAGTGAGATAATGTCGCATCCTGATTTACAGGGTTTGCGCAGATGGTCTTTAGCTACATCAACAGCACATGGCTTGTACAGCCAATATGGTTTTGTGCCGATCAGCAAACCGCAGGACTGGATGGAGATCAGAAGGCCGTACATACAACAGAACGAAGGGAATTAAATGAACATCAGGAAACTGATTTACGAGGGTGAAACTGTAACACAGGATTTTAAAAAAACGATCACCAGCTGCGAAAAAATAGCCAAAACCATGGTGTCCTTTGCTAATAACAAAGGCGGCAGGCTGCTTATTGGCATACTGGATGATGGTACGATAAAAGGCGTTAAGTCGGAAGACGAAGAACGGTATATGATTACCAAAGCCGCACATTTTTATGCAAGGCCTGCACTGGAACCGGCTTTTGAGGAAGTGTATGTGGATGATAAACTTGTATTAGTTGTTGACATTGAAGAAAGCGACAGTAAACCACATTACGCCTTAGGTGAAGACGGCAAATGGTGGGTGTATGTTCGGGTGAAAGATAAAAGCGTTTTAGCCAGCAAAATTGTTGTTGACGTGCTTAAACGCTCAGGCGATGATAGTGGTGTACTGATAGAATATTCATCGAAAGAAAAAGCATTGCTTGAGTACCTGGAAACTAACGAGCGTATTACGGTAAAAGAATACTGCCAGTTGTTGAACATGAGCCGCAGGCGTGCACAGCGCATACTTGTTAATCTGGTTTTATCCGGCGTGATACGCGTAAATACTACCGAGAAAGAAGAGTTTTACACATCAAGCTAATATTTATAGCAAAAAGCTTACATTTGGCGGCTCCATTCCACCGCCATCATGAAACAGTATTTTTCTACTTACAAGCCGCATTACCGCGATAACCTTAAACTGGCTATTCCGGTAGTTATTTCGCAGTTGGGGCAAATACTTGTACAAACTTCTGATAGTATTATTGTGGGCCAGTTTGCCGGAACCATAGCCCTTGCCGCTGTGGCATTGGTGAATAGTTTGTTCATGATCATTATTGTGGTGGGTATGGGGGTGGCTTACGGGTTAACACCGCTTATTGCACAGCAAAACGGCAAGAATGATAAAATTGAATGCGGAAGATTATTAGCCAATAGTTTCCTGATCAATCTGATTACAGGCGTCTTGTTATTTGCCTTGATTTATTTTGCAGCAGTGCCCATGCTGGATCACCTGGATCAGTCGCCAGCCGTAGTGGCACAGGCTAAACCATTCATGAAATTGATGGGTATATCTGTAATTCCTATTCTCATCTTCAATACCTTTAAACAATTTGCTGAGGGACTGGGCTTTACCAGGCAATCCATGTCCATATCCATCTGGGGTAACGTCATTAATATCATTGTGGGTATTGTACTGGTTAAGGGTATGTTTGGGATACCACCAATGGGTGTCCGCGGAGTAGGTCTAAGTACACTTATCGACCGTTGCCTGATGGCTATTGCTATGTCGGTCTATGTGTTGCGCTCACCACGTTTTAAAGACTACCTCAAAGGCTTCTTATGGAGCAATATTGATCGATCGCGCATTCGGCAGATCATAAAAATTGGTGCGCCTGTAGCTATGCAGTTCACGTTTGAAATTAGCGCGTTTAGCGGTGCAGCTATCATCATCGGCACGATGGGTGCCGTGCCACAGGCTGCACATCAGATAGCTTTAAATATGGCGGCTTTAACTTATATGGTTGCTAATGGCGTATCTGCTGCTGCGGCAATAAAGTCGGGTAATCTATTTGGCGCAAAAAACTTTATTGGTTTAAGGCAATCTGCCATAGCCAGTTATCATATTGCGCTTGCATTTATGGGTATTACGGCTATCATATTCCTGGTGTTTAACCACTGGTTGCCCTGGATATATACTACAGATAAAGCTGTAATAGCAATTGCAGCACAGTTACTTATTGTTGCAGCAGTGTTTCAGTTATTTGATGGCGCACAGGTAATAGGCTTGGGTGTTTTGCGTGGTATGGGCGATGTAAACATACCTACTTTGATTACATTTTTAGCTTATTGGGTATTAGGCATACCGGTTGGCTACCTGCTTGGGTTGCACTTCAATATGGGTGTGATGGGTGTTTGGTTTGGATTGGTATTGGGCTTGTTCACGGCTGCTGTATTATTATATTTCCGTTTCAGGAATATTAGCAAGCACCATGAATTTCATGAGCAGGTAATCATTGCGCGCGATTAAAAGTACAGGTCCATAGCAACTCTATACGTGTTACAGTGCGCCTCAACAATGTCGCGGATATTGGTTGAATAACCGCCGCCCATACTAACCTGCACAGGGATATTATAGTTTTTGCATTGCTCTAACACAAAGCGATCGCGCATTTTGCATTCTTCAATGGTGAGGTTTAGCTTGCCTAATTTATCTGTCTCTAATACGTCTACCCCGGAAAGATAAAAGATAAAATCGGGCTCCGTCTTTTCAATCAATGATGGCAGGGTATCATATAAAATGCCAAGAAAGCTATCACCATTTGTACCATCCGGCAACGGAATATCAAGGCTCGATTTTTCTTTTCTGAATGGGAAGTTCTTATCACCATGCATTGAGAAAGTAAATATTGCCGGATTATGCTCAAAAATTTGTGCGGTTCCGTTTCCCTGGTGTACGTCGAGGTCAACAATTAAGATGGATTGCGCCATTTTGTGGTGCAGTAGGTAATTTGCAGCCATTGCCTGGTCGTTTAAAAGGCAAAAGCCCTCTCCCCAGTTGATGCCAGCATGGTGAGTTCCACCAGCTACATTAAACGCAATTCCATTTTCGAAAGCATAGTGGCATCCGTCTATAGTGCCCTGTCCTATCCTGATCTCACGTTCGACGAGCCTTGCCGTTAATGGAAACCCTATGCGCCTTTGCTCTTTGGCAGGCAGAGTCAGATCACGTAGATGTTCCCAATAGCTTTGCTCATGTGTCCAAAGTATAACCTCTTCATCCATTGGTTCCGGAGAGAACAGGTTATCACTGGTGATCAATCCCTCATGCAGTAACTGGCCTGGTATCAGCTCATATTTCAACATCGGGAAACGGTGCCCTTCGGGCAACGGATGTGCATATATAGGATCGTAGGCTATTTTAAGCATGTGATTATTTAAACTGCTGTGCTGCTTCAAGCAAGTATTTTGCAGCGTAATAAACGTCTGCAAAGCTATTGTATAAAGGCACAGGGCTTACTCGTATAACATCAGGTTCGCGCCAGTCGCCAATTACACCTTTCGCTACCAGATAATCAAATATGGCTTTACCGCTATGTTTGCAGATTATAGATAACTGGCAGCCACGCTGTGCAGTATCTGTCGGCGTAATGATCTTAAATAGTTCATCACCAATCTGAGCATTAACATCGTTTATTAAAAATTCAAGATAAGCAGTCAGCTTACGGCTCTTATCGTTTAATACCTCTATGCCACCAGCTTTTTCAAAAAGCTGCAAAGCGGCATAATGCGCTGCCATCAACAGGATGGGGCTTGTACTCACCTGCCAGCCGTCGGCTCCTAATTCAGGTTTAAAGCCCGGAACCATTTTAAAACGTTCGTCTAATTTGTATCCCCACCACCCTGCTAATCTATTAAGGCTTTGATCGTTGTGGTGCTTTTCATGAACAAATACTCCACTTATACCACCGGGACCGGAATTCATGTATTTGTAAGAACACCAGCAGGCAAAATCGGCACCCCAATTATGCAACTGCAATGGCACATTGCCCGCAGCGTGCGCAAGATCGAAGCCGACATACGCGCCGGCCTTGTGTCCGGCTTCTGTAATGGCTTTCAAATCAAATAACTGCCCTGTGTAATAGTTTATACCTGCAAAAAACACTAAAGCTAATTCTTCTGCATTGGTATCTATAGAGCTGGTGATATCTTCTGTTCGTAAGGTATTTTCTCCATCGCGAGGGAAAAGTTCAATAACGGCATCTTTCGGATCGTAGCCATGAAATCGTACCTGGCTTTCAACCGCATACTGGTCAGACGGGAATGCCCCGCCTTCCATGATGATTTTGTATCGTTTACCGGCAGGCTTATAAAAGCTAACCATTAACAGGTGCAGGTTAACCGTTAGCGAATTCATGACAGTAACCTCTTCGGGTTTTGCACCCACAATTTGACCAAGAAGAGGTGCCAGCTTTTTATGATAAGGCAACCAGGGTTCTTCCCCTTCAAACCAACCCTCTACCCCGTAGTTTCTCCAGGCGGTTAACTGGCCTGCTATTACTTCTTGTGTTTGTTTAGGTTGCAACCCTAAAGAATTGCCACACAAGTATATGGCGTCATTGCCATTATGCTGTGGAAACCAGAATTGTGAACGAAAATCTTTAAGCGTATCGGCTTCATCAAGCGTTTGTGCAAACGCCAGGTCATTGCTAAAATCCATGCGTCAATGATACAAAAAAGGCAGATGAAAACCATCTGCCTTTATGTTATAAGTCGACCTTTTCGTGATCGCCTGCTTCATACTTTTTGCCGGTTACTGCCGCTTTAATCATTTTAAATATCAATGCAATTTTACTGGCGCTTCCATCCCAATACTCGGCCGACTCGGTATCGATGCGTAGTAAGCTAAGTGCCGGATCATCTATACCATCCGGAAAGAAAATCTCTACGTACGGATTCCAAAGCTCTTTCATTTTTTCGCGGTCGTCTACCACATAAGCAGTACCGTTAACAGCAATGTAAACGTGATTAGAAGTGTCGGCATAGGTAAGTGATACCTTATTTTCTAATGAAATCTCAGCCACTTTAGGTGAAAATTCATTGGTGAAAAACCAGATATTACCTTCTACGTCTACTTGGGCAGTTCCCATCGGGCGGCTATGAAACTCTTGATGGGTATCATAAGTGGTCAGCATGCAGGTTTTGATCTTATCAATCATTCCTCGAAGCTTCTCAATATTTTCAAGCCTTTTCAATTCGTCTTCGTATTCCATAAGTTGATAATTGTTTAACATATAACCCATGAAATTTAATTTTGATTTAAAAAATTATCGATTAGGCTTACTTACATAAGGATTTCCTTTTACATAAAAACGGTAAGGTAACTTGGCATCTTCGCCTGCATAATCAACGCCTACCCTGGGTACGGCAGCCACTTCATCATCTTTAAATGACAAGCCTCTATCCTCCAGCCACAAAGTTTCGCTTTGCAGTGTAATCGCATTGATTTTGCGTGATATACCCAAAGCCTTAGCAACAGATCCCGGACCCGAAGTAATATTAGGCTTAACCACAGCCATGTTGCGGCGGTACTGCATCATGTCTATACCAGTCGTTGGATTAATTGCACGTATCAGTATAGCATGTGGCCGTCCTTCAGCAGCGGTTACAATGTTCAGCATTTCATGTATGCCATAGCACAGATAAACATATGCTACACCGCCCTGCATATACATGGTTTGTGTACGTGGTGTAAGGCGATTGCCATAGGCGTGCGACGCCCTGTCAACAACTCCGGCATAAGCTTCTGTTTCAACAATATACCCGCCCGTAACTACACCATCAAATGAGGTAAACAGATACTTGCCAATCAGGTCGCGGCTCAGGGCAACCACATCATCAGAATGATAATAACTATCTGGAATTTTCATGTTTTTAATACCTCATCTAACCAGTTCATAATCTGTTTTGCTTTATTGTAGATCATGATGTGCGTACCACCATTAATGATTTTTGCACCTTTAATGTTTTTAAAATTGAAGACAAGGTCTTTACTTCCAGTAATGTGATACACGTTTTGCGGTATAATCCTGTTGTTCCAATGCAGCACTGCGCCCATTGCCCATTTAATAAAATGAGGTGAAGAATTCCGGAGCATTGATTTAAACAGTTCCGTATTCCTACTGCTCATTTTACCAAATACAGGCCTGATCAGAAAGCCTACCTTCGTCATCCAGGCAGACGGAATAATCTTATAAACCGGCACACGCCTGAATAACTTGAAATACCAGGGCGCTTCGTCAATGGTCTTGATGGATGAGATAAGAATTGCCTTGCTAATTTTGAGTTGCTTGGCAACTTCAACAGTAAGCATCCCTCCTAATGAAACCCCGATAACCACATCGCCATCTTTAATGTGATATTCCTGAATCAGCTTGGTAGCGTAAGTTGCTAATGTATCCGAACTCTCTGGTGCAATCCAATCTGCGTAAATAACATGATAACCTTTTAGTTCGATGTTTTTGAACAGGCGGTAATCTGCCCCAAGTCCGGATATCAGGAATGCTTTAACCATTAAAATTTGATCAATTGCACAATCTGTTCCAGGTATTTGGCATCAACCTCGTCAAACTGCGCTAATTCCTCGCTGTCCACATCAAGCACACCCCAAATTTGTCCGTCCTCTACCATTGGTACAACAATCTCTGATTTTGATAAAGAGCTGCAAGCAATGTGCCCCGGGAACTGGTCTACATCAGGCACTACCAATATCTCTTGCTGTGCCCATGCTGCGCCACAAACCCCTTTGCCATAGGCAATGCGGGTACAGGCAACCGGTCCCTGGAAAGGACCCAAAACAAGTACATCGTTTTTTACCAGATAAAAACCTACCCAAAACCATTTAAACTGCTCTTTAAGTGCAGCGGCAACGTTTGCCAGGTTAGCAACCAAGTCTTCTTCCCCGGTAATCAATGCTTCAATTTGCGGAATCAGCGACTGGTATTGCTCCGCCTTATCTGTAGTGTTTATAATTTTTAAATCTTCGGCCATAATGACAAAAGTATAACACAGCAACGGTTATTTGATAAGTATAATCTCATATTTATTGGCTTACTTCGCGGTAATGATCACCAGCCTCACTATCGTCCGCTATCGGAAACCGCTTATCCCTGTTGCACTTTTTGCTATGGCAATTCACCGGTTGCCATTAATGCTGCAGCATGGATGCAAATTCTGGAAATTGCTGGGTAGCGGTAAAAACGGTACTTTTGATCTTAACCCCGACTGGCAGCAATGGGGCTTGCTGGCCGTATGGGAGTCCAAAGAAGACTTCGACAAATTTTATAAATCGTCGTTCATATCCGGTTGGTGGCGGTTATTCACACATGAACAGTGGACCATGCTTTGCGAACCTTTGCAAAGCCACGGTAAGTGGGACGGCAAGCAACCTTTTGGTACTGCTAATGTAAATGATTACACCGGGCCTGTGGCTGTTTTAACCAGAGCTACTATAAGGCCAACCCGCACTAAAAACTTTTGGGCCAATGTTGACAGCGTTGCCGATATCATGACGGCTGCCAAAGGCTACATCACGTCTTTCGGTATTGGCGAAGCACCGGTCTATCGTCAGGCTACATTCTCTATTTGGGAAAGCCTGGATGATGTTAAGGACTTTGCTTATCGTTCGCGTCAACATGCAGAAGTGATCAAGAAAACCCGCAGTGAAGACTGGTACAGCGAAGAACTGTTTGCACGTTTTAAGCCGGTTGCAACTTTTGGCACATTGCAGGGAACAGATCCTTTAAAAGGAATGCTTAAATTTGAAACGAAATGAGAATTGTAGCCGAATTACCGCATCCTGATTTTAAGATCACGATCATGAGCATGAACCAAAAGTTTATTATCAAGATAGAAAAAGGTGCGCTTGAACAAATTTATAAAATACCCGAGATAGACCTTACCGATGGTGTTAACAGCGTTTTTGAAATACTGGATGAACTTTTCCTAAAAACAGTTAATGAGCGTTTTGTTGCTATGCAAAAAGACTTTAAGGAAACTTACTTCCGCTATAATTATTAATCAGGCAGCAGGTCGCAATACCAGAAACCGGCAATTTTGGGTGCACTTTTCGGACTTACACAGCTGTCGTTAACATCTTTTGGCGCCTGGTAAGCTTTAAATATTTTCTCCCCTGTTTGGTAGGCAATAGGCTGTTTAAATATCGGCCCCTTAAATGTATAGGTATGAAATTCGCCGTTTTCGCCGCAAACATCTACATCCGCAGGCAAAGAAGCGATCAGATCATGATTGATTTCTTTCCCTGCAAAGTCGCCTAACCTTTCTTGTGTGCAGGCGATGACGGTGCCGAAACCTAATTCGAGAAATTCATGGATCAACTCCGTGGTATCCCTTTTCCAAAGCGGGTAAATACCTGTCATGCCCACTTCGGCTAAACGTGTATCACGGTATGCCTTCAGGTCTTCCAGGAAAATGTCTCCGAAAATAGAGTGCGTTACACCCTCACCCTTAAACTTAGTGAGGTGCTGATGCATAATCGCATCATATTCCGCCATGCCCGGCATTTCCGGCAAGCGGATCTGATATAGCGGAATGCCGATACTTTCTGCTTGTTTAATCAGAAGCTCCTCTCTCACACCATGCATAGATATGCGGTTAACGGCATCATTGATGGTAGTCACCAGATATTTAATTTCAAGCTCAGGATTTTGAAGTGCATAATATAAAGCCAGTGAACTGTCTTTACCACCGCTCCAATTGAAAATACAATTGATCTTACTCATTACCGGCTGCATCATTCATGAGTTCATTCACCAGTGCCACGACACCCATACTTGCTTTTTCAGTGATCCTGATCAGGTTTTGCAGCTTAACATCCGGAATAACCGGATCAACAATGTATTTTGGTGTTGGCTTAGGCACATAATTAATTAATCCTGCGGCCGGGTAAACTGCAAGCGACGAACCAACCAATATAAATATTTCAGCTTCTGTACAAATTCTTGCGGCAGGCTCAATCATCGGCACAGATTCGCCAAACCATACTATATGCGGCCTTAGCGGCGAACCTAAAAGGCATACCTCATCCATACGCAGCTCCCAGCCTTCAATGTCATAAGTAAGGTTAGGGTTTATGCTTGATTGCGACTTGGTAATAATACCATGTAAGTGAAGCACATCGGTAGACCCTGCCCTTTCGTGCAAGTTATCTATGTTTTGGGTGATGATGGTTACATCATACTTTTCTTCAAGTTTAGCCAAGGCATAGTGCGCTGCATTAGGTTCGGCTTCCAGAACAGATTTGCGCCTTTGGTTATAAAAGTCTTGTACTAAAGCGGGGTTACGCTGCCATGCTTCGGGGGTAGCTACTTCGTTAATATCGTAACCTTCCCAAAGTCCGTCGCTGTCACGAAAAGTTTTTAAACCGCTTTCGGCGCTGATGCCGGCGCCTGTAAGCACTACAATCTTCTTCATAAGCAGAAATAAAAAAAGCGATGAATATTCATCGCTTTTAGTTTAATGTATCTTTTAGTTAAGCAGCTGCAAGTTCCTGCTTGCTGCGTAATACAGTGTATTTGCTTTTTGCCAGTTCAAATCCGCCAAACAAAATGATTCCGAAAACGGCATCGCCAAGTACCATGTTTTTCTCAAACGGAATAGCAGCTACGAGCGACTGGAAATAACCATTAATGCCTTTAGCATACATTGTTCCGTTTAACCATGGATCAATATCAGTAAGTAACCAATGGATTAACACACCAGCTAATGAGGCAAGCACAACGTTACCTACGTTAACCTTTTTAATCAAACTACCCAAAAATACCATTGCAAAAAAGCTTAGATATACCCAGATAGAACCGCTGTACCACAATACCAGTTTAGAAGTATACAGGTAATTGATAATAGCGTCACTTACAAAAAGTGCTACAAAAGGCACTAAATAAGCTTTCCACTTGTCGTTAAAATAAACACCGCCAAATAAAGCCATGGCACCAACTGGTGTAAAGTTGCTTAAAAACTGGTATTTATAGCTTACTAAACGCATTGCAGCCGCAGCAACAATCATTAAGATGAGCACAGCGTTTCTGATATTGATTTTTTGTAATGACATATCCTTAATTGGTAATGCGAATTTACTGATTAATCTGCCTAAATAAAAATACTACTTGTTTACAAAGGTTACTGCGCCTGGGTTAATACCTACGGTTAGAACATACTCTTTTTTACCATTTTTGTCAAAAGCTACAAGGTTACCTTTTGATTTGTAATCAAGCGCATCTGTTACAAATACTTCTCCTGTTGAAGTGTCTACATTTAAACCATAGGCTGCGGTAAAAGTAGTGCCATCTGAAATAAAAGATGCAGGTGCACTTGTTGGCGTTTTTGTACTTATGGTTGCAACTTTATTATCTGATGTGAAATAATAAGCAATATCTCCATTAACAATTATAGGGCTGCCGTAACCAAAATTTACACTGTTTTGTGAGGTAACTGCATCTGTAGTGTTGTCAATTATTGATAAACCCGGTAAAATAGTATTGTAATCACCCGTTGAAACCACATACACATGGCCGTAAGCATCTGCTGCCATTGATACCGGGTTAGCTATAACAGTTATTTTTTTAGTTTCTGTTAATGTAGTTAAGTCAACAACTGATACAGTTTTATCAGGGTTGCCGAATGATAATCCGCCAGAATTAGCTACATATAGTTTGTTATTGGAAACTACCATTTGTTCCGGATTACGCCCTACCGTGATGTATTTACTTACAGTAAGTGTAGCAGTATCTAACACTGCGACTGTGCCATCATAAGAGGTAATAAATGCGTTGCCTTTATAAAAAGCGATGCTGCGTGGCTGACGGTTGGTTGTGCCGTTTGTAAAAGCTATTTGCTTGATCTCTTTTCCTGTTTTTGGATTCAGTACTTCTACTGTACTCGAAACATTTACAGTAATGTACATTTTAGAACCATAGATTTTAATGTCATTAGGCGTGTCTCCCAAACCTTTGCCATTAACGCTTGAGAAAATATCAGCCGTAAGGTTTTTCGATGTATAATCATAATACGTAAGACTGCCATTATTACCACCAAAGTTTCCCTGATTTAGAATGTAAACGCCTGCGCGTTGCGACCCGGGTGTGTCAGGCGTTGGATCATTTTTATCTTTATGACAAGCAGACAGCAATGCTGTTGCAGCAAATGCGATGAGTAATTGTTTGATAGAGATTTTTTTCATTTGTATATGATTAAATTGTTATTTGAAAAGAAAGCCTGTATGACCGCCCAGGCATTGGGTAACTTCGTATGACCACATAGTCTTCATTGAAAAGGTTATTTACCTCAAAAGATGCATTTAATAGTTTATGCCCTAGCATGAAGTTATAGATTAATGAAGCATTACTTACCTTATACCCTGCCAGGTAATTTTCAGGGGTGTTATTGCTTGTAAAGTATCTTGATGAAGAAAATGTGGCTGTATAATACACACCAATCTGTCCATGGTTTATGCCTGTATTAAAAGACAATAAGTTTTTTGGCGTATAAGGAATTTGATCAAGATAAAAGCTGTCATTCGGATTAGTTACATCTATAGCATCCTGATAAGTATAGTTGACATTTAGTAATGCCAACCAACCTATTGCAGGTACAAAACGGCTTTTTAAAGTTAAATCTAGGCCTTTAATATCTACGCTGCCCAAGTTTGTTGCCGATGGAGTTTCGGGAGAGCGCGTAGGTAAATAAATGATCTTGTTACGTACATAATTATAGTAGGCATCTGCTGTGAGCGCAATATCGCTTAGTACTCCGTCAAAGCTTTTTTTCCAAGCTGCACCTAAGTCATATTGTTTAGTGTATTCAGGCTTTAAGTCACGCGGGGCTACAGCATAATAATATTGCTCGGCAAATGTCGGATTGCGGAAAATGCTTTTATAAAATGCCCTTAGCTGAAAGGATGGATTTGAAGGTTGAAACGTAGCAGCAATTGTTGGTGATAAAGCGGACACATCATTGCCAGCTTTATCTGTTTTTACATGATCGGTAAGGTAATTATATAACAGGTTGCCTTGAAAATGCCATTTGCCGAAGCTAAGATCGGTTGCAATTGAATTAAGTAATGTATATCGTGTCGGAAAAGCATACTTGAAAACATCGGCATCAAAATTAGTAATGATACCATCAATGGCATAGGCAACTTCCCAATTAGGTTTGATGTGGTAACCTACCGAGGCAGATTGGTAAAACTGATGTTGAGTATAATGCTCGTTAGCACCGCCGCTGTTATTCAAGAAATCCGGGTCTAAATAATTCAGATAGTTTTGCGAATACTTGGCATTTAACAACAGATGGAAACTGCTTTTTGCAAAATATTCATAAGATGATTGAGCAAGAAAATCTCGATTTTTTAATCTTTGGTTTGATGTCTGTGTATAATAAATTACCGGCCCGGGTAAGCCCCTATCACTATTATAATAGTTAATCTGTGCTTTAAAACGGTTACTGTCGCTTTTTGTCCAATATAAAGAAGCATCTGTTTGTAAGGCTTTTACATCAGTATTGGTACGGGTTGACAGGGTATCGCTTCCGTCGCCATGGACTTTGTATTTATAATGGCCATCAGCTTTGGTATAATTGTTATTTATAATAAACGACAACCTGTTACTGATACGTTGTTGCCACTGCAAGTACGGGTTAATTAAACTGAATGAACCTACATTGCTGCCCACCAATATTTTATAAGGTTTATCTGCTGTAAGTACTGGCCGTACAGTTTTAATATCTAAAATACTCGCCGAAGCAAATGCCCTTGCCGGTTGTACTATGCCTGGTAGCTGTGCATTATATAAACTGATTGATTGTATATTATAAAGGTTGAATTTACCTAGATCTATCTGTCCGTTTTGGGCATCATCTAGCAGTACGCCATCATACAAAACGCCGGTATGGTTAGCGCCAAGGCTGCGCACAGAAACAGTTTTTAATCCGCCTATACCGCCGTAATCGCGTACATTAACACCGGCAAAATTATTGGCAATATCTGCAACTGTTAAAGCAGCATAATGCTTAAAATCCGTACTATTAATTTGCTGCGACGGTGTTACCGATTGCACATTTGGCAAACGGTTAGCATTGATGTTTACCTCTTTTAGCTTTTTTGTAGTATCCTTTTGCGCTTTAGCAATTCCTGAAATAAATATTAAAGCAGCAGCCAGCATCACCATTTTTGGTTTGCTATGGATATAAATATGCCTTACTGCCTTTTTCATTTTATTTAAAAGCCAGCAACACGAAAGATAATTGAATAGAAATACTGCAATAGCAATACGGCATTTCATCCAAGCTTCAGTCCGCGAAAGCTGTGAATAACTAAACTTTTGGCAGGTCTTCTGGCTCGTCCTTGTGTTGATGCCTTCCCGTTACTTCGAGCGTAAACAGTGGCGTGATGTTCAACAGGCTTAATTAACTAAGCCGGACTTACAGCTGCGGGACAGCTCCGGATTTACACCGGATTCCCTTTTAATCTTTACAGGTATTGTAAAGAACCTAAAAGCGGTGCAAATGTACTAAATAGAAAAACAAAACCCGGATGTTTTGTTACATCCGGGTTGGTAATTAAAGAGTAGGTTGAAACAAATATCTTAAGATGAGCAGGTAACGCAACCTTCTTCCATGCTGCAGCTCGGGCCGCTGGTTTGGGTTAGTTCAATGCTGTCTAAATCATTCATTTGTACGTTTGATGCTTCTGGCGCTGGTATAACCGGTTCCATCTCTTTACTGCCTTGTTTTTCAACAGTAAACTGTACTGCCTGGGTAGCTGCTTGTGTACGCAGGTAATACATACCTGTTTTTAAACCGCGTTTCCATGCGTGGAAGTGCATCGAGGTCAGCTTAGCATTGTTAGGGCTGTCAACAAACAGGTTAAGTGATTGCGACTGGCAGATAAATGCGCCACGATCTGCCGCCATATCAATCAGGCTTCTTTGTTTAATTTCCCAAACGGTTTTGTAAAGTTCTTTAAGATCAGCAGGGATCTCGTCGATATGCTGGATAGAACCGTTTGCTGCAATGATCTTATTCTTCATGGTATTGTTCCACAAACCAAGGTTTACAAGATCTTTCAATAAATGTTTGTTAACAATCACAAACTCGCCGCTTAATACCCTGCGGGTGTAAATGTTTGAGGTATAAGGTTCGAAACACTCATTGTTACCAAAGATTTGCGAAGTAGATGCAGTAGGCATTGGCGCAACCAGTAAAGAGTTACGCACACCGTGCTTAACAACTTCTTTACGCAGGCTTGCCCAATCATGACGATCGGTTGGTGCAACGTTCCACAAGTCGAACTGGAACTTACCTTCTGACAACGGTGACCCTTTGAAGGTTTCGTAAGCGCCTTGCTCAATGGCCAGGTCCTTACTTGCTGTCATTGAAGCAAAGTAAATGGTTTCAAAGATGTTTTTGTTTAATACCCTTGCCAGTTCGCTTTCAAACGGCAAACGAAGCATAATGAAAACGTCGGCCAAACCTTGTACACCTAAACCGATTGGACGGTGGCGTAAGTTTGAATAACGTGCTTCTTCTACCGGATAATAGTTGTTATCGATAATGCGGTTAAGGTTTTTAGTTACCTCGTAAGTTACTTCGTAAAGTTTCTCAAAGTCGAATTCTTTGTTGTTTACAAAACGTGGTAATGCAAGTGAGGCCAGGTTACATACCGCTACCTCATTAGCATCGGTATACTCCATAATTTCGGTACAAAGGTTACTGCTTTTTATGGTACCTAAATTTTGCTGATTGCTCTTGCTGTTGGCTGCGTCTTTATATAATAAGTACGGTGTGCCGGTTTCAATCTGTGAATCAAGTATAGCAAACCAAAGTTCCTGTGCACGAACAGTTCTGCGTGCGCGGCCTTCAGTTTCATATTGACTGTATAGCTTCTCAAACTTTTCACCGAAACATTCAGATAATCCTGGTGCTTCATGTGGGCAGAACAAGCTCCAGTCGCCGTTCTCTTCTACCCTTTTCATAAACAGGTCGGGCATCCAAAGTGCGTAGAACAAATCACGTGCACGCATTTCTTCTTTACCATGGTTTTTACGCAGGTCTAAGAAATCGAATACATCTGCATGCCAGGGCTCAAGATATACTGCAAACGCACCTTTACGTTTACCACCACCCTGGTCTACATAACGTGCAGTATCGTTAAACACGCGCAGCATCGGAATAATACCATTACTTGTACCGTTGGTGCCGCTGATATAGCTGCCTGTAGCGCGTACATTGTGTATAGCTAAACCGATACCGCCTGCGCTTTGTGAAATTTTTGCAGTTTGTTTCAGTGTATCATAAATACCATCGATGCTATCATCTTTCATTGAAAGCAGGAAGCATGATGACATTTGCGGTTTTGGTGTACCTGCGTTAAATAATGTCGGTGTAGCGTGAGTAAACCAACGCTCGCTCATTAAGTTGTAGGTTTTGATAACGCTGTCGATATCTGATTTGTGGATACCTACTGCAACACGCATGTACATGTGTTGAGGGCGTTCGGCAATCTGGCCGTTTACTTTTAATAAATATGATTTTTCAAGCGTTTTGAAGCCAAAGTAGTCAAAACCAAAATCGCGGTCGTAAATAATGTGGCTATCAAGCGTAGCAGCATGCTCGTTGATTACATCCATTACATCGTCTGCAATCAATGGCATTTTACGGCCTGTTTTTTCATCGGTGTAATCATAAAGATTACGCATCGTTTCTGAGAACGACTTAATGGTATTCTTATGCAGGTTACTTACGGCTATACGGCTTGCAAGCAAGGCATAGTCCGGGTGCTTAGTGGTTAGTGAAGCTGCTGTTTCAGCTGCAAGGTTGTCCAGCTCTGTAGTGGTAACACCATCATACAAACCTTCAATTACCTTTTTAGCTACATCAATTGGGTCAACAAGCGGGCTTAAACCATAAGCCAGCTTTTGAACGCGCGCAGTGATTTTGTCAAACTTAACGCTCTCTTTGTTTCCGTTTCTTTTTAGTACAAACATTTACCCCTCCTTACTCCCCTAAAGGGGAGCTATTTTGATTTTTTTGATAGTCATTAATAATATCCCTCTTCTATAGGAGAGGGTTGGGTGAGGTTTAAAAATCCTCGTCAAGCGAAAACGCCTGTGTTTCTTTATTTGCAGATAATACGCCTGCTTTTTGGTAGTCTCCTACGCGTTTTTCAAAGAAGTTGGTTTTGCCCTGCAACGATATCATCTCCATAAAATCGAATGGATTGGTAGCGTTGTAGATTTTGGTATAACCTAATTCATCCAGCCATCGGTCGGCCACAAACTCGATATATTGCTGCATCAGGCGCGAATTCATACCGATCAGGTCTACAGGAAGCGCATCGGTAATAAACTCTTTCTCAATGGCCACAGCATCGCGAATGATCTCATGTACCTGTTCTTGCGGAAGTTTATTGTTAAGCATGCTGTAAAGCAGGCAGGCAAATTCGCAGTGCAAACCTTCATCACGGCTAATGAGCTCATTGCTAAAGGTTAAGCCCGGCATTAAGCCACGTTTTTTAAGCCAGAAGATGGAACAGAAGCTACCAGAAAAGAAGATACCTTCAACCGCAGCAAAAGCCACAAGGCGCTCGGCAAACGAGCCGTTTTCAATCCAGCGTAAGGCCCACTCCGCTTTCTTTTTAACACATGGCACAGTATCAATTGCATGAAACAAACGGTCTTTTTCTGCGCTGTCTTTAATGTATGTATCAATTAGCAAAGCATAAGTTTCTGAATGGATGTTTTCCATCATGATCTGGAAACCATAAAAACAACGTGCTTCCGGTAATTGCACTTCGCTCATAAAGTTAACGGCAAGGTTCTCGTTAACAATACCGTCACTGGCAGCAAAAAACGCCAGGATGTGCGAAATGAAATGGCGTTCACCATCGTTAAGATTATTCCAGTCTTTTTGGTCGCCGCCCAAATCTATTTCTTCGGCAGTCCAGAAACTGGCTTCATGTTTTTTGTACATCTCCCAAACTTTGGGATAATTAATGGGCAGGATCACAAACCGATCTTTGTTTTCCTGTAGCAATACTTCTTCCTGTGGCATAACAATAAACTTAATCTTCTTAATAAAGCTGCAGGAATTGACAAGAGACAGAAACGCCATTACCTTTGTAAGTGAGGCGGCTATGAGGCTCTTGACAAAACCTTATTTCGTGAAAGTTTTGACAATTAATAAGTCCGGCAGGTGTCTGGCTGTATAGCCCTGAGGCCATTTCACAGTTGCACGTCAGCCCGTGATTTTCGCACGGTTCCCTTTTGATCACATTAGCTTTTCAAGCTTACTGCAAACCGAAATTATTGTTGTTTAGAACTTAGTTCAAAGCTACCATTAAAGTGTCTAAATCTGATGTGGAAGTTTTTAACAAATAACAATTTGCTAACATCAAAAACAATTTAATAAGTTTGAAATGAACTGATTACACAGGCTAATTATTAACATTGCCTTTTTTGATTTTTATGCTCAGAAAATTTTTATTAGCAGCACTTATTTTCGCATCATCTGCAGTATTTGCTCAACAGGCTGATACCGTTTTGCTAAAGCAATTGCTGGAAGCACACCCGGAATATTTTAACGGTATTTTAATGCACCCACAGCATAACGAGGTGCAGATCATCTACACCCAGATAAACCGCTACAAAAATAACTCTCCTCATTTTAAAACATATACTTACAGGCTTAATCCGCAACATTACTTTTACCCGGCAAGCACTGTTAAGCTGCCGACCTTGATTTTTGCTTTAGAAAAAGCTAACCGCTTACATACAAAAGGCCTTAAAAATGCTGAAATGCTTACTGACAGCGCTTGGGCCGGGCAAACCAAAGTAGATGCAGATACCAGTTCGGCTACAGGTAAGCCAAGCATGATAAATTATATTAAAAAGATACTTTTAGTTAGCGACAACGATGCTTATAACCGCCTTTATGAATTTGTTGGGCGGAAGGAGATCAATGAAAAGTTGAAGAAGTATCATTTGGATGGTACGCGCATAGTCGGCCGGCTGGCTATTGGCGATGGCTGCGAGAATGCAAAACATACTAACCCCATTAAATTTTATGAGCATGGTAAGCTGGTTTATAAAATGCCTGCACAGTATGACGACCGCGACTATCCTATGCAGCTCGAGAATATGCTGCAGGGTAAAGGCTACATAGATCGTAATAATCAGTTGGTGATGCAGCCGTTTGATTTTTCGCAGTTGAACGTTTATCCGCTTACAGATCAGCAAAAGGTTTTACGTATGCTGCTATTTCCAGAAGCTTTTCCTATAGATCAACGCTTTGATTTAACCGAAGACGATTACAAGATTATTTATAAATACATGAGCATGTATCCTACAGAAAGCAGGCATCCTGATTACCCTCAGCCAGAATATTACCCTGCTTACTGTAAGTTCCTGTTTTATGGAAGTGATAGCCTTGCTGTAATCAATCCTGATATCAGGATCTTTAATAAGGTAGGTGATTCATACGGTTATAATATTGATAACGCTTATATCGTCGATTTTAAAAACCATGTAGAATTTATGCTGACTACAGTTATACAATCAAACGAGGACGGCATTTACAACGATAACAAGTACGAATACAAAACAGTATGCCTCCCGTTCTTAAAACACCTTGCAGAAGTAATTTACCAGGAAGAACTAAAACGGCCTAAGAAATACAAGCCAGTATTGTCGAAGTTTAAATTTAGCTATTGATTGAATTTAGTGTACGATTCAAGTATTTATCGGTAAAGAAGTTAAGTAATTTTCACTTAACGAAAACACGGGCCAATTTTTGCTGTTTTATCTTAACAAATACCTATAAAACAACAATATGACAAATTTGGCTTTACAGCGAACCACCATGTATCATGGCGCTGAGACACAAGAACAGATAAATTTGAACTGGCCAGAGCGTTATGTATCTATAGCGGCAGGCGTAAAATTAGCGTTCTCTGGACTAACACACATTTTCAATAGCCCATTTACCAGCATATTAAAGTTAGGTGCCGGCGGCTATCTGCTTAACAGAGGCATCACCGGCCATTGCGAATTATACACCAAGCTGGGTAAAACTACCACCGAGCCAATCAACGTAAATATTCGCTCATCATTTACGGTAAACAAGCCACGCGAAGAGGTCTACAATTTTTGGCGTAAGCTGGACAACCTTCCATTGTTTATGAAACACCTGGAAAGCGTTGAAGTGCTGGACGAAAAACGTTCGCATTGGGTGTTAAAGCTGCCTACCAACGTTGCCAGCGTAAGCTGGGATGCTGAGATTGTAAAGGATGAACCAAACGAGATGATCGGCTGGAGTTCACTGCCGGGATCAATTATTGACAATGCAGGTAAAGTACGTTTCAAAGATGGCATAGAACCAGGCAGTACTTTGGTTGACGTGGTGGTTAGCTACGAACCGCCTGCCGGTGGCGTGGGTACTGGTATAGCACATATCTTAAACCCCATCTTTAAAAATATGGTTGACGAAGATGTGCGGAACTTTAAACAGTACATGGATATTGAAGATGTAACACCATCAATTGTAAATCACAATTAAGTGTAGAACGCAAATCCCTGATAAAAAGAAATGCCCTTCAATTTTGAAGGGCATTTCTTTTATAGTTGAAATATGACATATTGCAACTTGTTACGCTTTTCGAATGGAAATATAGCTTTGTCCTTATCATAAGGTTCGATTTTCATGTTGTGTGAAAAGCGGGTGAGATACGAAAAGTCTACAAAACGCCTCTCAAAAACAGCGCTGGTGACTAAGTTATTGCCATCAAAAAACATCAGGTAACAAACGCCATCATCTGTTAATACACCGCTATCAATAATTGCTTTTTTATTAGTAGCCAGCCGAGCATCGTACATCTTTTCGTTGGTGTACGGCCCAAGCACGTACAATTTGTCCCACTTTACTTCTTTAAAATCACTTAAACGTAGCGTGCCTTTTTGCTTTACCAATTTTGTATTTACAAAAGTTTGTAAAGCACTGTCACCTTTCTGCTTTCCGCAGGCTACTAGTAAAAGGCAAAAAACAATAGTTAATATTTTTTTCATACTACCGTATTATTCACTGTAAATACTTTGTACCTGATCTCGCAGGTTATAGTGCGATGCCATTACCTCGCCGTAAGCACCGGCTGTACGCACTGCAATTAAATCACCCCTGAATGATTCCGGCAGGTCTACATCTTTTCGGAAACAGTCTGTGCTCTCGCATATAGGGCCCACCACATCATATTTAATATCTATTGTCTGTTGTCTGTTGTCTGATGACTGGGAGATATTCTCTATCTGGTGGTAGGCCTGATAAAGCATCGGGCGGATCAGTTCGGTCATACCTGCATCCAATACCAGGAAGTTTTTCTTCAAGCCATTTTTAACATATAAAACCCGTGCAATCAAAGAAGCGCACTGCGCTACAAGCGCACGTCCGAGTTCAAAGTGTACCTCTTGTCCTGGTTTTACTTCCAGAAAATCATTAAACACTTTAAAGTAGCTTTCAAAATCAGCAATGTTATCATGGTCGGGCGAATAATAATTTACGCCTAAACCACCACCAACGTTTAATACTTTGATGTTGAACCCACGTTGCACAAACCACTCATGCAATTCATTAACACGTACGCACAAACTGCGGAAGGCTTCCATATCTGTAATTTGCGAACCTATGTGAAAGTGTATACCCGTTAACTCCAGGTTATTACAATTACGCAACGTATCGGCTACATCAGGCAGTTGCCATACATTTACACCAAACTTGTTTTCTTCCAGTCCAGTAGTAATGTAATGGTGCGTGTGTGCATCAACATTAGGGTTAATACGGATAGCAACGCGTGCAGTTTTACCCTTCGCCCCTGCCAGGTCGTTTATTACCAACAGCTCCTGCACCGATTCTACGTTGAAGCAAAAGATATCAAGATCAAGTGCTGTATTAATTTCCTTATCTGATTTACCAACACCGGCAAACACTACCCTATCTTTTCCGAAACCGTACTCAATGGCAGCCTTTACTTCGTTACCACTCACACAATCGGCGCCAAAGCCGTAAGATTGTATGGTTTGCAAAACCTTCGGATTAAAATTGGCTTTCATGGCATAGTGGACATGGTAGCCATATTTTTGTGAAGCATCTTTACAAGCCTGAAGTGTATCTTTCAGTAAGTCAAGGTTGTAATAATAAAACGGTGTTTCGGTTTGTTGAAATTTATTTAAATTGCCTGCGCTAAACATTATAAAATCTATGAAAAATGTTGGTGCTATACTTCCTATTCTTGTGTCGATAATTGCCGGTACTTACCTTAGTTGGAAAAAGTACCGTAAAAACCAGATCACTAAAAAATCTTTTGTTACCACCACTGCCATTGTAATTATCCTTTCGGCTGTGGGTTGCATTTTGCTTACGTTATAATTAAAATAAACGGCTGTGTAAGCTTCTCAGCGTTTCTACCTTATCTTCTGTTTTAACTAATAAAGATAGGTTATGGTCGCTGCCACCGTAAGAGATCATACGTACCGGGATGTGCTTTACGGCTTCCAGTACACGTGCCGCATAGCCATGCTTGTCGGCAGCAAAATCGCCCACCACACAAATAATGGTATGGTTAACATCTACTTCCACTGTACCAAAGCCTTGTAATTCTTTGGTAATGTCACCCAGCTTGCTGGTATCGTCAACAGTTACTGATACAGCCACTTCTGAAGTTGTGATCATATCAATAGATGTTTTGTAGCGCTCAAAAACCTCGAACACACGGCGCAAGAAACCATAAGCCAGCAGCATACGGCTCGATTGTATTTTAATGGCCGTAATATCATCTTTTGCAGCAATCGATTTGATCTGGTCCTTTTCACTTTCCGTAGTGATCAATGTCCCTTCGGCCTGGGGATCCATTGTATTAAGCAAACGTACTGGGATTTTATATTTCCTGGCGGGGAACACACTTTGCGGGTGCAGGATTTTAGCACCGAAATAAGCCAGCTCGGCAGCCTCATCAAATGACAGACGGCTAATTGGCTTTGTACCTTTTACCACGCGCGGATCATTATTGTGCATACCGTCAATATCGGTCCAGATCTGCACTTCTTCGCTGCGTATAGCTGCGCCGATTAAAGATGCTGTGTAATCGCTTCCACCACGACGCAGGTTGTCAATTTCACCAAATGCATTACGGCAAATGTAACCCTGCGTGATGAATAGTTTAGTATCAGGATGCTTTATAAGCAGTGGCGTTAAATTTTCGGTAATATAGTCAACCATAGGTTCATGATCTTCATCAACCTTCATAAAATCGAGTGCCGGTAGTAATACCGACGATACGCCGATCTCTTTTAAATAGATATGATATAAAGTGGTCGATAATAACTCACCTTGTGCAAGAATGATCTTATCTTCTATCGGCGTAAACAGATCATTTGAAAGCTGATTAAGTAAGCCGAAGTGATAATCAATTACTTCTTTAGCCTGTTTATAATAGGTGTTATTGCTGTAAAGCTCCTTGATAAACAGTTCATATTTGTCTTTCAAAGCAGCAATCAAATCAGCCGACTTAGATTTGTCGCTGTAAAGATATGCCTGTCCAATTTCGACAAGGCTATTTGTTGTGCCTGATACAGCTGATAACACGACGATCTGGCGCTGGTTGGCATCAATAATATTCAGCAGTTTTTTCATCCGTTCGGGGCTACCAACGGATGTGCCGCCAAATTTTAAAACTTTCATTTTTAGTTTCTGTTTATGACAAATATTTATATCCTTGTACTACCAACGGCACTGGCTTATTTTTAAATGTCAAAAACACCTAAACCGTTGATTAAGGCACTAAAAATAGGATTTTAAACACTATATATCTATAATAATGGTCAAAATAAAATTTGGAACAGATGGCTGGAGAGCCATTATAGCCGATGATTTTACGGTTGAGAATGTAAAACGTGTAGCTTATGCTACTGCACTTTGGTTAAAAGAAAACTTTGATAACCCTTCAGCAGTTGTGGGCTGTGACCCACGTTTTGCAGGTCCATTATTTGCAGATGCTACCACACGGGTGCTTGCTTCACAAGGTGTTAAGGTTTTTCGCGCGTCAAATACGTTTGTATCAACGCCAATGATTTCTTTGGGTGCTGTTCGTTTAAAAACATCAGCGGGCATTATTATCACAGCCAGCCACAATCCGCCATCGTACAACGGTTACAAAATTAAAGCAAGCTATGGTGGCCCCGCTACTCCTGAAGATATCGAGAAAGTAGAAGCTGTTATTCCTGATACGCTTTCGCTTGACCTTAAATCGATTGAGGATTATAAAAACGACGGTCTGGTTGAATATACTGACCTTGAGGAAATGTACATTGCCCACGTAGAAGCTAATTTTGACCTGGAAGCCATCCGTAACCATCATAAAGCATGGGCTTACGATGCGATGTTTGGCGCAGGCCAAAACGTAATGCAGCGTTTGTTCCCGGATATTACGCATTTACATTGCGATCATAACCCAGGTTTTGAAGGGCAGGCGCCAGAGCCTATTCAGCGTAACCTGCAACAGTTTGAAGACGTGATCAAAATGTCGGAAGGCGAAATTGCCTGTGGTTTAGTTACCGATGGTGATGCCGACCGTATTGGTTTATATGATGAGAATGGCAACTTTGTCGACTCGCACCACATCCTTTTATTGCTTATCCATTATATGTATAAAGTAAAAGGTCAGCGCGGCGAGGTTTATTCAACCTTCTCTTGTACCAGCAAAATACAGAAGCTATGTAACCATTACGACCTGAATAACACCGTTACAAAAATCGGTTTCAAATATATCTGCGACCTGATTGTTAACAGCGGCAAACCATTTATGGTGGGTGGCGAAGAATCAGGTGGCATTGCAGTTGAAGGCCATATTCCTGAGCGTGATGGTATCTGGATCGGTTTAATTATCTGGGAGTTTATGGCTAAAACAGGCCGTAGTTTAACAGATTTGATCCAGGAGATCTATGATATCACCGGCAAATTTGCTGTTGAGCGTTACGACTTACACGTAACTGAAGAATTAAAGCAACAAATTATTGCTAACAGCAAATCAGACAAATACGAATCATTTGGTTCTTACAAAATAGTTAAGAAAGAAGACCTTGATGGCTTTAAGTTCTTCTTTGAAGATGGCTCTTGGGTAATGATCCGCCCATCAGGTACTGAACCGGTGTTACGCGTTTATTCAGAAGCACCAGACTCAGCAGCATCATTTGCTATACTTGATGCAACAAAAGCTGTTTTGTTAGGATAATATCCTGAGCTGTTTCAGCAAACCATAAATAATAAAGGCTTACCGAATTGGTAAGCCTTTATTATTATAAGATTTTAGTTGAGAAAAGCTTTTTCAATAGCTCAATAAGTTATTAGCATTTGCTATGCTCCCCTATCTCGTGCCCAAGGTGCATAATTTGTTCTTCATCAAGCAATAATGCCGCATGATGGTGCGGCTCGTAAATCCATACATTGTGTTCGTTGCAAAAAATGCAGCCGCAAAAATCATTGTTATAATATAGATCATAAGTGCTGGTTTCATTTTCACGCTGTTTTACGCTAATAACCAGCGGATGATCTTTCATCGGGATTGCTACTTCAAAGGTGTTCATACGGTAATAACTGTATTTATAAAGCTTGGTTTCTGAAAATGTATTAAAGGCGTAATTTAGCTCAATCTTTTTACAATAGCCTGCGTCATGAAACAATATTTTACCCAACTGCTCCAATATGATTACGAGACAAATCTTACCATGCTTAATCTTATTGCATCGTCCGACAGCCCGGCTGAGGCAGTCAGGTTAATGTCTCACCTGTTGGGTGCCCAGCAGGTTTGGTTAGGCCGTTGTCAGCAAGACCCCAATGTACCCGGAGGTGCAATATGGCCATCAGACTGGCAGCTTGATTATCTTTTCGAGCTTAACAAAACTAATCATCAAGCCTGGCTGGAATTTATAAACGGACAAGAAGATTTTGATCAGATTGTTAGCTACAAAAATTCCAAAGGCGACGCCTTTGCTGATAAGCTAAGTGATATACTGGCTCATCTCATCAATCATGGTACGCATCATCGCGCACAGATTGGTCAGGAACTAAAGATGGCTGGTGTTGAGAATTTACCTTCAACAGACCTGATATTTTATATCCGCAGTAAACAAAAATGATTTTTTACAGATGCTTAGGAAGTGCTTATGTATTAACTTTGGCGCATACTAATCAAACCGTATATGAAAAAAATGATGTTAGCCGCAGTTTCATGCCTGGCACTCGCCGCATGTAATGATGATAAAGGCCAGGAAAAAAAAGTAATGGACGATATTTTAAAAACCCATGAAAAAGTAATGGCTGATGAAGATCATGCGGTTGATAATAAAATGTTCATAGACAGCCTGATCAAAAACAATAAATTAGGCGATACCTCTGGCAAAACACAACTGAGCACTTTAAGCACCCAACTGGAAACAGCCGATAACGATATGAGTAACTGGATGCAAAAGTTTGATCCGGATTATAAAGGCAAATCGCATGCTGATGTAATGCATTACCTTACCAAACAGCGCAGCCAGATCAATAAGATAGATTCGCAGCTTACTGACGCAATCAAACAATCAGACAAAGCACTGGCTAAATACAAAAAATAATGAAGAAGATATTTTATGGCTTAATGGCTGTGCTTGCGCTTAGTGCCTGTAAGTTTAATGATACTGCTAAACAGAAACTACCCATATTAGGTAACCGCGAGGCTGTAACTAAAGTGGTGAATGGTAAAAGTGTTACGGATACCGTGTATCAAACTATACCTAAGTTTGCGTTTATTGATCAGTATGGGGATAGCGTAACCAATAAATCCCTTGATGGTAACATCTATGTAGCCGATTTCTTTTTTGCAAGCTGCCCTAACATTTGCCCGGTAATGCACCGCAACATGATTAAGGTTTACAACACATTTAAAGATCTTGGCGATTTTAAAATTGTTTCTTATACCATTGACCCTAAGCATGATAGTGTTGCTGTTTTAAAGCAGTATGCCCAAAAACTTGGCGTTAACGATAAACGCTGGTTGTTTTTACAAGGCAAAAAAGAGGAAACTTATAAACTGGCAAAAGGCTACATGGTTGAAGCCCGCGAATCTGTACATGACGGTTATTTTATCCTGGTAGACAAGCAAAAACGCATACGCGGCTCTTATTTAGGCACCGACGAAAAGGAAGTTGATAAAATGATTGCAGACATTAAGGTTTTACAGGCAGAGCCGGAACAAACCATTGCGCAATGAAGCCTATAATCATTGTTTTACTGTTTGCCCTTGTTGGTATAATGGCAGTATCTTGTGAAAGCGACGGCGATATCGAATTTAAACGCTACTATACCGCAGGTTCATTAGTTTACCAGGAGCACTGTCAAAACTGTCACGGTAAAAATGGTGAAGGACTATCATCGCTAATGCCACCATTAACCGATTCTGTCTATCTGAAAAAGAACAGCAGACAATTGAGTTGTATCATTCAAAACGGATCAAATACCTTGTTGCTTGTTGGCGGTAAGCCATACAATAACCAAATGCCGCCGGCCAACCTTGCTCCTATTGAAATTGCGCAGGTGCTCACCTTCATTAAAAATTCGTTTGGAAATAAACAGGGATTGGTTAACGTGAATATGGTTAACGCAGATTTAAAAGACTGTAAGTAGAACCGGGTATATGATCTCTCACTAAACTCTTCTAAGCTAAATTTTATAAGACAATGTCATGCTGAGGCTCTCGAAGCACAACAATTAAATATATCAAGAACTCCATGTTATACTGAGATTCTCGAAGTACAACATGGAGTAATATAAATTCTGATTAATTTTCTGCAGCTACCAATTCAGCTTCTGCATGCTGCTGACCAGGACGGCCATTTTTAAACGCTTTGCGTGGCGTTAAACCCAATAACTCAAACATGGCCATATCAGTATCGAACGAGGGGTTTGGTGTGGTCAATAATTTCTCGCCTGCAAATAGCGAGTTAGCGCCTGCCATAAAGCATAAAGCTTGTTCAACGGTAGTCATTTCTGTACGGCCCGCTGAAAGGCGCACAACTGTTTTAGGCATAATGATACGGGTTGTAGCAATCATGCGTACCATATCCCAAACAGAAACGCGTGGCTGCTCGGCAAGCGGTGTACCCTCTACAGGTACCAGTGCATTAATTGGCACAGATTCCGGATGCTGAGGAAGGCTTGATAAAGTTTTCAGCATAGAGATACGGTCTTCAACTGTTTCGCCTAAACCAATAATACCACCGCTGCAAACGCTGATCTTCGCCTTGCGCACGTGCTCTAAAGTCTGCAAACGATCGTCATAAGTACGTGTAGTGATGATACGTTTATAATCGTCTTCAGAGGTATCAAGGTTATGGTTGTAAGCATATAAACCAGCATCTGCCAATTTCTGTGCCTGCGATTCGGTTAACATACCCAGTGTACAACAAACCTCCATACCCAATCCGTTGACTGCGGTCACCATTTCCAGCACTTTATCAAAGTCGCGGTTATCGCGTACTTCGCGCCATGCAGCACCCATGCACAAACGTGATGCGCCGCCTGCCTTTGCTTTTTCGGCAGCAGCAATTACTTCCTCTTTAGGTAATATAGCATGTACATTAACACCTGTTTGATAACGGGCTGCCTGAGGGCAATATGCACAGTCTTCAGGGCAACCACCGGTTTTAACAGAGATCAGCGAGCTGATTTGCACTTCGCTGTAATCTTTGTTTTCGCGGTGAATAGTTGCTGCACGATAAATTAAATCAAGCAGTGGTGTATGATAAATTTCTGAAATTTCTTCTTTGGTCCAGTTATGTCTTACTTCAGTCATAGTCGTGATCAATTACGGGTTCAAATTTATAATAAAAGCTTGGTTGCAAGCCATAGTGGCAGCAAAAACCCTATACAATCTGTAAATGTGGTAATAATTATAGAAGATGCAACGGCCGGATCAATACCTAAACGCTTTAATAATAGCGGAATAGATGCGCCGGTTAGGCCAGCTACAATCAGGTTGCCTGTCATGGCTAAAAACAATACCAAGCCAAGCATGGGGTTAGCATCATACCATAGCGCTACCAGGAATACAATAACGCCATTACAGGCACCATTAATCATCCCTACTAAAAATTCTTTAACAACGGTTTTATAAGCCTGCTGGTCGGTAAGATCGCTCAACGAAATACGCCTTACTGTTACCGCCAAAGCCTGCGTAGCCGCATTACCGCCCATACCGGCGATGATAGTCATGTAGGCAGAAATAATGGATAGTTTGGCAACGGTTCCATCAAAATGCCTGATCACAGATGCAGCCAGAAATGCTGTGGCCAGGTTGATCACCAGCCAGGGTAAGCGGCTTCTAATGGCATCCTGCCAGCTACCGCTCAGTTCCTCATCTTCAGATACCCCCGAGATTTTTAATATATCCTCGGTGTTCTCCTCTTCCATTACGTCAAGGATATCATCTACGGTAATGCGGCCCAACAGGGTCATGTGGTCGTCTACTACGGGTATGCTGGTAATGTTGTACTGCGATATTAATTTGGCAACTTCTTCCTGGTCAATATCAGCCTTTACATACACAAAATCGGTTTTCAGAATATCGCTTACCATCGCTCCTGTTCGCGACTTTATCAGGTCTTTTAATGAAATGATACCTTGCAGAATGTTGTCATCGTCAACGGCGTAAATGGTATAAAATTCTTCCATTTCTTCCGAAAGACGGATCACTTCATCTAAGGCATCCTTTTTATTCAGCCTGACATTTACCTTCAGCACATCAGGGTTCATCAAACCACCCGCAGTATCCTCATCATAGTTCATGAGGGCGCGGATGTTTGATGCATCTTCGTGGTCTATATCCTTAAGGACCTCGTGCTGTTCGTGTTCCTCTAATTGGGAGATAATATCCGTTGCATCATCATAGTCCAGATCTTCGATAATCTCCGAACGTTTTTCAGGATGAAGGTCGATAAGTAATTGCCCCGGATGGTTCTCCTCATCCATTTCTGAAAGCACATCAGATGCTACTTCGGTAGGCAGGATGTTGATAATCTTTTTGCGCTCTTCCGGCTCTAACTTTTCAAACAAGATGGCAATCTCAGAAGCATGATATTCTTCCAGAAGCTTTTGAAGATCAGCATCATTGCTTTCAAGGGCTGCTTTAAGCTTCAGTATGTCTGATTTATCAAGTTCAAAAGATTGCATATGCGCCGAAAATACGCATTAACTAAGGGATAGTCAACAAAAAAGGGTGACTAAATCACCCCTCGTTGTCATAAATTTCTTTTACTTATTAAGCAACTTTTTGCAACTTATAAGAAGTATTATCATGATTGATCACCAGCTCATCTGGCCCCATAGATTCAATCATAATTTTGCGCTCGCCTAAGCGGTCGTAGTTATGGATCAGCAAATACAAACTGTCTTCGTTTTTTACCATACGGAAAGGAGAAACGATAGTGCCGGCCAGGCGCGATTCTTTAAAGAAAGAAATCTTTAGTAAGTGTTTGACAAAGTCAAACTCGAATCTTCTCTCATTTTCGAGATAGATTCCGATTGGTAAGGAATTCATAGGATTTCAAAAGGTTATGATGTTTTTTCAACAACTAATATAGTGATATGTTTTGAATTTCCTATATGAACAAAATTTAAATTTTGAATTTAATTACTGTAAAGGTAGGTTAATTTAAGTTTGGCTATTTTTAAGAAATTTTGCTCTGCTTGTGGTACCTGTATTTTGCGGATGCTTAGCTTTATGCTGCAGTTTAACTCAAAGTTTTGTTCAAGTATTTTCAGATCCTTGTCTTTGATGATCTTCATTACATCGTTCATTTGCAGATAATCAAAATCTAACTGATAAATATCATTAAAGGTCTTTTCGATGATCCTGGCCTTATTTAAGGCATCTTCTGTTGCGGTTTTATAAGCGGTAATCAATCCTGGAATGCCAAGCAGTGTACCGCCAAAATACCGTACTACAACCACCATGATATTAGTGACACGTTTAGAAAGAATGGTATTCAGTATCGGCCTGCCTGCTGAGCCTGCAGGCTCGCCATCATCATTAAAACGCTGTGCCGATTGATCTGTGCCTAATTTGATAGCCCAGCAATGGTGCCTTGCAGTCGGATGATCGGCTTTTAGCTGGGCAATGATCGGTTTAATCTGCGTTTCGCTGGTAACCGGGTAGGCATAAGCCAGAAACTTACTGTTACTGGCGCGGTAGATTCCCTCGGCAGGGTTTTCTATCGTTAAGTAGGTGTCGTCGAAAAGCATTATTTGGTAGCGTGTGCGATAATGATTACTGCAATAATAGCCAGCACTATACCAATGCGGTTTAGCCAGCTTGTTTTCTCTTTAAATACAATGGTGCCAATGAGTGTTCCTAATGCAATAACCCCAATGTTCATGGCTGAAAACACTAATGAAGGACTGCGCGACATTGACCTGTGCGCCAATAAATAAAAAAGGATGTTACCGAAATTGGCTACACCAAGTATCCAGCCGAAAAAGATGTGCAGCCATAAGAATTTGGCTTTTTTAGTTGCCACAAGGTAAACTAGGCCAAGGAATGACAGCACAAACGATAACACATAAACTATAAACAGAGACGTTGTATACGAAACCTCTTTTACCTGTGCTAATTGTTTAAACATCACATCAACCAGTCCAAATCCCAAGAAAACAATTAAGGGGTATATCCAGGTTGCTTTAGAAATACGGTTATCCCTGTACCTGTCTTTAGGCTTGATCAAAAGCATCACGATGGCGATTAAGCCAATTGCAATACCGATGATCTTGTAAGGCGTAAACTGCTCGCCGAAGATTAAGAAGGCTGATAAAAGCGGGACAAGCAATGATAGTCGTTGCGCTGTATCTGTACGAACAATGCCTGTAAATCTTACCGATGCTGCTATTACAACAAACAAGGCTGGTAACAATACTCCCAACACCGCATAGCTATATACAGGCGCAGCAGCAAGGTTGCCGAACTGTGGTTTTAAAAATAATGCCGTTAAAATTATAGCGATCGAATAATTCCAGGTGATGGCCTGAAAAACATCTATACTATAGCGACGTGCTAATTTTAATAAGATGGAAACAATTACACTACAGCAAACGCTGAGAAATATATAGATCATTTGTGGGCAGGGTTAAGTAAAATTTCGAGCATGTCCTCTCCTATTGTTTCTTTTTGTAATAATTCACCTTTAATGAGTGGCGACCGGATGCCGTTGCCAAGATTTACATTTCCGGTAAAAATACGGGCCTCATCCCATAATCGCGCCTCAATAAAACTATTTAATGTAGCAGCGCCGCCTTCTATAATTACCGATTGTATATCCTGCAAATAAAGCTGGAATAAAATATAATGCGGTACAAACCGGTCGAAATCTTCTAAAGCTATGTATTTAATATTGTCGTCAAAGTCGGTTTTTACTTCGTTAAAAATGATCGTCTCAACCGATTGATCAAAAACATGTAGAGAACGGTCAAGCTCCAGGCGGCGGTCTATCACGATACGCTTAGGTGATTTGCCATGCCATAAACGAACATTAAGTTGCGGGTTGTCTATAGCAACTGTGTTTTTCCCGATGAGTATGGCATCTTCCTCACTTCTCCATTTATGAACCAACTGTTTTGATTGCGGGCCTGTGATCCAAAACTGAGTGTTATTATCGGGAGCAAAGAATCCATCGAAAGTTTTCGCCCATTTTAAAATGATGTAAGGCCGCTGATGCTTTACCCTTGTAAAAAAACGCCTGTTTAAAAAGCGGCATTCGTTTTCCAGCACACCTGTCAGCACTTTTATGCCTGCTGCTTCAAGCTTTTCAATGCCTTTACCATTTACCTGATCAAACGGGTCGCGGCAACCTACCACAACTTGCGGTATCTGGTGCTTAATAATCAGATCGGCACATGGGGGCGTTTTACCATAGTGAGCGCAAGGCTCAAGCGATACATAAATTGTGGACTGCTTTAACAGGTCTGTAGCATCCGGATGTTTTGCAAATACATCATTTACAGCATTCACTTCGGCATGTGGGCCGCCATATTTCTGATGGTAACCTTCGCCAATTATGTTGCCATTATGTACCACAACAGCGCCTACCATGGGGTTAGGGTTTACGTTGCCGGCGCCAAGCAAAGCAAGGTCGAGGCAGCGTTGCATGTATTTTTCATGTTGAAGCATCGCAACAAAAGTAGCTTTTATGTTTATTTGTTGTATGAAAACCGTTAATGATGCTTTTGAGCTTTTTAAGCCTGTGCTGGATAAGATTTACAGTAGTGAAGAAACAGAAGCAATTACGCTGCTGGTATTAAATGATATAACAGGTTACAACAAGGCTAAAATTAAGGCATTTCCAGAGACGACACTTAAGGAAAATGAAATTGAAAAACTCCAAGTAGTACTTGAACGCCTGGCCACCGGTGAACCTGTACAATACATTTTAGGTCATACAAATTTTTATGGCTTAGATTTTAAAGTAAACGCTTCGGTATTGATACCAAGGCCGGAAACCGAAGAACTGGTGCAATGGATCATCGAAACAACCGGCGACAAACGAGCTAACATTATTGACATTGGTACCGGCAGCGGTTGTATCCCGGTTACATTAAAGCACAATTTGCCCCAAAGTAAACTGTGCGCAATTGATATTTCGGAAGCGGCTTTAGCAACTGCGCGTGATAATGCCTTATTGAATGATACAGAGGTTGAATTTTTACTTGCAGATATTTTAAAGCACAATGAGTTACATTTTGCAGAAAAATTTGATGTTGTTGTGAGTAACCCGCCCTATGTTACCGAGACAGACAAGCTACAGATGCATAATAATGTTACCGGCTTTGAACCGCATACTGCATTGTTTGTACCAGAGCAAGATCCGCTGATTTTTTATAATGTCATTGCCGATTTTGCGTTGCAGCATATTAAACCTAATGGCCAGCTTTTCTTTGAAATTAATGAAAGCTATGGTAAGGAAATGATAGATCTGCTTACTAATAAAGGATTCACTGATATTGAGTTACGAAAAGACATGAGCGGCAGGGATAGGATGATAAGGGGAACCAGATAGCCTAATAAAATAATATGTCTTGTCATTCTGTCCAAAGGACTCCTTTGGAGAACGAAGTGTAGAATCTACTTTAAGTGATCAAAAAAGAAGCTTCGATGTTCAGCATGCTTATAAATATCACAGCTTTACGGTCATGCCGAACTTGTTTCGGCATCCCATAAGTAAGAAAATTATACCCTGAGAGATCCTGAAACAAGTTCTCTAAAGGAGTTCTTGGGCAGGATGACAAATTTTATATCTTTAAAATTACTAACTAACTCCTCGGGTGATACTGAATAATAGTGCTTTTCAGGTAGTCTCTGTCAAGGTGGGTATATATTTCTGTAGTGGTAATGCTTTCGTGCCCCAGCATTTCCTGTACTGCGCGCAGGTCTGCGCCCCCCTCTACCAAGTGTGTGGCAAACGAATGCCTGAACGTATGTGGACTGATCTTTTTCTTTAGGCCAATGCTTTCAGCCAACTGCTTAATCATCATAAAAATGAATACACGTGTAAGGTGCGCGCCACGGCGATTGAGAAATACGTAATCCTCCTCTCCTTTTTTTGCCGGTACATGCACCCTTACTTCTTCCAGCCAAATCTTTAACGCTTTTATGGCAGGTCCGCCAATAGGCACCAGTCGCTCTTTATCCCCTTTACCGGTTACTTTTACAAATTCTATATCCAGGTAAAGGTTCGACAGTTTCAACTCAGTGAGTTCTGACACGCGTAGACCGCAACTGTACAATACTTCTATAATGGCTTTATTTCGTGCACCATCTGGCCTCGAAAGGTCAATGGCTGCAATAATCTTATCAATATCTTCCTTGGTTAAAGTATCTGGCAGTTTGCGGCGGATCTTTGGCGACTCCAATAATTCTGAAGGGTCATTTTTAATCTCATCCTCTAACAATAAGTATTTATAAAATGACTTTATACCAGATAGTATCCTTGCTTGCGATGACGGGATCATGCCAAGTTCACTTACCCAGGTTAAAAAGGATCTTAAATCGGTTAAAGTTATTTTCTCAGGATTGAGGGAATTCAACTGGGCGAACTGGTATAGTTTGTCAATGTCCCTGCTGTAGGCTGCAACAGAGTTTGGCGACATTGATTTCTCGAGTTTCAAATAATTTTTAAATCCTTTTATTGCCTGTTGCCACTCCACGTTATTTTTATCCCGATTTTATTTTAAGTTTGGTTGATGAAGATACAAATTATAAACGGCCCAAATTTAAACCTGCTTGGCGTTAGAGAGAAATCTATTTACGGCGACAGTAGTTTTGAAAGTTATCTTGAAAAAATAAAAGCGCAGTACAGTGATGTTCAAATCGATTATTTTCAAAGTAACAAAGAGGGCGAACTGATTGATAAACTGCATGAAATTGGGTTTAGTTATGATGGTATCATTTTAAATTCTGGGGCTTATACGCATACTTCTATTGCTATTGGCGATGCTATTGCTGCCATTAACACGCCGGTTATCGAGGTGCATATTTCTAATGTACATAAGCGCGAGGCGTTCAGGCATCACTCTATGCTGGCTGCAAATTGTGTCGGGGTGATAGCCGGATTCGGGCTTAATTCGTATAGGCTTGCTATGGAATATTTTGTAAGCCAATAATTTTAAAACGCTTTTGCTGTTTATGTGTTAACGTTGCTAACTTCTAATTATGCTTAAGCTATTTAAATATATTCTGATACTTATCACGGTATTATCTGTATCGATAAGCTTTGCACAAACAAAGCGCAGAAAGCATAGCGCCAGTGATTCGGTGAGAGAAAGTATTCTGCGGCGCGATTCCATGATGCGTACCCTTAAACGCTCGGATACATCGCTTAATACGCTGCTGCAAAAAGTTGAGTATTACAGTAACTCGTTTAACCAGATCAGCGTTGACCTTAGCAAAGGCTTTGATACGACAGAAATAAGTCAGGCTTTACCAAAATACAGAAAACGGGTAAAGCTGATCGACTCTTTAATCACTAAGGATAAATCAAATACACTCAGATACTTATATGCTATACGGGATATCCTTACCCGTACAGAAGATGATTTGGAAGACTGGCAGGATAAACTGGCAGATTTTAACAGCAAATTAGTTCAGATACATGGCGACCTGGATCAGATCAAAAAAGATTCTACGTTCCATACCATTCCTGCAGATACCTCTTTACAACGCACAGCAAATGAACCCATTAAGGCAGTATTGAGCAAACACCGAATGCTGGATTCGCTTAATAAAAACTATCTGCTAAAGATAGGTTTAATGCAAAACCGGCTTGCTGATATTTATATTGATGTGCTTGATCAAAAAGACAGGCTGAACAACAAAATAAGGAATTTCAGCGAACGGGCCTTATCGGATGAATATGATTATATCTGGGAAATGACTTCGGGTGGTACCGAGACCTTTAAATCAGCCGTTGCCGATACCTGGAACATGAACAGTAAACTGTTAAAGTTCTCTCTTAACAGAAACTCATTTCTTCATGTCATCGGCATATTCTTATTTATCCTTTTGCTGGTGTGGATCTACGGAAGCCGGGCCAAATTATTCAGAGTTAAAACAGATCCAAAAGAAACTATCGGTCAAACTACTTATGTGGCGCTATATCCGCTGTTATCTGTTCTGATCATCGTTTCAACCATACAGCCATTCTTTTATGATCATCCACCTGCGGTATTTTTAGAATTTATATTCCTTATAAATATTGTCTCAGTACTGCTGCTGGTACGCAAAAACTTTCCGGTGCTCTATTTCAGGTATCTGCATATCCTTTTCTGGATAACGGTTCTGTACAGTATCAGTAACTTATTTGTAAAAGCTTCAAATGCTGACCGTGTAAGTTTATTGATATTATCGGTTGCAGCAGCAGTAGTTACAAACAGGTTTATAAAGCAAAACAAAAAATTAGATGATGCGCCGCCTTATAGCCGGCCAATATTAAAGATTTACCTGGTTTTGCAGGTGGTCGCCATCATATGTAATATAACTGGCAGATTCAGTTTATCTAAAATTATAGCAGTTACCTCCACATTTAATTTATGGCTGGCGGTAAGTTTGTTCCTGTTTGTGCAAATATTAATGCAGGGCTTGTTTCTGCAAATGGAAGCCAACAAAGGCGACACCGGCATCAGCTCTTATCTGGATTACAAATTGCTGCAAAGCAAAATCCGGAATTTGTTATACATTGCTGCTGTTGTGCTATGGGTCATCACGCTTGCACAAAACCTAAGTGTGGAAGATTACATGTTTGATACACTGGGCGACTTCCTGCAGCAATCGCGCAAGGTTGGCGGTACGCTATTCACGTTTGGCAGCATCCTGATCTTCATTATCGTAATATGGTTGTCTATCCTGATATCGCGTATCATCAGTTATTTTTATGATTATGTAAATGAGCACCGCACTGTACCGCAACGCAAAAACCGTACGTCCATGTTGCTGATACGCCTTTCCATATTCGCGATTGGCTTCTTTGTCGCTGTATCGGCATCAGGCTTTCCCTTAGATAAGATCACTATCATTTTATCTGCATTTGGTGTTGGTATTGGCTTTGGTTTGCAAAACATTGTAAATAACCTGGTTTCGGGTTTGATACTGGCCTTTGAAAAACCGGTTGAGGTTGGCGATATCATTGAGGTGTCGGGTAAGTCCGGAACGATTAAAGAAATAGGTATCCGTTCAAGTAAGATAGCTATTGGAAACGGCGCTGAAGTGATTGTACCCAACGGCGACTTAATATCACAACACGTTACCAACTGGACTTTAAGTAACAATAACCGCCAGGTTGATCTTACTATTGGTGTGGCCTATGGAACCGATCTGGAGAAGGTGAAAAACCTATTACAAGATTTGCTTAGCAACCGTGAAGATATTATGACTGCTCCTGCCCCTGCAGTATTGGTTGATAAACTAAACGAAAGTTCGGTAGACTTTAAAGTGTATTTTTGGGCGGCCGATATTTCTATGTGGACCAAGTTAAAAAGCAGCGTTTTATCCGAGATTTATAACAAGTTTAACGAGGCTGGTATTGAATTGCCTTATCCACAGAGAGACATACATTTACATATGGACAAGGATGCTCCTATTATCATTAATAAAACAGATCCTGATCCAAATCCGTAAAGTGTTTCTTTTTCTTGATAAAGAAATCTTTTACAAGGCTGCTTTTATACATGCCTTTAAGGTTAGCTTGTTTGTTGTTTGATTTTGGGTGCTGGGTTTTACCGGATGCAAATAACTTTCTTACAAAGTTCTGATGTGCCCTGCTAATGGCCCATGCATCTTTGCGTTTACCTTCGGCAACAAAACGAAACAGGGCGAGTAAGTCCATCCATAAACGTAAGCTGATAATTGCAGCAGCTTTTGCAGCAGGCATATTCTTTTTCAGCAACAACAGGTTATTGCGGAAATTAAGATAAGTTTTAAATGGGTTCTCCTTGTCGAGCGTACCGCCCCCTACGTGGTAAACTTCAGACTCGGCGCAATACATCACTTTGTAACCCATATTCTTCAATCGCCAGCAGAGATCGATTTCTTCCATGTGGGCAAAAAACTGTTCGTCGAATCCGCCGGAAAGCTCCCAATATTTCTTTTTGATGAATAAAGCAGCTCCAGATGCCCAAAAGACCTCGCCGGATTGATTGTACTGCCCCTTGTCCTCTTCTACCTCAAAAAAGATCCTGCCCCGGCAAAACGGATAGCCAAACTTATCTATAAAGCCACCAGCAGCACCGGCATGTTCAAAATGGGTAGGTTGCGCAAAGGCTTTAATTTTTGGCGCAGCTGCGGCAATCAGGTTATCTGATTCCATTAAAGCAATTACGGGTTCGATCCAGCCAGGTTTTACCTGTATGTCGGAGTTCAGAAGGATGAAATAATCGGCATCAACCTTTTCAAGCACACGGTTATAACCACCTGTAAAGCCGTAATTATTGTCGTTTTGAATGATGGTAACGCTTGGAAAAACGCTTTTTACATACGTTACCGATTCATCTGTTGAGGCATTATCGCCTAATACAACCTCAAGGTTGGGATATGTAGATTGTAATACGCCGGGTAAAAACTGCTGAAGAAATTTAAGGCCGTTCCAGTTAAGTATTACTATAGCAACTTTAGGTTGTGTATTCATTTAAATATTTCCTTCCGGCTTAAACTTCCATCTGCGGTGCGACCATAACCAGTAAGGCGGCTCTGCTTTAATTACGTGTTCCAGGTACTTCACATGCGCTTCGGTAATGGTATGCCCTTCAGCCTGTTTAGGTTCGTTTATTAAAGGCACAAATGTACATTGATAATAGCCACGTTTCACCCTCCTGATATCACAAAATATGACAACCGAACCTGTTAGTTTGGCTATTTTCTCGATGCCCAAAAAAACTGCCGTAGGCTGATTTAAAAACTGAGTGAAGTAATGCGCTTCTTCACGCACCGGTGTTTGATCTGATACAAAAACACTGAAAGACAATTCGTTCTTATATTCCACCATTTTGCGCAGTGTGCTTTTCATAGGCACCAGCGTAGAGCCAAACCTGCCGCGTATCTTTTTAAAAAAAACTTCGGCTTCGGGGTTACTTAGCGGTTTGTAAATAATAATGCGCCTGTTGCTGGTAAGTAAGCTTAGGCTTAAAGCACCTAATTCCCAGTTGCCGTAATGCCCTACAGCCCCTACAATGCTTTTACCATCTGCAAAGTATTGTTCAATCAGTTCGGGATTAACAAGATGCATTCGGCGTTGCACTTGCTGTTGAGATATGGTGATCAGTTTTACTCCTTCAACAATAAGATCGGCCAGGTAATGAAAATATTGTTTTTCGATTTTTATCCGTTGAGCAGCAGATTTTTCAGGAAAAGAATTCGAAAGATTTTCTCTTACTACGGCCTTTCTATATCCTGTAATGTGATAAATAATCAGGTAAAGAAAATCAGCTATAAGGTACAAAAACCAGAACGGCAGCAATGATAGCAGGTATAAAAACAAAAACGCTAACCTTGAAAGCCCTTTTTTTATCATTAATTTCGAACCGAATTTAGCACAAACATAAAGTATATGATTGAAAAAGGTGCGCTGCTGCCCATGTTTTATCTTCCTCCGGTTGAGTGTTTTTCTAAAATCAACCAGTATAAGCCCGATTTATACGTTGAAAAATATGAACACTTTCCGAAACAAACCTATCGTAACCGTGCACATATATATTCGCCCGATGGGCTGCTGGCATTGGTGGTACCGGTTGTAAAAGGCTCAAAAGTACATACTGATGTAAAGGATGTAAAAATAAGCTATGACTTTAACTGGCAACGACTGCACTGGATGAGTTTACAGGCTTGCTACCGGCGTTCGGCATACTTTGAATATTATGAAGATGATTTCGCCTCTTTCTATGAAGATAAGCCTGCTTATTTGTTTGATTATAACCAGCAATTGCTGGAGTTGATCACTAAATTGTTAAAATTAAAAGTGAGCTTTAATTATACTGAAACCTATGAAGCTAAGTATCCGGAAGCGGTAGCAGATTTCAGGCATAGCATACATCCTAAAAAAGAGAGTGATTTTGAACAAAAACCATACTTTCAGGTTTTTGAAGAGCGCGAAGGTTTTTTAAAAAACCTGAGTATTGTGGACTTACTGTTTAACCAGGGTCCGCACGCTGTTAACTATTTATAATGAATAAACTGGTAAAAAGATCACGCATAAAGCACCGCCGGGCTGGCCGGGTTGGTGATACCCCTGGCATGATCCGTATCCCTGAAGACGCACTTAAGCCCCGGATTACGGTATTTTCATACAATGGGAATGAACTGGTAACGTCTTCGGGAGAAAGTATATCAGTTATTATTGAGCAGTTTGAGAAGTGCTGCGAACATACGCATTGGATAAAGATTAACGGCCTGGGCGATGCACACCTGATTGAGCAGGTAGGCGAAGTGTTAAAAATAAATGTATTGGTGCTTGAAGATATTGCCAATACGCATCAGCGACCAAAGTTTGATGATTACGAAACTTACTTTTTTGCCACCAGCCGTATCATTGAGTTTTCTGATGAAAAGCAACTGGTAAACACCCAGTTTTCTGCCATTGTAAAAGACGACCTGATCATTAGCTTTGAAGAAACCTATGATGATCGTTTTGAGATGGTCACAGAACGTTTAAAGGCCGGTAAAGGCGTTATCCGCACGGCAGGCCCTGCATACATGTGCTATGCTTTAATGGACACCATTATTGATGAATATTTTGTAGTGCTTGCAGACATTGGCGAGGCGCTTGATGATATTGAGGATTATCTTTATCAAAAAGCAGACAAAACGGTAATGTATAATGCACAGCATATCAAACGCGAATTGATTATGATGCGCCGCGTAAGTTGGCCGGAACGGGACAAGATCAATGATATGATCCGTACCGATAGCCCCCTTATAAACGCAGAAACCAAAAACTATCTGCGTGATGCCTATGACCATAGCATCCAGATCATGGATCTGATTGACAGTTATAAGGAAATCACATCCAATGTAATAGACCTGTATCTGTCAATGGTAAGTAACCGGATGAATGAGATTATGAAGGTACTCACCATCATTTCAGTCATATTTATTCCGCTTACTTTTATTGCGGGTATATACGGCATGAATTTTTCCCGCCAGGACGAACATGGACACCTGATACGCGATAATATGCCAGAGCTGTATGTGCATCATGGTTATGTTTACACCATGGCAGCTATGCTGATTATTGCAGCCATACAGGTATTTGTATTCTGGAAAAAGGGTTGGTTTAACCGGCTTTAAGTAATCCTGTTTATCTGCTCTTACTTTTGAAACTCAGGCTTTAACTGATCATGTATAGCTTTTCTGAATTTTAATACCTTCGGTACTGATACAGATTGTATGTAGGGGCTGTCGCCATGTGAGCGGTAATAACCCTGGTGATATTTTTCGGCAGGATAAAATACTTTAAAAGGTTCAACCTGTGTAACAACCTTTCCCGAATAGTACTTGCCTGCGTTTACCTTGGCAATCACTTGCTGAAGCGTTTGCTTTTCTTGTGGTGTGCGGTAAAAGGCAATAGAACGATAATCAGTACCTTCATCTGGTCCCTGGCGGTTCAGTGTTGTAGGATCATGGGCATAGAAAAAAGCCTCTGCCAGAGTTGCAAAGCTAATTTTAGTTGGATCATAGTAAACCTGCACCACCTCTGCATGTCCGGTAGTACGTGTGCAAACATCCTCATAGGTTGGGTTTTTAGTGGTGCCGCCCGCAAAACCGGCAACTACCTGGTCAACACCTTTAAGTTCAGACAATGCTTCGCTCATGCTCCAAAAACAACCGCCACCAAACGTAGCTACAGCTTCTCCTGGTTTCGGATTAGGTACGGTAGCAAAATCATGGTCATTATCTTGCTGATTGCGCGGCGCTGATCCGTTTGCACAGCTATAGGCTGTAAACAGGCAGATGATATATACAAATAGTTTTTTCATGGTTAGTATTACGTTATTAGTATAAACGTAATTTGCTAAACCACAGTTGGAACCATTTGTAAGTTTAATGCAATTTCCGCTTAAGTAATTTTAGGAATTGTAGTTGTTGTGCCCGGCTGCTGATGTCCTTTTAATGCTGCCTTTAACTGATTAAGTAATGTAGTCATGCCATTTATCTTTATTTCATAAGTGGTTGACAAAAGCATCCCTAATTTACCTGGTGGCATTCCATTTTTTTGCAACCACTCCAAATAATAAACCGGTAAGTCTGCAATTAGTGTCCCTTTGTATTTACCAAAAGGCATCTTGGTTTGCAAAACATCAATCAATACGGTATTGTCGGGCTTAGCTGGCTGCATGGCGTAAATATAAAGCTATAGATCTAAATAAATGCTTTTGAAATAGCATCTGAGCTTTTAAAATTCATGCATAGAAGAACCATTTAAGCTCATTAACAGTTAATTCATATATGTAACATGTATGTTACTTAATACGTATAAAATTCCGTGGAGAGATTAGTTATGCGCGGCCTGTTATTCTGTTTTTTATTTATCACCCTTTGTTTACCAGCACTTGCTCAAACAGAGCAACGTCTAAAATTTGTTTCGGCTATACCCAGTGAAGATACGGGACAAGATTACAGCCCCTGGTTAAACGACAATCTGGACAGCCTTGTAGAAAACGTATGGTTAAATAACTTTAAATACGTTGATGTAACGCTTAAGCTGCAATCGCACAGTAAAATCACTAAGCTTTCTTTTTATGATTACACAGGGGTTTTTATTGATAAACCCGATTCTATCTACATAGTAAACGGAAATACAAAAACTTTTGTGGGGCTTTTCACCGGCGAAACCTATATGACGTTTGTCGATCTGGTTTTGCCTTATGCGATGGAAGCCGATGCTGTGATGATCCATAAGTTCAGTAACAACATTCCTATGAAGGTATTTGCTTATGGCTATCCTGGCACACTGGTTCAAAATATCCCGCCTCCTTTAAGCACAGCTCAAAAAGATACGACTATTGTTAAAATACCTATTGAGCCTTCCAGATGGTATCAGCTAAATAATGTAAGCGATGGCTTAGGCGGTCTTTTTGATAGTATTACAAATATTAATGTCAATACAGGATGGGGTAAAATGTTTAATAACTATGATGCCTACTATCCGGTTGCAGATGGAGAGATTATTAATCTTTATAAGGTTAAGTTTTATGATGGAGAGGGCAGTTTAGGGCCTTATCCCCTTACTTTATCTGTTGTGAACAGCAAAGGCGAACGTAAGGAAATTGCTAGGTTTACAGGCAGCCGGTACAATACCTGGGTTGGCCCCTACCCGGATAAAGATGCACAGGGCGAAGACTTGTTTAAATTAGACAGCGTTATTACCGATGTAAAGTACCTGGTTTTAAATTGTTGGTATATGTTTCCGACGGAAATGGAACTTTACGGAACTTATAAGGCCGGTACAGCTCCTACTCCAGCTATAAAAAAAAACTATCCGCTTAAAAATTACTTCGGTGTAAATGCCTTTGAGTGGGATTTCGAGGATCCTAATAATCCGATGGTTATTGATGAAAACCGTATGAAAGCGGTAAAATCATTTACCCAGGTACGCCATTATATGGACTGGCAGAAACTGGAATCATCAGAGGGATCTTATACCTTTTCGCCTGTACATAGCGGCGGATGGAGTTATGATGCTATCTATCAACGCTGTAAACAGGATGGTATCGAAATCTTAGCCGATTTGAAAACACTGCCCGACTGGATGCTGGCCACTTATCCCGAAGACCAGCGTGATGCGGAGAACGTCCCTATTAAATATGGAAAAGACTTTTCTGATCCTATGTCATATATCGATCAGGCAAAAGTGGCTTATCAGTTTGCTGCACGTTATGGCAGCAACGCAGCTGTTGACAGTACTAATCTAAGTGTTAATGCTACGCCACGTTGGACAAATGACCCTGTGAACGTAGTAAAGCGTGGATTAAACCTGGTGAAATACATAGAATGCGACAACGAACGAGATAAGTGGTGGAAAGGCAGAAAAGCATATCAAACTTCTTACGAATATGCAGCTAACCTATCTGCTTTTTACGATGGTAATAAAAATACGATGGGGCCTGGCGTTGGTGTAAAGAACGCGGATCCGGATATAATGGTAGTTATGGGTGGTTTGGCAGCCGCCGACCCGCAATATGTACAGGGCATGGTCGACTGGTGTAAACAGCACCGGGGTTTTAAAGCAAATGGCGAAGTAAACCTATGCTGGGATATTATTAATTATCACCTGTATGCTAATGATGCCCAAAACTCACAGGCAGGCGGTGCCACACGGGGTGCAGCACCGGAGGTTTCTAATACAAGTCAGGTGGCAGACAAATTTGTGCAAATGGCGCATCGATACGCCGGTGATATGCCTGTTTGGGTAACTGAAGTGGGCTATGATATTAACCAGGGCAGCCCGTACAAAGCCATTGCAATAGGTGAAAAAACAGCGCTGCAAACACAAGCCGACTGGATTTTGAGATCCTCTCTGCAATATGCAAAAAGCGGCATAGCGCGTGTATTCTTTTACGAAATGTATGATGATAATGCATTAAGCCCGGTTCAGTTTGCATCATCCGGTTTAATCAACGCCAATCATACCCGTAAGCCTGCTGCAGATTATATTTATCAGGTAAATCATTTAATTGGCAACTATACTTACAGGCAAACCTTAAACAACAACCCGGTTGTAGACCGGTATGAACTAAACGGCCAGCAAGCATATGTTCTCACAGTGCCTGATGAAAAAGGGCGCACTGCTCAGTATACTTTAGATTTAGGCAATGCCGATTCAGCAAAGATCTATCACCCAAAGGCAGGTAGCGATACAATGGATGTAGAAAAAGTTAAGCTGACAGCCGGCCAGTTAACTATGACTGTTACAGAAACGCCGGCCTTTGTACTACCTGTCGGCGCTGTTAGCGACTCATTAAAGGCCATGAATTTGATGTATGATCCTAAAAAGATAATGGAAAAAACCTCACTTTCTCAACAGCTTGTACTTTATCCAAACCCAACAGTTGGTTATGTAAATGTAAGCTACAAAACTACTTCTATAGAAAGGGCTGTAGTAAAGCTTTACAGTTCTGCAAATGCTAAAATATACAGAATAATGAATGGTGAAGCCAACGGAGAGAAAGTGTCAGCAAGGATAGAACTATCAGAAATACCTGCGGGCGTTTATTTTGTTGAAGTAAATCAAGGCAATTACCGGACTGTTAAAAAGCTGGTAAAAATAAATTAGCCTTGATTTACTGCTCAACGTTGTGACAATAATTAAAATACTGTCAGCGATTTTTTATTTCGGCCAGTCGTTCTCGTGTTCGGCGTTGCCGATCTTCAAGGTACGGGCCGAGATCACAAAGCTTAATGACATTGGGGCATTGCCCACAATCGATAAGCCTTCGTTGTACTGGATGATGTAGCCTTCTGTAAACGTCAGCTCCTTCATCTTGGCGTCTTCTTCCGACTTTTTGAAGGTGATCGTTCCGTTCAACGGTTTGTACTGGTTGTTCACCATTGATTCGATCACCGAGGTATCTTCGGTTGATTCTACTTCAACCTGTATCGTACCGCCGTATACGCCTGATGAAGGGCGGCCTTTAGCGTCAACGTCCCTGCTTAGGGCATAGCTGCATTGCAGCACATCAAATTCTTTTGAGCCTATATTGATTCTTGCTTTGAAAGCCATAGTAGTAAAATTTAGAATGTAATACGATTGGGTGTGTACTTACCCCTTAATTAATTCGTGCGGCCTGGCCAGTCGTTCACATGCTCGGCATTGCCTAATTTCAGCTTGCGTGCAGAAATGGTGAACTTGTAGCTCATCGGGGTTTCGCCGGTAATGTCCAGCCCTTCTGAGTACTTCACAATGTAACCGTCTTCAAATGACAGTTCTTTCATTTTTGCATCTTCTTCTGATTTTTTGATCAGCAGTGTACCGGTAACGGGTTTGTACTGGTTGTTGACCATCGCTTCGATAATCGAAGTGTCTTCTGTTGACTCTACTTCGATGTCAATGGTGCCGCCATATACTCCTGAAGACGGGCGTCCTTTGGAGTCTACATCGCGGTTTAAGGCATACGAGCAATTCAGCACATCGTACTCTTTGCCCGAAAAATTTAATCTTGCTTTGAAAGCCATAACGATAAATTTTAAAGGTTAATATGTAATAAAGTTTTTAAGCTCAACTTTGAGCTTACTTACATTTAACTACAAACCTATCATTATATTGTTTGCCGAAATAAAAATAATTAAAGATTATTTTTAAATAACTCTTACTATCGATATAAAATCATTTAATACTATTGGTAACCACAAAGCCGAATGTTTAAGCAATCACCGGGACAGCATACCGTCCCGGTGGAATTAGATTCAGGCTTGTTCGTAGCGGTTTTTAAACTCTTGTGTAAATTGTTCCAGCTTTATTTTACCGGTTACTTTACCACCTGTTTCAAAAAAGTCTTTCATCACAATACCAGTTTTTACTCCCTGGCCAAGTTGAGTAATTAAGTCAGCTAATTCAGCAGGCATTCCGCCAGACATCATACCTTGTTTCAGCTGCTCATCCGGAATGTTGGTCCAGGTTAAATCCGGCTTGCCAATAGCCGCACCAAGCTGCTTGGCTATTTCATTACCGTTAGCAACATCGCTTACCACATATTTTATTTCAAATCCGTTTCCATTTGCTTGCAGCTCTTCGGAAATTGCAGATGACAGATCATTAGGGTGGGTTAAAGCCAACTGGTCATCACCGCTATAATTATTCCCGAACAAATTTCTGCTTTTGATAAGCGGTATATCTCTGAAAAAGTTAACAAAGAAGAAACCCGATCTCAAAACAGTAATATTTACACCCGCTAACTGGCGGAATATTTTTTCTACACGATGCACACCTCCTACTGGCCCGGTACCATGCTCGGCATCTGCACCAACACTGCTTAGCAGTACCACACGGATCACTCCGGTAGCTTTAATTGCATCAGCACATGCTTGCCCGGCAGCTGCTATATTTTGTATCATATTACCCGGTCCTAATGAAGGTGGCATCATAATATAAACTGCATTGGCACCTGTAAATGTATTGGTCAGAAACTCAACGTCAGCGATGGAACCAATTGCTGCTTTTGCGCCTAATGCTTCAATTTCACTTTTACGATCATCATTAGTACTGATAACCGTTACTTCATGTCCGGCTGCTATCAGTTTTTTTACTAATGGTTGGGCTACATTTCCTAATGAGCCTGTTGTTATAATTTTCATGGTATAATTATTTTAAGTATTGATGAATGTCAGTTCGATTACATAATATTATTGTGTTTAATTAATGGCTATTTAATCCAATGTTGGATAATCGGTATAGCCCTCTGCGCCTGGAGTATACAGGGTATTATAATCCAGCTCATTTAAGGGGGCGTTTTTTTCTATCCTCCTCATAAAATCTGGATTCGCTAAAAAGCTTCGGCCAAAGGCAACAAGGTCAACAGAACCATTCTGTAAACTTTCTTCGGCGGTTTCTGCTGTAAAGCCATTGCAGTAAATAATGGTGTTAGCAAATGTCTCGCGAATAGCCTGATGGGTTTTTTCAGGTATGCCCGGATTGTTAGAGATATGCAGGTATGCAATACCTATACGGTTCATCTCTTCGGCCAAATAAATGTACGTATTGTGTACTTCTGTCTGGTCATAAGTTGGCATACCATTAGTGGCCAGGTACGGCGAAATGCGCAAGCCCACCTTATCGGCACCTATAGCGGCTGCAATTTTTTGTGTAATTTCTAAAATTAACCGGCTACGGTTTTCAATCGATCCGCCATAATTATCGGTGCGGTTATTTACATGCGGATTTAAAGATTGCTCTAAAAGGTAACCATGTGCACCGTGCAGTTCAATACCGTCAAAACCGGCAGCTATCGCATTTTCAGCAGCTTTTACATGGTCATTAATAATTTTTTCGATACCTGCAGCATCAAGTGCTGCAGGGTCTGAATATTCAAACATTCCAGTCTCTGTATAGATCTCTCCTGTGGCTTTTACATTTGAAAGGCCAACAACCTGATAACCTTCCGGTAAGTTTGAGCTATGGGCAACCCTGCCGGTATGCATAATCTGCAGAAATATTTTTGAACCGCCTTGGTGAACGGCTTTAGTAACCAGTTTCCATCCTTCAACCTGTTCTTCGGTAAAAATTCCGGGAATGCGTGGATAACCTAAACCTTCCGGGCTTGGAGAGGTTCCTTCTGTGATGATTAGCCCTGCCCCTGTACGCTGATGGTAATAGGTAGCCATCAGGTTGTTTGGCACATTGTTAATTGCCCGGCTGCGGGTCATTGGTGCCATTACTACATGATTTTTTAGTTGTAGTGTGGCTTTGCTATAAGGCAAGAATAACTTTTTCATTTTGCAGTATGTTTTTGTTTACATAGCAAAAGTGCACGTTATCTGATGCTGATAATAGCAGGAAGGGACGTAAAATCAGTCCGATACGACAGAAGGATTAAGCTTGAGAAAATCTTTTAGGGGTAAGGCCGTAATGTTTTTCAAACAACCGGCTGAAATGGCTGAGGTTAGAGAAACCTAATTCGTAACCAGCCTCGGCAACAGAACGCCTGCCTTGTTTTAATAAAAAGGCCGCTTCTTCCATTCTTGCCCGCTGATAATAGTTATAAATGGTGTCGCCAAAAGATTGCTTAAAAAGTTGTTTTAATTTAGTTTCGCTCATGGCAGCAATTTGGGCCAGTTCATGCAAAACCGGTGGGGTGCTTAAATCGCTGATGATCTCATTTCGGATGTGAAGCAGCCTGGCAGCATCGGCATTATTAATGTTTTGATGCGGTATGTTTTCACGTGCAGATAGCTTTTTAAAAAGCAGGTAAAGTAGCTCCTGCACCTTAATCTGCATGTAAAACTGGCTAAGATCATCACTCATGTCAACTGCGTTCAGGTTTTTAAGCAGCAACTTTGCCTGCGCCGTCATGTTTTCAAAAAACAGGAATGTCTTCCCGGTTGTGGTTATGGTTTCCAGTGTGGAATTCAGTTTATTTAAAGCCAGCAGGCTTTTTAAATAGGATGGCATTATGGCGATCACCACGTAATCAATGGTATGCCCTTCGGGAAAACGTATGGTTGAGTTGAGGTCATTAGAGGTAACCTGGATGGCAGATTCGTCGCGTTCGGAAAATTGAACCTGCGCATCATTATTATAAGCTATCCCCAGCGCCTGCTCATTGCTATAAAAGAAAATGGTAATCAGCTCGTTTCCCTGGCCTGATGTATTCCGTTTGATGATAAGGTCTTCTTTTAATACATAATGGTGCATCGTAATCTTAAACTCTGCACCAAATGTTATTTTGCGAATATGTCCCTGTCCTAAATGTTCGGGAATGATCAGCAGGTTATCATTTACCGTTACCCCTATGTGCCGGGCAAAATACGTCATGAAATCAAAGTCGGGAGTCGATGTAAAGCTGAAGATCATAAGTTACAGGTAGCTCATAAAAATAAAAAATTACTACTGCATTCCTTAAAATATTCTGCTTCGCTCGTCTCTACTAACCTTCAGCGTTTAATGGCAGAGAAATAAACCCAAAGTATAAACAGTATTTGCAGCGGCACCCTGAACCACAGGTAGTTAATTCCGCTACCATCCAAACTGCCTTTCTGATAATTAATATGATTAAAGGCAGCATAAATATTTGCTGGAAGCAACAGGACGAAAAAAACAATTAACAGCCAACCTGTAACCATACTTATCGCCGGGAAAAGCAGCGCCACACCCGCAGCAATTTCCATTAAGCCGGTTAGGTACACTAACTCGGTTCTGTACGGGATGAACGACGGCAACATCATGGTCATGCCTTTGGTATAGGCAAAATGGCCTATGGCGGTAAACAGCAACATAGCCGACATGGCAATTTTGCCCGATAAGCTAAAGTTATATCCCCCGTAAAAAAGCTTATTTATCACCAACGACAGGGCAAACACACTTATTAATATGATTAGCGGTTTCATCTTTTTTAAGACAAATATCACCAGCATGGCTGCCCCAAACAATGAACCTATGTTAACTAATTGACTTTCTGATACGGCTTAAAGCTTGCGGTGTAATGCCAATATAGGAGGCTATGTATTTCAGCGGGATTTGCTTTATCAGTTTTGGCTGCTCAGTAAATAAGTTGAGGTAGCGCGTTTCGGCATTATCATTTAATAAAGATAACTCCCTCTTGCTCTTTCTTAAAAACAGCTCCTCGCTTGCCTTGCGGCCAATGTAATTACCTATTGCAGTGTCGGCATAAATGGATTGAAGGTCGTGGTACGACAGTCGCCAGAGTACTGTTGGTGCAAGTGTTTCTATGTTGTAGCTTGATGGCTGCTGTGTTAAAAAGGAATCGTAACCGCTGATAAAGCTGTTTTCGAACCCGAAAGAAAACGTGAGTTCGCTGGTTTCTTTAGGGATGTAAAAACGTACCATGCCCGTTTCAATAAACGACAGATAATTTTCGGTTTTACCGGCTGCTAACAGCAAATGCTTTTTAGGATAGGCCACCGGAATTAATTTTGACGCAAACAACTCCCAGTCCATATCCGCAAGGTTTGAAGTGCTGTCGAAATATAAGCGGATCTGGTTTAAAATATCATTTGGTACCGGCATGCCCTCAATATACAGTTTCAGAAATAATGATACGGTTTGTGCTGCAATTTACAGAACTTTATATCTTTAGGCAGATCAATTGCCCCTATGCCTGTATCAACCGGATTTAAAGTTTATAATATCACATTCGTTGTACTGTTCATCATTTTTGCCGGGCTGCAATACAACGACCCCGACCCTTATGTATGGATGCCAATTTACCTGTTAGGTGCCTGGATTTGTTACCAGGCCAGTAAGGGGCAGATGAATATCAGACTTTACATTTTGGGTTTATCTGTTTATAGCTTGTACGCCATATACCTGCTTTTTGACAAAACAGGTGTTATCGACTGGGCAAGTGACCACCATGCCGAAAACATTGTACAAACCATGAAAGCCGAAAAACCCTGGATTGAAGAAACCCGTGAGTTCGGTGGGCTATTGATTTTGATCGTTGTGTTTGTAATTAATTGGATGTATTTGAGGAGGAAGTGAATTAAGGAAACCGCATAAATACAGTTTGCTGTTTTGCAACTTATTTGGTAATCTCAGGCAACAGTCACTTAAAACTTATAGCATAATTCGGTGTTCATGTTTGTGATCCATCAATACTTACAATCATGTCTCCTAAAAATTACCTAACATTAGGCTTTAATAAAATATCATTACTGTATTTATGCATTGTGCTGGCTATGGTATCCTGCAAGAAAAAAGATAAAGACCCCGAGCCGCAAAAACAAGGAGTAACGATTAATGGAGGCTTTTACACGACCGTAAAAATTGGCAACCAGCTTTGGACAAGTGTCAATTATAACGGAGCGGGCGGCGTCAATTATAATAATGGAAGTAATGATGCGGCATATGGGAAATATTATACCAGGCAGGAAGCCCAGGCCATTGTATTACAGGACGGATGGCGCTTACCAAGCAAAGCTGATTTTGACAAGCTGGTTTCCAGTTTTCCTACACAAACAATGAATGGCTACACAGCATTAACATCAGAAAGCTTAAAACAAATACTTTCTTCGTCGGGCTGGGATATAAACGGCAATAACGCATCAGGTTTTAATGCGCTGCCGGCAGGTATTGTTTACATAGATGCTGGCGGAAACAATATCTTCAGATACCGTGGTATAGAAGCTCAATTCGTATCATCTACCAATGAGATGGTAACTGGTGGCGGTACAACAAAGGAAGCGACATGGACGCTCTATTTGCATAGTGAGGTAATAACAGGGCAAAACCCTTTTACAGATTTCATTGGGGGCGTTAGTGGTGTATCGAACAGTGACTCGTACCGATATAGCGTCAGGTTTGTAAAAGATGTGAATTAGCGATCATTCCGGATTAGTGCTTCTATTACGTAACTACATAATTTTGTTGACATTGTTAAGCTATTGTTCATTGTACAAACCATGAAAGCTGAAAAGCCATTGAAGAAACCCGCGAGTTTGGCGGGCTGTTAATCCTGATTGTTGTTTTTGTGATTAACTGGCTGTATTTGAGGAAGGAAAGCCCATGATCTTAAAGGGAATAATAAAATTGAATTATAACACCCATACATCACGGCATAATTCTTTTTCATAGGTTTTAGTTTTAAGTTAAGAAACCCCTGACACGAGGCCGGGGGAATATTAAAATTCCTTTGTGTTAATGGGTATTTCAATGAAGAGATCCTGAAAATCGCCCGCAATTGACTGGATGTAAGAAGTACCTATCTCATCTTGAAATCTAACATTAATTTTTACAGGATATCCAATAGAACCTTTTTGGATGGTTTGTTCAATGATTGTTAATTGATCCCCAACACCCGCCCTTTCATATTTTATAACCTCGTTATCTATAATGTTTTCAATTACAATATTTTTTGCAGGGTTATCTTGTAATTCAATAGTAAAATGAGATTGAAATCCGTTGTTTAAATGAGCTAATAGGGTGCTGTGATTTACTACTTTAAACACAGGTCTAATCTGAAAAATAAATTTCCTTTGTTCTAATCGAGTGATTTCTTGTTGACTTGCAAACGTTTCAGCCTGCAACTTAAAAACAACATACGCAATAAAGAGACTCACGAGACTTGTGCCAAGCCAAGCAACTTGCATTATATCAGAAAAGTTCAAGTACAGTTTTATCATTTAAAGTTTGAGTTAAGCGACAAAATCATGATGCTTCAATGCATCCAATCCTGAGTGAATTTTGACCAAATGGATAATTTACTTTGCGTACCATGTAACCTTAAAAGTTCAAATTTCTTTGTTTGATCACCGGTGATTATCGTTATAGTATCAGTCCACTTTTTTGCCTTGTTATTATAATCCCGAAATATGTATTTATCACCATAATTAGCAACAAGGTAACTTTCGCTTTTATCTTTTAGAACATACCACTCGTTGTGAAAAACTGCATTATACTGTCCGGCTGTTTCCACCATCGATCTCCCGGCTCCAATTATCCATGAGATAATTAAAAATAATACTATTGGATGTGATAAGGCCTCTTTAATGTATTTCTTATAGCATTCGAAGCTTTCTGGTAATGATATCGCATCTTCACCGAGAGTATCTGCTACTTTATTAGTCGCTAATAAGGATAAAATAAAGACAATAAGATTTGCACCGATTATCATTGAATATAAAGTTGTGTAATTAAAGGCGAAGGTTGCGGTAAAATAAAACGTGATAAAGCAGAACAGTACAGTAAGATTCGCAATAACATAATAATGAATTTTTTTTGTCGACCAATTCATTACTGTATCATACACATATATCAACGGCATTATAAATAATGTTATTCCGATGATAGCACGTGCTATTAGATTCAAAACATCACTGATAGACAGCTGTATCATCGATTCTGGAACTCTATTGACTTCTGCGTAAGCTTTTTCATACAAGTATGTAAAATAGTAGATCAACGCTGGAACTACTGTAATGAGAGTACTTATATTTCTAACTAGGTGTTTCTGTAACTTCATGACGGTTTAAGTTTCCACTAAATTACAGTTTTCAAAACTTAATTTAATATACGTGCTTATCGAGTTGATAATAAACCAAAAAAGCCTTCCTGATTTCTCAGAAAGGCTTTGCCTGTACCCAGAGCCGGGGTCGAACCGGCACGGCCTTGCAGCCACAGGTGTTTGAGACCAGCGCGTCTACCGATTCCGCCATCTGGGCATTCCGGTTGTCAGAACCGGGATGCAAATGTATCTAAACTCTCCCTAATCCGCAACAAATATTTTTGTCTATAGTAAATATCTGCAACATGGTTCAGTCTGTCCTCTTTGGCCGTGTCATCAAGTGTCTGATAATCTGCTGTTAACTCATTAAACTGCGCCTGCAAATCATTTTCAACAGCAAGCACTTCTGCCGTAATTGATGCCAGTTGTTCGGCATCATCCACCTCCATCAGGCGCTCGTTAAGTTCCATCATCTCCATTAAAAAGTCGGCCGGCAGTTGCGGTTTCGCCCCTTCTTCCAATAAATTATGCTGCTTTAAAATATAAGCAAGCCGTTTATTAGGGTCGCTTAAAGTTTTATAAGCGTTATTATTAATGGTTGATAGTTCCAGTATCTCCTGCTGCTTCTCGTCGCCCTCGTTGGCATAAAAGTCAGGGTGGTATTTTTTGCTCAGGTCATAAAACTGCTTTTTAAGGGCAGCTTGGTCTATTTCAAAAGCTTCGGGAATATTATAAAATTCAAAGTAGTTGATCATAAGATTATCGCATTGTCAGTAAAAGGTTGACAAGCAAAGGTACATTATGTTTACAAAAGCATAGCCCCTATTGGCAACCGGGTACTTTTATTTACCAAAGCTCAGGCGTTTTCTGTTCAGCAAGTTGCCATCGGTAACATGGTTACGGTACAGCAAAAAGCCTATGGTAGCTGCAATACCGATAAAGCCTTCAATGGCAACGGCTGTCCTGGCACCCAGGCTACTGGCCAATGCACCTATCAGCAAGCTACCCACAGGTATCATACCCTGGTAAGCCATCACATAATAACTGATAGCGCGAGCACGCATATTTGGTGCTGCATGGGTTTGTATGTACGTATTTATGGTTGATGTTTGCGCCATCATACCCACACCGCTTAAGGTCATAAAGATCAGGGCTACAGGTAAAGCTTTTGCGTAAGCCAGTAATAAAATACTGACACCAAAAATGGCGCATGCAAATGTCATGATCCGCATTAGCCCTTTGCTGTTTTTAAGTGTGGCCATGTAGATTGCACTTATTACAGAGCCCAATCCGGCTGCACTTTCAAACCAGCTAAAAGTTTTGGCTGTACCGTTGAAGATATCTTTAGCAAAAATCGGCATTAGCGTATTAAAAGGGATTACAAACAAACTACTGATGGTCAGCATAATAATCAGGCTGCTGATCTCTTTTTCGCCAGCCACATATTTAAAACCTTGTTTAAGCTCTACCCAAATATCAGTTTGTGGCTTGATGCTTTGCTTAACATCCAGCTTCATCATAAACAAGCAGGCAAGCACAGGTATATAGCTTAAAAAGTTGCTTACAAAACAAAAGTCTTCGCCAAGGGTGCTCAGTATAATACCGGCAACTGCTGGTCCGGCAATACGTGCCAGGTTAGTCATGGTTGAGTTAAGGGCAATGGCATTGGGTAGGTCTTCCTTATTCTCTATCATTTCCACCATGATAGATTGGCGGCAGGTAACGTCAAAAGCATTAATGATACCTTGTACAAGGCTCAGAAATATAATGCCCGACATGTTATAGAATTTAAAGAAGATCATGGCGGCAAGCGCACCAGCCTGCAGCATGGAGATCACCTGTGTAGCAACCAGAACCTTAAAACGGTTATGTCTGTCGATATAACTGCCTGCATAAGGCGATAATATCAACGATGGTATCAGGCTTACAAAAGTCACGATACCCAGTAACAATGCCGAACCGGTAAGGCGGTAAACCAACCAGCTAACGGCTGTTTTTTGCATCCAGGTACCAATAAGAGATACTGATTGTCCGTAGAAAAAGAGCTTGAAGTTGCGGTATTTGAGTGATCGGAAAATATTCATAAGCTATATGTTGTAGCGGAAGACTAACCTTCCGCTTGATGATGCTACAAAGATCGGCATAAAGATTACATTTGTAAAATAGATTGTTTTAATGATATTGATAGATAAAAACGATTGATATGGAGATACGGCAGTTAAGTTATTTTGTTAAAGCGGCCGAGTTACTGCACTTTACAGAGGCAGCCGCAGCGGTATACATCACACAGTCTACCCTGTCGCAGCAAATCAAACTGCTGGAGCAGGAACTTGGGCTTCCCTTGTTTGACCGTTTGGGCAAACAGGTGCGCTTAACCGAAGCAGGCAAAGTGTTTTTAACCCATGCCAGGCGCATTTTACTGAATGTGGAGAAAGGCAAACAGGCCATTGCCGACCTCAATAACCTGGTTACCGGGGAATTGCGCATTGGTGTTACTTATGCTTTTACATCACTCATATTACCCGTGTTGCCGGTGTTTACCAAGCGGTACCCATCCGTAAAAATCAATTTGGAATATGGTGCACCGGAGATATTAGAAAACAAGCTCAAGCAATCGGAACTTGATCTGATACTGGCTTTCCATAACCAGAACAACGATCCCGACTTTGATTTGCAGCCGCTTTCCAAATCTGATATTGTGATGGTGGTATCAAAGAAGAACCCGCTGGCTAAATTGGGATCCATTTCCTTAAAGGACATATTGAGCCGTAACCTTATTTTACCGGCTAAAGGTTTCAGCTCACGCAATTTTGTAGACGAACTTTTTGAGCAACGCAAGATTAAACCTGCTATTAAGATTGAAATGAATGATATGCACTCGCTGCTATCATTGGTACAAAACAGCGACGAGATCAGTATCATCAATGAAAAAGCGCTGATTGGCTGGGAAAAGCTGGCAGCCATTCCTATCAGCGGGCGAAAGCTGACCAGGCAGTCGTACATTATATGGCATAAAGGTGCTTACAGAAATAAAGCCGCTGTAATTTTTGCCGAAGAATTATTAAAAGTAAGCAACAAAGTATAATTGTTATTTGCTAACTTTGTTAGTAAATGAAACGTTCGGGATCAGCGGATTTACCTTTACATAATGGCTTTGTGCCCATGTGGCTTGCCGAACGCATGGCTAAACTTGGCCTCGCCGTAGCCGAAATTATGGTGATGGATTTTGGCAGCGATGAATTTATCCGCCGGTTGAGTGATCCTTTCTGGTTTCAAAGCCTGGGTGCTGTTATGGGGATGGACTGGCATTCGTCGGGTATTACCACATCGGTTATGGGGGCTTTAAAGCGGGCACTTAATCCGCATGCCAAAGAATTAGGGATTTACATTGCAGGTGGCAAGGGTAAGTACTCCAGACAAACGCCTGATGAACTACTGATTATTGGCGACCGCACAGGCCTGAACGGAAATGAGTTAGCACATTGCAGTAAACTGGCCGCCAAGGTGGATAACACTGCCATTCAGGATGGTTACCAGCTTTATCTGCACAACTTTGTAGTAAGCAAAACAGGCCAGTGGACGGTAATACAACAAGGCATGAACGATGCCAACAGCACAGCCCGGCGTTATCACTGGCATTCAGAAGGCTTAAAATCTTTTGTAAATGACCCTCATACATTTATTTATGGCAAAAACAGCGGCTATATTTTAAATATGGCTGCAGGCGAGGCTGAAAGTTCGCGCCATGCAGTAATGCAAATGTCGGCAGAGCATCCAAATGATATGTTAGCAGAAGCGCATAAGCTGGTAATGCCAAGGCACCATGATGTACGTGCAGAAGATGTTGACCTGAAACGCTTAGGTGCTGTTTTGTGGCTGGCGCATGAAAAGCAGCCAAAGGATTTTGAAGATCTGCTAATGCTGGAAGGTGTTGGCCCAAGAACTTTGCAATCGCTGGCTTTAGTAAGCGAAGTAATTTATGGCGCGCCGTCAAGATTTAAAGATCCGGCAAGATATTCATTTGCGCATGGTGGTAAAGACGGGCATCCGTTTCCAGTACCTACCAAAACTTATGACGAAACTATAGGTGTGTTGAATACGGCGATATACAAAGCCAAAATTGGCCAGTCGGAGAAGAAAGAGGCCATTAAAAGATTGACTGACATTGCGCAACGCGCAGAGCAAGACTTCACCCCTAACGCAAATTTTGACCAGGTGATACAACAGGAACGTGACAATTCATGGCGCTATGGCGGACGTACGGTGTTCGGCAAGGCCAAACCACCGCAAAATTTACAACTGAGATTATTTTAAACTTGAAGCAATTGCTTTTGCCGAGTCGAGGTGCATTTTTAGTGTTGGCAAAGTTTGATTGGCAAAATCTTTCACAGCAAGGTTTTTATTGTTAGTAGCTGTTTCAAAGTCCTGAACCGTCTTTTCATGGTCGGCCTGCATCATTAGCATATATTGTTTATCAAACTCTGTTCCTGTCTTTTTGGATAGTTCATTAATCATGGCTTGATGTTCTTTGCTTATCTTATCATCAAGTGTAACGTACTTTCCGGTAGCAAGCGTTTTTAACTCTTTACCTGCTTTAGCATGATCTGTAATCATCATTTTAGCAAAATCTATAACTCTCTGGTTTTTAGAATTTTGTTCAGCCACAGTTGCAACTTTAATTTCGGTTAGCCCGGCTTCATTTGCAGCTGTAATAAAACGCAGTGCATCCTGGTCAACCATTGTTTTTTCATTAAAATTTTTAGCCTTTTTATTGTCGCGGCAAGCAGATGCAGTTATAATTAAACAAGCAATAGATGCCACCCAGAGAATATTTTTCATTTTAGTATGTTTTAGTTGCTACAAACTACAACACGCAAAAAAATAGATGGTTTACATCCGGGTGACATTTATGTACTTATCAGCCTGCTACTTCAAACACCTGGCCCGTTTGTGCACCTAAAACACTTTTTACATAAGCTTGCGCTACCTGATGCATAGTTGCAGGAACGTTCCCCGGAAAGTATGGAAAATACGCCGGTGAATCTTCCACCACACCCGGACTAACTGCATTAATGCGTACACCATTATCCAATTCGACAGATGCACCAATAACAAACGAATTAAGCGCGCCATTTACAGTACTTACTGCCGCACCCAACTTAATAGGGTCATGGCTTAAACTTCCCGATGTAATAGTGAATGATCCTTTTGGATTAATATAATGCTGACCGATAAGAACCAGGTTAACCTGTCCCATTAATTTGCTGTTTAACCCAATCCTAAACTCGGTTTCAGTCATTTCATTCAAAGGACCAAAGTGACCGTCGCCGGTTGTGCTAATTAATGCATCAAACTTTCCGATCTTTTCAAATAATTGTTTAATTGATTCGGCAGATGTGATATCAACCTGATAGTCGCCACTTTTTGAACCAACTTTTATAATCTCATTATCTTTTTCAAGTGCTTTTACAACATGTTTACCTATAGTGCCTGTAGCACCTACAATTACAATTTTCATAGTTTTTAATGATCAATTTTCGTCAAAATTAGGCCAATACTATACTTTTGTCAAGTAATTACCTTTTTGTCAAGTAGTAACAAAAAAGTAAGGATTTAGTTATTTCAACGTATGGCTGCAGAAAAAAATGAAATAAAATATCACGGCGTTCAGGAATGCCCCATCACGGCCACTATTGATGTGATTGGCGGCAAGTGGAAGCCCATCATTATTTGGCTGCTTTTGGAAAAGCCTGTGCGTTTTGGCGAACTGCACAAAACCATTGATGGCATAGCGCTGAAGGTATTGTCGCGCCAGTTGAAAGAGCTTGAGGCAGATGGTATCATCATCCGTAAAGCATATCCGGAGATACCGCCTCGGGTTGAATATTCGTTAAGCGAGAAAGGCAGATCCCTGCAAAAGATCATGCAGCTACTTTCAGACTGGAGCCGGGAAAATATCCTGAATACGACACAAAAAAGCCCTAACAATTAATGTTAAGGCTTTAAGTACTGTTATTTCAACCGATTATGCCAGGTTTCTTCCGGCATTTACAATACCATAAACCGTACGGATTACTAATTTATTATAAACCTGTGTCAACTCTTCATCGCAGCCTTTGTTCAGGCAATCAAGCGCGAAATGCTGTATCATCACTAATGGCAATACAATACGTTCGCGGGCTGCGATAGACTTTCTTTCTACCGGCGCCGTTTCCATTAAAATTTGAGTATTGCTAAGTTCGAGCAGCACTTTTTTGGTAAGTTCATATTCGTTGTACAGCATAGTCCAAAACGCACCAAATTTTTCATCATTTTTTAAATGTGCCGTTACCCGGAAATCTGATTTAGACATGGACATCATGCAGTTATCAATCATTGTCTTAAAAAAGCCCGAACGCTGGTAAAGGTCAACCACCTCTTCCCAATGCCCCTCGTTCTTCATTTTATTTAAAGCTGTACCCACACCATAAAAACCCGGAATATTTTGTTTTAACTGGCTCCATGAAGTTACAAAGCTAATGGCACGAAGGTCTTCCAGTTTAAGCGGAGCATCGCTGTTCCGTTTAGTTGGCCGGCTACTGATATTTACACCAGAAAGTAATTTCAGTGGACTAAGCTTCTCCAGGTATTCTGTAAACAAAGGGTGCGTACGTAAACCCATAAACAGATCGTAGCTCTCCTGAGCCATGATAGAGATCAGTTCCTTGTGCCTTTCATCCAGCAGATCTTTGTGATTTTGGTGCAATGCCGAAACGATACCAGCATTAAATAGCTGTTCCAGGTTAAAACGTGCGGTATCTACAGAGCCATATTGCGAACTAACGGTTTGCCCCTGTATGGTAAGCTGGATATGGTTATTGGCAATCTCTTTACCCATTGACGCATAAAAACGGTGTGTTTTACCGCCTCCACGTGCCGGCGGGCCGCCCCTCCCATCAAAAAACGCCAGGTCGATATCATACTTGCGCGCCATGGCAGTAAGTTCAACTTTTGCTTTATATATTGACCAGTTGGCCATCAGGTAACCACCATCTTTGGTACTATCAGAAAAACCAAGCATGATGCTTTGTTTATTACCGCGCGTAGCCAGGTGTTGCTTATAAAAAGGATGGCTGTAAAGTGTTTCCATTACCTGTGCTGCTACCTTAAGGTCATTAACGGTTTCAAACAATGGCATAAAGTCAATGGTCAATTCTTCTTTTTTCCATCCGCTTAAAAGGAACAGATCAATCAATTGCAAAATATCTGAAGCTTGCTGGCAGTTACTGATGATGAATCGTTCACAACCCTTTACCCCATTTTGTTGCTGTATCTTCTTTACCAGTCGGATGGTGTTTAGGGTGTCTTTTATCAGCGCATCTTCTAAATCATCAGGGCAATGAAAGTCGGCTTCGGGGAACGTAATATGTTTGAGTTTTTCCTGCTCTTCAAGCTCGTTATAGTTCTCAGGTAACTGCACACCTGTCTGGTTTGTGATATAGGCATACACTTTACGCAAAACGCGGCTATCCTGGCGTATATCTAAAGTGGCGAAGTAACAGCCGAACAGCTTAATTTTATGTACCAGATCATCAATAATCTCTGTAAATAAACTGTAATGATCGGCAATAAGTACATCCTTTATTTGCTGCAACAGATCAAGCATTTTACTTTGCAGGTCAACGGCATCTTCTTTAGGGCTGAATGCATTCTCGTAAAGTATGCTTTCCAGTTCAGCCATTGCGTTTTCAACCCCACGGAAAGTAATGCGGCGCTTTACATTCCTGAAATCGCGGTAATAGCAACGGAAAATAACCTGGCGCAATATTGATGCAACTGTTTTGGTCGAGTCAGTCTTAACATTCGGATTACCGTCCCTGTCGCCTCCCGGCCAAAAACCCATTTCTAAAAGCTGATGTGTAAACTGATCGGCATCAAAAGCTTCGTTCAGCTTGTTCTGCATCCCGGCAAGCGCATGATAAAATACGTTTTCCAGGAACCAGATCAGGCTCACGGCTTCGTCAACCGGTGTTGGCGATTGCTTATTAAAAAATGGCGTTTTACCTAATTGCTGCAATAAAACATCAATAGAATTAATATCGTTTGTTTTTAACGCATCGATCAGGTCGGTCATTATGGTTAGTACCCTGCTTGGGTAAAACTGGGTAGGGTGTGCAGTAAGCACAATTCTCAGTGAATAGTTTTGCAGCTTTTCCTTTATGGTTTCTCGCATTTGTTCGTCACCCGACATTTGCTGCAATAAATTTTGCAAAGTACCGCTATCTTCAAAACGGGTGATCTTATTAAATGAAGAATCTTCAATGGCATCAAACAACACCACCTGGCGCTCTATGTACTGTATAAAGCGGAACAAGCGATTTAACTGCTCTTTTTCATCAATACCTGGTACATACTTTTCAAAAAACGACTTGATGATTTCAGCAGGCGAATCCTGATTTGCAGCGCCTTTTTCGCAATGGGCGCTGAAAAATGGCAACAGGTTGCCCGTATCCTTCACCTGGTAAAAAGGCAAGGTCAAAAATAAGCTGTTGTAAAGTTCGAAACGGGTAATTACTTCCTGATTGAAAACCGATTCGCGCTGGTTCAGATGTGTTGAAGACGACATAGATAATTTAAGGTGTATATTAAACAACCAAGTGCTATTGCCTGTTTAACATTTGTAAAGATAATATCTACCGTTATTATCGACAATGTTTTATACAGATTATGCCTAATTAAATCAAAAAACTAATTTGTTATAACTTTACAGCCCAATCTCTCTTTAATATTAACAATGGACGTACATTCCCGTGAAATAAAAAGCTTCTTCTTTAGCCAGTATTTTTCAGACGGGCTTAGGATATCGATGGGTATTTTACTTCCGTCATTGATATTTGCTCAGTTTAACATGCTCGATCTGGGGTTGACACTATCATTAGGTGCTGTATGTGTTTGCGTTGTTGATACTCCCGGGCCGCCTGTTTATAAACGTAACAGTATGCTGATATGTAATGCCCTGATATTTGTTGTGGCAATAATTACAGGCTTTGCCCGCATGAATATCTATTTGCTGGGATTAGAAGTTGTATTATTCAGCTTTATATTTTCCATGTTTACCGTGTATGGCAACAGGGCAACGTCTGTGGGCTCTGCCGCTTTGCTAATCATGATATTTGTGATGGACCGCGCTTTGCAACCCAACCAAATACTTACCTATACACTACAAATTACAGCCGGCGGAATATGGTATATGGTCATGAGCCTTTTATTTTTCCGCATCCGGCCGTATAGGGCAACGCAACAGGCGCTTGGCGAGAATATATTAGATGTGGTTAAGTTTTTGCGGATCAAAGCCGATTTTTACCTTATTGAAACTGACATTGACGAAAATTACCGCAAACTGGTTTCGCAGCAAATTAAAGTTAGCCAGCACCAGGATGTAGTGCGGGAGCTTTTATTTAAAAGCCGGGAGTTGGTGAAAGAGTCGACCCATGCCAGCCGTATCCTGGTGTTAACCTTTGTTGACCTGGTAGACATGTTTGAGCAGATTATGGCTACGCATTACGATTACCAGGAAATCAGGGATCGTTTCGGGAAAACCGACGTACTTGAACACATCGGGCATATTGTACAAAGAATGGCCAACGAGCTTGAAAACATAGGTTATGCCGTACTAACCAATACCCGATACCGCGAAGTTTATGATTTTGGCCCTGACCTTGAAGAATTAAAAATAGAAATAGACAACACGCCCGGTAACGCGTGGACGCAAAGTAACCTGGTACTGAAAAAGATCCTGGTCAATGTGCGCGACCTGGGCCAGAAGATTGGCGACATTTGCAGGTACTTCAATTCGTCATCGTCCAAAGACTTACTTAAAAACCCTGAAGGTGTTGAATATACCAAGTTTGTATCCCATCAGGATTATTCTCCTGAGGTATTTTTCAATAATATTACTTTTACTTCCAGCGCATTTAAACATGCTTTGCGGGTTTCGCTGGTGTGTATGGCGGGCTTTATAATTACAAAAAGTAATGGCCTGCTCGAAGTAATTAACCAGGTAACAGGAAAAAAAATAGTTTTTGGCCACCACAGTTATTGGGTATTGCTTACTGTGATTGTCATACTTAAACCAGGATACAGCCTTTCTAAACAAAGAAATGTTGAACGTGTTGGCGGAACAATTATTGGAGGGATCGTTGGTGTATTGGTACTTAGCTTTGTACATAACCGAACTGTAGAAGTACTTTTCCTGATGGTATTTATGGTTGGGGCTTATAGCTTTTTGCGTGTTAATTATATTACCAGCGTTATTTTCATGACGCCTTATGTACTCATCCTGTTCAAGTTTTTAGGTGTTGGGCATTTAGATGTAGCAGAAGAGCGCATTATTGATACCTTGATAGGTGCTGTTATTGCATTTTTGGCAAGTTACCTGTTGTTCCCTACATGGGAGTCAGACCAGTTGATAACTACTGCACGGGACGTGGTTGATTCAAATAACAAATATTTGATTACCATTGGAGAAAACCTGATAGGCCGCCCAATCAGTGTAACAGATTATAAATTGGCCCGTAAAGATGTGTTTGTGAACTCGGCCAATCTTTCAGCTGCATTTGAGCGGATGATTTCTGAACCTCAAAGTAAACAACGTAAAAGCAAAGATGTACACAAGTATGTGGTACTTAACCATATCTTATCTTCTTACCTTGCTACCATTGCATCAAATCTTGCCGGTAAAAGCCTGACAGGCATACGTACGGATAATCTTAAAGCCTTAAAGAAAAATGTTGCCGTACTTAACGAGGTTACTAAAAAACTTGGTGGCATGCCTGTCGAATTTAACACAGAAAACCCATCTGTTGTTGCTGAAGATACCAACGCAGATCAGGATCTACTGCGGGACCAATTAGGCTTCATTAATAAAATAAGCACCGATATTAACCGCGTAACAGATGCTATTATAACAATTCATTAGCCAGATTGGCCAGTTCGCTGCGCTCCCCTTTTTGCAAGGTAATGTGAGCGTATAACGGATGGTCTTTTGCCTTATCAATCAGGTATGATAAGCCATTACTTTCTGCATCCAGATAGGGTGTATCAATCTGGTATATATCGCCAGTAAATACAAATTTGCTATTCTCTCCTGCCCTTGAAATAATGGTCTTTATTTCATGCGGTGTAAGATTCTGCGCTTCGTCTACAATAAAGAATATTTTGGTAAGTGTCCTGCCGCGAATAAATGCCAATGGTGCAATAGAAATCTTATCGCTTGTAACGAGTTCGTCAATCTTTGCCTGCATTTTAGGGTCTTCTGCAAATTGCTCACGGATGTATTTCAGGTTATCCCATATCGGTGCCATGTAGGGGTCCACCTTGCTTTTTACATCGCCAGGCAAAAAGCCTATATCCTTGTTGCTCAGCGGTACAATTGGCCGGGTAACATAGATTTGCCTGTAGGTTTTACGTTGTTCCAATGCACTCGCTAAAGCAATTAGTGTTTTACCTGTACCTGCGTTGCCTTGTATGGTGACCAGTTTGATATCCGGATCAAGCAAGGCATGTATAGCAAATGCCTGTTCGGGGTTTTTAGGATAGATATTAAAAACTGGCTGTTCGGTGATGTGCTGTAATGAGCCTGTTTGTGTGTGATAAAATCCGGCAGCGGTTTTATTTTTACTATTGATCAGGAAAAAACGATTGCCTTTAGGCGGCGTAATCCCAAAGCTATCCGGGCTGGTTACTCCCTGCTTTATAAACTGATTTAAAGCTTTTTCGGTTACTTTATTTACGGTGTTTTTACCGGTATAAAGTTCGTCTAGGTTTTTGACCTTACCTGTCTCATAATCTTCTGCTTGCAGATTAAGCGATTTAGCTTTCAGCCGAAGGCATATATCTTTCGAAACTAATATTACCTTCTTTTGCGAATATTCTTGTTGCAGGCTTAAAGCAGCATTTAAAATGCGGTGGTCTGTCTTTGACGAGCCAAATACCTCTTCTGCATTGATATGGCTGGTACTTACATCCATCACCACCTTAAAGTTACCCTTATGGGTACCGTTTAATGGCAGCCAGTCGTTAAGCGTATGCTGAGTTGAAAATTCGTCCATTAGTCTGATAAAGCTACGTGCTTCAAAATTGCGCGTATCATTACCGGTTTTCATATTGTCCAGCTCTTCAAGTACCTGAACCGGAATAGCCACATCATGTTCCTGGAAGTTTTCAAAAGCGTTGTGATCATAAAGGATCACAGATGTATCTAAAACAAAAATTTTGTTACTGCCTGTAGTTCGGCTTGCGTTCCCTTTAGCCATAATGGCTAAAATAGATAATTTGGATTTGGAGAGGAAATAAAACAGGAATAAAAAGCTTGTAAAAGCAAAACGGAGACCGACTTTGTTCAAGTGATCTCCGTTTCAAACTCCAATGCTTAGCCGTAGCTATCATTAAAGCATCAAAACGATTAATGTATCCTGACCGATCTGCTTTTCTTTACCGGCACGCGGTACTTACTTACAAGATCATTGCTTTGTTTTTACACAGTTCTCCGTAAAGTACGGTGTCTAAATTGCAATACCTCTGTTAAATTATTCTGGTAATTTACTTCACTTTAGCAGATGCTACTTGCGTAATTTCGTGCTACATGATTTCAGTTTGTTAATTCTTCAAACCGGCTATCTGTTGCTTTCGCCACACATCACCGTAGGAATTGGACACTTTCTGAAAATCACTTTAATGAGCAGTGATTGTTCCAGTATAACTTAGAGACTTCCCGTGATCTTTAGTTCCTCCGAAGATTCACCCGATTCACTTTCAAATTCTCAAGGCTGTCAAAGTACGTCGTTGTTGATGATTACAATATCGGATTAAATACCAATACGTGTCAAGTAAAAAAATCAAATATCTATCAAATAATATTTATCTATTTGATTATCAGAAAGAATAATTTAAATTAAATTTTTTCTGTCAGATGTTTCCAGTAACGTTTTGGTATATGCCTTAAATGGAGCTTAGTATTTTTACGTGCCGGAATGTTTACGCTGTTAAAATAATTTTGCCATAATGATTGATACATGCCTTCGTTTTCATTGTAAACAGATATGGCATTTCCCGGATTAATAGTGGCAAAATCAAGCGAGATAAATTGCGTATCGTGCAGGTCATAGTAAATACCGTAGCTGCGTTTAATGTCATAAATAATCCAGCGCTGATCGGCGTAGCGGCTTTTAAAATGTTTAATCAACAAAGGCAGCACATTAAAATCCGGCTCAATGGCCGAATAAAAAGTTCTATCCTTCAACTCCTGGAAACGGACAAAGGCTTCCATGCGGTGCTTTTCACGGCGTACCATCCGTACAATTTCAGAAACGCGCATCACATATTTATTACCATAGTCCTCTTCTATATTTTGGTTTGCATCAAAAACATAGCGGATGTAACCCATCAAATTATCATCCTCGCCGTCCATCTCTGCCAGATGCGCAGCATACAAACGTTGCAGGCCCATCGGTGTCAACTTTTCTTTTAAGCCTTTCAATACACGCGATGCACGGTTATTGTCAGTAACCACCTTCATCACGTTTTCAAATAGTGCAGTATTATGCCACTCCCCTTTTTGCATCCGTACATGCGTAAGTTTATGTGCATAAACTTCATACACTGCCGTAAGCAAACCTTCAAAAGATCCGTCGTATATCAGTGTGGTCATACTTAAAACAGATTTAACTGATTGGGTATATTTTTTAAATACTTACTCTGCGATTCGGCCAAGATATATTGTTTAATGGCTGTTGCTGTTAAATCCCGACGTTCGTATTTAGGGCTTTTACAGGTAATAAAATAACGCGCCCTATTAACAGCCACACCAATCTTTTTTAGTTGCTCCCAGTTTAAATGGTTAAACTGGCGGGCAGCCACTATTTTATGAGCCGACTGCAAACCAATACCCGGCACCCTTAAAATCATTTGCAGATCGGCCCGGTTAATATCTAATGGAAACACCTGCATATTTCGTAATGCCCAACTCAATTTAGGGTCGATATCCAAGTCCAGAAGCGGATTATTGGGATTTACAATTTCATCAACATTAAAATAATAATTACGCATTAACCAATCGGCCTGGTAAAGCCGGTTCTCGCGTACCATAGGTACACTTGTATTTAATGCAGGCAAACGGCTGTCGCTCAAAACAGGTACATACCCCGAGTAATAAACCCTTTTGAGTTTATAATTTTTATAGAACTGATCTGAAGTAGTTAGTATCTGCTGATCGGTTTCTGGTGTGGCACCTATAATTACCTGTGTGCTTTGCCCGGCCGGGGCAAACATCGGCGCTTTCTTAAAAAGCTTCTTCTCCTCAGTTCGTAAAATGATCTCATTTTTAAGAAAGCCCATCGGCTTTATCATTTCCTGCCGGTTCTTATCAGGTGCCAATAGTTTTAAGCCTTCTTCTGTAGGCATCTCTAAATTAACGCTCAGGCGGTCGGCATATAAACCGGCTTCGCGCATTAGCTCATCACTTGCACCGGGAATAGATTTTAAATGGATATAACCGTTAAAGTTATGCTCGGTACGCAGCTTTTTCGCCACCAGCACAAGGCGTTCCATTGTATAGTCGGCATCTTTAAATATACCCGAACTTAAAAATAAGCCCTCTATATAATTACGGCGGTAAAAGTTGATGGTCAGGTCCACTACCTCTTGCACAGTAAATGCCGCCCGTTTTATGTCGTTACTTTTTCGCGAAACACAGTAGGCACAGTCATAAATGCAAAAGTTGGTTAATAAAATTTTAAGTAATGATACGCATCGACCATCTTCGGTATAAGTATGGCATATCCCGTTGCTGGCATTACCTAAACCTTTATCTTTATTTTTACGCTTGCTGCCGCTTGATGCACATGATACATCATATTTTGCAGCATCCGCTAAAATATTCAACTTCTCCGTTATCCTGTCCGCATTCATATAAATCAAAAATACTAATTATTTTAGCAAATAAAATAAATGAACTAAATATTTGAGAGCAGAAAGTTGTAAAGAACTTGTGGCTTAATATTTAGGAGAAGAATATTAAAGTCCTCTCCAAGGGAGAGGATTTAGGTGAGGCTTTAATCACTCAATATAAAAGCGTACTTTTGCAGCACAAAACGTTCTATCGCTGTTTCGGCTTTTGCCGGGATAGAGGAAAGTCCGGGCAACACAGAGCATCCTGCTTCCTAACGGGAAGGCGCCGTACCAGCCGGCGACAGCCAGTGCCACAGAGAATATACCGCCCGTTTACGGGTAAGGGTGAAAACGTGAGGTAAGAGCTCACGGCTTTTCCGGGCGACCGGGATTGCGGTAAACCTCAGGAGTTGAAAAACCAAATAGGTCCTGAATTTAAAGCTGCTCGCTTTTATATGTTGCTTCGGCAACATGGTCAGGATGGGTAGGTTGATAGAGCCTGGCAGCAATGCCCGGCCCAGATTAATGATAGAATTGCCTTTAGGCAAACAGAACCCGGCTTATAGTTTTGTTGCTGGTTTTTAACCCTTTCCGTAAAAACGAGAGGGTTATTTTTTTATTTTAAAACAATTTGCCAAGTGTTTGTTTTTCTATACAAATATCTAAATTAGCACTCATAGAACATTTACCCGAATTAGACCAAGCATGGCTAAAATCCTGATTATTGATGACGAGCGCGCTATCCGCAACACGCTCAGAGAGATTCTTGAATACGAAGATTACGAAGTAGAAGATGTAGATAACGGTATTGATGGGTTACAAATGATCCGCAATAATAGTTATGACCTTGTACTGTGTGATATTAAAATGAACCGCATGGACGGCATGGAGGTATTAACCGAAGGCCTGACCATTAAACCCGATCTACCGTTTATAATGATATCTGGCCACGGCACCGTTGAAACAGCCGTGGAAGCAAGTAAAAAAGGCGCCTTCGATTTTATATCAAAACCACCTGATCTTAACCGTTTATTAATTACCGTACGCAACGCGCTTGACCGCGGCAGTTTGGTAACCGAGGCAAAAACTTTAAAACGTAAGGTTTCTAAAGTACGCCCAATATTAGGTAACTCGCAGGCTATCGTTAAAATCAAAGAAACCATTGATCGCGTTGCCCCTACTGATGCCCGTGTATTAATTACCGGTGCCAATGGTAGCGGTAAAGAACTGGTGGCACGCTGGTTACACGAAAAATCAAACCGGGCTAACGCTCCTATTATAGAAGTAAACTGTGCGGCTATTCCTTCAGAATTAATTGAAAGTGAGCTTTTCGGACATGAAAAGGGTTCATTTACCTCAGCTGTAAAACAGCGTATCGGTAAGTTTGAATCGGCAAGTGGTGGTACTTTATTCCTTGATGAAATTGGCGACATGAGCCATTCGGCACAGGCTAAAGTATTACGTGCCTTGCAGGAAAGCAAAATAACCCGGGTAGGTGGCGAAAAGGAAATTGAGGTTGACGTTCGCGTTGTTGCGGCAACCAACAAAGACCTTTTAAGAGAGATTGAATTAGGCAATTTCCGGATGGACTTGTACCATCGTTTAAGTGTGATCCTGATCCATGTGCCACCACTGGGAGAACGCCGCGAAGACATCCCACTGTTAACACAGTCTTTCCTGGAAGAAATTTGCAGTGAATACGGTATGCCTGTCAAAAAAGTATCTGAAGCAGGTATGGAAGCGCTTAAAGCCCTACCGTGGACAGGTAACATTCGTGAATTGCGCAATATGGTTGAGCGCTTAATCATCCTGAGCGACAAGGTAATTACCGATGGTGATGTAAAGGCCTTTGCTAATCCATCTGCCCCGGTTACAGCAGCAACGATTGGCTCTGGTGGCGAAATTACAGCAACCGCACCGCAGACAGATTTCGATCAGTTCAAGAACTTCCAGGAATATAAGGACCATGCAGAACGTGAGTACATCAAGTTCAAACTGGAAAAAAACAACTGGAACGTATCAAAAACTGCTGATGACATTGACATACAACGAAGTCACTTGTATAGCAAAATAGAAAAGTACGGATTAAAAAGGGGCGAATAAGCCCCTTTTCTTTTTTTACATAAATTGACTTGCTATTTGCTAATATTATTAGCAAATTTGTTTTGTGAACCAAAACTCGATACATGCGAAAACCGAAGCCCGTGTACTCTTTGTAGACATGGACAGCTTCTTTGCCCGTTGCGAGCAACAGGTTAACTACTGGCTGCGCAACAGACCTGTTGGTGTTTGTGTTTATACCGGCAAATACGGCTGTGTGATCTCTTTATCTAAAGAGGCTAAAGCGCTCGGCATAAAAGCCGGAACCCGCCTTAATGATGTAATGGAACTTTGCCCCGACTTTGTTCCGATAGAAAGCAACCCTACACGCTACCGCGAATTTCATGTTAGAATAATTTCTGTTTTACAGCGCTATTGTCAGGAGGTGGTCCCGAAAAGTATCGACGAGGCAATCATAAACCTTACCGACTACAAACTGGTACACCCCGACCCTGTTAAGGTTGCCCGGCAAATTAAGCAGGATATATTAAATGAGGTTGGCGATTGGCTCACTTGTTCTGTAGGTATTGCGCCCAATGCTTTTTTAGCTAAGCTTGGTTCAGTGATCGGGAAAAAAGGTGATGGCCTGCAGGTGATTGATCATGATAATATTGATGATGTTTTACGAAAACTAAAACTTGGCGACCTGCCAGGCATCGGCAAGCAAATGTGCTACCGGCTTGAACGTAATGGCGTTAACACCCCTCTTGAAATGCGCTATACATCGGCGCAAAAGCTTAAAGCCATATTTAAAAGTATTGAAGGTATTTACTGGCATTACCGTTTAAATTTTATTGAGACCAATATCGTTGCGCACGATTATAAAGGTATGCAATCTATGCGCCAGGTATCAAAAGACAAGCGGGAGAACCCTGAATACATGCAGCAACTGTTTTTAACACTTTGCTGCACGCTTGAAAAGCGGATGGTTAGGCATAAGTTTTACTGCAAAGCCATAGGCTTTAGTTTGCATTATGTGAACGGCGACCGTTGGGAAGATGGTTTCCGCATTACCACACCTGTACAGGATGCCATTAGCCTGATGAATATGATTAAGCTTCGTATCAGCCAATTTGAGGAGAAAACGAAATCTGCACCTGTTTTTAACAACCAGATCTCCAGCATCCGCATAGCCGTGACTGATTTTATTGAAAACGGGCACATGCTGTATTCGCTGTTTGAGGATATGGACCAGAAAGAAACTGCCCGTAAAACCATGCATGCCATTAAAGATCGCTTTGGTTACAACAAAATTATGCGTGCGGTTGAAATGACAGACAACACCGTAATTAAAGACGTGATCGGCTTTGGTTCGGTGAAAGATTTAACAGATTTAGATTATGCAACTATACCGAGATATGAGTAATCATTTAACATTTACACAAACAATTGATATACAATGTAAAGTTTTACTAAAAACATTTACTCATAACGATTTTTTAATCATTGATTTGGCTTATCAGCAATACCTTTTGTCACAAGAAAGGTTTAATAAATATGATTATGATGAAAAAAATGATTTATTAATAACGCTATCTGACGACGAAAAGCAAAGAAGAGATGCATGCAATCCCTTAACACCAGATCTTGTAACGTACCGCTTATATACCTTAGCTGAAAAGCTCAATCTTGGTATAGCGGCAATAGATATTATTATTGACAGGCTATTATCTTATAACATTTTCAGGTTATGTATTGATCAGCCTGTTGAATCTTATCAGGATAATAAATGGGCAACCGAATATGAGTTTACTTATTTTGGTATTTATGTCGCCGAATTGTGCAGATTTAGGGATATCATTAATTAAATATAACTCTCCAGTGCGTCCCTTACCTGCCCAAGGTAACTCAATCCAAACAAGTTTAAGTGTAGCAGCAAAGGGTACAAATTCCATAAATCAATCCTTTGTCGCCAGTCTGCATTTAAAGGAAAAGTTTCCTGATAAGCTTCGTAGAAGCGGGGCGAAAAACCACCGAATAAGGTAGTCATGGCTATATCAAACTCGCGGTTGCCGTAGCTAACTGCCGGGTCTATCAGGTATGGCGTTTCATTGGTTGCTATTAAGTAATTGCCACTCCACAGGTCGCCATGAATAAGAGAAGGCGCTTCCTGGTCAAACAGGTTGTTTAGCTTTTGATATAATAACTCAAAGTTCTTTAAATCAGTAAGGTTAAGCTTATTTTTATCAATAGCAGCTTTAACCATTGGCTGTAATCGCTGCTCTACAAAAAAGGCAGACCATGTTTCGTGCTTCTGATTAAATTGCCGCATTGAACCCATGTAATTATCGCTATTAAAACCAAATGCACTATGCGAGTGCTTATGCATTCGAGCAAGTTTTCTACCTAAGCGCTCTGCTCCTTTCTCAGTTGCACGCCGGCTTTCAATCCACTCCATCACCAGGTAACTTTTATCTTCAAAATCACTTTGCAGTATTACCTGCGGTACTGCAATCGTCCTGGTATCACCTATTGTTTCTAAACCTAAAGCTTCGCAAGCAAACATATCCGGATAAGCAGCTTTACTGTTCTGTTTCAGCATTAATTTACCCTGGTTGGTTCCAAGGCAATAAGCCTGATTGATACTGCCGCCACTAACGGCCGTTGTGCTGTTTATCTTAACGTTATCTTTTAATACAACCGATAATTTATTTTCTATATCAGTTAAAACAGCTTGCATTGGTGCCATAAGGCTAATGTAAGCTTTTGTAGTTTTACGTATCTGATTTATCGGCGCAAAACGCTACTTTTGCAGCTTACAATGAAGCACATTCGTAATTTTTGCATTATTGCACACATCGACCACGGTAAGAGTACACTTGCCGACAGGTTATTAGAATATACAGCTACAGTAACTCAGCGCGAGTCGCAAGCACAATTGCTTGATGATATGGACCTTGAGCGTGAGCGTGGTATTACCATTAAAAGTCACGCCATTCAGATGAACTATAAACTGGATGGACAGGACTACGTATTAAACCTGATTGATACCCCGGGGCACGTGGATTTTTCTTATGAAGTTTCCCGTTCTATAGCTGCCTGCGAAGGTGCGTTATTAATTGTAGATGCTTCGCAAGGTATCCAGGCGCAAACGATATCAAACCTTTACCTGGCTTTAGAGAACGACCTGGAAATTATCCCGGTGTTGAATAAAATGGACCTTCCGGGTGCTATGCCAGAGGAAGTGAAAGACCAGATTGTCGACCTGATCGGTTGTAAGCGTGAAGAAATTTTAGCTGCTTCGGGTAAAACGGGTATGGGTGTGCATGATGTTTTACGTGCCATTGTTGAACGTGTACCGGCACCGGTAGGTGATCCTGAAGCACCGCTTCAGGCATTGATCTTCGACTCTGTATTTAATTCTTTCCGCGGTATTATTGCTTACTTCAAGGTAGTTAACGGCGAGATCCGTAAAAATACCAAAGTAAAATTCATGGCCACCGGTAAGGAATACATTGCCGATGAGGTAGGGACATTGAAACTTAATCCACTGCCAAAAGATGTCATTAAAACCGGCGACGTAGGTTATATCATTTCTGGTATTAAAGAGGCACGCGAGGTAAAAGTTGGTGATACCATCACTTTGGTTGAGCGTCCGGCAGCCGAAGGCATCCAGGGTTTTGAAGAAGTAAAGCCAATGGTATTTGCCGGTATTTACCCGGTTGATACCGAAGACTATGAAGAGCTTCGCGAGTCAATGGCTAAACTACAGCTTAACGATGCATCTTTGGTTTTTGAACCAGAATCATCTGCGGCTTTAGGCTTTGGTTTCCGTTGCGGTTTCCTGGGCATGCTTCACATGGAGATCATCCAGGAGCGTTTGGAGCGCGAGTTCGACATGACGGTAATTACAACCGTCCCCAACGTGTCGTACATTGCATTTACCACCAAAGGCGAAGAGCTGATTGTAAACAATCCATCTGACTTGCCCGATCCAAGCAAGATGGACTTTGTTGAAGAGCCTTTTATTAAAGCAAACATCATTACTAAAGCCGAATTTGTTGGTCCGGTAATGTCTTTATGTATACAGAAACGTGGTGTAATTGTCAATCAGTCTTATCTGACATCAGACCGTGTAGAATTGGTGTTTGAAATGCCTATGGGCGAGATCGTGTTCGACTTTTATGATAAACTGAAAACTATCTCTAAAGGCTATGCTTCGTTTGACTATCACCAAATCGGTTACCGCCAGTCTGATCTTGTACGTCTGGATATTCGCCTGAACGGTGAGCCTGTGGATGCACTATCATCACTGATCCACCGTAGCAACTCATACGATTTTGGTAAGAAGATCTGCGAAAAGCTGAAAGAGCTGATTCCGCGCCAGCAGTTTGAAATTGCCATACAAGCTTCTATCGGTGCTAAAGTTATTGCCCGCGAGAACGTACGCGCCCTACGTAAAGACGTAACCGCTAAATGTTATGGTGGTGATATTTCGCGTAAGCGTAAATTGTTGGAGAAACAGAAAAAAGGTAAAAAGCGTATGCGCCAGGTTGGTAACGTAGAAATACCGCAATCGGCGTTTATGGCTGTATTGAAACTGGATTAAGCGTACGATGAATGTGCAGGATGCAAGATCACTTTATAGTAATATAAGGGCGATGTTCAATGGAGGTCTGGAAATAATAGACTTAAGTACAGACAAAATTATAACCATGGAACAGGCTCAAGCAGACAACAATATAAACCGCTTTTATGGTCTTGATGAGAATGGACCTTATAGTGAGTTTTTATCACGCGGTTTAAGATCATTAAGAATGGGGTTTTATAAAATATGTTCACAACCTTACTATAATAAATCTATAAATCCACCAACATTCGCTGCTACTGTACTCTATTTTCATCCGAGCAATAGTAAGTTGATTAAATATAATTGCAATATAGGTCCTATAATTAATTTACATAAAATATATAATCCTGTTATAGGAACTATTGATCAGATAAGCAAAATTGCTGTTTTAAATAATTTTGAAAAAGATATTTCTACAGACCGTGCGAACTTTGGATATACTCCCAAGTTGACTTTTTTCAACTCAATATATTCTTCTAATAAATTGTTCCTTGTAAAAGAATCAATATTTGATCCAAACTATCCTAATTCAAACCCCAAACCTAAGAGGGTTACTTGGAGTTTTTTGGATTTCTAAAATCATTCATCATATGCAACTACTCGACGGAAAATACGTATCTGAAAAATTAAAGCTTGAAATAGCTGACGAAGCAGCCAGACTATTAGAAAAAACCGGCCGTAAGCCGCATCTTGTGGCTGTACTTGTTGGCCATGATGGTGGCAGCGAAACTTACGTAGCCAGCAAAATGCGTAATTGCGAAAAGGTGGGCTTTAAATCTACCTTGGTAAGATATGAGGATAGCGTTACGGAAGAAGAGTTACTGCAAAAAGTAGCAGAACTTAACCAGGACGAAGATATTGACGGCATTATTGTTCAACTGCCATTACCAAAGCACATCGACCCTGAAAAGGTAACTGAGAAAATCAACCCGGCTAAAGATGTGGATGGCTTCCACCCTATCAACCTTGGTCGTATGCAGCGTAACCTGCCTTCATTTATACCGGCTACCCCTTACGGTATCACCTTAATGCTTAAAGAATACGGCATTGATACCGCAGGTAAACATTGTGTTGTAGTTGGCCGAAGCAATATCGTAGGTTCACCAATGAGCATCCTGATGGCACGTAATACCCAGCCGGGTAATTGTACCGTTACCATTTGCCATAGCCGCACACCTGATATCAAAAAGTTCACTTTAGATGCCGATATTTTGATCGTAGCTATTGGTAAAAAGAATTTCATTACCGCAGATATGGTTAAAGACGGCGCAGTGATCATTGATGTAGGCATGAACCGCGAAACATCAACCGCTACCAAATCCGGATACAAACTTTATGGTGATGTTGATTTTGAAAACGTTGCCCCTAAAGCATCATGGATTACCCCGGTACCGGGTGGAGTTGGCTTAATGACGATTATCGGCCTACTGAAGAACACACTGGCTTCTGCAAATAAAGAAGTTTATAAATAAGCCGTTAAACATTTGTCATTGCGAGCAGGAACGACGAAGCAATCTCATGACAGTTTCATTAAGATCTGATTTGCGATTGCTTCTCCGTCATCCGACGGATTGCAATGACACGGTTTTAATTATCATACCACCACATATTCCTGCGGTATAATATAATTTTCATTTTCATCGTTCCAGGCCATTGAAAGTATTTTCCACTTCCCTTCTACCTGTATAAACTGAACAAAGTTGATTCCCCGGGGCATATGCTCAATTTTGTGATCAGCAAAACTATATTCGTACACGCTAAGGCGTTGGGCAACCTTGCCAAATATTTCTGTTTTTGAGTATGCTTCATGCTGGAAAAATTGGCGCATGTTTCCGTTTGCCACCTGTGACTCCAATGCCTGTACAAATGTTTCCGGAGTAAAACGCAGTGGCACTGCAAAACTGTTATTAATCAGTATGCCATCATTGTCAAACATATTTAATACCTCACTGTAATCTGGCCTTTGCCCTGTTTTAAAGCTAATTCCTTTGTAAAAATCTGATGTAAGATCGTCAATTGCTTTTTTGCTCATGATGTAAAAATATTCATAAATGTTTCCCAAAATGAACTGATACCTATAAAAATATAATTGTTTTCTACTTTCACGGGATAAGTGTTTACAAAGTCATTCTGCCCTTCGCTGCCCCTTCCTGTTAAAAGATCATAAGAATAGCGATGATACGGACAGATAAGCTTTCCTTTTTCGCACCAACCCTTGCTTAAATCAGCACCTGCATGCGGGCATTTGGATGCCAGGGCAAACAGCTCTCCCCCGTAATTGATAACACAAAGTTTTTTGCCTGCAACTTCAATTTTAGTGATCTTTTCAAAATCACCAACCTCGCCTACCTGCAACCATTTCATTAAAAGTCAACCTTCAGGTTCATTACCGATGGGTTTGCAATTACTTCGTCCATGTTGGTAATCAGCGTAACTGTTTTTTTATCTGCAGATAGTACAGCTTTGGAGTTGTCTATTGACTTTACAGGTTTAGTAAAGTTGAGTATCAGTTTATATGGTGTTTCAATTAATAAAGCTTTAGCCATAACAAATGTGGCCTGTGTTTTCTTCAGGAAGGCATTGAACTTAGATTTATCTATAATACGGTAAAACTTATGAGGTGTAATCTCATAATTATAATAGTCTTGCCCGGCTACCAGTTGGCTGGCATCAAAGCCCTTTAAATCTTTGTTGGGTTTAGCTACAGCGGTTAATTTACTATTATCAGAGATTTTAGAAATGTTTTCCAGGTAGTATTTCAAATCTGCCGCCGTTTTAGCCTCATGGTTAATACTTACTTTCATAATGCTTTTAGGCAGATCCATCTTTACATTAAGATTGCTGCTTTGGGCAAGCTTCATTTCATCAGCTTTTAATTTATGCTGAGTGCTATCGGGTAAGGCGCTGTAAAAATTAAGCGAAGTGTCTTTAACAATATTAAATTGCGGCGATGTGGTAACTGAATCAGACATGAGGTTCATTAAAACCGATACGGCGTGGCTCATGTCGAAACTATAAATAACGTTACATGATCCGTCTGCTTTAAAGCTATACCGTTCTTCAATGTCAACACATGATGTTAAACAGCTTACAGACACAAACAGTATAATCAGAAAGTAAAGTTTTTTCATTAGCTGAATTTCAAGTAATTATAACTAATAAATTCAACATTTAAAAACATAAAAAGTTAAGGGCATACCTTGTTATTTTTTATCTTTGCAGATTGAAAATGAGCACACAGGTTCCGGAAGATGGCACGTTGCTTCCTTTAATGGAAGAGTTTTATACAATACAGGGCGAAGGGTATAACACTGGTAAAGCTGCCTATTTTATACGCCTTGGCGGTTGTGATGTGGGATGCCACTGGTGCGATGTAAAAGAAAGCTGGGATGCCGAGCTTCACCCCCTTACTACAGCTGATCAAATAGTAGAGAGTGCCCTGAAACACCCTGCTAAAACGGTTGTGGTTACAGGCGGCGAACCTTTAATCTATAATCTTGACTACCTCACTACCCGGTTAAAAGAAAACGGAATCAAAACCTTTATAGAAACGTCTGGTGCCTATCCGCTTTCAGGCCATTGGGACTGGATCTGCCTGTCGCCTAAAAAGTTTAAAGCACCGCAACCATCAATTGCTAAAGAGGCGCACGAATTAAAGGTTATTGTATTTAATAAATCTGATTTTGCCTGGGGCGAGCAATATGCCGAATTAGTAGGCCCCGACTGTAAGCTGTATTTGCAACCAGAATGGTCTAAAGCAAAAGAAGTTACGCCGCTTATTATTGATTATGTGATGAATAACCCTAAATGGGAAATATCGCTGCAAACACATAAGTACTTAAATATCCCTTAAAATGCGTAGCTTAGGCTTAATATTCAGGCCTAATTAATGACCCGCGCGTTTATCACAATAATTTCAGTTGTCTTTTTTCCTTTATGGATATTTGCACAATCGCGGCAGTACACCAGCCATACCTCAACTGCCATAAAAAATTATGCATTAGCAGGCGCCAGTGTCGACAATAGAAAATATGATGATGCCATTGATTTGCTGCTTAAATCATTAGAGGCAGACGACCGCTTTATTGAAGCACATATTTTATTGGGCGATGTTTACAAGTTCAGGCAAAAATATCCCGAAAGTTTAGCACAGTACCTGAAAGCAATTGCTATCAATGCTGAATTTAGCAGAGGAATTTATCTTAAAGCAGGCGAGGTAGAAATAAGGTTAGCTAAATACAATGATGCGCAGATGCACCTGGTGAAGTATTTATCATACCCGTACCTTACAGATCGTGATCGTTTTTATGCTAAAAAAATGATTGCTGATTGTGAATTTGCAGTACAGGCCTTACAGCATCCCGTGCCATTTACGCCTGTAAATTTAGGGCCCGAAGTAAATTCAAAAGATGATGAATATCTGCCCACAGCTACGGCTGATGAAGGCATGCTGATTTTTACCAGGAAGATTAACAATAATGAGGACTTTTATAAAAGCATTAAAGGGATAAACGGTAAATGGCAAACTGCCACTTATTTAAGTAAGCAGATTAATACTGCCGAATATAATGAGGGTGCTCAATCCATTTCTCAGGATGGCAAATATTTATTTTTTACCGGATGTAACCGCCCCGATGGTTTAGGCCGTTGTGATATTTACATCTCTCAAAAAAATGGTGCAGATTGGTCGAAACCATTTGACCTAAGTCCGCCGGTTAATTCAGGCGCCTGGGAATCGCAGCCATCGATCAGTGCTGATGGTAAAACATTATTTTTTGTAAGCAACCGCCGCGGTGGTTACGGGGGTGATGATATCTGGAAAACCAGGCTTACAGAAAAAGGGTGGTCTGAGCCGGAAAACTTAGGCCCGAATATCAATACAGCTTTTGATGAGCAGTCGCCGTTTATTCACCCGGATGATAGCACATTATACTTTTGTTCTACAGGATGGCCGGGCATGGGTAACCGGGATCTGTTTATCAGCCGCTTAGGTAAAGATGGCAGATGGGGCAAGCCGGAAAACCTGGGCTACCCAATTAATTCAAGCGGCGACGAAAATGGGTTAACCATTACAGCAACAGGGAGCTTTGCTTACTTTGCCTCAAACAACTTAAACGGGTTAGGTGGATATGACATTTACAGGTTTGAATTGCCGCAGGCCATAAGGCCAAGGTTGGTTACTTATGTAAAGGGTAAGGTGACCGATGCAAAAAGCAAACAGCCTCTTGAATCGATAGTAGAGATCATTGATCTTGAAAAAAACCAATCAGTCTATAAAGATGTTAGCTCAGCAGCTGACGGCGACTTCCTGGCAACACTTACCAGCGGCAAAAATTACGGCCTTAACATTTCGCGCCCGGGATATCTGTTCTATTCAGAAAATTTTTCACTTGCAGGACATGTGCCTAATCAGCCGTTTATAATGAATGTGGCATTATCGCCCATTGAAGTTGGCAAAAAGGTAATTCTAAAGAATATTTTCTTTGACAGTAACAAATACGACATCAAAACAGAATCAAAGGCCGAGCTTCAAAAAATCGCAGAATTTTTAACAGCAAACCCAACTGTTAAGATCGAGATCTCAGGCCATACAGATGATAATGGTAATGATCAGCTAAATCAAACCCTGTCAGAAAACCGCGCCAAAGCTGTTTATCAGTACTTGGTTAGCAACGGCATCAACCCGGCAAAACTGGTATCTAAAGGCTATGGTAAAACGCAGCCATTAGCGCCCAATACATCAGAAGAGAACAAAGCTAAAAACCGCCGTACGGAGTTTAAGATTATAGCTAAATAGGTTGTCATGAACAAATACAAGTCACCCATAAGTGGCCATCTGGATATTTTTGTCGTCCAAAATAAAGATGAGTTTGAGGGAAACATAAAATGTTGGAATGATATTCTAATTCATGGGGATCCTGAAGCATTAAGATCTTTGGCAAACATGCTGTTAAAGCTCGCCGATCTTGATCAAGAAACGATTCCCGATCTTCCAATTGGTGCCAGGAAACACTATCATTTACAGCCAAAGTTTGATCTGTCAAACAGTTCAGAACAAGTTATTATTGGTCGGTTAGACGCAAAGGGTACTGGCGCTTTTTATGATCGTTATATCCCCACAGAAGATTAAATCAAAATCAGAACTTTCATTCTTATTGCTCGCACAAGCGTTGCTCCAAATTAAGTAAACAATTTTAATACAAAAAAGGCCTCGATATTATCGAAGCCTTCATATTCTTTAAGAGAAATGAATGGTTAATTACCTAATTCGCTCATGAATTTGATACGCATCAGTTGTACCTCTTCGCGGGTGTAATCATCGGAGCCCAATTCAACCATTGCATGGTCAATGGAGTCTACTTCAGCCTGGCGGAAGTAATCAAACACTTCTTCCTGCCTGTCCTCGTCTATCACCTCGTTAATATAATAGTTAAGGTTAAGTTTCGTCCCCGAGTTTACAATTGATTCTACCTCACGTAAAATCTCTTCATATGTTAAGCCCTTCGAGCTGGCAATATCTTCCAGGTCTAAATGACGGTCGATATTCTGAATGATGTAAACCTTCAAGGCTGATTTATTAGCTGCACTTTTGATCACCATATCAACCGGACGGTCAATATCATTATCCTCAACGTATTTTTTAATAAGTTCTATAAAAGGCGCACCAAATTTCATGGCCTTACCCGCACCAACACCTGAGATTTGTTTCAGCTCATCCATGGTAATGGGATAATGCGTACACATTTCCTCTAATGAAGGGTCCTGGAAGATCACAAACGGCGGCAAGCCTTTTTGCTTGGCCATCTTTTTACGCTGATCTTTCAGCATTTGCAGCAGCTGTGTATCTAAAGCGCCGCCAGCTTGTTTCGGGCCGTCTTCGCTATCATCATCATCAGTAGCTTCCATAGGGCGGTTAAGTATAAACTTAATGCTATGCGGGTTCTCAATAAAGTTAGCGCCTTTGTTGGTAAGGCGTAACAAACCATACTGGTCAATATCCTTTGAAACATAATTATCAAGCAATGCCTGGCGAAGAAGCGATTTCCATACATTTTCTCCCTGTGCTTTACCCGCTCCAAAATTAGGCAGTAAATGATGCTCGTAATGGTGTATCTGCGGATTATCCTCGCCCATTAAAAAGCTGGTGATGTGATGGTCGTCAAATTTTTCTCCCAATTGCTTAATCAGGCTTAAAGCATGGTGCAGATGTTCCTCACCATCAAAAAACGTTCTTTGCGACGAACAGTTATCGCACATGCAGTTACAGCCAGCCTCGTTAAAGTTTTCACCGAAATAATGTAATATCTGTTTACGGCGGCAAACTGCCGACTCGGCATAATCAATTACTTCTTTCAGTATCTGTGTGCCAATTTCTCGTTCTGAAACAGGTTTATCTTTCATAAACTTTTGCAGTTTATCAATATCCTTTTCAGAGTAAAAAGCAACGCAAACGCCTTCGCCCCCATCACGCCCGGCACGGCCGGTTTCCTGGTAGTAACCCTCCATGCTTTTAGGTACATCATGGTGAATTACATAACGCACATCGGGTTTATCTATACCCATACCAAAGGCAATAGTGGCAACAATTACCTCTACATCTTCCATCAGGAATTTATCCTGCGTATCTGCACGTACTTTAGCGTCCAGGCCTGCATGGTAAGGTAATGCTTTGATACCGTTAAGGGTTAAAGCCTCGGCAACTTCTTCCACCTTTTTACGGCTTAAGCAATAGATGATACCCGATTTTCCCGGATGCTGCTTAACAAACTTAATGATCTCCTTGATAACGTTGCGTTTTGCGCGTACCTCGTAAAATAAGTTTGATCGGTTAAAAGATGATTTATAAACCGTTGCATTATTCATCTGCAGATTCTTCTGTATATCATGCTGAACCTTTGGTGTGGCAGTAGCCGTTAATGCAATAATTGGTATGCTGTCACTGATATTGCTGATCACCTGTCTGATCTTACGGTATTCAGGCCTGAAATCATGGCCCCACTCTGAAATACAATGCGCTTCGTCAACCGCCACAAATGAGACATGGTTTAAACGAAGAAAATCAATGTTCTCTTGTTTAGTCAAAGATTCGGGGGCAACGTAAAGTAATTTTGTTTTACCGCCCAGTACATCTTCCTTTACACGGGCTATTTCAGATTTTGTGAGAGATGAATTTAAAAAGTGTGCAATACTATCAGAGCCGCCGAACGCACGAAGCTGGTCGACCTGATTTTTCATTAATGCAATAAGTGGGGAAATTACAATGGCAGTACCATCGCTCATTAGTGCCGGCAGCTGGTAACACATTGATTTACCGCCACCTGTGGGCATAATAACAAATGTATCGTTACCTGCTAATATGTTAGTAATAATCGCTTCCTGTTCTCCCTTAAAGTTGTCAAAGCCGAAGAAATTTTGGAGATTGTCAAAAAGTGACTTTTTTGCTTCAATCATTTTGAATGTAAATTGCTATATCAGAACGTTTTATTATACTACAAAATAACAAAAATTTTCAAATATTACGCCCGTTATGTTGATAAAAGGAAAATAAAATGAGATTCAGTTGAACATTTTTCATTTTTGGTGGTATAAGCAGATGTATAAACTACAGTTAAGATACGCATTTTATATAACTTTTATTTTATCTGTTAATAAATAATTTGCAATTAACAATACAATCCTATTTTTGCTAAATAACCATTTAGTCCTCATGAATAAAAACTATTACGCAATTATCATGGCTGGCGGGATCGGAAGCCGTTTTTGGCCAATCAGCCGTACCTCCTATCCTAAACAATTCATCGACATTTTAGGTACCGGAAAAACACTTATCCAAAATACCTACGACCGTTTTCTGAAAATTTGCCCGCCTGAAAATATTTACATAGTAACCAATGAAAACTATGCAGAGCTGGTAAAAACACAGCTTCCGGGTATATCAGACCATCAGATATTAACAGAGCCTGTTATGCGTAATACAGCTCCGTGTGTGGCTTATGGTTCTTATAAAATTGAAAGCATGGATCCTGATGCAGTGATTGTTGTAGCGCCTTCAGACCATTTGATTTTAGATGAAAATGCTTTTGTTAATGCTATCCAGAAATCGCTTGAAACTGCTGCCGAAAATGACTGCCTGATCACTTTGGGTATTAAGCCTTCAAGACCGGATACAGGTTATGGTTATATCCAATACACCAAACAGCTACTTAACGACGATTTCCATAAAGTAAAAACGTTTACCGAAAAGCCTACGCTTGATATTGCCAAAACTTTTATTCAAAGCGGCGACTTTTTGTGGAACGCGGGTATTTTTGTTTGGTCGGCAAAAGCAATTGTAGATTCTTTCAATAAGCACCTGCCGGATATGCACGATATTTTTGCAGATGCCCGTAGTGTTTACAATGGCGATGCTGAACGTTCATACATCAACACAGCTTATCAGCAATGTACCAATATTTCTATCGACTATGGTATTATGGAAAAGGCTGAAAACGTATATGTGCTACCTTCAGAATTTGGCTGGTCTGATCTGGGTACCTGGACATCAGTTTATCAGCTTGCAGAAAAAGATTATGTAGGCAATGCCGTTATCCCGGCAGATAAGGTTATTATGTATGATTCGTCAAACTGTATGGTAAATGTACCTGGCGAAAAACTGGTGGTATTGCAGGGACTGCATGATTATATAGTTGTTGAAGCCAATAACACATTGATGATCTGCCCACGCGATCAGGAACAAAGCGTAAAACAAATTGTAGCCGACGTGAAACAGAAATTCGGCACAAAGTATATCTAAGAAGTTGTGAGCTGAAGGTTTAAAGTTAAAAGTGATTTGAAAATCCAAAACTTTGAACCTTCAACTTTAAACTTTCAATCCCCGCTGCCTGATAGCCTCATAAATAATAACAGCAGCAGATACCGATACGTTTAGAGACTCTATTTCGCCAAACATGGGGATTTTGGCTAAATGCTCTGAAATGCGGATGATTTCATGACGGATACCACTTTCCTCTGACCCCATTATGATCACCGTTGGTGCAGTATAATCAACATCATAAATACTGCTTTCCGTTTTTTCGGTACAGCATACCAGTTGTAAGCCCGACTCCTGTAAAAACTTTACAGTTTGCAATAAATTATCGTGCCTGCAAACCGGAATTTTATATAATGCGCCTGCCGATGTTTTAATGGCATCCGGGTTGATCTGCGCCGATCCTTTTGAGGGCAATACGATAGCATCAACACCTGCACACTCGGCAGTGCGGGCAATAGCGCCCATATTACGCACATCGGTAACACCGTCAAGCACTAATATCAATGGCGTTTTTCCCTGCTCAAATATTACCGGGATAATGTCTTCTATTTTTTGATAAATGATAGGTGATATAACCCCTATTACCCCTTGATGATTTTTTGTGGTAATACGGTTCAGCTTTTCAATGGGTACCTGTTGCGCAAAAATACCGTGTTCATTTAACAGGGCTTTAAATTCATGAAACAGCCCGCCGCCTAAACCGCGCTGAATAAAAAGTGATTCAATTTCTTTACCTGATCTGATGGCTTCCATTACAGCACGAATACCGAAAACCATCTGATTACTTTCTCGTCTTGGCGGGTTATTAAACGACATTTATATTGTTTTTTAAAAGACAGCAAAATTAGCCATATTATTTAAGAGTATCAGGAGTTAACAGATTATATGCCAGAAAAATTGTATCTTGTAATAAACCCTTAGTTAAAAACTTACTTGTTTTGTTTTCAGTGAGTTAGAAGATACCAACAGCTTTTCAACACCTTAATTGAAAACATTAGTACCAATTAAGCCGGCTTTATACTTACTTTTGATCCCCCGACCGACATACAGACGGTAATTAAGCTCCAAACTAAATGATATTCGAAAACGAAAACCAAAATAGCCGTTCAAGTACAGATAAACGTACCAGGAATTTCTCTAACCCATCGGGCTTTGTCGGAAAATTACCACCGCAGGCACGTGATTTAGAAGAGGCTGTGTTAGGTGCGCTTATGCTTGAAAAAGATGCGCTTTCGGCAGTTGTTGACGTTTTAAAGCCAGAGGTTTTTTATGTGGAAGCGCATCAGAAAATTTTTCAGGCCATACGTGTTTTATTTGAGCGTACCTCCCCTGTAGATATTTTAACGGTTACCGCACAGCTGCGCCAGCAAGGCGAACTTGAAATGGTGGGCGGAGCATATTACATTACTGAACTCACCAACCGTGTAGCTTCGGCAGCTAATATTGAGTACCACGCACGTATCATCATTCAGAAATTTATTCAGCGCGAATTGATCCGTATTTCAACCGAAGTGATCAGCAGCGCTTATGAAGATACTACTGACGTACTGGATCTGTTAGATAAAGCAGAGAAAAACCTTTTTGATATTGCTCAAAATAACCTTCGCCGCGATTCACGAAAAATGGATGACATATTACATGAATCATTAAAAGAACTTGAAGCGCTAAAAGATAAAAAAGACGGTTTAACCGGTGTGCCTTCTGGCTTTACCGAACTTGACAGAATGACCTCGGGCTGGCAAAAATCAGATCTGGTAATTATCGCTGCACGTCCGGCGATGGGTAAAACAGCATTTGTGTTAAGCTGCGCGCGTAATGCCGCCGTTGATTTCGCAAAACCGGTTGTTGTTTTTTCCCTGGAGATGTCATCAGTTCAGTTGGTTAATCGTCTGATATCGGGCGAGACACAGATTGAGCAAGAGAAAATACGTAAAGGCAACCTGGAAGAATGGGAATGGCAGCAATTACACTCTAAAATTGGCAGGCTTGAGCAGGCCCCATTGATTATTGACGATACACCTTCCTTAAATATTTTTGAATTCCGCGCTAAATGCCGCCGTTTAAAATCGCAGTACGATATCCAGATGATCATTATTGACTACTTGCAGCTGATGCATGGTAAAAGTGATGGCAAAGGCGGTAACCGTGAGCAGGAAATCGGTAGTATCTCACGTGCATTAAAGACGGTTGCAAAAGAACTGAGCGTACCTGTAATTGCCCTATCGCAGTTAAGCCGTGCGGTTGAAAACCGTCCGGGTGGTTCAAAAAGGCCAATGCTTTCCGACTTACGTGAATCTGGTTCAATTGAGCAGGATGCCGATATGGTATTGTTCCTTTACCGTCCTGAATATTACGGTTTGGAGTTTGACGAGGATAATAACCCTACTCAAGGCGTTGGTGAGGTTATTGTGGCCAAGCACCGTAACGGTGAAACAGGCCGTGTGCGTCTGAAATTCGTAGGCAAATACGTGAAGTTCACTGACCTTGAACAAAATATTGACGGCTTTAATCCAGCTGGAAATGCCTTTACAGGCTTAACACCATCGCAGGATTTCGATAAGCCGAATAACTTTATTATCCGCCCATCGCGTATGGATGATATGGAAGACGAGCCGCCTTTCTAATCAGAAGAACCAGCCCACTAACACGCCGATGATAATAATGATCGGCGTTTTTATTTTAGTAAACTTCAGGATTAAAAAAGTAGCTAACATTATGCCCCAGGAAAGCCAGTTGGTACCCAACGGCCGCATCAGCAGCACAAAAGCGGTGATCATAAAGCCAACGGCTACAGCATTAACCCCACTAAGCGAATTTTTAATACGGTTGATCTTTTTAAGGTCTTCCCAAAAAGGCACAATAAATAGAATGAGAATCAAACCCGGAAGATTGATACCTATTACTGCCACAACAGAACCCAGAATTTGCCCTGCTAAAGAATAACCCTTGTTAGCTAACGTAACGCTACCTAAAAAGGAAGTAAAAGCAAATGTAGGCCCGGGCAATGCCTGCTGGATGGCATACCCCGATAAAAATTCGGTATTAGTTAAATAGTGTTTCAGCTCAACAAACTCTGTGTACATTAGCGGCACAAGCACCTGCCCACCGCCAAAGATCAATATACCGTTGCGGTAAAAGTTCTCAAACAAACGTATAGGCAAACTAAACGGCGATGTGCGGTTAATAATAGCACCTAATGTTGCAAAAAGCAGCAACACGCCAATAAAATAGGCCACCTTATTGGGGTTAACATTTGAAAACAGCTTTACCCGTAATTCATTTTCCTGCTGCTGTGTTTCCAATGCAGATGATATAATCCCACCCATCAGCACCAATAAAGGGAACGCGTACGGATTTTGCAAGATTAGCGTGGCAACAACCGAAGCAACGGCCAGCATAATACTGACACGGGTCTTTAAAAAACGGCTTGCAAAACTGTAAGCAGCATAACCCACTATGCCTACCGCAATAGGCTGAATGAACCGTATGACATCTGTAAAATGGTTGCCCTTTGCCAATATTTTAAAGCTAATACCTGCAAAGCACATTACCGCAGCAGAAGGCAATACCCAAATTAAGAAGGTAATGATTGCTAAAGGTAAGCGACCAACCTTCCAGGCAATACCTACAAGGGTTTGGGTTGATGACGGACCTGGAAGTAGCTGGGATAAAGCATTCAATTCCAGCAGCTCATCTTCTGTAATGTATTTACGCTTCTCTACAAACTCGCGCAGCAGAACAGCAATATGCGCCTGCGGACCGCCAAATGCAGTGAAGGTGTAAACCAGCGCATCGCGCATGAACAGAAAATGGCGTTTGGTCAGCAATCTCTTAATTAATAATCGTCATCATCATCGTCATAAAGCCCGCTCGCTTGCATATAAGCAGATTGCAGTTCAGACATGGCATGGTTATCTCTTGCCGCACGGGTTACTTCAATACCTTTCTGGTAAATGGTAATGGCATCGTCCTTACGGCCAACCTGTTCATACAACTTACCCAAGTGGTAATAAGTGCCCACATAATTTGGGTGATTAGCGATCAGGCCTTCAAAATATTCCAGCGCTTTTTCCTGATCGCCAAGCCGCAGATACTCTGTTGCCAGGGCATATTGCAGAAACTCGTCGTTGGGTTCGTTCTTTATAAATTCAAGTAATTTTTCTAATCGGGTAGCCTGCATTTACTCTTCGTTTTTGGTTAACTTTGCGAAAATCTATTTCTATGAAGATCTTAGTATGTATTAGCAACGTACCAGATACGACCACAAAAATAACTTTTACCAACAACAACACGCAATTTAACAGCGCAGGTGTACAATTTATTATTAACCCCTATGATGAAATTGCACTTGCACGCGCTATTGAACTAACCGAAAACGGCAATGGTTCTGTAACTGTTATCCATGTTGGCGAGGCTGCAAATGAACCAACTATCCGCAAGGCTTTGGCTATTGGCGCTACCGATGCCGTAAGGATTAATGCACCTGCACATGATGCCTTCTTTGTTGCTGCACAAATCGCCGAATATGCTAAAGAAAACCAATTCGATCTAATCTTAACCGGCCGCGAATCCATTGATTACAACGGATCAAAAGTTGCTGCTATGGTTGGCGAGCTATTAGATATCCCATCAGTTTCGGTGATCAAGAAATTAGATGTAGAGGGTAACACAGCAACTGTTGAGCGTGAAATTGAAGGCGGTAAAGAAGTACTGAGCATTCCGTTACCGTTTGTTGCCGGTACTGCCGAAGGTGTTGCCGAACCTAAAATACCTAATATGCGTGGTATCATGTCGGCGCGCACTAAGCCTCTTACTGTAATTGAACCGGTTGTTGTAACAACAAATTCAGAAATTTTGGTTTATGAAACCCCTGCTCCACGCGGGCAGGTTAAAATGATCGCTGCTGATGATGTAGCGCAACTGGTAAGCCTTTTACACAACGAGGCAAAAGTTATCTAACCATTTATTAATTATTACAAGCCAAATACCCATGCCGGTTTTAGTATATACAGAAAATGCTGATGGCAAATTCAAAAAATCAATTTTTGAAGCCGTTTCTTACGCACGCGCCATCGCAGATCAAAATAACACCTCACTTACCGCAATTTCTATCGGGAATGTTGACACAGCCGAATTAAGTAGTTTAGGTAATTACGGTGCCGATAAAATCTTAAATGTATCAAGCGAACAGCTAAAAAATTTTGTTAACCAGGCTTATGCATCTATCATTGCCAAAGCAGCAGAATCAGAAGGTGCAGCTATCGTTGTATTATCAAACTCTTTTTCCGGCCGCGGCCTTGCCCCACGTGTAGCTGTAAAACTAAACGCTGGTATTGCCGATGGTGCTACAGCTTTGCCACAACAGGCAGACGGTAAACTTACCGTGAAGAAAACTGCTTTCTCAGGAAAGGCTTTTGCAACTGTCGAGCTTACATCTGATAAAAAGGTGATATCTCTTACACCAAATACCTATAAGGTTGAAGAAAAACCTACCGGTGCACAGCCTGAAAACTTTACTGTTGAAACCAACGCATCAGATTTCGCTATAATGCTAAAGGATATTGCGAAATCAACCGATAAGGTTTCTTTACCAGATGCAGAGATCGTTGTATCAGCAGGACGAGGTTTAAAAGGGCCTGAAAACTGGGGCATGATTGAGCAATTAGCCGACCTGTTAGGTGCAGCAACAGCCTGTTCAAAGCCGGTATCTGATGCCGGATGGCGCCCGCATAGCGAACACGTTGGACAAACAGGCATAACTGTCAGCCCGAATTTGTATATTGCGATAGGAATTTCAGGGGCTATTCAACACCTTGCAGGTATCAGTTCATCAAAAGTTATAGTTGTTATCAACAAAGATGCAGATGCTCCGTTTTATAAGGTAGCTGACTATGGTATTGTCGGCGATGCGTTTGAAGTAGTACCAAAACTGATTGAAGCTGTAAAAGCATATAAAGCTTCATCATAAAAAGCATCTATCTGTGATGGGTAATAACATGAAAAAAATTAAGCTGGATATTGTCGGGCTATCCTACAGCCAAACACAATCTGGTGCATATGCTCTTGTTTTAGGTGAAGTTAGCGGCCGCAGGCGCCTGCCTATTATAATTGGTAGTTTTGAAGCACAGGCCATTGCTATAGAAATAGAGAAAATGACCCCAAGCCGCCCGCTTACCCATGATCTTTTTAAAAGCTTTGCACAGGCTTACAACATAGAGATTCAGGAAGTGGTAATCTATAATCTGGTTGATGGGATATTTTACTCAAAGCTGATTTGCTCTGATGGTAAAAGAACCATTGAAATAGACGCCCGTACATCTGATGCCATTGCTATGGCGGTACGTTTTAACTGCCCTATCTATACGCATGAGTTTATTCTTTCAACTGCAGGTATTGTAATAGAAGGTAACGACTTTGTATACCTGGAGAACTTAAGCGACGCTGCTGAAGAAAAAACAATAACTTCAGCAACAGGTAGTTACACATCTCTAAGTGAAGAGGAACTTAAAACAAAGTTGCAGGAAGCACTTAACGAAGAAGCCTATGAAAAGGCTGCAAAAATACGAGACGAACTTACACGCCGCAAAGCTTCTTAAAGCTTGCGGCGCTTTTTTTATTTACCTATTTTGTCCAACATAATTTAAACCGTAGCTAATTCTGCTTTTTCCGCTTTACGGTTTAACAATATTTCGCTACTTTCCGCTTTTATTTTAAACTAAATATTACTGTTTTAAACCCGTGCTGTATGAATATTAAGTTTCGCTTAATACTGATGAATTTTATGCAATTTTTTATCTGGGGCGCCTGGCTACTTACTATAGGTAATTACTGGTTCTCCAACAACCTGGGCACAGGTACACAGTTTGGCGCAATTTTTTCAACCATGGGTATTTCTGCCATTTTTATGCCTGCTTTAATGGGCATTTTAGCAGATCGTTACATCAACGCCGAAAAGCTTTACGGTATACTACATATTTTAGGTGGCTGTGTATTAGCCTGCTTACCACTTGTAAAAGACCCTTCTATGTTCTTTTGGGTAATGTTGCTTAACATGTTCTTTTACATGCCAACGTTATCTTTATCAATCACGGTTGCCTATTCGGCGCTTAAAAATACGGGGAATGATGTAGTTAAGGTTTACCCACCTATCCGCACATGGGGCACAGTTGGTTTCATCGTAGCATTATGGACAGTAACGCTGACCGATAATGAAACATCATCAAACCAGTTTTACATTGCTGCTGCTGTGGCTTTTGCCTTGGGCATTTACGCATTTACACTTCCAAAATGCCCTCCTCTTTTAAACAGAGATAAGAGCAAAACGCTTACAGACCGATTAGGCTTAAAGGCATTTACGCTATTTAAAACACCAAGATTTGCTATATTCTTCGCTTTCTCCATGTTGCTTGGCGCCGCATTACAGTTAACCAATGCTTACGGCGATGCCTTTATCGGGGAGTTTAAAAACATACCTGCTTATAAATCCACCTTTGCTGTGAGATATCCGGCCTTTATTATGTCTATATCTCAAATGTCTGAGACCTTATTCATATTAGCTATCCCCTTCTTTTTAAGAAAATTTGGTATTAAGAATGTCATGCTGTTCAGTATGTTAGCATGGGTGCTGCGTTTCGGATTATTTGCTTTTGGCAACCCGGCAGATGGCCTGTGGATGATCATACTTTCATGTATCGTTTATGGCATGGCGTTCGACTTCTTTAATATCTCAGGTTCTTTATTTGTTGAAACACAAACCACACCAGAAATACGCGGTAGTGCACAGGGCTTGTTCATGATGATGGTTAACGGCTTCGGCGCATTATTTGGCAGCCTTGCAAGCGGTGTGATCATTGATAAGTTCTTTACCCTTGCCGATAACAGCCGTAACTGGCACGGCATCTGGTTAACATTTGCAGCTTATGCATTAGTGATAGCAGTAGTATTTCCGTTTGTATTCCGCTATAAACACAACGCAGCACTTAAACATGCCATTGCGCATGCTTAATATTATATTATAAGTAATACCATCAACAATCACCTTATCCCAATCATCATGGGACGTAATACGCTGTTATGAAAAAGCATTATCGGCATGAAAACGACTGTCTGAACTGCGGAACCATCCTTGAAGGGAAGTTTTGCCATCATTGCGGCCAGGAAAACTTACAGATAAAGGAAGATTTTGGCCACATGATGAATCATGCTATTAGTGATTACTTTCACTTCGACCATCAGTTTTTCCATACCATAAAGCCGTTGTTATTTAAGCCTGGCAAGCTAACCAACGAGTACATGGCCGGCAAACGGGTGCAATACCTGCACCCTATAAAAATGTACATTTTTATAAGCCTTATTTTCTTTATATTCTACTTTAAACATTCGCAGGTAAGTGAAGATGTAAAAGTTTACAAAACGGAAAAAACTAACGTTAATAAGGTCAGAAATCAAATAAATGCTGATACCAATTTGAATAAATCGGCTAAAAGGATACTGGATAAAGCCATTGTTACCGGCAGCGCAATCAACTTGGATGATAAAGGTAAAGAATCTGAAGAGGGGTTTCATATTATACAAACGGATTATCCGTCTTATGACAAGTACCTGGAAGCACAGAACAAATTACCGGCAAGTCAGCGTGATAATTTTATCATACGCTACTTTAATAAAAAAGAGTTTGACTACGCAAAGCATGGCGGGGATGAGAAAGAGATATTAATGGAAGCGGTCAAGCATAATGTTCCTAAAATGATGTTTGTGCTGCTTCCATTATTTGCATTAATACTTAGGCTGACGTTTTGGAGCAACAAGAAATTTTATGTGGAACACTTGATCTTCTCATTCCATCTGCATTGCTTTATTTTTCTGTTTGTTACGGCGGCAATATTGCTTGAAATGATGCTGCCCGAAAGTAAAGAAATCACGGGTTGGATAAATCTGATTGTAATGGTAGTAAGTACAATTTACATTTATAAAGCACTAAAAGCAGTTTATCACAGAAGCCGTTGGCGTACCATATCCAAGATGATCGGCATGTCGCTTTCCTATCTGTTGGTATGTAGTTTTTGCCTGTTTGTAGTATTTATAATATCTGCGATAACGGCGGTATAATAAATTCCGGATACCTTGTAAAGCATCCGGAACTTATTGGTTATGCAAATGGATTTAGAACTACTTTTACACAGTCGTCTTCTTTGTTTTTGAAGATATCGTAAGCGTGGCTTACTTGGCTTAAAGGCAATCGGTGCGAAATAATATCGTCTAACACTACTTTCTCGGCACGAATTAAATCCAGCAGTTTATCAATGTGATTGAGTACTGGTGCCTGTCCCTGACGGATAGTAATCCCTTTATCAAAAATCCTTCCTAAAGGGAAATTATCGAAAGGCGTACCGTATACACCAACAATAGTAACAGTACCACTGCGGCGCACTGCCTGGAAGCAGGTTTCCAATACCTTCATGCTTCCTTTTTCAAAATTCAAGGTCGCTTTTACTTTATCGAAGAAAGAGCGTTCTGCTTCAAAACCTACGGCGTCAACGCAAACATCGGCACCACGTCCACCAGTCATTTGGCGTATGGCTTCCACCACATCTACTTCATGCGGATTAAGGGTTTCAACTTTGTTAACCTCCTTTGCACGTTGCAAACGGTAGTTTAATGGGTCAATAGCAATAACGCGGCCTGCACCATTAAGCCAGGCCGACTTTTGTGCCATCAGCCCTACAGGGCCTGAACCAAAGATGGCTACGGTTTCGCCGCCTTTTAATTGTGCCCAGTCAATTGCCGAATAACCCGTAGGGAAAATATCTGTTAAAAACAGCACCTGTTCATCGGTCATGTTATCTGGTACAATGCGCGGACTGATATCTGCATATGGCACCCTTACATATTCGGCCTGCCCACCATTATAGCCACCATACAAATCTGTATACCCATATAACGCCCCGCCCTTCTGATCTAAAATATCTCCGTTAGGGCCATAATGTTCGTGGTTTGAATTTTCGCAATGCGGCGATGCACCATGTGTACAAAAGAAACAATGACCGCATGATATAGGAAAAGGCACCACCACCCTGTCGCCACGTTTTAATTTGGTAACCTGCGACCCAACTTCTTCTACAATTCCCATAAACTCGTGCCCCATTACCATAGGTTTAGCCTGAGGTATGCCGCCATCAAGTATGTGCAAGTCGGAACCACAAATAGCGGTTGCGGTAACTTTTAAAATAACATCTCCTGCATCTTCAATTCTCGGATCTTCTACTGTATCATAGCGGATATCGCCCGGCTTGTGAAACACTGCTGCTTTCATAAATAGATTTATTTTTAGTAATATTATTTAACTAATTATAAATAAAGCAACAGTAATAGTAAATTATAGTTTAGCTATTTGTTATTTAAATAAAAAGCCGCTTGAGTATTGCTCAAGCGGCCATGCTGTAAAGCATTTTATATTATAAGCCAAAAAGGCTGTAAGCCAACGTTAAATTGAATAGATTAATCCTTGTCTTTGAATTATCGCTATAGTTATTCACCTTATTTAAACCCAATTCGTAACGCAAGTCAATAGATACTTTCCTGATATCTATACCTGCACCAAACTGCCATGCATAATTTTGATCTTTGTAATTAAGGCCAATGGCATTTGCAGCCGCAGTACTGAAGTTCTGATCGCGGTTAACAGTGAAAGACACCACCGGGCCGGTATTGAACCTGGCTCCTACACCAAGCGCACCTATGCGTGTACCAAATAACAGCGGAACATCTATACTTGTAAAATTTGCTTTGTTTTGGATAAGGCCGCTATTGTCTTCAATGGTTACGCTCTTTTTTGTCAGATAGATCTCCGGCTGAAAATGAATTCCTGCTGCACCAAATCTTGCCCAAAAACCGCCAAGATAACCAGCGCGGTTATCGCTGCCTAAGTTAGCCAAACCAGAGTTTGATACCGTTGATAAATTGACACCGCCTTTGATACCAAACTGAAACGATGGCAATAACTGTGCAGAGGCACTACCAGCTATACCTGTAGCCAGCACTAAAAGTAAAAGTATTTTTTTCATAATCGTACGATATGTTTGCAAAACACTAACAGGGGTATTTTGTGTTCTATAAAACTAAAAAAGCCGGATGACCCGGCTTAATTCATTTAATTCGTATTAAGGTTATAGATTAAGTTTGCCCTGGTAATAGTCAAGGATCTTGGCGCGTATAAAATAGTCGTACCTGGCACCTATCAGACTTAGTTTAGCCCTGTCGATATTGCTTTTGTAAGTGATAAAGTCTACAGATGTAAGCACACCAGCATTAAACCTTGCCTCTGCAATTCGGAACGATTCGCTGTAGGCATCAACCTGTTCAACCAGTGTTTGATAGCGCTCGTAAGCCAGTGTCATGTTGATATAAGCCTGATCTACGTTTTTGCGCAACTGTATTTTAGTTGTATTGGTGGTGTTTCGTGCATCAATCATATCAAGCTTTGCCAAAGCCACTGTGTTACGCGTTTTTAAGCCATTTAAAATTGGGATCTGTAAACCTAAACCAAAACCATAACTGTAATTATTGCTAAGTTGCGTATGATAAGAGGTATTATCAAGGCTTGAACGGTAACTGTTGTAGCCGGTATTTAATGCCAGTGAAGGATAGTATAGCCCTTTGGCTGCCGATACCGCCTTTTGTGCGCTTTTTAACCTCAAATCATTTGCCTGCACTAAAGGATATCCGCGCAATGCGTTGTTATAGACCTGCTCAACCGTTTCAGGATATTTACCAGGCAGTTCATCGGCACGTAAACGCTGTAATTTTGCTTCTTTGTTATACGGCACATTGATCAGCTGCATTAGGTTAAGCTTATTAGCATACATCGCGTTACGTGCATCAATCAAAGATAATTTATTGGTAGCCAGCTGGCCTTTGATATCTGTAAAATCTGAAGGTACAACGTTACCTTCCTTGTTTAATACATCAAGTCGGCGTAGCTGCTCTTTTGATACGTCAATCTGTGTGTTGCTTTGCGTAAGCTGATCTTCACTTTGTAAAGTTTGCAGGTAAGTAGTGATGACGTTTAAAGTAATATCATTTTTTGCCTGCTCATAGTCCAGTTTTCCAGCCTGGTATGCCAGCGATGTTTGCTTAATGGTATTCATTAGGTTAAGTCCGTTAAACAAAATCAGGCTACCGTTTAACTGGTAATTGTCGATTGTGGTTTGCTGATTAGCGTAGGTGTAGGTTGTGGGGTCTAAGCTTCGGCCGTTATTGATATTACGTGATGCACTAGCGCTTACTGTCGGTAACAGGTTTTCGCGTGCCTGGTTCCAGTAAATTCGGTCGCGTTCCATTTGTACAGAACTTTTCTGCACGTCCAGATTATTTTTTATAGCCAGGTCTATACATTGCTGCAAAGTGTAAACAGAATCTGTTTGGCTAAACGCAGTTTGAGTTAAAACAGTAGCAAAAAGTAGAAATAGATATTTAAGGAATTTCATTTTAAAGATTTTTAGACGATTCGATCTTGCCATCAAGCAAATTGATGATACGGGTACCATATTCAGCATTTTTTTCGCTGTGGGTAACCTGTATAACGGTCACTCCGTCTTCCCGGTTAAGTTTGCGGAACAGTTCCATAATTTCTTCACCTTGTTTTGATGGCAGGTTACCGGTGGGTTCATCTGCCAGTATAAGGCGCGGCTTGGTGATCAATGCACGGGCTATACCTACCAGTTGCTGCTGTCCACCTGAAAGCTGGGAAGGAAACAGATCTTTTTTTCCTACGATCTGGAAACGGTCCAATATATCTGCAACCAAAGCCTTACGTTCTGCTCCTTTAATGTTTTGGTATATTAAAGGGGTTTCGATGTTTTCATAAACAGTAAGTTCATCAATAAGATGATATGCCTGAAACACAAAACCTATATATTGTTTATACATAGCCGAACGCTGTTTTTCTTTCAGGTTATGAACGGCTTCGCCCATGAAATAATGATAACCTTCAGACGGCTCGTCAAGCATACCGATCACATTTAGCAGTGTGGATTTACCTGAACCCGAAGGCCCCATAATAGAAACAAATTCGCCTTGTTCTACATCAAGGTCCACATGGTTAAGGATGGAAACCTTGTTACCGCCAGCCTGGTAATACTTAGAAATATTTTTTAGTGATAGCATATATTTTCTTTTTGTGAATGTTGTATTTGGTTGTATATCCGGGCACTAAAGTATCAATAACATACCAAATGATTAAGTATTTATTAAACAGGCACTTATCAATTTAAGTACAGCTTTTAACTGTACGCTTGTGTACAGACAGCGTACGATTATGATACACATACAGCAATACGATATAAAGAGCCGCTAAATAAAAAACCGCCTCATAATTGCTTATGAGACGGCCACATTAATTAATTACTATATTAGTTAAATTTAAGGTTGACGCGGCCACCGCTTGCATCAGCACGAACTGATATGCCACCGCCATTTATTTTACCGCGAATATGGTCGCGTTCTTTATCACCATTAAAATTACTTAAAGACTCGCTGCCCACACTATTGCCGGTTAAGTCAACATCATAGCCTTGCTTTGATGGCAGCACCAGATCAATATGACCGGCACTTGCTTCAAGTTTTACATACTTGCCAACCTGGTTAAACTGTGCATGTAAACTGCCTGCACTTGTAGATGCATTAAGGCTGCAAGACAGATTATCCAGGTTAATGCTGCCGCCGGATGTACCTGTCACCAGTTCTCCTGCTATTTTACCGCCGCGGATGCTACCACCACTGGTTTCGGCTTTTATGGTGCCACTTAAATTGTTAAGGTTGATGGAACCGCCCGATGTTTCCAGCCTGATATTACCCTGGCAGCTTTCAGCATCTATACTACCACCGCTGGTTTCCAGGTCAACATTGTCTTTAGCGTTTGATACATGTATACTGCCACCACTTGTTTCTCCTTTAACCATGCCAGCTACACGATCGATGTACAGACTGCCGCCACTGGTTTCAAAACGTTCGTTACCGATAAGGTTATCAATATGGATGCTGCCGCCGCTGGTGTTAAGGTTGCTTGCTGTTCTTTGCGGAACGTAAACCTTAAATGAGATACTTACCGAGTTGCCACCCCAGTTAAAATTACGCTTCGACTTTGCGGTGGCATGCAATTCGCCGTCGTGTGATTCAATTACAAGGGAGTAATCTTTGTCAATTCGTTTTTGAGCTTCTTCTTTACTAAGGTTGTTGCCATTGTTTCCGGTCACATATACTTCTATGCGTGGTTGTTCGGCTGCCGATCCGCTGACGGTGATACTGCCGCCGCTGGTGTTTACAAAAACTTGTTTTATGCCTTCACCCTTTAAAGATTTGGTATAGAATGGCTGTTGCCCGTTTGATTGAGCATGAGCTAAATAGCCCTGGCCTATTAAAGCCAGCAAAATAAGGTTCGTCTTCATGGTTGTATAGTTTTAGATCTCAGACGCAGCTTTATGATAATAGGTTGCATCCAATTATTATATTATTCTGTTTTGAGGCTTTTAACAGGGTTGGATAACGCAGCACGAACTGCCTGTACACTTATAGTGAGCAAAGCAATTACCAGGGCTATACCTGTGGCAAATAAAAATACCCACCAATGTATGTCTATGCGGTATGCAAAACTTTGCAACCATTTGTGCATAAACCACCAGGCCACCGGAAATGCGATTATCGATGCAAGCAGTACTAATTTAACAAATTCGCGAGATATCAGGATCACAATACCGCTTACACTTGCTCCAAGTACTTTGCGGATACCAATTTCCTTTGTACGCTGCATAATCACCATTACTGACATGGCCAGTAAGCCGATACATGAGATAAGAATAGCAATGATGGCCGCACTAATGTAAATGGTAGATAAGCGTTTTTCGCTACGGTACTGCTTCTCTGTATTTTCATTTAGCCATGTGCCTGAAAATTCAGTATTTGGAAAAGTAGTATTCCAGATTGCTTTAATCTGGTTAAATGATTGTTGCAGGTTATTGGGTTTTAGACGCACAAATATGTAATTAACCGGAAAATCTTTACTCATGGTTAAACTTAGCGGTTGTACATCTTCATGCAGTGAGCGGAAATTGTAATCTTTCACAATACCAACTACCTGCATAGGCGGCCGACCGTCCATCATTGGTAAAAAGGAACCCAATACATTTTTACCGCCATTTATCTGCGCTGCCATTTTTTCATTGATAATGAGATTATTGCTATCAGCGGCAAACTCACGAGAAAAATCGCGGCCATTGACCAACTTAATGTCGAGCGTTTTCAGAAAGTCGTAATCCACCCGCTGCAAATGGCTGCGTACATCATGCCCGTTGTAGGTGAAATTAATAATAGATGTAAAAGTTGATCCATCTGCTCCGCGGCCCAGATTGTTATAAGCGCCTGATATTGCTACCACGCCTGGCTGGCCGTTCATCTGGTTGCGGAACAAACTTAATGCCTGTTCACCGGATACGCTTTGCCCTACAGGGATACTTAAAACTTCTGTTTTATTGTAACCAAGAGGTTTGTTTTGCAGATATTTGATTTGCTGCCATGTGATCAGTGTACAAATAGTTAACAACGTTGCTATAGAAAATTGCACTACAAGTAATACATTGCGCACCTTACCTGGTTTAGCGGTATTTAAACTGCCTTTTAAAACCATTACTGTTTTATAGCGCATCATTAATAAGGCCGGGTAAAAGCCTGCAACTACTGTTATTAGCAGGAAAATGCCTATACCGGACAGTAGTTGAACCGGTTGGAGCAGCATTTGTAATGATATATTACTGCGAAAAGTTGCCTTAAAGCCCGATAACACCAAAGCGGACAAACCAACACCGGCAAGCATAGATATCAGGCACACCATAAGGGTTTCAATCCAAAATTGTGTAAGCAATTGCCACTTACCGGCACCAAGCGTTTTACGAACACCAACTTCACGGGCACGTGTAAACGAGCGCGCCACAGACAGATTTACAAAGTTGATACAGGCAATTATTAAAATAAATACAGCAATAACCAATAAAGCAATCACGTAGGTTTTGCTTATCGGCGCTCCGTTAATTCCGCTTATTTCAGTGTTAAAATGATTATTAGCATAAGGACTGACGTTAAGTGATTCGCGTTCACCAGAAGGAAGGGGTTTAGCACCATCGCGTTTTAGATTTTCCAGGTCACTTTTAAAATATTTACTTACAAAGCCCTTGAGCTTACTTTCAAAACCAGCCGTATTAACATTATCTTTTATTTGCAGGTAAACCACGTTATTGCGGTTATCCCAAACTTTTGACTCCTGTAAATAGCTGGGCATATTTTCAAAACGGACAATAATATCCGTGTTTTGGCTTGAATTTACCGGATAGTCATCCATTACTGCACTCACGATAAACGGATGCTGCGCATTGTCGTATTTTAGTGAAATGGCTTTCCCTACTGCATTTGTACTACCAAATATTGCCTTAGCGGCAGATTTGGTAATTACTGCATCATTCATTTCCGCAAGCCCCTTTTTGTTACCTGAAATTATGGGGTAGGTAAAAATATTAAAGTAATCAGCATCAGTAAATACAAGCCCTTGGCTTATCTCTTTATCATCGTATTTAACAATGGCGCTTGTACCTACTACACGAGTTATGTATTTAACCTCCGGATATTCTGCCTTTAATGCCGGCGACAAGGGAATAGGCATAGAAGATGCTTTTTCAATACCATCAGTACGGCTTACTGTAAAGTAAGCCTGGTAAATGTTATCCAGATTCTTGTTGAACTTATCGAAACTAAACTCAAAGTAAACGGTAAGCAGCAACAAGGTAGAACAGGCTACCGCTACTGCCAGGCCCACAATATTCATTGCATTAAATACACGGCCTTTAAGCAGGTTGCGCCATGCTGTTTTGATGTAGTTTTTTAACATGCTGAAATGGTTTAGTTGATGCCTAATGAATCGGTAACGTGACGTTTAATAGAATCTTTTTGCGCTGACGTAAGGCCCTTTACATTATAAGTGTGTGAAAATCTAACCAGCTTTCCGTTTTTAGTGGCTGAGATTTTTACATGCATTGTTTTGCCATTGTCAGAAATGCTTTTGCTGATATTTTCCTGCTTTGATGATTTTTGCGCACTTGCCTGTAAGGTAAAACAAGCGCAGGCTATGTAAAGTATCTTTTTCATATCAAATATTCTTGTACTAATTTGATATGACAAGATTGTACCAAAATAATAAGTTCCTGATTATAAACTATTTAAAAACTAAATTAAGTTAAAAAGCGTACGCTTACATAACAAGCAATTGTTCGCTTTTGATACAATCAGATAAACTTCAGCTTTAATTCTCCTTCGTTAACCTGCACCTCGATTGGAATGCCGCCGCCATAAACTGCGCCTATTAATTTCAAGCCGTCATTATTGCCTTTAAAAGTGCGGGGTAAGTCTGTAGCTGTGATCTTCTTTGCATTCATGTTCATGTCGAAGCCTTTTTTTGCAGCTAACTGAATATTTGCGTCACCGTGTGCAACATTAATTTTTATTGCCTTGCATGGAATCGTCAGTTCGGCATTAACATTTCCTTTAGTGCTGGTCGCTATTAAATCGCACGACATCCGCTTTAATATAATATCCCCCCGGTTGGTGGTGATTGTAAACTTGCCGTTGATCTGATCGCCTTGTATGTTACCCGCAGTAGTAGTGGCATCGATAATGCCTTTTAACCGGCTCAAGTTAATATCGCCTTTACCAGTGTTCAATCTGGTGTTTCCGTAGCAGCCTTCAGCAACCACATCTCCACCGATAGTGGTAATATCAATATCAGGACCTGAGTTGGATATATTAACCAAACCACCATCTGTACGCCCTTTAACGTTGCCGTTAATAGTCTCCAAGTTAACCGCACCGTTAGTTGTAAAATTTTGGTCGCCGGTTAAATTCACCAGGTTAATGCTACCTACTTTTGAATTAAGGTTACACATTACCGAACGTGGTACAAATATTTTGAAAGAAATACTTAACGCTTTTTTCCAGTTACTGTCGCCGTATTTGCATGATGCAGACACCATCAACTGGTGATCTTTAACCATCATATCAATGGCATAATCCTGCTTTACCATCTGCCTTACCTGCTCAATGGGCATGGTAGCTTCGTTAATGGCATCAACGTACACTTCTATCGAAGGCTTGTTGCTGGTGCCGATTACTGATATATTACCTGAAAGCGTTTTAACGGTTACACTACGTATCGTTTGCCCTTTTATCTCTTTAACAATAATAGGTTCATTGGCCCAGTTAACTTGTGCCGATGCCATGCCACAGCATAGCATCAGCAAGCAAATGGTGATAATGGCTCGCATGGGATTTCGGTTGAGCCATAAATATCCGAAATTATTTAATCATTTCTAAGCGCTTTTACCGGGTTACTAAGCGCAGCCTTACCCGACTGCAAGCTTACCGTTACAAAAGCGATCAGCACAGTTAATAAGCCAGCAACTACAAACAGGTACCACGGTATTTGTATACGAAATGCAAAATCCTGCAACCATTTATTCATTATAAACCATGCAATTGGCGAAGCAATCAATATAGCAATCAGTACCAACTTCAGGAAGCTCTTTGATAACATCAGCATAATGCTGCTTACAGAAGCACCTAATACTTTTCTGATGCCAATTTCTTTGGTGCGATTAACAACTGAGTAAGCGGTTAAAGCAAACAAACCTAAACAGGCCAATAATATGGCAAGCGCCGAAAAGGTTTTAAATATGGCTGCGGTACGTTGTTCACTAACATAAATTGCATTGTAATCGTCATCTATAAAATGGAACTCAAACGGCCGGTTATTAACTTCATGCTTCCATATTGATTCCACTGTTTTTAGCACTTTAGGCATATCATCAGTTGAGACTTTAAGAAATATGTTGTTGGTGTTAGATTTATCAAGAAAAATGATCAATGGGGTAATAGGTTGATGTAAAGATTGAAAGTTGAAATCTTTAACAACGCCTTTCACTATACCATCCTGGCCTTTATTAATTGTTTTACCGATGGCCTGTTCCGGTGTCCATCCTAAAGCTTTGGCCGCACTTTCGTTGATGATAAAAGTGTTACGGTAGTTTTTGCCTCCGTTGGTTGTATCCAATTGCAGCAAATCTGCATGGGTGAAATTACTACCCGCCAGTAGTTTGATATCAAATAACGGCACATAATTTTCGTCGGCAGGTATAGCATTTACAAGTGTTTTACCCCCCTCTTGAGATGTAATATCATCGCCCCATTGTACTACTACAGGAGATGAATTAGCTACGCTTACCTGTTGTACGCCCGGTATGTTAGCGAACTGGGTTTTTAAAGTATTAACAGCGCCGTAAATCTGCCAGTCGAGCGGCAGGGCGATAATATTATTACGCTTATAGCCAACATCTTTAGTTTGTATATAATTAAGCTGCTTGCTAATAACCGCTGTTGACAGGATCAGAAAGAACGAGATAACAAACTGAAATACGATAAGCGACTGTTTAACTGATGAATTACCCGTAAATGAAAATCCTGATTTAAGCAGCTTAGCCAATTTTACATTTGATAACAACAGCGATGGGTACGAACCTGAGACAACACTCATTATGATGCTTAACACTATTAATGCTGAAATTACCACAGGATTGAAGAAATCTTCGGTTGTGAATTTCTTTCCGGCTATTAGATTAAATTGAGGCAATAACATATAGGCCAGTATCAAAGAAAGCACCATGCCTATAGCTACAAACATGATAGATTCGCCAATAAACTGCCTGAATAATTGTGCCTGGCCTGCTCCTAAAACCTTGCGTATACTTATTTCAGCGCTCCTGTTGGCCGACTGGGCTACAGCCAGGTTAGTATAGTTAACTGCTGCGATAAACAGGGTCAATAATGCAATACTGAATAAAATGTAGATGTAAACAATACTACCATTAGGTTCGAAACCTGCATTTGGCGAATGCAAGTGGACATCCTTTAAATGCTCAATATTTATCTTAAGGAATGCCCCTCCTGTCATTTTCAGTTCTCCGGCGCTTACATTTTGCATATAGGCGTTTATCTGCTTTTGGAGTGGTTGTACATCCGCAGGCGACTTCAATAACAGGTAGGTGATATAATTTGCCGTAAACCATTGTTCGGGGCTTTTTGCAGCCGATAGCAAGTTGAACGGCAACACCATATCAAACTGCATCTGTGAGTTTGACGGTGTATTTTTAGCGATACCGCTTACTGTATAAAATTTATTATCTGATTTGATCACCTTTCCTAAAGCATCCTGATTGCCGAAGTACTTTTTAGCAATTGCTTCTGTAATTACAATCTTATCAGGGCTGTTTAAGGCGGTATTGGGGTTACCTTCGATCAAAGGAAAACTAAACACTGAAAAGAAAGGCTCATCGGCATACATTACATTTTCACTGAACAACTGGCCGTTGTTGTTGAACGTCTTTGCCGATTTCATCGTCCTCACATACTGCTCAACTTCCGGAAACTCTCTTTTAAACTGGGGGCCGTCTTTGGTGCCGGTATTAGCGGTTGATTCTACGCTTGTACCGTAGCTGTATTGCATGGTAAGGCGTACAATGCGGTCAGCATTTTGATGGAAGCTATCATAGCTTAATTCGTTATAAAGGTAAATACCGATCAGAAGGCAACTTGTTAAACCAGCTGTTAATCCGATGATGTTTACAAAAGAATAAAGCTTATTCTTTTTGATCTTTCTCCAGGCAATTTTGAAATAATTCTTTAACATAAGTTTATAGATTATTCGCTACGTAAACTTTTAACAGGATTAGCTAATGCAGCTTTCACTGCATTAAAAGAGATGGTAAATAGTGCAACAATTATGGCTATTAAACCGGCCAGCACAAAAGACCACCAGTTAATTGGCGTATGATAGGCAAATCCCTGCATCCATTTAGATACACCGTACCATGCCAGCGGTGAAGCAATGACAATGGCAATGATCACCAGTTTTAGAAAATCATATGACAGCAGTGCTACAATTCGGCTTACCGAAGCGCCAAGCACCTTACGCACGCCAATTTCTTTGGTGCGCTGTGCAGTAGTATGTATCACCAGCCCAAGCAGGCCCATGCAACTGATGAAGATAGCAATATCAGTAGCCCAGGTTAATAACCGGGCTGTATTTTGCTCAGATTCGTAAAACCTGGCAATTTGCTCATCTAAAAAGTTGTATTCAAAATCAACATCAGGATAAAGCTTTTGCCATTGACCTCTGATTGCAGTAATGGCTGAACTAACATTATCTGCGGTGGTACCTGGTTTAAACTTAATATGCAAAGTGTAAAAATTATCTTTTTCTGCATTAAATATTAAAGGGGCTATAGCTACATGCAGCGATGAAGAATTGAAATTGGAAACAACGCCGGCAATTTGCATCTGTCTATTCCAGATATTGATGGTAGCACCAATGCCTTCTTGCGGATGTTGAAACCCTAAGGCTTTAACAAATGATTCATTAACAACTATGGCATGCAAACTATCACTTAGCTGTAAGTATTTTCCAGCTAATAATTTGATGTGATAGAATTTAAAGTATGACTCATCGCCCTGTTTCACTTCCGGAGATAGTTCTATTTTATTTTTGCCGTTATTGTAATTCAGTGAGGTCATTGAATAGCCGTTTCTCGCCGGTGGCGGACCTGCAAGTACTGCCTGGTCAACCTGGGGTAACGATTTTATCTGATCTTGAAAGACATCATTATTATGGTTTTTGTACGGTAGATCAATAATAACAATGCCATTTTTATCAAAACCTAAATCCTTGTTAAGCATATAATGAATTTGCTTGCTTACAATGATAGTACCAATAATGAGTACCTGAGCCGCAATAAATTGCACCACCGTAAGCGATTGTCGCAGTAAAACATTACGGCCTTTTCCATTTGCAGCTACCTGATTTTTAAGTGCCGTAACAGGGTTATAACTTGCCAGTACCAAAGCCGGATATATCCCGGAAATTAACCCAACAACACCTATCAATACAATCGTAAATATTATAACTCCCGGTTGTTGCAGAATATTAAAATGCAGTTCAGGCGGAATAAAATCCGAAAACATTTTTAATAAGAATGGCACCAGCAATAACGATAGAATTGCTGCTATAGATGTGATAACAATTGTTTCGCTAAAAAACTGAAAAATAAGCTGGGACTTTGATCCGCCTAATGTTTTACGTACGCCGATCTCCCTTGCGCGATTAACCGCCTGTGCAGTGGTAAGGTTCACAAAGTTAATACAAGCCAGCAGCAGGATAATACCACCTACAGCAAGCAACCCATATAAAGCTTTAGTATTTGCCTGCCTATGCCCAAACACTCCAAATGCATTATTAAAATGAATATCAGACAAAGGCTGTAATTTAAATTTAGCATGGCCTACATCGCTTTTTACATTTTTAGCATAAATGCTTTGTATCTGTTTTTCAATGTTCTCAGTAGTAGCATTTTCTTTAAGCTTTAAGAACAGCTGAACTTTACCATCAGTATTGGTCCAGTTATTAAGGTTCATACCACTTGGAAAACCTGTTTTTAAAGAGATAAAATCTTTAAAAGTAAAGTCCGTATTCTCGATAAAATCGGCTATTACACCTACAACAGTTGTCTTAACCGAATCATTGTATACAATCAATTTACCAATAGCATCCTGCGGATTTACAGCATTAAAATACAGTTTTGCCCGGCTTGCAGAAAGCACAACTTTATTGGGTTCGTTCAAAGACTTTGGCGATCCTGCCAACCATTTGTATTTAAAGCAATTGAAATAGCGGCTATCAGTGTAAACAATATCAGGTTGCTTTTTAAAGACTTTACTCTTTTCACTTGGCGTTTGAATAGCAGCCTTTGTTTCTTCTCCTAATACGAAAGGCGCAGTCGCTTCCATACCCGTTAGTTCCTGCCCAGCTGCATCCTGTAAAGGCAATGGCACAGCTGCAGTATTACTACTGAAGTTGGCAAAACGCATGGTAGTAACAACCCGGTAGATACGGTTACCATCCGGATGAAATTTATCGAAAGTGAGATCGTGGTTAACGATTAGATATATCACTAAAGCTGCACTGATCCCAATAGATAAACCAACAATGTTGATCAGCGAAAAAAGAAGGTTGTTTTTAAAACTACGGATGGTGGTCTTAAAATAATTATACAACATAATGCAAGCGGTTAAGGTTACTTATTCGTTTCTTAAACTTTTAACAGGATTGGCCAATGCTGCCCTTAATGCATTATAACTTATGGTAAGCACTGCTATTAAGGTTGTAAGTACAGCCGCCAGTACAAAAATCCACCATTGCATAGAAATGCGATAAGCAAAATTCTGCAGCCATTTATTCATTAGAAAATACCCTACCGGCATAGCAATTATTGTCGCAATTAATACAGGTTTCAGAATGTCCTTTGATAACAGGATAATAATATTTTGTACCGAAGAGCCAAGCACCTTCCGTACGCCTATCTCTTTCGTCCGCTTAGCTGCGCTGAAAGATGCCAGCCCGAATAAGCCTAAGCAGGCAATAAATATGGCCACCCCGGCAAATGCACTTAAAATAGTTTGCTGACGGATATCTGAGCGATAGGCCTTATCAAATTGCTGGTTAAGGAAACTGTATTCAAATGGATAAACAGGCGCCACCTGTGCGTAAGCCTGTTTAATGGCTTCCATACCGGCTTTAATATTACCTGCTTTTATTTTGATAACTGCTACGCGGCTGTCTTCTGCCTGGGTGATCACCAACGGATCAAGTGTTTGCTTAAGTGAAAGATAGTTGAAATCTTCTACCACGCCTACAATATGCCTGCGTACCGAATCACGGTAGGTATTTTTTATCCATTTACCAACAGCTTGATCGGGGGTAAATCCTAAATCTTTTGCTGCTGTTCTGTTGATTATGGCGGCTTCTGCACTGTCTGTAGCAAACTGGCGGGAAAAACCACGGCCTGCAATTACTTTAAGGCCTAATGTTTTAAGATATTCGGCGTCTGTGTATGATGTTCTTGCACGCCATGTAGCAGGTTTATCTTCTACCTCAAATCCGTTGGTATCATAAAATCCACCGGGTTCGCCGGCCATTAATGAAACCGATTCGATGTTGCCGTTATTTTCGAGAACAGAATGAAAAAGGCGGCGGTGGTTGTAAATTTCGTCGTTATCTATCCTTACAGTTACCAGTTGATCCTTGTCATAGCCCAATGATTTATTTTTTACATAACTCATCTGTTTCATGATCACAATGGTGCCGATGATCAGCATTACAGAAATACTGAACTGTACCACCACAAGCGATTGCCTGAAAAATGAAGCGCCCTTGCCAAACTTTAATTTCCCTTTCAAAGCCTGTATTGGTGAAAAAGCAGATATAAATAAAGCCGGGTAACCACCGGATACAAAACCCACAATCAGTACTAAAGAAAGCAGGAAAAGATAAATCGGTGCTGATGTCCACTGTACCGTTAACTCGTAGCCAAGTATGCTGTTGTACCAGGGCATCAATAAAAACAATAATCCGATAGCTAGCACACATGATATTAAGGTTAACAGGATAGACTCACCAATAAACTGCATCATTAAATGATTACGCAGCGCACCTAAAACTTTTCGTAACCCTACTTCTTTCGACCGCTCGGCAGCCCTGATGGTTGACAGGTTCAAAAAGTTGATACATGCAATGAGCATGATGAGCACCGCTACAGAAATAAAGATATATACTACCTTTTTATCGCCATGCTTAACGCCATCAAACACTACACCTTCCTCAAAATAAATATCTTTTAATGGGGTTAAAGCAAGGTCGAAGTTTACGCGCATATGCTCCATATCCTTACGCATGTATTTTTGCATAAATGCCGGGAAGGTGCGCTCTAATTGCTCAGGTTTTACACCTGGCTTTAACTGCATATAGATATAGGAATTGTTATTAGCCCAAACATTAAAAAACGGCTCATGATAGAAGTTTGATAACGGCATAATCACATCAAAATACAGATGCGAATTTGAGGGAACATCTTTTGCAATACCTGTCACCTTATATTGGTACTGCTTATCAACCTTAACAACCTTACCCATTGGATCAGCGTTGCCAAAATATTTTTTAGCAGTAGATTCTGTCAGGACAATACTTTTCGGCTCCTTTAATGCGGTTAAAGCATTGCCCTTAATCAGCTGAAAGCTGAACATCTTAAAAAAATCAGCATCTGCGTAAAAGATATTGCGTTCGGTAAATGACTTTTCGCCGAATGTGATCAGGTCGTTAGATGGTAATATGGCTACCAGGTCTTCTATCTGGTTGGCATAATCATTACGTAAGGCATTACCATAAGGACCCGACATGTAAGGGGCAGGTGGCTTTGCGGGGTCGTAACCGCGCATTACCCTATAAATATTCTTTCCATTCTTATGAAAACTATCATAACTGAACTCGTTTAAAACATAAACGAAGATCATTACACATACGGTGATCCCAATAGTTAAACCCAGTATGTGGATCAGCGAGAATACTTTGTTTTTATAAAGATTTCTCCAGGCAATTTTGATGTAATTCTTAAGCATTTTATTCGCTCCTTAAACTTTTAACCGGATTTATTAATGCTGCTTTTATAGATTGGAAACTGATAGTTATAAAAGCAATGATAACAGCGGCAGAACCCGCAGCAGCTATTACCCACCATTGTATGTTTTGCCTGTAAGCATAACTTTCCAGGAAGAACTTCTGCATAAACCACCAGGCCAACGGTGCTGCCAGTATAATGGCAATAAATACCAGTTTGATAAAATCTTTCGAAAGCATGGTAACAATGGAGGTAACGCCCGCTCCCAACACTTTGCGGATGCCAATTTCTTTATTACGTTGCTCCGCTGAATAGGCAGCAAGGCCAAACAGACCAAGGCAGGCTATAATAATGGCGAAAGAAGTAAAGGCTACGCAAATGACACCTACACGCTGTTCACTGCGATAGATCTCGTCAAAATCCTGATCCATAAAGGAGAAGGAGAAAGACTGGTTGGGTGACAGTTCTTTCCATTTGCGCTCTATCTGGCTTAACATTCCTTTTACATCTTTAGTACTTATCCGAACGTTAAGTGAGCCTTCATTTTTGCCATAGGTAAGAATTAGCGGTGTTACATTCTCCCTGAGGCTGTTGAAGTTAAAATCTTTAATAATACCGATTATCTTATATTTCCCGATTTTTTTCATTTCATTGTCAAGCGGCTCGTATAAAAATTGGTTCAAATTGTTTTTGCCACTAAGCATTTTAATAGCTGATTCGTTTAAGATCAGCGACATCGAATCGGTAGCCATATCTTCAGAAAAGTTCCGCCCTGCTATCAGGTGCATACCCATGGTTGGCAGGTAATTGGCATCCACCGTCCATATCTGGCTGTTTAGCGCACTTTTTGAATCAAAAACAGGTGATGTATAAATGGTACTGTTGTTCCTGCTACCCGCAGTAGGTGTGTAAGATGTTAAAGAAGCATCGGTAACGCCGGGTAGTTGTTTTACCTCCTGTTTAAACGTTTCTGCCTGTGTACCCAGAACGTGTGCGTGCTTAATGACTAAAACCTGTTCGCGTTTAAAACCTAGATCTTTGTTCTGAATATATTTTAACTGGTTGTAAATGGCCAGTGTGCCTATAATCAGGAAAATGGAAATGAAGAACTGGAAAATCACCAATGCGCTTCTCAAATTGCCATTTTTGAAACCACCTGAAAGTTTACCTTTTAATACAGCTATCGGTTGAAAGCCGGACAAAAAGAAGGCCGGATAAGATCCTGCGAGGCATCCAACAAAAACCACAATTAAAGTAAGTGTGGGCAATAACCAGGCTACGGCTTTTAACGTAACGCTCATTTCCTTACCAGCCATTTGATTAAATAACGGCAGGGCCAGCCATGCACCCGCGGCTGCTATTAATGTTGCGATAAGTGTAATGAGTATAGATTCTGTCAGGAACTGAAATATAAGATCTTTCCTTGCAGAGCCTAAAACTTTACGCACCCCTACTTCACGCGCACGGTTTGCAGAGCGTGCGGTAGACAGGTTCATGAAATTGACGCAGGCAATAATCAGGATGAAGATGGCAATAGCAGAAAAAATGTATACATACTGGATATTTCCGTTCTCTCCGATCTCTGCCACCCGGTTAGATTTCAGGTGAATATCTAATAACGGTGTTAAGCTAAAACGGAAATAATTTCCTTGCTTTTCCAGGTCATCTAAACTTAAGTGTAAAAACTCCTGTAACTCTGCGTTGGAATGCCTTCTGATCAGATCTGGAAATTTGTTTTCAACCGCTTTTACAGATGCACCAGGTTTCAGCAGCATGTAGGTTTGAAAATTGTTACTTAGCCAGGTGGTTTGTTTACTCTCTGGCAGCGATTCCATCGATAGGAAGATATCAAATCTGAAGTGTGATTGCCGGGGTATATCCTTTATAACCCCAGTGATTTTATAATTTGCTGTATCGTTTAGAACAAGGGTTTTACCTACCACGTCTGTACGGTCAAAATACTTTTTGGCCAGCGTTTCATTAATTACCACGGTATGCGGGGCCTTAAGGGCGTCGGCAGATGATCCATCTACAAAGGGCAGGGTAAAAATGTTAAAGATGGCAGGGTCTGCAAAAGTTACCCTGTCTTCCTGTATATCCTGGTTGCCTTTCTTAACACGGAAACTTCCGATCTGGCGAAAACGTGCTGCATTTTCTACCTCGGGAAATTCGCTTACTAAAGCTGCGGCAGTCGGTGCAGGTATAACGGCATACGAATCAGCATGCCCGCCAAATTTGATATCATTATTTAGGCGATAAATGCGATCTGCTTTTGTATTATACCGATCATAACTGAGTTCATCTACTACATAAAACACTATGAGCAGGCAAACGGCCAGGCCCAGTGCCAGCCCAAATACATTGATGAAGGTGAAGCCTTTGTTTTTCATTAAGCTTCTGAACGCTGTTTTTAAATAGTTTTTAAACATAAAACCTTCTTAATAGATTGACTTTTGACCTGTATGTAGATTGGCTTAACTTATTCGCTCCTTAAACTTTTAACAGGATTAGATGTAGCTGCTTTTATCGCCTGGAAACTTACTGTTGCCAATGCAAGTACAATGGTGACCGTCCCGGCAGCCAGAAATACCCCCGCACCGATTGTAATACGATATGAATAGCTATTAAGCCACTCCCTCATGGTTAGCCATGCAATAGGAGCCGCAATAGCAAACGAGATCAAAACCAATTTCAGGAAATCAAACGATAACAGGGTGGTAATACGTGTTACAGAAGCGCCTAATACTTTACGCACGCCTATTTCTTTCATCCTGTTCTGTGCCATATAAGTGGCCAGGCCAAATAAGCCCAAACACGAAATAAAGATGGTTAGCCCGGCAAATAAACCACCAAGGGTACCTAACTTTTGTTCGTTCTTAAATTTTTCTGCGTAATCTTCGTCAACAAACTTGTATTCGAAAGGGTAATCAGGGTTGTATTTCTTAAACACATCTTCAGCCAGTTTCAGGTTTTGTGCAGTAGAATGTGCCGGATTTAATTTGTAGTGAATTACGTTGAACCAAGAGGCAGGCCCTTGTATAATCATCGGAGAAACAGGTTCATAAGGAGACCCAATAATAAAATCTTGAACAACCCCTACAATATGCCAGGTGTGATCGTCTTTTTTAATGAGCTGGCCTATCGGGTTTTTGAAGCCCATTGCTTTAGCAGCAGCTTCATTTAATACTGCTGCACTTGAGTCGGTAGGAAAAGTTTTCATATCTATATCCCTACCCTGTGCTACTTTTAAACCCAGCGTTTTTACAAAGTTGCCATCACTGTTAAAAATAACAAAGTCTATTTTAGATCCAGGCTGTTTACCACTCCAGTCTACACCCCAGCTGTCGCTCCATCTTTGTGTAATGGGCGAGCCTGTTTTTGTAACCCCTACAGCAGCACCGCTATTAATCAGGTCCTCTCTTATGGCGTTATAATGTTTACTTATTTCCCCGGTCATCATGGTGTAAACCAGGTTATCCTTTTTGTACCCATTGTCACGCTGCTGAGCGTAATCTATCTGTCGCTTAATTACTATGATGTAAATCACAAAGATTGTGGCGAAGGTAAACTGCATAATTACCAGCAGCTTACGTGGAGTAATTAAAGCATTAGCTGCTTTAAATGTGCCTTTTAGTACGCTTACCGGTTTAAATGACGAAAGATAAAATGCAGGGTAACTGCCTGCTACTATACCCGTAATTAGGATAAATGATATCAACGATAACCAGAAAACCGGGTTGTTGAAAGACAAGCTCAGTTCTTTTTGCGTAAGTGTGTTAAATGCAGGCAACGACAGCAATACTACAATTAGCGCTATAACGCCCGAAATTGCTGCAATAATGATTGATTCGCCTAAGAATTGGCCAATGAGCAAGCGACGGGGCGCACCGGCTACCTTACGTATACCCACTTCCTTGGCACGTTTTTCACTTCGTGCAGTGCTGAGGTTCATAAAGTTGATACATGCAATCAGCAATATAAACAAGGCGATGGCCGCAAATTGCCTTACTGTTGAAATATAGCCGCCTGTGTTTTTACCGTCTACAAACTTTGCATATAGGTGCCATTTGTCTGCGGGCCAAAGAAACACTTCATTCTCCTCAGTGCCTTTGGAGTGTGAACGGGTAATATTTTTTACCTGTTTGTTGAAAGCATCTATATTTACCCCTGGTTTTAATAATACATAGGTAGCTACTGAGTTATTGCCCCAGTAATCATCGTCATATTTTATTTGCTTCATGTACGACCATGGCAGCAAGTAATCAAAATTGAAACTCGTATTGTTAGGTAAGTCTTTTAATAAAGCGGTTACGGTAAAATTGGCATTACTATCAATTTTTACAACCTTGCCAATTACATCTTCAGTGCCAAAAAGCTTTTTAGCCATTTTTTGAGTAACAGCAATCGAATAATTGTCTTTCAAGGCAGTTTTAGCATCACCTTTTAATACCGTAAAATCAAAAACATTTAAGAAACCGGGATCTGTAAAGCCACCACTTATATTAAGCTTTCTATCGCCGTAAGTGAAAAGGAAACCTGCCTGGTTGTATCTTGCCACATCTTCAACCTGTGGGTAATCTGCTTTGATAGTGGGGCCTAATATTTTAGGGGTAGTAGCCCAGCACCATAATTTACCATCAAATTTTGCCCTGTTATAGGCTACGTATATGCGGTCTTTTTTGGGATAACCGCGGTCGAAACTTAATTCATTTTGCACCCATAATAAGATGAGCGCAGCGCTTGCCATACCAATAGTAAGCCCGGCAATATTAATAGCCGAGAATGCCTTATTTTTCCATAAGTTTCTCCAGGCAATTTTGAGGTAATTCTTTAGCATGATGTCGATTCTTTAAGGTTGATAAATGCTATACCTAAACCTTATATCATAATGTTCTCTACCACGGTTTGTCCGTCTAATAACCTGATAATGCGGTGACTGTAACGTGCGTCATGCTCAGAGTGAGTAACCATTACAATGGTAGTACCCTGTTCATTTAAATCGGTAAGTAGTTCCATTACCTCGTTACCGTTACTACTGTCAAGGTTACCGGTAGGCTCATCCGCAAGTATTAATTTAGGCTTGTTAACAACCGCACGGGCTATAGCCACACGTTGCTGCTGACCACCTGATAACTGTTGTGGATAGTGGTTACGGCGGTGCATGATCTGCATTTTATCTAACACCTCTTCTACCCTTTTAACACGCTCTGAAGCTGCTACGCCGGTGTATATCAAGGGCAGTTCTACGTTTTCAAATACGGTAAGCTCGTCAATAAGGTTAAAGCTTTGGAAAACGAAACCTATGTTATGTTTACGCAGGTCTGCGCGTTTGCGTTCGTTAAAATGCGCTACTTCAATATCGTTGAATACATAACTGCCTCCATCCGGATCGTCAAGCATACCCAGTATATTAAGTAATGTAGACTTACCACAACCGGATGGCCCCATAATGGCTACAAACTCGCCCTTCTTTACTTCCATGTTAAGTTTATTAAGCGCAATAGTTTCTACCTCTTCGGTGCGGTAATACTTTTCAAGATTAGTTATTCTGATCATTTAGCCTCCTTACCCATTAAAGGGATGATTTTATTTAGGTTATATTTTATGTTTGTCTCGTGTTATCAGTTTCGAGTTGCGAGTTTTTTGTCTTGTCTCTTGATTCTTGGCTCTTGTTTCTGAGTCTCTATTTCTTCAGCACCAGTTCCTGCATATCTCCGTAGTTATCATAGCTTGATGTTACTACCTTATCGCCTGGTTTCAGTCCCTGTAAAACTTCGTAATAGTCCGGGTTCTGGCGTCCAAGCTGAATATCTACTCGATAAGCTGTTTTACCATCGTCACTTAGTTTGAATATCCAGTTACCACCGGTTTGCTGATAGAAACCACCCTTAGGTACCAGTAAAGCTTGTGTTTCGTCACTTAATGCCAAACGAATTTGTAAGGTTTGCCCGCGGCGGATCGTTTTAGGAACCTCGCCAATAAATTGCATATCTACCTGGAAGCGGCCATTAGTAACCTGTGTAAAGATCTTCTTGATCTTTAGCTTATAAGTCTTGTCACCCAGCGAGAAATCACCCATTAAACCATTGAATATGCGGGTAATGTAATGCTCATCGATATCAACCCGTACCTTATATCCCGATAAGACGTCGATTTGTCCTAAACGTTCCCCTTTATTTTTATTTTGCCCAATTTCTGCATCCATAGAAGTCAACTGGCCATCAATTGGTGCACGAACAGTCAGGTCGGCAACCTTTTGGCGCATCAGCTCCAGCGTCTTTTTCATCTGTGCATACTGTTCGCGCGATTGTGCATCCTGCTGGCGGGTTGATACCGTATCCTGCTTCATGATCTGCATGGTCAGCTTTTTACGGTAAACCTGGTAGTTATAATCGTTTTGCGCTTTTTGCCATTCCTGCGATCCAATAGCTTTTTGCTCATACAGGTGTTTGTCAAGCTTGTAAATACGCTCGGCATCGCGCAGCGAATTATCCACGTCAGCCATCTGGTTTAGCTTGGTCACGGTATTTTGCTGCGCATTGTTATGTGATATCTGCATCTGTGTTTGTGCAGCATATACCTGGGTCTCCTGGTTAGCCAGGTTTAACTCAAGATCTGTGTTCGACAGTTTTAAAATCGGGTCGCCTTTTTTCACTTCGGCACCATCCTCAACATATTTTTGTTCAACACGACCACCTTCAGAAGCGTCAAGGTAGATAGTGGTTATCGGCATTACTACACCATTAACCGGTATAAACTCCTGGAAAGAGCCCTTTTTAATATCGCTTATTGTGATACGCTCTGTATCAACGTTTAACTTACTTTTACCAGATGTAAATAAGATGCTGCCTCCTACCAGTAATACAACAGCGCTTATACCGGCAATCGTCATTATCCGTTTAGTATTCCATGTCTTTTTTTCAATTTTTCTGTCCACAGTAGTAAAGTATAATTTGATTGATCATAGCAAAAACGTATGCCATAAAACAAACATTTGATTTACAATTAGTTATAAATTATTAAATTCTGAATTTTCGTTCGCTTCTGTTACATGCACTGTTCGCAAATGATACAGTTTAAATAAAAAACGTCAGATGGGAAGTATTGAAAGACGTGCATTGTGACTTACTGGCAATGTTTTTATTGTACTAAAATGAAAATAGCTTGTAACTTATTGATTTAAATACCGTCATTTAGTAAATTCAAATTTTATTAAAACAGATACTACTTTTTCCTATAAATCTAAACTAAATGATCCTAAAAAAAGCAACCGTACTTGTAGTAGACGATGACCCGGACGTGCTTACGGCCGTAAAATTGTTATTAAAACCACAGGTACTGGAAGTTATTACCGATAAGAACCCCGAGAACTTAAACTCACTGCTACAAAGAAACCAGGTTGATCTGCTGCTATTGGACATGAACTTTAACAGTGCCATTAATACTGGTAACGAAGGTATCTACTGGCTGCGCAAGGTTAAAGAATGGAAACCTAACCTGTGCGTGATCATGATTACGGCCTATGGTGACATAGACCTGGCGGTACGCTCATTAAAAGAAGGTGCTAATGATTTTGTTGTTAAGCCTTGGCATAACGAAAAACTGATAGAAACCATCACCGATCTTTTAGATAAAAAAGAAGGTGACAAATCCTCAAAACCCGCCAAGCCAAAAGCTGGTTCAACCATGATACTTGGCGAATCTGAGGCCATGAGCGATATTTTCCATAAGGTAAATAAGATAGCCCCTACCGATGCAAACATCTTGATACTTGGCGAAAACGGTACTGGTAAAGATCTGATGGCAAAAGCCATTCATGAACGCTCGTTACGTGCAAATAAGCCTTTTGTAAAGGTGGACGTTGGCGCGCTTACCGATACACTTTTTGAAAGTGAACTATTCGGACATAAAAAAGGTGCTTTTACTGACGCCCGCGAAGACCGCGCCGGACGTTTTGAAGAAGCTGAAGGCGGTACCTTATTTTTGGACGAGATTGGTAATATTAGTTTACAGCAACAAGCCAAGCTGTTAACCGTATTACAAAACAGGCAAGTTACACGCTTAGGGACCAATAAACCGGTTGACATTAATATCCGTTTAATTTGTGCCACCAATGTTCCGTTAAATGAGCTTGCTAATGAGAACCGTTTCCGCAAGGATTTAATTTATCGCATTAATACGGTTGAAATTACCATGCCGCCGTTGCGCAGGCGTAGTAACGATATTGTAGTACTGGCACGACATTTTGCCAATATGTATGCTAACAAGTATTTGAAACCAGCGGTAGATTTTGATGCCGCAGCTGTACAAAAACTTAAAAGCTATCATTATCCCGGCAATGTGCGCGAGTTGCAGTACACCATTGAACGTGCTGTTATTATGGCCGACGATCAGATCCTTCACCCGGATGATCTGATTTTTTCTGTACTGGAAACTACACCTACTGAAAAGTTTGATGATAACGAAAACATTCAGTTAAGTACACTTGAAAAAAATGCCATACTTAAAGTGATTGAAAAGCATAACGGCAACATTACACGTGCCGCAAAAGAACTTGGCCTGACACGAACTGCCCTTTACAGGCGACTAAGTAAATATGATATTTAACCGTTACGAGTGGCGCCTTATATTACGCGTCATTTTATTATTTCTTAGTCTCACAGCGGCGGCATTATTGCTGGCAAGGTCAAGTTATGTTTATAGCGTGGCTTTGCTCCCTGTTATTATTTACCTGGTAATTGAGCTGATGCGCTTTCAATGGAAGGCCCAGGCAGAAGTAGACCAATTTGTTGAATCGGTACAATACCGTGATTTCTCCAGGCATTTTGACGAGCACCACGCCCCTAACGAGTTAAAGCCGTTGCGCAAAGGTTTCAATGAGATCAATAATACTTTTAAAACCATTAACCGCGAGCGCGAGCAGCAATATCATTATCTCCAAAAGGTACTGGAATTGGTAAACACCGGCATCCTTTCTTTTGAACCCGAAAACGGTGAAATCGGTTGGATCAATGAGTCTTTTAAAAAGCTTTTAGGCATACCTTATCTCAAAACTATTGCTTCGCTTGAAAAGCGTGAACCACAACTATACCAGGAAGTTATCGGTTTAAAACCGGGCGAAAGCAAGGTGGTCACTTTAAGCAAAGACCGCCAGCTATTTAAGGTGCTGGTTACAGCCAGTTTGTTGCGCAGCGAAAACAAGACTTACAAATTACTTGCGTTTCAGAACGTAAGTGAAGCGCTGGACGAAAATGAGTCAAAGGCGTGGTCGAAGCTGTTGAACGTAATGACACATGAGATCATGAACTCGGTAGCACCGATTTCATCACTTGCGGATACACTTAAAAAAAGGCTGCAAGGCATTGATAAAAAGGATAGTGTAGTAAGCGAAGACCTGGAAGACCTTGAACTGGGTATTGATACCATTAAACGCCGGAGCGAAGGCTTACTTAAATTTACTGAGAGCTACCGCAACCTGAACAAGATCACTAAACTCGACTTGGAAAAAGTATTGGTGTGCGACCTGTTCGAGAACTTGAATACCCTGATGCAGCCTACGCTGGAAAAGAAATACATTGAGCTTGACATCATTCTGCGCGACTTAAATTTGGCTATCGAACTGGATTTAAATTTAATTGAGCAGGTACTGATCAACCTGTTAATTAATGCTATTGAAGCCGTTAAAGACCGTGATGAACCTCAGATCATTCTTTCGGGCGAACATGTAGGAACAAAAACGATCATCAAAATTTCTGATAATGGCGTAGGCATGCCGCCGGAGATTTTAGAAAAGATATTTATCCCATTTTTCAGTACCCGCAAAACTGGCAGCGGGATAGGCTTAAGTTTGTGTAAGCAAATTATGCAGCTGCACAAAGGCAGTATCCAGGTACAATCTGTAGAAGGACAAGGTTCAGCCTTTATTCTTACTTTTAATGAATAGTAATAACAAAAGGATGCTTAACATATTAGCGATATCAGGTAGTTTAAGACATCAATCTTCTAACATAGCTATTCTCGAATATTTAAAGCAAAGCGCAGCGAATCACCAATTTACCATTTATGATGACATGGGGTCGCTACCGCATTTTAACCCGGATTTAGATACGGATACACCTCCTGAATCAGTCAGTAATTTACGGAAGCACCTAAAAATAGCTGATGCCATTTTAATTTGCTCACCTGAATATGCCTTTGGAGTACCTGGATCTCTGAAAAATTTGCTTGACTGGACTGTTAGCTCAGGCGATTTTGTAGATAAGCCCGTGGCATTGATCACAGCGTCAAGCCAAGGACAATACGCACACGAAGCTCTGTTGCGTACCTTAGGCGCCATTAGCGCTAAAATTCCAGAAGGAGGTAGCCTGCTTATACCCTTTATAAGAACTAAAATCAATAATGAGGGTAAGTTTATTGATAATGAAACAGAGAGAGCTTGTTATAATGTATTAAAGGCATTAGTTTCCGCAGCTGCATAATTCATTCACTGACAATTTGTCAAGCTGCCAGCCTTTGGAATGTAGATTGATAATATTCTTGCCGAATCACCATATCTAAACACTACGATTATTATGCAAGAAAAAGGAACAATATCGATCCACACCGAGAACATTTTTCCTATCATTAAGAAATTCTTATATTCTGATAATGAAATATTTCTGCGCGAGTTAGTTTCTAACGCGGTGGATGCTACCCAAAAAATTAAACGCCTTGCATCATTAGGCCAATATGGCGGCGATTTAGGCAAACCACAGGTAGAAGTTTCATTGGATGAAGCGGCAAAAACAATTACCATATCTGATAACGGTATCGGTATGACAGCCGACGAAATCAAAAAGTACATCAACCAGATTGCTTTTTCGGGCGCTACCGAGTTTATGGAGAAGTTTAAAGAAGCTAAAGATGCCAATGAAATCATCGGCCGCTTTGGTTTAGGCTTCTACTCAGCGTTTATGGTGGCCGATAAGGTAGAGATCAATACCCTATCTTACCAGGACGGGGCCGAACCTGCTCGTTGGATATGCGATGGCAGCACTGAATTTGAAATTACAGAAGGCACACGCACAACCCGCGGTACAGATGTAATACTGCATGTAAATTCCGAGTCGGAAGAATTTTTAAGTCAACATAAACTTCAGGAGATCCTTGATAAATACGCTAAGTTTTTACCTGTGCCTATTAAGTTTGGCACCAAAACAGAATCTGAAGAAGATGGCGTTGACGAAGAAGGTAAAACCAAATATAAATCAGTAGAGGTTGACAATATCATTAATGACACCAACCCTATCTGGACCAAGGCGCCGTCTGAACTGAAAGACGAGGACTACCTGGCGTTTTACAAAGAACTATATCCGTTTTCTGAAGATCCATTATTCTGGATTCATTTAAACGTAGACTATCCGTTCAATTTAACCGGTGTACTTTATTTCCCTAAGCTTAAAAACGATTACGAATTTCAGCGTAACAAGATCAAATTATTCTCTCGCCAGGTATTTATTACCGACGAAGTAAAAGATATCGTACCTGAGTTTTTAATGTTATTGCACGGTGTAATCGATTCACCGGATATCCCGCTGAACGTATCCCGCAGCTTTTTACAGGCAGACAGCAACGTTAAGAAGATCAACAGCTACATCACTAAAAAAGTGGCTGATAAACTTGCCGAGCTTTTCAAAAACGACCGCAAAGCTTACGAAGAAAAGTGGAACGACATTGGCATGTTTGTAAAATACGGGTTCATCAGCGATGAGAAGTTCTACGAAAAAGCGAAAGACTTTGTATTGCTGAGCAATACCGACAAGCAAAACTTCACTTTAAGCGAATACAAAGACAAAGTTTCGCCTGTACAGACTGACAAAGATGGCCAACTGATCTACTTATATACCAACGATACTAACAAACAGCATTCGTTTATACAATCGGCCAATAAAAAAGGTTATGATGTGTTAGCGATGGAGTCGCCTATTGATAATCACTTTATCAGCCATTTAGAGCAGAAGCTTGAAAAAACTTCGCTTAAACGCGTTGATGCAGATGTTGCAGATAAATTGATTAAAAAGGACGATGCGCCAGCTCATATTTTAACCGAAGAACAATCAACACAGGTAAAAAGCATTTTCGATACTGCTATAAGCAAACCTGCTTACAAAGTTGAGTTGGAAAGCCTTAGCCCTGACGAACTACCTGTAACCGTAACCCAGGATGAGTTTATGCGCCGTATGAAAGATATGGCAGCTATGGGCGGCGGTATGAGTTTTTACGGACAGATGCCGGACAATTATAAAGTGATTGTAAACGGTAACCACAAATTAATCACCCGTATCCTTAACGAGGAAAATACCGATACGCAGGCACAACTTGCTAAACAGGCATTTGACCTTGCTTTATTATCTCAGGGATTACTAACCGGTGCAGAGTTAACCGAGTTTGTTAACCGCAGTGTTAACCTGATCTAATCGATTAAAATAGAATACATGAAAGCCACCTCCGGGTGGCTTTTTTATTTTAGTTAATTATAAAAGGTTCAAAATAAACCTTTTTAAAATTTTTAAGTATAATATGATATACACCAATTAACATCATGAAACATCTTAAATATATAACGTGCCTTGTGATTATGCTGCTTGCTTTCAATTTTTCCTTTGCTCAAAAAAAATCGACAGCTAAGCAAGACTCTGTAAAGAATAAGGTGGAGAGTAAAAATTTCAGGTTTGTGGCGCAGTATGCCAATCCGCTTCGCGGCGGGCATCCGTATTTAACCTCTGATTATGATATACGCGTAAAGCCCGATTCGGTAATCAGCTTTCTACCCTATTTTGGTCAGGCTTACTTTGATGTACCTTACAACCCTAATGAAGGTGGCATCAAGTTTACTTCAACTAAGTTTACTTACACCAAAAAACAAATGAAAAAGGGAAACTGGCAAATTACCTTTATCCCAAAAGATGTTAAAAATTTGCAACGGGTAACTTTCAATATTTATCCCAACGGAAATACCTGGACACAGTTTTTGTTCACTAACCGCGATGCCATATCATTTGACGGTTATATAGACATTAAGTATTAAAAAAGCACCGGTTAATCCTGGTGCTTTTTAATTTTAACAAATATTAGTTTGGTAGTTGGCGTGTTGCTCTTTTTAGCCACGCTTGATATGGGCACCAGCACATTTCCTTCCGGATAGTACACGGCTGTATTACTTTCTGGTATGTCATAAGCCACGATGATAAATTTCCTTGCTATACGCTCAACACCTTCGTAATGGCTTGAAATATCTACAATATCTCCTGCTTTAAAACCTGCTTTCTGTATGTCTGCGGGGTTCATAAATATTACACGGCGTTCATTATGTACGCCACGGTACCTGTCTTGCAAACCATAAATGGTGGTATTAAACTGATCATGGCTTCTAATGGTGGTTAAATAGTATTCGTCTGCTTCCGGCTTATGTTTAGGTAACCCGGCAACATTAAAAGCAGCTTTACCGTCCCAGTCGTCAGTTTCAAATTTTCCTGCCCGTGGTGCGTTAGGCAAGTAAAAACCGCCAGGTTTGCGGATGTTCTTATTGTATTCCTCAAAACCCGGAATCACCTTTTCAATATCATCACGAATGTTATCGTAACTTTCCATGAAACGGTCCCAGGGCACAACTGTACGTTCGCCTAACACAGCTTTAGCAAGATTGCAAACAATTAACGACTCGCTCATCAGGTCATTGGATATAGGCTCCAGCATTCCTTTTGATTGCTGTACCACACCCATCGAGTTTTCGCAACTTACCATTTGGTCAACGCCATTGACAACATCTCTATCGCTACGGGCAAGTGTAGGCAATATGATCGACTCCTCGCCTACTATCAAATGCCCACGATTAAGTTTTGTAGACACATTTACCGTCAGCTTTAGCTTGCGCATGGCTTGGGCAGTGTAAGTAGTATCAGGCGTTGCTGATAAAAAGTTGCCACCCATAGCAAAGAACACTTTCAGCTTACCTTCGTGCATGGCTTTGATAGAATCCACCACATCGTAACCATGCTCTTTAGGTGGGTCAAAACCATATACCTCTTTGATTTTTATCAACTGCTTTTCATACGGTTTATCGTAAATAAGCATCGTACGGTTACCCTGTACGTTACTATGGCCACGCACCGGGCACAACCCTGCACCGTGTTTGCCGATACTGCCTTTCAGTAATACCAGGTTCACAATTTCTTTAATAGTATCAACACCGTTAATGTGTTGGGTAATGCCCATTGCCCAGCAAACAATGATCTTCTTCTTATGCTTCAGCATTTCTGCCGCTTCAATCAATTGTGCTGCTGGTACGCCTGCTGCTTCTGCCAGATCATCTAAGTTATACGCTTGCAGGTGCTCTATAAACTTTTCATAGTTAACCGTATTGTTTTGTATAAACTGATGGTCAAAAACCTGTTCTGGCGTGTCCTTTTCTGCCTGGTAAAGTAATAGTTCAATCGCTTTTAAAACGGCCATATCACCATTGATCTTCACCTGCAAGTACAAGTCGGCAATGGTAACACTGGTACCTACAAAGCCACGAACAGTCTGCGGATCTTTAAAGCCTATTAAACCGGCCTCTTTAAGTGGGTTAACAGCTATGATCTTACCTCCGTTCTCTTTGTTTTTTCTTAACGCCGTCAACATCCGTGGGTGATTGGTTCCCGGGTTTTGACCCATAATAATAATCACCTCGGCGTTATGTATATCTTCTAAGGTCACTGTGCCCTTGCCTATACCGATGGACTCGGCCAAAGCCACACTGGTCGACTCGTGGCACATGTTAGAGCAATCCGGCATATTATTGGTACCATACTCACGCACAAATAATTGGTATACAAAAGAAGCTTCGTTACTGGTCCGGCCTGAAGTATAAAATGCCGCCTCGTTAGGCGAATCCAGTGCGTTTAAATGCTCAGCAATCTTTTTAAAAGCCCAATCCCAGGTAACAGGCTGGTAATGGGTGCCGCCTTTTGGCAGGTAAACCGGCTGGGCAATCCTACCCTTTTTACCTATTTCCAAATCGGTAAGTTCTGCAAGGTCAGCTATTGAATTTTGAACGAAAAACTCACCCGTCAGTTTCTTCTGAGTAGCCTCTTCAGCCAATGCTTTAGCCCCGTTTTCGCAATACTCTGCAATGGGCGAACGGTCATCATCCGGATCGGGCCAGGCACAGCTTGAGCAATCAAAACCATGCTTCTGGTTCATCTTAAGCAATGCTCCCATTCCTCGTATGGCGCCAGCCTCTTCCAATACATGCTTAAATGCAGTGGTTACTGCCGGTATACCTGCTGCCCAATCCCTGGGTTTATCCAGGTCAAGTTTGAGCAGTTTTTCCGGATTTTCAGGGTTGGGCAATCCGGCTGATGATTTTTCTTCAAAGTCCATACTCAACGTGCTAAAGGGTTTGGATAATTATCGCTTTGGTCTTCGGTGGTAGCATCGGTACACATAAAGTCCTTTTCGAGCAATAAATGCATCGGTCCATTATCTGCTTCAATACCTACACGGTCGGTACTTGTCCACTCATCGGCCAATGCCTCCGGGATAAATAGCGTGATAATATTATTTTTGAAAGTAGCAAACACATCATATTCGGCAGTACGCTGCAAAACATAGGTCAGGTGATCGTCTCCAAAATTGGTTACTTCTTTACAAACGCCTTCAGTTGCAAAATGCTCCACTTCTGAACGGGTTAAACGATATCTTAATGAGTTCCCTTTAATGCGTATTTTCATAACGGGGTATATTTATTCTATGTGGTGATGTATATATGTTAAATCGGTGATTGCGCAAAAAGCCAATCAACGTAACGTTAAATTCATTGGCCAGTTGAACAGCCAATGTTGACGGCGCCCCAACTGCTGCAATAATGTTAATGCCTGCCATTACCGCTTTTTGTACCAGCTCAAAACTGGCCCTGCCGCTTAGCAACAAGATGTGTTTATTTAATGGCAATATAACTTCTTTTAAAGCGGTGCCGATTAGTTTGTCTAAAGCATTATGGCGGCCCACGTCTTCGCGGAGAAACAGCAGATTGCCGCTTGCATCAAATAAGGCAGAAGCATGTAAACCACCGGTACTTGAAAAAACATCCTGGCTTTGTTCCAATTTTTGTGGCAGAAGCTGAAGTATAGCTGCATCTATATGATTGGTATCGGATAAGCTACTATCTTCTTTTACAGTCCTGATGGCATTTATAGATCCTTTGCCACAAACTCCGCAGCTGGATGTTGTATAAAAGTTTCGCTCGGTATTATGCAGGTTCGGAATAACCTCCGGCTTTAAACTTATCTGAATAACATTCTCTTTGTTTTCGGCGCAAGCTATAAAGCAATGCCCGGCATCACTTATTTCATGATAACTTTTAATGATGCCCTCTGTAAACAAAAAACCGGTTGCCAATTCTACGTCATTACCCGGAGTACGCATGGTAACGGATACATTCTTTGTGATCCGCTGATCTGCTGAGCCATATTCAAGGCGTATTTCCAAAGGCTCTTCCACTGCAAGCTCATCAGTCACATTTAAAGTTTGTGTACCGTTAATCTTTACGATAGGCAGTGTGGAAATTGGTTCGGCAATCATTATTGATAAACGTATTAAAATTTATTTGGTTCTGGTTAAATCAATGAACCGAGAATTTACTTTTCGTTTTCCAGTTGCTTCCTGATCTCATCAAATTTAGCCTTCTGATCAGCCGGAACACGTGGGTTACGCAAATCAAGGCCTTTCAAGGTTTCCAGTACAACATGAGATATAGCAATGCGTGTAAACCATTTTTTATCAGCAGGCAAAACATACCAGGGGGCATTATCTGTGCTGGTTTCTTTTATGGCCTGTTCGTAAGCATCCATATACTCATTCCAATGTTCGCGTTCAGCAATATCGGCAGCAGAAAACTTCCAGTTTTTATCTGGTTTTTCCAATCGTTGTAAAAAGCGTTCTTTCTGTTCTTCTTTTGAAACGTGTAAAAAGAATTTAATAATTACGGTGCCGTTACGGGTAAGATGCTTTTCAAATGATTTAATGCTTTTATAACGATGCTTCCAGAATGATTCGTCGATATCTTCAACTTTACCAATACCCGGTATATTCTCTTTCAAAACATATTCGGGATGCACCTTGGTCACCAGCACATTTTCGTAATGCGAGCGGTTATGTATTCCGATACGACCCCTTTCAGGCAGGGCTTTATAATGCCGCCATAAAAAATCATGATCATACTCTTCAGTACTTGGTTGCTTAAAACTGTAAACCTGGCACCCTTGCGGGTTAAGTCCGGACATGGTATGTGCAATAGCGCTGTCTTTACCGGCGGCATCCATCGCCTGAAAGATGATGAGCAAAGCATAATGATTACAAGCATATAATTTTTCCTGTAATTCGGAAATTTCAGTGATAAGCCCCTGTAGTATCAGGTCGGCATCTTCTTTTTTATAATCGGCTGTATAACCAGTGTCGTATTTTTTCAGCGAAAAATGTTCTGTATCAGTTATTTTAAAGTCTTCGATGATTTTCTTCATATTAAAAGATTTTAAGTAAAATTTCGGAGTATTAATTACGTTGTTAATATTTGTTGATTGCTATGATATAGCAGCATAAATTCACATCTTTACCCAATGTTCAGACGTATTAACAATCTATTCCTGCGCAGTTTTTTAATTTTTATATATTTTGTAATCATCTTCTTTTGTGCCATCGAGCTAAATTTCCTTTGGCTTTTCGGATACTCTCCTGATATGCAGGATATTAGAAGCCCTACAATGTCTGTTGCTTCGGAGGTTTACTCAGCCGATGGCAAGCTACTCGGCCGCTATTACAAAGAGAACCGTTCTCCTGTAGAATATAAACAAATATCGCCAAACCTCATCAACGCTTTGGTTTCAACCGAAGATGCAAGGTTTTATAAGCATAACGGTGTTGATGTTGTAGGTTTTTTCAGCAGTATTGTTTCAACTGCAAAAGGCGATAAACGCGGCGGCAGTACCATTACACAACAGCTTGCAAAAAACCTGTTTAATACACGTAAACGTAAGTCGCAAGGCTTTGTAAGGCATATACCTGTTTTGCGTACCATTGTTTATAAGTGTAAAGAATGGCTTACAGCATTTAAGATTGAGCATGTGTACAGCAAACAGCAGATAATTACCTTTTACTTTAATACTGTACCGTTTGGCAACAATTCGTTCGGTATAAAAACGGCGACTTTAAAGTATTTTAATAAAACTCCGGATCAGGTTAATCCGGCCGAAGCTGCCACATTAATCGGCATGCTAAAGGGAACTTCTATCTACAATCCGATAAGGTATCCGCAACGCTCTTTAGAAAGGCGTAATACCGTTTTAGGTCAGATGGAGAAATACGGTTACATCACCAAAGCTGTTTACCAAGAAAATGCAAATAAAGGCCTTGACCTCAATTTAAGTTACGTAGAAAACGATGCACAGGGCGACTCTTACATTCGCCGCGCTGTAGAAAAATGGCTTGAAAAATGGTTGAAGGAAAACGACTATGACCTTTATGAAGACGGCCTGAAGATTTACACTACCATTGATTCGCGCTTGCAACAATTTGCCGAAGAGGCTGTTGCCGAAAAAATGAAGATGCTGCAAAAGCGTTTTTATAACCTTTGGGGCAACAAAACGCCTTGGCGCGATTCAAAAGGAAACATTATTGTAGACTTTATCCAAAAAGCTGAGCAAAAACTACCGATTTACGATCTGCTGGATAAAAAGTATAAGGGTGACACCACGCAGATACAGGCTTATTTCAAAAAGCCTAAACGCATGAAGGTGTTTACCTGGAACGGCGAGAAAGATACCACCTTCTCCAGTATCGACTCTATTAAATATTACGCTAAGATATTAAATACCGGCATGATGACCATTGAACCATCAACCGGGAAGATTAAAGTTTGGGTAGGCGGTATAGACCATAAGTACTTTAAGTTTGACCACGTTAACCAGGCAAAGCGCCAGGCCGGTTCTACTTTTAAACCTTTTGCCTACGTTACTGCTATAGATAACGGTTATACACCATGCGATAAGTTTACCGATAAGCCGGTTTCCATCAGCTACATGGATAACGGCAAACCTGACGTTTGGGCGCCAAACAATGCAGATTTCCACTTCAGTTATCGCGAAATGTCATTACGCTGGGCAATGGGTAAATCTGTAAACTCTATCACTGCACAGCTTACTGAAAAGGTGGGTTGGAATAAAGTGGTTGAATATGCACATAAATGTGGTATAGAAAGTCCCCTTAAATCTGTGCCTTCAGTTTCATTGGGATCAAACGACGTTTCGGTGTATGAAATGGTGCGTGCTTACAGCACTTTCCTGAACCGTGGCGAAAAAATTGATCCTTTATTAGTGACTAAGATCACCGATCAGCATAATAATGTATTGGAAGAGTTTACCTTAAAAACAGAGAAGGTTTTAAGTGATGAAACTGCATGGCTGATGCTGTATATGTTCCGCGGTGGTATGGAAGAACCAGGCGGTACGTCACAGGCATTATGGGAGTACCCGGGGCTTTGGAAAAAAGCAAGCAACCAGATCGGCGGAAAAACAGGTACATCCTCAGATTACGTTGACGGCTGGTATATGGGTATCACCAAAGATCTGGTGACCGGTATCTGGGTAGGTGCCGACGACCGAAGCGTACACTTTACCACATCTGAAACTGGCGAAGGCTCGCACACGGCGCTGCCAATATTTGGCCGTTTTATGGAAAAGGTATATGCTGACCCTAACAGCGGTTATCAGCCGGGACCGTTTCCTAAACCATGGAGCAAAATTACCAAAGAGTATTCTTGCCCGTCGCCGCACATTTCTCAGGATACTACTTCTGCAGACACATTATCTGCACCAGTTGATACAACTCAGGCTGCGCCTGTACCGGTACAGCCTGAAACAACTACACCGGAAAATAAACCAACTACAACACCATAAAATACCCCATTAATTAAAATAACTATTAAATTTAACCAATAGTATTCTGCCCTATATGCGTAAAGTTTACCCTTTGTTAAATAAGTATATCATTGTGGCGCTTTGTGCGCTGTCATCATTGCTGATGACTAAACAGGCAAGCGCACAATATTTTGGTCAAAACAAAGTGCGTTATAAAAACCTGAAGTTTAAGGTTTACAAAACGCCGCACTTTGAGATTTACTATTATATGAAAAATGATAGCTTGCTGAAGCGTTTTGCGCAGGAAAGTGAGCTTTGGTATACGCTGCACCAGCAGGTTTTTCGTGATACTTTCAGAAGAGCTAATCCAATTATCTTATACGCTGATCACCCGGATTTTCAACAAACTACAGCCATTGACGGCGAGATAAGCGTAGGTACAGGCGGTGTTACCGAAGGTTTAAAAAACCGTGTGGTAATGCCCATTATGGAGACCAATCAAACTACCCGCCACGTCATTGGCCACGAGTTGGTTCACGCCTTCCAATACCATTCATTGCTGGCAAATGATACTACCAATCTTTCCAATATCAACAATCTTCCGCTTTGGATGATAGAAGGTATGGCCGAATACCTGTCGTTAGGTAAAAAGGATGCTTATACGGCCATGTGGATGCGCGATGCTTATTTAAATCATGACATTCCAACCGTACGCGATCTTACCCAAAGCACCAAATATTTCCCTTACCGTTATGGTGAAGCTTTTTGGTCGTTTTTAGGATCAACTTACGGGGATACCATTATCGTTCCCTTCTTCAAAAACACAGCACGTTTTGGTTTGGAATACGGTATCAGGCGTACATTTGGTTACGACGACAAAACGCTGTCTAACCTCTGGAAAAATTCGATAGAAGCTACCTACAAACCCTATCTGAAAGATACTGTTCAAACGCCTGTAGGTACACGAATTATCGACAATAAAAATTCTGGAGAGATGAACGTCGCTCCTTCTATCAGCCCTGATGGAAAGTATCTGGCTTTTTTATCAGAAAAAGATCTGTTTACAGTCGATCTCTACCTGGCTGATGCCAAGACGGGGCGAGTCTTAAAAAAACTCACGAGCAAGGTCTCCAATACGCACATCGACGAATTTAACTTTATTGAGTCGGCCGGTACCTGGTCGCCCGATGGTAAAAAGTTTGCGTTCAGCGTATTCAGCAATGGACGTAACCGGATGATGATTGTAAGCGTACCTAATGGACGTGTGCTGAGCGACCTGGCTATGGGTAATGCAGAACAATTCAGTAACCTTTCCTGGTCGCCAAACGGAAAGGATATCGTTTTCCAGGGTTTGTCAAATGGTTATGGCGATTTGTATATGTATAACCTCGATACCAAAAAAGTAAGGCAACTTACCAACGATAAGTATTCAGATTATCAGCCAAGCTTTTCGCGCGATGGCAAGAAGATTATCTTCTCTTCCGACCGTACAACTTATGACAAATCATTATCGCAGGAAATTACCTTTAATCTTGCGGAGCTTGATTTAGCTACCGGAAAGATTACCGATATCCCTGTGTTTAACGGAGCCAACAATCTTAACCCGCAGTATTCTGCAGACGGCACACAAGTTTACTTCTTGTCTAACCGCGATGGTTTCCGCAACATGTACAGATATACATTTGCTACAGGAAAAGTGGAGCAAATGACCGATCTGTTTACAGGCATTTGTGGCATCACAGAATATTCACCGGCGTTAAGCATTTCTGCTAATGATGATATTGTTTACTCTTATTATCGTTCTCAAAAATACGCTTTGTATAACGCTAAGGCTTCGCAGTTTAAGCCTCTAACCGTTGAAGAAGGCAACACCAATTTTGATGCAGCATTGCTGCCTCCGCCAAAAGCAGTGGGTGTAGATCTGATCAACGCCAACCTGAACAACTTTTTGGCTTACCAACGTATACCGGCAGATTCAATTCACAACATCCCCTACCGCCCGCAATTTAAACTGGACTATTTGGCCAGCAGCGGTGTGGGTGTTGGTGTAAGTACCTATGGGACAGGATTAGCCAGCGGTGTTCAGGGTGTGTTCAGTGATATTTTGGGCCGTAACCAAATTTATGCAGGTGCGTCTGTAAACGGTGAAATATATGATTTCGGTGCACAGGTTGCGTACATCAACCAGTCTGGCAGATGGAACTTTGGTACGGCATTGTCACATATTCCATATCAATACGTCAACTACAACTTTGTACCGTCAACCTATAATTACCAGGGTAAAAATATTCCTGTTTATGAAGAGCGTTACGACATCGTCCGCATATTCCAGGATCAGGCAAACATATTTACTGCTTACCCTTTCTCAAAAACTACCAGGATTGAGTTTGGTACGGGCGTTTCGCATTACTCGTACCGGGTAGACAGGTATAGCACTTATTACGATACAACAAGCCGCTACCCTATTACAACAGAAAAGCATCATATTTCAAGAAGCCAGTATGAAGCCGATCCATACAATAATGGTATCAACTTAAAACCATTTACACTAATGCAGTTTACCACTGCGTTAGTTGGTGATAACTCTTACTTTGGGATTGCTTCGCCGCTTACAGGTTTCCGTTACCGTATACAAGCCGAATATGATCTTGGTACCGTACGTTACTTTGCACCAAGCATTGATTTAAGACGATACATTCGTTTATCACCGGTAACATTTGCAGGGCGTTTATATACTACGGCAAGGATTGGTGACACCCAAAACTTGCTGTATCCTATGTTTATCGGCTACCCGTTCCTGATACGCGGTTACGAGTACAATAGCTTTTACAATAGCAACAGCACACCTAAAAACGGTTTCACCGTTGACCAGTTATCAGGTAATCGCATAGCGGTAGCCAACTTTGAGATGCGTTTGCCATTTACTGGGCCTGAGAAATTATCCCAGATTAAATCTAAGTTCCTGTTCACCGAGCTAAACTTATTTTTTGATGCCGGCTTAGCATGGAACGCAGGCAACGAAATCAAATTCCAGAAAACACCCGACGCAATTGGTACGCAACAGCTAATTGACAATACAGGTAAACCTGTAACCGGGGCCGATGGCAAACCAGTAACTGCTGTTGTTTATAATACTAACCAGCGTGTACCGGCACTTAGTGCGGGTGTATCATTGCGAGTAAACATATTCGGTTTCTTCGTACTTGAGCCTTACCTTGCTGTGCCGTTTAACCGTAATGATGTTAAAAAACCAGTGTTTGGATTAGGCTTTACCCCAGGGTGGTAAAATACACTTAATGAATATTGTAAAGGCTGCCTTAATAAGGGCAGCCTTTCTTATTTAAAACAAGTTGAAGGATACTTAGTTAACTATCTGCCAGCAATTTACTGCCATGATACGTCTATACCTTTTATTCATCTTATTATTTGCCACTGCAAGCACTTATGCGCAAAGGGTTATGATACCCAGTACGTCTGTTATCGATTCTGTAAAATCAAATCGTTTAAAAAAAAATGACATTGAAGATGTGAACGGAATCAAGATGGGAACTGCTAAGGACATCATAGAAAATTTAAGGGAAGTAAAACAGTTTTCAATTCTGGCTAAGCTAATGCGTTCGGCTGGCCTTATCGCCACATTTAAAAGCAAAGGGCCTATTACCTTATTTGCCCCTACCAATGCGGCTTTTAACAAGCTGCGCCGTGGGAGGATAGATACGCTGCAAAAGAAATCACATAATTTAGAATTATGCGCATTACTCACCTACCAGGCTATACCGGGAAATTTAAAAATTAAAGACCTGCGGAAAAAGATAAAGGCAGAAAACGGTAAAGCAAAAATTCCGACTTTAAGCGGTAGCATACTTACCCTTACTACAGACAGTGCAGACAATATCATCCTTATTGATGAATATGGTAACAAAGGCACCATCATAGCAGCAGACCTGGATCAGTCAAACGGTTATATTCATGTCATAAATAAGGTACTGATACCAAAACCAAAGAGTATTTAGAACCGCTTTGAACTTTGCTGCGTAATTATAATTATGAAAAGGATAATAGGTATTGCAGGACTGTTTGTTGCGCTTTTTACATTAAGCTGCCAGCAAATGAACGGACAGGCCAATCAGCAAAAGATAAGTGATAAACAGAAAACGGACTGGAAAAGTAAACTGACGCCGAATCAGTATGAGATAATGGTTGACAAAGGCACAGAACCACCTTATAAAAATGCTTATTGGAACAACCACCAAAAAGGCGTTTATGTAAGCGCAGCTACCGGCGAAGTATTGTTTAGCTCGGCCGATAAATTTGACAGTGGCACCGGTTGGCCAAGCTTTACCAAACCTGTAGACCCCAATAAAGTTGCCTTTGTGAAAGATAACAGCTACGGCATGCAACGCACTGAAGTAATTGAAAAAAGTACCGGTTTACATTTAGGCCATATTTTTGACGACGGCCCTGCCGATAAAGGCGGTAAACGTTACTGTATGAATTCGGGCGCGTTAAAATTTATTAAGCAGTAGCACGCAAACGTGAACCAAACGATGGGCGCATTTGTGGCCTTGTGCGGTTTTGCTGCTGCTCATACGTTAATCCAATAGTCAGGTCTATCCAATCGGCGTTTACAGATCTGATCATTTTTTCTTTCTGGCTGCGGGTAAAGGTGCTTACAAACTTAAAGCGCTCCATAGCCATCTCCTCGTTATTGATTTCCTCAAAGTAAACTAAACGGTTTAGCTGCTGGGCATTATCAAAAAAAAGTGTCGGCATGTCGCGGTAAAACTGCAATGTTTTCATTAAGTCTGAAGATAGTCCAACATGCAGGTTATTTCTGTTTCTGTCTGTGATAATATATATAAACCGTTTCATCTTGATAAATATAATTTGCTGTTCAAAAAATAATTACTAATTTTATGAGCATAAAGTTACTAATAATTTTAGCATTTGCAAATATTTATGTCAATAATTTCATCTAACCTAAAATTTCTGAGAAAGAAAAAGGGTTTAACACAGCAGCAATTCGCAGATCAGATAGGTATAAAACGCTCTTTAGTAGGCGCTTATGAAGAAGACCGTGCCGATCCCAAATATGATTTACTAAAAAAAATAGCATTATTTTTTGACGTTAGTATTGATGCTTTTATTAATGAAACTATTGATGAAAAGTGGGCACCAAAGCCAAAAGGTAACCCGGCCAACCTGCGTGTGTTAAGCATAACGGTAGATAAAGAAGACAATGAGAACATCGAACTTGTGCCCATGAAGGCCAGTGCAGGTTACTTAAATGGTTACGCTGATCCTGAATTTGTAGGTACTTTACCTAAGTTTTATCTGCCAATGTTTAAGCAGGGCACCTACCGTGCTTTTGAAATAAAAGGCGACTCCATGCTGCCGCTGGTTTCTGGCAGCATAGTTATAGGTGAATATGTAGAAAACTGGACCGACATTAAACCTAACGAAACTTATGTAGTGCTTTCGAAATCTGAAGGTGTGGTATATAAACGTATCGGTAATAAGTTTAAGGACAACAAAAAGCTGAAACTGGTTTCTGACAACCCAGCTTACGAACCTTACGAAGTACAGGCAGAAGATATACTGGAAGTTTGGAAAGCTAAAGCATATTTCAGTACACACATGCCAGAGCCAATGCCAGAACCTACCATGGAAAGCCTTACTACCATGATGGCACAGATGCAACGCTCCATATCAAAGCTTAGCAACAATTAAGTTACAACACAAATATTAAACCTTTAGCCATTATCTTTATCATAACTACAAAACTAAAAATGATGAAAAAGATTTTTTTAATGTGCTGCTTAGTAATAGGTTTTGCTGCGGCATCACATGCACAGGGTGGCGGCCGTATGCGCATGAGCCCTGCCGACATGGCTAAAAACCTGCAAACTGTTTTAAAACTGACTGATGATCAAACTACGAAAGTACAGGCGATTTATCAGGCACAAGCTACTAAAATGGATAGTATCAGAACTGCTGCCAATGGCGACTTTTCTTCTATGCGTTCAGCAATGCAACCACTTAGGCAGGCAACTAACGAAAAAGTGAACGCCTTATTGACTGATGAGCAAAAAGCAGCGTTTAAAAAATACCAGGAAGAGGCGCGCGCACGTATGCAAAATGGCGGCGGTGCTCCCCCATCAAACAGATAATTTCTGAAATTTGATTTTGAAAGCGGCTATCGGCCGCTTTTTTTATTTTAGCAGAAATTTTTAACCATTGCATCCTGCTGATCAATACATCGCCGAAAGGCTCGAACAACGTAAACAAGCTGGCAATTACCGGTCGCTTAAAAGTGAAGTGACGGGACTGATCGACTTTGCTTCAAATGATTACCTTGGCTTTGCACGGTCTGAGGAATTGAAAAGACTTATTGATCTTGAATTAAATTCCCATGGTGATTATCTAAACGGCTCAACCGGCTCCCGCCTGCTTACCGGCAATATCAATTACGCACAGCAACTCGAAGCCGAAATAGCGGCAGTACATCAGCACGAAGCTGGCTTGATATTTAACTCGGGGTACGATGCCAACGTGGGCTTATTTTGCAGTTTGCCTCAACGCGGCGATACAGTGATAACTGATGAGCTGATCCATGCCTCCATTATCGATGGCATCCGTCTCGGAAATGCTAACCGCTATACCTTTAAACATAACGATCTTGACAGCCTTGAGGAAAAGCTAAAAAATGCTAAAGGCAGAATTTATATCGCTGTCGAGAGTGTTTACTCTATGGATGGCGACCTTGCACCTATCCAGGATATAATACCTCTATCAGAAAAATATGGAGCAAACCTCATTATCGATGAAGCGCATGCCATAGGCGTTATTGGTAAGGGGTTGATTGATCAACTGCAATTACAGCATCAGGTATTTGCAAGGGTAGTTACCTTTGGTAAAGCTATGGGTACACACGGTGCGGTTGTTTTGGGCAGCCAATTATTGCATGATTACCTGGTGAATTTCGCCCGTTCTTTTATATACAGCACCGCAGCATCATTTCATCAACTGGCGGGTATAAAAGCATCTTATCAGCTCCTGCAAAAATCCGAAAACACAATAGATCAACTATGGCATAACATCAACCTGTTAAAAAGCTTAACAGGAGATACATCTTTTGCTATTGCCGGTTTAAGTGCCATTAATTGCATATTGGCAGGCGATAATTTTAAAACAATTAGCTGGGCAAATCAACTTAAAAGTGCTGGTTTCGACATTCGCCCGGTATTAAGCCCGACCGTTGCTGAAGGAACCGAACGACTAAGAATATGCATGCACAGCTATAATACAGAACAGGAAGTAAAACTTTTAGCAGCTACATTACAAAAACTATCAAATGACTAACAAATATTTTATAACCGGCATAGGAACAGGCATTGGTAAAACGGTGGTATCGGCTATCATTACAGAAAAGCTACAGGCCGACTATTGGAAACCAGTACAATCTGGCGACCTTGACAACAGTGATACCATGAAGGTTAGAAGCCTGGTATCAAACAGTAAAACTGTTTTCCACCCCGAAGCTTACCAGCTTACACAACCATATTCTCCGCATAAGTCTGCCGCTTTAGATGGCGTGACTATTGACCTTAGCAAATTTGAGCTGCCACAAACCGATAGTACCTTATTGATCGAGGGCGCTGGCGGGTTAATGGTGCCATTAAACGAACAACACTTGATGACCGATTTAATAAAGCAATTGGGTGCGGAAGTAATATTGGTTTCGCAGAATTACCTGGGCAGCATCAATCATACCCTGCTTTCGGTTGAAGTATTGAAGCAAAAAGGCATCTCTGTAAAAGGTATTATTTTTAATGGCCCTGCCGATGCAGAAAGCGAAAGATATATACTTAAATATACCAGTTTACCTTTGATTGGAAAGATCACTGAATTACCTGAACTGAATAAAGAAGCAATTAAGCAGGCTGGGCAGTTACTTCAATTGTAGCGGACATTTTACTATGCGTGCATAGAATTTAAATTCCTTTTTACACATTTGATTATGAGAAACATTACCGTTATAGGATCTGGAACCATGGGCAATGGCATTGCTCATGTGTTTGCTCAATATGGATACAAGGTTGCCCTTTGCGATATCAACGAGGCTGCATTGCAAAAAGCGATAGCCACCATCACCGCAAACTTCGACAGGCAGATAAAAAAAGGCACCTTAGATGAATCAGCCAAAGTAAATGCCTTAAATAATATCACTACCCTTATAGATTTGCAGCAAGCCGTTAAAGATGCCGACCTGGTAATAGAAGCTGCTACTGAAAACAGCGAGATAAAACTTAACCTGTTTAAGCAACTAAGCGAGTATTGTGGCGATGATACCATATTAGCTACCAATACATCTTCCATTTCCATCACTAAAATTGCTTCGGTAACTAAAAAACCGGAGAATGTAATCGGGATGCATTTTATGAACCCGGTGCCGGTGATGAAATTGGTAGAAGTGATCAGGGGTTATGCCACTACTGATGAAGTAACGGCAAAGATCATGGAGCTTTCTGAAAAAATTGAGAAAGTCCCGGTTGAGGTAAATGATTATCCCGGTTTTGTGGCTAACCGCATACTGATGCCCATGATCAATGAAGCGATTTATTCGCTTTATGAAGGCGTAGCAGGTGTTTATGAAATAGATACGGTGATGAAATTAGGCATGGCCCATCCGATGGGGCCGCTTCAGTTAGCTGATTTTATAGGCCTGGATGTTTGCCTGGCGATTTTAAATGTTTTACACGATGGTTTTGGTAATCCTAAATATGCCCCTTGCCCATTACTGGTAAATATGGTGACTGCCGGGCATAAAGGTGTAAAAAGCGGTGAAGGATTTTACAAGTATCAGGCTGACAGTAAAGAACTTATCGTTGCCGACAAGTTCTCAAATAAGTAATTAAACTTTCGTGATAGTTTGATGTCTTATACTTTCAAAAGACTACAACTATGAAAACTTTGAGTAAATTAATTTTAGGAATAGGGTTTGCTACTACCTTGGCTTTAACAGCTTGTTCTGGCCAGTACTATGTTACCGAACAACCTGCTGAACCTTACTATGTAAGGCCTGTTGCCCCTTATGCCGGTGCTTATTGGGTGCCTGGCGAATGGACCTGGAGTGGCGGACGCTACGTTTATATGCGTGGTTACTATGTACGCAGTCGTCCAGGCAGGGTATATGTACAAGGCCATTGGGATCGTGGCCCACGCGGTTACGCCTGGAGACGCGGTCACTGGAGATAATAATTGAAGTTAGCTGATTTCTTATTCGATATAAACAATAAAAGCTTTGCAATTGCAAAGCTTTTATTGTTTGGGTTGTAAAGCTAACACACTTAATTCATCAACTGCTTTTTGTACTGATTAGGACTGATGCCTACCTCCTTTTTAAACAGCCGTGAAAAGTAGGGTAAATTTTCAAAGCCTAATTGATAGGCAATTTCAGAAACACTGTAATCAGCCTCTGTAAACCTGTTCTTGGCTTCTGCTATCAAATAAATATGAATTAACTCTATCGCTGTCTTTCCGGTTTCCTGTTTAAGCAAGTCAGACAGATACCTCACAGACAAATTTAAATTCGAAGCCAAAATGCTCACAGACGGAAGTCCTTGTTTTTTAAATTGGTCGCTCTTGAAATATATACTTAAAGCATTATTAAATTTAGATACCGTATTACCGGAAAGCTCCGTGCGATTGATAAACTGTCGTTTGTAAAAACGCTGTGCATATTTCAATATCGAATCGATATGAGCCAGCATTATTTCGCGGCTATATTCATCCGGGTTATTGTTATACTCAATTTCTATCTTGTGATATAAATCCCAGATAATCTGCTCCTCTTTCGGAGAAAGATGTAAAGCCTCATTGATCTCATAATCAAAAAAACTATATTTCTCAATCTCGCTGTGCAGGAAATGTCCGTTCAAAAAATCTTCGTGTATAAACAGCAAAAAGCCATCTTCCTCAAATTGCAGGTCTTTAAACTCTATGATCTGCCGTGGCTTCATGAAAGACATCGAGCCGTTTTCGTGATCATACTTCGTACGGCCATATTTGATAACGCCAGACTTTAATTTCTTAAAACCGATAGTATAAAAGTCAGTAGTAAAAGCACGATCACCTATTGTACATGTATTATTGCAGCGATTAAGGCTGATCAAAGGATTTTCTGGCAGTGCGAAACCATTTTCACGGTTCAGATCGGTAATGCTTTTATAGTGCTTCATGTACTCAGGATATAAACAAATCTACACCCTTACGTGCGTAGATTTGTCAGCAGTATTAAATATTAATTAGTGTCCGTGAGCGGCCGTAGATACTTCTGCCCATTCCTCCCAGGTAGCTAAACGTTGTGCATACACTTGTTTTACCCATGGCAGGCCTACCTTACCTAAAAATAATCTTAAAGGAGGATTTTGAGCGTCAACCAATTTAATGATGGCATCGGTAGTTGCTTCAGGTTTGCCGATAGATTCAGGCGTAAAACCTTTAGTTACAGCTTCGCGCAGATCATCATATACAGGGTTCTTTTCTGAGCGTAAAGCTGATGGCCCACCCCAGTCAGTTGAAAATCCGTTTGGTTCAACAAGAGTCACATTAATGCCGAATGGTTTAACTTCAGCAGCAAGTGTTTCGCTTAAACCTTCTACAGCAAATTTCGAAGCGTTATAGATACCCAGAGTAGGTACGGTTGCTACACCAAGTACGCTTGAAATCTGAATAATGTGCCCATGCCCCTGTTCGCGCATCACCGGAATTGCTGCTTGGGTAAGCCATAGCAAACCAAATACATTAGTTTCAATCTGGTCACGTGCTTCTTTTTCACTTACTTCCTCAACAGCGCCAAACACACCAAAACCAGCATTATTGATCAGCACATCAATGCTGCCGAAATGCGCTTTAGCTTTTTCAATGGCAGCAAAATCTGCTTCACGGTCGTTCACATCCAATTGTAGGGGCAATATGGCATCGCCGTAGGTTGTTACCAGATCTTGTAATGTATCAATATTTCTTGCAGTTGCTACTACTTTATCACCACGTTTTAAAAATGCTTCTGCCCAGATTTTACCAAATCCTTTTGAAGCTCCGGAAATAAAAATTGTCTTAGACATTGTTTTAAATTTTAAATGTTGAAACAAAGGTATATGGAGAAGTAGGGCTGCTGTTTATACAAAAGTAGGTAACACTTATACAATTGTACAAAACGGGCTCAACTGTGTAAGCAGAGTGTCATATCGATATAAATCAACTAATTGTTGATTGCATAACAACCAAACGTTCATGAGCTTGTTATAAACGCATGGCAAGATTTATTGAACTTTTAGACAAAAATAACCGCAATACACTGATCAATGTAGATAACATTTTATCAACTGTAATCTACGAAGTGCAAAAGGAAGACACCAAAGAAACGGAAGAAGAGGTTCGCGTATATATGATCGGCGATAGCGAATCATATTTAACGGTGAAAGAGACCTTTGCCGAATTTAAAGAGAAACTACTTTCAGTAGCCGAAATTACAGATCTGCGATAGCCAAATGGCTACCGCAGTCTGCTTTGGTTTATAACTGACAAATAAAACCTTAAAAAGCTTGTTCGTAAAAGTTAACAGCTTCCTTGCTTTCGAGCAGGGTATGCCCCATCAGGAACTCGTCAACCTTACGTGCAGTTTCCCGGCCTTCGGAAATGGCCCAAACTACCAGGGATTGTCCGCGACGCATGTCGCCGCAGGCGAATACTTTACTTACATTGGTACGGTAAACGCCTTCTTTGGCTTTTACATTTTTACGTTCATCCAGCTCTACACCCAATTGCTGCAACATACCCTGATGCTGCGGATGTAAGAAACCCATCGCTAAAAATACACGCTGGCAAGGTATCTCCCTTTCAGAACCTTCTACCTCTTTAAATTTGGTAGGGCGGCCCAAAAAGTCTGTTTCCCATTCAACGTCTGTTACTTTAAGCGCACGTAAGTTTCCGTTTTCATCGCCTAAAAACTCTTTAGTATTTACACCAAAATGCCTTTGAACACCTTCTTCATGAGAGCTGGTTGTTTTCAGTAACATTGGATAACTTGGCCACGGCATAGCTAATGTACGCTCTTTAGGCGGCTGAGGCATAAATTCAAATTGCAGGATTGATTTAGCACCCTGGCGGTTTGATGTACCCACGCAATCCGATCCTGTGTCGCCACCACCAATTACAACTACATCTTTATCGGTAGCTAAAATATCCTCAACAGCAATCTCTGTATTGCTAACGCGTTTGTTTTGCTGTTTCAGGAAGTCCATAGCAAAATGAACACCTTTAAATTCGCGGCCAGGGATTGGCAGGTCACGCGGAATGGTTGAACCACCGGCAAGTACCACAGCGTCATACTTACGGATCAGTTCTTCAGGCGAAATATCTTTACCTACTTCGGTATTACAGATAAATTGCACACCGTCTTCTTCCATTACTTTTATACGGCGTTCTATTACCCATTTCTCTAATTTGAAATCCGGGATACCATAGCGTAATAAACCACCTGGCTGATCATCGCGCTCATAAACGGTAACAGCATGTCCTGCTTTGGTTAATTGGGCAGCGGCAGCAAGGCCGGCCGGGCCAGCGCCAACTACAGCAACGGTTTTACCGGTTTTTACAAGCGGTGCAACCGGCTTAACCAGTTTACGTTCGTAAGCAATTTCTATGATGTGCTTTTCAATTTCCTCAATAGCTACAGGTGGCTTATTAATGCCTAAGACACATGCCGATTCGCATGGCGCAGGGCATATACGGCCTGTAAACTCAGGAAAATTATTGGTTGAAGACAATATTTCATACGCTTCTTCCCAGTTTTTGCGATATACAGCATCATTAAACTCAGGGATGATGTTACCAAGCGGGCATCCTGAATGGCAGAATGGCACGCCGCAGTTCATACACCGTGCAGATTGTTCATTAAGTTTTTCAGCTGTATACAGGCCAACAAACTCACTATAATTTTTCACCCTTTCGTTAGGGGCAACTTTAGCAGGAAGCTCTCTGTTAAACTCCTGAAATCCGGTAGGCTTTCCCATATTTATTGGCTGACAGTTTGATACTTAGATTCTTGTAATACTCTTTTATACTCTTTCGGAAACACCTTTACAAATTTTGATGAAGCAGAAGTCCAGTTTGCCAACAGGTCTTTAGCCATCTGGCTTTGCGTTAAGTTGACGTGTTTCTTTAACAGGTTGATGATCTGCTCTTCATCTTCAGACGATAACGGATCAAGATCAACCATTTCAGGGTTACAGTTTTCGGCAAACTTGCGGTCTGCATCGTAAACCCATGCAATACCACCGCTCATACCGGCTGCAAAGTTGCGGCCTGTTTTACCAAGTATGAGCGCACGGCCACCGGTCATGTACTCGCAACCATGATCGCCAACACCTTCTACAACAGCCGTTGCACCCGAGTTACGTACAGCGAAACGTTCGCCTGCCATGCCGCGAACAAACAGCTCACCTGAGGTAGCGCCATACATGGCTACGTTACCAATGATGATATTATTTTCGGGAACAAAGGTTGCATTAGCAGCAGGATAAATAGCCAGTTGCGCACCAGACAAACCTTTGCCTACATAGTCATTCGCTTCGCCTTCCAATTCAAAGGCAACGCCTTTGGTTGAGAAAGCGCCAAAGCTTTGCCCTGCTGATCCTTTAAATTTAAAGTTAATGGTATTGTCAGGCAATCCGGCTGAACCGTATTTCTTAGATATCTCGTTTGATAACATGGTACCTACTGTACGGTCAATGTTCTTTAACTCGAAGTTAGCGAACACCGGAGTACGGTCTTCAATAGCTGGCTGGGCAGCTTCGATCAGTTTCCAGTCGATAATGCTATCAATTCCATGATCCTGTTTTTCACTGTTGTAAAGCGTACTGCCTTTTTCAACAGTAACCGGGTGCAGGATGCCTGAAAGGTCTACTTTCTTAGCCTTCCAGTTCTGGATATTATCTTTAACACGCAGGAACTGTACACGGCCTACCATCTCGTTCACAGTACGGAAACCAAGCTCGGCCATAATCTCGCGCATATCTTCGGCCAGGAAGCGGAACAGGTTAACAATATGTTCCGGCTTACCGCTGAACAGCTTGCGTAATTCAGGATCTTGAGTAGCCACACCCACAGGGCATGTATTCAGATGGCATTTACGCATCATGATACAACCTCCGGCAACAAGGGCAGCTGTTGCTACACCCCATTCTTCGGCACCCATAAGGGCTGCGATAATTAAGTCGCGGCCGGTTTTCATCTGGCCATCAGCTTGTAATACCACACGGCTGCGTAGTTTATTACGTACTAATGTTTGGTGCGCTTCGGCTAAGCCAAGTTCCCAAGGTAAGCCTGCATGTTTTATAGAGCTGATTGGTGATGCACCTGTACCGCCATCGTAACCTGCAATCAGAATTACGTCTGCGTGTGCTTTAGCCACGCCTGCAGCAATGGTACCTACACCTGCTTTTGATACCAACTTAACGTTGATACGTGCAGCACGGTTAGCATTCTTTAAGTCGAAGATCAGCTGAGCTAAATCCTCAATCGAATAGATATCGTGGTGAGGTGGCGGCGAAATCAAGCCGACTCCTGGTGTAGAGTGACGGGTTTTTGCTATCCATGCATCCACTTTATGGCCTGGCAGCTGACCACCTTCTCCGGGTTTTGCACCCTGCGCCATTTTAATCTGCAATTCATCTGCATTGGTAAGATAATTAGCCGTTACGCCAAACCTTGCCGAAGCAATTTGCTTAATGGCCGAACGCATAGAATCTCCGTTTTCAAGTGTCTGATAACGGATCTCATCCTCGCCGCCCTCGCCGGTATTGCTTTTACCGCCTATGCGGTTCATGGCAATAGCCAGTGTGCTGTGTGCCTCGTGAGAGATAGAACCGAACGACATGGCGCCTGTTGCAAAACGCTTCATGATGCTTTCTGCCGGTTCAACTTCATCGATTGAAATTGCCTCGCGGTGATGAGTAAAGTCAAGCAAACCACGCAAGGTGAAGTGCTTTTCGCTTTGCTCGTTTATCAGGCGGGCATAGCTTTTATACACCTCAAAATCATTGGTACGGGTTGCATGTTGCAGCAGGTGGATAGTTTGCGGATTAAACAAGTGTGCTTCTCCCCTGCGCTTCCACTGGTAAATACCACCCTCTGGTAACAAACGGGTTTCATTTTTAGAATGATTGAAGCCCATGCGGTGTTTACCTAAAGCTTCTTTAGCTATTTCATCAAGACCCAAGCCTTCAATGCGGGTAACAGCACCGGTAAAGTAGCGGTTAACCACATCTTTATTTAAACCTAAAATCTCAAATACCTGTGAGCCATGGTAGGACTGTAATGTTGAGATACCCATTTTTGAGAATATCTTTAACAATCCATCGCCGATGGCTTTTACATAATTTTTGGTTAAAGTCGAAATATCCTGATCGGTTTCAATCTCGCCGCTCTGCTTTAAGTTTTCTATGGTAGAAAACGCCAGGTAAGGATTAATTGCGCTTGCGCCAAATGCTAACAGTGCAGCAAAGTGATGTACTTCCCATGCGTCGCCAATTTCTACAACAAGTCCTACAGCACCACGGCAACCTTTTTTGATAAGGTGATGGTGTACTGCTGATACAGCCAGTAAAGACGGTATAGGCGCATGTTCAGAATCAATAGCGCGGTCGGATAGGATCAATACCTCGAAACCATCTTCTACAGCATCCTCAGCGTAACGACAAAGTCGTTCAATACCTTTTTGTAACGAGCCCGGCTGGCCATCGGCTTTGAAGTAGGTTTGCAGCGTTTTAGCATGGAATAATCCTGTATCTATACTACGCAGCTTTTCAAGCTCGTGGTTTTTCAGTATCGGGTGGTTCAGTTTAACGCAATGGCAATGCATTTTGTCCTCATCAAGCAGGTTACCGTTGTTGCCGATAAAGCTGCTAAGACTCATTACCAAACGCTCGCGTATTGGGTCGATTGGCGGGTTGGTTACCTGAGCAAAGAATTGCTTAAAGTAGCTTGATAAATGCTGCGGCTTATCAGATAAGATCGCCAGCGGCACATCGGTACCCATAGAGCCTATTGGTTCTTTACCATCAATAGCCATTGGTTTGATGATCACATCAATATCTTCGCGGCTGTAGCCGAATACCTGTTGGTAACGGAAGGTAGCATCGGGCGTTAAACTCGCAAATGCAAGGCGTGGTTCAGCTAAATCCTCTAAACGGATTTGATAATTTTCCAGCCAGCGGCCATAAGGCTGCTGTGATGCTATCTGTTGCTTAATTTCTTCATCCCTGATAATTTTACCCTGTACGGTATCTATCAAAAGCATTTTGCCTGGTTGCAGTCGACCCTTGCTTACTACGGTACTTTCGTCAATAGTAAGTACACCAGCCTCTGATGCGGCAATAACCCGGTTATCGTTAGTAATTACATAACGCAGCGGGCGAAGACCGTTACGGTCTAACAAGGCACCAACCAGTTTGCCGTCAGTAAAGGAGATCGCAGCCGGGCCGTCCCAAGGTTCCATAATTGTAGCATGGTACTCATAGAAAGCTTTTTTGATGGGATCCATCTGCTCGTTTCCATCCCATGCTTCCGGCACCAGCATCATCATTACGTGTGGTAATGAGCGGCCGGAATGCAGCAGGATTTCGATGATGTTATCCAGACAAGCTGAATCTGATTGGTTGTTGTCAATTACAGGCAGCAGCATCTCCATTTCTTCGCTGGTGAAATACTGCGAAGCCAATGAGTTAACGCCAGAATAGAACCAGTTAAGGTTACCAGTAAGCGTGTTGATCTCACCATTGTGGGCAATCAGCCTGAAAGGCTGCGCCAGTTTCCATGATGGAAATGTATTGGTAGAGAAACGTGAGTGGATCATGGCAAAGCCAGACACTACGCGCGGATCTGTAAGGTCTGTAAAATATTTGCGCAGCTGGTAGGTGGTTAGCTGGCCTTTATAAATAATGGTCTTGCTCGAAAGTGATGTAAAGTAAAACAGGTCGCCTGCTTGCGGTACTGTTTCGGTAACTGTTTTGTTAATGTAGCGGCGCAACACAAACAATTTACGCTCAAAAGCCTCATTGGTAGTAATACTATGCGGCTTTAAAACAAACAGTTGTTCTACATCAGGTTCTGCCTGGCGGGCAGTTTCGCCAATAATGGTATTATCAACCGGCAGCTTACGGTAACCTAAAATTTGCAGGCCCAGTTTTTCACATGCTGCAGTAATAATATTTTTGCATGCTTTTTTCAGTTGCGAATCCTTCGGAAAAAACAACATACCAACACCGTACTCACCCGGCTGCGGAAGGCTCATTTCCAGGTTCGAGCATTCTTCCATCAAAAACTCATGCGGCAATTGAATAAGGATACCCGCACCATCGCCGCTTTCCGGATCACAGCCGCAAGCGCCGCGGTGTTCCATATTTTCGAGAATAGTGAGTGCGTCACGGACGATCTGATTTGATTTGTGTCCGTTAATATTGGTGATAAATCCTGTTCCACAGGAGTCGTGTTCAAATTCAGGCCGGTAAAGGCCCTGGTGGCTATCAGTTACATCCATCTTAAAAGAACCAGTTTGAAATTAGGTGTGATTACGAAAATAGCATTTTCAAAAAAAAATTAAAAATGTGCGAATATTTTTAAAGTATTATCAATATGGGAGATTATTATTGATAATATATTAACAATTTAATAAAATTAAAAGTCAATCAATACAAAATCCTCAATGTTTTGTTTTGCATTAGCTGCTATAAATTGAATAATCTATTTTTGCAGCAAAGAATAAAGAGGTTAGAATTGAAAAATAAAGCAGTTTTTTTAGACCGTGATGGTGTTTTAAACCAGGAAATGGGCGATTACGTTTGCTGTATGGAAGATTTCCATGTGCTTGAACATAATATTGAAGCTTTACAGGAGCTGCAAAAGCGGGGCTACCTATTAATAGTAGCCACAAACCAAGGTGGTTTAGCTAAAGGCTGGTATACAGAAGAGCAACTGGGCGAAATGCATCAGCATTTACGCAGCATCTACCATGAGCACGGCGTAGAATTTACTGATATTTATTATTGCCCGCATCACCCCAATTTTACCGGCGATTGCGACTGCCGCAAACCTAAACCGGGATTACTGCTTAGGGGAATAGAACAATATAATATCGACCCGGCTAAATCTTATTTCATTGGCGACCGTGAGCGTGATGTGGAAGCGGGTACCGCTGCCGGAGTAAAAGGCATTTTAATTAATAGTGATCAGCCAATCAGCGAAGTGCTGGACCTGATCGATTAGTGTACTTAAAACTACAATATGACGAGAGTAACTGATTATATTAAAAATCTTGATGCGCTGGTTGCAGCAATAATTGGTTACTACGTTATTTATCTATTCACCAAATACAATGGTGTCGGTATTTCGCCCGATTCTATTATGTATATCAGCACAGCAAGAAATGTGCATGATCATGGGGCTTTTACCTCATTCACCAACAAGTCACTGGTTGACTTTCCCGTCTTCTACCCTGCTTTTCTTGCCTTTACTTATTTTATTAGTGGTATTGATCCACTTAAGGCCGGGCCTGTTATAGACGGGCTGCTTTTTGCTTCGGTCATCTTTATTAGCGGCTGGCTGATGCAAAGATTCGCCCCTAAATCCATTATTTATAAATGGCTGATACTGGCAGTAATTATACTTAATCCTGCGTTATTACAGGTGTATACCTATATGTGGTCCGAAACACTATTTATAATAATGGTGCTTTTGTTCTTTATTGCCTTCTCGCATTACCTCAACACGCACACTTATAAAGCGCTGATTGTATCGGCCATAATAGCAGGTATAGCGTGCATTACCCGATATGCAGGTATTACAGTGATAGGTGCAGGCGGATTACTCTTATTAATCGACCAAACATATCCTTTTAAAAAACGCTGGGGACGCATATTTACCTTTGGCTTTGTGGCTATCGCTTTCCTGGTAATCAACCTCGTTCGGAATCATTTAGTTACAGGCACTACTACAGGCCCGCGTGAAGCTTCGGTAACCTCATTTGGACAGAATCTGGCTTACGTGGGCAGTGTAATAATGGGCTGGATAAGTATAATTAATACCACTTATATGCTGCCAATGCTTGTTGGTGTGTTAGTTATTGTGGCATTGATTATTGCATTGCTATTTCATACGTTTAGGAGGAACCTTAACAATTACCTCATCATTGCCATTGCGTTCTCGTTAGTATATATATTGTTTATGGTGCTTTCGGCAACGTTTTCACGGTATGAGCAAATTAATAATCGCCTGCTGGCACCTGTTTATGTACCGCTGGTTTGGGCCCTCACCTGGTGGATCATCCATCTGCCAGCCCGTTGGCCGGTTTACAGTAAATGGATTATTTATGGCGTATTAATTATTACTGCAATTTTCATTGAGTATAGGCTTTATAAGATCGATTATCAACGTTATGATGACCAGTACGATTACGGTAATCCCGGTTATACCGATGATGACTGGAAGGAATCGGGCACGGTAGACTGGATACGCCGGCATCCACAACTTTTTAAATCAGGTGTACCTATCTATTCAGATGCTCACGAAGCAGTATATTGGTTTAGCGGGCAAAGCAACACCAAATTATTGCCTCATAAATATTTTAAAAAAGATACTGATAAGTTTTACGCGCAAAAGCATTATTACATTATCTGGTTTAACGAATTATATAATGCTGAATTGGTACACATAAAGGATATACAACAGCATAATAATCTAAAAAAATTAGAACAATTTGACGACGGTGCTATTTATGAGTACAACGAATCGGAAAATGCAGCTAAATAATCAATTGATTTAATGCTTTTTTCATTTTGTATTTACAGATAACTATATATATTTGCAACGCTCACCCAAAAAGTTAGCTATAAAATGAAGGTTTACACATTACATCATCTGCACCTGCACCATCGCCCCCTGTGGCGATAATATGATGTATGTTTCTACGTGAAATGTGAACCCTCCGTTTATTTATAGTTTAATTAAAATCAGCATTGAAAACATTAAAAATAGCGATCCAAAAATCGGGTCGCCTCAACGAAAAATCCGTTGAACTACTTAAAAACTGTGGCTTAAGTTTTGAAAACTACAAAAGCTCACTTATCTCCCCTGTATCTAATTTCCCTTTAGAAATACTTTTCCTTCGTGATGATGACATTCCTGAATATGTACAGGATGGCATTGCCGATTTAGGTATTGTTGGCGAAAACGTTATACAGGAAACCGAAGTAGAGGTAAGCTATCTGCAACGCCTGGGCTTTGGCAAATGCTCATTGAAAATAGCTATCCCCAACACCAGCGATGTAGTAAACGTTAGCCAACTGCAAGGAAAATCAATTGCCACTACCTACCCTGTTATTTTAGGTAAATACTTAAAAGAGAACAATATTGAGGCCGATATCCGTACCATCTCCGGTTCTGTGGAGATTTCTCCGGGCCTTGGATTAAGTGATGCCATTTGCGATTTGGTATCAACAGGCGGTACATTAAAAAGCAATGGTTTAAAACCTTTTGCTGATGTGATGTCGTCAGAGGCGGTATTAATTGGCCGTAAAGGCTCTGAGAATGAAGACCTGGTTATCGAACTGATACAACGCATACAATCCGTATTACGTGCCAAGGAAACTAAGTACGTTGTGCTTAACGTTCAGCGCGAAAATCTGAAAGCAATTACAGACCTGCTTCCGGGTGTAAAAAGCCCTTCTGTGGTACCATTGGCAGAGGAGGATTGGGTGGCCGTACATACAGTAATCCCGGAGCGTGATTTTTGGGACAGGATAAGCCTGCTAAAACAAGCTGGTGCACAGGGCATTGTTGTAATGCCGATTGAAAAGATAATCCTGTAAGAGGATTAAGGATTAACAGAATAACGGACTTTTAAAATTTCCCTTTCTGCTATGAATGGGATTAAGGAGAGGCTAAACGTGTTAAAGACCTATAACTACAAAGACCTAAGCGCAGAAGAACTTCAGCAGCTGGTTAAACGCAATGTAGACCCGGCGAATGAAATCCGTACCATTGTTGAAGATGTAATTAACAACGTGCGCACTCATGGCGACCGCGCCCTTTTTGACTATGCACATCAGTTTGACAATGTTAAGCTTGAAAAGCTATACCTTGACAAAGCAGAATTAAACGAACTTGCGGAAAATCTGCAACCCGAACAGAAGGAAGCTTTGCAAACGGCCTATAACAATATCTATAAATTTCACCAATCGCAGTTAAAGGGCGAAGATAAGATTGAAACCATGCCCGGTGTTACCTGCTGGCGCGAACTTCGACCTATTGAAAAGGTGGGATTGTATATCCCAGGCGGTACAGCTGTATTACCAAGCACATTTTTAATGCTGGGAATCCCTGCACGCATAGCTGGTTGCCACGAGATTGTGGTTTGTTCGCCGCCGCAAAAGAACGGTAAGGTAAATGCCTTTATCGCTTATGTTGCACAGCTGTTATATATTGACCGAATCTATCTGGCAGGCGGCTCTCAGGCTGTTGCAGCTATGGCTTACGGCACCGAAAGTGTTGCTAAAGTTGATAAGATTTTTGGTCCTGGAAACCAGTTTGTTACTAAGGCAAAAACAATTATACAATCAACTACTACAACGGCTATTGATATGCCTGCCGGTCCGTCAGAAGTTTTGGTAATTGCAGATGAAACAGCAAATCCGGTCTTCGTCGCTGCTGACCTATTGGCACAAGCAGAACACGGTATTGATAGCCAAGCTGTTTTAGTAACTACTTCAAATGATTTTGCTGCTAAAGTAAATGAAGAAGTGGAAAAACAACTTTCTGTTTTACCACGTGCTGAGATTGTATCCAAGGCTATAGGTAATTCTTACACTATTGTTGTAGATAACCTGCATGAGTCCATGTCATTCAGTAACTTATATGCACCAGAGCATTTGATTTTAGCTACTGAAAAATGGCAGGAAATTGCCAGAGATGTAATCAATGCAGGTTCTGTGTTTTTAGGGAACTTAACACCTGAAAGCGCCGGTGATTACGCATCGGGCACTAATCATACCTTGCCAACAAGTGCTTATGCGCGTGCTTATTCAGGTGTTTCTGTTGATTCCTTTGTTAAAAAGATCACTTTCCAGCATATCAGCCCAAAAGGGATTAATAACATTGGCCCCACTGTAGAGATACTGGCAGAGTTAGAAGGCCTGCATGCCCATAAAAACGCTGTAACCGTGAGGTTGCAGGATGAAAACCAGGAATCAGGAGAAAAGAAATAAGTTATCATCCGTCATTGTGAGGTACGAAGCAATCCCTCAGCCATAAGATTGCCACGCTACCGCTCGCAATGACAAGTATTTATTCATTAAAACTCATGTTCGACTTACAAAACATACTTCGACCAAACATAAAAACACTTAAGCCCTACTCGTCCGCACGAGACGAGTTTCAGGGAGAAGCCAGCGTGTATCTGGATGCCAATGAAAACGCATTCGGTTCGCCGCTTGAGCAGCAATACAACCGCTACCCAGATCCGCTGCAATTCCAGGTAAAAAAACGCCTGAGCGAGATTAAAGGCGTTCCGCCACGTAATATTTTCTTAGGCAACGGTAGCGATGAAGCCATTGACATCCTGTTTCGTAGCTTTTGCAATCCAGGTACAGACAATGTAATCCTTGTTCCTCCTACTTACGGCATGTACGAGGTCTCTGCCAATATCAACGACATCGAAATTAAAAGGGTTCCGTTAACAGCAGAATACCAGTTAAACCTGGAAGGTATCGCCGAAGCAATTGATGACCGTACCAAGCTAATCTTTGTATGCTCGCCAAATAACCCTACCGGCAACTCCATTAACCGCGAAGATATTGAAACCTTACTTGCCAACTTTAAAGGATTGGTTGTTGTAGACGAGGCTTATATCAATTTCAGCCGTCAAAAATCGTTTATACAGGAACTCACAGAATATGCTAACCTTGTAGTGTTGCAAACCTTGTCAAAAGCATGGGGACTGGCAGGTTTGCGCATAGGTATGGCCTTTGCAAGCGAGGAGATCATTGAAGTAATGAACCGGGTTAAACCACCTTACAACATCAATGAAGCTTCGCAACAGTTAGCATTACAGGCGTTGCAAAATATTGATCAGGTAAATAACTGGATTAAAGAAACTTTAAGTGAGCGGGATAAACTTGTACTTCAATTAAAGAACTTTGATTTTGTACTGGATATTTATCCGTCTGATGCAAATTTTATCCTCGTAAAAACTACTGATCCAAGAGGCATTTACAATTACCTGGTAAGCAATGGTATCATTGTTCGCGACCGCTCTAAGGTTGAACTTTGCGAAGGGGCAGTACGAATTACCATCGGCACGCCTGCAGAAAATCAAAAATTATTAGAAACTTTACAAACATATCAATGATCGGTCCGCAAAAAATATTATTTATTGACAGGGACGGCACCTTAATTAAGGAATGTGCCGACGAGCAAATAGATTCATTTTATAAGCTTGAATTTTACAATAAAGCACTGCAATATTTGCCGCGCATAGCCGCCGAACTTGATTACAAACTGGTAATGGTGACTAACCAAGATGGCTTGGGAACAATCAGCCATCCCGAAGAAAACTTTTGGCCGGTACAAAATCTGGTTGTCAAAACTTTTGCAAACGAAGGTGTGAATTTTTCGGCAGTACACATCGACCGTACTTTTGCTAAAGACAATGCCCCTACCCGTAAGCCGGGTACAGCCATGCTTACCGAATATTTCGATGCTGAAAAATATGATCTTAAAGGTTCTTTTGTAATCGGCGACCGTAAGAATGACGTTTTATTGGCTAAAAATCTTGGATGTAAAGCCATCTGGATCAACGATAATTCGGGCTTGGGTAATAGTGAATTCACGCCTGAAGAAAATGCAGTGATCACTGAAACTGTTGCATTGGAAACTACCGATTGGCAAAGAATCTATGAGTTTTTAAAACTTGGCGAACGTGTGGCAGAGCGCCGCCGTACTACAAGAGAGACTGATATTTATATTAAGATCAATCTCGATGGTAAAGGTGATGCCCAGGTAAGTACAGGTTTGCATTTCTTTGATCACATGCTTGACCAGATTGCACGTCACGGTAATATCGACCTGGAAGTTGATGCGAAAGGTGACCTTCACATCGACGAGCATCATACTATTGAAGATACTGCCATTGCCTTAGGCGAAGTTTTTGCTACAGCATTAGGTGATAAACGTGGCATTGAGCGTTATGGTTTCTGTTTACCAATGGATGATTGCCTGTCGCAGGCTGCAATTGATTTTGGCGGACGTAACTGGCTGGTTTGGGATGCAGACTTTAAGCGTGAAAAGATCGGTGAAATGCCTACAGAGATGTTTTATCACTTCTTTAAGTCGTTTAGCGATGCTGCAAAATGCAATCTTAACATCAAAGCCGAAGGCCAGAACGAACACCATAAAATAGAAGCAATATTCAAAGCCTTTGCTAAAGCGATAAAAATGGCCGTACGCAGAGACGCAAACAATATGGTTTTACCAAGCACAAAAGGAGTGCTTTAAACTCAGAACCAAGAGTCAAGAAACAAGAATCGAGACAACATTTTTGTATTCATCTTGTCTCTTGATTATAGTTCTTCTTTCTATTAAATTATGATAGGCATCATTCGATACGGCGCAGGCAATATATTTTCGCTTACATCGGCCCTTGACAGGCTCGGGGTTAGCTATGGCATGATCCATGAGGAAAAGGATTTTGACCAGTTCGACCGTTATATCATTCCCGGCGTGGGTCATGCAGGTACAGCTATGCAAAAGCTACAGAACACCGGGCTTGTGCCTAAGATCAAATCGCTTGATAAACCAACTTTAGGTGTTTGTGTAGGCATGCAATTGCTTACAGCCCACTCAGAAGAAGGTGATGCTGACCTGCTTGATATCATACCGCTTAAAACAAAGCGCTTTCAGGAGACGACAGACTTTAAAGTGCCGCATACAGGTTGGAACAGCATTTGCACCGAAAAGGAAAATCCATTATTTGCAAATATTCCTAACGGTACACACTTTTACTTTGTACATTCATACTTTATTGAGCACAACGACAATTATACCTTGGCATCAACTGATTATATAAATAAGTTTTCGGCATCAATTTGGCACAATAATTTTTACGGAGTTCAGTTTCACCCTGAAAAATCGGGCGAGTATGGCGAACTTCTACTCAAAAACTTTTCAAATTTGTAATAACATGTACATAATACCCGCTATTGATATTTTAAATAAAAAGGTTGTTCGCTTGCGCGAGGGCGACTACGAGCAAGTAACACAGTACGATGTTACGCTTGAGGAAATGATAGAGCGCTACCAGTCGAACGGTACCAACTTTATACATATCATTGACCTTAACGGCGCTAAAGGCGACTTCAGTAACCAGGATTATCTGTTTAGCATCATCAAAAAAACAGATATGAAGGTGCAATATGGCGGCGGTGTACGAAGCATTGAAAAAGTGAAAGAACTTTTAAATGCCGGTATAGAACGTGTAATTGTAGGCACACAAGCTATTACTAATCCTTCGTTTTTAGAAGAACTAAGCAAATCGCTTTGCGGTAAAGAAAAATGTTCTGACCAGGTTGTGGTTGCTATTGACGTTTTGGACGAAGTGATCAAATATTCTGGTTGGATGGAAAGCTCTCCTATCAAGTTAATGGATTACGTTGACCGTTGCCTTCAGCTTGGCTTTTTCCGCTTTTTGTGTACTGATATCGGTAAAGATGGCAAACTTGGCGGAGCAGGTATTCAGCTTTATGAAAAACTGTTAGACCACTCTCCTTTCATTAAGCTGATTGCATCGGGTGGCGTAAGCTCTATGAAAGACATTGAGCAGTTAAGCAAGATCAAAGTTGAATCGGTTGTAGTGGGTAAAGCCATCTACGAAAACCGAATCAGCATTGAAGAAATTAAAGACTGGAATCTGCACGCACTGATGTCAATATAATACCCCATTAGAATCAAGAGCCAAGAAACAAGAATCAAGATATTTCTCCATACGTCATTGCGAGGAACGAAGCAATCCCCATTTGACGTGTGTATTTACTTTAATAGATGCTCGCTAAACGCATAATCCCCTGCCTTGATGTAAAAGACGGCCGTACGGTTAAAGGTGTAAACTTTGTTGACCTGCGCGATGCCGGTGACCCAGTTGAACTGGCTTGGAACTATTCGCAGCAAGGCGCTGATGAACTGGTGTTTCTGGACATTACAGCAACCCACGAACGCCGTAAAACTATGGTTGAATTGGTCAAAGCCGTAGCTCGGCAGATCAATATCCCTTTTACAATCGGCGGCGGTATCAACGAAATTGCCGACGCTGATGCGCTGTTGAATGCCGGTGCCGATAAAATATCGATCAATTCTGCTGCGGTGCGCAATCCTGAACTGATCGACGAATTAGCAAAAGCGTTTGGCGTTCAGTTTGTAATTGTTGCCGTTGATACAAGGCATATCAGTAATCAAAATATTGTACACCTTAACGGTGGCCGCATTGCAACTGAAAAAGAAACTTTAACCTGGATATTAGAAGCAGAAAACCGTGGTGCGGGTGAGATATTACTTACTTCTATGGACCATGACGGTACAAAGGCGGGATTCGATAACAGCTTACTTAAAGTAGTGAATGATGCTGTAAATATTCCGGTTATTGCATCTGGAGGCGCGGGTAATATGCAGCATTTTGTTGATGTATTTGAGCACACCAATGTAGATGCCGCTTTGGCCGCATCTGTATTTCACTACGGTGAAATTTTGATCCCTGATTTAAAAGCTGAACTTAAAAAGCATAGCATTAACGTTAGATAACGTATTTTTGCTGCAATCTACCATACTATAATGGAAATTGATTTCGAAAAAACCGACGGCCTTGTGCCGGTTGTAATACAAGACGGGCAAACACTTGAGGTGTTGATGTTAGGCTACATGAACGCCGAAGCATACGAGAAAACTGTTAAAGAGAAAGTGGTTACTTTCTTCTCCCGCTCTAAAAACCGTTTGTGGACTAAAGGCGAAACCAGCGGTAACTTTTTGCATGTACAAAGCATCCATATCGATTGCGATAAAGACACTGTTTTGATCATGGTTCGCCCGGATGGCGTAACCTGCCATACTGGTTCACGTAGCTGCTTCAATACTACTTATAATCAGAATTTTATTCTTGAATTAGAGAACATCATCCGTAGCCGTTACGAAGAACCTGTTGAAGGCTCTTATGTAAATAAACTGCGTAAGAAAGGACTAAACAAGATCGCTCAAAAGGTTGGCGAAGAAGGCGTTGAAACTGTGATTGCTGCCCTTGCCGAAACAGAAACAGATCTGATCAACGAAGCTTCGGACCTGGTGTTTCATCTGCTTGTGCTGTTACGTGAGAAAGGCCTGTCATTAGAAACCATTGCCAAAAACTTAGAGGGAAGACATTCCCCCAATCCCCCTGAAGGGGGAACTAAATAAAGTTTCTTTAGTTACATTTATAATAGCCCCTTTAGGGGTTGGGGTAGCATGAACGCAACACTATCATTCGAACTTACCGGGCATCAAAATCCCATTTTCTGTGCAGAACTATCGCAGAAGCCGGGCATCTTATTTACTGCCGGTAACGATAAAGGGCTGGTAGAATGGAGCCTTACCCAACAAGCATTTATCAAGGTGATGTTTCCGGTGGCCGCATCCGTTTATGCGGTGCATTGCCCTGTAGGCTTGCCTTTGATGTTTACAGGTTTACGTAGTGGCGAAGTATTGGTATTTAATTTTATTGAACAGAAGATAACGCATACGCTACGCCACCACACCAAGCCCATATTTGATATCAAATCGCTTAATGATAAAGGCGAACTGCTGGTAGCTTCTGAAGATGGTACCGTTTCTGTTTGGAGCCTAAACGACATGTCGCTGCTGCACCATTTCCTGGTATCGGGTGATACTATACGTTCTATTGCTATCAACCCGGTTAAAAAACAAATGGCCTTAGGCTGCCGCGATAACCACGTGCGCATTTTTAGTACCGACGATTATACACATGTGGCTACGCTTACCGGCCACACCATGGCAATATTTACTACGCAATATGCCAATGATGGGGCTTACCTGATTTCAGGCTCGCGCGATGCACAGCTAAAAATATGGGATGCCAATACTTTTGAATTGATCAAAAGCATACCTGCACATATGTTTGCTGTTAACCATATTGCCTTCCACCCTACGCAACCTTATTTTGCTACGGCCAGTATGGATAAAAACATCAAGATCTGGGGAAGCGATGATTTTAAACTGTACAAGATCATTAGCCGCGAAAAAGGTCTTCCGTCACACCTGTTATCAGTAAATAAACTGGCCTGGAACGGCGATCAGCTTATTTCTGTAAGTGACGATAAGCGCGTGCTGGGCTGGGATATTGAATTTTAAAGATAACGCTTGATGATGCGCAGCTTGTGCGTATAACGTTTATACTCTTCCGAGTAGATTCCGTGATTGTCAACTCTTTCAATTTTTACTTTGCCCGATGCATGAAGTATCTGCTCATTGTTTAGCATAATACCAACGTGAACAATCCGGCCCTCGTCGTTATCAAAAAAGGCCACATCACCAGCTTGTGCTTCGGGTAAAAAGTCGACCGTTTCGCCTTCTTCGGCTTGCAGGTAAGCATCTCGTTTTAGAGTTAGCCCTTGCTGGCGAAATACGGCCTGTACTAATCCCGAGCAATCGATACCGAAATGGGTACGGCCACCCCACAGGTATGGCGTATTCAGAAATGTCTTGGCAAAGCTGATCAGGTCGCTGCCTGCTTTCTCGCGCCAGATCTCGTACACATCATTATTGATGCTGCACATACCCTGCGCCCAGCCCGGCAATGTACTTCCCGATGGCAGGTACAGTAAGCTGCCATCTGCTATTTTTTTCGCGGTAGTAACTGGTGCAGCGGTTAAGACAGGCTTATTCATAGCAAGGGCCGTAAAGCCCTGGTCGTTTAGTTCTGTTACCTGGTTCCAGCTGATCCAGCCTTCGTAACCATCATGCGTGCTGATAATGCGTACCCATTTCTCAGTACGTTCCAACACCTCATAAGTTTCGCCGAAAAGCAGCTGCGATACCATTTCGCTTTGTTCGCGCGCCTCTTTTCGCATAGGGATAATTGCCAGATGACTGATACCGTATTCCATATAACGAAGATAAGGATTTGTGTTAATTGGTCATTCGTTCATTAGTCATTGGAGTTTGTTATTGCCAGGTAATGACTAATTCCCACTGACTAATGACCAGTTATGCTTCTTCTTTAAAAAACACCTTGTAATAGTTCATGGCTTTGCCATCATCGAAGCCTTTTTCAATCAGGTCTTTATTACCGTGAATATAGATATGAAAGTTTTTATCCAGTTTTAGTACGCTTTTGTATACTCGCGCCTGCTTTTTTACTGCGGCGTCTGATATCTCGAAGCTATTAGGGATTTCGGTTTCAAACTCGTCTTCGTACTCTTTTTTGTAATTAAGGAATGAGGCTATTCCCTGCTCATTACCGATCACCTCCTGTCCGAATTCCTCCATATCGAAGTTATCCTTTTCTTTAAAGTACTTCATGCTGCGGTTCAGCAGGTCAATTTTATCTGCCTTGTTCATTTCAAACTCGTCGTCCAGTTTTTCTGTCACGAAGTTTTTGTAAATGCCCAGCACATTGGCCGTTTGGTTGTAATTATCGTTACGTACCCGCAGTTGCAGAAACTCGTCTTTCCAGTACTGCGCTTCCTGGCTGCGGTTAGTCGCATCAATAACGGCCACCTTGTAACCTTCCTCCTTTTCGGTGTTAAAGATCAGGCAGCCTTTGTCCAGTTTATTGATGTTAATGGCTTCTTGCTCATAACTAAGTCCGAACCCCTCGTGACCGGGCATTACCTTTAAATATGTTTCCTTGTTCTCCGATTTAAAGATACCGATGGCATCCAACTGCTCGCCCTCTATCTGCACATTGTTGAACATCGCAATGTATACCTCGCCCGACTTGATCTTGGGATGCGCCGAAGCCTCATAAAGTTGTTTGGCCAATTGCTGGCTGTTTGCTATAAATGTATCCGGGTTAGCAAAAATGGCTTCTGCAAAGTGGTAAACCTCGTTAAGGTTTAGGTCGTCGCTGGGATGGTACAGGCGGTAAATCTCGTTCACCTTTTCAAACGGACTAACAAAATATTGCATCAACAGGCGGCCAAGCAGCTCGTCCTGCAGTTCAATGGCACTGTCGCTCAGTACGTAGCGCTCGTCTTGTAGTTTGTTACCTATATGGTGAATGGCCAGCTGCGCAAGCGAAGCTTCTAAAGCAAATATCATGGCCGCGAAGGTAGGAGTTTAGGGCGAAAGAGAAAGGACTATGGCAACACTACCCGTCCTTGCGAGGAACGAAGCAATCCCCAACATAAATAAAACGACACATATTGTATGTAAATTAGGAGCATGAAATACCTCCTAATCCTTTTATTAATATTTTCTTACAACCTTGCATCTTACGCTCAGCAATCATTTATAATAGATGGTCCAGGTTACCGAGGGGTAATTTTTGATGCAAAAACAAAATTAACGCCTCATGATACAGTTAGCCGGTGGACACCAACTGAGAATGATATCAAGGAATTGGAAGCTAACTTAGTATTATTTATGAAAAAAACTGGAAAACAACTTTTATATAATCAATATGGTACTTGCCCGGTTATTTATAAAAATTTAAAGAAATATTGTAGGCAATACGCTGGTTACATATCGGACGACGGAAGAAAGATGATTTATGTTAATTGCTTTTGGTACGAAAAGAATGATCCGTTTACAAAAGATTGGCATACTAAATTGATTAGTGTGTTTGATGGTTGTAGCTTTTACTGGCAAATACATTACAATATCGAGAAAAAAAATTTCTTTTCTTTCCAAATAAACGGAATTAGCTAATTTCATAATATGCTTATTAGAACACTATACCTTTTCTTATTCTTAATAGCTGATTTTATCTCATATTCTATAATCAATAAAAAAGGTTGGATACAATTCACGTTTATAAAGGCTTATATCATAATATTTTAATAACGGCTTTTTTACACATTGGTTTTATTCACCCATCACCTTATATGGTCACTTTGCCGGTATTTTTACGAATTGCTTTTACTTGTATGTATCCAGTTGCTGTAGTATACTTGTTTTTCAATTTTATTGTAAAGACAAGAATTGCCAAGCTTTGGTCAGATAATGAATCGATGAAAGAATCAGCTCTTGATTGGTCATCTTTGATTTTTCTAAAACTATCATTTATATTTTACGCAATTTCACAGGCAATAGTAATTTTTAGTGCGCCGTTAAATAATAAATAGATCTATATTATAAATCTTGATGGGTTACCCCTCCCCCCGCATTGTTCGACAATCTAGCCATGACAGCCTCCCCTCTGGTTTATTCATTAACAAGCATTGTCACACAAAGCTCGTCGAAGTGTAGGTATGGCATAAATGGTTCGACAAGCTCACCATGACAGCCCTGTTTGAACACCCATCCTAATTATCTATCTTTAATACATGCAATACCGCGAAGCCCTACTTACTGACATACCACAGTTAACGCATGTACGGCTGTCCGTTCAGGAGAATGTATTGTCTGATCCTTCGCTGGTGACGGAGGCTGATTATATCGATTACTTAACCGTTCGTGGCAAAGGTTGGGTTTGTAGCAGTGGCGGGCAAATTGTAGGTTTCGCCATCGCCGACCTGCAAGACCATAACGTATGGGCGTTGTTTGTTCTGCCCCAATATGCAGGTATGGGTATTGGTAAGCAGCTGCATAATTTAATGCTTAATTGGTATTTCGGGCAAACGCAGCAAAACATTTGGCTGGGCACCGCCTTCCACACCCGTGCCGAAAAGTTTTACCGCATACAGGGCTGGCTGGAAACCGGAACCAACGGCAGTAAAGAGATTAAGTTTGAAATGAGCTATAAGCGCTGGCAGCAGCTAAATAGTTGATCAACTAAATTTTTCTTTTTATTCGTAAGTCATTCATCCTTTCTCCATATCCCTAAACCACTATCTTTACCCTATGCTTGATACTATTAAACCCTGGACAATTTTAGAAGAACAAGACGTATCGCCAAGCCCGTGGTTCCCGGTTACGCGGCAAAAGGTGCAGCTGCCTAACGGGCATGTGGTAGATGATTACTATGTTTCGCAACTGGGTGATGTGGTGCAGGTATTAGCCATTACGCAGGATAACCAGATAGTGCTTACACGCCAGTATAAACATGGTATCGGCGAAATTCTGATTGAGGTTCCGGGCGGTATGCAACAAAAAGGCAAAACGCTGCTACAATCGGCCATTGCCGAGCTGGAAGAAGAATGCGGTATCAAAGCCGCCGAAGCAGACCTTAAACTGATCGGCAAAATTGCCATTAACCCTACCAAGCTTAAACAGGTTACTTATGGGTACATCCTGCTCAATGCGCAGTTTAATTCAGTGCAAAAGTTTGACGTAACCGAAAACATCGAGGTAATTACCATCCCTGCCGCTGAGGTACTCCAGATGGTTGATAAGGGTGAAATCTGGGTAACAGATTCTATGAATTTTATTTTAATGGCAGCAAGGCAATATCCGGAGGTATTTAAATAGCAATCCCCTCTTGAGATGAGTTTGAGGCGTGTTATAACGTATGGATAATTCTATCTGTCATCTCGAACAAGCGTGAGAGATCTTACCTCTACGTTACTTTACCTTAGATGCAATTAACCGAACATCAAAGAATGTGCTCGTACTTCTTTTTAACTGCTAAAAAAGAAGTACCAGGAAAACTTAGCGCAGCGATCTCTTGAACACATTAAAGAATTAACACAATGTGAAAAAAACTCGTCGCTGGCACCGCAGGCTATGATATTTCATCTGTTTAGCAATACCTGTATTTACAGCCTGCGCTGAGGCGACATAGTTTTGGTTATGTTATTTTAGTGCATTACTTCGTATAAACCTTGTCATTGCGAGCGTAAAATGGCAATCTCTTATTACATTAAATTTAGTTCACTGTAGCACAGTACGATAATAATGCGTATCTATATTAAAACTTAACCGAAATGAGAAACCTTACAACACTTACTTTGCTTTGCGCTGTAGCTTTAACCTTTGCCTGTAACAAAAATGAAAACGCTAACATTGGCGACAAAAAATTAATCGGTAAGTGGCAGTTAAGTGAAAGCCTTGCCGACCCTGGCAATGGCAGCGGCAAGTGGATAGCCGTATCTGGCGATGATGCAAAAAAATACTTTAAGCTAAACGCAGACGGAACAACCGAGGGTACCGCTTTTGAAGGTTATACCAAATATGCCGTTAAAGATAGTCTGTTTCTACGTTTAATAAAGCCAGATAAGTCGGCAATATTGTATCGCTTTAACATCAGCAATACAAGTCTTACACTTAGCCCAGACAGCCCTTCGAGATGTATAGAAGCTTGCGGAACCCGGTTTAAAAGAGATAAAGATTAGTACTTTAGACTAAAGCCTTATCAGGCTCGCCTGTTCTTCACCCAGTTTGATGCCTGTTGAGTTGTTGTCGAAGAATCAATACTTACGGAAGATTTATTGCTTAGCAGTTGTTCAAATAAGATAGCTGCTATTCGCGCTTCTGCTTCATCCTGATGCTGCAGCACCTCTGGCGTAAAATACTTCTTTACAAAGTGGGTATCAAAATTGCCGCTGGTAAAGGCCTGGTGCTGCATCACAAACTTACCGAACCCAAGTGTTGTAGTAATGCCAGTGATCTGGTATTCATCAATAGCACGGATCATGCGTTCAATAGCTTCTTCCCTCGTACTACCATAGGTAATCAACTTGGCAATCATCGGGTCGTAATAAATAGGTATCTCCATCCCCTGCTCAAAGCCATCATCAACACGTACGCCCGGCCCCTGAGGGGTAATGTACGTTTGAAGCGTACCAATATCAGGCAGAAAATTATTAGCCGGGTCTTCGGCATACACGCGCAGTTCAAGCGCATGTCCGCTGATTTGCAGGTCTTCCTGTTTAAAGCTTAATGCTTCGCCACGGGCAATTTTTATCTGTTCTTTTACAAGGTCCAGGCCGGTAATTAATTCGGTAACCGGATGCTCTACCTGTAAGCGGGTGTTCATCTCCAGGAAGTAAAAGTTGAGGTTTTCGTCGAGGATAAATTCAACCGTACCTGCACCTGTATAATTAACCGAGCGGGCAACATCTACAGCACAGCGACCCATTTCTGCACGGATCTCCGGCGTAAGCACAGATGATGGCGCTTCTTCAATTACCTTTTGGTGGCGCCGCTGAACAGAACACTCGCGCTCAAATAAATGCACGATGTTACCATGCGTATCACCTAATACTTGTATCTCTATATGCCTTGGAGAAGACACGTAACGCTCTATAAAAACTGAACCATCGCCAAAAGCCGAAGTGGCTTCAGAAACGGCCAGCTGCATTTGCTCTTCAAAATCTTCAGCACGGTCAACAATGCGCATACCCTTGCCCCCACCGCCGGCAGCAGCCTTTATCAGAATTGGAAATCCAACCTCAATGGCGCGTAACTTGGCATCGGCAACATCAGTAATCGCTTCTTCGGTTCCAGGTACCATAGGGATGTTGTACTTTAAAGCAGCAGCTTTTGCCGATAGCTTATTACCCATGATCTCCATCGCCTCTGGTGACGGTCCAATAAGTGTTAAACCTGCTTCTCTTACCAAAGCAGCAAAAGACGGGTTCTCAGACAAGAACCCATAGCCTGGGTGTATAGCATCCGCACCTGTTTGGCGGCAGGCCTCAATGATCTTTTCACCAACAAGGTATGATTGATTAGCCGGTGCTTCGCCAATATAAACCGCCTCGTCGGCATAACGCACATGCAGCGCAGTACGGTCGGCGGCAGAATATACAGCCACAGTTTTGATACCCATTTCGCGCGCAGAACGCATTACCCTTATGGCAATTTCGCCACGGTTAGCCACCAGAATTTTTTGCATGAATTTAAGTTTATAATCAGCTATGGCTGCAATATAAGCACTAAACTAAAAAAGTGCTAAATAAAAAAGCCTGTGCATTGCACAGGCTTCGTAAGTTATTCGCCGCTGCCTTGTGGTGGAGTAGCCGGAGCACCTTGCGGAGGTACACTTCCAGGCTGTCCTGCTGGCGGTGGTCCTTGTCTGTGTGGCGGAGCAGGTGCATCAACCACTTCGGGATGAGCATTACCGCGATGGCAGGTATAGCAGTTAATACCCGCATTCATTACCATACCAAGCGAGTCTTTACCTGCTTTAAAATATTTTTTATTGATAGACGCGGTCATTTTATACATTTCGCGGGCCATTTGTTTTTCTGGTTTGGCATCGCTTGCCCAATCCATCTTCTTAGTTTCTACATTTGGAGCATGGCAGAAATTACAACGAACGCCTAATGAATGCGCCCACTCATCCATAATATGGTCTAATTGTTCGTGCGAAATGTTTTTAGGTAATACTTTTAAATTTTTAGCCTTCATTTCAGGCTGAGCTGGTTGTGTGCTGGTCATGGCAGTAAACACAACCACTGACGATAAAGCCAGCGTAGCCAGTAGTTTTTTATTAATTGTAATCATCTTAAGTATCTGTTTAAACATTTAAAGCTACACATTTACTTTTGACATTACATTGTCATGACAAAACAATTAACAATTTTTAACGATTCTAAATTGAAGAGTTATTAGTGCCTCTGTTACCCTTCTCGTTTAAGAGAAGGGCTTGAGGTTGTGTCCCGGTGAATATCATGCAATAGTAAATAAGAACCGGTGGTGATTTAGCAATAGCTATCGGTATGCCTTAAGGCAAATAGAAACGAGTAACTGATAACTAATTTCAAAAAAACACCATTAAAACATACCGAAAAGATTATACACCTAAATAATCCTTGCTATTACTTCTAATTTCTATTCAAAAATCACAAAAAATTATCATATTTTATCATAATTGTTTATTTATTTGATAATAAACTGACATTTGCCTTGTAAAAACACTATAAATCTGAATTTAATCTAAAATATTATCACAAAAACCAATTATTTATTAATATTCGAGTGAATTTTATTCCATTTAATAAGATCAATTGAAAATTTAAGGACAAAACTTCTGATTTTAACTCTCAAAATATTTATACAAAAGTTTGCTTTATTACGAAATGTTCGTAGATTTACGAAAACATCGTAATAATGGAAAATTTATCACAACAGGAAGAAGAGGCCATGCAAGCCGTCTGGAAATTGGGCGAAGGATACATCAAGGACTTTTTAGATCATATCAACGACCCGCAACCACCCTACACCACCCTGGCTTCTACCATTAAAAATCTGGAGCGAAAAGGTTTTTTAAGCAGCAAAAAAACTGGCAATACTTACTTCTATAAACCTCTAATAAAAGAGGAAGATTATAAAAAGCGTTTCATGAACGGCTTTGTAAGCGATTATTTTAAAAACTCATATAAAGAGATGGTCGCTTTTTTTGCAAAAGACAAAAAAATCAGTGCAGAGGAACTTAAAGAGATAATTAACCTGATAGAGAATCCTAAAAAGTAAGATCATGCCTCCATTAATGGTATACCTGTTAAAAGCAAATTGTGCTATCATCATATTTGCTATAGGTTATTTTACGTTGCTACGGGCACTCACCTTTTATAAGGTGAACAGGCTTTATCTCATAGCGGCCATTATAATTTCATCACTATACCCCCTGCTTAACCTTAGTCCTGTTGTTGCAGCACATCAACAACAGGCACAGATTATAAAGTATGTGGTTGTCGACTGGCAACATTTAAAACAGGATGTCCAACCACTGAAAGTTAATCATGTATTTGATTATTGGCAAGGTGCGGAGCAACTATTCTGGCTGGGCGTTTCAGTAATGGTAATTAGATTAGTTATCCAGTGTTATTCCCTGTACCGCATAAACAAAAGCAGTATTCAAGGTACAGTGTTGGGATATCACGTAAACATAATTGACGCAGATATCAGTCCATTTGCATTTTGGCAAACCGTTTATATAAACCCTAAAAAGCACGACGCTCATCTGCTAAAAGAAATTTTACAGCATGAAATGATTCATGTAAGGCAATGGCATACGCTTGATATCTTGCTGGCAGAAATAGGGACTTTGTTTTACTGGTTCAATCCCTTTATGTGGTTTTTGAAGAAAGCGATTAAAGAAAACCTGGAATTTATTACCGACCGCGAAATACTTGATCAAGGGGTTGACCGAAAATCATATCAATACAACTTATTACAGGTCACCTTTGATAAAACACCCAATAGTATTGTAAACCATTTCAACTTATCAACCTTAAAAAAAAGAATTATGATGATGAACTTAAGAAAATCTTCGCCACTAAAACTTAGCCGCTACGTTGTAACTGTACCGGTGATAGTAGGTATTATACTCAGCTTTACTTTATCAAAAGCTGAAATTACAAAGCAAACAGAATCACTAAGCAATCATTTGCAACAGGTAAAATCAGCATTTATAAAACGTACCGAACCAGTACAGTTAACTTTAGCTAAAGAACTGCCTATACAGAAAAATGTAGCTAATGGATCCAAAATAAATGCAGATACCACCAAGAAAGTTGCAAGAAACTATAGTTCGAAACCAGACTCTGCCTTATATATTATAAATGGTGTAGAAAACACTGAAATTGCAAAGGTTAATCCTGTTGATATTGCTGCAATGCATATTTTCAGAAATGAAAATGCTCAAAAACTGCTAAACCATCCTGTGTCAAATAAAAACGTTATTGTCATAACTACAAAGAACTCACCTCAAGGCCTTGCCTATTTAAAACAGCTTTACAATAAAGGAGTCATTTCAGCCAATGATACTATTATCCATAAAACTGGCATTGCTTCCGGAGCGCAAAATGGTGTAGCCGTTAACTCAAATCAAATTCCAGATAAAGCAGTTACGATTAATAATATCTCTGTAAAACCGTCTACTTTTTATACCAAGAGTGATTCTGCCAACAAATCACCTGTATTGTTAAACCTTAAGGGCTTTCAGGGAAAAAAACCTCTTTATGTTATAGACGGTGAAATTATAAAGGATACAGATAAAGGCTTAAAAAATATAGACCTTAATACAATTAATGCCATCACCGTTTTAAAAGACGCGTCCGCAACTGCCTTGTATGGCGATGCGGGTAAAGACGGCGTGGTACTTATAACTACACGTAAACCTAAACAATAACAATTAATGATCAGCTGGCTACGGCCAGCTTTTCATTTTCTAATATTTTCAATAAAGCCTTTTCTGCGTGGTTAAGTTCAGATGCCTGAAGGTCTCGGTTTTCATCAAGGTCGCTTATATATTTAAACAAGGTACCTTCCTCATAGCTCTTAATGACACTTGGATGCACATAATACTTTTTACATACAGTACGCGTGTTTCCCAGGTTTAAAGCCACTTCATCCAAAACGCTTATAATTTTTTTGCGGCATTCAGTCTGGTTGCCATATTCGCCTGCTTCTTTAAAGGCATAAAGTGAACTTACGCTGCCTGCCCATGTACGGAAATCTTTAGCTGTAAAATCTTCCCCGGTAATGTTTTTAAGATAAGTATTTACGTCTCCAGAGTCTACCGTGCAACGCTTACCCTCATCATCATAAAACTGAAACAGTTCTTTTCCGGGAATATCACGGCAGGCTTTTACCAGGCGGGCAAGCTTTTTACTACGCAGATCAATCTTATGATAAACCCCTTTCTTACCCTTAAATTCAAACCTGATACTTGATCCTTCAATCTTCACATGTTTGTCCATCAACGTAGTTAAGCCAAAAGACCCGTATAGCTTTTTGTATGATTCGTTGCCGATACGGATACTGGTAAGCTCCATCAGCCTTACAATAAGCGCCACCACTTTATCATGATCAAGGTTGCGGTGCGCGAGATCTCTATCAACCTGTTCACGTATGGCAGGTAAATGCGCTGCAAATGCTTGTAGCCTATGATATTTTGACTGGTTACGGATCTGGTTCCAGCCAGAGTGGTAACGGTATTGTTTACGCCCTGCAACATCAATCCCGGTGAACTGTAAATGACTGTTATCGTAAGGGGAAATCCAGACCTGTGTATAAGCAGGTGGAATCACCATTTTATTAAAACGCTGTATCAGGTCTTTATCTTTAACAAGGTTACCTTGCGAATCATAATAGCTCCACCCCTTACCCGACTTTTTGCGGGTATAACCAGGCGTACTATCCGTTACATAACGCAGGCCGACAGCCTTAGCGGTTATCTTCGGATCTCGGCCTATTTTTTCGAGTTTTTTGGTGAGGCGGTTCATAATTAACCACAACAAGAATTGTTTACTTAAGTTTTACAAGTAGCTGACCATCTACTTAAACATTCATTAATATACATGAGTTAAGTTTGAATAAACTTAATCAATCATGAAATATAATTATTTAGGAAGTACCGGCTTACTGGTATCCGAGATTTGCTTTGGCACCATGACCTTTGGTGGCAAAGGATATTGGGAAAATATAGGACGTGTCCCGCAAAATGAAGTTAATGACTTAATGAGAACCGTTGTTGACAACGGGATTAACTTTATTGATACAGCTAATGTATACTCATTCGGCGAATCGGAAAAACTGTTGGGACAATCAATCATTGACTTGGGGCTTAACCGTAACGAACTGGTGATCGCAACAAAAGTTCGCGGCAGAATGAGTGAAAACCCAAATAATGTCGGCCTATCGCGTTACCATATTTTTCAATCGGTTGACGAAAGCCTTAAACGTTTACAACTTGATCACATTGATATTTTATACGTACATGGTGTTGATCTTAAAACACCTGTTGAAGAGACCATGCGTGCCTTGAACGACATTGTGCTTGCCGGAAAGGTGCGTTACATTGCAGTTTGTAACTGGCCTGCATGGATGGTAATGAAAGCTTTAGGAATAGCAGAAAAGCACGGCTGGAATAAATTTGTGGGTATGCAATATTACTATGCATTAAGCAACCGTGATATTGAACGGGAAATACTTCCATTGGCAGCTGATCAAAATTTAGGTGTAATGCCATGGAGCCCACTTGCCGGTGGTTTTCTTTCAGGAAAATACAATCGTAATAATCAAACATCAGAAGGTTCGCGCCGTGATAGCTTTGATTTCCCACCATTAAATAAAGATAAGGCTTATGATATAATTGATGTAATTACCGAGGTTGGGCAACAATACAACGTTTCAGCTGCACAAGTTGCATTGGCATGGGTACGTTTACAGAAAGGCGTTACCAGTACAATTATAGGTGCAAAACGGGCTGAGCAGTTAATTGACAATATTAAATCAACTGAACTTACACTTTCAGAACATGATATTCAACGTATAAACGAGGTTAGTGCGCTGACTAATGAATATCCGGGCTGGATGGTTGAACGCCAAAACGCTGACAGGCTTTAATATAGCTTTGATTATGGTTCGTGGTAAGAAAATAACTTACCATGAACCATAATCTATCAACTAATTAATTGCTTTTAAAACACTAACAGTATATTCAATCTGCTCAGTATGCACATCCAAATGAGTAACAAACCGGATGCGGTGTTTATCTGTACTGCCACATTTAATACCCCTTTCTGCCAGTAGAGCTATTATTTCATCTGCAGGCTTTACAGTATCAAATAATACAATATTGGTATCTACCGGTAAAACGTTTGTCACCCAACTGCATTTACTTAATTCTTCGCCTAATATACGTGCGTGTGAATGGTCGGTTTTCAAACGCGTTACATGATGATCAAGTGCATAGATACCCGCCGCCGCTAAAAAGCCTGCCTGGCGCATACCACCACCAAATACTTTACGGATACGTCGCGCTTTTTTAATGGTCTCTTTATCAGCTAAAAAGACTGACCCAACTGGCGCACCTAAACCTTTCGACAAGCAAACGGATATGCCATTAAAATATTTGCCATAGTCAACGGCTTTATCGCCGGTAAAGGCAAGCGCATTAAATATCCGCGCCCCATCCAGGTGCAAGATCAGGTCATGCTTTTTACATAATTCGGCAATAGGTGCAATATCAGCCAAAGTATAACAACTGCCGCCGCCTTTATTCACGGTATTCTCCAATACTACAAGGCTGGTATGCGGATAATGAATATTGTCGGCGTTGATCTCAGGCTCAATCATTGCAGCAGTAATACGCCCACGGTCGCCATTTAATAACCGGGTAGATACCGCAGAGTTAAAAGCAATGCCTCCACCTTCGTAACGGTAAACGTGCGCTGTTTGATCTGCAATTAATTCATCAAGCGGATTTGTGAAACATTTAATGGCGATCTGGTTGGTCATGGTTCCCGACGGACAAAAAATACCCGCCTCCATACCAAACATAGCGGCTGCTTTGGCCTCCAGTTCGTTCACGGTTTCATCTTCACCAAAAACATCATCTCCTACATTTGCATTCCACATGGCTTCAAGCATCCCTTGTGTAGGCTTGGTAACAGTATCGCTACGCAGATCAACAGTTATCATAATTATATAAAAAGTACGTTATTTGTGTAATCAATAAGCTTTATGCGTTCAAGTTTAATCATTTTATTCCTGATGCTAATTGTTGTATCAGCAAAATCACAAAAGTGGCAACCTGGCTATTTTAACGATACTAAAAACAACAAAGTTGAAGGCCTGATAGAAACCAATCCTTCTGGTAAGGGCCCTATTAAAGGTGAAGGGTTTATAGTATTTAAAGAAAGCGACAAGGCTTCTGAAATAAAGCTGAGTGCCAGCGATATTAAATGGTTTGTTGCCGGCAAAGACAGCTTTGTTGTAGCTCATCCGCCTATGGGACAAACCTGGCCGAATGAATTAGATTTTGTGCGAGTAATAGTTGACGAACCGCTCAGATTATATGCTTACCGCGGCGGTAATGGCGGCGGTAATGGTGTACATCTTTCGCCGGGGATCGGTGTTGGTGTTGGCGGCGGCAGCTATGCAGGCGGAGGCTTAGGGATTTCTTTTGGTGGCGGCGGCGGTAAAAACCGCGTGACCTATTATTACGGTGTTACCACTGCTGAACTTGCCGACTTAACGCCCGAAAACTTTGAAGATGTAATGTCTGAAATTATGGGTGACGAACCCCAAGTGGTAGATGCCATTCATGCGCACAAGTTTGCATTAAGCAATATTGATAAACTGATAGCTTACTTTAAACAAGTTAAAGCGAGCCACCAATAATCAGGCTAATGCCAGCTCGTCTTCCTGTTTTGCATCCTCTGCAGGCAGCGCAGCCTGTTTTTCTTTAGCAATAAAGTCTTTGAACAGCAGCTGATAAGATATTACTAGCCATGCGGCAACAACTGGCCATGCCTTCAATACATATTTGTTGACATATCCCCTGCGGATAAGCGCCGGTATAGCATCTGTAGGGCCAAGGCTTGTAATTACCAGCACTGATACCAATAAAACAATATTCCAGCGGCTAAATGGCTTATCTTGTGTAAGCATCCACAAAAATACGCCCGGTACAGCAATGATATAGGTTGGATGTTCGGAACCAGTACTGAATATTACGACCATGATCATTACCGAACACAATACCTGTAACCTGAACTGTAACGAAGCATATTGCTTAAACCTTAGTAAAGCAGCACCAAATATTGCTGCTCCCGCAATAAGGAACGGCGTATTAGGAATATTGGGATTACGCGTAACGTGACGGAAGATACCCATAAGGCAAATATCCTGCGATGAGGTAAGGTTCACATTTTGACCATTTTTAACCTGCAAAATATTAAACCAATCGGCGTAAGATTGTAATATAAAATGCGGGCTGGATATGGTCATTGGCAAGGCAATAAACACAGCAAGCCACCCTAAGCCCGACCATATAAACTTCCATTTGTTTTCTGCAAAAAGGAAGAACACTAACCCTACAACAGGATACAGTTTAACCAGGGTGCCTAAAACAATAAATAGAGTTGCCCACTCCTCTTTCCGTTTCTCGACCAATATAAAACTGAAAATGATAAAGGCCGCTATCACAGCATTAAACTGGATATAATGCTCGGCATTTGCAAACTCCATCGCACTGAGCAGTAAGAGCAGTGCTTTATTTTTAGTACTTATGGGTAACAAATGAACGGCCCAGATCAGCACAACAGCATTAAGTAAGGACCACACTAAGAAACCATAAGCATCGGGCATTAATGCCATTGGAGCTACAATTACACTAAATACCGGCCCATAGTGATTTGAATCGTAGTATTCTTCCGGATAATCGGCGTAAAGGTTTTTCTCTTCTGTGGTATGAGAATATACGTATTTGAATATTTTGTAATTATTATACCTGTTATGGAAATACTTTAACTGCCAGCAAAAAACGGCTACCAGTATCAAAAGCACCCATGAAAGTTTATAGTTGCTTAAAGAGGGGAAAGTTCGGGACATCTTAACAATAGTGACGCAAAAATAATATCCCTTTTTAATATTTGCAAAATAAAGTAACTTTTATGTTACAACTAAATATTTTGTGCAATGACAAAGCCGCTTGCCCACGCCCATTGGAAATTATAACCGCCAAGCCAACCTGTTACATCCACACATTCGCCGCCAAAAAATAAGCCAGGTATCTTTTTAGCTTCCAATGTTTTTGAAGACAGTTCGTCGGTTGAAATGCCGCCGCGCATTACTTCTGCTTTATCGTAACCCTTTGTACCTGCCGGGGTAACTTTAAACTCGTGGATAATCTGGTTGATCTTTTCAATATCAGCCTTAGTTAATGATGCCAAATTTTTATTTACAGGCAGATAAATACCCATTGCCTCGGCAAACTTTTTAGTGAATAACCCGGCTAAAAAGTTTTGAAGTAATTGCTTTCCGTTTGCTTTCTGTTCCCTTTCTATGATCTCAGTAATGGACTGATCTGGCAAGAGATCAATAAATATGCTTTCACCCGGCTGCCAGTAAGATGATATTTGTAAGATGGCCGGGCCGCTTAACCCCCAATGGGTAAATAAAATATTTTCATCAAAGCTTGCTTTGTCGTTCCATACCCGGCAAAATATACTGCTACCAGATAACTGCTCATACCATCCCTGCTGTTTACCGGTGATTGTCAGCGGAACTAAGGCCGGGGATGTTTCAACGATCTTCATCCCGAATTTGCGGGCTAAGCGCATACCAAAATCTGTAGCGCCGAGTTTTGCAATAGGCAACCCACCAGTGGCAATAACCACTTTTTCAGAATAGATATTATGCTGCTTTCCGTGCCGCTCGTAAGTAATGCTGAACCCCTCGCCTTCTTTAACAACATCTGTTACTTTGGTATTGCACCATATCTCCTGCCCTAATTGCTCACAAATATCGGTGAACATCTGAACCACATCCTTAGCTTTTTTACCATCAGGAAATAACTGTCCAAGCGTTTTTTCAGCACCATAAATGCCATAAGTTTCAAAAAAGCTGATGGTGTCATCAACCGTCCATTGTGCAAAAGCAGATTTGCAAAAATGCTCGTTAGCCGAAATAAATTGGGCAGCCGAAGCATACAAATTAGTATAATTACACCTACCGCCTCCACTAATTAATATCTTAGCTCCCGGCTTATCATTATGTTCAATTATCAGGGTACGTTTTCCCAAAAATCCGGCCTGTGCCGCACACATTAATCCGCATGCGCCGGCACCTACAATAATTGCATCAAAACGGGTTTCTTTTCTTAAATTTGCTCCCATGGGCGAAGCGCAAATATCAGAATTTGGAAAGATATTGATCTTTTTAATTGTAGGTATTTTATGTACCGGCGCTGCTGTTTTTACAAATAAATTTTTAGCGCCCAATAACCCTAACCCCGAAAAGTTAACCTCTTACGAGTGCGGTGAAGAACCAACAGGCAGTGCCTGGATACCGTTCAACCCGAGGTTTTATGTAATTGCACTCATCTTTTTGCTGTTTGATGTGGAGATGGTATTTATTTTCCCTTGGGCTACCGTTTTTGGAGACAAGCAGATAGCAGAGATCGATCCCAGATGGAGCGTGTTGACTATGGTGGAGATGTTCATTTTTGTGGGGATACTAATTTTAGGCTTGGTTTACGTTTGGCGCAAAGGCGATCTTAACTGGATAAAGCCAGAGCCGGTTACTGCTAAAGTTGATGTGAACATACCACTATCTGCTTACGATAAGCTAAATACCGAACAGGCAAAATTTACTCCAAAAGCATTTGCTTTGGAATCTGTTGCTGCTGAAAATACAAAAGCAGAAGCCGCTGTACCAACTGCTGCTCCTGTTAAAAAGCCCATGTTTAAACCAACTTTTAAAAAGCCGGCAAATGAAGGAAATGAATGAGAATGGCGGTGTGGTGGTAACCAAGTTTGACGACCTGATGAACTGGGCGCGTTTGTCGTCGCTTTGGCCATTAAGCTTTGGCATTGCATGTTGCGCTATTGAAATGATGGGTTCATATGCATCTACTTATGATTTTGAGCGTTTCGGCGTTTTTCCACGCCCTTCTCCACGGCAGGCGGACGTGATTATCATTGCGGGTACGGTTACATTTAAAATGGCCGAGCGCATTAAGCGTTTATATGAGCAAATGCCCGACCCTAAATATGTGATTTCAATGGGTTCATGCTCTAACTGCGGCGGCCCATATTGGCAGCATGGCTACCATGTAGTTAAGGGAGTAGATCGTGTGATACCTGTTGATGTTTATGTACAAGGCTGCCCTCCTCGCCCCGAATCACTTATCGGTGCAGTGCTCGAACTTCAAAAGAAAATTGAAGGCGAAAGCTTGCTGACCATGTAAGCATAGTTTACTTATTAATTTACTCCCTTAGTTGATTTGTTAAGCAGGTTTATATTTGCATTCTTTGCAGATGAAGCTTTCCATCATACCTAAGAATGTAAATGTAGCCATCTTAATCACATGGCTCATCGCCGCCACTCTTGATGCCCTGTCGGCGGTATTAATGAATATTAACCTTAATCCCGGGCGCATATTTATTTATATATCAAGTGCAGTATTTGGTAAGGCAGCCTTTTATGCAGGCAATAAGATGATCATTTACGGACTGATATTTCATTACCTGATTGCTTTTATCTTCACTACTACGTGGTTTACTGTATATCCAACATTTAAGCGCCTGTTTAAACTGCCTTATGCTATTGCCATCCTATACGGCATGCTCACCTGGTTAATCATGAATCTTGTTATAGTACCGCTAAGCCATGCGCCCAAAGCGCCAATGAATGCCAAAGGCGCTATGATTGGAATGGCGATTCTGATTATTTGCATTGGCTTCCCGATTACCTTAATGGCAAATAGTTATTATAAGAAGTATCCGGTTGCCAAAAGGCCGTAAGTAGATCGGATAATAGAAGAGAGATTATAGACAAAGACTCGTAAACTAAAACGGCCTCCTGTTATTCAGGAAGCCGTTTCTTGTTAAAGAACATATTTCTTGTTTCTCGTCTTTTATATCTTGCCTCTAAGGTTATTGTCCTTGCGCCAATGAATAACCTAATTTATCGCCGAACTTCATCAGCATTTCGGTTGAAGCTATCTTAACAACATCAGACAATTCAGTTGCCAAACCTAATACATCGCGCTGAGTAAGGCCACCTTCGTTGGCTTGCTCAAAACGAATACGGTACTGATCGATCAACTCGGTATAAACAGAACCGGTTGGCCAAACCTGTGTACCGCGGTTAGAGATCATTACCAGTTTAAGTTTATCATTCAATTTAGTTTTGCATATTTCTGCAAGTTCACCCGGCTGGCCTGCGTATTCAACAAACACATCAATACCTAAAATTTCTTCTTTAATATCAGGCTGAGTAACCGTCATTTTGTTTTTCTCAGGTTTATGATCTGTGTTGGTTTTGCACTCGAAGTTTGGCTGCGAAAACGCACCACCTACACTTGGATGTTTACCCAGATTAGCAATAACTTCTTCGGCAAATTCAGTTGTGTTGGCAGACTTTGTTGAACGGTCACCAAAATCACCTGTGTGAACGCCCTTTTCTAAAGTATATAACAATGCATTTTCAATACTTGCTGCATTTGCAGTAAAGCCAAGGTAACGCAGCATGGAGATACCTGATAGTAACAATGCAGTTGGATTTGCTATGTTACGGCCGGCAATATCTGGTGCGGTACCGTGCACCGCTTCAAATATAGAAATGTTATCGCCAATGTTGGCAGATGGTGCAAAGCCTAAACCGCCTACTAATCCGGCGCAAAGGTCAGACACGATATCACCTTGTAAGTTAGGCAGTACAATCACCTGGAACATCTCCGGATGACTAACCAGTTTCATACAAAGGTCATCTACAATAATATCGTAAGCCTGTAAATCAGGGTATTCTTTTGCTATTTCATTAAACGTTTCCAGGAACAAGCCATCGGTTAGTTTCATAATGTTGGCTTTGTGTCCGCAGGCAACTTTTTTGTAACCTTTACGGCGCGCCATTTCAAATGCGTAACGGATAACCTGTGCCGAGCCTGGACGGGTAATCAGACGACGGCCAACGGCAACGTCATTAGTCATCATGTGTTCAATACCGCCGTAAGTGTCCTCTATATTTTCACGAACGATAGTTAAGTTGATCTGGATACCCGCTTTTGAAAAAACAGTTTCAACACCGTTAAGGGTACGGAAATCGCGCTGGTTAGCATAAGTGTTCCACACTTTACGTGCAGTTACGTTAATACTTTTTACACCTTTACCTTTAGGGGTTTCCATAGGGCCTTTAAAAAGGATGCCCAGATTTTCAATGGTTTCCTTAGCCTTAGCCGTCATACCGGTTGAGTGGCCCGCATCGAAATAAGATTTACCCATCTCCACAAATTCATACTCGAGCTGCACATCTGCCGCTTCAAATATTCTGATTACGGCGTCCATTATTTCCGGTCCTATACCATCTCCCTTGGCTACTGCTATCTTGGTCTTCATTGATAATTATTTATTAGATGTAAAATGCCGCAAATATACGCCTTTAAAGCTGCACTTTTTAACGAAAACGATAGTAAGTCCCCGATTTATGACAGGTAGCCAATTATTTACATAATCGGGACATTGTAATTTGATTATTATTCACATTAGCGTATCTGAAAGATTTGCGGTAAACTTGCATTACTAAATGAAAGCATTTTACGGAGACTTAAGATTAGGTATTTTAGGCGGTGGCCAGTTAGGTCGCATGCTGATACAACAGGCTATTAACTACAATGTTACAGTTAAAATTTTAGATCCTGACCGCGAAGCCCCATGCCGCAAATTGTGCGACGAATTTGTAGTAGGCTCGCTCAGCGACTATGAAACTGTTTACAATTTCGGTAAAAAAGTAGATTTGCTTACCATAGAAATTGAAAAAGTAAACGTTGATGCGCTTGAGCAACTGGAACGCGAAGGCGTACTTGTTTACCCGCAGCCACGTGTAATAAGGCTGATACAGGATAAGGGCTTACAAAAGCAGTTTTTTAAAGAGAACGACATTCCCACTGCCGAGTTTCAGATCATCTCTTCGGCAACTGATCTGCAAAATGCAAGTATCCCTTTTCCTTATATCCAAAAGCTGCGCCGCGATGGTTACGATGGCAAAGGCGTTTATAAGGTGATTGATGAATCGTCATTAGCCAAAGCCTTCACCGAGCCAAGCCTTATTGAGCGCTGGATTGACTTTGAAAAGGAAATTGCTGTTATTGTTGCCCGCAACGAGAAAGGCGAAGTTAAAACCTTCCCAATGGTAGAAATGGAATTTAACCCGGAAGCTAACCTGGTTGAGTTTTTAATTGCACCATCTACCCTTCCGCACAGCATACAACAGGAAGCAGCTGATATTGCCGAAAACATTGCCAACAAACTAAAAATTGTAGGCTTGCTGGCGGTAGAGATGTTTTTAGATAAACATGGCCGTATCCTGGTAAACGAGCTTGCCCCCCGTCCGCATAATAGTGGCCACCAGACCATTGAGGGTAATGTGGTTTCGCAGTTCGAACAGCATTTGCGTGCCATATTCGATCAGCCGCTGGGTGATACTACCTGTTTAAGCAATGCTATAATGATTAACCTATTAGGCGAAGCCGGGCATGAAGGCCCTGCCGTATATCAAGGTATTGAAAAAGCCTTAAAATGCGAAGGCGTATACATCCACCTGTATGGCAAGGCGCTTACAAAACCTTTCCGAAAAATGGGACACATTACTATTGTTGATGCCGACCGTGCCAAAGCAATTGAGAAAGCGCGTTACGTGCAGCAGATTTTGAAAGTGGTATCGTAAATATGGACGAGATCATTCTCTATAAGTCGAAATGGAAAGCTATCCGGCTCATGCTGATCGCGCTGCCTTTTTTGGCTTTTAGTGTTTATGATCTTCTTCAAAGTAATCACATCAATGCTGATTGGTTAAATTACCTGAGTATAGTTCTATTTGGCTCAGGTTTCATATATGGCTTTTACAACCTTTTTGACAGGCGTGCATTGCTTATTATAAATGAAACAGGGGTTTGGGTCAGAACTGAATATCCAGACTTTATTAACTGGGATGCCATAGACCACGCGTATTGGAAAACTATACGCAGGCAAAAGTTTGTGTGCCTGATTATTAAAGACGATTTCAAACCTTTAATTAAGCCTGAAAATAAGCTGAAAGCTATGGCAATAGCACTAAGAGGTTATGATATCATGATCAACTTAAATACTATGCGCAATATCGATCAGCAAAAGCTTACCGCTTTAATCATTAACCTGGCCAATGCCGAACCTATGCAAAGGCACGATCTGTTAACCACAAAAATCATTTCTCAATCTATATGAATACTACTCCAAAAGTGGCCATTATCATGGGCAGTAAGTCTGACCTTAATGTAATGCAGGATGCAGCTGACGTTTTAACTGAACTTGGCGTAGCTTATGAAATCACGGTGGTTTCAGCTCACCGCACTCCAGAGCGTATGTTCAGCTATGCAAAGTCTGCTGCCGACCGCGGACTAAAGGTGATTATTGCCGGTGCCGGTGGTGCCGCACACTTGCCAGGTATGGTTGCTTCATTAACTCACCTGCCAGTAATTGGCGTTCCTGTGAAATCAAGCAATTCTATTGATGGTTGGGACTCTTTGTTATCGATATTACAAATGCCTAATGGCATTCCAGTGGCTACTGTCGCACTAAACGCTGCAAAAAATGCCGGTTTATTGGCCGGACAAATTTTAGCTACTGCCGATGAATACCTGGCGCAAAACCTGATTAAGTACAAGGAAGATCTGAAAGAAAAGGTTGAGCAATCGGCCGAAGATATGAAACGCGAGGGTTATCCGAGCGGATTCTAAGTAAGCATGTGGCATGGCTGCAAAATAATAATCTGTATCTTGCGGCCATGCCACAATCCCGTAATAAAAAGCTGTCGTTTATTATTGAGTTGTTAAAAGCCGACTCGGCAAGCGGTATACTACTCATCATTTGTGTTGTTGTATCTCTATTACTTGCCAATGGCCCGCTAAGTATTACTTACAACAATATACTTCATTTTAAAACTACTATCCCTTTTGTACATGCAGAAGCTATAGACTTTACCGAGTTTATCAACGATGGCCTGATGAGCATCTTCTTCCTGTTTGTGGGACTTGAGATAAAGAGAGAAATAAAAGACGGGCAATTATCTACTACGAAGCAGGCGGCACTACCCGTTTTTGCAGCATTGGGCGGTATCATAACCCCAGCATGTATATATACATTCTTCAATTTTAAAACCTCCACGCATGCAGGTTGGGCTATCCCGACAGCTACAGACATCGCATTTGCCATTGCTATTCTCAGCATCTTAGGCAAAAAAGTAAAACTGTCGCACAAAATATTTCTTAAAGCATTGGCAATTGTTGATGACCTCGGCGCTATTGTGATTATTATGTTTTTTTACAGTGCAGGTGTAAACTGGGTAAGCCTTAGCCTCGCATTTGGTGTTTTTGCGCTTCAGTTTACACTTAACCGTTTAAAGGTTAATATACTTACGCCTTACCTGTTGCTTGGGATACTGCTATGGTATTTCATCCATAAATCGGGCGTACATCCTACTATAGCCGGTGTATTAACCGCATTCAGTATCCCCCATTTACCTCAAAATTCTTTGATTGAAAAGCTGGAGCATTCGCTGGTAAACAGCGTTAATTTTATCATTATGCCGTTATTTGCCATGGCAAACACGGATATTGTGATTTCTGCAAACAGTTTTAACGGCTTTCTTACGCCTATAGCAGCGGGTATCATATTGGGCTTAGTTGTAGGCAAACCATTAGGTATCACGTTATTTACCTGGCTATCCGTTAAACTGAAGGCCGCTGCATTACCAGCTTATACAAACTACAAGCAAATTGCAGGTTTAGGCATATTAGGTGGTATCGGCTTTACCATGTCTATCTTCATTACCCTGCTTTCGTTTGGTAACGTTGAAATACAAAATGATGCAAAGCTTTATATTTTAGCGGCATCAGTAATTGCGGCCGTAGCTGGTTATATCGTGCTTAATTCATTACACAAAAAGCACATTTTGGCTAACTAAACTTTATTTTTTTAACAAATTCATTGATCTTGCTGAGATAATTAGGCGTTGACGTTAGCATTTTCACAAACGCACTGCCTACAATAGCCCCCCGGTTATATTGGCAAGCCTTGCTGAATGCCTTATGATCTGCAATACCAAAGCCAACAACTGTTGGATTTTTTAATTGCATAGCTTTGATGCGAGCAAAGTAGGTATCAGTCTGATCGGTTACCTGCAACGCTTTGCCTGTTATAGATGCAGACGATAACAAGTAAATAAAGCTATTGCTTAAGCCGTCAATTTTACGGATACGCTCTTCAGATGTTTGTGGTGTTACCAGGAAGATATTACTTAGCCCGTTTTTTTCAAACACATCTTTGTATAAGGACTCGTATTCATACATTGGCAAATCGGGAATAATTACACCATCCACACCAACTTCTGCCGCTTTTTGGCAAAAGCGCTCCACGCCGTATTGTACTACAGGATTGGCATAACCCATCAGCAATACTGGGATACTTAAACGATGACGTAAATCTTTTAACTGTTCAAAAAGCACGTTCAGCGTCATGCCGTTATCTAAAGCCTGCTGAGAGCTTTGCTGTATGGTAGGGCCATCAGCTACAGGATCTGAATAAGGGAAGCCTATTTCTAAAAAATCGGCACCGGCTTTTTCAAGCGCTTCGGCTATATCAAGCGTGGTATTAATTTCGGGATAGCCTGCTGTAAAATAAACAGAAAGCAAATCTTTCTTATCGGTGTTGAATAATGCGTTTAAGCGGTTCATTGTATTAGTTCAATAGTTCATTGGTTACTTAGTTATTAGTTATTAGCGACAAGCGCGTGACTAATGAACGGTGACCAATGACTAATTAGTTAAAATCCAAAGTGATTAATATATGTGGTAAGATCTTTATCTCCCCTGCCCGAAAGACAGATCACCACAATATCATCCTGATTAAATTTCATTTTATCAAGGTATGCAAAAGCATGTGCCGACTCTATAGCCGGGATAATGCCTTCTAACTGAGAGAGCAATAAGCCTGCATTCATGGCTTCATCGTCAGTAATACTTACATATTTTGCACGTTGTATTTTATGCAGATGCGCATGCTGGGGGCCAATGCCGGGATAATCCAACCCTGCAGATATAGAGTATGGTTCAACCACCTGCCCATCATCCGTTTGCATTAAAATGGTTCGGCTACCATGTAATACACCTTCACGGCCTAATGCCGTAGTAGCAGCAGAATGTCCGCTTTCTACACCTCGGCCAGCCGCTTCAACAGCGATCAGCTTTACGTCTTCATCATCCAGAAAATGATAGAACATGCCCATTGCATTGCTTCCGCCCCCCACACAGGCGATAGCATAATCAGGCAATTCTTTACCTGTTTGCTCAAGTAGTTGTTTCTTAGTTTCCAATGAAATGATCGACTGAAACCTTGCTACCATTTCCGGGTAAGGATAAGGCCCTACCACAGAACCTATAATGTAGTGTGTATCAACCGGGTTGTTAATCCAGTCTCGCATGGCTTCGTTTGTAGCATCTTTAAGTGTTTTACTGCCAGATGTCGCCGGAACCACTTTCGCGCCCAGCATCTTCATGCGGGCAACATTTGGTGCCTGACGTTCCATATCCACTTCGCCCATGTAAACTACGCATTCAATACCCTTTAAAGCACAAACAGTTGCTGTGGCAACACCATGCTGACCGGCACCAGTTTCCGCTATAATGCGTTTTTTACCTAAACGTTCGGCAAGTAGTATCTGACCAATGGCGTTATTGATCTTATGTGAGCCCGTATGGTTCAGATCTTCGCGTTTCAGGTAAATATTTGTACCGTATTTTGCTGATAACCGTTTAGCAAGATATAATGGCGACGGCCTGCCTACATAATCTTTCAGCAATGCATCAAATTCTGTCCTGAAACTTTCACTTTCAGTAATGCTGATATATCGTTGTCTTAGTTCTTCAATATTAGGATAAAGCATTTCGGGAATATAAGCGCCACCGAAATCACCATAATATCCTTGTTCATTTACACTATATTTCATTTGTAGCAGTTTGTCTTAATTGTTGAAATGCTGTTTTTAGTTTCTCTATATCTTTCACACCCGGTTCTGTTTCAAAGCGACTGTTTAAGTCAACGCCGTAAAACATTGGATGTGTTATTTTTATCACCTGATCTATATTATCCGGACCAATGCCACCACTTAATAAAAAGGGCACGTTTAAGTCGTACCTGTCAAGCACTGACCAGTCGAACGTTTTTCCTGAGCCACCATGCTTATCTGTTTTGGTATCGAATATAAAGTAATCTACATGCCCTTCATAAGGTTGGCAGATACTAAAATCAAATTCGCTATCTAATCCGAAAGCTTTAAACAATGTCACTTTTTGTTTAAGGGTTTCGCACACCTCCGGGCTTTCATTACCATGCAGCTGCACGGCCTGAAAGCCATACTGATCAATCATTAAATTGATGTTTTCTAATGATTCATTTACGAAAACTGCGGTTTTATGGCTTTCTATCGATAAGTCTTTCACAAATTCGGCAGGCAGCTCTGCAATAAACCTTGGAGATGGCCCGTAGCATATAAAGCCCATATAGTCTGGTTTTAACCGAGCTACAGCCTGTATGTTTACAGGGTCTTTCAGTCCGCAAACTTTGATCTTCATTAATTAGCGTTGATTAATGATTTAAAACTTTTAAGTGCTTGCTGGCTCAATAAAGATTCTTCTGCCTCATAATAACAATCAGCAAAAGTAGTCTCCGGTTTTATGGTGCGGATAGCTAAAGCAGCATTACACAACACCACATTTTGCTGGGCATCTGTTCCCCTGCCTGTAAGTACGTTAACAAATATCTCTGCAGATTCTCCGATACTTTGCCCACCGGCAATGTCAGAAGGACTAATTTTTTCAAAGCCTAAATTTTCAAGCGTATTAATCTGCTCGCCCTGTGCAGAAAATGTTTTAAAATCACAGGTCAGTGAAACTTCGTCATAGCCGTCCAGCGCATTAAGTATCGTATAATTAGTTGACGATTTTTGATACAGATAAGCATACAACCTTGCCAGTTCTAAATTGTAGACTCCTACTAATTGATTTTTAGGTTTAGCCGGGTTTACCATTGGGCCAAGCATATTGAAAAAGGTTTTTACTGCCAGTTCTCGGCGGATGGGTGCTACGGTTTTCATAGCCGGGTGAAACAAAGGCGCATGTAAAAAGCAAATGCCTGATCTTTCCATATTGCGCTTTAGCTCATCAACATCATTAGTAAACTTGTAACCCAGGTATTCCATTACGTTAGAAGACCCGCAGCCTGATGAAACCCCGTAATTACCATGTTTAGCTACATGGTAACCAGCTCCGGCAACTACAAACGAAGCCAGTGTAGAAATATTAAAGGTGTCTTTACCATCTCCACCGGTGCCGCAAAGGTCAATCAAGTCATCAGCTTCAATTTCGACGGGCAGACAAAGGTCTAACATGGCATCCCTGAAACCTTCCAGTTCGTCCACAGTAATGCTGCGCATACAATAGGCGGTCATAAAAGCGGCCATTTGCGAATTGTTATATTTCCCTTGAGAGATATTAATAAGTATTTCTTTACTCTGCTGACGCGTAAAAGTCTTGTGTTCAAATAAATGGTTCAGTATCGCTTTCATATCCTTTTAAGGAAAAATATCTAACATTATATAAAAGAAAAGGGCTGCCGTATGGCAACCCTTTCAAATATCTTTATTTAACAAAACAGGGGATTGCCTTACGATTTCTCGTTAAGCCACCACCAGTTGTTATTTAATACTTTCATTGTCTGTGTATGGCACAAATATGAATATTGTTTTTATAAAAACAAACAGAATAAATATTTTTAGTCCTTTATTACATCATTTTTTCAGCTAATCATTAATGACTTCTAAGCAAAAACCTGTAAATCCGGAAGATGACCTTGGTTTTGGCTACCAGGCCGTACGCCAACGCATTATTAACCGCGATGGTACCATCAATGTTAAGCGGCGTGGCGTATCCTTTTTAAACAACAGCAACGTTTATCACCGTATGATTACCATGAGCTGGCTGAATTTCTGGTTAGTGATATTCATATGGTATACCCTTGTAAACATATTATTTGCATTCATTTATATTGCTATCGGCAGCCAGTATCTGTTAGGAACCGATGGCAATGATGGCCTTCATCATTTCTTAGGCGCTTTTTTCTTTTCCGCGCAAACGCTATCTACTGTAGGTTATGGGCATATCAGCCCAACCGGGATTGCCACAAATTTTGTTGCCGCCATAGAATCCATGTGCGGGCTGCTTGGCTTTGCGGTAGCTACAGGTTTGTTATATGGCCGCTTTTCGAGGCCATCGGCTAAAATTGCTTACAGCGACAAAATACTGATTGCCCCTTATGCCTTAAATAAAGGAAGAGGGCTAATGTTCAGAATGGCTAACCTGCGTCCCAACCTGCTTGCTGAAATGAGTGTAGAAGTAATTTTTTCCTATAATGAAATAGTTAATGGCAAACCGGTACGCCGCTTTTATCCGCTTGACTTAGAACGAAGTAAAGTTAGCATCATGACACTGAGCTGGACCATTGTTCACCCCATAAACGAAGACAGCCCGATGTATAACTGGACACTGGACGATTTTAAAACCAAGAACGGGGGATTTGCTGTTCTGGTTAAAGCCTTTGATGATACCTTCGCTCAAACTGTTCATTCGCGCACCTCGTATGAGTATAGCGAAATTGTTTGGGGAGCAAGCTTTACTCCTACATTTCATACTGACGAAAACGGCCAAGTAAATTTAGACCTTGATAAGATTAGCAGCTATAAACTGGTTGAGCAATTTTGATTGAATTAAAATTGGTTAATTAGGTAGTTACTTACTTAACAGCGGATCTTTTTCTTTAGTAAATACATTATAAACCAGCTTGTCTAACCAAGCCGGGAAGAATTTGCTTAGTGTTACGGTCAGCTTGCCCTGCCCTGTCATAATTAAGGTTCTTGCACGGTTGGCTACGCCATCAGCAATAATCCTGGCTACTTCTTCAGAGGTCATCATCTTTTGTTCATCCAGACTGCTCTCTCCCTGTTGCTTTCCTTCTTTATTTAAAGCTGTATTGCGGATGTTTGATGCAGTAAAGCCCGGGCACGCAGTTAATACATTTACACCTGTATGCAGATTTTCAACCCTTAAAGCATCTAAAAAACCATTCATGGCAAACTTAGATGCTGAATAACCCGTACGGCCGGGTAGCCCTTTGTATCCGGCTATTGATGATACGCCCACCACCGTACCTTTACTTTGCAACAAAGCAGGCATAGCGTATTTGGTGCAATATACAGTTCCCCAAAAATTAACGTCCATCAGGGTTTTTATAACCTGCAGATCGGCATCTTTAAACAAGGCACGCATAGAAATACCTGCATTGTTTACTAATACGTCTATCCTGCCAAAAGTAGTAATGGCTTGTTTTATCAGGTGCTCACAGTCTGTTTCAACAGAAACATCACATTGCACAGCAACTGCACGTATTTTATATTGATTTTCAATCGACTGAGAAATCTCGCAAAGATTTACGTATTGCCTTGCAGCTAAAACTAGGTTAGCGCCCCTGCTGGCAAACTCATTTGCCAAGGCCTTACCTATGCCTGATGAGGCGCCTGTAATTACTACAATTTTATCCTTTAAATTCATAAGCCGGGTACAGTTCCTGCACCGGTTTAACATAAAGGGCAGGTAAACTAAAGATATATTTTGCTGCGAATATAACCATCGCGCCATAAAAATTCTTCAGGTGACCTGAACTAAAACGTGGTAATTTGTTATCATTTAAATTGATAACGTATGTTTTTGGAAAGTAATAGTTTTTGAAACCCGCTAAACGGATACGGTATGACAGATCAATATTAGAACCGTAATTGCCAAAACGTTCGTCGAGCAAGCCTGTGGCGTTTAAAGCCTTACGCCTGATCAGCATGAACGCGCCGTTTAAAAAATCAGTTTCTGTGGTTTCAAACTCATCGCTTTTAATGCCTTTATAATATTCCGTCAGACGCGATTTTGGAAACTCTTTAAGCAAACCTGTTAGTTTGAAAAGTAATAGCCATGAATTGGGTATGATTTTTTTTGACTCTGGCAGGTAATTACCCTGTTCATCAAGCATACGTACACTTACACCACCTACATGAGCGTGGGCATCCATAAACTCTACTGCCTTGGCCAAGGTTACTTTTTTGGCAAGTACATCTGTATTCAGCAATAAAATGTATTCACCGTTAGCAAGGCTTATTCCGTGATTTGAAGCTTTTGCATACCCCTGTTCACCAACTGAAGTTATACGTACCTTCGGAAATTGCTTCATAACAGTTTCAACAGTTTTATCTGTTGATCCATTATCCACTAATATAATTTCCGTTTGAATTTTTTCAGATGCATCAGTTAAAGCCGCAAGAGAACGGCATAACAATTTACATTGATTAGAGCTTACGATAACTACAGATAACTTCATCCTTCCTACTACCTTGAGAGTGAGTTTTCGTACGGAACGCGTGTAGCGATAGACCGCCCCAGCGTAATTTCGTCCACATACTCTAACTCTCCCCCAAATGCTATGCCACGGGCAATGGTAGAGATGTTAATTTTAAAATCTTTTAATTTCTTATTAAGATAAAATATGGTAGTGTCGCCTTCCATGGTAGCACTAAGTGCAAAAATAACCTCTTTAACGTCCCCGGCATCCACTCTGGTTACCAAATTATCGATATTCAGGTCAGTTGGGCCAACACCATCCATCGGTGAAATTAATCCACCAAGTACATGATATAATCCGTTAAACTGATTCGTATTTTCAATAGCCATCACATCACGTGTATCCTCTACAATACATATTGTACTACGGTCTCTTCGGTTAGAAGTACAGATCTCGCAAACATGATGATCAGAAATATTATTGCATACCCGGCAAAAAACAATCTCATTACGCAATTTGCTTATTGCGCTGCTAAATTGCTGAACATCCTCTTTATCCTGGTTAAGCAGGTGAAGCACCAGTCGTAAAGCTGTTTTCTGACCCACTCCCGGCAATTTCGCAAACTCAGCAACAGCATTTTCAAGCAACTTAGAGGAAAAATTCATGATTCAAATTTAAAAAAAAGCACGTTATTTCTTGTCAGCAAACGGTCAACAGCCTATATTGGGCGGTGCCGTTATAAACCGGCCTATTATTTACATGTCTCCAGGCGTACTATTATTATTTGTTATCGGCTATTTTCTGGTTTTGATCATCATTTCATTTGTGACTACCAGGAAAGCATCAGACAATGACACCTTTTTTGTAGCTAACCGAAATTCTAAATGGTATTTGGTTGCTTTCGGAATGATCGGTACTGCACTTAGCGGCGTAACCTTTATATCCGTTCCGGGTAAAGTAGGCGCCCCCACAGGCGACCAGTTTGCTTATTTTCAGTTTGTACTGGGCAACGCCGCCGGTTTTATAGTGGTATGCCTTGTACTGTTACCGTTATATTACCGTTTAAAGCTCACCTCAATTTACGGCTACATCGAAAGCGCATTGGGTAAATGGAGTTACAAAACCGCTGCCGGAATATTTCTGATCAGCCGTACCATTGGCTCGGCGTTCAGACTATACCTGGTGGTTATTATACTCCAAAAATTCATATTTGATAGTTATCACATTCCTTTTGCCTTTACAGTATTGATATGCTTGCTATTGATATGGAGCTATACATTTAAAGGTGGGCTGAAAACCATTATCATTACTGACAGCCTGCAAACGCTGTTCCTGGTAACTTCGGTTTTTTTATCAATCTACTTTATTTGCCGCAGCTTAGATTTAAACACCATAACTACCTTTGAAACAGTTAAAAACAGCAGCTATTCTAAAATATTTTTCTGGAATGACCTACTCGGTAACAAACTGCATTTTCTGAAGCAGTTTTTGGGCGGAATGTTTATTACCATAGCTATGGTAGGGCTTGATCAGGACCTGATGCAAAAGAATCTGAGCCTTAAAAATATTCGCGAGGCGCAGAAGAACATGTTCAGTTTTACAGGGGTATTTGTGGTTATTAATATTTTCTTTTTAAGCGTTGGTGCACTGCTTTACATTTACGCAGCACACAATGGTGTTAAAGTAGAAAAAACCGATTATCTGTACCCTACTATTGCACTCAACTATTTAGGAGTTGTGCCGGCTGTCGTATTTATGCTTGGCTTAACAGCTGCAACATTTGCTACTACCGACTCTGCACTTACAGCACTCACCACATCTTTTTGTGTCGACTTTTTAAACTTTAATAAGCGCGAAGATATTAACTCAAAAAAAATGGTGGCATTAAGGCACTATGTACACATTGCCTTTTCAGGATTAATGTTTTTGACCATCATACTGTTCAATGCCATAAATAACGATGCTGTGGTAAGCGCTATTTTCAAGATTGCATCGTACACCTACGGGCCGTTGCTGGGCTTGTATGGATTTGGCCTGCTGGTAAAAAGCCGAATGGTGAACGACAAACTTGTACCGTTCATTTGCCTCATTTCACCAGCTATCTGCTATTTTTTAAGTACCGAATCGAAACGCCTGCTGGGTGGGTATGTTTTTGATAATGAGCTGATCATTATTAACGGATTGATTACATTTGCCGGCTTGCTGCTAACCTCAAAACCAAAAGAAGCGATTGCAGCGCTGTAAATATTACATATACGACTATGACAAGTGATGAAAAAATAAGAAGAGCTTTTACTAATAAAGACTGGCACGAGATTAAGGTAACCGACTCATGGCAGATCTTTAAAATAATGGCTGAGTTTGTTGACGGGTTTGAAAAACTGGCTAAAATTGGCCCGTGTGTATCCATATTTGGATCGGCTCGTACTAAAAACGAAAACAAATACTACCAACTGGCAGAAGATACGGCACGGTTGCTTACTGAAAACGGATATGGTGTAATCTCGGGCGGTGGCCCTGGTATTATGGAAGCTGCCAACAAAGGCGCTTATGAAGCCGGCGGTAAATCGGTAGGTTTAAACATCGAATTACCATTTGAGCAGTTCCACAATAAATATATCGACCGGGATAAATTACTGGAGTTTGATTATTTCTTTATTCGTAAAGTAATGTTCATGAAATATTCGCAGGGCTTTATTATTCTTCCCGGCGGTTTCGGAACCATGGACGAATCTTTTGAGGCGATCACCTTAATACAGACTGGTAAAATTGCCCGCTTCCCTATTGTGTTTGTTGGTGTTGATTACTGGAAAGGCTTGTTTAACTGGGTAGAAGAAAAAATGCTGGAAGCAGAACACAACATCAGCCCGGATGACCTTAACCTTTACCGTGTAGTTGATACAGCAGAGGAAGCAGTTGAACATATCCTGCGTTTCTACCAGAAATATATGCTGAAACCTAACTTTTAATTAAGTTAAAAACATATTATATCGGGGCTTTCATAAATTATATGAAGGCCCTTTTATTTTATAATCGTCATTGTTTTCTATATTATATTGGAATTTGGCTAACTTAAAATAAGTTATAGACAAGTTATATAATGCGCTACTTTACCATCCAGCCACCGGAGGAACTTAAACCCTATGTAAGATTTTACTGGGTGCTGGAACATGATTCAGGAATTGATGAACCGTCGTATGTTTATCGATCAGTCGCTGATGGCTGTGCCGAAATGGTGTTCCATTACCGGGCGACATTTAATGAACTAACGAATACAAAGGCAGAAAACGCAGGTACTTCAAGCATACAGTTTCAAACAACTCAATACCGGCGTTTTATAACTACCGAAAGCTTTAGCATTTTCGGGGCATATATTTACCCATTTGCTATACCATATCTTTTCAATATCCCAAGTAGCCATACCAGTAACCTGACTTTTGATTTTGATACTTTTTTAGGCAAAGCAGGTGTCGAACTGGAGGAGCAGATTATGCTTGCTGCCGATAATTTTAAAAGAGCAGAAATCTTATCATCATTCTTCATTAGCCGTTTAAGGCAAAACGTGTTAAAGGATCAGCGTATTACCACTGCTATACATGATGTGATACATCAGCAATGCTACCGAACTGTTTCACAACTGGCAGATATATATAATCTTTCGACACGCCAGTTTGATCGTAAGTTTAAAGAATACGCGGGCTTCTCTCCCAAAACATATATGCGCCTTGTACGCTTTCACGATGCACTGAATCAATACAAGGGTGATAAAACGCTTACCCAAATTGCACTTCAGTGCGGATATTATGATCAATCACACTTTATACATGATGTAAAAGAATTTACAGGCTATCATCCCAGCTTTTATTTTTCGGGTAATGCTGAAGGGACAGAATACCGTAACTTATAATGGCTGATTTTTACAATTTTCAGTTGCTAACAGCTAATACTTTTGTATAAAACAAACATTTATGTCGACTATAAACATCCCCGAAAATTATCAGGCAGTAATGCCTTACCTGATCTTAAAAAATGCTGATCATTTTATTGATTTTACCCGTATAGTGTTTGGCGCAACTGAGCAGTTGAAAACCATGCGTGATGAAAATACGATTATGCATGCCGAAGTAAATATCAACGGCAGCACTATTATGTTTGCTGATGCCACTGATACTTATTCTCAGCAAACGGCAGGCATGTTTGTTTATATAGAAAACTGTGACGACACTTACCAGAAGGCAATAGATAATGGCGCCGAAAGCATTTCTCCACCAGCCGATCAGTCTTATGGAAGAAGCGCGGGCATAAAAGATCCGTTTGGCAATACGTGGTGGATAACGAGCCAAATATAATTTTAATATTTATCTTAGGCTCTCCGTTTAGGAAACCAATAAATTATTAACCTGATACTGAACAACAATGTCCTCGACTGAAGGAAAACGCCAACCTGCCCTTGGCTTTATTTTCATCACTTTATTAATTGATATAACCGGTTTTGGTATTGTAATTCCGGTTTTTCCTAAGCTGATAGAACACCTTATACATGGCGACCTGAGCCAGGCTGCGCTTTGGGGCGGATGGCTTACCCTTGCTTATTCTGTGATGCAATTTCTGTTTGCCCCGGTATTAGGGAACCTGAGTGACCGTTACGGTCGCAGGCCGATATTACTAGGCTCATTATTGGGTTTTGGTATCGATTATACTTTCCTGGCATTTGCACCCAATATAGGTTTACTATTTGTAGGGCGTATTATAGCAGGTATCACCGGCGCCAGTTTTACAACGGCGTCTGCCTATATTGCAGATGTGAGTACGCCTGAAAAACGTGCGCAAAACTTCGGTATCATTGGAGCCGCCTTCGGACTTGGATTTATTATTGGACCAGTATTAGGCGGTGTATTGGGTCAATTCAGTACCAAGCTTCCGTTTTTAGCAGCTGCCGGATTAGCGCTGTTAAATGCCATATACGGCTTTTTCATATTACCCGAATCTTTGGCGCCGGAAAATCGCCGACCATTTGAATGGAAACGCGCAAATCCTGTAGGTTCTTTAATGCAACTCAAAAAGTACCCTGCGGTAAGTGGTCTTATTGTTTCATTAATATTGATCTACATTGCAGCACATGCCGTGCAAAGTACCTGGTCTTACTTCACCATGTCGCGCTTTAAATGGACGGAAGCTTTAGTAGGCTATTCGCTTGGCCTGGTTGGTTTGCTATCAGGTTTGGTACAGGGATTATTAATCCGTGTGACCATACCAAAGCTTGGGCAGAAAAAAAGTATTGTAATAGGCTTAACGCTTTATAGCATTGCCCTTTTCTTTTTTGCCATTGCCAGCCAAAGCTGGATGATGTATGCCATACTGGTAATCTATTGTACGGGAGGTATTGCAGGGCCAGCCTTGCAAGGACTGATTAGTACGCAGATTCCTCCAAATGAGCAGGGCGAATTACAAGGCGGCCTTACCAGCTTGATGAGCGTTACATCAATTATTGGACCGCCATTAATGACCAATCTCTTTGCATTTTTTACCGGTAAAAGCGCACCTGTACATTTTCCGGGAGCACCATTTTTAATGGGTGCCGTTTTAATGCTTGCAAGTACGCTGTTTGCTATTTTAAACTTTAAGCGTGCAAGGCAAAAAGTTGTCCCTGATTAAAAACATTAGCAAATAGTTTTGTTGTAATTCCGGATATGGATGAACAAGTACAATTACCTGCGGCAGAACCTAAACGACACGCTGCATTAGGATTTATTTTTGTAACGGTATTTATTGATGTACTTGGCTTGGGCATTATTATACCCATCCTACCAAAACTTTTAGAGCAGTTAGCGCATGTAGATATAAGTACAGCTGGGCAATACAGCGGCTATTTAACTTTTGTTTACGCTGCTATGCAATTCATATGCTCGCCTATTTTAGGCAATCTGAGCGACCGCTACGGGCGTCGTCCCGTTTTATTGCTTTCCTTATTAGGCTTTGGTATTGATTACCTGGTGATGGCGTTCTCGCCAACTTTAGCTTGGCTTTTTGTTGGGCGCATTATTGCCGGCATAGCCGGTGCAAGTACCACTACGGCTACTGCTTATATTGCTGATATAAGTACAGGCGACAAACGCTCGGCTAATTTCGGACTGGTTGGTGCCGCATCGGGATTGGGATTCATTTTAGGGATTGGCATGGGTGGTTATCTGGGTAGTGTTGGTATTAAAATACCTTTTATGACTGCCGCCGGATTGGCTTTATTAAATGCCGCTTATGGTTTTTTTGTATTGCCCGAATCGCTGCCAAAAGAGCACCGCCGTAAGTTTGAATGGAAACGCGCCAACCCGGTAGGCTCGTTGATCAGGCTACATACCTATCCCGTTATTACAGGTTTAATTAGTGCTTATACACTCGTATACATTGGCCAAAAAGCAGTGGAAAGCGTACTTGCCTTTTATGTAATTGAAAAATACAAGTGGACATTAAGCAGTATCAGTACGCTTGGGATTTTTATAGGTGTGTTACTGGTATCTATACAAGGTGGACTTATAAGGGTAATTATTCCAAGATTTGGCAACCAGAAAACCATTGTTTCCGGAATGATATTTTATGCAATAGGTTTAGTACTGATTGCCTTTGCATCTCATGGCTGGATGATGTATGTTTTTATGATCCCTTATTGTTTGGGTGGTATATCCGGCCCTGCACTGCAAGGGTTAATTACTGAAAAAGTAAACCCCAACGAACAGGGCGAACTGCAAGGTGCATTGACAAGTTTGGTAAGCATCACCACCGTAATCGGCCCTTTGCTAATGACATCGCTGTTCCACCATTTTACTGAAAAGGGCACTTCTATTTACTTCCCGGGTGCGCCATATTTGTTGGGAGCAATCCTGATGCTGATCAGCGCCGTAATTGCCTTATACAATTTCAGGAAGAAGGCAGTCTGATTAGTTAGAAACATCAAGGACTAATTTATTTACCCAGATAGCTTTTCTGTCCGGATTGTCTTTTAGCTGCTTAAACAAAAATGCTTGATCAGCTACTACTTTTTTAGCAAACGCTACCTTGTCGTTAATGACAACCTTTACTTCCCTATTTAAGTCGACCATATCAGGGCTGATCAATATGCTAATCTTACCCAACCTTGAAGTTTCAATATTGAATGTATTGTCTTTGTAAGTTGCCTTTGCTGCACCGGCTTTATCAAAATGATAATATTCCGGAAGCCAGGCTTTAGTAGTTTTTAGATATGCTTTTACATTATATATCTTATGCCATTCTGCTGGCTCATTTTCAAGTTTCCATTCATCGGTAATTAACCAGTCGCATTGCTTATTTAAAACATCCATTTGTCTCCCAGTATATGTTATGACGGTAAGGGTTGCGTGTCGTGGAATCAATAAATTTAAGGCTATTAGTAAAGTCTGTTTGCAAGTGCTTATCCTCATGTGTATATCCCTTGTATTCTTTATAAGTAATATTAGTCCCTAAACTATCAAGCAGGTTTATTATCACTCTGTTCTGTTCTACTGGGCGTAAATCATCCTTGTCAGAATGAGCTTCATACAGCGGACGATTTATCACATTTTTTAAGAAAATATTATTAGTAAAAAGTATGTTAAACATAGAGTTATATAAAACAAATCCCGCAAACATGGATGGCTGATATACACTAAATCCAAAAGCACCGTCTGACCCATCCGAATGTCCATAAACAAACACCTTATTATCATCCACATTCACCACCTGTTTTATTACTTTAATCAAATGTGATAATGCGTTGAATGTATAATTAACATCAGAGCCGAATTTATTTGCAGCCCAATTAAAACCCTTTGCCGGATCTGCGAATGGTTTTATAACAATGAAGTTTTGTTTACATAACGACGAGTAAAACGGATCATCATCCTTATCAATCTGATCACTACTATTAGCAGCATTCTCAAATTTCGACATTCCTACTGCGCCATGTAACGACAATATTAAAGTTGAAGGTTTGCTGGGATTATAGTTTTGCGGCAGGAAAAGTTTAAATGGAATATCACCGAATATGGAATCCCTGATAAAGAAGATATGCTGCCCCCTGTACTTTTCAAGTTTAGGGTATTTGTTATAAGATTTAATAAACTTTATTAATTCATTCGTCGAAGTATTTTGTTTAGCCAAGGATTCGGTATCTTGTATCAAAAGTGATTTTGGCAAGGATTGAATGTCGGTTATCTGCGCTTGAGCGCTATATAATATACCTGCTTGAAAAAGCACAATGGCAAAAAGGCATACAAGTTTAGATTTAAGGTTTAAGATCATGAAAATGGTTTAGGAAGATAAAAATTAATTGCGTTAGTCTAAGCCGCTTACGCCGCCTGAGATCACAAATTTCATCATCTGTGCTGCATTCTTATCAATGTGTTTGACCTTATCGGCAGGCACAATAACCACCTGACCTGCAAAGGAATATGACCACGGTAGGTAAACAGCAACTTCACCTGTTAAGCCAAGGCTGCTCAGGTCTTTTTGGGTTAGAAAGCCAATTCGTTTAGTGCCATTAATCTCGACAATTACCGCATCATTAAATTTCTTTTCTTCACCTACAAAAGCTTCGGTTAAATCTTTAATAGATGAATACAAAAACTTGAACAATGGCAGGCGGTTAAGCCAGCGGCCAAACCAGCGTTTAATAGGGTCGGTAACCACGTTGGTGATCAATACCCCTGCTAAAAAGATAACAATGATTACACTAAGTATCCCCATACCCGGTATATAAACCGGTTTTCCTGTTTTGGGGTTAACCCAAAATATATCGCTCAGGTTTAGTGCTTTATCAATACCAGCAACTGCCCAATAGATTAAAAAGATAGCTGCACCCAATGGTACAACCACCAGTAAACCTTTAACAAAATAATTGAGTAGTATGCGGGCTAATTTGTTCATTTAAAATTTTTAATTATAATTAGGGAAAATGTTATTCTCCCATAACTAATAACTGTTTCAAAAATACTTTATAACAATCTATTTAAGCAATTTTCTCATAACTTTTATACTCCGGCATAAGATAAGCTATAGATAGCCTAAGTTTGGGCAATAGCTAAATTTTAGTAATATTGTTGCTTAACTTAAACTTGTTATAGTGTATAAATCTTTCCTCCTTTTAGTATTAGTATTTGCGTTATACAGCTGTTCTAAAAAAAACGACCCTTCGGAAGTAACTCCGAATAACCCTAAAGCAGACACCTTAGTAACTTTTAATATGGGCTCTGACGGATATAATGGCTTTTTGCCTAATGGCTATCTTGTAGCAACAGATTCTTCAGGAACTATTCTTAGTGAGGTTAAAATACAAAAGGGTACATCCATTTATAAATTATACACCCCGCAAACATACAATAAAACGCGTCTAAACGTTTACGAGATAGATGTACCAACTAACCCAAGTGATCCTACCGCCTCCTACTTTGTAATGGGTTTTTTGCAAATTAAAAAAGGAAGTATATATGATATATCTGGTAGTCAAACCGCCACGTCCAACTATCCTTTAAAATTGCATTTCAGTAACCTGGCTAATTTCCAAAATTTAATAGCCAGTACTGATTTAAGCAATACATCTATAACAAGTATTTCAGATACTTCGCAATTCAACTATTTTGACTACAGTGATAAAAGTAAGCTCTTCGTGGAAACACTTAAAAATGGAAAGACCCTTTATAATTTTTTTGATCTGATTAAGGGAGGACATTCTTTAAATGTAGATATGAATCAATGCATTAAGATACCACAAGTAAAAACCCTAAGATTTCCTGGTTCTTTTGTATCAATGACTGTTTATGCTAAACCCGACAAAAATTCAGTGTTAGAATATAATCTGGGAACTGCTACGTCTATAAGCAACGAATTATCTTACTATTACCCAAACGAGTCATTCGATCAATATAATTGTGTCACAAACTACAATGTTGGAAGCAGGCAATATTCATTTGTTAATTTAAGTAGTACAATATCAAGCGAGGTTAATACTTACAGTGCAAACTTTACCAACACTGGTACATCTCTTGCCAATTATAAAACAACTGTATCGGGACCTTATGATTACTATTTAGCAAATTTTATAGGCAAAAACATCAATAATAACATTTCAATATACTTATACTCCCCATCTGCTGCTAGTTATTTGAATTACAAAATGCCAGACTTTTCTAAATATATCAGTAAAACAATTTTAGATCCCTCTCAAATAATATTGCAAGAGTTTGGCCTTTATCAATTTGATGGATTTAACGAAAGTAAGTTGCCTTATAAAGATAGCAGAAGCTATCATGATGTTAACATAAAAGCTGTTAGAGGCAGATAAAGGATTAATGATAGCTTATGAGTAGGAGTGATTTTTAATTACCCTACTCATAAAAATAAACTCTTTTTACCCTTTGCGAAATATTTGTTAATATTTCATAAGGAATAGTACCTATTTGCTTGGCTAATATATCAATACCCTGCTTGTCGTTAAACACAATTACCTCATCCCCTTCCTTGCATTCAACGTCGCTTACATCAATCATGCACATGTCCATAGCAATATTGCCGACTGTTGGTACCAGCACACCTTTTACCAGCATCTTGCCTACGCCATTGCCAAAGGCACGCAAATAACCATCAGCATAACCAATACGTACGGTGGCAATCTTACCATCCTTATTTAACTTACCAAGCCGGCTGTAACCGATAGTTTCACCCGCTGGTAGCTTCTTAATCTGAGAAATATTGGTTTTGAGCGATGCAATAGGTTGCAGGCCATTCATATGACCGGGCACTGCAGCATCAACCCCGTACAAACCTATACCCAAACGTACCATATCATACTGTGCCATTGGCCAGCGTATAATAGCCGATGTATTTGAAATATGCCTGATGAATTTATAACCCAAAGCATTTTCTATTTTTAAATAAGCCTTTTCGTAACGCTTCATCTGTTGCAGGGTAAAGGCATCATGTTCAGGTGCATCACTGGCTACTAAGTGAGAGAATACCGACTTCACACGGATGTGTTTTACTTCTTCCAGAAAGTCGCAAAGTGTCTCTATCTCATAGTCTTCAAAACCCAGACGATGCATACCTGTATCAATTTTCAAATGCACCGGGTATTCGTTGATGTTTTGCTGATAGGCAAATTTTACAAACTCATCGAGCATGTTAAAGCTGTAAAGTTCAGGCTCCAGCTTATGCTCTACCATTTTATCAAATGCCGCTGGCTCAGGGTTAAGCACCATAATGGGTAGTTTTATTCCGCTTTCACGTAGTGCAACGCCCTCGTCTATATAGGCCACCGCCAGGTAATCAACCTTGGCATACTGTAACACATTGGCAATTTCAAATGTACCACTGCCATAAGAAAATGCTTTTACCATTACCATTACTTTTACACCGGGATATAATTTTGAGCGATAAAAGTTCAGGTTGTTAACCATCGCAGTCAGGTTAATTTCCATTAAGGTTTCGTGTGCCTTCTGGGATAGTGCTTTACTGATCCGCTCAAATTCAAAACTACGCGCCCCCTTTATTAATATAGTTTCGCTGCTGAATTCTAAATTATTAAGGTCCTTAAGCAGGGCTTGGGTATGTGGATAGAAATGCTTTTTCAGCACATCGAAATACTCCTCATGTGCAAAAATGGCTTCCCCCACCCCTATAAACTTATCTATCTTTTTATCCTTTACCATATCGGCCACCTGCTTGTAAAGTACTTCCTGCTGCAAGCCTGATTGATAAATATCCGATAGTATGAGCGTTTTAGTTTGGTGTTGATTTTGCTGGTTCAAGAAGTTAAGCGCGATCTCAAGCGAGTTAATATCCGAGTTGTAGGAGTCATCGATAATGGTACAATCATTTACACCTGTTTTAAGTTCGAGCCGCATGCTTACAGCGGTCAAATGTTCCAGCCGGTCATCGCATTGTTGCGGCGAATAACCCATAGCCAGCATGGTTGCCCAGCAGTAAACCGCATTTTCAACAGATGCAGCATCCAGAAACGGAATAAGGCATTCAATCTCTTTGCCTTTATATTTGGCACGCAGGTAAAACTTTTTGGCTATAACCGTTTCACTGAAAACATAAAGGTCGACATCCTTTGATTTTTGGCTCCAGGTAAAACGCTTTGGAGTTACTATATCTTTTTCGTACTCCCGCATTTGATCATAATTGTAGATCAGCAGATCAGCATGTTTAAAAAGCTTCAGCTTTTCAATTACTTTGGCTCGGCGGTTCTCAAAGCCCTCATCATGCGCTGAACCTAAATGTGTGAAGATGCCTATCTGCGGTTTGATCATAGCCTCCAGTGCATCCATCTCTCCACTGGTTGAAATACCGGCCTCGAAAATTCCCAAATCGTTCTCTTTTGTAATTTGCCAAACAGACAATGGTACCCCTACCTGTGAGTTATAACTCTTAGGGTTACGGACAATGCTGTATTCGTTGGCCATAAGCTGGTAAAGCCATTCTTTAATAATGGTTTTACCATTGCTGCCCGTAATACCAATTACCTGTAAATTAAACTGTTGGCGGTGATGTGCTGCCAAAATATGCAATGCATTAAGTACATTGTCAACCGTCAGGAAGTTAGCGCCGGTCATGCGTTCAGCCGGTTCATGCGCTACCACAAAACTGCGTACGCCTGCATTATATGCTTCTTTAATAAATTCGTGCCCGTCGCGGCGGCCTTTAAGGGCAAAAAACAATCCTTCGGATGCGTTAAGCACCTGCCGGCTGTCAGTTATTAAACCACTGATATTACACTCCCTGATAATTGGCCCCTGCGCCCCAATAATTTGCCGGATTTCTTTGATAGAATACATACTGCTGAGCATGATGCTAATTTGACGATATTATGCCAATAGAAGAAATTTAGCTTACTTTAGTTTTGATGGACGAGCCGAAAGCTAAAAAAAAGATTACCGATGAAAAAGTTGCACTTGCCAAAGCAGAACATTACTGTGCTTACCAGGAACGCTCGCAGCAGGAGGTGCGTGATAAGCTGTATGAATGGGGGCTTTGGACAGATGCCATTGAGCGTATCATTAGCGAATTGATTGCCGGTAACTTTTTAAATGAAGAGCGTTTTGCCGAAGCCTACGCACGTGGCAAAATGAACATTAAACATTGGGGAAAAGTTAAAATTAAGCAGGGCCTTAAAATAAAAAGGGTATCAGACCCGCTGATACGCAAAGCACTTTTAAAACTTGATGCTGATGATTATTACAGGATATTACAGCAGGTAATTGAAAAAAAGAACCGTTCGTTGACTGAAAAAGATACCTTTAAACGCAACTACAAGCTGAAACAATATGCTTTAAGCCGTGGATTTGAGAATGATTTAATTTCTGATGTTTTGAAAAACAGCGAGTTATAAAAAACTTAAAAAAAATTAAATCAATTTCTTGCAGAAAGGGCTTTTCTGTCTATATTTGCAACACCAAAAACGAAAGGTACTCTGCTACGGCGGTTGCCTGATACAAAAGCGAAAGTAGCTCAGTTGGTAGAGCACGACCTTGCCAAGGTCGGGGTCGCGAGTTCGAATCTCGTCTTTCGCTCAAATCCTTTCCTACACAGAAAGGATTTATTTTTAAAAGGTTCATCTGGCAACAGATTATCACCTGCTCGGGTGGTGGAACTGGTAGACACGCAGGACTTAAAATCCTGTGATCCTTAAAGATCGTGCGGGTTCGATTCCCGCCCCGAGTACAAAAGCCGCAAACTGTGGCTTTTGTTGTTTTAACACAATTCGTTAACCTCTCCTGCTAAGCACTAATTTTAAGCTTATTGTGGTATTGGACACATGCCATCTTTATATACAAAAAAAGAAGCCGCTGATTGTCAAGACCGTCTAATAGTTGAATTGCAATCTCTGTACAATTCAAGGCAGCCTATTAGGCGATGTTGGATCACTATGTTGTGCCAAAAAGAAATGATTGCTATTGGTCTATTTGATTTTCTTTTAGATACAAAACCTTCGTCATAATTTCCCTTATCGGCAATTGTTGTCCGTTCAAAGTTCATATCTTACAAAAAAATCAATGTCAATGTTAGTATGTGTAGTTTAATTTGACGTATTCTTCAAAAAACTTTATAACATTGACTTACAGAAGTTTTATAGTTAGATGAGAACTCACATATTATGGTAAATAATTTCGAACAATCCCAATCCATATTACAAACCGTTATCGAAATAGCTAAGGCTGAAAATGCCGATGGTATTGTTAGTCTGTTAGAAAAAAGTGAAATAAGTATTGAGCAAACAGATTATGACAATTGGAATAACGGGACTTACTATTTTACGATTTTTGTAACCGTGGATGTGAAATCCTATGTTGCTGTAAAAAATAACCTGAAAGAATTAGAAGCAGATTTATTGCAACGCTTTTCAGAAACCATGCGACGTTCACAGGACGAACAAGTTGTTCAAATTAATATCATTCCTAAGGCCGGTTCTGTAGTGCCTGAACAGCACCCTCATCGCCCCTTATCAGCTATTGAGTTAGAGCGTAAAGCACTGTTAATTGCTTATTTAAATAAATGTTCTGAAGATGAACTTATTGGCGAAATATTGATGCCCTTGTTTAGGCATTTAGGTTTTCAACGCATCACTATTGCTGGGCACAAGGACAAAGCTTTAGAATATGGAAAGGATATTTGGATGAAATATGTGCTACCAACTCAAAATGTCTTGTATTTCGGTATTCAGGCTAAAAAAGGCAAACTTGATTCTTCCGGAATGAGCAAAGCAGGTAATGCAAATGTCGCTGAAATATTAAATCAGGTAACTATGATGCTTGGTCATGAAATATTTGACCCTGAAACCAGCAGAAAAGTATTAGTGGATCATGCTTTTATCATCGCTGGAGGAGAAATTACAAAGCAGGCTCGGAATTGGATTGCCGGGCAACTAGATATTTCAAAAAGAAGTCAAATCATGTTCATGGAACGCGAAGACATTTTAAACCTATTTATAGTAAATAATATTTCTTTGCCAGCGAATGCTTTTCCGACTTCACAAGATAACGACGATGACAATCTTCCTTTCTAACAATATCCGAAAGGAACGAAGAAATGGCTTAAAAATTAAATATGGAACGAATCGAATACCAAGTATCGGGCTTTTGTTGTTTTAACACAATTCGTTAACCTCTCCTGCTAAGCATTAATTTCAAGTTTATAACCTTTGCCACGAACAACGACAATATTAATATTGAGATCGGGTTCCAGTTTTTTTCTGAGCTTTGATATAAACATATCCAAACTGCGGCCTACAATAACTCCCTCATCTTCCCAAATCTCTTTTTGTAGGCGGTTCCGTTCGATAATATGGTTAGGAGATAAAGCGAAAATACGGAGCAGGCGCGTTTCGGTTCCGGTCAGGTCTATTGTCTTACCGTCAATTGTCAGCTTACGATTGCGGGAATCGAATAATGCCGTACCTAAAGTCAACATATTACCAGGTTGAGATTCAGGAGATACCCTTTTAGGCTTTTTATAGAAGAAAAGAAAGCCAACAAATGCTAAAACCGGAATGCCGCCCAAAACATATCCATTATTTATGGCAGCTATACCCGCAGGTTTAAATTTAACATCAATTACGTAATGTGCCTGTGGCTGCTTTCTCCCTTTACAGGGCACAATATCATCTTGTTTATTTTTAGATATCGCAAACCCATAGGCAACATTGTTGGTGCCTTCATTTAGCACATTAACAACATAATCTCTGGGGACAGGATCATTGGCCAGCAAACGGCTGATTGTATTCACCATTTGCTCCGGTTGAAATGTAAGTTTATTTTCAAAACTGATCTGATATTCGTCTGCGGAAATCTTTCTTACCGGTAAAACCCTTGACGTACTGTCGCCCGAATGTAACAGCACTTCATGCCCTACCCTGCGGAGCAAAACTTCTCTGCGGGCGAGGTTAAAGTCATCACTACCTTTTAAACCGAACAACAGGCTTATCATACCAATAATCAAGAGGATCATCAATCCGAATAAATACCTGCGATTTCCGGAAATCAGATTTTGGCTATCAACCATATTGTCAAGTTTTTATTTACAAAGTTTACAATTTTATTTACAATCCGGACTACTCAGATAGAAAGGCGTCAAAGTAGTTTTGCCGTATCAATTAAATAAAGACATAGATATGAAAAAAATCATTTATACGCTGGTTTTCGCGCTGGTTGTAGTAAGCGGATTCATAGTATTTGCTAATCGTGAAATGAGAAAAGAGTCTATTAAAAAGTCTCCATCAAAGCTGTTGTCTCCTGCTGAAAGAGAAGCTGCCCTAATAAAATGGGAGACCACGCCTGATGGGATTAAGTACAAAAAATGGGAAGCGTCTACCGAAGGTAAAAAAGTACTTGTTGGTGCTGCTAAAATAAGGCAACACATAAAGGATTACACTAATATGGAAGGAGTTGTAACCTCTCTTTCTCTTCCAGCGGGCTCATCATTAGGTTTTGGAGTGATGATTAAAATTGACAACGAAGATTATATTCTTGATTTCGGACCGGAAGACGCCAACAAAAACTTTTTAAATTTTAGTAATGACTTTGAGCACTTGCATAGCCTGAAAGTTAACGACAAAATAATGATCAGAAGCCATAGCGTATCCTACGCTCCTAAGTATTCATATCCAATTGTATCTGGTGATTATGTAGAACGGGATGGCAAAACAATTTATGTACGTGCCACTCACAAAGGTGGTTGCTAAATTAACGTTTTCATCATGCTGATACCAGGCAACTGCCTGGTATCAGCATGATTTACAAACAATTGGATATTTTTCGGCCGTTAGCTTATTTTTTGAAAAGTCCAGCTTTTAAGTTTGAACCCATCAAACCTTCCGCTAATTGCAGATAATTGCGTTTGCTCTGATCTTTTTCAATGATTATGGTTCCTGTAGTTTGTACATTCTTCATTTCCAAGAAATCTATTGATGTCGTCTCACTATCGCTTAAGGGGCCGCTTCCATATCCTGCTAACTTATTATAATTAGTAAAAATGCAATCAGAAGCTTTATAGCTACGTTTACTTCCTTTTTCCCTTATCCATATGGTACTTGTATTAGCTATGATGTTATGATGAAAGTCGAAATCATCTCCATTGGTACCTTGTGTAGTCCAAACCCCGCAGAAATAACCACCATATACCAATGAATACTGCATTGCACTACGGCTACCGGTCTTTCCATCGTTTTTCCAAAAAACAACTGGGATTTTACAGTTGAAAAACACACAATGATCAATCACTAACCCATAACCATTTGCTATAACTCCCACATGTAAAGGTAATACATCTATATTCCCCGCGAACAGGCATTGGGTTACCAGCAAATCATCCAGTTTTTTTCCATCACGCCATATCGGGTAAGATCGGTTTAAATTATTATTATCAATATAAGTGTAATTGGGGCTGCCCGTAAACCGCAAACCTTCAATAGTAACATGGCTAACCTCGGGTTGTATGCCTCTTGCTTCTTGTCCGCCAACACCAAGCTCCAATGGTGCCACTGTTAATATAACGGGCATTTTTTTAGGCGTCCATTCTACATCGTCCGGCATAACTTCAGCCCGAATGATAAGACGCTTGCTAACGCTATATTTATCATTGTTAAACAGTACAGTTTGGGTAAGCAGATAAAGGCCTTCTGAAAGAATGATGGTTGTTTCTCCCTGCTCCTTGTTTAGATTTACACGCCTGGCAGCCTCTAAAAGTGTCTTTAACGGTTGGGCTTTAGTTCCGGAATTGGCATCATTACCAATTTGGGGATTAATATGTAATTGTTCTGCTTTTACGCAAAGCTGATTGATAAATAGAAATAAAAGAATGAGTGTTGCTGATTTTATCATTATTGCTTTTTCTCCAAAATTGGGGAAACTCATAACCCCGAAAAAGGTCATTTTATCTATTAAATTGTCCTTTTAAATTTTCTTTTGGTATTGGTGGGGAGTTGTATTGGTCAGTTTTTTAAAAAAGCGGTTGAAATTGGATGGATCTGAGAAACCGAATTCATAGCAAATCTCTTTTGCAGATTTGTTTTGATACAATTGTCTCTTTATTTCTGAAATCAGCTTCTGATGAATCATTTGTTGCGCTGATAATCCACTGAACTGTCTGCAAATTTTATTAAGGAACCCCGGGCTGACGTTAAGCATTTTGGTATAAGCCTCAACAGTCTTATCCTGTAAAAATCTTCTTTCCAGTAATGACCGGAATCTATAGAAATCGGGATGGATATACGTATCGCGCTGAACATTATAAACACCAGCATAATAGCGATTTAGAACGATAAGTAACTGATATAAAAGCGACCTGATCAAATGATTACTATCATTTTGAAGTTGTTCAAACTCCCATTCTATTTCATATAGCAATTCCAGGCATTTGCCGAATGATGTTTCATCTATCAGCATTTCGGCAGGATGCGAATACTGATGAAAGTATTGAAACCGGTACAGAAATAGTTCATCCGAGAAAAAAAGATGTAGAAAATCTTTTTCAAAAAACAGCGTATATCCTTTTACCTCTTGCTCAATTTCCCAGCTGCGGATTTGTCCGGGGCTGGTGAAAATAATTGTTCTTGGGCTTATTGATATTTTATTTTCGTCTAATAAAAAGGTTCCTGATCCCTCCTTGATAAAAATAATTTCATAAAAACTAAGTTGATGTAATGTGCTGTCTAACACATAATTTTCCAATGTCTCAATACGTCCAATATCTAATAACAACTCTGAACCATATTTACAGGGCAGAAAATTGTATGTTTTAATTGGAGGAATGGATGTCATTTAAATACCTTAAAATTACAGGATGGAATTTTCAATCACGTCTAAACTGGATAAAACTGAATATATAAAGACAATGTTCATCGGCCTTTACAAAAGGCCATATTATGTACTTGTTACCATTTTCGGGCTTTTTATCTTAACAGTCTCCATATTAAACTATGCTAAGTTAACAAGCTTCCAAGTGTATTCGCCCATTACCGATGCTATTATAGGTTTGTTTTTGTTGCTTCTTCCCCCATTAATTGTATTGATGGCAGTAAGACATGTTAAGTCAAATTCGGGTTTGCTAAGTGAAATTACTTACAAGTTTACCGATGTGGGTGTATCAGCCACAGGATCGACATTTAAGATGGATTTTTTGTGGGAACACATGATTAAGCAAAACGAAAGAGGGAAATTCATCATACTTTATCATACCAAAAGCGCTGGGACTTTTATTGACAAGACAAACTTAACACCGGAGCAATTACTTTTTATCAAGTCGAAAATAGTGAAGAAGTAGTCAGAAAACACTTGACTGTTAGCTTAAGTAAGTAACTAACCCTCTTCTGTCTAAGGGTTAGTTACCTATTTTATGGTTTCTTCAGCACTTTCTGCCGGGCATCCTCAATTGTCATTTCTTTATCCCAGCTAACCTCAGATTTATAGGTACTCTTAACTGTTGCTAAGTACTCGTCTATAGGTGGCAACCCCATTTCTTTACGGCGCTGATCTATATGTTCAACTTCATCAATAGGCCACACTCGGATAATAGCACCGTCTTTAAACGTTTGTGTACCGTAAAGTTGTTTCTCTCCGCTTCGCAGTAAAATACGGTCTTGCAATGTGGCTAAATCACTTTTGGGTACTATGCCCTTATCAGCCTGATCTTTAAGCAGGGGAAAATACTTTTTCATGTAAGTTGTTTCTGCATGGTCTATTACTAAAAAAAGTGTGTGGTTATCTTCAGCAGAAAGCCCTTTAGGCCAGCCGCAATTATCAAGCAACTCTCCTATTTCCTGTTGATTTTGTTTGTCGGTAGCCTTCATTTGTAATGCCAGTTGCTTAGCCTTTTCCGGGTTGTTTTCGGCCATCTGTTTAATAAACTGAGCCCGGCTTTCCTGGTCAGCCTTTCTGATAGATTTTAATTTGATGGTAATTTGGGCAGTGTCATTACACGGAATGCTTTGAGCCATAACAGAACTGATACCGCATAAAGAAACTAATAGAACAGTAAATAATTTCATTTTTTAATTGAATAGAATTAGATGATAAGATTGAATAAATAAGGCCAGTTGACGTAAATATATGCGTTTGCACAATCTTATGCAGGAGATAAACAAGAATTACTTAAATTTAAGTAGTATCATTCAAAGCATCTATTAACAAAAAAATAACATATTAAAGCGCATATTAAAGCAATATTCGCCGTTATTATAGTATTCAACTAAAATATCATGAATATTACATCATCGCTATTAAAAACAGTATTCGCATTTATCTTTTTGTTCGCCTTTGCAATAACAAATACTAAAGCGCAGTCAACCATTAATACATCAGCAGATTTCGGCAGTGCCCGGTCGCGTATTGATTCGATAGATAAGCAACTGATCAAACTGATTGGCGAACGTGAAAGAATAGTACAGGCTATAGGAGTTTACAAAGCAAAGAACAACATTCCACCGCTACAACCGGCAAGATTTCAGCAGGTTGTAAATGAAGCAAAGAAAAATGGCGCTTCAGAAGGCTTATCTCCTGAGTTTATAGAAGAACTGATGAATGCTATTCATAAAGAAAGCCTCAGAATTGAAGACGAAGCTAAGAAAAGCAAATAAATAGCATTGCCTTTTTACTTAATAAATGCTCATGAGCAGGACAGAATTATATTTTCATCTGCTTTTGAGCATTTACTTTATTGATGATCAGCAACAGTAAACCCACTGCAAAGCAAATACCAGCTAAAAAGTTGATCGTACCTGCAATACCATAATAATAAATTGCTTCCTGTTGTGACATAGCCCTAATCTGCATAAAACGTGGCATATAAATAAAAAATGCAGATACCAGTAATACAATGCCCGAACCAACGAAGAGTAATATAGAATCTGTATCAGCTTTCTTAGAAAGGTAATAACAAGTTGCTACAAATACGAGAAACGGGGGAACTAATGAAATGTAGCTAACCAGTGAAGCAAGAAATTGTTCCATAAGTATTGAAATAAGGTAATGATAAATCTTAATAATTCATACCCTACATCCAACAGCGTTGAGGCTATTTGGTTTGATTTATCAAAAGTACTTGCAGCTGATAACGCTTTATTACTTTTGCAGGATGGATTATTTCAGTGACCTGCTTGGCTTACTTAATATCGAACGCAAGGAAGACAGGCAAAACTATCTCAGGCTTGCCGAAACCACATCAGTAACCGAACGCCGTGCGGCAGGTATGGCATGGTACCCGGTAGCCATAAGGGGTACAGAACCAAGCCGTGGAGATTACATCACTGTTGAGTTGGAACGCACTACGCATCATGACATTGCGCACCAGTTCAGGTTTGGAGCATCGGTTGCCTTGTTCTCCAACCATAATCCCAAAACAGACCGTGCAGAAGGCATCATAAATTACCAGGGCGGTAACCGTTTAAAACTTACCTTACGAACTGATGAACTGCCAGATTGGGCGGATGCAGGCAAACTGGGTGTCGATCTGCTTTTCGACGAAAACAGCTATAAGGAAATGGAACTGGCACTGAAACAGGCCGGTAAAAAAATTGACGACCCTAAGCAAAGTCGGCTGATTGAGATACTCACAGGTTTAAAAGCACCTGCATTCGATAATCGGGATGGTGAAAATTTCGCATCGCTAAATGCCTCACAAAATATTGCTGTACAAAATATTTTGGCTGCCCAGGACCTTGCTATTGTGCACGGTCCGCCGGGAACCGGCAAAACCACTACCCTGGTTGAGGCTATCAAAGCTTTAGTAACACAAAAGAATGAGCAGGTACTGGTTGTGGCTCCAAGCAATACGGCAGTTGATCTTTTAAGCGAAAAGTTATTTAATGCAGGTTTAAACGTTTTGCGCATAGGCAATCCGGCACGGGTTTCTGATAAACTGATGTCTTTAACCCTTGATAGTAAGATCGCAGCTCACAGCTATAACAAACAGATCAAGGACTTAAAGAAGCAGGCTGCCGAGTATAAGAACATGGCGCATAAATACAAGCGAAGCTTTGGCCGTGCAGAGCGCGAGCAGCGCAAGGCTTTGTTTGACGAAGCTCATAAGATTATGAGAGAGGTGGATAAGTCAGAGCAATTTATCATTGATGATCTGGCTGCCAAAGCCCAGGTAATTACCGCTACATTAGTTGGCGCTGCGCATTATACCATCAAAGACAAAACATTTAAAACTACCGTTATTGACGAGGCAGGCCAGGCCTTGGAACCCGCCTGCTGGATACCCATTTTAAAAGCTGATAAAGTAGTTTTAGCAGGCGACCATCTACAACTGCCGCCAACTATCAAATCAGCAGAAGCTGGCAGAAAAGGCCTTAGCATCACGCTACTTGAAAAACTGACCGCAAAGCACCCTGAAGCCGTGGTATTATTGGAAGAACAGTACCGCATGAACGAGGTGATCATGGGATTTTCATCAAAAGAGTTTTATAGTAACCGGTTAAAAGCTTATGAAGGTGTAGCACATCAGCGGCTTTTTGATGGTGATTTGCCATTGATTTTTATTGATACCGCAGGAGCAGGATATGACGAAAAGTTGGAAGGCACCAGTTCTACTAATCCCGAAGAAGCGGCATTTTTAATTCGGCACCTTGAGCAATTAGTTATTGAAGCAGAAGAAAAATCTCTAAATAAAGAATTACCCACTGTAGCTGTGATATCTCCTTATAAAGAACAGATCAGGATACTGGATGATTTTTTTAAAAGCTCACCTTTATTGACAAAGCATCAGGATAAGATCACTGTTAATACGATAGATAGTTTCCAGGGACAGGAACGCGACATTGTTTATATCAGCATGACGCGTAGCAACACGGAAGGTGAGATCGGCTTTTTGGCCGATATAAGACGCATGAACGTAGCCATGACGCGTGCGCGTAAAAAGCTGGTTGTTATTGGCGACAGTGCCACTATTGCACAATTGCCTTTTTATGCTGATTTTATTGCCTATGCTGAACAGCATGGCGGTTATCAAAGCGTTTGGGACTTTCCCGATTTAACATAATTTCAGTGCCTTCCCAAAACTAAGGAAGGCACCATCAGTTTAATTTAAGTGGCTGTTCAACTCCAGGCACTGATTGGCTATTTCCAGCTCCTCGTTAGTGGGCACAATCAGTACTTTTACTTTTGAATCTGCCTTGCTTATTTCCCTGATACCCTTTTCTCTTTTCTTGTTTATCTCCTCGTCAATTGCTATACCCAGATAATCAAGGCCGCTACAAGCCATTTGGCGTACAACCGCATCATTTTCACCAACGCCTGCTGTAAATACAATGGCATCAACTCCGTTTAATGCCGCAGCATAGGCCCCTATAAATTTTTTAATCCTGTAGGTATACATATCATAGGCCAGTTTCGCTTCATCACTTCCCTCTTGTATGGCTTTGGTCACATCGCGCATATCGCTGTAACCTGTTAAACCCACCATACCGCTGCGTTTGTTTAACAAATTACTTACCTGCTCAATATCATAGCCAAGCTGGTTAACCAGATAAAAAATAACAGTAGGATCAATACTGCCCGAGCGTGTTCCCATTATCAGACCATCCAACGGACCAAAACCCATGCTGGTGTCAACCGCTTTACCACCATCTACCGCACTTATACTGCAACCATTCCCCAGGTGAATGGTAATCAGTTTGCTCTGTGGTTTATTTAAATATTTGGATGCCTGTGCCGAAACATATTTATGGCTGGTACCATGAAAGCCATAAGCGCGTATATTATAATCTTTATAGTAACTGTTGGGAATAGCATATCTGTAAGCATGCTCCGGAAGTGTTTGAAAAAAAGCTGTATCAAATACACCGATGTGCTTAGCCTTACTGAATATTTTCTCGGCTACTTCTATGCCGGTATAGGCAGAGGGGTTATGTAATGGGGCAAGCTGAAAGGTAGCTTTCAACTTTTCTTTAACATCTGGTGTAATAACGGTTGTCGAAGTAAAAAATTCGCCTCCGTGTACTATCCTGTGCCCTACAATTTCAATATCATCCGGATTTTTGATAACACCAATGGCAGCATCCATCAGCAGTATATTAACTTCCTTAATAGCAGCTTCATGGTCTGGTATCTCCATTTGCTTGCTCACTTCCTTTTCTTCACCGTGTATAGATGCTTTGTAAGTGATAGTTGATTGGTCTAAGCCGATCCTGTCTACCATGCCCGAACAAACAGGCGTGGTAGAAGGCATTTTAAAGAGTTGATATTTGATTGAGCTGCTGCCCGAGTTGATTACAAGGATATTCATTATTGATCTGCTGATTATTTGTCCTGGCACTGTATGGCTGTGATAATTACTGTATTAAAAACGTCGTCAACCGTACAGCCCCGGCTTAAATCATTTACCGGTTTGTTTAGTCCCTGCAACATCGGGCCTATTGCCAATGCACCTGTTTCGCGTTGTACCGCCTTGTATGTATTGTTACCTGTATTCAGATCCGGGAAAATTAATACGCTTGCCCTTCCTGCCACTTCAGATCCCGGCATTTTGCTGCTGCCAACTACCGGGTCAACAGCTGCATCATACTGTATAGGCCCTTCAATTTTTAGGTCGGGGCGTTTTTGTTTAACTATTTCTGTGGCCCGGCGTACCTTTTCTACATCCTCACCTTCGCCAGAGGTACCTGACGAATAGGATAACATCGCTACCCTTGGTTCAATGCCGAAACGCTGGCTGCTTTCTGCCGATGAAATAGCAATTTCTGCCAGTTGCTCTGCCGTTGGATTTGGGTTAACTGCACAGTCGCCGAAAACCGATACACGGTCTGGCAGGCACATAAAAAACACTGATGATACCACTGATATACCAGGCTTGGTTTTTACAAACTGCAAAGCCGGGCGAATGGTATGCTGTGTAGTGTGCACCGCTCCTGATACCATGCCATCGGCAAAGCCTTTGTAAACCATCATGGTGCCAAAATAGGATACGTCTGTCATCATATCCCTGGCCATTTCCATGTTTACATTTTTGGTTTTACGCAGCTCGTAAAGTGTGTTTACAAAATCATCATAGTACTCACTCTGATGCGGGTCTATAATGTTGATCTTGTTCAGGTCAAGGTTAATATCCAGTCTGCTAACCAAGGCTAAAATTTCATCCTTATTACCTAAAAGGGTTAGCGATACAATATCTTGCGAAATTAACCTTGCGGCAGCTTTCAGTATCCTTTCATCTGTGCCTTCTGGTAATACGATGTGCTTTTTATTGCTTTTCGCCCAGTTGGTAATCTGGTACTGAAACATACGCGGCGTTATGCCCGATGGCTTAAAAGTGATCAGCCGTTTATCAAGTTCAGGGATGCTTACATACTTGTTAAACGTATCAATAGCAAGCTGGATCTTTTTGGTATCGCCGCTTGAAATTTTTGATCGAATAGCGCCTACGATATTGCTTGTTTCAAATGTACCGGTTTGTACTGCTATAATCGGCACAACGGTTTGCAAACCTTCTATCAGGCGTACAATCGGCTCTTCCGGCTGATAACCAGCTGTTAACACAATACCTGCAACCTTTGAATAACTGGTTGATAAGTTGGCCTGTAAAGCACTGATAATGATATCGCCACGGTCGCCGGGCGTAACAATCAATACGTTCTCTTTCAGGTAATTTAAAAAGTTAGGTACCTGCATGGCGCCGGTCACAAAGTTATCCACCTGGTTTGAAAGATGCTCATTACCGAACAGTAATTTACCGTTCAGCTTTTCAAGCACTTCTTTCATTGTGGGGTTTTGCAGGCTTTTGTTTTCTGGGATAACCGATACTAATATTTCTGAGGAAATCTGCTGCGTAAGCAGTTCCTGCACATCCTGTACATTATCCTCACTAACCTTATTGGCTACAATAGCCAGTACCTGTATCTCGCGCGAATCAAAATTACGGATGGCGGTAAGCGACCCGTTTACAATTTGTGCGGTAGATTTCTTTTCGCCCGATATAACGATGATCACCGGGGCGCGAAGATTTTTTGCGATCTGTGCGTTAATTTCAAATTCAAAAGCCGCACCTTCTCCCTGGTAATCAGTACCTTCAATTACGGTAAAATCATACTTGTCTTCCAAGTACTTAAACTTGCGGATAATGGTATCGATCATCTCACCCTGGCTTTCGGTATCTACCTGCCGCATGGCTTCCTGCCAGGTAAAGGCATTTGTATCATCATAAGCAATAGGCAGATCAAAATGGCTAAGTATAGTATCGATGTGGTTATCTTTCTTTTGCTGGATACTTTGGCCTGTAATAGGTTTAAAAAAACCTATTTTCTGTGCTTTGCCTAAAAGCATATTGACCAGCCCCAGCGACACAAGCGATTTACCGCTGTACGGTTCTGTACTGGCTACAAATACAGTCTTTATCATAGACGGAGATTTTTTATTTGTGCAATATTAAAACTTTAACACATGCTGCTGTGCAATGCGAATAAAATTTTAAACGCCATTGAGAATTAATTTTTAAATATATCTTTGTGTCAACCTAATGGGAAAGATGTTGTTTTACATTTTTCCCATTTTTTTGTGCTGTAAAGTTGAACAACAAATTAAAAGGCCAATGAATATTTAATCACCCCTTTAAGTTGTATAGTATTTATTTATAAATCCTTTCGTCATCCTTTACCGTATACGTAATCGCAAACACTAAACAAACTATAATAAGTTCTGCAATTATTAACCAGGTCTTTATGTAATAAACTTTACCCATTCATTTCTTTTTTAAATTTCTGATACGCTCAGGGTATTGCTTATCTCCTATCGGCATGTTTAGCAGAATGCATTTTGCTGTAATGTATGACTAAAACTTTACGCCTCTGCCTTATTCTATGCTTTTTTTTAAGCTTTATAGGAGTAAAATCTTTTGCTCAAAACTGCACAATAAACGCAGGTGCAGATCGTACCATATGCCCGGGTGATGCTTTTATTTTAACCGGAAACATTAACGGTTCCATCAATCAACAACCTGTATGGACACAGGTTAGCGGCCCGGCAGTTACTGTGTCGGCAACTACCAACAACAATGGCACCGTAACAGCTACCGTAACCGGGTATGCAAGGTCGCAGTCATATACCTTCAGGCTTACTTCGCAATGTATTGATGGCAGCCCTGTTTTCGATGACGCAGTTTACACCGTATCAAACCTTACAATAGCCAATGCAGGCTCCAATATTAAAGCTTGCCCGGGTGTAGTAACTATGGCAGCAAATGCACCAGCCGCCGGTGAAACAGGTGTATGGACGGTAAGTGGTAACTTACCATTACCCAATCCGGCAACCTCTCCTAACGGAACAATTACTCTCCCGGCTACAGGACCAACTGTGGGCACTTCTGTATATACCTGGACTATCACCAACAGTTCGGGCAGTTGCTCAACATCATCCAATGTAAGTGTTACCAATCTTGGCGGCGAAGCCATTTTTGCAGACAGCCCAATCAATGTAAGCTGTTACTCAACAACGGCAATTGCACGCTTACATGCTTCATTCGCGGGGATTGGAAACGGGCAGCAAGGTACATGGTCATTTATAAGCGGTCCAAGTGTACCAAGCTTTGGTGATATCCACGATAATAATACTGGTGTGGGTAATTTAACAGCAGGTATATATAAAGTACGCTGGACGGTTGCAGGTCAGTGCGTAAACGGTACTGCTGATGTAACCATCAATGTATCGGCACCTACACAGGATGTTACAGATGCTGGCGGTGAACCTTATTTTACGTATTGCGATGGCCGCACCAGCACCGTACTTAATGGCGTACAACCACGTTACGCCAACGAGGTTGTGCAATGGACATCGGCATCAACAAACCCTGCTGGTGTTACCATCTCCAATGCCACTTCGCCAACGGTTACATTAAGCGGATTAGACGGACATTCGCCTTATGATTTTGTTTATACAATTACTAATACGGTAACCGGATGCTCAAACACTGGTATATACCATGTAAGATATACCACGCCGCCTTCTATCACCTTTATAACTGCTAACCCTGCTGTTTTGCCATGCGATGCCAGCCAGTTAATCATCAATTATGACGTATCGGGTGGTAACCGTACACAATGGGCTCTGGTAAGCGCGCCGGCTGGTTCGCAATTACAAGCCAACGCCGGAATTAATAACTTTACAACCGCTGCCGATAACCTTCAGCCAATTGTGGGTATGAACAAGATCGGTACCTATATTATCAGGTTCAGGCGTTACAATGATGATGCCTCGGGCGGATGTTCAGATGCTTACAAGGATATTGCCATTGTTGTTTCCAAATCGCCTTATCAGGCAAATGCCGGCACCTCACAGTTACTGGCCTGCGGTACAACAAGCGCCACCCTTGCAGGTAACGCCCCTCTGGCTGATGATGCAGGTAACGGGCAATGGACACAGGTAAGCGGCCCTAATACCGCTGTTATTGCCAACCGAAGCTTAAACAACACCGCCATATCAAACCTCACCAGCGGTGTATATGTTTTTAGATGGATAGTTACCGGTGGCGGAGCTGATTGCGGTAATTCACAATCTGATGTAAGTGTTATTGTTGCTTCGCCGCCTACGCATGTATATGCTGGCGCTGACTTTACAAACTGCTATGCAACGCCCGTTAAATTAAATGCAGACGCACCGGCAACAACGGAAAAAGGAACATGGAGCATTGTTTCAGAAAGCCCAGCAACGCCTGCAAGCAGTATTACATTTGCGGATATTAACGATCATAACACATTAGTATCCGGCCTATTAGCAAATAAGACCTATACTTTCCGTTGGACGATCTTGAACAGTTGCGGCAGTATCAGCGATGATGTGGCTGTAAGCACAAATGCGACAGCAGGACCTAAGCAGGCAGCAGCCGGCACCGATCAGTGCTTGCCATCAGGCACTACCAGCTTTACTTTAAACGGTAACGCCCCCGATGCAGGAGAGACAGGGATATGGACATTAGTAGCAGGCAGCCCAAATACCCCGGCTTACACTAATGCCAATACACAAACAGTTACAGGAGCTGTTAATGGCACTTACAGGTTTGAATGGCAGCTTACAAAAGGCGGCTGTATTTCTTCAAGGGATACGGTTGTGATCACCACATCTCCTCCAACTACGCAGGCACAGATCAACGGTGGTACAACTGCAACAGATCAATGCGGGCTTGATCCCATAACACTTAACGCTACCAATGCGGCCCTGCGACCCGGCGAAGTAGGAACCTGGACACAAACTGAAGGGCCTGGCGGTGTGACTATTAGTTCGCCGAATGGCACATCAACCACAATTTCGGGTTTGGCCGAAGGCAGGTACAAATTCAGGTATACCATAACCAATAATGCCTGCTCAACTTCATTTGCAGAAATTTCATATAATTTAACCGACAGGCCTACCCCGTCAAATGCACATGTAGATAACATTAGTACCATCAGCCTTTGCGATGCCACCTCTACAGCATTAAATGCCAATGTGATAACCGTTGGGCAAGGTTTGTGGGTTGTACAAAGCGGCCCAAATTCGCCTACGTTCAGTAACCTTAATGATCCAAAGGCAACCATTAGCGGACTAATATTAGGGAAATATGTATTAACATGGAGATCAAGTAACGGCACCATATGCTCACCTTCTGAAACAAGTGTTACTGTTGTGGTACATCAGTCGGCAAATGCAGGTGCAGATCAAAACCTTTGCAATACAACCACAACCGTATTGGCAGGTAACGAAGGCAGCGACGGTACCTGGACTTTAGTATCCGCGTTACCGGCAGGCACTGCCCCGGTAACAATTAGTAAAAATGGATCAGCATCTGGCTTCGGCAACAGCGCTATTGTAACAGGTTTAACGCCGGGCGCTACCTATGTATTCCGTTACACAATTAATACCGGTACTGTAGCAGGCCAGGATGCAGGCGGTTGCGGAACGCTGACAGATGACGTAACTGTAAATGTTTCGGGACCGCCATCGATTGCAAACGCCGGTGCAGACCAGCAAATATGCATCGCAAACACTACATCGGTAACGCTTGCCGCTGTTGCCCCTACAGTAGGAACCGGTGCATGGAGTTTGGTAAGCCGCCCCATAGGCAGCGTGGCAACGATTAACAATCCATCGAGCAATAGCACGACGCTTGACAACCTGACCGTTCCGGGCGACTACCTGTTACAATGGACGGTAAGCTATGCAAACTGTCAGGGTAACCTGTCAAGCAATGATATCGTGCGTATCAGTGTTTATAGTCCGCCTACAGTTGCGCAACCAATGACGGATCAGCTTAATGCCTGCGTAGGTAATGTCACTTTAACCGGCACAACACCAACATCAGGCATAGGTACATGGACTTTTGTACCCAATAGTTCATCAGATACCCGCACACCTACGATTGATGCACCGAACTCGCCTATAACAACAGTATCAAACCTGGTTGTTGATCCGTCAAACCCTTACCGTTTCAGATGGACGATCAGCAGCGGGCCGTGTACCGCATCTTCGGCAGATGTAAACGTCACCGTAAAAGATCAAACACCAGCGGTAGCCAATGCCGGAACAGTCAGCAATGTTTGTGAACCATCTTCGGATACGCCTGCGGCAGTCACCCTTGCTTCTACCAACACCAATTTAACAGGTAATGATGTAGGCACATGGACGGTTACGGCACAACCTTCTGGTAGCCCTGCGGTAACTTTTAATAATATACACAACGCAACAGCTACAGCCAGCGGGCTTATACCGGGGGCTTATACCTTTACATGGACTATCACCAACAATAGTGAATGTACCTCAACAAGCAGTGTAAGTTTTTCGGTTCTGGCTGCGCCTTCACAGGCTGATGCCGGACCTGCTAATGCATCGTATTGTTTGAATAATCCTGTTGTGCTTTCTGCTAATACACCAACGGCAGGTACCGGAACATGGACGGTTGTTTATAAACCGTCTGGCGCTGCTGATCCTGTTTTCAGCTCTGTAAATGCAAACAATGCTACAGTAAGCAACCTGATACCGGGCAATTACATTTTCAGGTGGACCATATCCAACGGCACCTGCGCTGATACATTTGATGATATATCAATAACCACTGCTAATTGTGATGTTGACCTCACTGTTACTAACAGCGATGGCAAAGCAACATACATTCCGGGTACAGCTAATACTTACACAGTAGTTGTTTCAAACGTAGGTAGCAGCAGCGCCAATGGGGCAACAGTTACTTACCCTTTCCCTAATGGTACATCCGGTAACTGGACGGCCACCTTTAGCGGCGGTGCAACAGGCACAGCAAGCGGTACAGGCAGTATCATTGAAACTGTAAATATACCAGCTGGTGGCGCAGTTACTTATACCGTTGCCCTGAACATTCCGCTTACACAAACAGGAAACGTTACCACAACTGCAACAGCAACAACACCTTCAGGCTCTACAGATCCTACACCGGCCAATAACACCGCTACAGATACAGATGTATTAACAAACACAGTCGATCTGAGTATCACCAACACCGATGGTAAAACAAGCTACGTTCCGGGTACGACCAATACCTACACGGTTGTAGCCACAAACTCAGGAGCTATAAATGTAACCGGGGCCGCAATTTCCTACCCGCTTCCATCTGGCGTTACCGGATCATGGACAGCAACTTATAGCGGTGGTGCAACAGGAGCGGCAAGTGGCTCTGGTAGTATTAACGAGTCGGTTAATATGCCTGCGGGTTCAACTGTTACTTATACTGTTACTGCTAATGTCCCTACAACACAAACCGGAAACCTGACTACAACTGCAACCATTACGGCTCCGGCAGGCATTATAGATTCTACACCTGCAAACAACACCGCGACGGATGTTGATGCAATAAATAATTCGGTAGACTTAAGTATAACGCAAACGGTGTCAAATCCAACGCCTCCTGCAAACACCAATGTTACCTTTACAATAACAGCAAATAATAACGGCCCGTTAACAGCTTCAAATGTTAACGTTACCGACCTGTTGCCAAGCGGCTACACATTTGTATCGGCAACACCATCTGTTGGTACATACAACAGCACTAACGGTAACTGGAATATTGGAAATATGACCAATGGTGCCAGCAATACATTAACAATTATTGCTACGGTTAACCCTACAGGTAATTACACCAATACGGCTACTATAGGCAGCAGCAATACCGAGTCAAATACAAACAACAATACCAGCCAGGCAGCTGTTAATCCGCAGTCGCCTCCTGTTGCAAACAACGATGCTGCTGCTACCCCAGCAAATACGCCTGTAACTATCAACCTGATCAGCAACGATACACAAAGCTCAGGTAATCTTAACCCTGCAAGCGTGACCATTACACAGCAACCACAACATGGTACAGTTACGGTGGACCCTTCTACTGGGGTTGCCACTTACACACCAAATGCAGGTTATACTGGTCCAGATACCTTTACATATACTGTTAAAGATGTAAACGGTGGTACTTCAAATGTTGCTACCGCAAATATCACTATAGACAAGGCTCCGCAAGCCAACAATGACAATGCGGCAACCAACCCTAATAGTCCTGTTAATCTTACCCTGCTCACTAACGATGTAAACGGAGATGGAACCATTGTGCCATCAACAGTTACGGTTGTTCAGCAGCCGCAAAATGGTAAGGTAACAATTAACCCAACCACAGGGGTTGCCACTTATACACCAAATAATGGCTATACCGGTACGGATGCGTTTACCTATACCGTTAAGGATTCTAACGGGGCAACATCAAATGTGGCTACGGCAACTATTACCATTAATAAGGGCCCGCAAGCTAATGACGACAGTGCCGTAACCGGCCAAAATACCCCAGTAAATATTACTGTACTTAATAATGATGTAAGCAGCAACAGTACTTTAGTGCCATCAACTGTAACGGTAATACAGCAACCATTACATGGTACGGTTTCTATCAACCTAACAACCGGAGTGGCTACTTACACGCCTAATGCAGGTTATTCGGGTACGGATAATTTTACTTACACAGTTAAGGATGCAAACGGCGCAACTTCAAACATTGCAAACGTGACTATCACTATTCCTCAAGGTCCGGCTGCAGTGAATGATAATGCAACCACTACGCCTAACACGCCGGTACAGATAGATATACCTGCTAATGATACCCCGGGCAGTGCACCTCTTGATCCTACTACGGTTACCATAATCAGTCAGCCTGCACACGGTACGGTAGTGTTAGATCCATCTACAGGCAGGGTAACATATGTGCCATCTACCAATTACACAGGCACAGATCAATTCACTTATACCATCAAAGATCAAAACGGCAATACATCAAACGTAGCTACTGTAAATATTGCCATTACTGACAAACCGGTGATAGGCCTTGCAAAATCGTTGACCACCATCGCTAAAAATCTGAATGGTAGTTATGATGTTACCTACACATTTACAGTGGGTAACTACGGGGTAACTGATTTAACTAATATTAGTGTCAAAGACGACCTGCGCCCTACATTCCCAAGCGAACAGTTCCAGGTAAAAAGCATCAGGACGCTGGGCCGCTTACAGGTAAATGTCAACTATGACGGCAACAGCAATGCAGAGTTGCTTGCAAGCGGTAACCCATTGGTAAGAAACCAGGTTGAACGTATTGAGATGGTGGTAAACGTAACGGTTTTAACCGGAGGCGCTACCTACCTGAACCGTGCTTATGCAAGCGGAACTTCAGTAACCGGGGCAACAACTACCGACCAGTCTACAGACGGATTACAGCCAGATCCGGACGTTAATGGAAATGTCAGCCCGTCTAATCCAACGCCTGTTGTATTAAGTCGGCCTACCATAAAAATACCTGAAGGCTTCTCACCAAATGGTGACGGTGCACACGATAAGTTTGTGATAGAAGGCACAAGCGGACGACGTGTATCACTTGAGTTCTATAACCGCTGGGGAAACCTTGTTTACCGTAACAACAGTTACCAAAACGACTGGGACGGTAAAACCAACCAGGGCATTCACATCGGCGATGATCTGCCGGAAGGCACTTACTATTACATTATACGGATAGATGATACAGATAAATATGTTGGATTTATAACCTTAAAAAGACAATAATGAGAACTATCAAACTGGTTATAATCACTTTTATTTTGGCTATCGGAGCTGAAAAGGTAATGGCACAGCAGGAGGCTATGTACACGCAATATATGTTTAACACACTTGCCATAAACCCCGCTTATGCAGGCAGCCGTAACGTAACTTCTGCAACGGCTTTATACCGCAGCCAATGGGTCGGTATTAAAGGTGCGCCAAAAACCGCCACCTTTACCATGGACGCCCCTATTGATGACAAGAAGATCGGCCTGGGTTTACAGGTGTACAATGACAGGTTGGGCATCACCAATACATCTGGCGGTATCATCAGTTATGCTTATCGTATCCGGATGAGCAAAGGTACCCTTGCTCTTGGTTTGCAGGGTGGCGTAAGCCAGTACCGTGCTGACTTTGCCAATGTTGATTTAGGATCTGATGCTTCGCCGGATTTAGCGTTCAGCAATAACGTAAACAAAGCCTTGCTTGATTTTGGGGTTGGCGTTTATTATAGTACCGATAAATTTTACCTGGGTTTATCATCGCCTCAATTGCTAAATAACAAACTGACTAACTTAACAGTAGAAGGCAATAACGGCTATACCGGGCAGGATATGCACCTGTTTTTGGCAACAGGGTATGTGTTTCCTGTCGGCGAAGACCTGCACCTTAAACCTTCTGTATTGATTAAGTATGTAAAGGGCGCCCCCATTGAGGCCGATATCAACGGCACCGTATGGATTAAAGATGTGTTAGGCGTCGGGGCAATGTACCGTACCAAAGCAGACATTTCCGGCTTAGTTGAATTCCAGGTGTCGCCACAGATCAGGATTGGTTACTCATACGATCATAGCACTACCAAACTGGTTAGCTACAACTCTGGCAGCCATGAAATTATGTTAAGATACGAGTTTGGCTTTACTAAAGGTAAAATTATATCTCCACGATTTTTTTAATATGCTGAGAAGATTATACATAGCACTGATAATAATTTCTTTGTTGCCGCTTTTTTCATCAGCGCAAAAAAAGAAAACAGATGATAAGCTTAAAGCTGCCCGCACAGAATATGAATCTTTAAGGTTTGTATCTGCCATACGTTTGCTGCAGCCCGAACTGAAAAATCACCCGGATAATGTGCAGGCACAGGAACTGATTGCCAACAGTTACCGTTTGATTAAGGACTACGATGATGCTCTTTTGTGGTATGCCCGCTTAACTAAGAATACACCTTTAAAACCCGAATGGGCATTGTACTACGCCGAAGCTTTAGCTAACAACAGGCAATACCCGCAGGCCGATGAATGGTACCAAACCTATATGAAGATGGCTGAAAAAGACAGCCGCGGTAAGAATTTAACTAAGTTCTATGTAGACATCGACAACTTCCTGAAGAATAAAAATGAGTGGGATATCTCTTTCTTAAATATCAATACCCCTGCATCAGAGTACTCACCCGTTTATTACCAGAAAGGCCTTTTGTTTGCCAGCAACCGCAAAGTTGGCGGTGCATTTAAAACAGTTTTCGGTTGGGATGAAACCCCCTTCAGCGATTTGTATTATGTAAAAGATCTGCACGATATTAAATCATTGGACGTTGAGAAATTAAGGAACATATCATCTCGTTACGCAACTGGTAAAAAGCATAAAGCTTACAGAATAAACGATGATGATACCGCCCCTACCAGTAACGATTCGCGTACGGTGGGTAACTATAATCCCCGGTTCTTTATAGACACCTTTGGCTTTAATAAATCAGAACGCCTGGAACCTAAGCTGCTTGAGGGTGAAATCAACACTAAATATCATGAGGGTTCAGCGGCTATATTGCCAAACGGCTCTATTATTTTCACACGCAACAATTATTACAAAGCTGCCTACCACAAAAGCCGCGACGGTATAAACAAACTTAAAATGTTTACAGCCATTGCGCCGGAATATAAAGACATTCAGCCTTTCCCTTATAACAACGACGAATACTCTGTTGGGCATCCGGCATTAAACAACGGCGGTACCGTCATGATATTTGCATCGGACATGCCAGGTGGTTATGGTGGTACAGACCTGTATTATACCAAACGCCCAAGCGTAAATATGGCGTGGGAAAAGCCGGTAAATATGGGGCCTATCGTAAATACACCCGGCGACGAGTTGTTCCCTACCCTTTACGATAACAAAACGCTTTACTTTTCATCAAACGGGCTGCCTGGCTTAGGCGGACTGGATATTTTTAAAGTAGCTGTTGACGATTGGACACCATTGCAAACGCCTGTTAACCTGGGCACGCCTATTAACTCGTCTGTTGATGATTTTGGATTGATCCGCAGTCCTGATGGTACCAAAGGTTATTTTACCAGCAACCGCGAGGGCAGCGACGATATTTATAGTGTAAACCACCTCGACATCCAGATCAAACTGCATGGAACAGTATTAGATTCTGTAACCAACGAAGTAGTTTGCTACAACTATATCAATGTTAGCCCGACAGCGACACAGGCGCCAAACTCAGACATGCTTTGCGATTTTGACTACCTGATTAACAGCGATGTAAACTACCAGATAAGCGTCACCAACGACGGATACAGCACGGTCCGTAAAATCATCAGCACCAAAGGCATTTACCATGATACTACTATTAACGTGGTACTCAAGATCAGGCAGCTTGATCCGCTTTATACGCAACACAATCCAAATTTTAACTGCGATGCGGTTAAACGGCAGTTCACCATTAACAGGATTTATTGGGACTTAGATAAATCGGTTGTACGCGATGATGCCAAGCCGGAAATGAGCAAGATCATAAAGCTGATGAAGGCGCATCCTGATCTGAAACTGGTATTGGCCAGCTATTGCGACAGCCGCGAATCAAAGGCTTATAATATGGCCTTATCTTCAAGGCGTTCTGCATCGGCGAAAGAATACTTGGTTAACCAGGGCATAGATGCTTCAAGATTATTTACAGAACACTTTGGCGAGAATAACCTGATTACAAACTGCCCAGACGGCGTAAACTGTTCTGAAGCTGAGCACCAGGTAAACCGACGTACAGAGTTCTTTTTAATTAAAGGTGGCAAAAAAATAGTGAATATGAATTGCGCTACACTTGAGCAACTGTTATCAAATTATTAAAGATTATAATTTTTATCAGCTCAAAATCAGGCAGGTAAACGCATAGGATGGCAAAAGTTGAAAAACATTTTTAAGAATACCTGAAGATTTATATCTTTGCCCGCATAAAGCCTTGATGCTAAACACATCGGGGCTTTGTTATCAAAACAACCCTGCGAAAGTAGCTCAGTTGGTAGAGCACGACCTTGCCAAGGTCGGGGTCGCGAGTTCGAATCTCGTCTTTCGCTCATCAATAAAAATGCCCTTATACGAAAGTATCAAGGGCGTTTTTATTGATAGTAAAATGTACTTTCTTATTCGCTTCTTAAACTGTTAACCGGGTTAGCAAGTGCTGCTTTTAAAGCCTGAAAGCTGACTGTTGATAAGGCAATGATAATAGCAGACATCGCAGCAATTAAGAATGACCAGCCACTGATAGACACCCGGTAAGCAAACCCTTGCAACCACTGGTGCATGGCTATCCATGCAATTGGACTCGCCAAAACAATTGCAACGAGCACAAGCTTAATAAAATCCATTGATAATAATGCCGTTACATTGGCAACAGAGGCTCCAAGAACTTTACGGATACCAATTTCTTTATTTCGCTGTTCTGCAGCATAGGTTATTAATCCAAACAAGCCCAAACAAGCAATTAAGATAGTTAATAAAGCAAACGTAACAAACAGCTTGCCTGTACGCTGCTCTGATTGATATAATTTATTAAAATCTTCGTCGAGAAAAGAAAACAAGAACGGCTGACCGGCCATATTGCTGTCCATTGCATGGTATTTATTTTCGATCTGCGTCATAACTGAATGGATATCTTTGGACTGTATGCGAAATATAAAACTATCGCCATATTTAGTTAGCCTGAAAACCATCGGCAATGTTTTATCACGAAGCGAACCTGCATTAAAATCTTTAACAACCCCTATGATTTGATGTGAAAAAGCATGACGTTGCTGATCGAGATCAAATAATTTTTCCTGAAGTGGATTTCTTAATCCTAATTCACGTGCAGCTGTCTCGTTAATCAATATAGCATTTGAATCGGTTGCCATCTCCGGAGAAAAATTTCTTCCTGATGCCATCTTTATTCCCAAGGCATTAATATAATCAGCATCAACAGACCAATCTACCAGCACAGACAAGTTTGCCGCATTCATGGTCGCATCTTTAGAAAGCGCATTGGTATTCCACTGATTAGCTGATTCAGTAGGCAAGGTACCGGCACGCGCCCCTGCTGTTACTCCCGGTATCTTTAGTACTTCATTTTTAAATGCCTGTGCATGGTCACCTAATGCATAAGCGTTTTTAAGTACAACAACATGCTCTCTGTTATAACCCAAATCCTTATTATGGATATATTGAAGCTGGCTATAAATAATCAGTGTACATACAATTAAAACTATTGCCGCTGTAAACTGAAAAACAACAAGGATATTTCTTAGCCAGCTACCTTTAAATCCTGTAGAAAGCCGCCCTTTTAAAACCTGTATCGGTTCAAATGCAGATAAATAGAAGGCTGGATATATGCCTGCTAAAAAACCAATAACAACGGTAACCAATACAACTGCAATCAATAATTTAATGTTAGTTACAAAGCCAAAAGTAATGGCTTTACCGGCAATTTGGTTAAAGTAAGGCAGGCACAGCATTGTTATTACCAAGGCGATAGTTAATGCGATTAAACTGGTTATGATAGATTCTGTCAGAAACTGTGTGATCAGGTTTTTACGATCCGAACCTAAAACTTTTCGTATGCCAACCTCTTTTGAACGCCCTGCCGAGCGTGCTGTAGACAGGTTGGTAAAATTAACACATGCAATGGCTATAATGATTATCCCTATTAAAATAAACATATATACATAGCGTACATCGCCTGATGGCTCTGCTTCATTGGTAACATTAGAGTGCAGGTGGATTTCTGTTAAAGGAATTGATTTGTATTTAAAATAATCCCCTTTTTTCTCAAGATCTGCAAATGAACTATGCACGGTGCTCATTACCTGGGGTTCAGCATATTTTGCGGCAATGGTTCGCAAAAAACTATCCAGGTTTTGTCGCGTCACACCCGGTCGCACAAGTACATAGGTAGAATACATGTTGTTAAGCCAAAAATCCGACCGGCTTTGCGCTTGACTGACTACTGATCTTATTGAATTAAAATGTAAGTGTGATGCCGCAGGCATATCTTCTATTACACCGGTAATTTTATAATACTCCGAATTGTTTACTTTAAGTGTTTTTCCTATTACATCAGTTGAATTAAAGTATTTACGTGCCATTGAGGCAGAAACAACCATCGTATTGGGTTGCGCTAATGCTGTTTTGGTATCACCGGCAATCAGAGGTAATGAAAAAACATTAAATATATTAGCGTCTGCAAAAAAAGAACCAGGCTCAATAAAAGTTTCTGTACCTTTTAAAACAAGCATATTATCTCCGCCGCCAATGCGGGTGGCTTGCTCAATTTGAGGGTAATCTTTCATCAGCTTATCAGCCAGTGGAGCCGGTGTACTGCGCGATGGTGTACCGCTGCCATTAACTTTTATTTCAGTATTAACTCTGTATATGCGGTCAGCATTTTCATTATAACGATCATAACTTAATTCATCAATAACAAATAAGCTGATCATCAGGCATATCGATAACCCGATGGCAAGTCCTAAAACATTAATGGCAAAATAGCCCTTATGCCTCAGCATATTTCTAAATGCAATTTTTAAAAAGTTCTTAATCATGATAAATGCTTTAATGCTGTATTAGATTAATATAAAACGCATTCCAAAAACGCAAGTATTTAATTTTTAAATAGATATAAAAAACAGCTTATTGAATCATTGTATCACAAACGAACACCATGCGTACGCTTGTGTATCATCAATAATTGTTCAAACTTATTTATTTATCTCATATCTGTCGTAAGCAACAAAGTACAAAACCCTGATTAAACGTTTTCCGTTTAACAGATTTTCGTACTTTTATAAACCATGCGTTACTTTCTTGCCCTGATTATTCTCTACTCGTTCAATGCGTTTGCACAGCGGCCGGCTACACAACTTGCCCGTTTACAGCATGCATCTGATGTCGAAAGGATAAAAAATACTTAAATAATAGAACGATCAATACATTTGTACACAGTACAACTTTGAAATACAAAGTACTTTTTAATATATTTATATTTAATTAAAAATTATGAAACTTTGGCAACGGATATTAGTAGTCTGGGGTGGCTTTTCACTGATAGCCATTATGGTATTTACAGGCTATATGATTTATTCTATGACTGTAGGTGACACTGTAGAAATTGACCAGGCAACCGTATCCGATGTTAGATTTGTTTTGAATTGGTGCGGCCTTGGAGAGCAAAGGATTGAAAGGGTCATGCATAGCTATTCCACCCCTACGTCACTAACAGGAGATCATTTGACGGAATACTCAATCAAAATCAATCATGTAACTAAAGAAGAGCTGGAAAATGCGAATGTTATAAGAGGCAAATGGTATCGTGGTGATAAGCTTCCCCAAGTCCTCGATGAGGCAGTTAGTTTTATAGCCAGATCGCAAGGTGAAACGACTTGGTTTCCCAAAGAAAAAAATATAAAAACACAAGATTACTATATATACTCTTGTATTATAGGATATGTTGGCTTAAATCCTAATTCCGCACAACTTATTTTTATAAATCTAAAAGATAAGATGGTTTATTATGCGGATGAAAAGATCTAAAAAGGTATTAATCTTTATGCCCATTGATATTTAATTACAAATAACAGAGATGCAAATCATAACCCTGATTAAACGTTTTCCGTTTAACAGATTTTCGTACTTTTATAAACCATGCGTTACTTTCTTGCCCTAATTATTCTCTGCTCGTTTAATGCGTTTGCACAGCGGCCGGCTACACAACTTGCTCGTTTACAGCATGCGCCTGATGCAGAAAAGATAAAACTATATTTAAACATCAGTAAAGCTTACATGCAGGATCAACCCGATTCTGCTGTTCACTATGCTAATCTTGGCGTTAAGCTGTCTGAACAGAAAAACGACCGAGAGAGTCTCGCCGCCTTTCTGGAACAATTAGGTCTTGTTAACGCTTTGCATAACCATAAAGAACTGGCACGAAGCTTTTTCAACGAGGCATTGAATATTTTTCGGCGCCTGCATGATGTATCGGGTATAGCACGTACCTACGACCAGCTTGGCGTGTTGGACAAGGACGAGAAAGACATTGGCCGCGCCATGCAATACTACCGCGATACGCGCGACAGTAGCGGCGTTATTGCATCATACGAGGCTATGGGCAAACTCAACGAAGAGAAGGGAAATTTTGATAAAGCGATCAGTTATTATTCGCGCGCTCTTGCCCAATATGAAAACCGCAAGAAAGAGCCGGAAGCTTATTTTCAGTTACTGGAAAACATCGGTCAGCTGTATCTGAAAAAAGGTGATACTAAAACTGCGATGCATTACCTTGAAGAGGGCATCAGTAAAAGCAGGCGGCAGGCATCGCGCGATACCGAGGTGCATTTGTTAAATACCGATGGTAAGGCGCTCGAGCAGGCTCATGACGAAAACAAAGCCTTAAATACCTATAAGCAAGCTTTAAGCGAAGCCAAAAAATATCACGAAGCTGACGAGCAGGCCGAAGCGCTGATCAGCATTGCCGGTATTTTGAAAAAGCAGGATGCAGCTACCAGTATATCAGATTTAAAACAAGCGCTCAGCATTGCCGAGAACCTCAAAGAGCCAAAATTACAGGCACGCATTTTTGCCGCGTTGGCCGGTGTGTATCGCCAGCAAAAAAACTACAACGAAGCCATAGCCGCTCTGGAAGAACAGCACCGCCTTGTAGATAGCCTGCTCAATGCAGATACAGTAAAAGACATTGCCGCCCTGGATAGCAGCTATGCGTTGGAAAGCTCACGCGAAAAGGTGGGTACACTGGAAAAAGTCAATCGCATTGAAGGGCGTGAGTTGCTATTCGGCATTATTGCCTTAATAGCCGTTATAATTGCACTAATACTATTGTGGGTATACCTGCGAAAGGTCAAAAAGCTGAACGAAGAGCTACGCGCATCAAACCAGGTAAAGGATACATTATTTTCAGTGATCGGCCATGACCTGAAAGGTCCTGCCGGCAGTGCAGCACAGCTTTTTGAAATGATGGAAACTGAAGACTTTACCGAGGCTGAAATGAAGGGCATGATAGCCGAATTGCGCAAGCAAACCACGGCCTCATTAGAATTACTGAAAGCCTTGTTTGAATGGGGCAAAGCGCAGCTGCAAGGCATTAAAGTAAATCCTACTGACTTTAGCGCCAAGCCGGTGGTGGAACGTTCAATAACTTTACTATCGCAACAGGCGGCGCAAAAGCATATTGATATCCGCGACAATATACCCAACTATGTTGCACTTAAAGCAGATGCCGATCATTTTGAATTCATCATTCGTAACTTAATATCAAATGCCATCAAATTTAGCTACCAGGGAGGTGCTATTGAAATAGATGCACAAATGCCGGCCAAGAAAAAAGAGATTATTTTTTCGGTTAAAGATACTGGCATAGGTATAAGCAAAGATCAGCAATCGGTGTTTTTAACCAGCAACCTTAAAGTAAACTTCGGTACTAATAAAGAAAAAGGCAGCGGACTGGGTTTAATGTTAACCAAAGATTTTGTTAAAGCCAATAATGGCCGTATCTGGCTGGAAAGCGAAGAAGGAAACGGTACCACATTTTATATTGCTATGCCGTCTGCTTAGTGCTGCTTCTTTTTAAGGTAAGCACCGCAATTTCAGGCCATATACCTATCCTTCCCTTTAAGCCCAGAAAACCGAAGCCCCGGTTTACATACAAGTATTTGCCTGCCTGATTGTAAAGGCCGGCCCATTGCTTGTAAACATATTTTATCGGGCTCCACTTAAGCCAAACAGCTCTATACCGAATTGCATACCATGCGTATGGCCTGAAAGGGTTAAATGCACATGCTGATCGTGATCTAAAACCACTTCGTCCCAGTGCGAAGGATCATGCGACATTAATATTTTGAAGGAGTTGGCAGGGATACTTGCCGTTGCTTTTCTCAAATCACCGTATTTGTGAAACCCACCTTTGCCCCAGTTTTCTACACCTATAAGCGCGATGCTTTGACCTTCTTTACTGATGGTAACCGTCTCGTTCAGCAAAAGCTTAAAGCCCATTTCACCATGTACAGCTTTCAGTCGTTTCAGGTTAGCTTCTTTAGCCGAAATACTCTCCCATTTAATGTAATCACCATAATCATGGTTACCCAATACCGAGTACTTACCGTAAGGCGCCTCTAACTTTTTGAATAAAGGTGTCCAAGGGTCCATTTCTGTAGCCATGTTGTTGACCAGATCGCCTGTAAATAAGAGCAAATCGCTTTTTTGAGCGTTCACCAGGTCAATGCCCTTTTTTACACCTTTAGCATCATCAAAACTGCCAGAATGTATATCTGATAACTGTGTAATGGTAAATCCATCAAACACCTGTGGAAGATCAGGGAAATAGATCGTTTCCCGCCTTACCCTGTAAAAATGCTTACCACGGGTTAAGCCAAAAAGAATAACCAGGAAGATGATACCTGCAAATGCAAGCGTAGCCTCGCTCACATAAATGCTTCTGGGTGGAAAGCCACTAAACATTCTGACTACATCTTCAGCTAATAATATCGGTGCAGAAAACAGTTTGGGTATAAATATAAGCAGCATTGCTGCCATTAGTACTGCAATTAAACGTTGCACATTATTACCTGCCCTGCGCACAAATACAATAGATACAATACCTGTAATAAGCAGTATATCAATAAGCCAGTAACTGAAATTAAGCAGTGAGTTTTGAGTAAGAGTAGTAACAGCCTGGTAAAAATAAATATCGCCCACCAGGAAGAGCAGTAGTATTAGAGGGAGCCTTTTTGCCATATAAATAACGAACGCGTTTCAAAGGTAGACGAACGCCGGGCAAAAACATTTTAAATCTTTCTAAATATTTCCAGCTCGTTTTAAAATCAAAAAGGCCAAGTATATTTCAACCTGGCCCTTAAGTCATTATAGCTGTTGCCTGCTACCCGCTTTGTAATATAATGCGGCGAGTGATTTTTCATAACCGGCAATCATACTTTCCAGTTTAATTCGCATATCAATCAGCTTTGTTTCGCGGCTGTTGATCAGGAACAGGGTACTTTCTCCCAGTTCAAACTTTTGCATTTCGCCTTTAAGCAGTGCTTCCTGGTTTTTTACGCTTTGCGCCTGCACGTTTATCTGTGCCTCATAAGCAGTAAGGTCGTTGTAAGCAGAAAGGACATCGTTTTTAATCTCCCTGCCAGACTGCTGAATGTCATAATCCAACTGTTGTTGCTTCAGCTTTACTTCCCTTAGCTTACCTCGTTCTGAACGCAAGAACAAGGGGAACACAAAATCAAGCCCCACTTTGTAATTGCTCCAGTTGTAATCATAATAACCTGGAACGTAAGAATCGAAGCTGCGGCGCTTAGATAACAGCGTACCCGATACGTTGATCTTGGGTTTCAGCATCTCCTGGCGGTAACTGCGTTCTACCGCTAACTGGCTGCCTTTAGTACGTAACTTTACTAACTCCGGATGTTGGTTGGCTGCCTTTTGTACCAAAGTATCAAGTACCATACGGCTTGGCTTTTCAATGTTTACGCCAACCATCTGTGGTATAGCGTCAGCAGGTAATTCAAGCGGGCTACCCTCTTCATTCCATAAGTGATTTGATAATAACAGCCTTGCGTTTTGCAACTCCACCTTGTTTTTATCCAGTTGCACAATACGCTCCTGCACGGTGATGTAAGCCTCAACAGAATCAATCGAAGCTTTATCGCCTAATTTTGTCTGTGTATTTACTGCTTTAAAACGGCGCTCGGCCAGCTCCACCCCTTCCTGTGAAAGTACCAACTGGCGATAAGCATAATACCATGCCCAATAATCCTTAACAATTTCATACCAGGTGCCGTTCACTTGTTTTACCTGCTCGGCTTCGGCATATTGCACCATAATTTTAGCCTGACGAAGCGTGTTCCGCCTGGAGTCGATAATTAAACCCTGACCTAATGGTATACTGATACCTACCCCCGTTAATCCGTCTAAACTGGTACGGGTTTCAGGATTAGTATAGGTACCCACATTACGGTCGTAGCCTACTTTTAAGTCTGCGCCTGCTAACCATAGCGGCACTTTAAGCTCGCTATCCCAGTGGTTATAATATTCTGTATTGCCGAACATTTTGCTACCGAAACTGGCTTTCAGCGCCGGATCAAAATAACCCAGCGATTGTAATACGTTAGCTTTGGCTGTTTGTGTAAATAACGCGGCCTGTTTTATAATGGGATGATACCTGAATACCATCATCCTTAAATCTTCGAGTGAAAAAACTTTTGTGGTATCAGCAGTTGGCTTGTTTTGTGCCCACGCTACTGCAAAGTTGAGCAGCATCACCAGCAACAAGCCAATTTGCTTAACCTTTATATGTGGTCTATACATGAATTGCTTATTTAAATGATCAGATCAACCTTTTTTATCTTTACCATCGGTATTTTCTTTTGCCGGCTCTTTTTCAAGACTTGGCGGGAAACCGTTCAGCTGTCGCCATATCTCGTACCATACCGGTACCGAGCGTAAAATGATGCGGCCATACACTCCAGACCCCTGGCGTAACTGTGCTGGCCATGGTTCATCTTTTGACGGAACAGGTAATGCTTGTTTTACCAATATCCTGTACTTGCCACCACTGCTGCTTACGCGGTCAATGGAAAATATTTTACCGGCAAAGGTACCTACCGCTACTGACGGCCAACCAGCAAACTGTATAGACGGCCAGCCCTCAAATTGTAGCCTTACATCACTGGTATCTAAGATCAACGGAACATCCATTGCTCTTACATAAAGTTCGGCAGCTACCATAGGCATTTTAGGTTGAAGGGTAGCAATAGATTCGCCCTCCTTAATATTCTCACCTATACCGGCTTTCAGGGTCTTAACAACATAACCGCTCTGTGGCGCACGTACAATGTATAAGCCTCTGCGTATATCCACATTTGATATATCATTGCGCAGTTTTGCTATCTCACCTTGTACACTGGCCCTGCTGGATACTGCCGAGCTTAGGTCTGATTGTGTTTTGGCAAGTGATTCCTGGTATTTAGCCCTAATGTTGTCTAACTCAATACGAGCGTTTAAAAGATTCTGACGCGAGTTGTTCAGCTTATTTTGCTGGCTAATCACCTTGGCATAATCTTCCTGCAACTTCAGTCTGCGCGATTCGATATCTGTTAAAGAGAACAACCCATTCTTGTAACCAGCCTCGTAACGGTCTAACCGCGCCTTACTTACGTCATAAAACTTTTGAACAGCCGTCAGATCGGCCTTATCAATATCAACATAGTTTTCAGCCTGCTTTACCTTATTCTCGGCAGACGTAAGCTGAAATTTTAGCCCTTTATTTAAAGCTGCAATCTGTGCATTGGTTGCTTCTATTTTTGCAAGGGCAGCTTTTTCGCTTCCTTGCTTTGCATTTAGCTGTTCCTTTAAACGCTCGGGTAATTGCGGGTCAAAATATGACTGACTGGTTTCGGAAATAACCAGGATGGTATCCCCTTTTTTAACTTCCTGTCCTTCGCGTACTGCCCAGCGCTCTATGCGGCCGCCAATTTGATTTTGTACGGTCTGCGGCCTGTCTTGCGGGCGCAACGCAGTAACTGTTCCCCGCCCGGGGATGGTTTGCCGCCACGGTAAAAACAATATGATCACGATGATGACCAATAACACGATCAGCAACCTGCCTAATGTACGAGGTCCTTTAGCAGGTAAAACTGTAGCAGACGACTGGGTAAACATTTGTTCCCAGTTATCGATTTGCTCTAAAGCAGGTGATTTCTTAGCCATGTTGTACCTTCCCTTCTTCAATATCCAGATCGGTAACCACAGATAATTTTTCGCTACCGGTTACCATATCAAATACAGTGTTCATGTTGGTCATTAATTTTTCAATTGCATAGGTGATCTGCACCACAATTACCTCGGCTGCCACAAACTGGCCGAAAGACATTTGGCGCTCAACTACGAAATAAGATCCCAGTAATAATAAACCGCCCATCAGTAGAGTACGAATGACAATGGCGCTGGCAAAAAACCGCTTTAAAACAGTGAAATGATCATTACGTGCTTGTAAGTAGTTCGCGGTAATCTCGTCGGTTTTTGCAAGTACTTGCTTACGCTTTTCATCGTCCCCACGGTAGCTCTCCAGGTCTGATGCTACGTTTTCGAGGTAGGCTACTACTTCATATTTGTATTCAGATTCCTCAATGCTGGTATCAACACCACGTTTAAAGTATAGCGCTATAATAACTATGATAGCCAGTGTAACCAGTATACCAAAAGCAATAAAAAACGGATGATAAAAAGAAAGCAGTATGGCACTGAAAAAGATCTGTACCGCTGCAGCTATAATATCCACCAACAATTTGGTGAGCCCCTTTTGAATGGTAAGTACATCAAAAAACCGGTTAACCAGTTCCGGTGGATTTTCGCCCTCCAAAGCCTGTTTTTTAATTAGCGGCAGGCGGTATGCAAATTCCATAGCTACTTTGGCAAATATCCTCTGCTCTACCACTTCAACCAAGGATAGCTGTGCTACCAGGAAAAATCCGCCAACCAGTATACCAATAAGTATGGCAGCTATTAATATGTATGTTGAGCTATATAACGCCCCATTCGAAAGCAAGTTGAAAACTGCGGTAGTACCCAAAGGCAGGGTAAGGCCAATGAGACCTATTAAAATAGCGTATATAAAAATGTAATTAATTGTTGAACGCTCATAGTGAAGCATACGCAACAGCTTTTGCCATGGCGTGAGCAAGGTTGTTTGGTGATGATTTCTCATTTTAGTTAGTGAAGTAAATCGCCTAAACGACTATTAATTATTAAGACTGATTTTTATTTATAGATAAATTATATAACTATATATAACATTAAAAATCAACTATTTAAAGCAAACTCAACAATTCAGCAATGTAACGCAGTACACCATAAATTGTTTATGTAAATGCAATTAAATTGCATTAAGAATTGAAGCTTTTAAGTGCGGTGGATCACTACTTAGGCACAGCATTAATGCTATATCCTAATATCATTATAAAAAATTGAAATGAAAAACCACCAGACTTAATGCTAAAAAATTAGCGTTGATCCGGAGGCGGTGTAGGTACTGCCACAAGATGATCAGGGCAGTAAATGGGATGTGTAAACAAAGATTGATGATCAACATAACTGAAACCGGTTACCGTTGCATGTTGCATTTCATGTAGAAACTCTTTATCAAGAAAGTTTTTAAGCTTAGACAGTTCCTTTTCAGATTCGTCTTTATCGTTTTTGCTTTCCTTTTCCATCTGGATGTCGTCCGGGTTATGGACGTTTGCAAAAACTGGAGAAACAGAGATGAACGTCTTGACCAGCAAGACAGCAATAAATAAAAAAGATCTCAGCAGTCTAAATTTCGGAGCGTTCATCTAAGTGCAAAAGTAGCTTATGCGAACCTTAATAACAAATACAGTGCCTGTTTTTAACAAAACAGGCACAATTTTAGGCAATTAATTAGAGGTAGCTACAACTGTAGTTGTTGATGATTTGCTAAGTTTTACAGCATATAGTTTCCGCTGATTTAAACTATATCCTTTTAGTATATATTTTTTAGCAGAAGGTAAATTTTGCTCAATTTTTACATAGGCAACTGGGGTATATGCATCTGCATTTTCAAGTATAAGAGTAACAGCACCTGTGCGGATATTATATTTTGCATCCTTTATTTCACCTGCATTTAGCGTGATCCATAAACCAGCTGGTGCAATAAACAGACTTGATTTGGCAGCAGTGGTTACTTTTGTGTTCACTTCGTCGCCAGATTTGGTAAGGTTTCCACCGAATGCAAGCCAGCCCAGGTTAGCATCATTTAAAATATAAGTGGCTGTGTTCATGGCATAGCCAAAAAAGTTAGGGCCATAATCGCCAGACAAGCCATCAGGTTTAAGGGTTGATGGGAACGAGTGGAAAGCAGCCGAACCGAAACCATCCTGGTTAATGTTAGAGATAGCACCCATTGTACCACCATAACCTACTCTTAACATATATAGATCTTTAGGATGCGTACGATAATCCATAAGCATCGGTATAGCATTTATACCAGAGCCATAATGGTGCAGCTGGCGTTCAATCCTTGATAGTTTTCCCCCATATAAAAAGTCCCAGTAGCGGCGTGCAGAACCATTGTAGCCCCAATGCGGTATAGTAGGCATGTATCCTAATATGGCATTGATGGTTACATCTGCTTTATCGTTGTACCCAAAGTATTTAGACCATACGTAAACCTCTTCCTGTCCGGTTGAATCCCACGGCATTTCACTGCCGAAAGGATATTGCAGGGTACTCCAGTGTAAGGCTCTCTTTTTCATTTCAGCTTCTAACAGCTGTGCTTGTTTAGTCCAGCCTTCTGCCTTCAGGTCATTTAGTATCATATAAAATACAGTACCCTCCATCTGACCGAACTGTACATAATACGGTGCCAGCTTAACCATGCCCATAGCCGTACCATAAGCATTGGTTAAATAAAACTGCCAGTCTTTCTCTGTAACCAAACCAACATGGTTGCGCGCTAAACGATATAATACCCAATGAGCAGCAGCCACATGCGGATAATTATAAGAACGACCAATATCATTAGCAGCCTTATGGTTCCATGCAGCCCATGTGTTATAGTTTATGCTTTTATCATAAGTACCCGGTGGCAGTGAATCAGGCTGATAATAAAACATACTTTTTTTAACGCCATATTTATCAGGGCCGCTATTATGTTGCAATCCGCCCCAAATCGTATGATTCACAAACAATTGCAGCTTATTAACTTCGGTTTTATCCGGCTCTACAAACTCCTTCATCATGGCACCCAGCCAACTGCCTGCTCCGCCCTCGTCACTTAATCCGGAAATCCATACACGGCCATCCTGTGTTACCTGCGCATGTTTTTCATAATCATACGTAATTACAGAATGGTTACGTCCAAAAGGATCTTTGTCGTTTTCGTACCATTGCTCGTTAGTTAAAAACCTGCCAAAATCTTTTACTAAAGTAGCTTCCGGTTTTACTACTTTATAATTGATAGTTTGAACAATGCCATCATCATAAGTGATGGTGAGCCTTGCCCTGCCCCATGTAATACCTTTTACACTATAAGTTTGAACGCCCGGCTTAACATCTGCTAATTTCTGAACCTGTAATGATTTAGCAGGTTCTGCGTTAATAGATTTAACCTCATGCCCATATCTTAAAAATAAGCGGGCATCAACATCCTGCGGAAGCACATAGCCTGGTACACCTACAGCAACCGGCCTTTTATAAGCGGCAAGTGTATTCTCGATGTTCTTGATACTATTAGATAGTATAAAGCTTAAACCTACTGTGTAAGTCTCATTTGGTTTTATGATATGCGATGTTGGCAAATTCCACGGTTCGGCGGCTTTCCACTCCTTACCGGCAGATGCCTTGCTGTGCACCATCCATTCGTAAAAACCTTCAAAAGTAATACCGCGTGGTGTACGATCATCCAATAATGGATTGTAAGCTTCAAATGGTGTATGTCCCGACGGTATAACAATTAATGCGGGTCCATGACCGCTTAAGCGTGTTACCTGCAAATAACCGGCATCTTCACCAATATATGGATCATAGAACACGTTAGTGGCATGAGCAGCTTCCAGCGTTTTACCTTCCATAATGTTATTAAAAATCACAGGCATGCCCAGGTCGCCAATCTCCACATCTTCTTTACTGGTATTTGTTATCCTGAACTGCATCGTTAATATACCTTTGTCTATTAACCAATAGCGCTTAACATCAACCGGGATACTCGCAGGAAGTGTATTTGTAAGATCAGCAACGGCAAGCACGTTACCTGTAGCCGGTAAAGCAACAATCGCTTTTCTTTTAGCGGCTGTAGAATAACGGGTCCATGTGGTATCACCGGCTCTTTTGATTCTCAGATTAATATCTCCGAGATGGTAAAGGCTGTCACTGCTCCTCACCTTTAAACGTTCGCCGGGAGTAAAATCAAAATTAGGTTCACTGTCAGGCGATAGTGCAGCAACAGTTTGCGAAGCTTTAGCAAGCTTGAGTGTAAATTTGCCGCCATGCAAAGTTTGGGTGCCGTTTTCCAAACCTAAGGTTGATGGGCGCTTCTCCAGTTTTTCCCACGGGGACTGCGCGCTAACACCGTTTGGAACAATTGTGATAAGCACAAAGGCAGCCCCCATTAAAAGAGCCAACTGATGATTAAACTTTTTACTTATGGTTTGCCGTTTGTGTTTCATACAATTATTCAAGTTAAAATGACTAAATTATACATATCTGCATGTTGATTATTGCCTTATGTTGGCATGATGTAGCAATATTTTAATCAATGGTAATATCTGAGCAATTTTTAAATGCAACAGGTTAAAATCAGCGATAGCAAATGCGGGTATAAATTTACATTTGCAACAGAAGCTTTTATATTATGACTTACAAAGAAAAACTGGCTGCCATAAGGGAACTGATGCGCCAGAACGGCATCGATGCCTATATTATCCCCTCTGCTGATCCGCATATCAGCGAATACGTCCCCGATCATTACAAATGCCTGCACTTTGCTTCAGGGTTTACAGGTTCTGCCGGGACAATTGTAATTACGCACGATTTTGCCGGTTTGTGGACAGACTTCAGGTATTTTGTACAAGCAACAGAGCAATTAGAAGGCACTGGTTATGATCTTGTGAAACTTAAAGTACAACACTCACCTGAATATATTGCGTGGTTATATAGCAAGTTAAATAATGGTGCTGTGGTAGCCTGCAATCAAAAACTGCTATCTGCCTATTTAGGAGATCTGATAACCGAAGAATTGAGTGATAAAGATATTAAGCTAAAAGATTATGACCTTTTAGCGCCGGTTTGGGAAAACCGCCCAGCACTACCTGAAAATCCTGCATTTTTGATTGATGCCCAATTTACCGGCGAAACTGTAAGCAGCAAATTAGCAAGATTACGAGAAGCTTTAAAATCTTACAAAGCAGATAGCACTCTGATCTCGTCTTTAGATGATATCGCATGGCTGCTGAACATTCGTGGAGGCGATGTAAGCTACAACCCTGTAGTGCTTAGCTTTGTAATTGTTGATCACGAAAAGGCATCGTTATTCATTGAAAACGGCAAGTTGAATGATACAGATTTGAGTAAGCTTGCCAATGAAAGCGTACAGGTTTTTGCATACAATGAGATTGAAAATGCAATTAGTGAAATACCGGCTGAACATACTGTATTTATAGATCCTAAACGTAATTGCTACGCTTTGTACAAATTGCTGAAGACTACCAGCATTGTAAAAAACATCAATCCTACTACACATTTTAAAGCGGTAAAAAACGCAACAGAAGTTGAGCACATGCGTACAGCCATGGTGAAAGACGGCGTTGCCATGACACGTTTTATGAAATGGATTGAGGAAAACTTAGGCAAAACACATATTACCGAGCTTTCAGCTTCAAAGCAACTGGCTGATTTTAGGGCTGAACAGGATGGCTTTGCAGGCGTAAGTTTTAACACCATAGGCGGCTACAATGCTCATGGTGCTTTGCCTCACTATGCAGCTACGACTGAGTCTGATAGCGAAATTGTAGCAGATGGCTTGTTCTTGGTAGATTCTGGCGGCCAATATCATTATGGCACTACAGACATAACCAGGATGGTGCCGCTTGGTAACAATACCGAAGAGCACAAACAGGATTATACCCTGGTTTTAAAAGCGATGATTGAAGGCAGTGCCACGATTTATCCAAAAGGCACAAGAGGTTACCAGATTGATGCCATATGCCGCAAACCATTGTGGGATTATGCCATTAATTACGGGCATGGTACCGGCCACGGCATTGGATTTTACCTTAACGTACACGAAGGTCCGCAGGTGCTTAACCCAACAAGTGTAGAAATTTCGCTTGAAACAGGTATGATCACCTCTATTGAACCGGGTATTTACCGCCCCGGCAAGCATGGTGTACGTATAGAAAACCTGGTGCTAACTATCGCACAAACCGAAAACGAATTCGGTGAATTCTATGCCTTTGAAACTTTGACCTTAGCTTTAATAGATACTACATTAATCAAAAAGGAGCTGTTGGAAAGCCGCCACATTGCCTGGTTAAACAACTATCATCAGCAAGTGGTAGAAAAACTTACCCCGCACCTTACAGCAGAAGAAAGCGCCTGGCTTAAAGAAAAAGCCAAGCCTATCATCTAATCCTGTTAAAAGCCTGATACTATGAAGCGGCGTCAGTTGTGTGTTTGCTTCTTAGTATCAGGTAATATACCGGTATACCCAAAAGCGTGATCAGCAGACCCGGCCAGGTATAAGTTGGCTTGTAAACGATCAGCAAAAGACAAAAAGACAGCCCCATTACAATGTAAACTATTGGCAAAACTGGATATCCGAATGCTTTATATGGTCGTTCTGCTTCTGGCATTTTCTTTCTCAGTATAAATATACCTGCAATTGTAAGCATGTAAAATACAACCACCACAAAGGAGATCATATCCAGCAGGTCGCCGTATTTACCGCTTAAGCACCATAAAGAAGCCAATAGGCATTGTATCCATAAACCGTAACCAGGCACTGCTTTTTTATTAAGATCACCAGCCTTCTTAAAAAATAGATTGTCTTTGGCCATTGAATAATAAACCCTTGCGCCAGCCATAATAAGGCCATTGTTACAACCAAAGGTGGACACCATAATCAGCAATGCTATAATTAATGTGCCAGAACCGCCGAAAATATGCTGTGAAGCAGTTACACCTACCCGGTCTTTTTCTGAAGCGGCAATATCATGCAGCGAAAGCACGGATAAGTACATCATATTGGTAACAATGTAAATAACTGTTACAATCAGCGTACCCAGCGCCAGGCTCAAACCGATATTCTTTTTAGGATTTTTAATCTCGCCTGCAATAAAAGTAACATTATTCCACGAGTCGCTGCTGAAAATGGATCCCACCATAGCCGAAGCTATGGCACCAAGCGCAGCAATAGTTGTGTATGATGCGATACTGCCATCCTTGTTAAGCTTATGCAGGTTCCAGCCATCTGTCCAGTTCGCATGCCAGATCTCAGGCTTAAATGCAATAAAACCAAAAATGATAAGCCCGGTAAGGCTTAATAACTTGGCAGAGGTAAAAATAGTCTGGACTATTTTGCCGCTGTTTACACCTAAACTATTGATAAACGTAAGCAGTATAATAATGCAAATTGCCAGTAATTGTGCCGGTGATATGGTAAAAAACTTTAGATTGATGGCTATAGCATCTTCGCTAAATTGCGGAATGATGTAGGCTGTAAATTTTGCAAATGCCACTCCCACCGCTGCTATAGTAGCCGTTTGTATTACTGTAAAAAAACTCCAGCCGTACAGAAAACCGACTAACGGATTATAGGCTTGTTTAAGATATACATACTGTCCGCCTGCCTTCGGAAACATGGCGCTTAACTCTCCGTAACTTAAGGCTGCGGTAAGGGTCATAAAACCGGTGATCAGCCATACAAAAATCAACCATCCCGCACTGCCGGTATTGCGCGTTATATCTGCGCTTACAATAAATATTCCCGACCCGATCATGCTGCCCGCTACCAGCATGGTTGCATCAATGAGTTTTAACGAGGGTACGAATGAGTCTTTATTAGCCATTTTTGTTTATTGAGCGGATTTTATTTGTTTTTGGAATTTTTACTGCCGAAATCATAAAATCGCCAGCTGGTCGTAAAATCAGGGCTAAGGTTTTGATTGGTTAATGTAGCCCTTACCATTTCAATCGGGATCAAGTTTTCTTTTATTACTGCGTCGTTGTATTCCTTCAATGTCATCTTTCCACTATCTACCAGCTCTTTTTTCAGGCCCCATAACTGCAGCCCGCCTGTTAAGTAGGCTACCTGGTAAAGCGGACTGTACCCACCTGCAAATGACCGCCTCACCTCTCCTTCAGCATTTGCTTTTTCGTGCCCTACACGGTCAACCAGGAAATCAATACATTGCTGTGGTGTCCAGTTGCCTAAATGATAATTGAGAGAGAATATAATACGTGCGCAACGGTGCATCCGCCAGAAAAGCATACCAATACGTTCTTCCGGTGTTTTGGCATAGCCTTTATCATATAGTAGCAGTTCCCAATACAATGCCCAGCCCTCAATAGCAAAAGGTGTTTCAAAACTACCGCGATAGGGTTTATAACGGCTATTCATAAAGTACTGCAGGTTATGGCCCGGTATCAACTCGTGCGGAACAGTGCCTCGCGAAAAGTACGGGTTGTTACCGCGCATGCTCATCAACCTGTCCTGCTCGCTCATGGTATTGGTGGGATACGATATACTGATTTCCCTGCCACCTGTAAAGAAGGGATTAACCAACTGTCTTTGCGGGGTCATCATGATCATTCCCCAGGTTTCTTCGGCCAGCGGCGGCACGGTGATCATGTCATTAGCTTTAATAAAGCTGATGGCATCATTATATAGTTTTAAAATAAGCTCTGGCTGGTGCCCGGCCGGAACGTAACTGTTTTTAACCTTTTCAAGTGCCGCTTTCCAGTTAGTACCATAGCCCATTTCTGCCGAAGCTTTCAGCATTTCCTTATCGCACCAGGCAAACTCCTTGTTGGCTAAAGCAATCAGTTCTTCCGGCGTGTAAGGGATCATCTCGGCCTGTAACTGCCTGATGAGTTCATCACGGCCTATAGGTACACCTTTAATGCCGCTGCTGTCAGGTTTTTGAGTGGTAATTACTTTGCTTTTGCTTTTAATAGCTGCGGCATACACCGTTAGTGTAGTATCCAGTTGTTGGTATGGCTTAGGTACCCACCAGGTAAACATCGGATCATACCCGTCATAAAAATCAAATACATTTTTAAGCCTCGACTTTAAGCCCGTCACAGCTGCTTCGCTCATATTTGCTAACGGCTGTTCTACATATTCAACCTTTTTAATGGCATCTGCAGATTTTTTTACTTCTTTGGTAATCGCATTCAGTTGACCTGCGACTTCCTGGCCATCCAAATACCCCCCGCGTCTGCGTTTTGCCTCAAGTTGATAAATTGTTTCTGCAAAAGGGATATACTTCGTGGTCTTTTGGTAGGTCTCTTCTTCCTTATTTAACGCTCCTATATTGAAATTGATCTCTTTTTTAAGCAAGATATAATCTACCTTACCATAAATGCTCATGCTGTTAAAATCTGTTTTCTTTAATTTTTCCAGATAATCATTTTCAATTTCAATTAAACGATTCCTTTCCTCGGGCGAATTAAGTACAGGGGCTTTCCATTGTTCTTCACCATTTTTATTCAGCTTATACGGGGTATAAAAATCTTTAATGGCATCAATATCCTGCTGATGTTGTATAACAAGACCCGAAACTTCGCTGGCTTGTTCATAAATTGCCTTGTCATTGGTCTGCGCGTTAGAGTTTTGCCCGGTTAGCAGTAACAAAACAATCATCAAACAGAGCAATGCTCTTAAAAATCGGAAATATTGCATAGGTATCATCAAATAGTTAATCAGGGAAAAAAGGGACAGCTATTGTCTATGTGTATTTCATAAAAATAGCGGTAGTGTTGTACCGCTATTTATTGGATTTTACCCTGTATTAATAATTTTTTAACACCTTGCTATAAATGTTTGATTTACCTGGTTCATAACGCCTGCTTCATCCGGCAACTTTAATAGGGTTATTGAAATTTTTGCTATAATTATCGATATAAGCGCGGGGTGAAGAACCAATTACAATACGGAATACCCGGTTAAAATTGGTGATGCTATTGAAACCACAATTGTAAGCTACAGACGAGATACTCTCAAAGGAATAATCTGTAAGCTTTTTGCATGCCTCATTGATACGCACCTCGTTGAGAAAAGAAATAAAAGTATGACCTGTATGTTTTTTAAAGTAGCGGCAAAAGGCATGTGGGGTCATGTGTGCAGCGTTGGCCACATCTTCAAGTGTAATTGATTCGTGGTAGTACTGCATGATGTAATTATAAATATTACTGATACGAATTCCCTCATTTTCTGAGATACGTTGCGACGTACCAAATGACGATAGCGGCTCGGCCTTTGAGCCATGACTGTACAGCGTTTTTACCAACTGAAAAAACTGGATAAGCTGGTCTGGCCCTGAAGAATCACGAAATGAAAGCATAATGCGTGATATTTCATTAAATGCCACATCCGGAAGTTTGAAACCTTGTTGTTGCTGCTGAAAAAAACCTTTGATTTGCTTCATCTCCGGGATTTCAAGCAAGGCGTTCAGCGGTCCGTTGAGATTAAAAAATACAGTAATCGCTTTTACCCTTTTACTGCTGTCGGCATCAAAATACTCGGGGTTGCTTTTGAACAGATGCGGAAGGTTGGGTCCCAGGAAAAACACATCGCCGGGTGCAAAATCGTGCATATTGTTGCCGATAACCAGCGTGCCTTCTCCCTGCTGTATCCAGGTTACCTGGTTCTCTTCGTGCCGGTGCAAATAGGGATAAAAATGTGGCAAATGAATTTGCTCAAAAATAACGCTTTTGTCATAAGCTACCGGGATTGTAAACTGCAAAACTTTCATACAGCATTAAGAGTTAATCTATATGAACTTACAGATTTTAACCCATAAAAGCAAAAAATATCTTCTATGGGTTAAAATTTAAGAAATACTGGGTAATTTCTTATTATATCTGGCGATTGTTGTTAGCAATGAGATCAATATTCTGCTATAAGCAATATGCATCGTATTAAAACCTGTCAGGTGAAAAAGCTGAAGTTGAAATAGCAGTAGATTTTTCTGATACGATTTCACTTACAAGGCGGCCGGTTGCAGGCCCCAGACTTAAGCCCATCATGCCGTGCCCTGTAGCAATAATCAGATTATCATATTTACCTGTACGACCAATATAAGGTAAGCCATCAGGCGAAGCCGGACGGAAACCAAACCAAATATCTTTTTCGACAGGAACTGATGGGTGGAGATCGGGGAAATATTTTGGAACAGATTCAACAATACCTTTAACACGGTTCATGTTGATCTTATTGTTGGTTTTGCCTATTTCCATAGTTCCGCCGTAACGTATCTGGCCATTCATGGGTGTAATGGCTACTCTTGCTTCGGTTAACAAAGCAGGAATAGTCATGCGGTTTTCAGGTTCTGAAACCATAAACGAGTAACCCTTACCGGGTATCAGCGAAATGTTGATGCCGGTCATTTTTGCTACCGCTGGCGACCATGATCCACCTGCTATTACAAATTGGTCGGCAGTCCACTCCTGTTTACCTGTAAAAACTTTAACCACTTTATGCCCCGAACGATCAATCCGTGTAACTTCATGATCCTGGAAAATTTCAACACCGTTAGCTTTCAGATATTTATTAAGCCCGCTGATCAGTGCATCCGGGAATATATGCGAGTCACATCTATAATGTACTGCTCCTAAAACATCCAGGTTGAGGTGTGGCTGCAAGGCTTTGCATTCGTCAGCATTAAGCACAGCCATATCAAGCCCAAGCTCTCTTCCTTTTTCGGCAAGGTGGGCTTCCTCTTCTGCAGCTTGTTCCGTTTTATAAAAAGCAAGAATGCCGTTACCTGTTAAACCAAAGTTGATGCCTGTTTCATCAGCAATTTCACTGTAAAGCTTTTTACTTAATAAAGAAATATCGCGCAGCGGAACAGCAGCCTCATTAACATGCCTGGCATTGGCCTTTTTAATAAACTTTATACCCCATGAAAACAGTTCGGGACTAAGCGATGGCCTTACATAAAACGGGCTTTTACTGTCGAACATCCAGCGTATGCCCTGTTTAATCATTCCGGGTGCAGCAAGCGGTACAAAATGGCTCGGTACAATCATACCGGCATTTCCCAGAGAACAGTTTTCATTTAGCTTTCCTTTATCCAGTATGGTTACCTGGTGTCCGGCTTTATGAAGATAATATGCAGAGCTAAGGCCGATAATGCCTCCGCCGATTATAATTACTTTAGACATTTCAGTTTCTTTTAAAGCACCTGGAATCCGTGTGCGTAAGGGTCTTCGTCGTCAATTTTAATGGTGTTGTAACCATAAACTTTTGCCCAGCCCTCAATACTTGGTATAATGGCATCGAATTCGTTTAGCTGAACGGTATCTTCCACCCTACCTGTAAACTTGCTTCCGATAATACTTTCATGAATAAAAATATCGCCTTTTTTCAGTTTACCTTTGGCATACCACTGCGCCATACGAGCAGAGGTTCCGGTACCACAAGGAGAACGGTCAATGGCTTTATCACCATAAAACACCGCATTACGTGCAGTAGCATCTTCAGAAAGAGTTTTGCCAGCCCATAGAATGTGCGTACAGGTATTAATGGTCGGGTTTTGAGGATGTACAAACGTATACAGCTCATTAATACGCTGGCGCAATACCCTACTCCATGCAATTAACTGTCCTGCACTGTAATTTTCTAACCCGGAAAAATTAGGCTGAGGGTCAACTATTGCGTAATAGTTGCCGCCATAAGCTACATCAATAGTAAGCATACCCAGATCAGGGCACTCAACCTGTAAGTTTTCTGCTGCAAGATAAGCAGGTACGTTGGTCAGCTTAACCGATTTTACTTTAGCACCTTCCTGTTTATACTCTATCAGTACCAGCCCGGCAGGTGCTTCCATTCGGACAATACCAGGCGTTTTTGGTTTAATTAACCCCTCTTCTATAGCAATGGTTATAGTACCAATAGTGCCATGCCCACACATGGGCAGGCAGCCGCTGGTTTCTATAAATAACACTGCTACATCGTTATCAGGATTATGAGGCGGGTATAAAATACTTCCAGACATCATATCGTGGCCACGCGGTTCAAACATTAAACCGGTTCTGATCCAATCATATTCTTTCAAGAAGTGCTGGCGCTTTTCGCTCATATTGTCGCCCTGCAAATTGGGGCCACCACCAGCAACAAGCCTTACCGGATTACCGCAGGTATGAGCATCTATACATAAAAAAGTTTTGTTATTCATTGTTTACTTTGTCCACTGATTGTTCACTAATCTCCAAATGTTAAGTGGATTTGCGTCTTGCAATTCTTTAGGCAAAAGGCTGTCTTCCCAATCTTGCCATGCCACCGGGCGTGCAAAACGGTAAATAGCAGATGTGCCAACAGAAGTATACCTGCTATCACTGGTAGCAGGGAATGGGCCGCCATGTTGCATAGCTGCACAAACTTCTACACCTGTAGGTACGCCA